>JAHJNJ010000009.1 GCA_018820925.1 Gammaproteobacteria bacterium | reverse complement strand
TTGCGCGTCGGCATCACGCAGTCGAACATATCGATGCCATTGCCCACGGCCTCCACCAAGTCTTCCGGCGTGCCCACGCCCATCAGGTAGCGCGGCTTGTCGGTCGGCAATTGCGGCGCGGTATGCTGAAGGATGCGCAACATATCTTCCTTGGGTTCGCCCACCGACAGGCCACCGATGGCAAAACCGTCGAAGTCAATGTCCTTCAGGCCAGCCAGCGATTCGTCGCGCAGATGCTCGTGCATGCCGCCCTGCACAATGCCGAACAGCGCATTGGTATTGCCCTCGTGCGCTTTCTTGCTGCGCTCCGCCCAGCTCAGGCTGAGGCGCATGGACACACCCGCCGTCTGTTCGTCGGCCGGATACGGCGTGCATTCGTCGAAGATCATCACGATGTCGGAGTTCAGCACCTTCTGGATGCGCATGGACTCTTCCGGCGACAGGAAGCATTTGTCGCCGTTCACCGGCGAGCGGAATTCCACGCCGCCGCCCGTGATCTTGCGCAACGGGCCGAGGCTGAACACCTGGAAACCACCGGAATCGGTGAGGATGGGGCCATCCCAGCCCATGAAGCGATGCAAGCCACCGTGCGCCGCAATCACTTCCAGCCCCGGCCGCAACCACAAGTGAAAGGTATTGCCGAGCACGATCTGTGCGCCCATGTCTTTCAGTTCCAGCGGCGACATGGCCTTGACCGTACCGTAGGTGCCCACCGGCATGAAGGCGGGTGTTTCCAGCTTGCCGTGCGCAAGTTCCAGTGTGCCGCGCCGGGCGGCGCCCGAGGTATTGTGTAGCGTAAATTTCATTGTTCTCTTTCGATCAACATCGCATCGCCGTAACTGAAAAAGCGATATTCCTGTTCCACCGCATGACGATACGCGGCCAGCATCTTGTCCATTCCGCCGAAAGCGCACACCAGCATCAGCAAGGTGGAGCGCGGCAGGTGGAAGTTGGTCAGCAGCACGTCCACCACCTTGAAGCGGTAGCCGGGCGTGATGAAAATGCGCGTCTCGCCTGCCCCTGCAACCAGCTCTCCGCCCGCCGCCGCACTTTCCAGCGCACGCAGACTGGTCGTTCCCACCGCAATCACGCGCCCGCCTTTGGCTTTGGCTTGTTTAATGGCGTCCACCGTGGCCTGCGGAATGGTATAGCGTTCGCTGTGCATGACATGTTCTTCGATATTCTCTGCGCGCACGGGCTTGAATGTACCTGCGCCAACATGCAGCGTCACATAGGCGATAGCCACCTTTTTGTCGCGCAATGCCTGCAGCATGGTCTCGCCGAAATGCAGCCCGGCCGTGGGCGCAGCCACCGCCCCCGGCTCGCGCGCAAACACGGTCTGGTACCGCGTCTCGTCCTCGGCCCCGGCGGCATGGGTGATGTAGGGTGGCAAGGGCAAATGCCCATGCCGCTCCAGCAAAACCGTCACTGCTTCCGCATCTTCAAAACGCAAATGGAAAAATTCTCCCTCACGCCCCAGCACCCGCACCGGCACCATTCCTGCCAATACCAGCCGACTGCCTGTCCTGGGCGTTTTACTGGCCCTGACTTGGGCCAAGACTTCATGCCCATCCAGCACCCGTTCGACCAGCACTTCGACCTTGCCGCCGCTCTCTTTCTCGCCAAACAGGCGCGCCTTCAGCACCCGCGTATCGTTCAGAACCAGCAAGTCATGCTCATGCACCAGCCCATGCAGTTCGGCGAATTGGCTGTCTTTCAGACCCGCCTGTCCCACCTGCAATAATCGGCTCGCCCCGCGCTGCGCAGGCGGGTGTTGCGCGATCAGGCGCTCGGGCAAAATGAAATCAAAACCGTCGGTACGCATGCAAACCAGGGGGATGAGGTAAGAAAAACGCGCATTGTAGTTGATGGGGACAGGTGTTTCATGGATAATTCGCGCCCTTCCCTGACCGGGTTGAGCCGCACTGGCGGCAAACTGGCTTAATCCGGCGCACACGGGAAATACACCTTCGCCGGGGTGATGGAACTGGTAGACGTGCCGGACTCAAAATCCGGTGCCTGAAAGGGCGTGGGGGTTCGATTCCCCCCCCCGGCACCAAATTCAAGAATCGTGTCAACGCGATCAGAAGTCACCGCGTTATTGGCTCCGACACTGGTCGTGTCACCAACATAATCAACTACTGAATGGAGCCACCAATGAAACTGCTGTCTACCCTGATCGCCGCTGTATTCGCCCTGGTTACTTTCTCCGCCGTTGCTGCCGAAGCTGCCGCTCCTGCAGCCGCTCCTGCTGCCACCATGGCTCCTGCCGCCAAGACAGAAGCAAAGATGGAAAAGAAGACCATGAAAGCCAAGAAGGCCAAAAAAGCAAAGAAAGCAAAGAAAGCCGCTGCTGCTGCGGACACAATGGCCAAGTAATAACACTGCAACTTGAAAAAGGCAGGGGCAACCCTGCCTTTTTTATTTCGTTTAAAATCCCGCCATGATCTGGAAACCACATGCCACCGTCGCCGCCGTCCTCGAACAGGATGGCAAGTTCTTACTGGTGGAAGAACATACCCCGCAAGGCCTGCTGTTCAATCAACCCGCCGGACACTGGGAGCCTAACGAGACCCTGCCCGCAGGCGCCATCCGCGAAGTACTGGAAGAATCGGCCTACGATTTCGAACCGCAATACCTGATCGGCGTCTATCGCTGGCATTCGAACGCTTCCGACACCACTTATCTGCGCTTCGCCTTCGGCGGGCGCATCCTTGGCCACCATCCCGAGCGCAAGCTCGACAAAGGCATCGTGCATGCCGTCTGGATGACGCCGGATGAGATACGCGCCACCCAGGCTCGCCACCGCAGCCCGTTGATCCTGCGTTGCGTGGAAGATTACCTCGCAGGCAAGCGTTATCCGCTGGACCTGATCACCCACTATGAGTAACGAGCAAGCTCGTCCCCCTATCCAACTTTCCCCCGCATGCGGGAGAAAGAGCAAACGTGAAAAGCAATCATAAATCCTGTGTCGTCGTCGGCATGTCCGGCGGCGTGGACTCTTCCGTCACCGCACTCCTGTTGAAACAACAGGGCTACGAGGTCATCGGCCTGTTCATGAAGAACTGGGAGGACGATGACGACAGCGAATACTGCTCCTCGCGCCAGGACCTGATCGACGCTGTCGCGGTGGCCGATACCATCGGCATCCCCATCGAGGCGGTGAATTTCGCCAGGGAATACAAGGATCGCGTGTTCAGCTACTTCCTGCGCGAATACGAAGCCGGGCGCACGCCCAACCCGGACATCCTGTGCAACGCCGAGATCAAGTTCAAAGCCTTTCTGGATCACGCCATCCGCCTGGGCGCCGATAGCATCGCCACCGGTCATTACGCGCAAGTGCGGGAAGTCGACGGTTCGTTTCAGTTGCTCAAGGCCAGGGACGACAGCAAGGACCAGAGCTATTTCCTGCATCGCCTGAACCAGCAGCAGTTGGGCAAAGCCATGTTCCCGCTGGGGCAACTGCTCAAGTCGCAGGTGCGCGACATCGCACGCGAGCACAACCTGTCCAACCATGCGAAGAAAGACAGCACCGGTATCTGCTTCATCGGCGAGCGGCCGTTCCGTGAATTCCTCAACCGCTACCTGCCAACCAAGCCGGGCGACATGGTCACGCCGGACAATAAAGTGGTCGGGCAGCACATGGGATTGTCCTTCTACACCATCGGCCAGCGCCAAGGGCTGGGCATTGGCGGATCCCGCGAAACGACCGGCGAACCGTGGTTTGTGGCGGGCAAGGATATGCCGCATAACCGCCTGATCGTGGTGCAGGGACATGACCATCCTTTATTGCTCAACGCGCAACTGGATGCACTGGACGTGCACTGGATCAGTGGCCATGCTCCCGATACCACGCGGGGCTATGCGGCCAAGACACGCTACCGCCAGCAGGATGCGGCCTGCCGCGTTGCGCTCAATGCAAACGAAACTGCCCACTTCACCTTTGACGAGGCGCAATGGGCCGTCACGCCCGGCCAGTCGGTGGTGGTGTATGACGGCGAAATCTGTCTGGGCGGCGGCATCATTGCGTAGCCTCGGCGCAACGGCGCGGGTAAAATAGCGCCTCCAAAATCAGGCCCCGGACAACCATGACTCTTTCGTCACTCACCGCACTCTCCCCGCTGGACGGGCGTTACCACAGCAAAGTCGAAGGACTGCGCCACCATTTCAGCGAATACGGCCTGATCCGCTATCGCGTGCTGATCGAGATCGAATGGCTCAAGGCGCTGAGCAACGAACCCGGCATCAAGGAACTGCCGCCGTTCTCCCCCGCCACCATTGCGCACTTGGTGCAACTCGAAGCACAGTTCTCCGAATCCGATGCCGAGCAGATCAAGTCCATCGAACGCACCACCAACCACGACGTCAAGGCCATCGAATACTGGCTGCGCGACAAGCTGGCCGCGATCCCGGAAACGGCCAAGGCGCTGGAATTCATCCACTTCGCCTGCACCTCCGAGGACATCAACAACCTGAGCCATGCACTGATGCTCAACCACTCGCGCCGCGAAGTAATGTTGCCGACATTGCAGGTGCTGATCGAACGCCTGCAGCATCTCGCGCACCAGCATGCCGACCTGCCCATGCTGTGCCGCACGCACGGCCAGACCGCCACGCCCAGCACGCTGGGCAAGGAAATGGCCAATGTCGTGCATCGCCTGCGCCGCGCCCATGACCGCATCGTCGCCGTCGAAGTGATGGGCAAGATCAACGGCGCAGTGGGCAACTACAACGCACACCTGTCGGCTTATCCTGATGTGGATTGGGAGAATTTCGCCAGACGTTTCGTCGAGGCGCGCGGACTGGTGTTCAATCCCTACACCATCCAGATCGAACCGCATGACTGCATGGCCGAACTGTATGACGCCTATGCCCGCGCCAACACCATCCTGATCGACCTCAACCGCGACATCTGGACCTACATCTCGCTGGGCTATTTCAAGCAGAAGGTGGTGGCGGGCGAAGTGGGCTCTTCCACCATGCCGCACAAGGTCAACCCGATCGACTTCGAGAACTCGGAAGGCAACCTCGGACTGGCGAACGCGCTGTTCAGGCACCTGTCCGAAAAACTGCCGGTCTCGCGCATGCAGCGCGACCTCACCGACTCCACCGTGCTGCGCAACATGGGCGTGGCGCTGGGCTACACGCTGCTGGCTTATGAATCCTGCCTGAAAGGCCTGGGCAAGCTGGAGGCCAACCCGCAACGTCTGGCGGAAGACCTGAACAACAGCTGGGAAGTGCTGGCCGAGCCGATCCAGACCGTGATGCGCCGCTACAACATCGACAACGCCTACGACAAGCTCAAGGAACTCACGCGCGGCAAGGGCGGCATCAACCGCGAAAGCCTGGCCGCTTTCATCCAGTCACTGGACATCCCGGCCAGCGAGAAGCAACGCCTGCAGGCACTGAGCCCGGAGACCTACGTCGGCAAAGCTGCGGAGTTGGCAAAGAGAATCTGATCCAACACAAGTAGGATGGGTTGAGCGTAGCGATACCCATCATTTTTCATGACACACGATGGGTATCACTGCGTTCAACCCATCCTACAAAACTCATCCTGCATGAACATGTACCCCCATAAGCAAAACGCCCCATTTTCGGGGCGTTTTGCTTTTGATCTTTATGCTGCGGCCTGGACGGGTATCCTGTCGCGCTTTTCGATGATGCGGTTGTGCTCGTCCACATATACCAGCGTGGGATGGTATTTCTGCATTTCCAGTTCGGAATAGATGGAGAAGGCTGCGATGATCAGGATATCGCCGGGACCGGCCTTGTGCGCTGCCGCGCCATTTACAGAAATGGTGCGCGAGCCGCGCTCGGCGCGGATGGCATAGGTGCTGAAACGTTCGCCGTTGGTGACGTTGTAGATGTCGATCGCCTGATATTCCCTGATGCCGGAAGCATCCAGCAAGTCGTCGTCGATGGCACACGAACCTTCGTAATGCAGTTCGGACTGCGTTACGTGCACTCGGTGCAATTTGGCCTGTAACATGGTTCGTTGCATAACTACCTCCTCGGCCCCATCCGGAGCGGAAAAACAATTTTATTATTTTCCCCGATCTTCAGGGGGCGCGCATTATAAACTGCTGTGCGCTAAAGACAAACTTCAAAATTATCGATCAACCGGGTCTTGCCCAGCCGTGCCGCAGCCAACACCACCAGCTTGCGCTCGCCTTGGCCGGGAACCCCCAAGTCCTTCTGGCTGCGAATGGCAACATATTCCACCACCCAGCCGCGCTTGGCAAGCGCCGCACCCGCTTCCCGCTCCAGTGCAGCATAGTCGGTCGTGCCGCCTTTCAAGGCCTCCGCCATCCCACGCAAAGTTTGACTGAGAAATACCGCTTCGGTTCTCTCCGCCCCGGACAGATACTGGTTGCGCGACGACAGCGCCAGTCCGTCCGCTGCCCGAGAAGTCTCCGCACCGACGATCTCAATGGGCAAATTGAGCTGAATAACCATTTGCCGGATAATGGCAAGCTGCTGGTAATCCTTCTTGCCGAACACCGCGACCTGCGGCTGCACCAGGTTGAACAGTTTCAGCACCACCGTCGCCACACCCATAAAGTGCCCGGGACGGAATTCCCCGCACAACTCCTTCGCGATCGGCGGAGGTTCGACAAAAATCGTTTGCTTCTCGGGATACATGTCACTGACTGCAGGTGCAAACACCACGTCCGCGAGACCCTGTAATTTTTCGCAATCCGCTTCCAGCGTGCGCGGATACTTGTCGAAATCTTCGTTGGGACCGAACTGCAGCGGATTGACGAAGATGCTGACGACGACGCAAGAGCCTCGCGCGCGCGCAATGCGCACCAGCTCGATGTGCCCCTCGTGCAGATTGCCCATGGTGGGCACGAAAGCCACGGTCGTCTCGTCAGCAAGGCGGGCGCGCAATTCGGCGACGGTGTGTATCTTTTGCATCACGGATTCTCTTCTGATTATTTCGTTGTTGCATCCTTGGACGCCGCAACGATCCAGGGTTCCAGGCGCTTGCCGAACGCAACCGTCACTTCGTACGATACCGCGCCATTGAACACCTGCCGGAAGTTCAGCGGCACATTGATGATTCCTGCGTGCAGTTCGGAAATATTTCCACCGATACGGGTTACTTTTTTTATATTCGTGGTCGCGGGGCGGATCAGCCCGTGCACGATGGCATAGCGGGTACGGTCGGGATAGGCAGCGCGCAAGGCCGACAAATCGAGCCCCGCATCGATCACGAACAGTCGGCTGCCTTTCTCCTGCTCATGCTTGAAGTTTTCCTCGGCGTTCCTGGCCTTGCGCTGCATTTCCGCATTTTCGGGTGAGGCGGCCAGCAATTTCCTGCTCTCTGCGATATATTCGCGGATGCGTTGCAGGTCATGCTGGTAGGCCGGGCCGTCCAGCTCCAGTACCAGCAACACCTCTTTGGGTTGGAACTCCCTGTAGCGCCGCCTGTAATCCGTTGATTTCCCCAGTTTCTCCATATCGAAACCGAGTCCGGCCATCTTGGCCTCGTCCAGCCAAAGCGGCATGCCCCAGTTGCCGGAATACCTGCCAAAACCGTATTCGTTGAGTTCGGTCTGCTCGAAACGCCAGTTCAGCGAGAGCGAAATGCCGCTGTTGTCCTTGCCCGAATACGAGTAGGAACGGTTCAACTCGCGCTGCGTCAGTTGCAACTGGCTCTCGGCCTCGCCGCTACGGTTGTACCACGCCCCACCCAGCGCCACGGCATTGGTCAGCAGGACGATGGCGCTGCCTGCGATCAGCGTATGCGACCACTTCATCATGACGCTTCCCCCTTAAGCAGCTTGTAATCGGTCGCGCGCAGGCGTTTGAGCACTACCAGGAACAGCACGGCCACCAGCCCCAGCACCAGGAAGAACAGGTATTTGGGCATGCTCTCCCACCACCAGTCGAATATTTTGGTGTACAGGAAGATGATGAAGAACGTGACGCCGGTATTGATCACCTCCGGCCACTGCTTGCGCACGCCGTACCAGACTGCGCACGCGCTGCCGGCGAACCCGACCAACTGATAGAAGCCCTCGATAAAGTCCGTGTCCCAGTCAAGATAACTGGAACTGCCCCAGTTGCCCATTACCAGCACCGGCAGGAAGAACGTGAGCAAGCCGAAGATACGGTACATGGGCGGAAAATCGGCAAAGCGGCCATGCGGCACAAACTGCGGCACCGCCAGCAGCAAAAGTGCTGCGGGGAAGAAATTCTCCGGACGCTGCCCGAAGTAGAGCCAGTACATGCCGCCCCAGGTGCCGGTGCGCGCGGAAACATAGGCGATCACGCACAGGATGCCCGCCACCAGCAACAGGCGCAGGTCGCAGGCATAGGCCAGCAGGAAAGCCAGCGCCGCCCAAGGCAACAGCGCCTTGTCGGAAGGCGTGATGTTGAATATCTGGCCCAGCATGGTGATGTTGAGCACGAAGCAGGCGAAGGTCACCAACGCAGCCAGCTTGGCGAAATAACCGGAAGCATCCCTGTACTGGATCAGCAACGTCACGCCCAGCATGAGCAACGGTGCGGCGACGAGAATGAGCACCTGGACACCGGTCGCGAGCCAGCCCCAGAACTGGTAGAACAGGAAGAACACGCTGGCGGACAGCGCCAGCGCGCCGAACAGCGAAGCGATGCGCATCCCCAGCGACAACTGGCTGGCGCGCTTGTCGTGGTCAATATCGAAATCCTGCGCGTACTGGCCCAGCAACTGGCGGTGATGTTCGGCCACGCGCTGGCGCTGTTCTGCGCTCAAGGCAACCACGCCCTCGCGTTCCAGCAAATCCAGTTCGTTCCGGAAAATGCGGATCTGGTCAGCGCGTTGTTGTGCATCGTGCCGCGAAGGAATGTTCATGTATTACTCCAGGGAAAATTGGCAATACGCCAGAGCCATGCCAAACCTGCGATCAGGAAAAGCTATGTTGTGCGGCCGGGAATGTCCCCGCTTTCACTTCGGTCACATAATTCGCCACCGCTTGCCCGATGGAGCCTGCACCTGCCATGAAATCCTTGACGAAGCGCGCCTTCTTGCCGGGATAGATGCCCAGCATGTCATACACCACCAGTACCTGGCCGGAACAACTCGCACCGGCGCCGATGCCAATGGTTGGAATACTGAGTTGAGCGGTGACTTCCACTCCCAATGCGGCAGGAATTGCCTCCAGCACAATCATGCCAGCGCCTGCCTGTTGCAAGGCCAATGCATCCTTGATCAATTTTTGCGCGGCGGCATCGCCCTTGCCCTGCACCTTGTAGCCGCCGAGCTGATGCACGGATTGCGGCGTCAGCCCGATGTGCCCGCATACCGGGATGCCGCGCGAAGTCAGGAACTGCACGGTCTCTGCCATTTCCATCCCGCCCTCGAGCTTGACCATGTGTGCGCCGGACGCCATCAATTGAACGGCATAGGCGAAAGTCTCGCGCGCACTGAATTGCGACGTGCCGAACGGCATGTCCGCAACGATGAATGCCTGCTGCGCCCCGCTCGCGACGCAGGAGGTGTGGTAACTCATTTGTTCGATGGTCACGGGCAGCGTGGTTTCGCGCCCCTGGATCACCATGCCCAGCGAATCGCCGACCAGCAACACCTCCACGCCGTTTGTTTCCAGCAGCGTGGCAAAACTCGCGTCGTAGCAGGTCAGCACGGCGATCTTTTCGCCTTTGTCGTGCATGGATTGGAGTTTGCTTAGTGTCGTTCTCATATTTTGACCTCTCGGGCATGCGCCAATGTTAGCCAGCAGGTAGGGTGCGCTTGCGCACCACCAGAATTGGTGCGCAAGCGCACCCTACATCCCTGAATCACACACCTACGTTGAAATACTCTCTTCTACCGCGCATCTTGCCGATGCGATCCAGCAGCAGGTTGAAGTCATCCGCATTATCCACAAAATTCAGGTGTTCGCTATTCACCACCAGCAGCGGCGCTTCCTCATAATGGTGGAAAAATTCGCCATAACTTGCCGACAACCGCGCCAGATAGTCGTCCTGAATGGTGCGCTCGTAGCGATTGCCGCGTTTCCGCACGCGCTCTGACAGTGTGTAAGTGGGTGCCTGCAGGTAGATCACCAGATCGGGCGTGGGCGCCTGCGGCGACAGGCCCTGATAAATGGTCTGGTACAGCTTGTATTCGTCGTCGCTCAGGGTGAGCCGCGCGAACAGGGCGTCCTTCTCGAACAGGTAATCGGAGACGGTACGGCTCTGGAACAAATCCATCTGCGCCATATCGCGCATTTCATTGATGCGCTGAAACAGGAAGAACAACTGCGTGGGCAAGGCATAACGCACCGGATCCAGGTAGAAGTTTGCCAGGAACGGATTGTCCTGCGGCTTTTCCAGCAGGGGCTCCGCCTCGACAAGATCGGCCAGCTTTTGCGCGAGACTGGTCTTGCCGACACCGATGGGGCCTTCCACCACGATATAGCGATATTTACTCAGGGGCATTCAAATCCGCTCCAATGTTTGTGCCGTGCATTTCAGCGCAAATTCCGCCGCCGCCCCGACACCCGGAATCACGCAATCCGGCGCAATTTCCAGCAATGGCTGCAGCACAAACGCGCGTAAATGCATCTGCGGATGCGGGATGGTCAGGCCGTGCTCGTGGTGCCGCAAGTCGTCGTACAGCAACACATCCAGATCCAGCGTGCGCGGCGAGTTGCGGAATTCGCGCGTGCGCCCGCATTCGTGTTCCAGCGCAAGCAGCGCATCCAGCAGCGCGCGCGGCGCCAGTTCCGTTTCCACTTGCGCCACGGCATTGATGAAATCCGGCTGCTCCAGATATCCCACTGGGGCGCTGCGATACAACGAAGAGCGCCGCGCCACGCGGGTCTGCGGCAGACCACTCAACGCATCCAGCGCGCGTGACACCTGAAATACCGGATCGGCCAGATTGCTGCCCAGCCCGACAAACGCGACGTGTTTCATCGACAACGTAGGGTGGGCACGTTTTTGTGCCCACGCGGAAAATTTCTCCGCAGACTGCGTGGGCACAAACAACGTGCCCACCCTACAAAATTGCTATTAACCGTGAACATCCGTGTCAATCCATGGCTAATTATCGATGGGCAATTCGCCCTGAGCCTTGGCGGCGGGTTTCTTGCTGCGCCGACGGCGCTTCTTGGGGCCGCCCGTATCCGGCAACAGCATCTCGGCGCGGCGCTCGTCGCCGGCATGCTGGAATTCTTCCCACCAGGTACCCAGTTCGGCCTCCACTTCGCCGCTCTGGCAACGCAACAACAGGAAATCGTAGGCAGCGCGGAAGCGCGGCAACCCCAGCAGGCGCAGCGGACGCTGACCGCCGCGTTGTTCGAAACGCGGCTGCATCAGCCACAATTCTTTCATCACCGTGTCGTAGCGGCGCGGAATGGCAAGCTGCGCCCGCTGCCTTTCCAATACCTCATCCATCGCCGCGTGCATTGCGCCGACCGGGCGCTCGCCCGCTTCCTGCCTGGCTTTCCAAGCTGCCAATACTTCGTGCCACAGCAGGGCGGCAAACAGGAATGCGGGGGAAGTGGCTTTTTCTTCGGCAATGCGCTGGTCGGTATTCTGCAAGGCCAGCATGACGAACTTCTCGCCCATCGGTTGTTCGAGGATCACATCCAGCATGGGCAACATGCCGTGATGCAAGTCCATCGCGCGCAGCTTCTTGATGCACGGCATGGCCTGACCGGACAACAACAGCTTGAGCATCTCGTCGAACAGCCGCGCCTCGGGCACGTTGCTCAGCAGTTCTTTCATCTTGAAGATCGGGGCGGCAGTCGCCGGATCCAGCTTCATGCCCAGTTTGGCCGAGAGCCGCACCGCGCGCAGCATGCGCACCGGGTCTTCGCGATAGCGCACTTCCGGGTCGCCGATCATGCGCAGGGTGTTGGCGCGGATGTCGGCATAGCCGTTGTGGTAGTCGAATATCTCCTGCGAGGAAGGATCGTAGAACAGCGCATTGGCCGTGAAATCGCGCCGTGCCGCATCCTGTTGCTGGTCGCCGAATTCGTTGTCGCGCAGGATGCGCCCGTGCGCGTCGGTCTCGGCATCTTCCGCCTCGATCGCGCGGCGGAAGGTGGAAACCTCCACCGTCTCCTCGCCGAACATCACATGCACCAGGCGGAAACGCCGTCCGATGATGCGTGCGCGGCGGAAAACGCGTTTTACCTCTTCCGGCGTGGCGTCGGTCGCCACATCGAAATCCTTGGGTTCGCGCTTCAGCAACAAGTCGCGCACCGCACCGCCAACCACAAATGCCATGAACCCAGCTGCCTGCAGCCCGTCCGTCACACGCTTTGCGCCATAACTGATGCCGTCGCGGCTTACGCCATGTTTTTCATAGGGAATCACGTGCGCGGAACCCACCACCTGCACCGGAGCCGTCTTGCCAAATACCCGTTTAATCAGTCTTTTTATCATTATCAGCAAAAGTTGAAATCGCCGCTAAGGCGGCGATTCATTGGACATCCTCCTCGGAACCGGGCGGATTATACACCGCCCCCCCTTCCGCCTTGGTTCAGCGCAGGGAAATGATCGTCCAGCCTTGATTTTGCGCATGTTTTCGCAATGTATCGTCCGGATCGACGGCGACGGGGCGTTTCACTTTGGCCAGCAAGGGCAAGTCGTTCAGGGAATCGCTGTAGAAACAGGTGTCGCCGAAACTATCCCAGTTCCAGCCGCGCTGGGCCAACCAGTTCTCCATGCGCACCACCTTGCCGTCGCGGAAGCTGGGCACCCCGGCGACACGGCCGGTAAATTCGCCGTCTTTTTCTTCGGGATCGGTGGCAATCAGGTGTTCGATACCGAACTCTTGCGCGATGGGCGCGGTCACGAAGCTGTTGGTGGCGGTGATGATCACGCATACATCGCCCGCGGCCTTGTGTTTCGCCACCAGCTGGCGCGCCTTGTCGCCCATCATCGGGCGTACCTTGAGACGCATGAACTCCTCATGCCAGTCGTCCAACACGGCCCGCGCGTGGCGCGACAAGGGCTTCAACTGGAAATCGAGGAACTCATGGATATCCAGCGTGCCCGCCTTGTACTGCTCGTAGAACGCGATGTTCTTCGCCTCGAACAACTCGCGGTCGAGCACGCCCTGTTCGATCAGGAACTGCGACCACTCGAAATCGCTGTCGCCGTTCAACAGGGTATTGTCCAGATCGAATAAAGCCAGATTCACTACGCTCTCCATTCAAATAGAAAGGCCTGCGTGATGCAGGCCTTCGCTTGCAACAGCAGGACCGGATCAGAAGTGGTACGACACGCCGATCGAGATCACCGGCCAATATTTGAAGTCCTTGGTATCCTCTTCCAGCGTGGCTGTACTCGCTGCCACGTCGTTTTGGAATATCTGGCAATCGGTAACGTTTAGCGCGGGACCGCATGTCGCCGTGCTGGTCACCTTGGGCGAGCCCTGGAACATCACGCCGAGATCCATCACAAAGCCCCAAGTCTTGTCCCTGGCTACCGGGTTGCCCCAGCCTACGCCCAGATACGGGGCCGTGCTGTTGAATTTCATTTCGCCGGTGTACGAACCAAACTCACTTGCAGTATAGATATGATTGTTGAATTCGTAAGTGCCGCCAGCGCTCGGCGTAGCCGTCACCGTCGCCTTGTTGCCATTGGAAACCAGGCCCAGCGTGGTGCGGAAAGTACCGCTGAACGGATACCAGTCCGCCAGCAAGTTGATGGTCTGCAGTTTCAGGTCCAGATTGTAATTGCCGTCACTGTCGTTCTGCGTAACGGTCTTGCTCCAGGTATTGAAGCCGATACGGCCCGTCACGCTCTCGGACAGGTTCCCCGCCACACCCAGGCCGAAACCGGTCGTGCCGCCGTTGACATATACGCCCACGCCTTCCGCCTGCGCAGCCGTCGCAAACACCCCACACAATGCCACTACCAGTATCTTTGCTTTCATCGTTACCCCCTTCAGGTTGGTTTCAGCCAAGTGCCCCGCTGCCAAGCTAATGCGACCATGCGCCTTTGTCAAATATTCCGCTGTGCCGCATTCAGGCTTTCATCACTTCTTTCAGCAACGGCACGGATGCAATACGCTTCAGACGCAGGCAATGCTCGTCCAAAGCATCCAGCGTCGCCAGCAAGGCGGGCAAGTCGCGCCGCCCGTGGCGCAGCAGATAAGTCGTGACTTCGCCGGGCAAGTCGAAACCGCGCGCCTGCGCATGCTGTTTCAGGGCCTGCGCCTTCTCGGCATCGCTCAGGGCATGCACCTGATACACCAGCCCCCAGCCGAGACGGGTGCGCAGATCGTCGCGCAGGTTCAGGAACGCCGGTGCCTGCGTGCCGCTCACCAGCAGCATGCCGCCGTTTTCGCGCAGTCGGTTATACAGGGCGAACAAAGCGATTTGCGCCGCATCGTCCAGTTTCTCCACCTCATCCACCGCCACCACCCGTGCAGCCTCCGGTACTGCGGCACAGGCATAGGCCGCCGCCTGCCCGGCCGCCCGGGCATGCCCGACCGCCGCCTGCAGCAAATGACTCTTGCCGCTGCCCGCCTCACCCCAGAGGTACAGGCCACGCTCGCCCTGCTCCGCAGCCAGCGCCTGGCGCAAGGCGGCCAGCAGTTCGACGTTGCGCCCGGCAACGAAGTTGTCCAGCGTGGGAATCCACTCCGGCGCGATACCCAGCAACAATTGAGTCATATCAGTTTCGGTAAAACGCGCTGGACAGATACCAGCCTTTGAAATGGCGCAGCCCGACCAGCAGTGCCGCGGAAATCGGCAGCGCCAGCAGCACGCCGAAGAAGCCGAACAGTTGCCCGAATGCCAGCAGCGCGAACACCACCACCAGCGGGTGCAGCCCGATGCGTTCGCCGACCAGCTTCGGCGTCACCACCATGCCTTCCAGCAGTTGCCCGGCGCCAAATATGCCCCATACCAGCAGTACGCCGCTGAAATGATCGAATTGCGTCAACGCGACCAGTGTCGCCAGCACCAGGCCGATAATCGCGCCGAGATAGGGCACAAACACCAGCATCCCGGTCACAATGCCGATGGGCAGCGCGAACTGCATCCCGGCCAGCAGCAGCCCGGCGGCATAAAACACGCTCATCAGCAGCATCACCGACAACTGGCCACGCAGGAACTGCGCCAGCACCGCATCGACCTCGCGCGCGAGCTGCAGCGTCTTCGCATGCCAGCGGCGCGGTACCGCCCCGTCGATGCGCGCCATGAACAGCGTCCAGTCGCGCAACAGGTAAAACATTACCAGCGGGATCAGCAGCAGGTTCAGCGCCAGCGCAATCAGCGCCGAACCGTTGCTGCTCAACCACGGCAGCACGTTGGCCGACACGCTGCCCGCATTTTTCAAGTGTTCGCCCAACAACTGCCTGAACGTCGCAGCGTCCCACTGTACGGCAGCACCGAAGTATTGCTCCAGCACCGGCAGCAGGCGCTGGCGAACGGTTTCCAGCAGGACCGGCAGCTTCGCCAGCAGCATGTCGGTTTCGTAGCGCAGCAGCGGATACAGCACCAGCACCAGCGTCACCATGGCGCCGAACAGCAGGACCATCACCAGCAGCGTCGCCGTGGTGCGCGACATGAAGCGCAATCGGGACAGGCGGGCGACCGGCGGCTGGCAGATATAGGCCAGGATGCCCGCCGCCAGGAACGGCGTGAGAACGGAGTCGAGCAGATACAGCAGCCAGACCAATGCCAGCCCGGCAGCCAGCCAGTACAGTGCCACGAAGCGCTCAGATGTCATTTCGGGTAAAATCCGCTTTCTAAAAATTTGCGGCACTTTATCCCGAAGAAAGCGAGAACTCAACTTGAGCACCCCAACCCACAGCCTGTCCTACCGCGATGCGGGCGTCGATATCGACGCGGGCGACCAGCTGGTCGAAAACATCAAACCCTATGCCAAGCGCACCATGCGCCCGGAAGTCTTGTCCGGCATCGGCGGTTTCGGCGGCCTGGTCGAGATCTCGAAAAAATTCAAGGAACCCGTGCTGGTATCCGGCACCGACGGCGTCGGCACCAAGTTGAAACTGGCTTTTGAACTGAACCGCCACGACACGGTCGGTATCGACCTGGTGGCCATGAGCGTGAACGACATCCTGGTGCAGGGTGCCGAACCGCTGTTCTTCCTCGACTACTTTGCCTGCGGCAAGCTGGATGTGTCCGCCGCCACCGAAGTCATCAAGGGCATCGCCAAGGGCTGCGAAGATTCCGGCTGCGCGCTCATCGGCGGCGAGACCGCCGAGATGCCCGGCATGTATCCGGTGGGTGAATACGACTTGGCGGGCTTCGCGGTGGGCGTGGTGGAAAAAGCCAAAATCATCACCGGCGAGCACATCAAGGCGGGCGACGTGGTGCTGGGCCTGGCTTCCAACGGCGCGCATTCCAACGGCTACTCGCTGGTGCGCAAGATCATCGAACGCAGCAAGCCCGACCTGAACGCCAAATTCGACGGCGAACGCACGCTGGCCGACTGCATCATGGCGCCCACCCGCCTGTATGTGAAACCGATGCTGAGCCTGATGCAGCAAGTCACCGTGAAAGGCATGGCGCACATCACCGGCGGCGGCATCACCGAGAACGTGCCGCGCGTGCTGCCTGCAAATGTCGTCGCCGACATCGACAGCAAGACCTGGCAGATGCCCAAGCTGTTCCACTGGCTGCGCGAAGGCGGCAACGTCGAAGCGCAGGAAATGTTCCGCACCTTCAATTGCGGCATCGGCATGGTAGTGGTCGTGGCCGCACAGGATGCGGACGCAGCGATCAAGCATCTGCAGGCCGCCGGCGAAACCGTATCGCGCATCGGCGTCATCCGCGCGCGCAACGGCGACGAGCATCAGACACAGGTGCATTGAGCGGTGAAACGCATCGTCATTCTCATCTCCGGCCGCGGCAGCAACATGCAGGCCTTGCTGGACGCGAATCTGCCCTGTCAGGTTGCGGCAGTCATCAGCAACCGCGCCGATGCACAGGGACTGGAGATTGCAGGCAGGAAGGGAATCGAGACAGCCGTCATTTCGCACAAGGACTTCGCGGATCGCGCCGCTTTCGATAGCGCGCTGGCCGCGATCATCGACCGATTCGCGCCCGATCTCGTGGTGCTGGCCGGGTTCATGCGTATCCTGACCGCAGGTTTCGTCGAGCGTTATCGCGGCAAGCTCATCAATATCCATCCTTCGTTGCTGCCGGCTTATCCCGGCATCGATACGCACCAGCGCGCCATTCAGGACGGCATCAAAATCCACGGCTGCACGGTGCATTTCGTCACGCCCGACCTGGACCATGGCCCCATCATCATCCAGGCGGCCGTACCGGTTCTGCGCGACGACACCCCGCAGAGTCTTTCCGCCCGCGTGCTGTGCGAAGAGCACCGCATCTACCCGCAGGCCGTGCGCTGGCTATGCCGCAACCAGGTGTGGCTGGACGAAATCGGCCGCGTCGCCAGCGACCGCCTGGAACAACCGGGCGCTGCGCTCATCTCGCCGGGACTGGAATAGACCATGCGCATACTCGTTGCCCTGCTGCTGTGTTGCTTCGCACCGTCGCTGTTCGCCGCCCCGCCGACGAGCATCGAAGCCAGTTACGACGTAACCACAAAAGGCATCAAAATTGCCACGATCACCGAAAAATTCACGCGCACCGGCAATCATTACCGCATCGAGAGCATCACCAAACCGGTCGGGTTGCTTGCCTTGTTCAAGCCGGATACGCTCTACGTCATCAGCGAAGGCGACATCGGCGCGCAAGGGCTGCGCCCGCAGAATTTCGTCTATAAACGCTCGCAGGAAATTCTCAAAAACACGGAAGCAAATTTCGACTGGAGCCAATCCACGGTGATGCTCAACGACCGCTACGGTCAGCGCGTCGAGCCCCTTGCGGCGGACACGCAGGACCGGCTGAGTGCGCAATACCAGTTCCGCTACATTACTTTCCTGCGCGACCGCAAGGAAGTGACCATGCACATCACCAATGGCAGCAAGATCGACACGCGCAAATATGTCATCCAGCCGAAACAGATGCTGACCGTCCCGCTGGGCACACTGGAAACCCTGTACCTGAGCACCCCGCAGGAAGAGGGTTCTGCATGGAAGACCGAGATATGGCTGTCGGTCGAAAACGGCAACTTCCCCTGCAAGATCACGGTGACCGAGGATAACGGCGACAAATATTCACAAGTTCTCACCGCACTGAGCATCACCCAGTGAATTTCCGGCTGGACTCCGTATCGCAACGCATCGCTTTTGCCTTTGCCATTTCCGTGTTGCTGCACGCATTGCTGCTGTGGGAACCGAATATTCAATTGAAGCCTCTCAAGCCGGAGCTGCCGCCACTGTTCGCCCGGCTCGTCGCGCTGCCGTCTGCCCCCGCGAAACCCAGGAAGCCCGAACGCAAAGTACAACCCGCCGAACAGAAGACCGCGCCCGAAGCGGCACCCCGGGTCGACGTGCCGCCGCAGGAAATGCTGTCTGCCGCCAGTGCGCCCGAGGCAGCCGATACGCCGGAAGCAGCCAGCGCGCCTGTGGCAGCCGACACATCGGAAGCGGCCAGCGCCCCTGCGCAAGCCGAACAGCTTGCTGCGGAAGCCGTCAACGCAGCCGAACGGCCGCCGTTGCCCAGGGAAGCAGAACTCACCTTTGCCATCAACAAGGGAACCAGCAAGTTCCGTATCGGCAAAGCCGTTCACTCGCTGGAGATCAGGGACGGGCACTATGTGATACAAGCAGTCACGAAGACCGTCGGCCTGGTGAGCCTGTTCAAAAGCTTCGAGCTCACCCAGTCCAGCAGCGGCAGCTACACCCGATACGGCCTGCAGCCGGAACAGTTCCTTGAGAAACGCCAGGAGCGCTCCGGCACGCAGAGCAACGCGGTGGAATTCAGCCGTGCAGCGCAGCGGGCCATTTTTGTGCCCGGCGGCGAAAAACCCCTGCCGCCGGACACACAGGATATCTTGAGTGTTCTGTACCAGTTCCCGCCCTTGGCGAATACGCACATGGCCACGGTTTCGGTCAGCAACGGCAAGAAGATCGAAAACTATGACTTCGAGATCACGCCGAACGAGGAAATCGACTCGGCGCTCGGTAAACTGCTCACGGTGCGCCTGCATAAACTGCATGCACCCAACGAGGAAGGTCTTGATATATGGCTGGCGCAGGAATACCGGCTGTTTCCGGTCAAGATGCGTTATTTTGATAGAAATGGTGAAGTCGCCGGCGAGGCTGTCATCACCGGCATCCGCGTGTCGGATGAACAAGGAGCAAGAAACGATGCTGTTAACTGAATACCGTCTCGATCTGGTCATACAAGCCCTGCGTACCGCCCTGAAAATGGAGCACCCGGCCGACGCCGTGTTGCGCCATTTTTTCCAGGCCGAACGCATCGGTTCCAACGAACGTTCGCTGGTGGCAGAAACACTGTTCGGCGTTTTGCGCCACCGCTTATTGCTCGAGTACGGCTGCACCCTCGACGACAAAGGACAGGCCACCGCGCGCCGCATGGCCCTCGCCTATTGGGTCAAGTTCGGCGGCTACAACCTGCGCGAACTGGAACCGTTGCTCAAGGCGAAAGAAGCCGAGTGGCTGGGCAAGGCCAAGAGCATCAGCGTGGGCGAACTGCCGCTTTCCATCCAGGCCGAATTGCCGGACTGGATCGTCGACAAACTGCGCCCGCACCATGGCGATGCCGGGATTCTCGAACTGGGACGCTCCATGCAGCAGCCCGCCCCGCTCGACCTGCGCGTGAATACGCTGCTCGCCGGACGCAACGAAGTGCTGCAATCCCTGCAGGCCGAAGGCATGGATGCGCAAGCCACGCCCTATTCGCCCATGGGCATCCGCCTCAAATACAAACCTGCGCTGAACAAACACGCGCTGTTCCTCACCGGCAAGTTCGAGGTGCAGGATGAAGGCAGCCAGTTGCTGGGATTGCTGCTCGCGCCGAAACGCAACGACATGGTGGTGGACTTCTGCGCGGGTGCGGGTGGCAAGACGCTGATGCTGGGCGCCATGATGAACTCGCAAGGCCGACTCTATGCGTGGGATATTTCCGAGAAACGCCTCACCAACCTGAAACCCCGACTGAAACGCTCCGGTTTGAGCAACGTGCAACCGCAGCTCATCGCCCACGAAAACGACAGCAAGGTAAAACGCCTGGCCGGCAAAATAGACCGCGTGCTGGTGGATGCGCCGTGCAGCGGGCTGGGCACATTGCGCCGCAATCCCGATCTCAAATTCCGCCAATCCGCGCAAAGCGTAGCCGAGCTCAACTTGAAACAGGCAGCAATCCTGGCCTCGGCTGCCCGCCTCCTGAAGCCAGGCGGCCGTTTGGTATATGCCACATGCAGCCTGTTGCACGAGGAGAACCAGGGCATCGTGCAGGACTTCCTGGCGGTGCATCCCGATTTCACGCTGCTGCCGGCCGGCGAAGTTTTGCGGCAGCAGCACATTGCGCTGGAAATGGGCGACTACCTGCAACTCACACCCCAGCAGCACAATACCGACGGTTTTTTTGCCGCCGTACTTGAACGCAGGGGGGCATAACGGTGAAGCGCGGCAACAACCACGAAACAGTTTGATTTATGGAATAATCAGCGCATAAGTTGCGGGGAGCGGGGAACAGGGATCCGTTCAAGTCAATTCGTAACATGTTCGCCGGTACCAACATGGATAAATTCTCGACACGCTGCGCAATACTTGCCTGCATGCTGGCTGCTGTGCCTCATGCCGTCGCGTCTGCCGCAGAAGAGACTTGGCCGGAACTCAGCCTGGGCGACCTGATGAAAGTCGGCGTCGAATCCGCCTCGCGCAAAAGCCAATCCCTATCCAATACCGCCGCCGCCGCATTCGTCATTTCGGCGGCAGACATCAAACGCTCCGGCGTCCTGTCCATCCCCGAAGCGCTGCGTCTTGCGCCCGGGGTTGAAGTGGCCAAGCTGAGCAACAACAAATGGGCCGTGTCCATTCGCGGCTTCAACGGGCGCATGGCCAATAAATTGCTGGTTCTGGTCGATGGGCGTTCGATCTACAACTCGCTTTACGGGGGCGTGATCTGGGAAGTGGAAAACATGCCGCTCGAAGAAATCAGCCGCATCGAGGTCATCCGCGGTTCGGCCGGATTGGCCTGGGGTTCGAATGCCGTCAACGGCGTGGTCAATATCATCACCAAACGCGCCCAGGATACCGCCGGCTGGCTGGTTGACGGCCATGTGGGCACGTCGACCGGCAAGGCCGGGGGCACCCTGCGCTACGGCAGCAAGATGGAAGACGGATCTGCGTTCCGCGTGACGCTTAACGAACAGCGGCGCGACGGCGGAAAAGAAGTCGGCGGCAAGGATGCCCAGGATCAGTTTAACGACACTTCGTTGTCTTTTCGCTACGACAAACCGGATGGTGTCGACACGCGCTGGCTCTTCAGCGGCCGGATATTCGAGGCGCAATCGGGAGACCCCTGGCTTATCCCCACGTTCGATTCAGCAGCGTATTACAACCCGGCCCAATACGGCGCGGTGCGACTCTATCCTTTCGTTTCGAAAAAAACAGGCGGGGACTTGCTTGGACGCTTCGAACAATCCACCGATGGCGGCGGTGAAGTGCGCATTCAGACCTATGCGGAGAAATTCATGGGCAAGGTTCCCGGCGCGGACGATGACCGCACCACCCTGGATTTTGACGCACAACACCGTTTCCCGTTCGGCGACGCACACGACATCGTGTGGGGAGGCAACTACCGCCAGAGCAAACACAGGGAAATCCTGGGTTCGACGGGTTTCCTGACCTCGTCGCAAACGGACGTTACCGTCTCGCTGGCAAGCCTCTTTGCCCAGGATGAATGGACGATCGTTCAGCATATATTCAATATGCAGGCGGGAGTAAGAATTGAAAACCAGACATACGGCGGAACAACTCCCCAACCCTCCGTCCGCGCGCTGTGGACGCCGAACGAACAGCACTCGTTCTGGTTCGCCTGGTCAAAGACGGTGCGTTCGCCCAGCATGGTCGACCGCACAATGGGCGCCTATCCTGCGGCGCTGCCTGCGACAGGCCCCGGTACACTGCCCGTGTTGCTGTATGCCAATGCAGGCGAGCAATCCGGTTTCGGCAACGAAAAAGTCCGCACCCTCGAAGCCGGGCACCGGGCGCAATGGTCGCCGAGCTTCTATTCCGACCTGACCGCCTACGTGAGCCATTACGACGGAGTTTTCGGCATCTTGCCGGGTTCGACGATGACCGCAAATTCCGCAGCTGCGTTTACCGGCTTACCGGTCGATCCCGCATGCACTGCCGCGATGGCCAACTTCGGTCTTGCGGCCGGCACGCCAGGCTTATGCCAGACCCTCGAACGCGGCAATATCCTTTCGGTGCGCACGCGCGGACTGGAACTGTCCACCGAATGGAGCCCCATGTCCGATTGGCGTCTGCAGATCAATGCATCGCGCATGTGGCTGGACGGCGGATCCGACAACACCAGCGTGGTGTACGGCAACAGCCCGAAATATCAGGGGTCTGTCCGTTCTTCATACAACTTCACCCCGGATCGCCACTTCGATCTCTGGTTGCGCCGCATCGGTGGCTTGACCACGACCAGTACCATCTACGGGGCGCTGGGTGCAACGCCGATCTCCGCACGAACCGAACTGGATCTGCGCTTTGCCGAACAGGTGAACGAATCGCTGGAATTGTCGCTCACCTTGCAGAACCTGCTGTCCAGACAACAGCTGCAGTTCTATCCGGACTACATGCCCTCGCTGCCCGTCGTGCCGCAGCGCACAATCTACCTGAAAGCGTTATGGCATGGCAGATGACAGACTGACCGCGTCCCGAACCGCACGCAGTTGCATATTACTTGTATGAAATCCGCATTCCGATTTTTGCTGGGTTTGTTTCTGCTTGCCGGTATGGGCACGCAGGTCTGCCTTGCGGGTCTTTCGGAGCTTCAGGTCAAATCGGCTTATGTGTTCAACTTCATCAAATTCGTGGAATGGCCTGCGGGTGCGATCAAGACGGGCGACATACTCAGGTTGTGCGTGATCGGCAATGACGGCCTGCAGTCATCGCTCTCCGCCCTGAGCGGTCGCAAAGCGGGCGCGTATGAATTGCAGGTCGTGCACGCAGACAACCGCACAACCTTGAGCGCGTGTCATGTGCTGTACATCGGTGAACGCGAACAACGGCGCCTCGTCCCCATCATCAAATCGCTGGGTAACGCCCCCGTTCTCACCATCTCGGATATCCAGGGTTTTGCCGAACGCGGCGGCGGCATCGGCCTGCTCGCGCGCAATGACAGGATGCTGTTCGAGGTCAATCTCGCCTCGACCCGAAAAGCCGGACTGCGACTATCCAGTCAGATGCTCAACCTGGCTGCCAACATTTTCGGAAAATGACGATCATGAAATCTTTCCCGAATCTGTCCAATTGGTCTTTGCGAAATAAGCTTGTATTTCTCATCGTGCTGAGCAGCGCGATCAGCATGCTGGTCAGCTTTTCCGTGCTGTTCGGCAGTTCGTTGCGCAGCAGCAACAACGAATCGCTGCAGCAGCTTTCCGGCATTTCCGACATCCTGGCCGAGAACGCGCAAGCTGCTCTGGTGTTCGGCGACCGCACCGAAGCCAAGCGTCTGCTCGATGCGCTGCAGGAACATCGCGAAATACAAGCCGCGTGGATTCTGGACGCCAAAGGCAAGACCCTCGCGGCGTGGAATCGCAACGGCAAGGTCAAATCCGCGCCCGGCAATTACAAGGTCGCGTCCAAACAATTGCATTCGGATATCTGGATGAAAAGCGCGGACTTGTACCGACCGGTGGTTCGCGGCAAGGAACGGATCGGTTTCATCCTGCTGCAAGCCGATTTCAGCGAACGCTGGAGCACGTATTTGGCCAACTTTGAAACCGGCCTGGCTGTTTTTGCCTTGTCGCTGCTGGTGATCTATTTCCTCGCGACCCGCCTGCAGCGCGTCATCTCCCAGCCCATCCGGGATGTCGCCAATACAGCGCGCACCATCGCCAACGACAAGGCCTACGACCTGCGCGTTCCGCAACATGCAAGCGATGAAATCGGCGATCTGATCATGGCGTTCAATCATATGCTGAGCGAGATCCAGGACCGGGACGAAAGCCTGCTGCGGCATCAGGACCGGCTGGAAAAAGAAGTGACGAAGCGCACGGCAGAACTGGCCAGAACCAATGACGAACTGGCGCTGGCGGCGAAAATATCCGGCCTCGGTTACTGGGAATACGATGTCGCCAGCAGGGAGTTCACCTTCAATGACCAGTATTACTCCCTGCATTTCGCCACGGCCAAACAGGTCGGCGGCTATCGCATGTCTTATGAGGATTTTGCTCAACGTTTCGTCCACCCCGAAGATGCAAACCGCATCGGCGATCACATCCGGCTGGAACTCGATTCCGACGAGGCCGATTTCGTGGTGGAAACGGAGATCCGTACCCAATGTACCGACGGCAGCATGCGCTGGATGCGGGTACGCTTCAAGTCGCTGTGCGACGAACAGGGAAACAAATACAAACTGACCGGCGTCAGCCAGGACATCACCGAGAAGAAACGCTCGGAAGAAACCATCTGGCAGCAGGCCAACTTCGATCCGCTCACCGACCTGCCGAACCGCCGCATGTTCCAGGACCGTCTGGAGCAGGAACTCAAAAAATCACATCGCGACAAATCGCCGCTGGCACTGATGTTCATCGACCTTGATAAATTCAAGGAAGTCAACGACACCATGGGACACGACAAGGGCGACATCCTGCTGGTGGAAGCCGCACGGCGTATCGCCCAGTGTGTACGCGAATCGGATACGGTCGCCAGGATCGGCGGGGATGAATTCACCGTCATCCTGTCCGAACTGGACGATACCAGCAGCGTCGAGCGTATCGCGCAATCCATCATCGATGCGCTCGTCGCACCGTTCCAACTGGATGAGGATGTGGCTTTCGTTTCGGCCAGTATCGGCATCACGCTCTACCCCAATGACGCGACCAATCTGGAAATGCTGATGAGTAATGCGGATCAGGCCATGTACGCTTCCAAGAGCGCCGGACGCAATCGCTTCAGTTATTTCACACACAGCCTGCAGGAAGCCGCGTTGAACCGCATGCACCTTATCAACGATCTGCGCAGCGCACTTAGCGACGATCAATTACGGCTGCACTACCATCCCATCGTCGAACTGGACAGCGGAAGCATCCACAAGGCCGAGGCGCTGCTGCGCTGGCAGCATCCGGAGCGCGGCCTGATCAACCCGGCAGAATTTGTCATGCTGGCGGAAGAGTCGGGGATGATCATCGACATTGGCAATTGGGTATTCCGGGAAGCCGTTCAACAAGTACAGCGTCTGCGTGCGATACATCATCCGGAATTCCAGATCAGCGTGAACAAATCGCCGGTCCAGTTCCGCAATGACGAACGCCACTTCCAGGATTGGATACCCCATCTGCAGCAACTGGGTTTGCCCGGGCAATGCATCTCGATAGAGATCACCGAGGGCTTGCTGCTGGATGCCACAGCCACCGTCAAAAGCAAGCTGCTCGATCTGCGCGATGCCGGCATCCAGGTCGCGCTGGACGATTTCGGCACCGGCTACTCTTCGCTGTCCTACCTCAAGAAATTCGACATCGACTACATCAAGATCGACCGCAGCTTCGTGCGCAACCTGACCGCCACCTCAAACGATATGGCTTTGTGCGAAGCCATCATCGTGATGGCGCACAAACTCGGAC
Source organism: Gammaproteobacteria bacterium (assembly GCA_018820925.1). Lineage (GTDB taxonomy): Bacteria > Pseudomonadota > Gammaproteobacteria > Burkholderiales > Gallionellaceae > Sideroxyarcus. Next base: position 108,054 of record JAHJNJ010000009.1, on the reverse strand, counting down.
TGAAGGTGATCGCCGAAGGCATTGAGACTGCGACGCAGCGCCACCTGCTCACCGCCGCAGGGTGCGATTATGGTCAGGGATACTTTTTTTCCAGGCCGGTTCCGTCGCACGAATTTGAAACGCTGCTCAAATCGAGCGCGTCATAAACCTGCATCTTCGCTATGGTATAAGCATTCGAAAATGGCGCTTGAAGCAGGACTGCCAGGTCGCGTAGAATGCCCACGATATTGATGGGTGATTTTACTGAGAATAAAAATACATTCCGGCCTGGACTTAAAAACCTGTACAAATATTTCAATACAAAAAAAGTAGTCGATGTAATTTTTTCTTTTTAGCAGGCTAAGTAAGGGAGAAGCGCAATGGCAGGCAGCAAGCAATATATTTACGAATTTGAAAAGGGTGACGGCAAGAACAAGATGCTGTTGGGCGGCAAGGGTGCGAACCTGTGCGAGATGACGCAAATCGGCCTGAATGTTCCGCCGGGGTTCACCATCACAACCGAAGCCTGTCTTGCCTACCTGGAAAAAAATCAGCTGCCTGCGGGCCTGATGGACTCGGTCAGGGAGCACATGAAAGCCCTGGAAAAAAAGACCGGCAAGGGTTTCGGCGGCAAGGACAACCCGCTGCTCGTCTCGGTGCGCTCCGGCTCTTCCATGTCCATGCCGGGCATGATGGACACCATCCTCAACCTGGGCCTCAATGAGACTTCATTAAAAGGTTTGATCAAGCAGACCGGCAACGAACGCTTTGCCTACGATACGTATCGCCGTTTCATCCAGTTGTTCGGCAAGATCGCGCTCGACATCAGCGACGAACATTTCGACGAGCGCATGACCGCGATCAAGCGCAAATACGGCGCGCCACAGGATCTGGACTTGAGCGTCGACCATCTCAAGGAATTGGCGAAAGAGTTCCTTGCCATCGTGGAACGCCATTCCGGCAAACCTTTCCCGCAAGATCCCTATGAACAGCTGGAAATCGCGGTAGGCGCGGTGTTCGGTTCGTGGATGGGCAAGCGCGCCGTGGATTACCGCAGGCAATTCAGGATCACCAAGGATCAGGCCAACGGCACGGCGGTGAACATCTGCACCATGGTGTTCGGCAACATGGGCAACGACTCCGGCACCGGCGTGGGCTTCACGCGCAATCCCGGCACCGGCGAGAACCTGATCTACGGCGAATACCTGACCAATGCCCAGGGCGAAGATGTGGTGGCGGGTATCCGCACGCCCAAAGCCATCGCCGAGATGGAAAAGGAAATGCCGGAAATTTACCGCCAGTTGATGACGCTGCACAACCGGCTGGAATCGCATTATCACGAAGTGCAGGATTTCGAGTTCACCATCGAGAAAGGCGTGCTGTATTGCCTGCAAACGCGCAACGGCAAGATGAACGCGCGCGCCATGGTGCGTACTTCGGTGGAATTGTTCAACGAAGGACTGATCACCAAGGAACGCGCCCTGCTGCGCATCGAGCCGGCGATCCTCGAACAATTGCTGGTGCCGCAACTGGCGCCCAATTTCCACGGCAAGTCGCTGGCGCAGGGCTTGCCCGCCTCGCCCGGCGCCGCCTCCGGCAAGATCGTGTTCGATGCGGACACCGCAGAATCGCGCGGTCGCGCCGGCGAAAACATCATTCTGGTGCGCGAGGAAACCAAGCCGGAAGATATTCACGGCTTCTTCCAGGCGCAGGGCATCCTGACCAGCCGCGGCGGCAAGACCTCGCACGCCGCCGTGGTGGCACGCGGCATGGGCAAGCCCTGCGTGTCGGGTTGCGAGCAGATCGTCATCAACGACGTGCTGCGCAGCGCGCAGATCGGCGACACCACCCTGCAGGAAGGGGATGTCATCACCATCAACGGCAGCACCGGCCATGTGTATGCGGGTGAAGTGCCGACGGTGGAGCCGGAGTTCTCGGAAGAGTTGGTCACACTGCTGTCCTGGGCGGACGAAGTTGCGAAACTTAAAGTGCTGGCCAATGCCGACACTCCCAACGACGCCTTGCGCGCGCGCGAATTCGGCGCGAAGGGCATCGGCCTGTGCCGCACCGAACGCATGTTCAACAGCACCGACCGGCTGCCCATCGTGCAGGAGATGATCCTGGCCGAAACACCCGAAGCGCGCCAGTCGGCACTGGATCGCCTGCTGCCGATACAGCGCTCCGACTTCAAGGGCATCTTCAAGGCGATGAAGGGACTGACCGTCACCGTGCGCCTGCTCGACCCGCCGATGCACGAGTTCCTGCCGACCGCCGCACAGCTTGAACTGGAAATCGCGCACCTGCACCATTTGCGCGACACCATTAACGGCCTGGAAGAACTGCCGGACACGCTGAAACTGCTCAATCCAAAACTCTATCAGCAATATTCCGACGGCCTGACCAAACTCATGGGCGGGCTGAGCGACTTCAAGGAATCGCATCTGGAAGAGGATGTGATCCACAAGAAAGAAATCGTGCTGAAAAAAGTCCGAGCACTGGCCGAAGTCAACCCCATGCTGGGTCATCGCGGCGTACGCTTGGGCATCACCTATCCGGAAATCTACTCGATGCAAATCCGCGCGGTGCTCGAAGCCGCCGCATTGTGCGCCAAGGAAGGGATCGAAATCTACCCCGAGATCATGGTGCCGCAGGTGGCGACCGTGGAAGAACTCAAGCGCATCCACAGTTTTGTGCAGCGCATCCACGCCGAAGTCGAAGCCACCCACGGCATCGACGTGCAATTCAAGTTCGGCTCCATGCTGGAAGTGGTGCGTGCCTGTGTGCGCGCCGGGCGCATGGCGGAAATCGCACAATTCTTCTCGTTCGGTACCAACGACCTGACCCAGGCCACCTTCTCCTTCAGCCGCGAGGACGCGGAGAACAAGTTCCTGCCCGCCTACAACGAAACGGGCATCCTGGAAGACAACCCGTTTGAAGTGCTGGATATCAAGGGTGTGGGACAACTAATGAAGCTGGCGGTAGGCAAGGGACGCACCACCAACCCGGACCTGAAAGTCGGCATCTGCGGCGAACACGGCGGACACCCCGGCTCCATCCACTTCTGCCACCACATCGGCCTCAACTACGTCTCCTGCTCCGGCCCGCGCGTGCCCATTGCACGGTTGGCGGCAGCACAAGCCAAATTGCAGGAAGCGGATTACCGGGAACCGACCTGATCCGGTTTTTCTGCAAATCACAAAAGAAATCCCGCAACCCGGAAATGCAACACGCTCCTGACAGGAGCGTGTTGCATTTTGGGGAACGGAATATACAGCAGTGAATTATTGCTCTTTCTTTTCCTGTTCCTTTGCGAACAGCACGGCAGCCTTCACCCGCGACGACATTTTGAGTTTATTCAGGATGTGGCCCACATGTTGTTTCACCGTGTCATAACTGATCGACAGGGTTTGCGCGATGGCCTTGTTGCTCTCTCCGCGTGACAACAATTCCAGGATTTCCCGCTCGCGTCCTGTCAGCAGCTTGAGCGCATTTTTGGGCTCCTGACCGGGTTGATTGCCGCGCAGCATTTCAATCATTTTGACCGTCATGGTCGGCGCGACCACCAAATCTCCCGCAACGACGCGGCGGATCGCTTCCACCAATTCCTCCGGCTCCATATCCTTGAGCAGATAGCCGCGTACCCCCGCACGAATGGCTTTTTCCAGATCAATCTCCGAGTCGCTCATGGTCAACATGACGGCGGGCGTGTTGCATCCTTCTTTGCGCAATTGCTCCAGCATGGCCAGTCCGTCCAGCGGTTTCATGCGGATGTCCATGAGCAGCAAATCAGGCTGCTCCCCGATCAACGGGCGCAGTTCTTCAATGGAGCCGACAGCGCCGAGCACGTTGAAACCGTAGTGGTGTGTGAGCAATTCGCTTAATCCGCGCGCCCACAAACCCTGGTCATCCACCAATACGATTTTTAATTTATCAGCCATGTATCCAATTTCCTGTCCAAAGAATGCCCGGATTCTTCATCGGCAAGCAAGCGTGGCTTCTACCTCAGGAACTGCCAAGGGAATCACCTTCGCGAAACAAGACTGTTCACAGCATAACGATACTCAATAGACAACTGCGATAATCGACTATTTCTTCATTGTAAACGAAAGCGGCAAATGGGGGGCTCAACTACTGGTAACAAGCAGAGAAGCCATACATCTGGCTCGCAGGATACGTTCGATATGAAATATGCGTATTCGAAGTGATGGCATATGAAGTCCGTTCTGCCACCGCAATAACTGATAGCATAAAATCTGTCTTTTGCATGACGAAATCCGGGGCATTTCAATTTGAATTGGCGAATAGATCAATCAAGATTCCGCCAGGAAACATTTATTTACTCAAAACCATAATGACGCATATCCAATCCCGAACCGAAATCATCAATGTGCGAGGAATAAACTACTGCATCCGCCATTGGGGATCGCACGACGCACCGGCACTGTTCTTTCTGCACGGCAGGATGGACTCATCCCCGACTTTCCAGTTTGTCGTGGATGCTCTCAAAAAATCATGGCATATCATTGCGCCGGACTGGCGCGGCTACGGGGCCTCGGAATGGCTGTCCAGACCGTACTGGTTTCACGAATACTATGCGGATCTTGATTGTCTTCTGGAGCACTACTCGAAGGAAAAGCCGGCACGGATCGTCGGACACAGCATGGGGGCCAATATAGCCAGCATGTATGCGGGGGTTCGACCCGAAAGAATCGCACAACTCGTCATGCTGGATTTCCTCGGCCTGAAACCGGAAAAGGATGCCGACGTGTCAGCCACAATGGGAAGCTGGCTTGCGGCGCTTCAGGAACAACCGCAAATGCGGACCTATCCCGATCACGAATCCCTGGCCAGGCGCTTGATGGCGACCAATCCCCGCCTGGACGAAAAGAAAGCAGTATTCCTGTCTCGCGCAGTCAGCCGGATGCGCCCGGACGGCCAAATTGAAATGGCATGCGACCCCTGGCATAAAATTCCGTCGCCGATTCCGTATCGGGCCGAAGACGCCAAAGCAACTTGGCGGAAAGTCGCATCCCCCGTCTTGATGCTGGTGGCCGACCAGGGCTACGTACACCAGCGCTTTGCCAATGACCCGGCCGAATATCGCAGCCGGCTTGAAAGTTTCTCAAATGTACAAGTCGTAAAAATTGCCGGCTCCGGCCACAATATTCAGCATGACCAACCGGAACAAATCGCGGCTGCGCTTGAAAACTTCTTTGTCAGGGATTAACCGGATTCCGGCGCTGAATTCCACAATGAAAGAGGGGTGCGACTTCGCACCCCTCTTTTTTTAAACGTCACGCCCGACTTATTCGGTGCACTGAATCTCGATCAGTGTCTCGTCCGGCGCCACGCTATCGCCCTTCTCCACGTGCACGCTGATGACGACGCCGCTCATGGGTGCCTGGATCTCGTTCTCCATCTTCATGGCCTCGATCACGAGCAAGCCGTCACCCGCCTCGACGGTATCGCCGACTTTGGCTTTGACATCGACAATGGTGCCGGGCATGGCCGTTGTCACGCAGCCCTGATGCGACGGGCGCGGACGGCTGGATTCCGGTTCTTCCACGACGGCTTTCTTCATGCCGCCACTGCCGGCGCCGGATACCTCGATTTCGCTGAGCGTCTCGACAATGACCTCTTCCGAAATGCCGTCCACGGAAACATAGAACGGACGTTTGGTCTCGCCGTGGTGGCCGCTGCCGGTGAGGTTGATATGGAAGGTCTCGCCGTGCAATGTCACCTTGAATTCGTTGGGTGCGTAGCGCTCCGTCGAATACGCGGCTGCTTCCTTGTCCAGCAACGGCTCGGGATTGAGCGTATTGGCATTGCGCTCCTGCAGGAAGGTTTTGCCGATGTCGGGGAACATGGCGAAGGTGAGCACATCCTCTTCGCTCTTGGCAAAGGTTTCGCTGTCCGCCCTGAGCCGGTTCATTTCATCTTCCAGCAAATCCGCCGGACGGCAGGTCACGACCTCGGCATCGCCAACAGCCTGCTTCCTCACTTGTTCGTTGATTGTGCCGGGCGCCTTGCCGTAATGACCGAGCAGGTAGTTTTTGACTTCGTTGGTGACCGATTTATAGCGTGTACCGGTCAGCACGTTCAGTACCGCCTGCGTACCGACAATCTGCGAGGTCGGTGTCACCAGCGGCGGGTAGCCCATGTCTTCGCGCACGCGCGGAATCTCGGCCAGCACTTCGTTCATGCGGTCGAGCGCATCCAGTTCCTTGAGCTGGCTGGACAGGTTGGAGATCATGCCGCCCGGCACCTGGTTGACGAGCACACGTGTATCCACGCCGGTGAACTCGCTCTCGAACTGCCAGTATTTCTTGCGCACCTCGGTGAAATAGGCGGTGACTTCCTGGATTGCGGCAAGATCGAGCCCGGTGTCGTACTCCGTGCCTTGCAACGCGGCAACGATACTCTCGGTCGAGGAATGGCTGGCGCCTTCGCCGAAGGACGAGTTGCAGGTATCCAGCATGGTGGCGCCCGCTTCCACGGCCTTGAGGAAACACATGCCGGACAAGCCGGAGGTGGAATGGCTGTGCAGATGGATGGGCACGCTGACGGCGGCGCGCAAAGCCTTGACCAGTTCGAAAGTGGCATAGGGCGTCAGCAGCCCGGCCATATCCTTGATACAGATCGTGTCGCAGCCCAGCGCTTCGAGTTCACCGGCCAGGTAGACGAACCTGGGAATGCCGTGCATCGGGCTGGTGGTATAGCTGATACAGCCTTCGGCATGCTTGCCCGCCTTCTTCACCGCCTCGACGGAGACGCGCAAATTGCGCATGTCGTTCATCGCATCGAAGATGCGGAACACGTCGACGCCGTTGCTGGCGGACTTCTTGACGAACTCGCGCACCACATCGTCGGAATAGTGGCGGTAGCCGAGCAGGTTCTGGCCGCGCAACAGCATCTGGATGCGGCTGTTGGGCAGCGCCTTGCGCAATACCCTCAGGCGCTCCCACGGGTCTTCTTTCAGGAAACGCACGCAGGAATCGAACGTGGCGCCGCCCCAGGCTTCCAGCGACCAGAAACCGATACTGTCCAGTTTGGAACACATGGGCAGCATGTCGTCGGTGCGCATGCGCGTTGCAATGGTTGATTGATGGCCGTCGCGCAGGACTAACTCGGAAATAAGGGTTTTTGCCATGGTATTAACTTTAAATAAGGTTGAAATTAGATGCCTTCATGTGCCGCGATGGCAGCCGCTATGGCTGCCGCCCGCAGTTCCGGCGGGACTTTGACAACGTAGTTGACCAGTTCCGGGTGTGATTCAACAAACCCGGTGTTGAAATCCGCATTCCTGAAATCGGGATGTTTCAGGATTTCCTGGTAATACGGAATGGTCGTCTTGACGCCATAAACCAGCATGTCGTTCAGCGCACGGCGACCGCGCTCAACCACCTCTTCCCAGGTAAGCGCCCAGACGGTAAGTTTGGCGCACATGGAGTCGAAATACGGCGGCACCACGTAGCCGCTGAACATGGCAGCATCGATACGCACGCCGGGACCACCCGGCGCATAGTAGCGTGTAATCTTGCCGAAGCAGGGCATGAAACCGTTCTTGGGGTCTTCCGCATTGATGCGGAACTCCATGGCAAAACCGCGAAAACCGACTTCTTCCTGTTTGTATCGTAACTCCATGCCGTCGGCGATGCGTATCTGTTCCTGCACCAAGTCGATACCGGTAATGGACTCCGTCACCGTATGTTCCACCTGGATGCGCGTGTTCATTTCCATGAAAAAGAAATTATTGTCCTGGTCGAGCAGGAATTCGACCGTGCCCGCGTTTTCATAACCCACCGCATGACAGGCCTTGACGGCCAGACCGCCGATGTAATCGCGCTGTTCCTGGGTAATCTGCGGCGAGGGGGCAATCTCGATCAGTTTCTGGTTGCGGCGCTGGATGGAACAGTCGCGCTCGAACAGGTGGATCGCATTGCCGTGGCTATCGGCCAGCACCTGTACTTCGATATGCCGGGGATTGACCACGCACTTTTCCAGAAACACTTCCGGCTTGCCAAACGCCTTGCTCGCTTCCGAAATCACGCGGTCATAGTTGGCGAGCAATTCCTTCTCGTTATCGCACCGGCGAATACCGCGCCCGCCTCCGCCATTGGTGGCCTTGAGCATGACGGGATAACCGATCTTGTTGGCGAGGTCCCGCGCTTCTTCGACATCGGCCAGATTGCCGTCGCTGCCCGGCACGCAGGGGATACCGGCGGCGATCATGGCGTTACGCGCCTGAATCTTGTCGCCCATCTGGGCAATCACATCCGCGCTTGGGCCGATGAACTTGACGCCACGGCGCGCGCATATCTCCGCAATTTCCGGATTCTCGGAAAGAAAACCGTAGCCCGGATGCAGCGCATCGCATCCCGATGTCACGGCGACATTCACGATGTTGTGCGCATTCAGATAGCCGGCAACCGGCTCGGAACCGAGGTGATAAGCTTCGTCCGCTTTCTTGACGTGCAAGGCATGGCGATCGGCATCCGTGTAGATGGCAACCGACTTGATGCCCATCTCGGAACACGCACGCACAATGCGCACAGCGATCTCCCCCCGGTTGGCGACGAGTATTTTTCTAATCATTGGGAATATCCACTTTTTCGGCACGCAAACAGGCCGATTGTAGCATTCGATCCTGTTTCTTACCCAGCCGGATTTCAGTTTAATTGCCCAGCCACATGCCTGGCGGGCAACAAAACAAGCCCGCAAATTGAAAAACATCTGCAAAACTGATTATTCGGCGGACGCAAGAACCCTATGCAGCTCGCAATAATTCAAGAGAAAAACGGATAAAGCTCATATCGTTTGCTAACTGACAGAGACATACGATCAGCCATTCCACCAAATTACTCAAGTATGTCAATCCGGTGACAACTAAAAGAACGCAAACCGCTTCCCCGATGCAGCGCCATCATTACTTTGCGGTCTGCCAGTTCATAGATCGCCTGGATCGGGGCGATCAGGTCGTTGCCGAATATCCCCTCTTCATAATTCATTCTTGTTTACGCTTCCTGAAGATCTGCACACGATATAGCGCCATGGTGACTTCAAGACAGCAAAAAATAGAGGACGAACTGTATGGTGCTGAATATTTAATCCTTATTAATGACTATGTTAATAAAATGACTATTTCTTCTCCTTGACGTGAAATTGTTTTGTCGCATACGCTACAAGACCATACTTTTTGTATGGGTTTTTAACAATTTCATTGAGAGGGGATTACGACATGAGCAAGTCAGCACCCAGCGAGACAGCGCAGGAGTTTGTCACCGCACTATGTGAACAAGCCTGCTCTCACCGCGCAGTGAATCACCCGTACCTGCAGAAACTCATCGCCGGCGATGTACCTGACATCAAAGGCGCCATGAGGGATTTTGTCTTTCAGTACTCCGCTTATACCTTTGACTTTATCCGCTATCTCACTGCCACTATCTCCCAGCTTGAAGACGAAGGTCACCGCAAGTCACTGACCAGAAACCTGGTTGAGGAAAGCGGCAGTGTCTACGACGATAACGCCGAAATTCTCCCCACCATTGGCATCGAGCTCGAATGGGTGAATAACGTCCCCCATACTGAACTTTTCCGGCGCTACCTGGAAGCTGCGGGGGCAGGCGCGGAATATCGCAAAAAGACCCCCTATGCGGACGAGGCGATCATGTGGCGCGAACTGTTCTACACAGTTTGTTCACGTGAAGGCCCCTGCCGCGCCCTCGGTGCGATCGGCCTGGGCACCGAAAACATCGTCAAGTACATCTATAGTCCTTTCATCAAGGCGATCGAAAACCATCTGGATATCTCACGACGGGATCGCGTGTTTTTTGACGCCCACGTCGCGCTCGATGACCAGCATGGGGAAGCATTGACAAACATTGCCATTGACTATGCGGCCAAGCCCGAAAACCGCAAGGCGATCAAGGAAGGCATGCTCATGGCGCTCAGCATCCGGGGAACCTTCTTCGATGCGCTGGAGGCCAGGGCAAACGCCATGCCGGCTGTTCAATAGTGTTCACGCGCTAGCAACAGCAAGCATCATCATTCATTCAACACCAAAAATTTTACCAAACTGAAAGGATTGACCATGAAACCGGACAACTACATCTACTCTTCCCGCGACTTCGGCGAAACCATTGCGACCATTGAGACCGCAAAACCGGACCGGCCGTGTATTCACAAAAATGTTACCGGCACCAAGAACAAAGCCAATGATGAATTCGCCGATAACCGGAAACATCCCGTGCATATCGTCGACCTTCCCAGCCGGGCGGTTAGCGTAACGATCGGTGGAATACTGCCTGGTGGCAGAACCCGCAAGCACCGCCACACCTATGAAACCATCGCCTATATCCTGAAGGGGACAGGCTACAGCGTCGTAGATGGCACCCGCGTCGACTGGGAAGCCGGAGATGCCCTGCTGGTACCGCGCTGGACCTGGCATCAACACTTCAACCTGAGCGATACGGAATACGCGGAGTACCTCGGAGCCGAAAACGCGCCGATGCTGCAGAACCTGGGACTGGGTCTGCGGGAAGAGGCCGAAAAATGGTAAGTAGCCATTAAGCAAAATGCCCGGACGTCCCCAGTCAGCGGACGTCCGTGGCATCCGGACAATTTGCTTCACATATTCAAGAGGAACACCCATGACTGAACATGAAACAAACAAACCGCATCTCCCGGGATCAAAAGGAGAGCACGACCTGCAAATAGAGTTTGGCAACGAAAAACGGGCGCTCGGTTTTTACAACAACCAGATGCTGGATTACCTGAACCAGCCCATGCAGGATTTCATCGCGCAACAGGACATGATGTTTATCGCGAGCAGCGATGCGCACGGCGAATGCGATTGCTCATTCCGTTCCGGCGGCACCGGTTTTGTATGGGTGGTGGATCAGAAACACATCCTGTGGCCCGAATACCGGGGAAATGGCGTCACGGCCAGTGCCGGCAACGTGAAAGAAAATCCGCACATGGGCGTGCTGTTCATGGATTTCATCAAGCACACCATCGGCCTGCACATCAACGGCATAGCGCATCTTAGCGAGGACGGCCTGTATGACGCATTGCCGGAGAACATCAAAAAGGCGGTCGCAGAAGAAAATGCCACGACGGGAGGCAAGAAACCTGCCTTCTGGTTCCTGCTTGAGGTCGAAGAAGCCTATATCCACTGTGCGAAACATATTCCGCGTTTCGCTCCCGCAGAAAAAGACATCGATTGGGGAACCGACGATGTCGTCAAGAAGGGCGGGGATTACTTCAATGTGAAAGCCGACAAAAAACGCGGGATGTAAACGTGCTGAGTTGGTAGGGTGGGCACGTCGTTTGTGCCCACGCGGAAATATCATTCACTACAGCGTGGGCAGTGCGAATGGGTAACGGCGCAGTAGCAGCTTCTCTTTCCGCGTGGGCACACAGAACGTGCCCACCCTACACACAATCCTCAATGCAACGCCATATTCACCCTGCCCAGATCCTCTTCCCCCAGCGTGCCCACCGCCGCCTTCAGGCGCAATTGACTCACCAGGTAGTTGTATTGCGCCTGGTACAGGTCGCGGCGGGTTGAGTACAGCTGCTGTTGGGCATTGAGTACGTCGAGGCTGGTTCTGACGCCCACTTGTTGTCCGAGCTTGCTGGCTTCGAGCAGGCTTTCGCTGGATTTCAATGCCTGTTGCAGCGCCTGTACCTGGGCGATGCCATTCACCACGCCAAGGTAGGCTTGGCGGGTTTGCAGTTCGACGTTGCGGCGCGCGGTTTCCAGGTCTTGTTTGGCTTTTTCGCGGTTGGCGTCGGCTTCGCGCCATTTGGATTGGGTGGCGCCGCCCTGGAACAGCGGCAGGTTGAGTTGTACGCCTATCGTGGTGGAGCGCGCGTCGTAGGCGCCGTACTGGCCGCCGGTGGCGTAGTTTTTGCCGGTGGTGGCCACCAGGTCGACGGTGGGCAGGTGCCCGCCGCGGTTGCGCGCCACTTCCTGGTCGGCCAGTTCGTAGGCGGCTTGGGCCATGGCGATCTGGAAGTTGCCTTGCCGGGCTGCGTCCACCCATTTCTGTACGTCGGCCGGTTCCGGGTTTTCCAGTTTGAAGGCTTTGCCCAGGACGTTGAGGTCGCTGACTTCGCCGTTGACCAGTTGTTGCAGGGTGCGGCGTTTGATTTCCAGGTTGTTGGCGGCGGCCAGTTCCTGGGCGATGATGAGGTCGTAGCGGGCCTGGGCTTCGTAGGTGTCGGTGATGGTGGCGGTGCCGACTTCGAAGTTGCGTTTGGCTTGTTCCAGTTGTTGGGCGATGGCGGTTTTCTGGGCGGCGTTCAGGTGCACGGTGTCCTGGGCGATGAGAACGTCGAAGTAGGTCTGGGCGGAGCGCACTATGATGTCCTGCTCGGCCAGTTTGAACTGGGCCTCGGAGATGGCGACTTGCAGTTCGGACTGGTTGTAGGCGGCCCAGTTCTGTTCGCGGAACAGGGGTTGGGTGAGGGTGACGCCGTAGCCGTGGGTGTTGTATTTCCACGTGCCGCTGCCTTCACGAATTTGACCTTCGGGGTCGTAGTAGTTGGTGGTGAGGTTGTTTTTGGTGGTGTTGGCGTTGAGGGTGACGCTGGGCAGCAGCAGGGAGCGGCCCTGGGTGAGCTTTTCCTGTCCGGCCTGTTGGGCGGCACGGGCGGAGGCGAACACGGCGTCCTGGCTTTGGGCGGCGTGGTAAATGTCGAGTAGGTCGGCGGCCTGCGCCTGTGTTGACAGCGCAAAAAACACGCTGAGCGCCATGTTGGAAAATTTCATCGCCTGCTCCTAATATTAGAGTTTTCTAATATAACACGCTGCGACTACATTATTCAAGCCAGATTGTCCGTTAGAACCGGACCTGTTCCTTCCCCCTTGCAGGGGGAAGGAAAGGTGGAGCCGGAAAAATGTCAGAACACGAAGCGTTCGGGTTGCGGCGCGTTAGACAGGGGTTCCACGCAGGTTTCAAACAGGGTGGTCGTTTCAAAAACCCCCGGCGCAACGCAGGTTACTTGCAACGCATGCATTGCCGGCGCATCGCCCACGATGGCGAACAGGCGCCCGCCCACTTTCAACATGTCATAGAAGGATTGCGGCGGCAGCGGCACCGAACCGGTCAGCACGATGGCATCATATTTCTCATTACCCCAGCCTCGGGAGGCATCGCCCACTTCCAGCGTGACGTTATCGAAATGGTGCGAAGCCAGGCTGCGCGCCGCGCGGGCACTCAACTCCGGCACCAGTTCCACGCTGGTGACATGCGCCGCCATGCGCGACATCAATGCGGTCAGGTAACCGCTTCCCGTACCCACTTCCAGCACGCGATCGGTCGGCTTGAGCTTCAGCGACTGCAGCGCGCGCGCCTCCACCCTGGGCGGCCACATCTTCACATCGTGCCCCAGCGGAATTTCCACATCCATAAACGCCAGCGACTGTTGGTCCACCGGCACGAACTGTTCACGTTTGACCTTCTTGATGAGGTCGAGCACGTTACCGTCCAGCACGTCCCAGGGACGTATCTGTTGTTCCACCATGTTGAAGCGAGCACGTTCCATATTGTTCATCCCCTTTTCCCCTTGAAGCTTTGTAGTTATATCGCGGCGCAGTATAACAAGCACCCCCTGCCTGCTCAACGATTTATCGGCTTGCCAATACTTGAGCTTTCCAGTACCTTGCACCATCGCTGGGGGTCTTCGTAACGAAGTGAGAAACACCCTTTGAACCTGTACGGGTAATGCCGTCGTAGGGAAGCATCCGCAGATGCTTCCCTGTTTAATCTGGAGCATCGCAAATGAACGCCAAACCCCAATTTTTAGCCCAAGAATTTAGAGCAATCTCCGCGCACGTCGACGAGGCTGCCATCAAGCCGCTGCTGAATTCGCGCAAAGTGTACGTGCAAGGCTCGCGCCCCGACATCCGCGTGCCGATGCGCGAGATCACCCTGACGCCAACCCACACCAGCGCAGGCGAGGAACACAATCCGCCAATTTACGTATACGACTGCTCCGGTCCGTATACCGACCCGGCAGTCAAGATCGACATCCGTTCCGGTCTGGCCGAAATGCGCGCGCCGTGGATCGCCAAGCGCAACGACACAGAAGCCTTGCCGCGTCTGACATCCGAATATGGCTGGCAGCGTCTGCACGATCCCGCACTGGCCGACATGCGCTTCAACCTCCAGCACACACCGCGCAGGGCCAAGCCCGGCATGAACGTCACCCAGATGCACTACGCGCGCAAAGGCATCATCACGCCGGAGATGGAATACATCGCCATTAGAGAAAATCAGAAACGCGACGGACTCTCAGGGATGATGCTGCAACAGCATCCCGGCGAAAACTTCGGCAAAGCCATGCCCAAGGAGATCACCCCCGAGTTCGTGCGCGCTGAAGTCGCCGCCGGCCGCGCCGTCATCACCGCCAACATCAACCACCCCGAATGCGAGCCGATGATCATCGGTCGCAACTTCCTGGTGAAGGTCAACGCCAACATCGGCAATTCAGCTTTGGGTTCCAGCATCCAGGAAGAAGTCGAGAAGATGACCTGGGCCATCCGCTGGGGCGGCGACACGGTAATGGATCTTTCCACCGGCAATAACATCCACGAGACGCGCGAATGGATCATCCGCAATTCGCCGGTGCCCATCGGCACTGTGCCCATCTATCAGGCGCTGGAGAAGGTGAACGGCAAAGCCGAAGACCTGACCTGGGAGATATTCAAAGACACGCTGATCGAGCAGGCCGAACAGGGCGTGGACTACTTCACCATCCACGCCGGCGTGCTGCTGCGCTACATCCCGATGACCGCGAAGCGCATGACCGGCATCGTCTCGCGCGGCGGTTCCATCATGGCGAAGTGGTGCTTGGCGCACCACAAGGAAAGCTTCCTCTACACGCATTTCGAGGAAATCTGCGAAATCATGAAGGCCTACGACGTGACCTTTTCGCTCGGCGACGGCCTGCGCCCCGGCTCGGTGTATGACGCCAACGACGAGGCGCAACTCGGCGAACTGAAGACGCTGGGCGAGCTCACACAGATCGCGTGGAAGCACGACGTGCAAGTGATGATCGAAGGCCCCGGCCATGTGCCGATGCACATGATCAAGGAGAACATGGACCTGCAACTGAAGTGGTGCCACGAAGCGCCGTTCTACACGCTAGGCCCCCTGACGCAGGACATCGCCCCCGGCTACGACCACATCACCAGCGCCATCGGCGCGGCGCTGATCGGCTGGTTCGGCACCGCCATGCTCTGCTACGTCACGCCCAAGGAACACCTCGGCCTGCCCAACAAGGCCGACGTGAAGGAAGGCATCATCACCTACAAGATCGCCGCCCACGCCGCCGACCTCGCCAAGGGCCACCCCGGCGCACAGATCCGCGACAACGCCATGAGCAAGGCGCGCTTCGAGTTCCGCTGGGAAGACCAGTTCAACATCGGCCTCGACCCCGACCGCGCGCGCGAATTCCACGACGAGACTCTGCCCAAGGAATCCGCCAAAGTCGCCCACTTCTGCTCCATGTGCGGCCCGCAATTCTGCTCGATGAAGATCAGCCAGGACGTGCGCGACTTCGCCGCCGCGCAAGGCATCGCCGAGGCAGAGGCACTGGCGAAAGGGATGGAAGTGAAGTCGGTGGAGTTTGTGAAGCAGGGGGCGGAGGTTTATCACAAGGCATGATGAGTCTCCGAAGGCTATGCCGCTATCGTTACTGCCAGAAGCTAGTTTCAAAATTTGGGGATAGTGAATAATCCCATTTATCCACCGCTTGAAAAGTCTTGAGCAATTGCGACAGTTCCCCAAATAGCGGCATGGATTTCTGTTCTTCCTCGGTTGCCGCGCGAAGCGCTACAAACTCGTGTAGCGCATGATCGTCGTCGGTGGGGCCTCCCGATAAAGCCCACAATTCTTTATACACTGGCGGGATGCCGACTTGCTCCGCGACAAAGTACTCGCCCGATTCCAAACACGCCTTTAGTGCGGTGACATCTTCTTGCGAAGGCGCCCCGGATAAAAGAAGCGAACCCCACGCTTTGTAGTTCGACCCATCGCGGTACATATAGTCGAAAATGCAGTAAGAACGCTCTTTGTGCATCACTGTGCTCTAACCTTGTTATCTACGAAATGCACACTCCGGTGCCACTCGATGAATTCCTTCTGAGGTGCAAATCGCTCAGGCAGCTCTATCGGCTTCCCATCTAGTGGAATCAGCACTTCCATTACAAACGCCTCCTTGTTCCTCTTCAGTTCTGCCGAAACGATAACCTTCATATCTTCGGAAAGCGTTATCAGCCCCTTATCAAATGCCCGGTCATGGATCGCCGACAAGCAAAGGCCATTGCTCGGATTCAGTCGATTGGCCTTGTCTTGGCTCCAAGGCACGATATGGCTAGCAATCAGCAGACGAGCTTCGGAGAGTCCGGACATGCAGCAGCGCCCTCGATAACTGCTCAGTACTGCGCGCCGGAAGAAGCTCTGCTTGATACGTTGCTCTGTGACGACCTTGCGCGTCTCCCCAGTGAAGTCTTCTGGAACAAGCTGCTCCTCAACATCGTCAATTGCAGGTGTATCAGCATCAAGTTTTCGCCGCAGTAGCTCGCACTCTACGGCAAGTTTTTCCCAATCCTCATGGAACTCGGCCCACACCTCTCTATCAAGCGAACCTGCGTTACCCAGACCAGTGAGGCCCCTGCCGGTAATTGCAGGATCGAGGCTGGCAAAATTTACAAGCTTCATTGCTACCGCGCTGGGGGTTCGCCCAATCAGTTTGGCGAGTCGAATAATTTCTGGATTACGGCTATGAAGCCTGCCAAAAGGAAGTTGGCAATACAGATGAAAGGCGAGCTTGAGTTGTTCTTTCGTCCAGTGGTTTGTAGCCATTAAGACCTCCAGCAACTTGGTTCCGAGCGCACCTGAAGCTTTGAGCTTTGAATTTCAGTGTGCAGTTTAGCCTGGTATTCCGCCGCTTCACCAGTGTTCCATCAAGCAAATTTGTCGCTGGGAATTTTTATGGACAGTCTGTCACCCAAATTACCCAGCACTTGATGCGTGACGCCAAGGTAAACTACCGAGTAATCGCTAAATGTTTTTCACCATGAACTGCCGCCCCTCCTGCGCCGCCTGCTGCATCGCGCCTTCCATCACCTCGCCCCTGCCCGGCATGCCGAACGGCAAGCCTGCCGGGGTGCCGTGCGTGCAGTTGGATGAGAATTTGCGCTGCAAGGTGTTCGGCCAGCCGCAGCGCCCGGCCTTTTGCGGCGGGCTGCAGCCTTCTGCCGAGATGTGCGGCGCTACGCGCGAGGAGTCGATGATTTGGTTATCGCGGCTGGAGCGAGCGACTCAGCCGGTATAATCGCGCCATGCACGTTTCCGACGAAATCTCCGAGATCACTTCAGATTCACCCTGCATCGGCCATTGCACTACGGTGCTGGGCGATGATGTTTGTCGTAGTTGTTTGCGCACGTTTGATGAGGTGAATCGTTGGTTGGAGATGAGTGAGGAGGAGCGGCGGGGGGTGAATCGGCGGATTGCATTGCTGGCAGGCAAGTCGCCGATTTCGCAAGAAAATAATTGAGTTCACCCTTCGACAAGCTCAGGGCGAACGGCTTTTTTAATTAACTGGATTCCGGCCCGTGCAACGCACGGTTTACCCTGAGCTTGTCGAAGGGCCGGAATGACGGAAAACATGGACATCATTCTGCTGCTTAAAGCCGCCATCATGGGCGTGGTCGAGGGACTTACCGAGTTTCTGCCGATCTCTTCGACCGGACATTTGATCCTGGCCGGTGATCTGCTGGGTTTTAACGACGAGCGCGGCAAGGTGTTCGAGATCGTGATCCAGTTTGCGGCGATTCTGGCGGTGTGCTGGGAGTATCGGGCGAAGCTGACGACGGTGGCTTCGGGGCTGGTGCGCAGGGAGGAGGCAGCGGTGCGCTTTACCTTTAACCTGTTCATCGCATTCCTGCCGCTGGCGATCCTTGGGCTGACGTTCGGCAAGGCGATCAAGGCGAATCTGTTTTCGCCGGTGCCGGTGGCGCTGGCGTTTATCGTCGGCGGTTTCATCATCCTGTGGGCGGAGAAGCGCAAGCATTCGGAGCACATCGTGAGTGTGGACGACATGCACTGGAAGGATGCGCTGAAGATGGGTTTTGCGCAGGCGCTGGCGCTGATCCCGGGCACTTCGCGTTCGGGCGCGACGATCATCGGCGGTTTGTTCATGGGGCTGTCGCGCAAGGCGGCGGCGGAGTTTTCATTCTTCCTGGCCATCCCGACGTTGGGTGCGGCGACTGTTTATGAAGTGATCAAGTATCGCGACCAGTTCCATGCGGACGATCTCGGCATTTTCCTTGTTGGCTCTATCGCTTCTTTTGTCAGTGCCTTCCTGTGCGTGCGCTGGTTGCTGCGTTACATAAGCCATCACGATTTCACGCTGTTTGCGTGGTATCGCATTGCGTTCGGTGTGGTGGTGCTGGTCACCGCGTACGGCGGGTTGGTGGATTGGTCGCAGCCGTAAAAAAACCCGCACACAGCGGGCTTGATTAAACCTAAAAACCTTAATTCAAGCCACAGTCCCGTAGCACCAAAGAGTGACACCCATAGTGTAGGTGCGAATTTATTCGCACATAACTCGTTGAGAGTGCGAATAAATTCGCAACTACAAACCCTCAACTACGGTTTCCAGACTATCGCGCAATAAATTACGCTCCTACAGGTGTGGCGGACTGATCAGCTTTGTTCCCACGGCAGTCCTTTAAAGCGCCAGCCAGCCACCCGATTGCGCTGGTTGCTGGTGTTCCTGTCGCCTTCGAAGCCTTCCAGCACGTTGTAGCAGTTGGAATAGCCGGATTGGGTTGCGACGCTCGCTGCGGTATGTGAGCGACGGGCGCTGCGGCAGATGAACATGACCAGCGCTTCCTTGTCGACCTGTTGTTCCAGCGCTGCCATGAAATTGGGATTTATCTTCATGCCCGGATAGGTCGCCCATTCGATCTCCACCGCTCCGGGCACGCGCCCGACCCAGTCGATCTCTGCTCGCGAGCGCACGTCCACCAGCTTGGCGCCGGGTGCAGAGCGCATTAATTCGTATGTTTCTTCCGGTGTAAGCGCGCCCTGGTAGGGCAGGTTCAAATCTTTCGCGCGTTGTTGTGCGGTCTTCAGGATCTCGGTGATGTTGGCCATATTCTTTTCCTTTTTTAACCTTGAACATGCCGGTGCTATCCTGCGCACCCCGGTTGCATACTATCCCAACAGCCATGCGCACGGTCGGTCCACCATTCGAATCTGTCGGTACGTTTTGCCGCTGCTCGCACAAGTATCCTGCACATTCACTTACGCCATGGCTTCGCGCGGCCCATCGAGCAGTGAGTGAGCGCATTGCCATTACCGCGAATAATGCCAATTTCCGGAGTATTTTGCTCCACCAAAATGACGCACCAAGATAGTGCGCATTATTGGTACTTCGCCCTATTCAAGGGCGTGTGTTGCGTGCCCACCTTCTTTGCAAATATGGCACAATGCGCGTCTTGAAGATTTTTCTGTTGGCACGGTTTCTGCTGCTTCAGGTTCCGTTGCAAAACCATTTGTTTCACTAAAAGAGCATCGTCTTAAATTTATCTTGGGAGATTCGAGTATGTCTAAAACAGCCGCCGACGTTCTGAAATTGGTCAAAGAACAGGGCATCAAATTTGTGGATTTTCGTTTTACTGATACGCGCGGCAAGGAGCAGCATGTCGGCGTTCCGGTCAGTGCATTCGGCAAGGATAAGTTCGATGAAGGCCACGCCTTCGACGGTTCTTCCATCGCCGGCTGGAAAGGCATCCAGGCTTCCGACATGCTGTTGATGCCGGATCCCGATTCCGCCTACGTCGATCCGTTCATGGACGAACCCACGCTGATTCTGTCCTGCGACGTGGTCGAACCGTCCGACGGCAAAGGCTACGACCGCGATCCGCGTTCCATCGCCAAGCGCGCCGAGGCATACTTGAAATCATCCGGCATCGGCGACACCGCCTTCTTTGGTCCGGAACCCGAATTCTTCGTTTTCGATTCCGTGAACTGGGAAGTGAACATGTCCGGCTCCTTCTGCAAGGTGAATTCCGAAGAGGCAGCCTGGGCTTCCGCCGAGAAATTCGAAGGCGGCAATACCGGCCACCGTCCCACGGTCAAGGGCGGCTATTTCCCCGTTCCTCCGGTGGACAGCCTGAACGACATCCGCGCTGCCATGTGCCTGGCGCTGGAAGAAGCCGGCGTGCCGGTCGAAGTGCATCACCACGAAGTGGCGACTGCCGGCCAGTGCGAAATCGGCACCAAGTTCGGTCCACTGGTGAAACGCGCCGACTGGACGCAAATCCTGAAGTATGTCGTGCATAACGTTGCGCACCAATACGGCAAGACGGCAACCTTCATGCCCAAACCCATCGTTGGCGACAACGGTTCCGGCATGCACGTGCACCAGTCCATCTGGAAAGACGGCAAGAACCTGTTCGCAGGCAACGGCTATGCCGGCCTGTCCGAAATGGCGTTGTACTACATCGGCGGCATCATCAAGCACGCCCGTGCGCTGAACGCGATCACCAACCCGGGCACCAACTCCTACAAGCGTCTGGTTCCCGGTTTTGAAGCGCCGGTCAAGTTGGCGTATTCTGCCCGTAACCGTTCCGCTTCGATCCGTATTCCTTACGTGCAAAGCGACAAGGCACGCCGCATCGAGGTCCGCTTCCCGGATCCGACCGCCAACCCATACCTGGCTTTCACCGCCATGATGATGGCGGGTATCGACGGCATCCAGAACAAGATCCACCCCGGCGATCCGGCCGACAAGAACCTGTATGATTTGCCGCCGGAAGAAGATGCGAAGATCCCAACCGTGTGTTCCAGCCTGGATCAGGCGCTGGAGTACCTGAACAAGGATCGCGAGTTCCTGACCCGCGGTGGTGTGTTCTCCAACGAAATGATCGATGCCTACATCGACCTGAAGATGGAAGAAGTCACCCGCTTCCGCATGACGACCCACCCAGTCGAGTACGATATGTACTACAGCATCTAAGAAACAACCGGTACCATAAAGAACGGAGCCTTCGCGGCTCCGTTCTTTTTTGTGGCAGTCTTCTCAGCGTCCGCCCGTTGACCTATACTGCGCAAATCGTAATCATGGGTACAACAATGAAACTACGTTACCTGCTTGTTTTGTGTGGTTCGGCGGCATTTGCCCTCAGCGCAAACGCCGATATCTACAAGCGCGTAGACGAAGACGGTCATGTCACCTATTCGAGCACCCCGCTCAAGGGTGCAAAAAAGCTCCATCTCGAACCGTTGCCCACCATGGCTCCTCCGCCAAAGATGAGCAACGCATCTGAAGGTTTCCCGCGCGTCAATTCCGAGACTCAGGGAAGGCGCGACGATAAACGCCGCAGAATACTGGAAGATGAGCTCGCGACCGAACTGCAGGCGCTCGATGATGCACGTGCCAGACTGAAGGACGGCCAGGATAATCCTGAGGTGTATCAAGGCGCAGATGGCAAAACATACCGCAATGTCGCCAAGTACGAAGAGAAAGTAAATGCCTTGCAGGAAGAAGTCCGTTCGCACGAGCAGAACGTCGAAGCGCTCAAAACCGAGCTTTCCAACCTCAGGTAACAATTTTGCATGGCATGTTTTCTGCTTTGTAGACTGACATGCCGCCCGATTCGCTCCCTTCTTTAGAACATCTTGCCACTGCCGTCATCCTGCTGGATGAACAGTCGCGTTTCGCCTATCTCAACCCGGCTGCGGAACATTTGTTCGGCTTGAGCAACACCAATCTGATCGGGCATCCGCTGCAATATGCCTTCACGCAGACCGAGCAGTTGTTCGGTACGATTCAGTCGGCGTTGAACAGCCACGCCAGCCACATCGAACATGAACTGGTCGTCGGCACCCATGGCAACGGCAACAAGTTGTACCTGAGTTGTACGGCCACGCCGTTGCAGGTCGGTTCTTTCGCCCTGCTGCTGGAATTCCACACCATCGACCGCCCGCTCAAGCTGGCACGCGAAGAGCAGATGCTGGATCAGACACAAGCCAATCGTTTGCTGCTGCGCAATCTGGCGCACGAGATCAAGAATCCCCTGGGCGGTATACGCGGTGCGGCGCAGTTGCTGGAACAGGAACTGGAAAAGCCGGCTTTGCGCGAGTACACGCAGGTTGTCATCCAGGAAGCCGACCGGTTGCGCTCGCTGATGGAAAAATTGCTCACACCGCAACACGCGCCCCATTTTAGTGCACTCAATATCCACGAAGTATTGGAGCGTGTACGCAGCGTCGTATTGGCGGAATTGCCGGAGGGTTTGGTTATTCAGCGCGATTACGACCTGAGCTTGCCGGAATTGCACGGCGACAAGGAACAATTGATACAGGTTGTACTCAACATCGTGCGCAACGCCGCGCAAGCCATGCAGGGCAACGGCGAAATCACTTTGCGCACGCGAATCACGCGCCAGGTTACGTTAATGAAAAAATTGCATCGCCTTGCCGTCATTGTGCAAATCATCGACAACGGCCCCGGCATCCCCACCCACCTGCGCGACAAGATTTTTTATCCGCTGGTTTCCGGCCGCGCCGAAGGACACGGGTTGGGACTGACGCTGGCGCAGGATTTCGTGAGCCAGCATCAGGGCAGCATCGAATACGAAAGCGAACCCGGACGCACCTGCTTCACCGTCACGCTCCCGCTCCCACACTTAGGAAAATAATATGACCAAACCTGTCTGGATCATCGACGACGACCGCTCCATTCGCTGGGTGCTGGAAAAAGCGCTGGCGCGCGAACAGATCGAATACAAGAGCTTCGCCTCTGCCGACGAGGCACTGGCCGAACTTCCCGGCAACATGCCGCAAATGGTGATCAGCGATATCCGCATGCCCGGCAGTTCCGGGCTGGATATGTTGCAGAAGTTGCGCAACGATTTCCCCAATCTGCCGGTCATTATCATGACGGCCTACTCCGATCTGGAAAGCGCGGTGTCTGCTTTTCAGGGCGGCGCATTCGAATATCTGCCCAAGCCTTTCGACGTGAACCATGCGGTCGAA
The DNA here is from genome assembly GCA_018820925.1 of Gammaproteobacteria bacterium. Taxonomy (GTDB): domain Bacteria; phylum Pseudomonadota; class Gammaproteobacteria; order Burkholderiales; family Gallionellaceae; genus Sideroxyarcus. The sequence continues at coordinate 85,014 of JAHJNJ010000009.1, read as the reverse complement.
TTGATACGCCGTGCGCTGGAACAAAGCCAGCGCAAAAACACGCACGCGGAAGACGCGCAGGCCGCTCCCGACATCCTCGGTCATGCGCCTTCGATGCAGGAAGTGTTTCGCGCCATCGGCCGCCTCGCGCAGTCCAACGCCACCGTGCTCATCAACGGCGAATCGGGCACCGGCAAGGAACTGGTCGCGCAGGCGTTGCACCGCCACAGCCCGCGCGCCGACAAGCCCTTTGTCGCCATCAACACTGCCGCGATTCCGAAAGACCTGCTGGAATCGGAACTGTTCGGCCACGAACGCGGTGCCTTTACCGGTGCGACCACGACGCGTCACGGACGCTTTGAACAGGCGGAAGGCGGCACGCTGTTCCTGGATGAAATCGGCGACATGCCGGCCGAATTGCAGACACGCTTGCTGCGCGTATTGTCGGATGGCAACTTCTACCGTGTCGGTGGCCACCAGCCGATCAAGGCCAACGTGCGCATCATCGCCGCCACGCACCAGAATCTGGACGAGCGCGTAAAACAGGGGTTGTTCCGCGAAGACCTGTTCCACCGCCTCAACGTCATCCGCCTGCGTCTGCCGCCGCTGCGCGAGCGTCGCGAGGATATTCCGTTACTGGCGAAATATTTCCTGCAGAAGAGTGCGAAGGAATTGGGCGTGGAACAAAAGACGCTGAGCGAAGCCGCGCTAAATTATCTTTCCGCGCAAGACATCCCCGGCAATGTGCGCCAGTTGGAAAACCTGTGCCACTGGCTCACCGTAATGACACCGACGCGCATGGTCGAGATTGCCGACCTGCCTTCCGAGTGGCGCGACACGCACACCAGCAGCACACTCAACCAGGACTGGCGCAGCGCACTGGCGCAACAAGTCGTCCTCGCCCTGCAGCGCAACGAACCCAATATTCTGGACACTCTTACCAAGCAATTCGAGAGCACGCTCATCACCCAGGCGCTGCAACACACCGGCGGACGCCGTATCGAAGCCTCCACGCTGCTGGGCATGGGACGCAATACGTTGACGCGGAAAATTCAGGAATTGGGGTTGGATGGGGAGCACGAATAAAGAATGCAACGTGCAATATTTGCAGGGTGCGCGAGCTACATCATTTCACCCACACATCATTAATCGTTTGCGCCTTTGCGCTTTCATTCAACAGCGCCAATCCATACATTTCCTCGACCATACGCAGCAGGCCATAGTGGTCGATACGCCGCTTGTACTGCCCCGGCCTGACCTTCGCACCAACCAGGATGGTAGCGATGCGATTGTGGCTTGAACCATCATCCTCGTCCCAGGTCACGATGAGCAGGCTGTTGTGCTGCATCGCCCACTGTGCGTAGCCCTCGATGTTCTGCTTCAACCAGGCATCACCCTGCGCAATGCTGCCGTCGTGCATGTCGTTGCGCTGGTCGGGCACGACGAATGCGACGGTGGGCAGTTTTGTGAAGTCCGCCGGGAATGCGCTGAACGGATGGTTGAAGGCGGCAAGCGCTTTCCAGTTGGCGATCGGGTTGTGCTTGCGCATGTAGGCATTGAAATAGCAGCCCTCGTAGCCCGCCTCGGGCATGGATTCTGAATAGCTCACGTAGCTCAGACCTTTCGCCAGCAACAGGCTGGCGAGGTTGTCACCGCCGAGGGTTAGCGGACAAATATTGCTCGTGACACCGAGTGTGCTGCCTGCAAACAAGGCGAGGTAATTCGGCTGGCTGGGATGGGTGACGCCGTAGGACTGGGTGAACAGTGCGCCGCGTCTGGCCAGTTGGTTGATATAGGGCGCATTCTTGTTGCCGATGATCTGCGAGAACGACTTGTTCTCTTCGATCACGATGACGACGTGATCAGGGCGCGGGAGTTCGCCGCCTGCGACTGACTGCGTTGCCGTCAACAGCAGCAACAGCCAGTATTTCTTCATGCTACCTCTGCCACCACAATGGTGTGGTCCGACGGTCGCTCCAGTTTGCGCGGGGCTTTGTCGATATGACATGCACTGCATTGCAAGCCTGAGCTGATGAGGATGTGATCGATGCGCAGCCCCATGTTGCGGCGGAAAGCCATCATGCGGTAGTCCCACCACGAATAGCTTTTTTCATCCTGCTCGAACAGGCGGAAGGCATCGCGCAAGCCCAATTGCAGAAAGGCTTTGAACGCATCGCGCTCCGGCTCGCTCACCAGCACGTTGCCTTGCCACGCGACCGGGTCGTACACATCGCGGTCTTCCGGTGCGATGTTGTAGTCGCCCAGTAGCGCGAGCTTGGGATACTTGATCAGTTCGTCTTTTAGCCACGCTGTGAGCGCGGCCAGCCATTTCAGTTTGTACTGGTATTTGTCGGAGCCGACTTCCTGTCCGTTGGGGATGTACACGCACACCACGCGCACGCCGTTGATGGTGGCCGCAATCACGCGCTTCTGTTCGTCTTCGAAGTTCGGAATGCCGTATTGCACATCGGCGGCCGGTTCGCGACTCAGGATCGCCACGCCGTTGTAGGTCTTCTGTCCGGAATAGGCGACCTGGTATCCGGCTTGCTGCAACTCCGCCAGCGGGAAGTTCTTGTCCTCGGTCTTGGTTTCCTGCAGGCATATCGCGTCCACCGGGTTCGCCGCCAACCACGCCAGCAGGTGCGGCAAACGCACCTTGAGCGAGTTGACGTTCCAAGTGGCCAGCTTCATTGCTCGGACTGGTCTGGTGCCGCTTCGGGTGCCTCTGTGGATGTTGCGTCGGGTGTCGTTTCAGGACGTGGGGCCGGCGCGGGACGATAGCTCAGATTTTTTTTGGGGTAGCCCGCGAAGTCCAGTTCGTTGTTCCACTGCTCGGCCAGGAAACCTATAAGCCACGTCTTGCCAATTGCAGCTGCCGGCATCTGGCTATCGCCGGAGGCTTTACGGAAGGCATCGATATCCTCCTGCTTGACCAGACTCTTTTCCGTGAAGGGAATACCGCGTTTGTTCAATAAATCGCGTGCCATTTGGCATGCCGATCCGCATGTTGGAAACGTATACAACGTCACTGGGAAATTCTGCATTGCGCGTCTCGTTTCGTAGGGAAGGTTCTCGTCCGGCACCGGCTCGTTGCCCAATTTCAGACGTTCCACATCTTCCGAGTCGATGAGCGGTGTGTCGCTGTAATGGACTTTGCCATCCTTGTCGATGGATCGGTACAGTTCAGCCGCCTGCGCGTTCGTTAGCAGCAACAGGCTCAACATCATGAAAATCATCTTCATCATCGTCCCCTTTGTTTACGCTTCCACCAGTCCATTATGCCGCAACAGCGCGTCGATTTTCGGTTCGCGCCCCCGGAAGGCGATGAATGAATCCATCGCATCGCGGCTGCCGCCGACTGCAAGTACTTGCTCGCGGAAGTGGCTGCCGGTGGCCGTGTTCAGTATGCCGTTCTCTTCAAACAGGCTATAGGCATCGGCCGACAATACTTCCGCCCACTTGTAACTATAGTATCCCGCCGCGTAGCCGCCCGCAAAGATGTGCGAGAAGCTGTTTTGAAAACGGTTGAAGGACGGCGGGATGAGTACGGCAACTTCCTTGCGCACCTCGTCCAGCAACTCCTGGACGCTTTGCGTGCCTTCTGCATCGTAGTCGCTGTGCAGGCGCAAATCGAACAGGGAAAATTCAATCTGGCGCAGCATCTGCAACCCGCTCTGAAAGTTCTTGGCGGCGATCATCTTGTCGTACAGGTCGCGCGGCAATTTTTTGCCGGTCTCGCTGTGACGTGTCATGCCCTGTAGCACATCCCACTCCCAACAGAAGTTTTCCATGAACTGGCTGGGCAGTTCCACCGCATCCCATTCGACGCCGTTGATCCCCGACACGCCCAGCTCTTCCACTTCCGTGAGCAAGTGATGCAAACCGTGGCCAAACTCGTGGAACAGGGTGATGACCTCGTCATGGGTAAACAATGCCGGCTTGCCGCCCAGCGGCGATGCAAAGTTGCAGTTGAGGTAGGCCACCGGGATCTGGATGCCCTTGGCTGTGCGCCGCCGGGTGATGGCGTCGTCCATCCATGCACCGCCGCGCTTGCTGGCGCGCGCATACAGATCGATATAGAACTGGCCGATCAGCAAATCCTTGTCGTCGCGGATATCGAAAAAACGCACGTCTTCATGCCAAGCGGGCGCGGATGACGGTTTGATCCTGAGCCCGAACAGGGTTTCGACCAGTCCGAACAGACCGGACAGCACCGCATCTTCCGGAAAATACTGTTTCACTTCCTGCTCCGAGAACGCATAGCGCTGCTGGCGCAATTTTTCGCTTACATAGCCGATATCCCAGGCTTGCAGGCCTGTCCTGAGCTCCGCCGAAGGGTTTTCCAGACCCAATTGCGCAGCGGCAAAAGCGCGCAGTTCTTCCAGATCCTTTTCCGCAAACGGCCTGGCGCGCTGTGCCAGTTCGAGCAGAAATTCTTTAACTTGCTGCGGCGAATCCGCCATCTTGCTGGCCAGCGACAGCTCGGCGTAATTGGCAAAGCCCAGCATGCGCGCTTCTTCAGCTCGCAGTTTCAATATCTCCGACATCAGCTGCGTATTGTTCAGGTCGGCCTTGTTGTCCGCTGTTGCCTGCTCGCTGGCGCGCGTGGTGTAGGCGCGGTACATGCGCTCGCGCAAATCGCGGTTGTCCGCGTATTGCATCACCGGTCCGTAGGACGGCGCTTTCAATGTAAACAGCCAGCCTTTTTTGCCGGCTTGTTGCGCCGCTTCGGCGGCAACCTGGCACTCGTCAGCCGGAATACCGGAGATACTTATCTCGTCTTCGACCACGCAAGTAAATGCATTGGTTGCATCCAGCAGGTTGTCGGAAAACTTAGACGTTAGCGCGGATAGTTTTTCCTGTATCACCATGAAACGCGCCTTTTTGTCTTCCGGCAATTCGGCGCCGCCCAGACGAAAATCGCGCAGCTCGTTCTCGATGACTTTCTGTTGCTCAGGATTCAACGTCGCGTAATTGGCGCTGTTGCGGATCGCCTTGTATTTCTGGAACAGCGCCAGGTTCTGCGACAGCTCGGCGTAATACTGGGTGATCTTGGGCAGGTTGGCGTTATACACCTCGCGCAGTTCCGTGCTGTTCATCACCGCATTGAGATGCCCGACCTGCCCCCAGGCACGCGCCAGATGCTCGTTGGCATCCTCAAAGGGTTGTACGAATTTGTCCCAGGTCGGCGCTGCCGGATCGGCCAGCAACTTGGCCATCAATGTGCGGTTGCGCTTCAGCAGTTCTTCGGTGGCGGAAGTAACATGTTCGGGCTTGATCTCCGCATAGCGCGGCAGACCACTGAAATCGAGTAGTGGGTTCATGGGTCAATCAGTTAGAGAGAATAAGCGACTTTGCCTTCGACAATGGTGTGGCGCACCCGGCCTTGCATGGTGTAGCCGTTGAACGGCGTGTTCTTGCCCTGGCTTTTCAGCGCGGACGGCTCTACCTTCCAGGTGAATTCCGGATCGAACATGCATACATCGGCATGCGCACCCACCGACAAGTGGCCCATCTTTACACCGAGCAACTGCGCCGGATTGATGGTGATGTGCGCCAGTGCATCCGGCATAGACACGTTTTCCTCTGCCGCCCACTTCAGCACCAGCGGCAGCAGCAGTTCCATGCCGGTCGCACCCGCCTCGGCTTCGCCGAACGGCAGTTGTTTCGCGTCGTCATCCACCGGCGAGTGATTGGAACAGATCGCGTCGATGGTGCCGTCCAGCAGCCCGGCGCGCAGCGCCGCCCGGTCGCGCAGGCTGCGCAACGGCGGCGACAGGCGAAAATTGGAGTCGAAGTAGCCGATGTCCATCTCGGACAAATGCACGTGGTTCATGGATACATCGCAGGTCACGGACAAACCGCTCTGTTTTGCGGCGCGCACCATCTCCACGCCTTCCGCGCTGGAAATGCGGCACACATGCAGCTTCACGCCTGTTTCGCGCGCCAGTTGCAGCATGGTGGACAACGCAATGGTCTCGGCCACCACCGGAATCGCCGGCAAGCCCAGGCGCGTCGCCACTTCACCATCATGTGCCACGCCATCCTTGGCGAGAAATGCATCCTGCGGGCGCAGCCACACGCGGTAACCGAAGGTCGCCGCATATTGCATGGCGCGCATCAGCACGCGCGTGTCATTCAGTGTCGCGTCCGCCTGGCTGAACGCCTTGCAACCGGCATCGGTCAACTCGATCATTTCGGTCAGTTCCGCGCCCTTCAATCCGTAGGTCAGCGCCCCGACCGGAAAGACGCGCGCCTGGTTGAGGGAACGCGCACGGTGTTTGAGCATTTCCACAAGACCCGGCTCATCCAGCGGCGGATCGGTGTCGGGCGGGCAGGATAGCGAAGTCACGCCGCCCGCCATCGCGGCTTCCATTTCCGATTCCAGTGTGGCCTTGTATTCGTAGCCCGGTTCGCGCAGGCGCGCGGCGACATCCACCAGACCCGGGATGACGATCAACCCCGTTGCATCAATGACCTGGTCGGCCGCAAAGTTCTGTGGCGCTTTGCCGATGGCCAAAATGTGCTTGTTCGCGATGAACACATCCTGCTTTGAATCTATTTTGTTGCTGGGGTCGATCAGGCGACCGTTCTTGATATGAATATTCATTTTGCCCCCGCCAACATACTCATCACTGCCATGCGCACCGCGATGCCGAAAGTGACCTGCGGCAGGATGACGGAATGCGCGCCGTCGGCCACGCTGGAGTCGATCTCCACGCCGCGATTCATCGGCCCCGGGTGCATCACGATGGCGTCGCTTCTGGCCTGTGCCAGCCGTTCCGTGGTCAACCCGTAATTCTTGAAATATTCCTGGGCCGACGGCAGCAATGCGCCCTGCATACGCTCGTTCTGCAGGCGCAGCATCATCACCACATCCACGTCCTTCAGCCCTTGTGCCATGTCGTGGTAGACCTGAACCCCCATTTTTTCGACATGCGTGGGCAGCAATGTCTTGGGTGCGATCACCCGTACTTCCGGCACGCCCAGCGTGGTCAGCGCGTGGATCTGCGAGCGCGCCACGCGCGAGTGCATCACGTCGCCGACGATGGCAACGCGCAGGTTGTGAAATTCCTTCTTGTAGTGGCGGATGGTGAACATGTCGAGCAGCGCCTGCGTCGGGTGCGCATGGCGGCCGTCGCCGGCGTTGATGACATGGATATTGGGTGCGACATGCTTGGCAATCAGGTGCGCCGCGCCGCCCGAGGAGTGGCGCACGATGAACATGTCGGCGTGCATGGCACACAGGTTGTCCACCGTATCCAGCAGCGTTTCGCCCTTGCTGGTCGATGACGACCCGATGTTGAGGTTGACTACGTCGGCGGACAGGCGCTTGGCCGCGATCTCGAACGTAGTGCGCGTGCGCGTGCTGTTTTCGAAAAAGATATTGAATACCGACTTGCCCTGTAGCAGCGGGACTTTCTTGATTTCGTGTTCTTCGGCGACGCTTACGAATTCGGCGGCCTTGTCCAGTATGTCGCGCATGATGCGCACGGGAAGACCTTCGGTGGTCAGCAGGTGCTGAAGCTCGCCGTTACTGTTTAACTGAGGGTTGTTCATGCATTGATTCCTGCGCTGGGTTCATCGAAATACGCTTGCAGTATTTGCTGCGCGGCATACTGGTCGATCAGGGATTTCTGTTTTCTGCCGTGAATCCCTTCCTCATCCAGCACTGAGCTCGCGGCGGCAGAAGTATAACGCTCATCCACCAGTATCGTTGGCAAATTAAAGCGCCCTTTCAGGCGATTGGCAAAACGCCGACTCAGTGCGGTCATCTCGTGCGGGGTACCGTCGTCATTACAGGGCAGACCGACCACCAGTGCCACCGGTTGCCACTCCGTCAAGAGCGCGGCGATGGCGGCAAAGCGGACGTCGTTTTTTTCGTCGCTGATCGTGGTGAGCGGCCGGGCCGTCGCCGAAACGGTATTGCCGACTGCAATGCCGATGCGTTTGGTGCCGAAATCGAATGCGAGTAGCGTGCCGGAAAGAGGATTGATCGGCACGCCCTCAGGCATGTCCGGCCTCGTCGGATAGCGTGGCGTAATCTATTCCGAGCAGCGCCATCGCCGCCGGCAGGCGTTCCTCGGGCGGCAGGTCGAACAGGATGTGTTCGGAGGCGGGTACGCTGAGCCAGGCATTGTCGGCCAGTTCCTGCTCGAGCTGGCCTTCCGACCACCCGGCATAACCCAATGTCACCAGCAAATGGCGCGGGCCCTGTCCTTCGCCCACCGCCTGGAGGATATCCTTGGAAGTGGTCAGGCCGATCTTGTCGTTGACGTGCAGCGTGGATTGCCAGGGACCACCCTCATCGTGCAGCACAAAGCCGCGATCCGTCTGTACCGGACCACCGAAATGCACCAGGACATCCTCCAGTTCGGTCGGCTTGAGCGGCATGTTGATCTGGGCAAACAATTCGCTCAGGGTGAGGCTGATCGGGCGGTTCACCACAATACCCATGGCTCCCTGATCGTTGTGTTCGCACACATACGTCAGGGACTTGGCAAAAAAGGGATCAGTCATCGCCGGCATGGCGATCAGGAAGTGATTCGTGAGGTTAAACTCGAGCATATTGGTATTGTAATCTGCCTGCGCGTTAATCTCAATTTAAGCGTTGGTCAGGTTGATACGAAACTTGCGATGCTCTTCAGCAATTCTTCATCGTGATAGGGTTTTCCCATGTAATCGTTCACTCCCAGCTCCAGAGCGTAGTTGCGGTGCTTGTCGGCAGTGCGCGAGGTGATCATGATGATCGGCAATTTCCTGGTGCGCTCGTCCTTGCGCATGCGCTTGGTCAGTTCGAAACCGTCCATGCGTGGCATTTCCACATCCAGCAGCATCACATCCGGCAGGGCCTCGGCGAGTTGTTCCAGCGCATCCACGCCGTCCTTGGCGGTAACCACCTGGTAGCCCGAGCGCGCCAGCAAACGGCTGGTGATTTTGCGCACGGTAAGGGAATCGTCCACCACCATCACCACAGGAACGTGTTGAACCTTTTCAATGACTGGAGCGGGCTTGTCTAGTTTCCGCACCGACACGATGCGCTGCGAGAAGGCGATGGGGTTGATAATCAGGATTACCGCACCGTTACTGGATACCGTCGCCCCGGCGATGCCGGGCAAACGGGCCAGTTGCGGGCCGATGTTCTTGACCACCACTTCATGATTGCCGAGCAGTTCATCGACATGCACCGCGATGCGGCTGTCGCCGGCGCGCAATTGCAGAATCGCGTTGTACGGTTTGCTCTCCACCTCGGCTTCGTCATCGCCCAGCAAGTGCGACAGATTGTGCAGCGGATAACGCGCGCCATGCCAGTCGATGTATTTCTGCTGGTAAGCCGCTTCCAGCGCGGCAGGTTTGAGTTGCTGCACGTTCTCGATCATGGTCGAGGGCAGCGCATAAGTGTGGTGCCCCGCGCGCACCAGCAGCGTCTTGGTTACCGCCAGCGTCAACGGCAGGTGGATGGTGAAATTCACGCCGTGACCCGGTTCGGAACTCACATCGATACGTCCGCCCAGCGCGGTGATTTCGCTGCGCACCACATCCAGGCCGACCCCGCGTCCGGCAATTTCGGAGATTTCCTGCGCGGTGGACAGTCCCGGCGTGAAGATCAGTTGCATCGCCAGTTCGTCACTGATCTCTTCGCCTTCCTGCAACACCCCGTGTTCTATCGCTTTCGAGCGCACGCGCGCGATGTCCAGTCCGGCACCGTCATCGCTGAACTCGAACACCACTTCGTTGCTTTCATGACGCAGTGCCAGGCTGATTTCACCGATCGGCTCTTTACCTGCAGATTGGCGCTGTTCGGGCGTCTCCAACCCGTGCACAACCGCATTGCGCAGCAAGTGCTCGAAGGGCGCCGTCATTTTTTCCAGGACGCTGCGATCCAGTTCGACCTCGGTTCCCGACAATTCGAGGTTGGCGCGCTTGCCCAGCTCTTTGCAGGTCTGGCGCACGATGCGATACAAACGCTCGCTGATGCTGGCAAACGGAACCATGCGGATTGCCATCAGGCCCTGCTGCAGGTCGCGGTTGAGTTGCGATTGTGCGGCCAATGCCGCCTCGGTCTCGGCCAGATTCTTCAGCAATGTCTGCTGTACGGTCTGCACGTCATGCACGCTTTCGTTCATGAAACGCGTGACTTCCTGGAAGCGGGTGAAGCGGTCAAATTCCAGCGGGTCGAATTTTTCGGCACTTTCGCCGCTGACCGTGGTGCGCGCTTCCATCTGTCCTTCCGCATGGATTTCGATCTCGCGCAATTGCTTGCGCAGCCGGTTCGCGCTCTCGGTCAGTTCGAACAGGCTTTTCTTGAGTTCGCGCAATTCCAGCTCGGCGCGCGAACGCGCCACGCTGACTTCGCCCGCCTCGTTGACCAGCCTGTCCACCGTGTCGGAACGCACGCGCAACAAAGCTGCCTGGATGGCGCGCTCGGCGCCGACTTCCAGCACCTGCTTGGGAATGGACTGCGTAATTTCCAGCTTGTCTTTTGCCGGCGCTTCCTTGACCGGCTGTGCAACCGGCGCCGGCGCTGTCTGCGGGTGCTGCAAATGTTCAATGGCGGTACCGATACGATCCAGATACCCATCCAGCTCGTTCCACAGTTCCGCGTCCAGTTTGCCGCTCTTTACGGACTGCTCCACGCGGTCTTCCATGAGGTGAGTTAATTCACCCAGGCGCATTGCGCCCGCCATGCGCGCACTGCCTTTTAGCGTATGCAGGCTACGCCGCAAGCTGCGGCCCAGTTCGGAATCTTCAGATTTTTCCTGCCAGTCACGCAGGGTGCTGCCAATCTGCGGATACAGTTCTTGTGCCTCTTCCAGGAAGATGGGCAACAACTGATCGTCCACCTCGTCGTGTACCACACGACCTCTTTCGGCGGGTTGCGGCTTGGGCTCTGCCGCAGCATCCGCAGCGGTAGGAATGATGGTTGTTTCAAGCAGTTCGAGATCGGGGACTGCGGACAATTCCGGCGATTCTGCCGCCGGTTCGGGTTGTTTTGCCTCCCGACCGGCCCGCAGTGTCTCCGGCGGACTGAAATTCAGGTTGATTTCGCCGGCAGGGGCTAACTCAGGAATTTTTTTTTCTGCCTCGACTGGTATTTCGAAATCCAGTGTCGGAATTGCATCGAAGTCGAATGCCGGTGCTTCGATGGAAGCGGCTGCTTTGGGTGGGTTATTTCCGCCCGGTGAACTTGCCTTGCTTGCCTGCAATTGCGCAATCAATTCCGGCTGCGCTTGCGGCTCCTGCCGGTGCTCGCGCACCATGGCACACATTTCGTCCAGACGCTGAACCACCTGGTCGACAAGCGCCAGTTGCTTTTCGCTCAGCATCTGCGGTTTGTCGATGCGCTCTTCCAGGAACATTTCCAGCGCGTAGGCCAGTTCGGCGATTTGCACGAAACCCATGGTACGGTTCACACCCGCCAGGGTATGCGCGGCACGCATGAAGTCATAGGAGACGGTGTGCGTTTCGCTCTCGTGCAGTGCTGCCAGTTGATCGTACAGCGCCCTCACGTGAGTCGCCGCCTCTTCGGTGGCGATGTCGAACAGCACCAGGGAAAGGCTGACTGAGCCGATATCAACGCTGTCCGCTTCTTTTTCTTCGGCTACGGTCTCGGTCGTGTCGGCTTCGATGGTTTTTGCCGCAGTCGTTTTGATTTCGGGCGCGGGTTTGGGCTCGGGTTTTGGCGCGGGCTCGGGCACATGGCGCTTGATTTCGGGCTGTGGGATCTCCTTGCCGTTTTCGATGCAATCCGCCACGGTAAGCAGGTACGCGGTATCGATGGTGGCAGTGGTGCTGCCGCTGCGCAGCATGTCCACCCAGTGCTGGAACAGCACCTCGGCATCGCCGATCATGTCGAGCAATTCGGGCGAAGCGGGTTTGTTCTCCTGCAGCCATTTGTTCATGGCGCGCTCCACCGCCCAGGCGACTTCGCCCAGCTCGGTGAGCCCGACCATGCGGCCGCTGCCCTTCAATGTATGGAATCCGCGGCGCATGGTCACCAGCGGTTCGCGGCTGTCCATGTGCAGGCGGCTGATTTCCAGATTGTTGCGCAGCGTCTCCATGACTTCGCGCGCTTCTTCCAGGAAGACTTCCAGCAGTTCCTGGTCCTCGCTGCCGGTGCGGATCGAGACGACTGCCTGCGAAACTTCCTCTTCCTGTACCGGAAGTTCTTCATGCCCTGCCACGGCCCGCATAGCGGTGATTTCCTGCAGCACCTTGCTGATTGCCGATGAATCGGGTTTCTGGCCGAGCACGAGGCCGTGTACATAATCTCCCAGCGTGCTGATGGCGGCGGCCACGGTGCGCATCTCGGTTGCCGATGGGGTTCCGCCCTTGACATAACGCTCGGTGACTTGACGCAGCATGCTCATCAACTGCACGGCGGTATCCAGCGAGAGAATGTGCAACCCGCCCTGCACCTGGTTCAACAGCCGGCCGACCTGGGACAATTCGGCGCGTTTTGCCGCGTTGTTGAAGAATGCATTCAGGTTCTGCTCGATGTGCAGCAAATTGCCCTGCATTTCGTTGGCCAGCGGCATCATCACTTCATGCTGTTCCATCTCGCAGTACAGCGAGACCAGATTGGCGAGCTTGTTCTCGTCCTCGGGCATGCGCATGATGGCCGCCTGCAGGCGCGAACTCAGGATGCGCGACTGTTCCTGGAAGCCGCTGCCCAGATGCTGATAGTGCTCGATGCCGCTGTCGAGCAACAGCATGGCCATCGCCATGTCCATGGAGACACTCTGTGCAATCTCGGGATTTTCGATCTGCAGCGCAGCGGAATGGATCTGTTTGCTCAAATACTGCAGCGTATTGCGGTCGAGTTGCTCGGACAGACCATGCAGTTGTTCCAGATCGGCGGCAAATTTCTTGCAGGCTTCCGGCTCTTCGGCAATGCAATGTTCCCAGGACTCCTCGGCCGTATTGAGTTGCGCGCGCATGTTGTCGAGCAGGGCCGCCGTTTCACTCGGCGGATTGGGTTGCTCGTCCGGCAAATAACTGTCCAGCTCATACACTTTCTTGATCTGCTCGACCGTGTCGCTCACGGTATGGCTGCGCGCGATGTAATACAGCGTCTCGCTGATCGAAGCCTCTTCGTCGAACGGGTTGCCTTCCGTCAGCGACTTCATCTTGATATCGATGCGGCTGAGCGATTTCCTGAAATTCACTTCCGGCGGAATGCCGTCATGGAGCATGCAATCCAGCAGGCCGAATGCCACCCACCAATACGCGCGATTCTGGTTCTGCGGCACGCAGGTAACCACTGTGCGCACTGCCGCCATCATTTCGCGCAAGGCTTCCGTTTTGCCGTCCTGGCGCAGCCATTTCAACAGCGAACGCTGGTACTGGCGGCGTGCCGCCTTGATACGCGCCGGCGAATCGCTTTCCTGCGGCGGTTGCAGCAGGGCTTCAGGCAATTCCACCCGTAGCGACGGGAAAAACAGGTCCATGTCGAACGCCATTTCCTGTCCGCGCGCCTGCAGCAACTCCTGGTACTCGTTGAAAAGGCGCAGCGCGGCATTGCTGGCGCCGTCCGCCAGGGCATCCAGATAATGCGTCAGGCCGAACAAGGCGCGACGGATAGCCTCGCGCTGCAAGGTACTAACTTCGTGCGCCTGTTCAAGTTCATGCAGGAGTTTTTCCAGTTCCGAGCAAAAGACGGTCAGACCGGTCAAAGACAGCATGCGCAGCACGCCGCCAATGCGGTGCAACTCTTCCTGCGAATTCTGCAGCGCTTGTTTGTCGGAAGTCGAAAAGTAACTTTCCAGTTCGCGGCTGATGTTCGCCAGCGAGCTGTCCAGTCCCGGTTTGACTGATAACAACGGCAATGGGTTGAATTGCGCCTGCACGTTCGCCCTTTACAACTTGAAGCCCGAAACCGAGCTGTTTAGTTCGGAAGCCAGACTTTCCAGTTGGGCAACCGATGCATTGGTGCGCTGGGTGCTCAACGAAGTCTGTTCGGTAATCTGCAGAATATCGTTCATGACCTGTGCCACTTCGCTCGCCATATCGGTTTGTACCTGGGTGGACACGGAGATACTGTTCACCAGGTCGGTCAGTTCGCGCGTGGAATTCTCAATCTCGCGCAACGCCTGGCCCGCCGCATTGGACAGTTGCGCTCCGTCGACCACACCCTGCGTGCTCTTTTCCATGGCCGCCACGGCATCCTGCGTATCGCTTTGAATGGTTTTGACCAGCATACCGATCTGCTTGGTCGCATCGCCGGAACGTTCCGCGAGACGCTGAACTTCCTCCGCAACCACCGCGAAACCGCGTCCCGCTTCACCCGCCGAAGCCGCCTGAATCGCGGCATTCAACGCCAGCACGTTGGTCTGTTCGGTAATGTCCGAGATCAGGTCCACGATCTCGCCGATCTCCTGCGAGCTTTCACCCAGCCGTTTGATGCGTTTCGCGGTTTCCTGAATCTGTTCGCGGATGCCGTCCATACTGGACACTGAATTCTGCACCGCAAGGGTGCCCTGCTCGGTCACTTCCAGTGTGCGTCGCGCCACTTCCGCGGACTGGGCAGCACTGCTGTCGACTTCCTGGATGGATTTGGTCATCAGTTCGACGGCGTCACCGGCGTCGCGAATCTCGGTCGCCTGTTTCTGCGCCGCGTTCATCAGTTCCTTGGTCACCGAACCGGCTTCGCCTGTCGCCTGTTCAACTTCCTGCGAGGTCGTCATCACGCGCGCAACCAGCTTGCGCAACTCATCCGTGGTGTAGTTGACCGAGTCGGCGATCGCGCCGGTGATATCTTCCGACACGGTCGCGCGAATGGTCAGGTCGCCTTCCGCCAGGTCCGACAGTTCGTTCATCAAGCGCAAAATCGCCTGTTGGTTGCTGCGGTTGGTTTGCCCCGCTTCGCGTTCGCGGCGCTTCGATTCGTCCAGATAGATTTTGGAAAGCAGCAGCAACACCAGCATCAACAGGCCGCCGGAGAAGAACACCACAAAACTGGTAATGCGGCCGGACAACGAGGCCTGATAGTTGTTCACCAGATTTTGCGACGCCGAAAGCAATTTGTCGCTTTCTTCCAGAACCTTCCGTCCGGCCAGGCGCGAAGTCAAAACATCGCCCGCGTTGGCAGCGATAAAGCCCACAACCGACTGGTATCCCTCAAAGTCGTCCTTGAGCAACATCACGGTTGCATCCCGTTGCGGCAATTCGTTGAGCAATTGCTGCGCTTCGCGCATCTTCGGCTCCAATCCCGGCAGGTCCTCAGTCGAGGCCGAAGTCAGCACCATCTGCACGGCACTGGTGATCTGCTCGATCAGGCGATTCAGGCGATCTGCCTTCCTTGCATAATCGGGTGTGGCCCGTTCGGCAACCTGATTGGCCAAATTCAACATATCGCGCTGACCTGCCGAACCGCGTTCCAGCGTCACCAACAGCGGACGGCCCTTTTCCAACTCATCCAGGGATATGCCGATATGCTTCCAGTAAGCCAGCAACGCATCCAGCGGTTCGCGCGCAACCCCTTCCGTGGCCGGGAAACTGTCGCCGCCCTTGTCCAGGGCGTTCAGAATGGCTGAAAACTCTGCACGCGTCGCTTCCAGGCCCTCAAATGCCGCAGAGTCACCGGAAAAACTGGCTGCGGCATCTTTAGCCAGACGTTGCGACAGCATGAGCAGTTTGGATGATTGACCCACGTAACGCGAACCGTAAGTCGTGTCGCGCGTATCAATATAGGTGAAAGAAGCCGCAATAAACAGGAACAGCAACAGCAAAGCGCCGAGCACACGCAGTTGCCTGTCAAAGGATTGTTTGCTGAACCATGGAATGCGGATCGTTCTGATCTCGGCAGCTCTTCCGTCGCCTTTTTTGATAAAACCCTGGCGGGCCTTTTTCGGAAAACCGAACGGTAACTTAAAAGCCATATTTTTCTCCTCCAAAGCGCATCTACGCCCCGATCTGTAAAAATTCCGGTTTATTCAGCAATTGCGCCATTTCCAGTTTGTGCCACTTCTGACCTTCGGCATCCTGCAGGCGAACTTCCCCGTCCTGCTCGCTGGATTGCCAATCCGTTGCATTGCGCAAACCCAGCACGCGCGATACCAACAGCCCTGCATTGAAGGCGAACTTCTGCCCGATCAACAGGACACGACTTTGCCCTTCCAGCGGGATTGCCGCACCGCCATTGAACACCGCAAGATCGACGATACTGTAGAGGTTGCCGCGCACATTGGCGACACCGCAATACCACGGCTTGGTCAGCGGCACCCGGGTCAAGGGTGGCGCAGAAAGGACTTCGCTGATTTCCGACATTTCGACCAACCACAGCTCATTCCCCACCTGCACGCCGAGGGTGGATGCACGGTTGCCCCCGCCTGCCGCCTGGGCTTGCAGACGGTCCAGCACGCCTTGCTGGAACTCGCGCAGATTGAAACGTTTTGACATGATCGTACCGGTGTCTAGCCTAGCGCAGCAATCTTGCCGAGCAATTCGGCGGCCCCGATCGGCTTCGTAATGTAGTCCTTCGCCCCCTGGCGCAGACCCCAGATCTTGTCCGTTTCCTGACCCTTGGTTGTGCAGATGATGATTGGGATATGCTGCGTCGCCGGATCTCGCGTAATTATTTTGGTTGCCTGAAATCCGTTCAAACCCGGCATGACCACATCCATCAGGATAAGGTCGGGCTGTTCAAGCTTGGCATTTTCAACCGCTTTCTCGCCATTTTCGGCGTACACCACCAAAAAGCCCTTCTTGCCCAAAATATCCCCCAATACATGACGTTCCGTCGGGGAATCATCCACGACCATCACTTTATTAATTGCCATATTCCATTCCTTGTGAGTGCTTTGTTGTGTGCATCGTGACTGCTTCAATCAAACTTTTCTTGCTAAAGGGCTTGGTCAGATACTGGTCGGCGCCGACCAGCTTGCCGCGTGCGCGGTCGAACAGGCTGTCCTTGCTGGTCAGCATGACGACCGGCGTATTCTTGAATTCGGCATGGTTTTTGATGAGCGCGCAAGTCTGGTAGCCGTCCAGACGCGGCATCATGACATCGACGAAAATGATATCGGGTTTATTGTCGACCACCTTGGACAAGCCGTCGAAGCCATCCTCTGCCAGAATGACTTTGCAGCCTGCCTGTGACAAGAATATCTCACCGCTTCGACGTATGGTATTGCTGTCGTCTATGAGGACCACACGGATACCAGTCAGACCTTCTCCCACGTTGTCACCTTTTTCCTGATTGATCGACGTTCGCTCTTGCGGCGAACACTCCTCCAGCCGTGATGCTACCGCATTTGTTCCTCAGAGTTCAATGTTTTAGCAGCTTAGCGCTTCCAGAATGCCGGAGTAAAAAGGATTAGTACGGTAAATATCTCCAGTCGCCCGACCAGCATGCCGAAGATACACACCCAGGTCTGGAAGTCGGTCAGCCCCTGATAATTGCCTGCCGGACCGACCGCTCCCAGTCCGGGGCCGATGTTGTTCACAGAAGCCAGCGCGGCGGTAAGCCCGGTGATGAAATCCAGCCCGCTGATCCACAGGGTGAAGGCAACCGTGGCGATGGTCATGAAATACAGGAAGATGAAACCCAGCACGGCGAATACGATGTTGTTGGCGATTACATGGCCGCCGATCTTCATCGGGTTGATGACTGAGGGATGCAACAGCATGAGGAATTCGCGCCCGGCCTGCTTGACCAGCACCAGCGTGCGTATCATCTTGATGCCGCCGCCAGTGGAACCCGAACTGGCGCAGATACAGGCCAGGAAGAACATCCACATCGGCGCGAAGATCGGCCATTGCGCGAAGTCCACGCTGGCGTAGCCGCTGTCGGTGGCGATGGAAACCAGATTGAAGCTGGCATGGCGCAGTGCCGTCAGGAAATCGGGATAGACCTGTTGCCACCACAAGAACAGCGCGATGCCGAAACAGCTGGCAACGATCAGCCCCACCGAGGCGACCGCCTCGGCATCGCGCAGGTAGATGCGCAGCGACTTGCCGCGCAATGCCAGGAAGTGGGTGGCGAAGTTCATGACGGCGAACAACATGAACACGATCAGCACGAATTCGATCAGCGGCGAATTGAAATGGCCGATGCTGGCATCATGGGTGGAAAAACCGCCCAGCCCCATGGCCGAGAATGCATGGCATACCGCATCCAGCCAGTCCATGCCCGCCCACTTCAACGCACCGATACAGGCCAGCGTGATGGACACATAGATGATCCACAGGCTGCGCGCGGTATCGGCGATGCGCGGCGTCAACGCGCTGTCCTTCATCGGCCCCGGCGTCTCGGCCTTGAACAGTTGGCGTCCGCCGATACCCAGCAGCGGCAGCACCGCCACCGCCAGCACGATCACGCCCAAACCGCCTATCCACTGCAACTCGTGGCGCCAGACGTTGATTGCGGGCGGCAGGTTGTCCAGCCCGACCAGCACCGTCGCGCCCGTGGTGGTCATGGCCGACATGGTCTCGAAATAGGCATCGGTGAACGACAGGTTGGGGATCATCATCAGCAGGGGGATGGCGCCAAAGGCGGGCATCGCCGTCCACATCGCCACCACCAGCAGGTAGCCGTGGCGAATGGACAATTCACCCTTGTAGTGCCGGGTCAGCAGCCACATCAACACGCCGGCACTGAACGTCCACAGCATGGTGAGCAGGAAATCCCACAGCATGATGAAGTCATCGTAGATCAACGCGGTCAGGATGGGGAGCAGGTAGGCGAAGCTGAAGACAACCAGCAACAGGCCGAGGGCATGGAAGACGGTGAACAAGCGATGCATCAGAAGAATCCGAGCCTGACCTGGAACAGCTTCTCGACCTTCTTCACCATTCTCTTCTCGGTGACGAAGACGATGACATGGTCTTCCGCCTCGATGACCGTGTCGTGATGGCCCATGAGCACTTCGTCGCCGCGCACCAGCGCACCGATGGTGGCCCCCCTGGGCAGGTCGACTTCGCCGATGCGACGGCCGACCACATGCGACGATTCGCGGTCGCCGTGCACCACCAGTTCCAGCGCTTCCGCCGCACCGCGCCTTAGTGAATGCACCGCCACCACGTCGCCCTGCCGGACATAAGCCAGCAACGACCCGATGGTGACTTGAGCCGGGGACAACGCGATGTCGATCTTGCCGCCCTGCACCAGATCCACGTAGGCGCTGCGGTTGATGAGCGCGAGTACCTTGCGCGCTCCGCCCTGTTTGGCCAACAGCGCCGACATGATGTTGTTTTCATCGTCGTTGGTAAGTGCGCAGAACACGTCGACGTCGGAAATACTCTCCTGCTGCATCAGTTTCTCGTCGGTGCCGTCGCCGTTCAATACCAGGGTATTGGTCAATTCGCCGGCCAGCTTCTGGCACACCTTCTTGTTGAACTCGATGATCTTGACCTGGTAAGCACGCTCCAGCGCCCTCGCCAGACGCCGCCCGATGTTGCCGCCGCCAACGATCATCACGCGCTCGATCGGCTTGTCCATGCGGCGCATCTCTTTCAACACGCGGCGTATATGATCGGTTGAGGCAATGAAGAATATCTCGTCGCCATCCTGCACGATCGTGCTGCCCTCGGGGATGATTGCGCGGTCCCGGCGGAAGATGGCCGCCACGCGGGTCTGCACATGCGGCATGTGGGTACGCAAATAACTCAGCGGCTTGCCGACCAGCAGCCCGCCGTTGAAGGCGCGGACCGCCACCAGCGACACTTTGCCTTCGGCAAATTCCAGCACTTGCAGCGCTTCGGGAAACTCGATCAGTTTGGCGATGTAATCGGTCAGGATCTGCTCGGGACAGATGGAAAAATCCACGGAGAAGTTTTCTTTGCTGAACACCGTTTCGCGGCTGAGGTAGTCGGTGGCACGGATACGGGCGATGCGCGTCGGCGTGTTGTAAAGACTTGCCGCCAGTTTGCATGCAACCAGGTTGACCTCGTCGCTTTGCGTCACCGCCAGCAACATGTCGGTATCGGCAATGCCCGCCTCTTCCAGTGTGGAAGGATGGGAGGCGCTGCCGGTCAGCGTGCGCAAGTCCAGTCTGTCCTGCAGCTGGCGCAGCTTTTCGCCATCCAGATCGACCACCGTAATGTCGTTCGACTCGCCGACCAGGTTCTCCGCCACCGTCGAGCCGACCTGTCCGGCACCCAGAATTAGTATCTTCACGCTTCGCCTTTCCGCTTGCCGCTCAAGCCTGGTCTTTCCATTTGATAGAACAGCCCATGCTGGCAATCTGTTCGCGCGGCCCCCGGCCCGTCTGCGCCACTTGCAACATGGCATTGAACAAATCGCGCGGCGCATCCGCCACGGCCTCCTTGCGCGAGGCATCCAGGCGGCCACGGTATTGAAGTTCAAGGTCGGCATTAAAGCCGAAGAAGTCCGGCGTGCATACTGCACCGTAATCCCTGGCGATCTGCTGCGTCTCATCCCACACGTACGGGAAAGGGTAGGCGTACTGTTGCGCAACCGATTTCATGTTGTCGAAAGAATCTTCCGCATACTCTGCGGGATCGTTGGACATGATGGCAATGCTGTTGATGCCGTGCTGCTGCAGTTCGCGCGCATCGCGGATGATGCGCTCGCGGATGGATTTGACGTAAGGACAATGGTTGCAGATGAACATCACCAGCAGGCCGTTTTTGCCGCGCGCGCTTTCCAGCGTATGGCGCTTGCCATCCACGCCCACAAGGTCAAAAGGGCGCGCTTCCCAGCCGAAATCGCACAAAGGGGGTTGCAGACTGACCATCGATTTTCTACTCCCTTATTTCCAACGTTCTTTTTCTGGCCGTTATATTATCACGCCCGTCCCAAAGCCCTTTACCGACCATGTCCGCGCCCAGATTTTACTGCCCGCCGCCGCTCCCCCTGAGCACCAATTTCGAACTGCCGCCCGAGGCCGCCCACCACGCCAGCCGGGTATTGCGTTTGCGCGTGGGCGATGCAGTGCAAATCTTCGACGGACTGGGCAACGCGCTCGACGCCACCATCAACGCCATCAGTGGCAAACGCGTGCTGCTCGGCAACCTGCAAACCTTCATGGGACAGCCGGAATCCGGCCTGCACATCATACTGGCGCAAGCCATGTGCACCAGCGACAAGATGGACTGGGTAGTGCAAAAAGCCACCGAACTGGGCGCGGCCGAGATCGTGCCGGTACAAACGCAGCGCAGTGTGGCAAAACTTGCCGGCGCCCGCGCCGAAAAGCGTACCGAACACTGGCGCAACGTCACCATCTCCGCCTGCGAGCAATGCGGCCGCAATACCCTGCCGCAACTGCATGCACCGCAAGACCTTGGAATTTGGCTGAGCGCAATCCGGCATGCTCCCGGCGGGAAATTCATCCTGTTGCCGGGCGGGGCCAGCAACCTGCACGCCCAACCCAGGCCGCAAGGGCGCGCCACCCTGCTCATCGGGCCCGAAGGCGGGTTTTCTGCCGACGAGGCCAACGTTGCGCAACAGGCCGGATTCGCCCCCATCCTGTTGGGTCCACGCGTGTTGCGCACGGAGACCGCCGCGATTGCCGGCATCGCGGCGTTGCAGACAATGTGGGGAGATTTCAACTAAGCCCGAAAGGAAAATACCATGCCTTTCGTCAACATCCGCATCGCCGGAATCCCGGGCAGCGGGCTTCGCCCCACCGTATCACAGCCGCACCTGCAGCGCATTTGACGAACTGTCCGATGGGAACTGGGCCATCGCAGGCAAGTTACTCGACGAAAATTGACCAAGCCTGGATTCTGTAGGATGGGCAGGTGTTGTGTGCCCACGCTGTAATGATAGATATTGTCGCGAGGGCACATAGACGCGCCCTCCCTACCCGGTTGCGGGCAAACTTCCGGATGAAGAATCGATACCCGACTGCACACCTGGTTTATACCCTCTCCGTCAGCCATCACTCCCATTGGTTCTGGGGTTTTGCCATATAATGGCCCAAAAATAATTTAGCGGGCTCACCCCCGACTGAGGAGTCAACCGACCGCCATGTCTGCCGCCCCTGCCCATTCTTCGCCCGATTTCGTCGCGTGGTTCCGCTCCGTTGCTCCGTATATCAACGCTTTTCGCGGCAAAACCTTTGTCGTTGCATTCGGCGGCGAGGTGGTTGCCGACGGCAAGTTTATTGAATTGACGCATGACTTCAATCTATTGGCGGCATTGGGCATTCGCCTCGTGCTGGTGCACGGTGCGCGGCCGCAGATCGAACAGCGGCTGACACAAGAAAACATCGAAGGCCGCTACCACCACGATATCCGCCTCACCGATGCCGCCACCATGCTCTGCGTAAAGGAAGCGGTCGGCCGGGTGCGGGTAGAAATTGAGGCGCTGCTGTCGGTGGGCCTGGCCAATTCTCCGATGGCCAATGCGGATATCCGCGTGGCGGGCGGCAACTTCATCACCGCGCAACCCATCGGGGTAATCAACGGCGTGGACCTGATGCACACCGGTTGCGTGCGCAAGGTGGATGTAGCCGCGCTGAACGACCGTATGGAATTCGGCGAAGTGGTGCTGTTGTCGCCGCTGGGATACTCGCCCACCGGTGAAGTGTTCAACCTCACGCTGGAAGATGTCGCGACCGCAACCGCCATCGCGCTGGATGCGGACAAGCTGATTTTCCTGACCGACACCGACGGCGTGCATGACAAGAGCGGTTTGCTTTTGAAAGAGCTGACCGTCGCCGAAGCCACCAAGATTCTTTCCGGCAAACGCAAGTTGCCGGACGATGTCAGCTTGTTCCTGCCCTGCGCCGTACGCGCCTGCGAGGCAGGCGTGGCACGGACTCACCTCGTCAGCAGACATACCGACGGCTCCCTGCTGCAGGAATTGTTCAGCGACGACGGTATCGGCACCATGGTGGTGGAGAGCACGCTCAACACGCTGCGCGATGCAACCATTGAAGACGTGGGCGGCATCCTGCAATTGCTGGAACCGCTGGAAGCCGAGGGCATCCTGGTGCGGCGTTCGCGCGAATTGCTGGAGCAGGAGATCGGGCGTTTTGTAGTGCTGGAGCACGGCCATCGCATCATCGGTTGCGCGGCGCTGTATCCCTTCGCCGACGAGAAGGCGGCCGAACTCGCCTGTCTGGCGGTGCAACCCGCCTACCGCGACCACGGCTATGGCGATGTCCTGCTCAAACATATTGCGGCCCGTGCACAGTCGATGAAACTGCAGAAGCTGTTCGTGTTGACCACACGCACCGCGCACTGGTTTATCGAGCGCGGATTCAAGGAAGTTGACGTGGAACAACTTCCAACCCCGAAGAAGACGCTGTACAACTACCAGCGGCGTTCCAAGGTGTTTGTGCGTTCACTGCGTTAAGGCGACTCAAGGGAACACTCATGCTCTACTGGCTGCTTTCCCGACCGTTGCAGATCAAATTCTTTGTGAGCACGATACTGCTCGTGTGCGCCTTCCTGCTGGTACTTATGCTGAGCATCCTGCAGGTGCTCAACCCGTTCCTGTCGCAGCACACCGAGCAGGACATGCTGGATCGCACGCACATCCTCGCCATGGCGCTGATGGAGGGGCCCGCAGCGCACAATCCGGCCGACTTGCGGCATCTGTTGCATGACGTATTGGAAATGCACGGGTATTGTTATCTCACCGTGCTGGACAACACAGGCAAAGTGCTTGCGTCTGCCGGGCACACCCCCGCTTCCGGAATTGCGCCGGATGATGGCCACGACAGTTGCTTCGACGGTTCGATTCCACTGATCCATGACGGCAAGCCGTTTGGAACCTTGCTCTTCAGCGCGGACAAGAGTTTCGTGGAAACGCTCAAATCCAGTCTGAGTACCAAACTTTTCACCATCTCGTTGCTGTTGCTCTTGATCGGCGCAACTGTGTATTTCCTTCTGGTGCGGCGCATGGTCAAGCCGCTGCAAGCGATCACCCTTGCCAGCGAATCGATGGCGCACGGCAACCTCAATGCCGCCATGCCGGGCGGATTGCCGCAGGACGAATTGGGCAAGCTCTCCACCAGTTTCAGCAAAATGGCCCAGGTGTTGCGCGAGCGTATCGAATCGCAGCAGCGTTATGCCCACGCCCTGTATGCCGAACAGGCACGGCTGAACGCACTGATTTCCATCCTGCCGGTCGGCGTCATGTTTGTCGATCCCGCCCGCAAAGTGCAGTTCATCAACCAGGAATGCCGCCGCTTGTGGGGACTGCCCGAGAGCGAGGATTACATCGGGCAACCGGATACGGTCCTGATCGAACATGCCCGCCACCTGATGGAACAGCCGGAAGAGTTTATTCAGCACGTGGCAAATGTGCTCAGGGAATACGGCGCGAGCACCCCGTTCGATACCAGACTGTTCAGCAATGTCATTGTTCGCAGCCGCTCCAATGTCGTGCCGGATGCGACTGAAGAACGCTACATTGGCCGCATGTGGATGTTCGAGGACGTTTCCGGAGAATATATGCGCATGCACGATATTCAGGTTCGCGCCGAAAACGATGTCCTCACCGGCCTGTATAACCGCCGCCGTTTCGAGGAGGATGCGGATCGTTTGTTTGCCCAGGCGCAGCGCAATAACCGGCGCCTGTCGCTGCTGTATTTCGATCTGGACGATTTCAAGCGCATCAACGATGTCTACGGTCATGCCGCCGGAGACGCGATATTGAAGGGCGTCGCGCAATTGTTATCGTTGCAGTCGCGCCGCAACGAAGAGCTGTATCGTCTGGGCGGCGACGAGTTCGCCATTCTGGTGGCCGATGCCGAACAACACCAGATTGAAGCGCTGGCGCGGCGCGTCGTCGCGACCGTTGAAAAATTGCTGTTCAGTTTCGACGGGCATGAAGTGCACGTCAGCTGCAGCATGGGTATTGCCACCTGCTCGCCGAAAGACATCCAGGACAGCGCAACGGATCTGATGCAGCAAGCCGATGTTGCCATGTACCAGGCCAAACACGCCGGAAAAAACCGCTGGCAATTCTTCGATCCCGATCTGCCGCTGGATTTAGGCAAGGATTCACGGTAATGTCACACTCTTCAAGCATAATCTCGGAGTGAAAATCATCATGGCAAGAATGGTACAGTGCGTAAAACTCGGTCGCGAAGCGGAAGGTCTGGATCGGCTTCCCTATCCCGGTGCGCTCGGACAACGCATTTTTGAAAACGTCTCGAAGGAAGCCTGGCAAGGCTGGATCAAATTCCAGACCATGCTGGTAAACGAAAATCGCCTTAATCTGGCCGATATCAACGCGCGCAAATACCTTGCCGAGCAAATGGAGAATTATTTCTTCGGCGCTGGCACGCAAATGCCCACCGGTTTCGTCCCGCCAAAACACTGAAAAGCCGCCAGCCCCTCAGGGCATTGACAATACCCGCTTATGGCAAAAAAATTTCCGGCACAGAATTTCCTCAATCGCGAGCTTGGCTTGCTGGAATTCAACCGCCGCGTGCTGGCGCAGGCCGAAGACGCGACAGTTCCTTTGCTGGAGCGGCTGAGGTATCTGTGTATCGTCAGCAGCAACCTCGATGAGTTCTTCGAGATCCGTGTAGCCGGCCTGAAGGAACAGGCCAAACTGGGCGGCCTGGCTTCCGGAGCGGATGGCCTGGAAGCCACGCAAATCCTCAAGCGGCTATATGAGCCTGCGCACCAGATCATCGCGCGGCAATACCAGCTCTTCAACGAAGAGCTCACGCCTGCGCTTGCCGAGCAAGGCATCAAATTCCTGCGCCGCACCAAGTGGAATGACGCGCAAAAAGCCTGGATCAAGGATTTTTTCATGCGCGAGGTCATGCCGGTGTTGACCCCCATCGGGCTCGATCCCGCGCATCCTTTCCCGCGCGTGCTCAACAAAAGCCTGAATTTCGCCGTCGAACTGCAGGGCAAGGATGCTTTCGGGCGCAATTCGGCCAAAGCCATCGTGCAGGCGCCGCGCGTCTTGCCGCGCGCCATCCTGCTACCCCCGGAAGTATCGGGCTGTCCCTACGGTTTTGTTTTCCTTTCTTCCATCCTGCATGCGCATGTGGGCGAATTGTTTGCGGGCATGGAAGTGCTGGGCTGCTACCAGTTCCGCGTCACGCGCAACAGCGACCTGTTTGTGGACGAGGAAGAAATGAAAAACCTGCGCATCAGCCTGCAGGGCGAATTGCCGCAACGCCACTTCGGCGATGCGGTGCGGCTGGAGGTCGCCGACAACTGTACGGCGGAACTGGCGGAGTTTCTGCTGCAACAGTTCGAGCTCGGCGCCGAAGACTTGTTCCGCGTGCATGGCCCGGTGAACCTGGTACGCCTGATGCGCATTCCCGACCAGGTCGAGCGTGACGACCTCAAATTCCCGCAGTTCATACCCGGCATGCCCGCCCTGTTGCAGAAAAAAGGCGCGGACATGTTCAAGGTGCTGCGCAAAAACGAAGTGTTGCTGCACCACCCCTATCAGTCGTTCAAGCCGGTCATCGATTTCATCCAGCAGGCCGCTGCCGACCCCAACGTGGTCGCGATCAAGCAGACGGTTTACCGTACCGGCGCAGATTCGGAACTGATGGAAGCGCTCATCGCCGCAGCCCAGCGCGGCAAGGAAGTCACCGTGGTCGTGGAACTGCTGGCACGTTTTGACGAAGAAGCCAACATCAATTGGGCCAGCCGTCTGGAAGAAGTCGGCGCACATGTGGTGTACGGTGTGGTGGGACACAAGACCCATGCCAAGATGCTGATGGTGGTGCGGCGCGAGGACGGCAAATTGCGCCGTTACGTGCATCTGGGCACCGGCAACTATCATCCGCGCACCGCCAGGCTGTATACCGATTTCGGCCTGTTCACCAGCAACGAGGAAGTCTGCACCGACGTGAACGGCGTGTTCATGCAACTGACCGGCCTGGGCAAGGCGAGCAAGTTGCTACACCTGTGGCAATCGCCGTTTACCTTGCACCCCAACATGCTGACCGCGATCCACAACGAGACCAAACTCGCCAAGGATGGCAAGCGCGCGCACATCATCGCCAAAATGAATTCGCTGCTGGAACCGGAAATCATCACGGCACTTTACGAAGCATCGCAGGCCGGCGTGAAAGTCGACCTGATCGTGCGCGGCGTCTGCGGCCTGCGCCCCGGCGTCGCCGGACTGTCCGAGAACATCACGGTCATTTCGATCATCGGACGTTTTCTCGAACACACGCGCATCTTCTACTTCCGCAACGATCTGGCGCACAACGTCTATCTGGCCAGCGCGGACTGGATGGATCGCAATTTCTTCCGGCGCATTGAGGTGTGTTTCCCCGTGCTGGACGAAAAACTCAAGAAGCGCGTGCTGGACGAGGGTCTGAAGAGCTACCTGAAAGACAATACGCAGGCGTGGGAGATGGACTGCAACGGCTTCTATCATCGCAAGGCCCCGGGGCGCGGGACTGCAACATGCGCGCAGACCGCGCTACTGCAGGAACTGGGGCAACAGATTGCCCCGGCCGAAGCGGCTTCCTAAACTTTTTTCGGTCGTCCGGTTTTGATTTTTTCCAGGCCCGACAGCGCGCGTTTCAGTTGCGCAACGGTCAATTTGGACAAAGCCTGCAAACTGGCGCGCAGCAATTCGCTCTTCTTCACATGCAGCCCGGACTGCAATGCTTTCAGCTTGAGCGCTGCAATCAAATCGTAATCTGCCTGCGGCATGGTGAAGCTGTCGCGCACGACTTTCACTTTGCTCTCGGATTTCTTTTCCTTCTTGTGCTTCTTTTCCGGCTTGGCAACAGCTTTTGCCGGAGCAGTTTTACGTGCGGGAGCTGCTTTCCTTGCAACGGGTTTGCGCGGTGCACTCTTGGTCATGTCGGTCTCCAGGGATGAATGTAGCGCAATCAGTATATACGGTATATTCTGGCAACTGATAGTGTAATAAACGGGGGGAAGATGGAGTTGATTCTTTGGCGGCATGCCGAAGCTGCGGAAGGCACCCCGGACGAGGCACGTCCGCTTACCGGCAAGGGGCAGCGCCAGGCCGAACGCATGGCGCATTTTCTATCCGGTCACCTGCCGCAAAATACCCGTGTTCTTGTCAGCCCCGCACTGCGCGCGCAACAGACCGCCACCGCGTTGACCAAAAAATTCATCACCGCACCCAATATCGGCACCCGGGCCACACCGCAAACCGCCATTGCCACCGCTGGCTGGCCGCTGGCGGGTGGTGCAGTGCTGCTGGTCGGTCATCAGCCCTGGATGGGCGAACTTGCCGCGTTTCTCATGACCGGGCATGCAGATTATTGGAGCATCAAGAAAGGTGCCATCTGGTGGTTCAGCCGGCGCGAACGCGAAGGCGATTACCAGACCGTATTGCGCCTCGTCATTGCACCGGATCAACTGTAATACTGAAAGGATATGTCATGTTTGAATCGGCCGAGCTCGGACACAAGATAGACAAAGCCACCTACGACGAAGAAGTTCCCAAATTGCGCGAAGCGCTGCTGGATGCGCAATTCGATCTGGCGGAAAACGCGAAATTCCCGGTCATCATCCTGGTCGGCGGGGTGGACGGGGCGGGCCGCGGCGAGACCGTGAATCTGCTCAACGAATGGATGGACGCCCGTTTTATCCAGACGCACGGCATGGGCGAACCGTCGGACGAAGAAATGGAGCGCCCCATGATGTGGCGCTTCTGGCGTGCGCTGCCCCCCAAAGGCAAGATCGGCGTGTTTCTCGGGTCCTGGTACACTTGGCCGATCCTGAACCGCGTAATGGGTTTGACCAAACTCGCCGACCTCGATCAAAGCCTGGAGCGCGCCAATGCGCTGGAAAAGATGCTGACAGACGAGGGTGCGCTCATCATCAAGTTCTGGCTGCACCTTTCCAAGGACATGCAGCAGAAACGCCTCAAGGTTCTGGAAAGCGACCCCAAAACGCGCTGGCGCGTCACCAAGCGCGACTGGGACCATTACAAACGCTACGACAAGTTCATGGCCGTCAACGAAAGTGTGATTCGCCATACCAGCACCGCAGAAGCGCCGTGGATCATCATCGAAGGTGCCGATCCGCGCTATCGCAGCCTGACCATTGGCAAAGTAATTCATGAAGCCATTCGCAAACGCCTGACGGAAGCCGGCAAAAAGAAAGAAGCGGTTGCCCGGACTGCCCCTTTGCTGCCGTCCATCGACAAGCTGAACGTACTGGAAGTGCTCGACCTGACGCAGAAGCTGGACAAGAAGAAATTCGATACGGAACTGGCGAAATACCAGGGCAAGCTGGCCATGCTGACGCGCGATCCGCGCTTCAGGAAAATCACCGTACTCGCGGTGTTTGAAGGCAACGACGCAGCCGGCAAGGGCGGCAGCATCCGCCGTATCACCAGCGCCGTCGATGCCCGCCAATACCAAGTCGTGCCCATTGCGGCGCCCACTGAGGAAGAACGCGCGCAACCCTATCTATGGCGTTTCTGGCGGCATGTTCCGCGCCGCGGCCGCATCACCATTTTTGACCGATCCTGGTACGGACGGGTGCTGGTCGAACGCGTGGAAAAATTCTGCTCCGAGTTCGACTGGATGCGCGCCTATCCCGAGATCAACGATTTTGAAGCACAACTTGATCGCAACCAGACTGTCATCGTCAAATTCTGGCTGGCAATCAGCAAAGAGGAACAGCTGCGCCGCTTCAAGGCGCGCGAAAAGATCGGTTTCAAGCGCTTCAAGATCACCGACGAAGACTGGCGCAACCGCGACAAATGGGACGCCTACGAACAGGCCATCGGCGACATGGTGGATCGCACCAGCACTAAGGCAGCACCGTGGACACTGGTGGAAGCCAACGACAAGAATTTTGCGCGCATCAAGATCCTGAAAACCCTGTGCCAGCGCATCGAAGCCGCGATGAAAAAGCTCGAATAATCCGGTTGGTTCAATATGCCGTCATACCGGCCTGCGCCGGTATGACGCAGAAATACCCATAGACTATTTACTTCACCGACTGCACCAGCACATACGGCCTGACCACCACCGCCCACACCTGGGCATCGGCCTCGTGCCATGCCAAGGCCTGTGCATCAGTAACAGGCGTCACCAGTCCCGCTTCCATCCACTTCACGGTTTGATCCTTATTGTCCCTGGATATCTGAATGGCAACGTCGATCAGGTCGAGCGTATCGCTCACAAAGATCGCTTTGCCACTGGCGAAGAAGCGTTGCAATTCTTCCCAGGCGATTTTCGAGGTTTCAAGGTTCAGGTTGATGCGGTCGATTTCCTGCTGGCTTAGTGTTGTCATAATCAACAAGCTTTCTGGTTACGAATTCGAGTTGTTCAAATAATTGTCCTTCAGACGCATGTAGTGTTCGGCCGAATAGCGCAGATGCGTTAGTTCCGCCTCCGTCAGTGCGCGCACGGCCTTGGCGGGGCGACCGATATAGAGCATGCCGCTTTCCAGCAGCTTGCCCGGTGCCACCAGGCTGCCCGCGCCTATCATCACCCGGTCCGGCACCACTACATCGTCCAGGATAATGGAACCGATGCCGATCAGGCATTCGTTACCGATGCTGCAACCGTGCAGCACGACCGAATGCCCCACCGTCACATAGTCGCCGATAATCAGCGGCGAACCGTCCGGCTTCTCCGCCGTCTTGTGCGACACATGGCCCATGGTCAGATCCTGGATGTTCGTGCCGCGCCCGATCGCAATGCGGTTCACGTCGCCGCGCAGCACCGTATTGCACCAGACGGAGCTATCGTCGCCGACGGTTACATCGCCGATGACTTGGCTGGACGCATGAAGATAAACGCGGTCGCCAATAACTGGGGAGGTATTGAGATAGGACTCTGTCGGCATGCTTTTCTCAGGTGAATGAAATTTTGATGCGCATTATGCAATATCCGGGTTGCGGATTTTCAGTTCGTTCCACATCGCCCTGGCGATAACCAGCCAGCATGGTTCCTGCTCCGCCAGCGCGTCCATGTTCGCCACGTAGTCCGGGCCGAAAGCCTTGCTGTTCGCATCATGCAACATCAGCACCATTCCATATAACTCCACCTTGGCCCGCGCAGTCCGGTCACTGTGATTGGCAGCGTCCTTGAGTTGCGTCATATTTTGCAACATATCGTGCACAAACTGGCGGACTTGAGACTCGTTTTTGCAATCCAGCCCCAGACCGGCGCAATGGCGCTCGATTTCCAGTTCCAGTCCCTGGGCGTCTTTTAGCAGGAATTCATTGCTGGGCATGGTTAAAACTCACCGTTCAGGTTGCCAACGCTGATTTGCATGTAGTCGGTAGGTTGGGTTGAGCGTAGCGATACCCAACAATTCAAGCGATGATGAACAATGGGTATCGCTACGCTCAACCCATCCTACGCGGGCTGAGCTTTCCAAACACGAGCGTGCCATATGTGCCTCATGTGGAAATGCATAGGTAGCTATTACAACCGGCGAATGCATATATTCACTCTCATTTGAATGATTGAAGTACGCAACATAAGTTTCAGCACGGTGGTTCAATATGCGTAGCGCATTGTGCCGGTTGTAAATTTTTATGGTGCAATGCGCTTCGCTTATTGCACCCTACCTCTTCTATACCAGCTTCCACATCATCTTCTCCCCCGCCCTGAGCGGCACCAGCCGATGCTCTCCAAACCCCACCGATGCCGGCACTTGCCACTCTTCCTGGCGCAACG
Organism: Gammaproteobacteria bacterium; assembly: GCA_018820925.1. Taxonomy (GTDB): domain Bacteria; phylum Pseudomonadota; class Gammaproteobacteria; order Burkholderiales; family Gallionellaceae; genus Sideroxyarcus. The sequence goes on along the minus strand of JAHJNJ010000009.1, from coordinate 53,506 downwards.
TGATGGTCTCGGTATTGCGCGACAGTCCATAGTAGTCCGCGCCGTAAAAACTGGCGAAGCCTTCCAGCTTGTCCAGCGCACCTGCCGCCTCGAATGCTTCTGCATACAGTTCGATGGCGCTGTGCGCGGTGTAGCAACCGGCGCAGCCGCAGGCGTTCTCTTTGGTGTGTTGCGCGTGCGGGGCGCTGTCGGTGCCGAGGAAGAATTTCTTGCTGCCGCTGGTGGCGGCCTTGACCAGCGCTTCGCGGTGGGTCTCACGCTTGAGGATGGGCAGGCAATAGAAGTGCGGGCGGATGCCGCCGACCAGCATGGCGTTGCGGTTGTAGAGCAGGTGTTGCGGGGTGAGGGTGGCGGCGATGGTGTCCGGGGCGCTCGTCACGAATTGCGCGGCATCTTTGGTGGTGATGTGTTCGAACACCACGCGCAGGTCGGGCAGGTCTTTCAGCAGCGGTTGCATCACGCGTTCGATGAATACGGCTTCGCGGTCGAAAATGTCGATGTCCGGGTCGGTCGCCTCGCCGTGCACCAGCAGCGGCATGCCGCAGCGCTGCATTTCTTCCAGCGCGGCGTAGGTCTTGCGCAGGTCGGTAACACCCGCATCGGAGTTGGTGGTCGCACCGGCCGGATACAGCTTCACCGCGTGGATGACGCCGCTTTGTCTGGCTTTGCGGATTTCTTCCGCACCGGTGTTGTCGGTCAGGTACAGCGTCATCAGCGGTTCGAACTTCGCGCCCGCCGGCAATGCGGCCACGATGCGCTGCCGGTATTGCAGTGCCTGCACGGTGTTGGTCACCGGTGGGCGCAGGTTGGGCATGACGATGGCGCGCGCGAACTGGCGCGCGGTGTCGGGCAGCACGGATTGCATGAGGGCATCATCGCGCAGGTGCAGGTGCCAGTCGTCGGGGCGGGTCAGGGTAAGTGTTTGCATGGCGTCATTTTATCCCAGTAAATGTGAAGGTCGTTCGTCTCGCGTGTCGCGCTTGTGCGACATATCCAGGGAGTCCCGGCGCGTTCCGCGCCGGATGGTTCGATATGGCCTCCGGCCTGCTCACCACGAACGGTCATTATGTAATTCGTTATTCCGACTCTTCTTTGAGCGCCAGCGCGCGCTGGTACAACTCGTTTTTGTTGGTGCCGGTAATTTTCACCGCGAGTTGCACGGCTTGTTTGAGCGGCAACTCTTGCAGCAGCACAGCCAGGGTGCGTTCGGATTCAGCATCCAGACCCTCCGCCCGTTGCGGCGCGCCGGAGACCAGCAGCACGAATTCGCCGCGCTGGTTGTTGGGGTCGCTGTTCAGCCAGTCCATGGCAATGCCCAGTTTGCAGCGGTGGATACTTTCGAACAGTTTGGTGATTTCGCGCGCGAACACGATCTCGCGCTCGGCGCCAAAAACGGCCTGCAGATCTTCGGTGCATTCCAGGATGCGGTGCGGCGCTTCGTAAAACACCAGGGTATAGGGATGTTCGGCCAACCCTTGCAATACGCTGCGCCGGGCGGCGGTTTTGTTCGGCAGGAACCCGTAAAACAGGAAATGCGGCGCGCTCAGGCCCGAGGCGGATAGTGCGGTGATCGCTGCACTGGCACCGGGAATGGGAATAACCTTGAATTCGGCTTCACGCACCATTTCCACCAATATCGCGCCGGGATCGCTCACCGCCGGGGTGCCGGCATCCGTCACCAGCGCCACGCTTTGTCCCTGTTGCAGCAGGGAAATTATCTTTTCTGCGGCGCCGCGCTCGTTGTGCTGGTGCAGCGCCAGCAGCCTGGCATCGCTAATGCCATGATGTTGCAGCAAATGGCGCGTGTTGCGCGTGTCTTCCGCCGCAACGGTAGCGGCGCGTCCCAGTACATCCAGCGCGCGCAGGGTAATGTCACTTAGATTTCCAATCGGGGTGGCGACTACATATAATGCGCATTCTAATTTTTGTCCGGGCTTGATATGCAAACTGTCGCCTCTAAATTTGGTTGGTCACGCTGGTTCCTGATCGCCGCACTATACGTGAGCGTATTTGGCTGCGCTACTGCGCCCGCTCCCGCACCCACAGAAACTGCACCCGCAACGCAGGAAGCCCCCCCGCCCGCTCCGGTTGAAACGCCGCCGCCCGCTGAGACCGGGGTTGTGCCCGAAGGCCCACCTTTCGAGTCGACCATTTTGCCCCCGCCCAGCCTGGGACCGACCGTTCCGCATATCGCGCTGCTGCTGCCGTTGAATTCGCCCATTTTCGCCAAGGCTGCCGATGCGGTTCAGCAGGGTTTCTTCGCCGCCGCCAGCAGGGAAACCAGCGGTTTGCCGGTGCGCGTCTACGCTTGCAACGACGAAAGCAAGGAGATTGTCGCGCTGTATCGACAGGCGGTTAATGCCGGAGCGGTCGCCATTGCCGGACCGATCACTCGCAATGGCGTAGCCGCGCTGGCCGCCAATTCCAACCTCATTACCCCGACACTGGCGTTGAATATGGTGGATGACGAGCGCACCGACAGTCTTTATTTCTTCGGTCTTCCCACCGAATCGGAAGCCCGCCAAAGCGCACAGCGCGCGACCGCCGCCGGTTTGCTCAGCGCAACCATCGTTTCCACCGACACCCCGCTCTCCAAACGGCTGGCGCAGGCATTCGCGGATGAATGGCAGCGTGCCGGCGGCATCATACAGTCCGAGATCGTTTACGCCGGCGATCCCACACCGCTGAGGGAGCTTCCACTGGCGCCCGGCAACTCGGTGTTCCTGGCTGCCGAGGCAACCCAGGCCCGTTTGCTGCGCCCGTACATCGACGCCACGCTGCCGGTCTATGCAACCTCGCAGGTATTTGCAGGCAATAACCGCACGCTGACCAACTACGATTTGTCCGATGTGCGCTTTGTCGATATGCCGTGGATGCTGCAACCCGACCATCCCGCTGTGATGATTTACCCGCGTTCCACAACGCCGCTGGCGCCCGACTTCGAGCGCCTGTACGCCCTGGGTATCGATTCATACCGTCTGCTGCAAGTGATTTTCAAACACGCCGAGTCGCGTTCCCTGCCGCTGGACGGTGTCACCGGCAAAATCACGCTTACCCGGCACACCTTCCAGCGCGAGGCAATCTACGCAATCATCAAGCAGGGCATGGGTGTCCCGCTGGGCAACAAGTACGGCCAATGAAGCCCGGCGCCCGGGCCGAACAACTCGCTGCGCAGTTTTTGCAGCGGCACGGCCTGACGCTGGTTCAAATCAATTACCACTGCCGCTTCGGGGAAATCGACCTGATCCTGCGCGATCAGGAAACCCTGGTCTTCGCCGAGGTGCGCCAGCGCAGCAGCAACCATTTCGGCGGTGCGGCCGCCAGTATCGACGCGCGCAAGCAGCAACGCCTGATCCTGACCGCCCAGCATTACCTTGCCTCGCTGCCGCGTATTCCGCCCTGCCGGTTCGATGCCCTACTGCTGGATGCGGCAGAAAACATCGAGTGGCTCAAAAATGCTTTCGAGCTTTAAGGTAAAATTCGCCCCCTGTCTTCCACTCATTTTTGTGCCATGACCCTGACTACCCGTATCGGCAAACATTTCGACGACAGCGCCCAGCTCAAGCTGGATAGCAAAAATGTACTCGCGCAGCCCATCGCGGACGCCGCCCAGGCCATGGTCGCCTGCCTGATGAACGACGGCAAAATCCTGGCCTGCGGCAACGGCGGATCGGCCGGCGATGCCCAGCACTTCGCCGCCGAGCTGATCAACCGTTTTGAAGTCGAACGTCCGGGCTTGGCCGCCATCGCGCTGACTACCGACAGTTCGGTGCTCACTTCCATCGCCAACGATTACGATTACGTGCAGATTTTTTCCAAACAAGTGCGCGCGCTGGGCATGGACGGCGATGTGTTGCTCGCCATCTCCACCAGCGGCAATTCGGCCAATGTCATCGAGGCCATCCAGGCCGCGCATGAACGCAACATGCCGGTAGTTGCTTTGACCGGCGGCAGCGGTGGGAAAATTGCCGCCCTGCTCAAGCCCGCCGATTTCCACATCTGCGTGCCGGCGAAAAGAACCGCGCGCATCCAGGAAGTCCATTTGCTTGCAATACACTGTCTGTGCGACGTGATCGATCACGTCATTCTGGGAGGAGAGTAATGCGTTATTCGCTGGTGCTGTTGTTCGCGTCCATTGGCCTGCTGCAAGGCTGTGTTGCGCCCGTCGTCGCTGCCGGTGTAGGCACCGGCGTGATGATGACGACATCGGACCGGCGCAGCGCTGGCACGATGATCGAGGACGACACCATCGAAAGCAAAGCGCAACAACGCGTCGACGAGAAATACAAGGATACCGCCCACGCCAGCGTGACCGCCTATAACCGTTTCGCGCTTGTGACCGGGTCGGTGGCGAATGAGTCGGCAAAGATGGACATCGAGCGCATCATCGGCGCCGTTCCCAATGTAAAAGGCATCGCCAACGAACTGGTCGTGGGCGCCACCGCCGGCCTCGGTGCTGCCAGCACCGACACGCGCATTACCGCCAACGTCAAGATGCGCTTCGTCAAGAGTACCGCGTTCAAAGCCGACCACGTAAAGGTTGTTACTGAAAACAGCGTGGTCTATCTGATGGGCCTGGTCACCCGCGCGGAAGCCGATGCGGCATCGGAAATTGCCAGCACCACCGCGGGCGTACAGAAAGTAGTCCGCGTTTTCGAGTACATAGACTAAATTGAAATATCCCAATCCCGCCTTTGAAGACAAGATTTGCACGGCTGAACAACTGGCCGCGAAGGTCGCGCTGCTGCCGCGTCCGCTGGTTTTTACCAACGGCTGTTTCGACGTGCTGCATCGCGGCCATGTTACCTATCTGGCCCAGGCGCGTGCGCTCGGCTTCTCGCTCATTGTTGGCGTGAACAGCGATGCTTCGGTCAGGCGCCAGGGCAAGGGCGACGACCGCCCCATCAACGCCGAACAGGACCGCATGGCCGTGCTGGCCGCGCTGGAGTCGGTGAGCTTGGTGGTCAAATTCGACGAAGACACGCCACTCAACCTCATCCTCGCCTGCAAGCCTGATGTGCTGGCCAAAGGCGGTGACTGGAAACCTGCGGACATTGTCGGCAGCAAGGAAGTTAAAATTTGGGGCGGCACCGTGCACAGCATTCCCTTCCTGCACGAACGTTCTACCACCGCATTATTGAAGAAGATCAGATCGCTATGACACCTACCGAAATCACCCTGCACCAGCAATCCAGAATGCTGGAAATCGCTTTTGATGACGGCTCGCACTACAAGCTGCCATTCGAATTCTTGCGCGTATATTCGCCCTCCGCCGAGGTGCGCGGCCACGGCCCGGGACAGGAAACGCTGCAAGTCGGCAAGCGCAACGTAGTACTCACCGAAATCGAACCCGCAGGAAGCTATGCGCTCAAGCTGGTATTCGACGACGGCCATGACAGCGGGCTGTACACATGGGAATATCTGTATGAATTGGGCAAGTACCACGATGCCATGTGGCACGATTACCTGACCAAACTGGAAGCTGCCGGCGCATCGCGCGACTAAGCCTGACAATTATCCGTTCGCCCTGAGCCTGTTAAGGGTGGACACAGCAAACAAAGGAGTTGCAACATGGCAAAAACCCATTTTGGTTTCGAAACCGTAGACGAAACTGAGAAAGCCAAAAAGGTCGCGGGCGTCTTCACTTCCGTCGCCAGCAAATACGACATCATGAACGACCTGATGTCGGTCGGCTTGCACCGCATCTGGAAGCGCTTTGCGGTCGGTCTGGCCAATGTGCACGAAGGCCAGCGCGTGCTGGATATCGCGGGTGGCTCCGGCGATATCTCGCGTTTGTTCCTGGACAAGGTCGGCCGCAGCGGCCAGGTTGTGCTCACCGACATCAACAACGCCATGCTGCGCGTCGGCCGCGACCGCCTGCTGGACGAAGGCAAACCCACGCCCACCGCGCAATGCGATGCCGAGAAACTGCCCTTCCCCGACAACTATTTCGATTGCGTGAGCATCGCCTTCGGCCTGCGCAACGTCACCCACAAGGATGCCGCGCTGCGCGAAATGCGTCGCGTGCTCAAACCGGGCGGGCGTGTGATCGTGCTGGAGTTTTCCAAAGTCGCCAAGCCACTGGAGAAGATGTACGACCTTTATTCCTTCAAACTGCTGCCAAGGATGGGCGAAATCATTGCCAACGACGCCGACAGCTATCGCTACCTGGCCGAGTCCATCCGCATGCATCCGGGGCAGGAGGAGTTGAAGCAGATGATGCTCGATGCCGGGCTGGAACGCGTCGAGTACTTCAATATGACGGGCGGGGTGGTGGCGGTGCACCGGGGATATAAACTGTAACCGTGTGAATTTTTCTCCAGTCTGGAATACAGGGAAACGTACATCGTGGGAAATGACGCTTTGACGCTTAAGGATTACCTGCCTCTGATTAGCGTAGTCATCGGCGGTTTGCTCGTCGCGATTGGCGGCTTCGCCAGCAATACCTGGCTTGAAATTGCCCGGGAGCGCAAGTCAAGGCGCACGCTGGCGCTGGCGTTGCAGGGTGAAATACAGGCGCTCCTGGAAATATTCGAAAAGCGCGGTTACATTGAAGGGATTCGCGCGGCAAAAGCCCAAACCGAGGCTACCGGCAAGTTCCAGGCTTATCATTTCAGGGCCCGAAAAAATTACTTCAGCGTCTTCGAAGCGCACGTTGGTCAAGTCGGAATTCTGAGACTTCCGCTATCGGAGCTGGTTACACGGTTCTACGCGCAAGCTAATTCCATCCTCGAAGATATGGAGCGCTTTGAAAAACTGGATCCGGCCTCGGTTGACCCTTTGGCAGCGATTGCAGATTATGATGAAGTACTGAGTCTCTTCGAAGACACAGTTGCCATTGGAAAGCAGATCGTACAGCTGGTGTCCAGGCGTTACGCCAGAGTACCCTTTTAATTTCTTTCACCGCTGACCCATGTTTTCCACGGTTTCGTTCATGCATATTATTCAATATTGTCAACAGTTCAGGAATTATTCATGACCGCTTTACCCAAATGCCCGAAATGCAGTTCCGAATTTACCTACGAGGATGGCAGCAACTATGTCTGCCCCGAGTGCGCGCATGAATGGCCGAAAGATGCGCCCGCCGAAATTGGCGAGCAGGCGAAGGTGTTCAAGGATGCTTTCGGCAACGTGCTGGTGGATGGCGACTCGGTCACGGTGATCAAGGACCTGAAGGTCAAGGGCTCGTCTTCAGTGGTGAAGGTCGGCACCAAGGTGAAGAACATACGCCTGGTGGATGGCGACCATGACATCGACTGCAAGATCGACGGCATCGGCCCAATGTCGCTGAAGACCGAGTTTGTTAAGAAGGCTTAAGCGATGAGTGGCTGGGGTTGTCCGCATGAGGTCGATGGGAAGTGCCAGAAGGTGCTGAATAAGCCCTGCGACATCGGCATGAAGGGTTGCGTGCTGGCTGGTCGTTTCCGTTTTGCCGATCCGAGCAAAAACCGGCCCAAAAAGACGCCGCAAAATCAGACAACAGAACCGCCTTCTGTGGGCGATGACCAGCAATAGTCCCCTTGATCTGATTTACCAGGATGAGTATTTGCTGGTGGTCAGCAAGCCCGCCGGATTGCTGGCTGTGCCGGGGCGCGGCGCAGACAAGCAGGATTGTCTTTCTGCGCGACTGCAGCATGATTTTCCCGATGCGCTGATCGTACATCGACTGGATATGTCGACTTCAGGCTTGATGCTGTTTGCGCGCGGAGCCGAGATGCAAAAGCGCCTGTCGCTCGTGTTCCAGGATCGCGAAGTCGAAAAACGTTATGTGGCCGTGGTAGGCGGGAAACTGGAACCAGTGACCGGGGAAGTGAATCTGCCCATTGCTGCGGATTGGCCTAACCGGCCCCTGCAGAAGATTGATGCTGGACGGGGCAAGCCCTCGCTTACGCACTATCGCTTGTTGGGATTTGATGCTGGCAATTCTCGAGTGGAACTGGAACCCGTCACCGGACGTACCCACCAGTTGCGCGTTCACATGGCGGCCATCGGACATCCCATATTGGGTGATGCGTTATATGGCGATGAAGCCAGCGCACCGCGATTGATGCTGCACGCCATGAGTCTGGATTTATTTCACCCAGTAACGGGCGCGCCCCTGCGTTTTGTCAGTGCAGCTCCATTTTGAAGTGCATTGATTTAAGCCTGCTTCCTCCCCCGCCGTAAGGGCGCTTTCACAATTTGCCGCTGGTCTATAATCGATTTCGTTTCTCCTCTCATTTATTAGGACCTCATCATGCTGCTGCCAAGAAGCATTCTGACTGCAACCCTCGGTTTTGTCGTTGTCGTATCGGTCGTTTTTGCCGGGTATCTCTGGCTGGCTTTGCACTGGAGCTATTCGGAAGGCGAACGCGCCGGGTTTATGCAGAAACTGTCGAAAAAAGGCTGGCTGTGTAAAACCTGGGAGGGGGAACTTTCTCTGGTGGCATTGCCCGGTGCCGCGCCCGAGAAATTCCTGTTCTCGGTGCGCGACGATGCGGTGGCTGACAAAATCAACCGGCATGTCGGGCAGCGCATCGCATTGGTTTACGAGGAACACCGGGGCTTGCCCATTTCGTGTTTCGGTGACACTGCGTATTTTGTCACCGATGTGAAGCTCGTAACACCCTGATCGCGTAACTGTAATCTGCCGCGCGTAGCATCCGGAATACCGGTGCTATACTGCGCGCCGTTTTGAATTTGCCAAGATGAAATCAACCACTGAGGAATCACATGAAGCGCTTTGCATTTTTGTTTATTGTTGTTTTGACCAGTCTTTCCCTGTTCGCCGCGAATGCAGAAGCCCGGCGTTTCGGCGGTGGCAGCAGCTTCGGCAAACAACGCACGCTGAGCGCTCCTGTACAGAAAGCTCCCGCCGCCGCACCGGCGCCTGGCACCCCGGCACAACCTGCGGCAACACCGCAACCTGCTGGCAACCGCTGGCTGGGTCCCCTGGCCGGTCTGGCCATCGGCGCCGGTTTGGGCGCCTTGTTTGCCGGTTCTGGTTTGGGTGGCGGCATGGGCTCGATCCTGATGATCATCCTGGCCATGGTTGCAGTGATGTTCGTGATTTCGATGTTCCGCCGCAAGCAGCAACCCGCGATGCAGTACGCCGGAGCGGGCGCTCCTTATGGTGGCGTGCAGGAGCCTGTGCAGCAACCGTTGGGCGGTAGTCTGGCTGCCCCCGTTGCCGCAGGCAATATCCCCCCCGACTTCCCGGTGGAAAGCTTCCTGCGCAGCGCCAAGACTTCATTCATCCGCCTGCAAGCCGCCAACGACCGCAAGGACCTGAACGATATCCGCGAATACACCACGCCGGAAATGTTCGCCGAAGTCTCGATGCAGTTGCAGGAACGCGGCGATGCCCCGCAACAGACGGATGTGGTTGCTGTTAATGCGGATTTGCTGGAAGTAAATACCGAAAATGATTTCGCCATCGCCAGTGTGCGCTTGAGCGGCCAGTTGCGCGAGAACAACGGCACCCCTGAAAGCTTTGAAGAGATTTGGCACGTGCAGAAAAACCTGAAGGACGACAAGTCCGTTTGGCTTCTGGCCGGAATTCAGCAAGTTTAGGCACTTTCTCAAGTAAACTAGAGGGCATTGGATTTTCCAGTGCCCTTTTTATTTAGCCCGACTATTTGTGATGCGTTTCCTACGATTGCTCAAGATTATTTTCGTCGTTCTGCGGTTCGGTCTGGACGAATTTTTGCTGGCGCACGAACGGACCAGCTGGTTGCTGCGACCGCTTAACCTGCTTTTGTTTTTCCGCGATGTTTCGCGCCCGCGCGCCGAACGGTTGCGTCTGGCACTGGAGACGCTGGGGCCCATCTTCGTCAAGTTTGGCCAGATGCTTTCCACGCGCCGCGACCTGATTCCCACCGACATCGCCGACGAGTTGGCCAGGCTGCAGGATCAGGTTCCGCCTTTTTCTTCTGCCCTGGCGGTCTCGTTACTGGAAGAGGCTTTTGGCAAACCGCTGCATGAAGTGTTTGCCGAATTCGACGAAACGCCTGTGGCCAGCGCTTCGGTTGCGCAGGTGCATTTTGCCGTGTTGCCGGACGGGCGCGAGGCTGCGGTGAAAATCCTGCGTCCGGGCATCCTGCGCGTGATCGACCATGATGTGGCACTGCTGCAGATTTGTGCCGGGCTGATCGAGCGCTGGTGGTCGGACGGCAAGCGCTTGAAACCGCGGCTGGTGGTCGCCGAGTTTGAAAAGTATCTGCACGACGAGCTCGACATGATGCGCGAGTCGTCCAATGCCAGCCAGTTGCGGCGCAATTTTGCCGACGCCAAATTGCTGCTGGTGCCCGAGGTTTATTGGGATTGGTGTTCCGAGCGGGTGATGGTGATGGAGCGCATGCACGGCCTGCCCATCAGCAACATCGCCGGTTTGCGCGCGGCGGGTGTCGACCTGACCAAGCTGGCTGCCAACGGCGTCGAGATTTTTTATACACAGGTTTTCCGCGACGGTTTTTTTCACGCCGACATGCACCCCGGCAACATTCTGGTGACACGCGACGGACGCTATGTGGCGATGGACTTTGGCATTGTGGGTACGCTCACCGATACCGACAAAAATTATCTGGCGCAAAATTTCATCGCTTTTTTCAACCGCGATTACAAACGCGTGGCCGAATTGCACATCGAGTCCGGCTGGGCGCCAGCCGATACACGTGTGGATGAGTTTGAGGCAGCGATCCGCTCGGTGTGCGAGCCGATTTTCGACAAGCCGCTGCGCGAGGTTTCGTTCGGCAAGGTGCTGCTGCGCCTGTTCCAGACATCGCGCCGTTTCGGCATCGAGATCCAGCCGCAATTGGTGTTGCTGCAAAAGACTTTGCTTAATATCGAAGGTCTCGGTTTGCAGCTCGATCCCGAACTTGACTTGTGGAAGACGGCCAAACCCTGGCTGGAGCGCTGGATGAGCGAGCAGGTCGGCTGGCGCGGTTTTATCAAAGCGCTGCGCACCGAAGCGCCGCGCTATGCCACCCTGCTGCCGCAACTGCCGCGGCTTCTGCACCAGCGTTTGAAGGATGATCTCGCCACGCAGTTGTCGCCATTGCTGCTCGAGATGCTGATTCAGCAAAAAAAGCGCAATGCCTGGTTATCGGTCATTGCGCTTTTGTTGGCCGCGTCGGTGCTGCTCACTGCTTATATTTATTTCGTTTAAACGAACCCGCTTTCCATCAACTCGGTCGCCAGCAGTTTGTAATCCGTCGCCCCCGGGCTGTTCGGCGCATAGGCAAACACATCCAGACCGTGCATCGGGCTGGTTGCCAGCGCCACGGTTTCGCCGATGCGGGTCTTGCACACCAGGTTGCCGTAGCGTTCCTTGAGTTTGTCGTAGATGTCGTAAGAAAGTTTACGGCGCGAATCGAAACGCGTGACCACGATGCGGCGCTCGAAGGTCCGATCCAGTTTCTTTTCCAGCACGTTGAGCGCGGCATCCAGCCGGTGTACGCCGTGTTGCGAAAGGTAATCTGCCGATACCGGAATCAGCACTTTATCCGCAGCCAGCAAGGCATTCAACGTAAGCACGCCCAGCATCGGGCAGCAATCGATCAGAATGGGGGCGCCGGTAAGGGACAATTCTTCTGCCAATCCCTGCTTCAGCATTTTCGCAGCTTGCGGGTCGCTGCCGTACAGCGCGTCGATTTTGGCTAATTCCAGTGTGGCCGGAATAATTTGCCAGCCGGCGGGCGTGTCGTGCATCAGCTTGGCCAGCGGAACCTTGTCCCGGAAAAATGCCGAGATGTTCCTGGCTTGCAAAGTGCCGTTTTTCAATCCCGAGGAAATTGTGAGGTGACCCTGCGGATCCATGTCCAGCGCGATGGGATGCCGCTGTGCTATGGATAGCGCGGCTGACAGATTAAGGCAGGTTGTGGTTTTGCCCACGCCGCCCTTTTGGTTGAATACGGCGATGACCGCCATGTTCTCTCCTCGGTGGTGGGATCGGATTAATAATTATTTGCACGGTTTTGGGTTCCGGCCGTCCCCTCGGGACTTGACTTGCCATGCAAGTCAGCCTTCTCCGCAAGCCCCGCACCAGACTGTCACTCTACCGTGACCGATTTGGCCAGATTGCGCGGCTTGTCTACATCCGTTCCCTTTTGCAATGCTACGTAATATGCCAACAGTTGCAGCGGGATGGTATGCAGAATAGGGCTCAGAAAACCCGCGTGTTCGGGCATTTGCAGGATGTGGATGCCTTCGGCTTCCTTGATGTGGGTGTTGGCGTCGGCAAATACGTACAATTCGCCGCCGCGAGCGCGCACTTCTTGCAGGTTGGACTTCAGTTTTTCCAGCAATGCGTCGTTGGGAGCTACCGAAACCACGGGCATGTCTTTGTCCACCAGCGCCAGCGGGCCGTGTTTCAGTTCGCCCGCCGGATAGGCTTCGGCGTGGATGTAGGAGATTTCCTTGAGTTTGAGCGCGCCTTCCATGGCGATCGGGTAATGCATGCCGCGCCCGAGGAATAAAGCGTGGTTTTTATCGGCAAAGTGTCTGGACAACTCGGCGATCTTCGGCTCCAGCGCCAGCACTTTTTGCACTGCACTGGGCAGGTGGCGCAGTTCATGCAGGAATTGCTGTTCGCGTTCCTCGCTCAGACGACCGCGCAGTTTGGCCAGCACCAGAGTCAGCAGGAACAGTGCTGCCAGCTGGGTGGTGAACGCTTTGGTCGAGGCGACGCCGATTTCGGGACCCGCACGCGTCATCAGACGCAGTCGGGATTGGCGCACGATGGCGCTTTCCGGCACATTGCAGATTGCCAGTGTGAACATGTGGCCGGTGACTTTGGCATGGTTGAGCGCAGCCAGTGTGTCCGCCGTTTCGCCGGATTGGGAAATAGTGACCACCAGCGTCCTGGGATTGGCGACGCTGCTGCGATAGCGGTATTCGCTGGCGACTTCGACGCTGCACGGAATTCCCGCGATTTCTTCCAGCCAGTAACGGGCGACTTGTCCGGCGTGGTTGCTGGTGCCGCAGGCCAGAATGAGGATAGTTTCGATTTGCGGGAATATCGTATTCGCTTCCGCTCCGAAAATTCCCGGCACCAGCGACTGGCTGTTGCATACCGATTCCAGCGTATTCGCCAGTGCCTGCGGCTGTTCGTGGATTTCCTTCTGCATGTAGTGCTGGTATTCGCCCAGCTCCACGCTGTCGTTATTGAGTTCGCTGACATGCACCGGGCGCTGCACCGCCTGGCCCTGCACGTCGAAGATGCGATAGTCGGCGAGGTTTACTTCAACCACATCGCCTTCTTCCAGGTACACCACATTCTTGGTGACCTGCAGCAGCGCCGACATGTCGGATGCGACGAAGTGCTCGCCCTCGCCTACACCCAGCAGCAGCGGACTGCCTTTGCGCGAAGCTATGAGTTGGTGCGGATTGTCCGCCGCGATTACGCCGATGGCGTAGGCGCCAACCAGTTGCGACAGCGCCATTTGTGTGGCGACCAGCAGGCTGCCCTGTGCGTAATGGCTATGGATCAGGTGGGCAATGACTTCGGTGTCGGTATCGGATGTGAATTCATAACCTTGTGCGGTCAGGTCGGTGCGCAACGCTTCATAGTTCTCGATGATGCCGTTGTGCACCACGGCGATGAGGTTGCGGCTGATATGCGGGTGCGCATTGCGTTCGCTCGGTATGCCGTGCGTAGCCCAGCGGGTGTGGGCGATGCCCAGTTCCCCGTAGGTATTGGCACTCTTCCCTGCCAGTTCTGCAACGCGTCCGGTACTGCGCACGCGATCCAGTTTTCCGTCGTGCACGACCACCAGTCCCGCCGAGTCATAGCCGCGGTATTCCAGACGCAGCAGTCCATTGACGAGTATGGGGACAATATTTCGCTTGGCAACGGCTCCGACAATTCCACACATGTTATTTCTTTCCTTTTTGCGGGCGCTGCCAGCCGGGGATGGTGGTCTGTCTGCCACGCGACAGGGTCAATTCACCGGCAGGTGCGTTGGTGGTGATGGTCGAACCGGCACCGATGGTTGCGCCCTTGCCCACGGTTACCGGTGCCACCAGTTGTGTATCCGAACCGATGAAAGCGTCGTCTTCAATAATGGTGCGGAATTTGTTCGCCCCGTCGTAATTGCAGGTGATCGTTCCCGCGCCGATGTTGACGCGGCTACCCACGGTGCTGTCGCCGATGTAACTCAGGTGGTTGGCCTTGCTGCCCTGGCCGATTTCGCTGTTTTTGATCTCGACGAAATTGCCGACATGCGCATCGTCATGCAATTTGCTGCCGGGGCGCAGGCGCGCGTACGGCCCGATGTGGCAGTTGGCCCCCACTTCGCTGGCATCGATATGGCTGTAGGGCGCAATCTGCGTGCCTTGCGCGATGGTTGTATTGCGCATGACAGTATAGGCTCCCACGCGCACGCGATCGCCGAGGCTCACTTCCCCTTCGAAAATGCAGCCGACGTCAATCTCGACATCGCGACCGCAAGCCAGGTTTCCACGCACATCGATGCGCGCCGGATCGGCCAGTGTGACGCCTTGGATCATTAACCGGTTGGCTACGGTCTGCTGCCAGATGCGTTCCAGTGTGGCGAGTTGCACTTTGTTGTTAATGCCCTCGACTTCCCATTTTTGGGACGGTTGTACCGTATGCACCGCGATGCCATCCTGGACGGCCATCGCTACGATATCGGTCAGGTAATATTCGCCCTGCGCATTGTTGTTACCCAGCTTGCCCAGCCAGGCGCGCATCTCTCCGGTAGGTGCCAGCAGGATGCCCGTATTCACTTCGCAAATTTCGCGCTGTTCCGGCGTAGCGTCCTTTTCTTCCACGATGCACAACACGTCGCCCTGCACATTGCGCACGATGCGACCGTATCCGGCCGGGTTGTCGAGATTGACGGTGAGCAGCACCAGGCCTTCGCCTGCCTGCTGCATCTGATGCAACGTGCTGTGCTGAATCAGGGGCACATCGCCGTACAACACCAGTGTGCGGCTGCCATCCTGGAGATGCGGCAGCGCCTGCTGCACTGCATGCCCGGTGCCGAGTTGCGGTTCCTGAATGACGAACTTCGCTGCGTATTCTTGCAGCGCAAGCGGGACAGCTTCGCCACCATGCCCATACACCACGCATACCTGCTGCGGTGTCAGTAAACTTGCGCAATCGAGAACGTGCTGAACCATTGGCTTGCCGGCCAGCGCGTGCAGCACTTTGGGTTTGTCGGAATACATGCGCGTGCCTTTGCCGGCAGCGAGGATGACGATGTTCAAAAGGCTCATATGGGCTCTGAATCAGGCGATGTTGCAGTATATCAAATAGCCTGATTACTTTCGCTCGTACCTAAGTACGATGCCCTGCTCAGGCAGGATGCCGTTGCCTGGCTGTTTGCGCGACAATTCCTATTCAATTGTTTCACTTTTCTTTCCGGCTTTTACCTTGAAAAAATCTCCCCCTTTGCGAACGACGTCATCGGTCCCCCAATCAATGGATTTTTCATAGGGGACGAGGTGGGGAATATGTTTGGCGCAGTGAATGTAGGCTTCTTCCACTTCCAGCAGGAACCAGAATGAGGGCTTTTTGCCACCCGTCGTGGCGTTTTCCTCGGCGACCGCCCTTTTTACATTTTCGGGCAAGACATCGAATGCACCATCCTCCCGCAGGAATGCTTTGCCATTGATATGCAGGCCGATCGTATGCTCGAGAAAATCCATGAACAGAATACCCATGTGCGGGTTTTCCTTGACATTGCCGCCACTCGCCACGACCCCGTTCCCTCTGTATTCAGGCCACATGATGTGCTTCTGGTCTACTACCCAGACAAAGCCGGCACCGCCAGCGCGGAATGAACAATCGCATTCGCCGTGGGCATCGCTGCTTGCTATAAACATCATGCTTTGTTTGGTGATGAATTCCCGCATGGCTGGATTCAGATAATCCAGCATCTGGTTGTTGTAAAAGCCGAGCGCTCTTTTTTCGCTGCCTAGCTCAAGTTGCAAGGCGTGCTCCCCGTTCGAGCCTGGAAGTTTGGGTTGCTGGGTCTTTTGTTCGCTCATGTGTATTTGCCCCGAGAGTACTTATTTGGAGGATTCAGCTTGGGTGGAACCGACTTGACGCGCGCTGGTTGGAGAAGTTCTTTTCCAAATGCGCTCTGCACGGATGTCCGCAGGGTTTCCGTTCAGAGCATATTCAGGTTCAACCTAGTCTTTGGATTCTTCGCGCAATGCCATGCCAAGGTTTTGCAGCATGGGCGCGTTTTCCGCCCCCAGATACTCCGCATATTCCGTCGGGCTTGTGTTGAAGTGCTGATGCCAGTTCCAGCGGGGTACCAGAACGGCGTCGCCGGGTTCCCAGTCCACGCGTACTCCCTCGACAACGCTGTAGCCGTGTCCTTTCAGGATGTAAATAATAGTCTCGTAAGTGTGGCGGTGTTTGCGCGTTTTGCCTCCGCCGAGAATGCCGCCAATGGATACGCTGACTGCCCTGCTCGGAAGATCCACGATATGTACCGGATGCTTCCGGTCATCGGTGAATCCCTCGTTGGCCTTGTTCCTGGTGCCGGTCACATTCTTGTGGATGAGTGGCCTGTCGGGTCTCGCAATTTCAAGTGTATCGGTGGTTTCGCCGAAGTCGCGTGAGGAGTAGATGTAGTTGTCTGGTTTCATGGTCATTCCTTTCCTGTCCTCGTTCATATGAGGAGCCGAGTTATTTATTGATGGAGCGGTTCGAATGTGACGCGGGGGTGCTACTGGACCGGCTGCATGGCATGCGCTCTGGCCTGCAATGCATCAAAAAATGAGTTTCTGATGCTCAGTGCCATGAGCATGCCTTCCTTGATTGGCTTGCGGTTCTCCGGTTTCTCTGCATAGTCGATGGCGATATTGGTCAGGACATCGCCATGCTGGTCGTCAAGCGTGGCGTGAAGATCGAAAAACACTCGATCACGCAGGGAAATGTCCAGGTGCCGGTCAATCGCTTTGATAAAGGGTCGATAGATGTACTTGACGATGTTCTCGGTGCCGAGTCCGATCGCGCCAAGCGCACGCGCGGGGCCTTCCTTGGAACACAGGGAATAGAATAAGTCGCGCCAGATGATTGCCTCGTCCGAAAACTCGTTCGAGCGCCGGTATTCGCTGTCGATACCCGCTGCGCTCATATAGCGTGAAAAGAGCTCGGGATGCGGGATTCCATCCACCCATTCCAGTTCGATGCCGATCGTTTTGAGTAGCGCCGCATTCTCTGCATCGATTCTGCCGGTTTCTTCAACCAGGTTCTGCATGAGTGCTTTGCGATGTTCACCCTTCTCGAGTTGAGAGATCGTGGCAGTGAGGAAACGGATAAAATCAAGAGAGTAGGCAGAGTATTGATACACGAAATCTTTTAGTGCGCCTTTGACATCAGGTACCTCTCCGGCGATGAGTTGCTGCAGATAGGGGTGATTGACTGCGCGATGGTTGCAGGCCTGTTCGCACAGTGCTTTAACATATTCATGACCTGTACCTGTCTTGCTGGTTGCTGATCCACTCATATTGAATCCCCTTTCTCAATGTTTATCCCTTTCATTACAGGGATTTGTTGTACACCGTCAATTCCAGACAATTACTTGGCCTCCTCCCAGGTTATTTGGGAAAAATTTTCTCAGCCAGAACAGGCTATGGCTTCTGTAAAACACTTATTCGGAACGATAGAGGGAATACAGACGGCTTTCTTCAAGATTAACTCGCTTGGTCAGTACCGCACCAATCTCATCCAGCTCGGAACTGAAACTTGTTGCGGTCGAGTGAGTGAGTTGAACCGCGCTGTATTTTTCAGTGAATTTCATGACCACACGTGCGATTCCGTTCATTTCGGAGCGCAAGCCGGTAATAAAATCAGATGTGTCCAAATCGTTCGCATACAACTGCTGTACGTATACATAGAAACGAACATTTTCTACCGCCAGGTGTGTCTGCAAAGCGAGTTTGAACTCGGAAAGAATATTGGGTATTTCTGCAAATTTCCCCTCGGCGGCTGCTTTCTTGATGGATGTGAATATTTTTACCAAATCCTGATGGTCTTCCTTCAGCTTGCCTATAAGCATCGGATCATAGCTAATCCCTACTCGTGGCGTCGCTTCCCTGCCTGCCGCAGTTTCCTTCTCGTCACTGCCAAACAAAAATGAAAATAGTCCCATTTGATGCGCTCCCTTTTGGTATTAGATTTAATTTTTCTTCCATCTGAACGCTTAATTTTGATGCTGCGTTTCAGACAAATCTCAAACATGACATATACATGATTCATATTTCATTACCAGCTTCATGCTCAAAAGCCGGCGTGATCATATATCTTTACCCTTCTGATGAACTAGACCACATTCCTCAGCCTGCTACTTAACTCATGGCTAGCTTTTCCCAATAATTCGGTACAAAAGTTAACTAACTGTTTCTAACAATCATAAAAAGCGGCAATTCAATGATGTCGAAATAGGCACATATTCGGTCGAATTCCTGACAAGTGGCAACGCTACCAGACAAATGGTGGTTATGAATGGCGGGGAAATTCGCGAAGCCGGCAATATTGCTTGATGTGCTGAATATTTTTCCGGCATGCTGATCGGATTGCGCTCAGCAAAGAAAAAGCAGCCGAAGCTGCTTTTTCTTTGCTGCAGTAGCTTATCTTGCTTAGTGCGTATGCTTGCGTACTTGCTGGATTGCGCGCAACTGGGCAATTGCCTCGGCCAATTCTGCTTGTGCTTGCGCATAGTCAATGTCTGAAGTGCGGTTTTTCATCGCCTCTTCCGCCATTTGCTTGGCTTCCAGCGCACGCGCTTCATCCAGATCGGCGCCGCGAATCGCGGTGTCGGCCAGAATGGTCACGACGCTGGGCTGCACTTCCAGCATGCCGCCGGAAACATAGATCAATTCTTCCTGTTCCTGATCGGGACGCTTGATGCGCACCGCACCGGGTTTGATGCGGGTCATCAGGGCGGTGTGGCGCGGGTAGATACCCAGTTCGCCCATCTCGCCCGGTACCACGACGACTTCAGCGAGGCCGGAGAAAATCTGCTCCTCCGCGCTTACGACGTCCACATGTACGGTCATTGCCATAATCGGCTCCTAATTGTTATTGCAGCGTCTTGGCTTTTTCGACCGCTTCTTCGATGCCGCCCACCATGTAGAACGCTTGTTCCGGCAGGTGATCGTATTCGCCGTCGACGATGCCCTTGAAGCCCTTGATGGTGTCCTTCAGGGTGACGTACTTGCCCGGGCTGCCGGTAAACACTTCGGCCACATGGAACGGTTGCGACAGGAATCGCTGGATCTTGCGCGCGCGCGCCACAGCCAGTTTGTCTTCCGGAGACAGTTCGTCCATACCCAGAATTGCGATAATGTCGCGCAGTTCCTTGTAACGCTGCAGCGTGGACTGCACTGCACGAGCCACGTTGTAGTGCTCTTCGCCCACAACCAGCGGATCCAGCTGGCGCGAGGTGGAGTCCAGCGGGTCAACAGCGGGGTAAATACCCAGCGAGGCGATATCGCGGCTCAACACAACGGTGGAGTCGAGGTGCAGGAAGGTGGTCGCGGGAGACGGGTCGGTCAAGTCATCCGCAGGAACGTAAACGGCCTGGATGGAAGTGATCGAGCCAACCTTGGTGGAGGTAATACGCTCTTGCAGACGGCCCATTTCTTCGGCCAGTGTCGGTTGATAACCCACGGCGGAAGGCATACGACCCAGCAGCGCGGATACTTCGGTTCCGGCCAGGGTGTAGCGGTAAATGTTGTCCACGAAGAACAGGATGTCGCGGCCTTCGTCACGGAATTTTTCAGCCATGGTCAGGCCGGTCAGCGCCACGCGCAGACGGTTGCCGGGCGGCTCGTTCATCTGGCCGAACACCATCGCAACTTTGGACTTGGAGAAGTCCTTGTTGTCGATAACGCCGGCTTCTGTCATTTCGTGGTAGAAGTCGTTACCTTCACGGGTACGCTCACCCACACCGGCAAACACGGACAGACCACTGTGTTCCTTGGCGATGTTGTTGATGAGTTCCAGCATGTTCACGGTCTTGCCCACGCCGGCGCCGCCGAACAGGCCAACCTTGCCGCCCTTGGCAAACGGACAGACCAGGTCAATCACCTTGATGCCGGTTTCCAGCAAGTCAACGGACGGGGACAGTTCATCGAACTTGGGAGCAGCCTGGTGAATGGGACGCTTTTCGGTGCACTGGATTTCGCCGACTTCGTCGATCGGGCGACCCAGCACGTCCATGATGCGGCCGAGTGTGCCGGTACCGACCGGTACGGAGATCGCTGCGCCGGTGGCGTCGACCAGCATACCGCGGCGCAAGCCGTCGGATGAGCCCATGGCGATGGTACGCACCACGCCGTCGCCCAGTTGCTGCTCGACCTCAAAGGTCAAACCAACTTCGGCTGTGGAGGTTCCAGCGTCAGCCAGCTTCAGCGCTTCGTAAACTTTTGGCATGTGATCGCGCGGAAATTCGATGTCAACCACCGCGCCGATACACTGAACAATCTTTCCTTGACTCATTTTAGGATTCCCCGTCTAAATTAATTCTTAAACTGCTGCTGCACCGCCAACAATCTCCGAAATTTCTTTCGTGATCGCTGCCTGACGCGCTTTGTTGTAAACCAGTTTGAGCTCGGCGATAACGTTCTTCGCATTATCGGAAGCGGATTTCATCGCCACCATACGCGAGCTTTGCTCGGACGCCATGTTTTCCACCACAGCCTGATACACCAGCGATTCCATGTAGCGCACCAGCAATTCGTCGATAACCTTCTTCGCATCCGGTTCGTAAATGTAGTCCCAACTGCCCGAGGCGGTGCCGATTTGTTCGCCGCTGAGCGGCAACAGTTGTTCGACGCGCGGCTCCTGTTTCATCGTGTTGATGAAATGGTTGTAGCTGATGTAGATGGCATCAATCTCGCCGGCAACATAGGCGTCCAGCATGATCTTCACGGCGCCGATCAATTTCTCGATGTGCGGTGTGTCGCCGAGGCCGGTCAGGTTGGATTTGACCTTGGCGCCGACGCGATTCATGAAGCCGAAGCCCTTGTTGCCGATCGCGCAAACCTGCAAGCCCTTGCCGTCGCCTTCCCATTCCTTCATGCGGCTCACGGCGAGACGCAACAGGTTGGTATTCAGACCGCCGCACAATCCCTTGTCGGATGTGACGACGATCAGGCCGACATTCTTGATGCTGTCGCGCTTGACCAAGAACGGGTGCTTGTATTCCGGGTTGGCACGCGACAAGTGCGCCGCGACGTTGCGGATTTTTTCCGCGTAGGGGCGGGCGGACCGCATGCGTTCCTGCGCCTTGCGCATTTTCGCTGCGGCTACCATTTCCATCGCGCGCGTGATCTTGCGCGTATTTTCCACGCTCTTGATCTTCGTGCGAATCTCTTTACTGCCTGCCATGATTTAGCTCCCGCTTCTTATAACCAACCACTTAGCAACCGTTTTTGGGTTGCTTAGTGGGATGGCTAGTTGTTTCATCAGTAGACTGCAGTTGCCTTGAATGCCTCGATGGCCGCAACCAACAGCTTCTCGTTGTCGGCTGACAAATCCCGGGTGGATTCGATGGCATCCATCAAAGCCTTGTTCTTCGAATTCAGGTGCGCATGCAGACCGGCTTCGAAAGCCAGTACCTTGGGAATCGCCACGTCGTCGAAATAACCCTTGTTCACTGCGAACAGCGTGGCGGCCATTTTGGAAATGGACAGCGGCGCGTACTGCAGTTGCTTCATCAGTTCGGTCACCAGGCGGCCGCGTTCCAGCTGTTTGCGGGTTGCTTCGTCCAGGTCGGATGCGAACTGCGCGAACGCCGCCAACTCGCGATATTGCGCCAATGCCAGACGCACACCGCCACCCAGCTTCTTGATGACCTTGGTCTGGGCGGAACCACCCACGCGCGACACCGAGATACCGGCGTTGATCGCGGGACGGATACCGGCGTTGAACAGGTCGGACTCCAGGAAGATCTGGCCGTCGGTGATGGAAATCACGTTGGTCGGTACGAAGGCGGACACGTCGCCGGCCTGGGTTTCGATCACGGGCAACGCGGTCAACGAACCGGTCTTGCCCTTGACTGCGCCGTTGGTGAATTTTTCCACGTATTCGGCGTTGACGCGTGCAGCGCGCTCCAGCAGACGGGAGTGCAGGTAGAACACGTCGCCGGGATAAGCTTCACGGCCGGGCGGACGGCGCAGCAGCAGGGAAATCTGGCGATATGCCCAGGCTTGCTTGGTCAAATCGTCGTAAACGATCAGTGCGTCTTCGCCGCGATCGCGGAAGTATTCGCCCATGGTACAACCGGCATACGGTGCCAGGAATTGCATGGCGGCGGAGTCGGAAGCGGTCGCGGCAACCACGATGGTGTAGCCCATCGCGCCGTGCTCTTCCAGTTTGCGCACTACGTTGGCAACGGTCGAAGCCTTCTGGCCGATCGCAACGTAGATACAGATCATGTTCTGACCCTTCTGGTTGATGATCGCGTCAACCGCAACGGCTGTCTTGCCGGTCTGGCGGTCGCCGATGATCAGTTCGCGCTGGCCGCGGCCGATCGGCACCATGGAGTCGATGGACTTCAAACCGGTTTGTACTGGCTGGTCAACGGACTTACGTGCGATCACGCCCGGGGCGACCTTTTCGATCTTGTCGGTCATCTTGGCATTGACCGGACCCTTGCCGTCGATCGGCTGACCCAGTGCGTTCACCACGCGGCCGCACAACTCGGGGCCGACCGGCACTTCCAGAATGCGGCCGGTACACTTGACCGTGTCGCCTTCGGTGATGTGTTCGTATTCGCCCAGAATAACGGCGCCGACGGAGTCGCGCTCGAGGTTCAGCGCCAGGCCGAAGGTGTTGCCGGGGAATTCCAGCATCTCGCCCTGCATCACATCGGACAAGCCGTGCACGCGAACGATACCGTCGGTCACGCTGACCACCGTACCTTCGGTGCGCGCCTGGGTCAGTGCTTCGAAGTTATCGATGCGACTGCGGATCAAATTGCTAATTTCGGAAGGGTTGAGCTTCATCTGGATTTCCTCATTCTTGAAAATTCTTTATCAGGCTAGCGCGTTCGCCATTTCACCGAGTCGGGTGCGCGCGGAGCCGTCGATCACTTTGTCTCCGGCACGAATCACAACTCCACCCAGCAATTCTTTATTAATGTTGCAGCTCAGTTTGATCTCGCGACCCATGCTCTTTTTGAGCGAACTGACGATCTTGTCTTTTTGTGCAGCGGACAGCTCGAATGCCGAATCCACGACCACGTTGATAGTCTTTTCCGCTTCTGCTTTCAGTGCTTCGAACAGCGCGGCGATTTCGGGCAACAGCAGCAGACGCTGATTGTCGGCCAGGATGCGCACGAAGTTTTGCTGCTGCTTGCTGGCCGATTTTTCGAGTAGCGCTTCCATCAGGCCTTCGACCTGCTTTTTGGCGACGCGCGGATTGGTGACGACGGCGATCATTTCCGGATGGTTGATCGCCTCGGCCAGAGACAGCAACATCTCCGACCACGCCTGCAGCGCTTTCAGTTGTTGCGCCTCATCAAATGCCGCCTGGGCATAAGGACGTGCTGTGGTTATGGCTTCGGACATGGCGATCAGATTTCCGCGACGAGTTTGTCGAGCAGGTCGTTATGTGCCTTGGCATCGATTTCACGACCAAGGATCTTGCCCGCGCCGGCCAGTGCGATTGCAGAAACCTGCGTACGCAATTGCTCTTTGGCGCGGAACACTTCCTGGTCGATTTCTGCCTTGGCGCCCGTAATGATGCGCTCGCCCTCCACCTTGGCCTGGGCCTTGGCTTCTTCGACGATCTCGCTGGCGCGCTTTTCGCCGCTCGCCACGATCTCGCCGGCCTTTTCCTTGGCTTCGCGCAGCAGTTCTGCGGAGCGCTTGGCGGCCAGTTCCAGATCCTGCTTGGCGCGTTCAGCGTCGGCCAATCCATCGGCGATCTGCTTCTTGCGCGCGTCCAGTGCTGCCACGATGGGCGTCCACACAAACTTCATGCAGAACCATACGAACAGCACGAACATGATCAGCTGGGCGAGAAGAGTTGCATTGATATTCATGCAAGCTACCTTTCTTAGTTATGCGTTTCGTGTTGCGAGAATTAACCCACCACAGCGAACAGAACGTACATCGCGATACCCACGGCGATCATCGGAACGGCGTCGACCAGACCCATCACAATGAAGAACTGGGTACGCAACATCGGGATCAATTCGGGCTGACGTGCAGCGCCTTCCAGGAAGCGGCCACCCAGGATACCGATACCGACGGCTGCGCCGAGCGCGCCCAGACCCATCATCAATGCGCCAGCGATGTACAGCAGTGCGTTTGCCATTTCCATTTTGTGATTCTCCTATTTGATAAAAGTGATGTTAAATAAATCTGAAAACTAGTGATGCTCCTGATGCGCCATGTCCAGATAGACCACGGTCAGCGTCATGAAGATGAACGCCTGCAGGGTCACGATCAGGATGTGGAATATCGCCCAGCCCAACGACAGCAGTATCTGCGAACCGAACAGTGTGACGCCACCGAATGAGAAGCCCGCCCAGGCACCGCCCATGAGCGCGATCAGGATGAAAATCATTTCACCGGCATACATGTTGCCGAACAGACGCAGTGCCAGCGAGATCGGTTTGGCGATCAGGTTCACGCCTTCCAGGATCAGGTTGAACGGCAGCA
Source organism: Gammaproteobacteria bacterium (assembly GCA_018820925.1). Lineage (GTDB taxonomy): Bacteria > Pseudomonadota > Gammaproteobacteria > Burkholderiales > Gallionellaceae > Sideroxyarcus. The sequence goes on along the minus strand of JAHJNJ010000009.1, from coordinate 28,873 downwards.
GGAATTTGGGGAAAGGCTGGAAAGCCAATTCGGCGAAGAACCCGCCCGCGCCCTTCATTTTGACGCTGTAGTACAGCACCAGCAGGAACACGCCGATGGCCATGCCGAAAGTCGCGTTGGGGTCGGTGGAGGGAACGACCTTGAAGAAGGGAACGCCCAGCGATTTCATCAGCAGCGGCACCCAATCGATGGGAATCAAGTCCATCAGGTTCATGCTGAACACCCAGAAGAAGATGGTCAGCGCCAATGGGGCGACCATGGCGTTCTTGCCGGAGAATGATCCGCGAACACTGCTGTCGACAAATTCGACAGCCCATTCACAAAAGTTCTGTAGCCCGCCCGGTGTGCCACTGACGGCGCTTTTTGCCACACTGCGGAAGAAATACATGATCACTAAGCCCAGCAACAGGGACATGAAGAAGGTATCAAGATTCAGTGCCCAGAATCCCATTGCCTTTGCTTCCGCCGCACTGTGGGCCACGCCCCAGGTTCCGTCGGGTAACTGACCATATGTCAGATTTTGCAGGTGGTGATGGATATATTCTGCCGAGGTGTGCGCTGCTTCATGAGCCACTTCGCCCGTTTCCTGTGCCATTTCGCTGGACATGTTTTAGTCGCTATCTTCAGTCTTGATCTTCAAAAACAACCGGCCTGCCAATAGCACCGCTTGCCCCAATACAAAGCCACCCAAAATCGCGAGCGGCGAAAATTTCAGCAAAGCCAGGCAGATTCCCAGCAATGCGACGACTGCCAAGAGACGCTCGGCAGCGTAAAAATACATGAGCCGTAATTGTTGATGTGCGTCACGGGAAGATTGCAATGCTGCTCGGGACATCCGCCACGCCAACAATGCACCATTGAGAACAGAAACACCTCCTCCACCTAACACCGCTATCGCGTATTGCGGCGAGCCTTTCCAGCCATACAGCAGGCCTGCGGCAGTTAAAGTAGCCATGGCTTGCAGCCAGACTACTTTGCGCGCCAATTTTTTCTCTTGGACCTCGGCTCTGAAAAGCGCGGCGATGATAGCGGCGTTTGGCTGAGGTGTCAAACTTTCCCGGTCGATATTTGACGCGCTAGCGCCTGATTTAGCGGCCTTTTCGGAGTCCACCGAGGAGTTCTTCCAAATGGTCATTATTGGAATATTCAATAATCAATTTACCCCCACCCTTCGTGTTGGATTTGATTTCCACGCGCGCGCCAAGGTGGGCTGTCATTTCTTCCTGCAACTGCTGCGTATCGCGGTTTACCTTTTTGGGTTTTTTGCCGGAGGTATTGCCGGCCGACTGGGGTTGCTCGCCTTGTTGCTGCACCAGCTTCTCGGCTTCGCGCACCGACAGTCCTTCCAGGATAATCTTGTTGGCCAGCAGCACTTGCTGTGCACCTTCCAGCGACAGCAACGCGCGCGCGTGACCCATATCGAGCGACCCTTCCATTAGCATGTCTTGCACAGCCTGCGGCAGTTTCAACAAACGCAGCAGATTGCTGGCTGCGCTGCGCGAACGACCGACAGCGTCGGCTGCCGCCTGATGCGTCATCTGGAATTCGTCGATCAGGCGCTGGATGCCGATTGCCTCTTCCAGCGGATTCAGGTCTTCGCGCTGGATGTTCTCGATCAGCGCCATGGCCAGCGCCGCGTTGTCCGGCACTTTGCGCACGATGACCGGCACGATCTTCAGTTCGGCCAGTTGCGCCGCGCGCCAGCGCCGTTCGCCGGCAATGATCTCGTAACCGCCCTCCGGCAGTTCGCGCGCCAGAATCGGCTGCATCACACCCTGCACCCGGATCGAAGCCGCAAGTTCGTTCAGCGATGCTTCATCCATGCGGCTGCGCGGCTGGTATTTGCCGGGTTTGAGTTGCTCGACTTTGAGGTCGCGCAATACGTCATTCTGTTTTGATGTACTGTTACCGGAAAGCAGCGCGTCCAAGCCGCGCCCCAATCCCTTGATCGGTTTTGCCATGATTTTCCCTTTTTTGAAACTTGTTATGCGGCAGCTTGCGCAGTCGCGTTGTTGAGCATTTCACCCGCCAGCGCCAGATAGGCCAGGGTTCCCTTGGATTGGCTATCGTGATACAGCGCAGGAATGCCGAAGCTGGGTGCTTCCGCCAGGCGCACGTTGCGCGGAATGACAGTGCGGTAGACTTTGTCGCCAAAGTGTTGCTGTAACTGGTCCGAGACTTGTTGTGCCAGCGCATTGCGCGGATCGAACATGGTGCGCAGCAAACCTTCGATCTGCAGGTCGGGATTCAGGTTTTCACGTACTTTGCGGATGGTGTTAACCAAGTCACTCAAACCTTCCAGTGCGTAGTATTCGCATTGCATGGGAATCATCACCGATTTTGCGGCGCACAATCCGTTGAGGGTAAGCAGGTTCAGTGCGGGGGGGCAATCAACCAGAATATAGTCGTATTCGTTTAATACCGGTTCCAGTTCCTCTTTCAGGCGCATTTCGCGCCCTTCCACATCCACCAATTCGATTTCAGCGCCAGCCAGTTCGCGATTGGCAGGCAAGATGTCGTATTTGCATTCGGCTGAACGGATGCGCGCTTCGCTGATCGTTTTTTCGCCCAGCAGCACATCGTAAATGGTCGCTTCCAGATCTGCCTTGTTGATGCCGCTGCCCATGGTGGCGTTGCCTTGCGGATCAAGGTCGATCAGCAGCACGCGCTGTTTCGCTGCACCCAAGCTGGCTGCCAGATTAACGGTAGTCGTGGTTTTGCCCACGCCGCCTTTTTGATTGGTAATTGCCAATATCTTGCTCATTTTTTCACTCCCAATACGACCAAACTGCGGGCAGCTTCCAGTTCAGGAACCTGCAACTTAATTACTTTCTCCACCATCACATCTCCGGGAAGCCGCGCCAGTTCCTGTTCCGGCGCCCCTTTCATGGCCGCCCAGCGTCCGCCCTCTGCCAGCAAATGCCGCGTCAGTAAAACAAATTCCGCCGCTTCGGCAAACGCGCGGGAAATGATCCCGTCGAATTTTTGTTCCGCCTGCCACTGCTCTACCCGTCCGCAACGGACTTTCACATTGCGCAATCCCAACTCGATGACCGCTTGTTGCACGAAGCCGGTTTTTTTGCTGTTGCTGTCCAGCAAAGTGAAAGACCAATCCGGCCGCATCACGGCTAATACCAGCCCCGGCAATCCTGCACCGCACCCTACATCCAGCCAGCGCCGTGGCCACAAATGCGGCAACACGGCAAGGCTGTCGAGCAAGTGGTTGCTTACCATCTGCTCCGGTTTGCGTATCGCGGTAAGGTTGTACACCTCGTTCCATTTGTGCAGCAATGCCAGGTATTCCAGCAACTTCGCCTGTTGTTCCGGCGTTACCACAATTTCCATCTGCGTGATGCCCGCCGCTAATTCCTGTGCCAGACTCATGCCGCTTTTTCTTGTTTGAAGCCCCGCTTCAAATGCACCAGCAACAAAGAAATGGCGGCCGGAGTCACGCCTGAAATGCGCGAAGCCTGTCCCACCGTCTGCGGCTGATGCAAATTCAGTTTGTGCCGAACCTCGACAGACAATCCACGCACCAGCGAATAGTCCATGTTGTGCGGCAGTTTGGTCGACTCCTGGCCTTCCTGGCGCGCGATTTCACCCGCTTGCCGCTCTATATAGCCTTGATATTTAGCCTGAATTTCAACTTCTTCTGCGAACTCAGACATGTCAGCCGCCTGGGCGTCGGGCAACGTCATCAGTGTCGAATAACTCACCTCGGGGCGACGCAACAAATCGTACAAGCTATATTCGCGTTCAATTTCTTTGCCCAATACGCGCTCTGCATCGGCTTTATCCAGCATGCGCGGATTCACCCAGGTCGATTTCAGACGCTCCAGTTCGCGTGCGATTTTCTCGCGTTTTGCCTCAAAAGCCTGCCAGCGCGTATCGTTCACCAAGCCCAGCTTGCGGCCTGTCTCGGTGAGGCGCATGTCGGCATTGTCTTCGCGCAACTGCAAACGGTATTCCGCGCGACTCGTAAACATGCGGTACGGCTCGGAAACACCGCGCGTGATCAAGTCATCCACCATTACACCGAGATACGCTTCGTCGCGGCGCGGGCACCATGCCTCTTTTTCCCTGGCCAGCAGCGCGGCGTTTGTGCCTGCCAGCAATCCCTGCGCGGCAGCCTCTTCGTAGCCGGTCGTACCGTTGATCTGGCCGGCAAGGAACAATCCGCCCACCGACTTGCTTTCCAGGGAAAGCTTCAGTCCGCGCGGATCGAAATAGTCGTATTCGATGGCATAGCCGGGGCGCGTGATATGTGCGTTCTCCAGCCCTTTAATCGAACGCACCAGCGCCAACTGGGTATCGTAGGAAAGGCTGGTCGAAATGCCGTTGGGATAAATCTCGTGCGTGGTCAGACCTTCCGGCTCCAGAAAAATCTGGTGCGAAGACTTTCCCGCAAAACGCGTGATTTTGTCTTCGATGGATGGGCAATAGCGTGGGCCTACTCCTTCGATAACACCCGTAAATAAAGGAGACTCGCCCAAACCGTTGCGAATGATTTCGTGCGTGCGCTCGTTGGTCTGGGTGACCCAGCATGGCATTTGTCTTGGATGTTGCGATGCGTGGCCCAGGAACGAGAACACCGGAACCGGCGTATCTCCATGCTGCTCCTGCATCACGGAATAGTCGATGCTGCGCCCGTCAATGCGCGGCGGAGTACCGGTTTTCAAGCGCCCAATGGGCAAGCCCAATTCGCGCAAGTTTTTAGCCAATCCTACCGAAGGTGGATCTCCTGCCCGACCTGCCGGATAATTTGTCAAACCCACATGCACCAATCCGGCGAGAAAGGTGCCGGTTGTCAACACTACTGATTTGGCGTAATAGCTCAGACCCAACTGGGTCTGCACACCAACGACAATACCTTGTTCTATCAACAGTTTTTCTGCGGGCTGCTGAAACAACAGGAGGTTTTGCTGGTTTTCCAAGCGCCTGCGAATCGCCAATTTGTACAAGGCGCGGTCGGCTTGGGCACGCGTGGCGCGGACTGCCGGTCCTTTGGAAGCATTCAAAATGCGAAATTGGATACCTGCTTCATCTGTCGCGGCGGCCATAGCACCGCCAAGAGCGTCTATCTCTTTGACTAAATGGCCTTTTCCAATTCCGCCGATGGATGGGTTGCAGGACATCACGCCCAACGTTTCGATATTATGGGAAAGCAGCAATGTGGCACAGCCCGCACGGGCGCTGGCCAGCGCAGCTTCAGTCCCGGCGTGGCCACCGCCAATCACAATGACATCGAATTGTTTCAGGTCGCGCATTCGTTGGCCACCAAAATAAGGACGCGCATCATAACTCAAAAATTATTTTCGACCCTAATTTTGCAGGGCAAAATGTTTCACGTGAAACACTCTTAAGGTCATTTCCCGATGCAGAAGCGGCTAAAGATTTCCCCGAGCAGGTCATCCGCCGTAAATTCACCAGTGATGCTGTTGAGGGAGTTTTGCGCCTCTCTTAATTCTTCGGCAAAAAGCTCCGGGTGATTCAGTTGCCTGCCCGCCTCGAATAGATGCCGCTCTGCACTGGACAGCGCGGCCAAGTGGCGAGCGCGCGCCATGAAGACGCCGGTCTCCTGATGCCAGCCTATGGTTTCCAGCAATTTTTCCTGCAAAATCTCCAATCCGGCCCCTGTTTTTGCTGAAAGGTAGAGGTGCTGCTCCCCGTCGCGCTTTTCCACACCCGCAGAATGGCCGCTCAGGTCGATTTTGTTGTGCAAATACAAGCGGGGAATCCGGTCAGGAAGTTGGGCCAGGATTGCCTGGTCTTCAGGCAAGGTGCGCTGTTGCGACTCATCCAGCAGGACCAGCACCACGTCTGCACGGGACAGCGCGAGTTGCGTGCGCGCGATGCCCATTCTCTCGACCTCATCGATTGTTTCGCGCAGGCCGGCGGTGTCGATCAAGTGTAGCGGCACGCCTCTAACCTGCAATGCCTGACGGATCGCATCTCGGGTAGTGCCCGGAATTTCGCTGACGAGCGCCACCTCTTCCCCCGCCAGACGGTTAAGAAGGCTTGATTTGCCGGCGTTGGGTGCGCCCACCAAAACGACTTGAGCTCCTTCCCGCAGGATGCTGCCTTGCTTGGCAAGGCTGGCTATGTTTGCGACTTCATGCAGCAATGCGGTCAATTTATTGGCGCCAAGCTGACGGTCGGCTATCTCGATTTCTTCCTCCGGAAAATCCAGCGTGGCCTCGACCAGCATGCGCAGATCGATAAGCTGGGCAACGGCATGATGTATGGCCGCCGAGAATTCACCCTGCAATGATCGCATGGCGCTGCGTGCCGCCTGTTCGGTCGTCGCATCGATCAGATCGGCCACGCTTTCTGCTTGGGCCAAATCTATCTTGTCGTTGAGAAAAGCGCGCTGGGTAAATTCCCCCGGTTGCGCCAGCCGCGCGCCTAATTCCAGACAGCGTTGCAGCACACATTGCAGCACCGCAGGACCGCCGTGACCCTGAAGTTCCAGCACCTCTTCTCCGGTATAGGAATGTGGAGCAGTAAAGAATAACGCTATGCCCTGATCCAGGGTCGCGCCGTCAGCTGCAAGGAAAGAGGTATAAGTGGCAACCCTGGGAGTGAGTTGGCGTCCGGTCAGCACTGCGGCCATTGCGGCCAGCTTCTGCCCGGAAACCCGCACCACGCCGATGCCACCGCGCCCTGGGGCGGTGGCAATCGCCGCGATGTTATCAGGCTTTGGCGACACCTTTGTGACCGCTCTCCAGGCTGCGGGTGATGTACCACTGCTGCGCAATGGAAAGCAGGTTATTCACGACGGAGTACAGCACGAGACCTGCCGGGAAGAAGAAAAACACCACGCTGAACACGATGGGCATGATTTGCATAAGCTTGGCTTGCATCGGATCCGGCGGGACTGGATTGAGCTTGGTCTGCACCATCATGCTGATACCCATGATGAGCGGCAGTACATAGTAGGGATCGGTTGCGGACAGATCGGTAATCCAGCCAAAGAACGGCGCATGACGCAGCTCTACACTGGAAAGGATCGCCCAGTACAGCGCGATGAATACAGGTATCTGGATCAGCATGGGCAGGCAGCCACCGAGCGGATTGATCTTCTCGGTCTTGTAGAGCTCCATCATGGCCTTGTTCAGGCGCTCCCGGTCGTCGCCGTACTGTTGCTTGATCTTCTCCAGCTTGGGAGACACCTGGCGCATTTTGGCCATGGAACGGTAACTTGCAGCGGAAAGCGGAAAAAACGCCAGTTTGATCAACACGGTCAGCAGGATGATGGACACACCCCAATTGTTCACCCAGTCATTGATATGAGACATCAACCAGAACAGCGGCGTTGAGAAAATCGTTAACCAACCGTAATCCACGGTCAGACCAAGTCCTGGGGCTATCTTGTCCAGCCTGGTTTGTGCCGGACCGGCATACAGCGTGGCTGATATGCGACCTGTCTGTCCGGGTTCTATGCTGGCCACGGGCAGGATTACCCCGGCTGAAAATTCGTTCCCATCAAGCTTCTTGGTATAAAACTCGCGCGAGCCTTTGCTGGCCGGCAGCCAGGCAGACACAAAATAGTGCTGCAGCATGCCAATCCAGCCGTCTTCCGGATTGGCTGGTAACTTGACTTTGTTCTTCTCGATATCGGCAAACTCGATTTTCTCGAATTTGTCCTTTTCGGTATAAACCGCCGGCCCGGTAAAAGTTGGAACAAATTTGGAGGAACCAGCAACTGGTTCCGAATCGCGTACAAATTGATAATAGGCCGAGGGCAACAAAGCGGTTTTACCCAGATTTTCTATTTCGTAGCCGACATCAACCAGATACTTGCTGCGATGGAAGGTATATACCTTGGTCACACGAGCAGAACCTGAATCCATTGCAGTCAAACGCACTTCCAGCGTGTCCTTACCCTCCGCCAAGCGGTAATTGTCGCCAGCGACCGTAAACTCGGCATTATGCGTCGGCAAGTCATTGCCCAGTAATCCGGATTGGGCGACATAGATATGGCCGGCTTGTTGTTGCAGCAGGGTAAATGGCTTGCTTTGGTCGTCTGTATCTTTGTGCTTCAGCAAATCCAGGTGCTGAATATTGCCGCCGGCGGTGTTGATCACCACTTTGAGCGTATCGGTTGTCACAACAATATTCTTGCCAGACGGCATTTTTGCCTGCTCAACCGGTGTTGCCGACACTGTCGTCTGTGGTGCCCTTGCAGTAGGGACAGGTATGGAAGGATCTGCTGGCACCGTCTCAGCTATCGGCGCAACAGGCTGGTTTTGTCGGACCCACGCGCTCCACAACACAAACAAGGAAAAGGAAAAGATCAGAAATAAAAACAACCGCCGCATGTCCATCAAACTATCACCTGTATTTTGTTAGGGGACGGGATCGTATCCGCCCGGATTCCAAGGATTACAACGAATCACCCGCTTAATCGTCAACCAAAGTCCTTTCAAGGCGCCATATTTGGAAATCGCCTCAAGGGAATACTGCGAACAAGAGGGACTGAATCGACATGACGGGGGAAGAACGGGGCTAAGTATAAGTTGATACCCTCGAACCAAGAGCAATAATATTGTTTTCATTTTGCCGTCAGCACTGTCTTTAGCATTTCGCCCAATGTAATCCTCGCAGCTGCGAGGTCATTTTTTTCCAGGGGTTTGCGCAAGCGGATCACCACATCAAGCGCAATCCCGCGCCGGGCATAATTTCTAAAAGTCTCTCTAATCAGACGTTTAACAACGTTTCGTTGAGATGCTGCAGGAACGATTCGTTTGCTGACCGACATACCCAGCCGCGCATGTCCTGATGAGTTTAATTCACTATGGACGGCAAACCATGATTTGGTTTGTGCCTGCTGTTGCAATATCCGGGAAAACCCCTCCCGGCGCGATAAGCGGTAGCGCCGGGGTAAAGTCAGTATTTCGTTGGGCTCACACGCCAAGACGGATACGGCCGCGTGCGCGACGGGCCGCTATAACTGCGCGACCACCCTTGGTTTTCATGCGGACCAGAAAGCCGTGAGTGCGTTTTCTCTTGGTAACCGATGGTTGGTATGTGCGTTTCATGCTAGCTCCTGACTGGTTTATCTGTTGAAAAGCGCGCGATTACAATCGTTGGCGCGATTCCTGTCAAGTCTTTTTATGCTGTGGATAACTTTTTGCAGAGCTTGTAGAATGCGTCTCCATAATTGAAGAGACTGTTTCCACCTATGTCCGCGCAGAGTTTGTCTGGTAGCTGCCTGAGTTTCTTCAGGGAACAGCTTCCACTACAACAATACAATTCATGGATTAAGCCGTTGATTTTTGAGATCGACGGAGACAAGCTCGTTCTGACGGCACCAAACAGTTTTACCCTGCGCATAGTACAAGAGCGCTTTCTGCCAGAGATATCCAGGCGTGCACTGCCCTTCTTTGCGAGTCCACCCCAGATAGAACTGCGAATAGAGAAGCGAGGAACAAAGCCGGCAGAACATATCGTTGAGCCTGTTCCCGTCAAACAACGGGTGACTGCAACGGTAAAAGCGTCAAAAAATCAAAATAAACTAAATCCTGCGCTGGTTTTCGATACCTTTGTTACAGGCAAAGCCAATCAATTAGCTCACGCCGCCGCAATCCAGGTCGCCGAAACTCCCGGGGTAGCCTATAACCCATTGTTTATTTATGGTGGTGTTGGCTTGGGCAAAACACACTTATTGCAATCCATCGGCAATCTGGTCAGCAAACAAAATCCACAAGCCAAAGTTTGCTACATTCACGCAACCAATTATATTTCCGGAGTGGTTCGCGCCTTCCAGACCAAGAATTTTGACGAATTCAAACAATTTTATAACTCGCTGGATTTGCTCCTGATTGATGATATTCAATTCATTGCGGACAAACCGGGGACACAGCAGGAGTTCTTCTACACCCTGAATTCTCTTATAGACACAAATAAACAAGTTGTTATCACCTGTGACACATTTCCAAAAGAGATCACTGGCATCGAGCCGCGGCTTACATCGCGCTTTACTTGCGGGTTAACGGTTGCAATTGAACCGCCAGGTTTGGAAATGCGGGTGGCCATTCTTCTGCAAAAATCTGCCGCTAGCGGTTCCCCTATAAGTGAGGATGTCGCATTTTTTATCGCGAAACACGTTCGCTCGAACATTCGGGAGTTGGAGGGAGCGCTTAACCGTATTGAGGCCTATGCCCGTTTCCATAAACGTCAAATATCTATCGAACTTGCCAAAGAGGCACTGAAAGATCTGCTTGCCGCTCAAAACAAGCAGGTATCAATTGAAAATATACAGAAAACCGTTGCCGATTTTTACCGTATCAAGATTGTCGACCTGCTTTCCAAGAAACGAACCCGCATCATTGCAAGACCGCGCCAGATTGCAATGTGCCTGGCTCGCGAACTCACCCAGTTGAGCTTGCCCGAGATTGGAAATGCATTTGGTGGACGTGACCACTCCACAGTTTTGCACGCCTGTAAAACGGTTGAATCCCTGAGAAACTCGGATTCAGCCCTGAATGCTGATTTCAATTTATTGAATCAAACACTGCGGGGTTAGGTTATGTATACCTTGTGTATAAATTGTAGATGACAGCATTATTGATGGAATATGAAATAGTTATTCACAAAAAATACAGACTTTCAGGGGGAGTTTTAAGTAGGGAAATTTTTGGTTAACTAATTAAAAAATATTGAGAAATTTGGATATCCACAGATTTCTTGCCCATTATTAAGATTGTTAAGTATTTAAAGAAAGAAAAATATGTTCATCAAACAAATCGATAGAAACGAACTCCTGAAACCACTACAAGCGGTAGTCGGCATCGTAGAGCGCAAACAACCCTTGCCTATTCTTTCCAATGTGCTTATCAAAAAGAGTAAGAGCGGTGTTCGCTTCATTACCACGGATCTCGAGATACAGATCGAAGCGCAGCTTAAGCAAACATTTGAGGGAACAGAAAGCTCAATCACCATCTCGGCCAAGAAACTTCAGGAGATACTTAGAGCTATTCCGGATAACAGCGCTGTTTCACTCGATGATCAGGAAAACAAATTGCTGGTCAAGGCAAATAAGAGCCGTTTCAGTCTGCAGACACTGCCGGCACAGGACTTTCCGATGCTTTCCGAACAACTGGTTGGCGCGTCCAAAATTACAATCGAACAAGGCGTACTACGCCGTCTGTTGAGCTCCGTGCAATATGCCATGGCCCAGCAGGATATCCGTTACTACCTGAACGGCGTGTTGCTGGTGATTGATGGCCCTACAATCAAGCTTATCGCAACAGACGGACACCGCCTGGCTTTCATTAGCGAAGATTTGAAAGACATCCACCAGAAACAGGAAGTCATTCTTTCCCGCAAGACAGTCAATGAATTATTAAAACTATTGGCAGACACCGAAGACAAGGTCCAATTGGAACTGGCTGAAAAGCAGGTTCGTATTTCCTTTGCTGATGTAGTACTAACTTCCAAGGTTATCGACGGCAAGTTTCCCGATTACAACCGTGTGATCCCGACTCATACCAATCATCTGACCCTGGATCGGCTTACAATCCTGCAAGCTTTGCAGCGCGCAGCCATTTTGTCGAATGAGAAATTCCGCGGGGTTCGCTTGTTACTAACCGAAAAAAACCTGCGTATTATCAGTAGTAACAGCGAACAAGAAGAAGCCCAGGAAGATATTGAAAACGACTACAAGGGAGAACCCCTAGATATTGGCTTTAATGTGAACTATCTGTTGGATGGAATAAACAATATCAACACACAAACGATTACCTTATCTTTTGGGGATCAAAACAGCAGCTTATTAATAACTATCCCGGAAAAGACTGACTACAAGTATGTCGTCATGCCGATGCGTATCTAAATTGTTCCACGTGAAACAGAAAGCAAAAAAGACTCATGAGTGATAACTACGACGAATCAAGTATCCAGCAACTCGAAGGTTTAGAAGCAGTCCGTAAGCGTCCCGGTATGTATATCGGGGATACTTCAGACGGAACCGGTCTGCACCATATGGTGTTTGAAGTGGTTGACAACGCCATCGACGAATCACTGGCTGGGCACTGTGACGACATCAAAGTCATTATTCATGGAGATAATTCAATCTCTGTAGCCGACAACGGACGCGGTATTCCTATTGGCATTAAATTCGACGACAAACATGAGCCAAAGCGCTCAGCGGCTGAGATTGTCTTGACCGTGTTACACGCAGGCGGCAAATTCAACCAGAATAGTTATAAAGTATCCGGCGGTTTACATGGTGTCGGCGTCAGCTGTGTCAACGGCCTGTCGGAGTGGCTCAAGCTGACGACCTATCGCGACGGCAAGAAGTATGGTCTGGAATTTATTCGTGGTGCTGTAAGTGATCGCCTGGTTGAGGTTCAAAAAGGAGTGGAAGTCTCACCTATGCGCGAATTGGGCGAAAGCCAGAAGCGCGGCACAGAAGTCCATTTTCTCGCAGACAAGGAAATCTTCGGTAACGTCGAATTCCATTACGAAATTCTGGCCAAGCGCCTGCGCGAATTGTCTTTCCTGAATAACGGCGTCAAGATCGAACTGATCGATCAGCGCACCGGCAAGAGCGAAAACTTCGCCTATTCCGGCGGTGTGCGTGGTTTTGTCGAGTACATGAATAAAAGCAAGACCGTCCTGCATCCGAAATGTTTTCAGGCCAGCGGCGAAAAAGACAACATCACCGTCGATGTGGCCATGCAATGGAACGATAGTTATTCCGAAGTCGTACAGTGCTTCACCAACAACATTCCGCAGCGCGACGGTGGCACCCACATGACCGGCCTGCGCATGGCGATGACTCGCGTCATCAATAAATACATCGAAGACAACGAAATGGCCAAAAAGGCCAAGGTGGAAACGACTGGCGACGACATGCGCGAAGGTTTGACCTGCGTTCTATCCGTCAAAGTGCCCGACCCCAAGTTCTCATCCCAGACCAAAGACAAGCTGGTATCCAGCGAAGTGCAGCCCGCTGTGCAGGAAGTGGTGGCGCAGAAGCTATCCGACTTCCTGCTGGAAAATCCGGTCGACGCCAAGATCATCTGCGGCAAGATCATCGAAGCTGCCCGCGCCCGTGATGCCGCCCGCAAGGCGCGCGAACTGACGCGTCGCAAAGGCATCCTGGACGGCATCGGCCTGCCCGGCAAGCTGGCCGACTGCCAGGAGAAAGACCCTGCCCTGTCCGAACTCTACCTGGTCGAGGGTGATTCTGCCGGCGGCTCCGCCAAGCAGGGCCGCGACCGCAAGTTCCAGGCTATCCTGCCGCTCAAGGGCAAGATCCTCAACGTCGAGAAGGCTCGCTTCGAGAAACTCATTGCCTCACAGGAGATCGCCACCCTAATCACCGTGCTCGGCACCGGCATCGGTAAAGAGGAATACAGCGCCGAGAAACTGCGCTACCACCGCATCATCATCATGACCGACGCGGACGTGGACGGCGCGCACATCCGCACCCTGCTGCTCACCTTCTTCTACCGCCAGATGCCCGAGTTGGTCGAGCGCGGACACATCTACATTGCCCAACCGCCGCTGTTCAAAATCAAAAAGGGCCGCGACGAGCGCTACCTCAAGGACGAACTGGAGCTGAAGAACTACATGCTCGCCGCCGCCTTGGAGGGCGCTGCGTTCTATCCCGCGCTCGATGCAACGCCCATCCAGGGCGAAGCACTGGGCGAGATCGCCAAGCAATACTTCCTCGCCGAAGCCGTCATCGACCGCCTCTCGCACTTCATCGCACCCGAAGCCAGCCACGCCCTGCTCATCCTGCCCGCGCTGTCGCTGGCAGATGAAGCACAGGCCAAGCAGAGCGCCAAGCTGCTGGAAGATGTCTGCGGCGGCGTCATCCGCGCCGAAGTCGAGACCGACATCAACGGCGAACTGCGCCTGCGCCTGGAAAAACTCTTCCACGGCAACTACTCGCTCAGCTACCTGGACAAGGAATTCCTCGAAAGCGGCGACTACGTGCAGATCCGCCAGACCGCCGACGCACTCAACGGCCTGATCTCACCCACCGCCTACGCCATGCGCGGCGAACAGAAGCGCGGTGTGAGCAGCTTCAAGCAAGCCATCGAATGGTTGCTGGAAGACGCCAAAAAGGGCGTTGCCATCCAGCGCTACAAAGGCCTGGGCGAGATGAACCCCGAGCAACTGTGGGAGACCACCATGGACGTGAAGAACCGCATCCTGCTGCGCGTGCGCATCGAGGATGCCATCGGTGCCGACGAGATCTTCACCACGCTGATGGGCGACGTGGTCGAGCCGCGCCGGGCGTTCATTGAGCAGAACGCGTTGGGTGTGAAGAATCTGGATGTTTGAGCATGGTGCCTATCAGTGATAGTGGAGTAAGCGCGAATGTCCGAACATCAGCCTGAGAACGATTTGGACGCCGCCTCTGACCCAGATCAGGGGCGGCCCGGCCCTGTGGCGTCAAAGATTGACGCAATTGGTTGGGCGCTCCTACGTTGGTGGGGCGCACTCTTCAGGGTGATCTTCATCGCAGCGGTTGGAGTCATCGGCTACTTTTGGCTTGACCCAAAGCCGCTCGGAGATGTCCCGCTTGGGGCACTAACACTCAACCAAATATTCTGGAATCTGTTTGGCGTGCTGATCCCCGTTGGGTGCATATATTGGTTCTTCAACTTTCCTGATTCAAGCGATTCCAGCTCCAACGAGGACAACCCATACGTTATTTGGGGCCAAGCTGGTGGCTGGCTGTTGGGCCTGGGCATCCTCGCCTTCTTTTGGCTGAACAAGAAATGAGCGCCAACCCTTCGTATAACATGACGCTCAACTGGGACAGGCCAAATGCTGCGCATTTGCCACTCCTCTTAGCTCTACGCTCGAGTCTTACTCACGTCGCTAATTGAACCTCTAACTAATCGAGGATCGTTATGGAAAAACAAGTCATGTGTCCCTGCTGCGGGAAAGAGCTATTCCGTCTTGGTGCACTACAAACCGATCCTCTTGTTCTGGGCAAAAATTCCAACGGGCCGCGTCTAGAGTCAGATGAGAACGGCCAGTTCATGCGTTGTCCTCATTGTTCAAAACGGGTGATTTTTGTGTCGACACCTTCCCCAATAGGAACTGGCTTCCGCGTTGGCGATAGTCAGCCATGCGCTGACTGTTCGTAACAGTGCCATCAACGGGGGAAACAAACAAACCCTGAATCTCAATAGCCACGGGCTTTCCAGCGTAGCCCGCTCAAAACGCGCTACAAACGATTTTCAGGACGTCGGTAAGGGGTAGGCCTGGGATGAAAATCCCAGGCCTTATTTCTTGGTGGTCTTCTTGGCTGCCGGTTTCTTTGCGGCAGGTTTGGCACCGACTTTTTTTGTAGCCGTTTTCGCTGTCGTTGTCTTGGCTTTGGTCGTCGCAGTCTTGGCAGTTTTCTTGACAGCTGGTTTTTCTGCCGCTGTTTTCGTCGTCGCCTTCTTCACCGTTGCCTTGGGTTTGGCTGCCGCTTTTTCCTTGGTGGTCTTCTTGGCCGCAGTTTTCTTTGCTGCCGGTTTCTTCGCGGTCTTCGCCTTGGCGGTGCCGCCCTTCGCTGCCTTGGCGGCGATCATCTCCAGCGCTTCTTCCAGTGTCACCGCTTCCGGCGTCACATCCTTGGGGAGGGTGGCGTTGATCTTGCCGTGGCGCACGTAGGGGCCGTAGCGTCCGCTGCAAACCTCGATGGGCGCCTTGTCGTCCGGGTGTTCGCCCAGGGTGCGCAGCACGGTGGCACCGCCGGTGCGGGCTTGCGCCAACAGTTCCACGGCGCGATCCAGGCCAATGTCGAAGATGCTGTCGGTGCGCGGAATGGACTTGAATTTGCCATCATGGCCGATGTAGGGACCGAAGCGGCCGATGTTGACGATGACCTTCTTGCCTGTCTCGGGGTGAGTGCCGACTTCTCTTGGAAGCGAGAGCAGCTTTAGCGCCGAACCAAGATCGGCGTTCTCCAGCGGCAGCTCTTTCGGCCAGGAGACGCGCTTGGGTTTGGTCTTGGCGCCCTCTTCCACTTCGCCGAGTTGCACGTAAGGACCATAGGGTCCACGCAACAGCAGCACGCTCTGCTTTGTCTCGGGATGGTTGCCCAGCTCCTTGCGCGCTTCTCCGGGATCCAATTCGCCGCCGAGGCTGCGCGTGTAGTCGCACTCGGGATAGCCGGTGCAGCCGATGAAGCTGCCGCGCTTGCCGAGACGCTTGGACAGCGGCTTGCCGCACTTGGGACAGGGTTCTTCCAGTATCTCGGTGCCGGGGCGATCGACATCTTTCTTTTCGCCGATGAGCTTGTTGAAGCCCTTCCAGAACTCCTCGAGCACGGGTATCCAGTCGCGCTTGCCTTCGGAGATGTCGTCCAGCTCGTCTTCAAGGTTGGCCGTGAAACCGTAGTCCACGTAACGCGTGAAGTGCTCGTTGAGGAACTTGATCACCACGCGGCCCACGTCGGTGGGCATGAAACGTTTCTTGTCCAGCGTCGCATACTCGCGTGCCTGCAGCGTGGAGATGATGGTGGCGTAAGTGGAAGGACGACCGATGCCGTATTCTTCCAGCGCCTTCACCAGGCTGGCTTCGGAGAAGCGCGGCGGCGGCTGGGTGAAGTGTTGTTCGCCGTAGAGTTTGTCCACCGGCAACACATCGCCTTCGACCAGCGGCGGCAACTTGGCGCTGTCTTCTTCTTCCGCGTCGTCCACGTCTTCCATGTACACGCCGATGAAACCGGGGAACACCAGCGTCTGACCGCTGGCGCGGAACAGGGTGTCGTCGCTGCTCAAACGGATATCGACGCTCACGGTGTCGAAACGCGCGGGCGACATCTGCGAAGCAAGCGTGCGCTTCCAGATCATCTCGTACAGACGCATCTGGTCGATATTCAGGTAATCGCGCAAACTGTCCGGTGTACGCAACACCGAGGTCGGGCGGATCGCCTCGTGCGCTTCCTGCGCATTTTTGGCTTTGCTTTTGTAGACAGGTTGCTTGGCCGGCAGGTAGTCGGCGGCGAAGTTGTCCTTGATATAGTCGCGAAGTTCTGCCACGGCCTCGTTGGCCAGATTCACCGAGTCGGTACGCATGTAGGTGATCAGGCCGATGGTCTGGCCGCCGATGTCGACACCTTCATACAAGGATTGCGCGGTGCGCATGGTGCGGTCCGAGGTCATGCCCAGTTTGCGCACGGCTTCCTGTTGCAGCGTGGAGGTGGTGAACGGCGCGGCGGGGCTGCGCTGCTTGCCCTTCTTTTCAACGCGCACTACTTTCGGCGGCAGCTTGGCGTCAGCCAACTTGGCGTGGATGGCATCGTACTCAGCCTGGCTGCCGATGCTGAGTTGCTCCAGTTTCTTGCCTTGGAACTGGAACAGCTTGGCCTTGAACGGGATGCTGTTCTTTTGGCTGTCCAGATGCACCGACCAGTATTCCTGCGTCTTGAACTTTTCGATCTCCAGCTCGCGTTCGACGATTAAGCGCAGCGCGGGACTTTGCACGCGGCCCGCCGACAAACCGGGGCGTATCTTGCGCCACAACAAAGGCGAAAGCGTAAAACCGACCAGATAGTCCAGCGCGCGGCGCGCCTGCTGCGCGTTCACCAGCGGGATGGATATCTCGCGCGGATGCTTGACGGCATCTTGAACGGCGGATTGAGTGATCTCGTAGAACACCACGCGCTGCATATTCTTGCCCTTGAGCGCGCGCTTGGTCTTGAGTATCTCCGAGATATGCCAGGCGATCGCCTCCCCTTCCCTGTCCGGGTCGGGTGCGAGGTAAATGTTGTCGGCATCCGCCGCCGCTTTGGCTATCGCGTCGACATGCTTGCTGTTGCGCGCGATGGTCTCGTACTTCATCGCGAAATTGTCATCGGGATCGACCGCGCCGGTCTTGGGGATGAGATCGCGCACATGGCCGTAGGAAGCGAGGACTTCGAAGTCCTTGCCGAGATATTTCTTCAGGGTCTTGGCCTTGGCCGGAGACTCGACGATGAGCAGGTTGGATGCCATTTAAGCGATTAATGTGCCTGTGATGCGTCTGCCGGGGTAAGCAAATCCTCGATGATCATTGGATCGAGGTCTTCATGTTGGCTCCACAGTACCATCAAAACGATGAGTTTGAGCTTGTCCAGGGACAAGCCCTTCCTGCCAAGCGCCAGCACGCGATCAATGATCATTTCGCGCTCGATGGGCGTAATGATCTTGTTGTGTTCCCAAAACGAAAGAAAACGCAACCCTTCCGGGCTGACGCGTTGTTCTTCAAAATCGGTGTACAGACGAATGCCGCTGTGATTGATACTCTCGGGATATTCGGCCTGCGTAAGCTGCTGCAAGCCGGATAACCATGTCAGTGCCTGGTTGATATCGTCTTCTTCAAAGCCGGCTGCGCTCAGTTTAACCGAGAGTTTGTTGTGATCGGGATAGCTACCAATATCGAAGTAGCTCTCGAAGAGAAAAAGCAAAATGTCGAACATGTATGAGTATTGTTATGTGATGCGTTGATATAACCCGCCGGGCAAAGAAGCGATATGGCCGTCGAGTTCCAGTTGCAACAGGATGGCGGATAGCTCGCTTATCGTCAAGCCGGACCGTTGCATGAGGGACTCCACATCAAGCGGATCAAAGCCAAGATGCGCAAAAAGAGGGTGCCCGGCCGGGGTGTTCGCAGCCGCATTTGTGCCGGGATAACCCAGTTCCTCCAGGATGTCCTGTGCGCCTTCAACCAACTTTGCACCCTGCTTGATGAGCGCGTGGCAGCCTTTGGACTGCGGCGAATGGATGGAACCCGGAATGGCGAACACATCCCTGCCCTGCTCCAGCGCCATGCGGGCGGTGATAAGCGAGCCGCTGCGAAGAGAGGCTTCAACCACCAGGCAGCCCAGACTCAGTCCGCTGATGATCCGGTTCCGGCGCGGGAAATTGGAGGCGAGTGGTGGGGTTCCCAGAGAAAATTCGGAAATAATGGTTCCGTTTTGCGCCAGACGATGTGCCAACTCGCGGTTAGCCGCAGGATAGACTTTGTCCAAACCGGTCCCGACGACTGCGATACTCGAACCAGGTCCTTCGAGTCCCCCAAGATGAGCCGCCGCATCGATACCGTGAGCCATACCGCTGACAATGCACAACCCGGCATCGGAAGCCGATTTCGCAAAAGCGTGTGCGTTGCGGATGCCCTGTGTTGTTGCATTGCGACTACCAACCACAGCCAGGGCGGGTGAATTCAACAAATCAAGCCGGCCTTTCACGTACAACAGCAAAGGCGGATCAGCAGTGTTGAGCAGGGATTGCGGATATTCCGCGTCGGCAACCGAAAGGATTCGGTTCAACGGGTCTTCCAGCCAATCGGCAGTAGCGGCGAGTATGGATTCGTCGACGCCCCCAACAATCGAGTGCGCAACCACGGGTTTGACATGCCGGGAAAGAGAGGTCGAAGAAGCTTGCAGTACTGCATCCGGAGAACCGAAGGCTTGCAGCAAGCGACGCAAACCTTCGCTTCCCAAGCCGGGTACCTGGCTCAGGGTAATCCACGACGCGAGCGAAGCGTCGAGAGTCATCGCTTATTCGGGAGTGCTGGCGCGATCCAACAATTGCACGGGCAGGCGGGTCTGCATTACCAGCGCATAGGATACTTTGTCGAAAACCCGGAAAACAAACACCAGACCATATCGAACATCCGGCAAAATGATATTAGATTTGAAAATATTCGGGTTACGCAGCACTTCACCTTTTTGATACAACGCCAGCACATTCCCGTTCTCCAAGCCATCGCGGTGGCCCTTGTTCAACGTGATCACGGAATTTTGCCCAGCTTGGTCCACCCCCCCATAAATAGAAATGACCCTAGCTGAGATGAACTTGCTAGGTGCATGCGGTAGATAATTGGCAGAAAAACCGGTGACAGCTTGGGCAAAACGATCACCCTTGTGAATTTCCAGAACGGCATGTGTAATTCTTAAAGAGGTAATTGTGTCAAATTTCTCAACGGTTGCATCACCCAGATAAATCACTTCATGTCCCAGCATTTCGCCTGTCTCAGGATCTTTGAACGTTTGACCAGGACGGTATACTTGCCAGCTAATACCCTGATCACTGGTCATGTTACTCGCGTAAGCAACGTCGTCAGTACCCAGCAGTTGCCGTTGTTCATAGGTGCCAACAAGCTCGGGTGCACCCTCTAATTCATCATCATCAACCACCAGAGGGCGAGCAAGGAAGGGGCCAATATCTTTCAACGAGATCATCTCAATAGCCTCACCTCTTCCCTTGAGAACACGCGCCCTGGGCTCAAGCTTGGTGACACCGGAATCAGATGCAATATTGCTCTCGGTAACGGAAGGCACTTCACCATTCTCGGGAACAGGTTCACCCACTTTAAGAGTGTGGGTGTTGGGATCGAGATAGACCACGTTTCCCGGATAAATCCAGTGTGGATCGGCGATAGTATCCTTGTTGTAACCCCAAATCTGCGGCCACTTCCATGGATCTTTGAAGAACATGGCGGAGATGTCCCAAAGTGTGTCGCCCTTAACCACGACATATCGCTGCGGGGCGTTTTCTTGCAGCTGAAGTTCATCAGCATAAACGGCGATGGGCAACAGGAGACAAATCAGCGATATAATCTTGCGCATGGAAAACCCCAGCAAAGTAAGTAAAATGCGGTGTGATGTTTGCACGGCGGTTTAAATTCTGCATCTAGTCTCTTCAGTTGGCAAGCTTTTATGGCAATTCTCCCTATCCTGCAATACCCGGACGAGCGGTTACACAAGGTCGCACAGAAAGTCGAGCACATCGACCAGACAACCCGCAAGCTGGTACGTGACATGGCCGAAACCATGTATTCTGCTCCTGGCATTGGCTTGGCTGCGACGCAGGTGGATAAGCATATCCGACTGATTGTGATAGATATATCCGAAACGCACGACGATCTCAAAGTATTCATTAACCCTGAATTACTGGATAGCCAGGGCGAAAAAGTAAACGAAGAAGGCTGCCTTTCCGTTCCCGGGATCTATGAAAAAGTCAGTCGCGCCGAGTTTGTCACCGTTCGCGCCCAGGATGAGCACGGCAAATCGTTTACGCTTCAGGCGGAGGGCCTGCTGGCAGTGTGCATTCAGCATGAGATGGATCACCTGCTGGGGCGCGTGTTTGTCGAGCGCCTCTCGCATCTTAAACAAACCCGAATTCGCGCCAAGCTGAAAAAGCAACGCCGCGAGACACTTTAAGACTGATCACGTGAAAATCATTTTCGCAGGAACTCCGCAGTTCGCAGCCAGCGCGCTGGCCGAACTGGTCAAGGAGCATCAAATTGTTGCGGTGCTTACCCAACCGGATCGTCCCTCCGGACGCGGCATGCAACTCTCCGCAAGTCCCGTGAAACAACTTGCATTGCAACATGCGCTGCCCGTGCTGCAACCTGCATCACTGAAAAATGCAGAGGCGCAACAAAGCCTTTCCCGGCTGGATGCGGATGTATTGGTAGTTGCAGCCTATGGTTTGATATTACCCAAGGCTGTATTGCAAATGCCGCGTTATGGTTGCCTGAATATTCATGCCTCGCTGCTGCCGCGCTGGCGCGGCGCGGCACCCATACAACGTGCCATTCTGGCGGGAGATGCCGAGACCGGTATCACCATCATGCAAATGGATGAAGGCCTGGATACGGGCGATATGTTGCTGAAAAAAACCTGCAGCATCGCTGCGGACGATACTGCGCAGACCTTGCATGACAAACTGTCCGAACTGGGTGCGCGAGCCATTGTCGAGGCGCTGCAGCAATTGCAGCAAGGCAAGCTGACGCCGCAACAGCAGGATAGTCAGCAGGCAACGTATGCAGCCAAGCTGACCAAGAGTGAAGCCCAGTTGGATTGGACGCAGGACGCTGCACAACTGGAGCGCGCGGTGCGCGGCTACTTTCCCTTTCCCGCTGCAAATACAATACTGGATACAACACCGATCAAAATATTGCGCGCCCATCTATCCGAAGGCGGGCACGCCGCGCCGGGGACGGTCATCGCCACAGATAAAAACAACATTCATGTCGCATGCGGCAAAGGGGTGCTGGCACTGGAGGTATTGCAGAAACCCGGCGGCAAGGCGTTGCCTGTCGCGCAATTCGTACAAGGATTCCCCGTTCGAGTCGGCGACCGGTTTGCATCTGTCTGACCATGCAACATATTCAACTCGAAGCAGCCCGAATCGTACACAGTGTCGTTCACGGCGGCCGCAATCTTACCCAGACATTAAGCGAAACGTTGCGCAGACAATCCGCTTATACCCCGCAGGAACGCGGCGCACTGCAGGACTTGAGCTACGGCACACTGCGCTATTACGCGCGCCTGAATTGCATACTGGATAATTTATTGCAGCGCCCGCTGCAGGATGCGTCTTTGCAATGCCTGCTGTTGGTCGCGCTCTATCAGTTGCAATACACCAAAGCAGGACAACATGCCATCGTCGACCAGGCTGTGCGTGCCGCGAAAAATTCATTTCCTTCCGCCGCCGGATTGGTCAACGCAATTTTAAGGAATTTTCTGCGCAGGCAACCGGCACTGCTGCAAACGGCAGACGAAAAAGAGGCAAGCCGCTATGCCTATCCGCAATGGTGGATCGACGCGCTTCATGCACAATACGGAGAAGCTGCGCATGCTATTCTGGAATCAGGAAACCGGCATCCGCCGATGACCTTGCGCGTTAATGCGCGGCGTACCTCGGCGACCGAATATCTGGCGCTGCTGGCATCGCAGGAAATTGCCGCACGTCTGGTAGAGCCGGAAGCGCTGACGCTTGAACATCCGCTTGCGGTAGAGCGCCTGCCGGAATTTGTTGAAGGTTGGGTGTCGGTTCAGGACGCCGGCGCACAATATGCCGCCAAAATGCTGGACGTGCGCAATGGGATGCGAGTACTGGACGCATGCGCAGCACCCGGCGGGAAAGCCGCCCATTTGCTGGAATCGGGTGACATCGAACTGGTGGCGGTGGATAAAGATGTAATGCGCCTGGAACGCGTACGTGAAAACCTGCAACGCTTGCAGTTGACGGCGCAAGTGGTTTGCGGTGATGCGGCAACACCGGAAAATTGGTGGGACGGCAAAACCTTCCAGCGCATTCTGGCCGATGTGCCC
The DNA here is from genome assembly GCA_018820925.1 of Gammaproteobacteria bacterium. Classification (GTDB taxonomy): domain Bacteria; phylum Pseudomonadota; class Gammaproteobacteria; order Burkholderiales; family Gallionellaceae; genus Sideroxyarcus. Next base: position 5,805 of record JAHJNJ010000009.1, on the reverse strand, counting down.
TGCTCAGCCTCGGGCGTTGTGTGCCGCCACCCGGACATCAAGTGGTTGCGCAGAGCGGAGGATATTGAAAGCTTTGCGGTTCAGCAGCGCCAGATACTGGAATCGCTGTGGCCGCTGCTGGCCAGAGATGGTAAATTGCTCTATGCGACATGCTCTGTCTTTGCACGCGAAAACCAGCAAGTAATCGCCGCATTTCTTGAACAGCACGATGATGCGAAAAGGTTAGAGCTGTCGGCACCGGGGATGGTTGACGGTCAGTTGTTGCCGAACAAAGAACATGACGGGTTCTTTTATGCGCTGTTGCACAAACAAGCTTGACAGTCTGCTGCGGTCAATTCTATTGACAGGCCTGTGGCTGTGCGCTTCCGCCGCAGCCGCGGAAGGCATTTCCATCAGCAAAGCCGAGGCGCGCCTGACCGACGGCGGCTACCAGCTGTCCGCCAACTTCGACATTCAACTGTCTCCCACGGTGGAAATGGCGCTGAAGCGGGGCGTCACACTGTATTTTGTGAGCGAACTCACGATCAACCGTTCGCGCTGGTACTGGCTGGATACCGATGTTGCCCGCGACGAGCAGACTGCCAAGCTCTCGTACAACGCGCTCACCCAGCAATACCGCATCACGCGCGGCTCGTTGTTTCAAAGCTTCCATGAACTGAAGGACGCGTTGCTCGTACTGGGACACCAGATTGCACCACCCGTCCCGCTGGAATTGCTGGATAAGAATGGCGGGGGCTATTTTTCACGGTTGCTGAAAAAAGGCAGCGAGTGCTGCTCGGCATTCGCGCAAATGAGGCTGGACGTGAGCCAACTACCCAAGCCGCTGCAAGTGAATGCACTGACCAACGAGGACTGGAACCTGAAATCCGAGCCCTACCGCTGGATCATCAAACCAGAAGCGGGTGAAACGGTGTCTCAACCATGAAATATCTGGTCATCATCAGCGGTTTGGTCGGGGCAGCTCTCCTGTATTTGCTGTCCAGCGCCAGCGCCAACACCGATCTGTTCTCGCATAACTATTATGTGTTGCTGGTGATGTCCGGGCTGCTGGCGCTGGCGCTGGCAGGATTGCTTGCCTCGCAGGCCTGGCAACTGCGTGTCAAACTCAAACAAAAAGTATATGGCGCAAAACTGACCTTGCGACTGGTCACGATCTTTTCGGTGATTGCGATCATGCCGGGAATCCTGGTGTATGCGGTGTCGGTGCAATTCCTCAGCAAGAGCATTGAATCGTGGTTCGATGTACGTGTGGAAAATGCGCTGGAGGGCGGGTTGAATCTGGGCCGCAGTTCACTGGAAAACGGCTTGGCGGAACTCGGTAAAAAAGGCCGCCTGGTCGCGATGATTCTGGCGGAGCAGGATGTACGGCGTCACAACGATACACTGGCACGACTGATCAAGGAAGGCGGTGCGCAGGAAGCTGCGGTGTTTGGCGGCAAAGGGCAATTGATATCGTTTGCCAACGGCGGCGGAAGCAAGCCGGTCGAATTGCCAACAGCAGAAATGCTGAAGCAGGCGTGGACGGATGGCGGTTACAGCATGATCGAAGTGATGCCGGACGACCAACTGGCGCTGCGCGTTTTGATACCGGTGAAATCCGCAAGGTGGAAGCAAGAGCGCAGGACACTGCAATTCATGCAACCCGTACCCAGGCAAATTGCAGCAAATGCAGAGACCGTGCAGGCGGTGTACCGCGATTACCAGGAATTGTCATTATCCCGACTCGGTCTGAAGCGTTTGTACGGCGTCACCCTTACGCTCTCGTTGCTGATCGTGTTGCTGAGTGTCAGTTCTGTCGCGTTTTATCTGAGCGAACAACTCAGCGCCCCGCTGGCCGCACTGGCGGAAGGGACAGTGGCTGTGGCCAAAGGCGATTTCAGCGGCAACTATCCGGTGAGGAGCCGCGATGAACTGGGCGCGCTGACCGGATTGTTCAACCAGATGACGAAGTATCTGGCGGATGCGAAACGCACCGGAGAGCAGCAACAACTTCAGGTAGAGAACGCCAAAGTGTATCTGGAAAGTGTGCTGGCACACCTTTCCTCCGGCGTGCTGGTGGTAGACGAACAACATCGGTTGCGCTCTTCAAATCCCAGCGCGAATCAGATACTGGGTGCGTCTCTGCAGGAAATGGCGGGCAAGACCCTGCCGGAAATAGCGGCTGAGCACGTCCTGCTGCGCACTTTCATCGAGGCTGTCATGCAGGGATTCGGCGAAGGTTCACCGCACGAATGGCAGCGGCAAATGGAACGCATGAGCAAGGAAGGAGACCAGATGCTGTTGTTGCGCGGTACGCAACTGTCAACGACAGAGGACAGCGGCTACGTCGTGGTATTCGACGACATCACGCATCTGCTGCAGGCGGAACGCCAGGCCGCGTGGGGCGAAGTGGCACGCCGTCTGGCGCACGAGATCAAGAATCCGCTCACGCCGATCCAGCTCTCGGCGGAACGTTTGCAACACAAATTGCTTTCCAAGCTGGACGACCAGGATGCACAGTTGCTGCAACGCGCCACCCAGACCATCGTAAGCCAGGTCGCGGCGATGAAGAACATGGTTACTGAATTTGCCAACTACGCGCGCGCACCGGCCACACGTTTGTTGCCGCTGGACATGCACCAGCTACTGAGCGAGGTCATGGGCTTGTATGAGGCAAACAGCAGCCCGATTACGCTGCAGCTCGAGGCGCAGAAGGCATGGCTGAACGGCGATGCGACGCGCCTGCGCCAGGTGATCCACAATCTGCTGCAGAATGCCCACGATGCATTGCAGCAAACGGAAAATCCGCAAATCGTGCTTACTACCGCGAATACTGCGGATGGCGCATTGAAACTGACAGTGCGCGACAACGGCAGCGGCATTCCCGAGCAGCTGTTGGGAAGGGTGTTTGAACCGTACATGACAACCAAACAAAGGGGGACTGGACTGGGCTTGGCTATCGTGAAGAAGATCGTGGAAGAACACGGCGGAAAAATAACAATAGAAAGCCGGGTGTTGAGCGGGACATGCGTGAGCGTGATTTTGCCTTTGGCAGATACTGAAGTAGAGGTGATTTGATGGCGACAAAAGAAATTCTGGTAGTAGACGATGAAGTGGGCATCCGCGAGTTGCTTTCGGAGATACTGTTCGATGAGGGGTATCGGGTACATCTTGCAGAAAACGCCGCACAGGCGCGCAGTTTTCGCGAACACCGTACGCCGGATCTCGTGCTGCTGGATATCTGGATGCCGGAAATGGATGGTCTGGCGCTGCTGAAAGAATGGGTTGCGCAAGCGCAGTTGACCATGCCGGTGGTGATGATGTCGGGACATGGCACGATTGAAACCGCGCTGGAGGCCATGCGTATCGGCGCCACGGATTTTCTGGAAAAACCCATTGCGCTGCAAAAACTGCTGGCCGCTGTCGCCAAGGCAATTCAGCAAGGCGTGCCAGTGCCGAAAAGGGAAGTGATAGAAGAGCAGCCGGCGGAAACTGGGAACGATAGCTGTGTCCAGATTTCACTGCATCTGGATATTCCCCTGCGCGAAGCACGCGAGCATTTCGATAGCCTGTACTTCAATTACCAGATGCAAAAGGAAAACGGCAACATTGCCCGCATTGCCGAAAAAATAGGGATCGAACGCACGCATCTATATCGAAAACTCAAACAATTGGGGATAAAACCCAATAAAAGGGGTTCAGAGGACAATCAGTGAGCAAAGCCGAGATATTTCTGGGGATTTGCCGTTGTTGCCCAAGGCAGAGACGATAAGGCATAATTGACCTCTTTCGTTGGACAATACAACAGTTATCCCTCAGGGGCGATTCTAGGAGACAGCAAAATGGCTGCGGTACGCAATGTAACACCCCCAAAATTCAACGATACTACCGGCGCGATCCGGATGCTGGCCGTAGACGCTGTGCAAAAGGCCAATTCCGGGCACCCCGGCGCCCCGATGGGCATGGCGGAAATTGCCGAGGTGTTGTGGAATCATCACATGCGCCACAATCCGGCCAACCCGAAATGGGCAGACCGCGATCGCTTCGTGCAGTCCAACGGCCACGGCTCGATGCTGATCTACGCCTTGCTGCACCTGACCGGCTACGATCTGCCGATGGAAGAAATCAAACGCTTCCGCCAGATGCACTCCAAAACACCCGGCCACCCCGAATACGGTTACACCGTCGGTGTTGAAACGACCACGGGTCCGCTGGGCCAGGGCATCACCAACGCGGTCGGCATGGCAATGGCGGAGAAACTCCTTGCCAACGAATTCAACAAACCCGGCCACGACATCGTCGACCACTACACCTATGTGTTCATGGGCGACGGCTGCATGATGGAAGGCATCTCGCACGAAGCCTGTGCTTTGGCGGGAACCTGGGGTCTGGGCAAACTGGTTGCGTTCTGGGATGACAACAACATCTCCATCGATGGCCACACCGACGGCTGGTTTACCGACGATACCCCCAAGCGCTTCGAAGCCTACGGTTGGCATGTCATTGCCGATGTGCAAGGCCATGTTCCAGAAGAAATCAACGCCGCGATCGAAGCTGCCAAGGCCGTCAAGGACAAGCCGACGCTGATCTGCTGCAAGACGATCATCGGCGCCGGTTCGCCCAACAAGGAAGGCACGCACGACGTGCACGGCGCGGCGCTCGGCGATGCGGAAGTGACCGCAACACGCGCACATATCGGCTGGAAATATCCGCCTTTCGAAATTCCGGCGCATGTCTATGAAGCATGGGATGCGCGCACCAAGGGCGAGGGTCTGGAAAAGCTGTGGAACAACAAGTTTGCCGAGTACAAGAAGGCTTTCCCCAAAGAAGCTGCTGAATTCGAGCGTCGTATGAAGGGTGACCTGCCGGCCAACTGGGCAGAGCATGCAGCCAAGGCCATCACCACAGTTAACGAGAAAGCCGAGACCATCGCGACTCGTAAAGCTTCGCAGAATTCGATCAACGCCTTGGTCCCGGCGCTGCCGGAATTCCTGGGCGGCTCGGCCGACCTGACCGGTTCCAACCTGACCAACTGGACCGGCGCGCACCACGTTTCCGCCAAGAAGCCCGGCAACTACATCAGCTACGGCGTGCGCGAATTTGGCATGTCGCACATCATGAACGGCATGGCGCTGCACGGCGGTCTGCTGCCGTTCGGCGGCACCTTCCTGATGTTCTCCGAATACGCGCGCAATGCGCTGCGCATGTCGGCACTGATGAAGCAACGTGTGATCTATGTGTTCACCCACGACTCCATCGGTCTGGGCGAAGACGGCCCGACGCACCAGCCGGTCGAACAGACTGCTACTCTGCGTTACATTCCGAACATGGAAGTATGGCGTCCGTGCGACACCGTCGAGTCTGCTACAGCATGGGTGGCCGCAGTCGAACGCACCGATGGCCCATCCAGTCTGATCTTCAGCCGTCAGAATCTGGCATTCCAGAAGCGTGATGCAAAGCAGATCGCTGCGATTCGTAAGGGTGCATATGTGCTGTCTGAAGCAGCTGGTGGCAAGCCGCAAGCGGTCATTATCGCGACAGGATCCGAAGTGTCACTGGCACTGGGCGCACAAGAAGCATTGGCTGCAGAAGGCATCAACGTGCGTGTGGTATCGATGCCATCGACCAACGTGTTCGACAAACAAGACCAGGCCTACAAGGACAGCGTATTGCCGAAGGGCATCAAGCGCGTGGCCGTCGAAGCGGGCGTGACCGGCGGTTGGTACAAATACGTTCTGGATGGCGCAGTGGTCGGCATGGATACCTTCGGTGAATCCGCTCCGGCCCCAGAGCTGTTCAAGCACTTCGGCTTCACTACAGACAATG
>JAHJNJ010000008.1 GCA_018820925.1 Gammaproteobacteria bacterium | reverse complement strand
CCGAGATCGGATACTTGCTCTCGGTGATCTGCTTGACTGCTTCGATCTTGAATTCATCTGGATAACGTTTGTTGCTCATGACACCTCCTTTTTAGCCCTGATTTTAGGCTGAAAGGTGTCTAGTGTTTCGGGGGCGATTCAAACTGATTTATTAGGATAACCAGAAACAATTTCGTAATGAATGGTGGATTTCAGGAGCTGCATTTTGATTACTGCAGAATATATCTCCTCGATTTTTTTAATCAGTGTTTCTTTTCGCGCTCTTTTAGAGTTGTACCATTGATTCAATAACACAACCGCAATAGCAATTATTGCGGCGATTATCGTTGTAGCCAATCTCGCTTGGTCACTTGTTGCTTCAAATATGCTCGCCAACCATTGCATGGATAGCTTTCAATAATTCAAACTTTGCTGCGAAGGGGGTGGAATAACACGGACAACTTCAACTATGGCAATCTTGCGTTCAATCTCATTGTGATTAGCATCATAAGATATGGTCTCTTCATAATGAGACTCGATGCTATCACCAGGCAAAATGGGTATTTTTCTTTCATGGTAATCATCCAGCCAGCGTTGATGCAGCATATCAACCTTGACTGGCTTCTGATTTCTAAGCAGCGTCCATTGCGATTTTCCAAGCAGGTCGAGCGACTTGATCTTGAAATACTCAACCCCCTTGTTCGTAACCGATGTTTGCGCCTCAAGTTGCTCCAGCGCATCGGGTACAATTTCAGTTTCAGGCAAAGAGATATCTCCAAGCTCTGTTTGAATGGTTACATGCTGGCCGGGTAACGTAGCGCGCGCTTTCGATACACCGACCAAAGCAGCCTGCACATCTGCGACCTGCGGTGGTGTATAGCCGACCAACCCCTGCGGCATGGAACTGTAATCCGGCTCCATTTCGATCAACAACTTTCGAATCTCAGGAGCATCCGCATCCAAATGTTGTAAAAGCTTGTGCTTTCCCTTTACTAGCAGACTGCCAACCCATTTTTTCCACTCAAGATTGCCCAAATGATCATCAGACAGGCCTCGCAAAGCCCTTGCCAACATCATCTTGAGAGAAGAGTGCTGGACATCGTTCAATACTGAAACAGGTTCAAGCGATGTATTGACGCTTGATAGCAAAACACCATCCAGTCGATCCAATGATTCGATTAGACGCATCGCCCCCTGTAAAACATCAATTGCAACAGATTTCCCAGGTTGATAGTCGATAACCAAAGAAACCTCACCCTCAACTATCTGGTTTACCAGCGTGCGCTCCATTTACATTTCCTAAGTTAACTAATGAGATGGGGACGGAGCCCCATTCTTTTCTATTAATTGGGCTGCGTCCCCATGCTGCGTCTTAGAACACCCGCGCTTACGCTTTTTAAGAGATTACTAAAAGCTTCTGCCAGTTCACCATCACGCGTATCGTGACTGATAAATACCAATGGATTTGGTGATCTGGATATTTTCTCTTCTGTCTGGTTGTCACTCATTCTTCTTCCTTTATGTGTAACCGTGAACTAATTTAGCTATCCCTACGTGCAATCCATTGTGTATGTTCGCGAGAAAATGCACTTTCCGTATCGCCAACGAATTGCGAAAATTCCTCATCCGCCATCTGATTATCAGCCTGTTGTCGAATGATACTTATCTCATGTGCGGCTAAAGCATAGGAGGTAGAGAGCTCTTGAAATCGCTTAGCCTGAATCCAGCTCAACAGCGCAGCTGCGGCAGTAACAAAGAAATCAGTAGGCCAAAATGAAGCCGACGGGTATCTAACCTTTGCTATTGCAAAAAATATTGCAATTCCAATAATAAGAAACAACGCCCAGAAGTATCTATCAACCATACGCCTATTGAAACCAGCTTTGTCTGCATACCATCGCCGTTGGTCGTCAATCCGATGTATCTTGTAATACACTTGTCGTTCAATTATGGGTGCCCGTCGAAGGCGCTCCATTTCAGATGAGATTTGTAGACCATCTAGATGAGTAGTAAGCAAGCCAGCAACCGCCTTGTTCTGGTCAACGATAGCTTTCAATTTCAATCCAAAATCGTGCCGGTCTATTTCATCAGTTTGATTGAAGGGCTCTGACCTAGAGATATATCGCCATGTAATCGTTTTGATAGACTCAGCCACAGCACGACCTGTGTACCAATTACGGTCCGAGCGGGATAAATATAGGTATAAGGCACAACCCAAGGCACCTAATAGCACCATAGTCTGAAGGATTGCAATTTCAGGACAAGTTGAATTAATAACGGATATGGCCGACGCAATAGCTAACAGCCCCATGTGCGACAGGAAAGCTAAATAGAAAGCACTTTGAGCCCGCTGAGAAAGAGCAGAAGCGGACTGGTAAAGTGCGGGGTAGTCGCTATGTTTCATCGATTCCGTGCGAAATAAAGAGACCAAATCGCGTTGATAAGCGGCTGTTTATTCCATCCCACGCTTTCGTCTGCATTATCGACAACCACTCCTGATTCCCTTTCTTGCCCCCATGGAGTCACTGCGAGTATTGGTTTGCTGTATTGTTTTGCCCCAGCAATTTCTTTCTGAATCCATTTACTATGGGTCGCATACATTCCACTCGGGATAACTACCACATGCGAGCGTGCGATTTTTTCAAAGATAGCATTCTGCAAGGCCTGCGCATTCGGAGCATCATGAATAGGATCCTTCTTGGGAACGGAGAAGTCACGAAAATCTAGAGATGCCTGACCAACATTCCATGGTTCGTTGAAAATCCAGCCAGATAAAGTATCGTAATGGTGCGAATGCGCCCACGCATGGCTGATAAAAACGTGTATTTGTCGGGTACTCATTTTGTCTCCTTATTCAAAATTATCCGGGTCATCATCGCAACACCACCCTTGAACAAAATTGCGAAGCTGACTCTTTTGCTGTGTTCTATTACTCCCAGTTTATAAATAATGCTTAAGCTGCTTTATAAAAGCGACAATATTGCCGCTTGCGAATGCCTGCTTATCAAGATCTCGTTCAGCCCAGAGTTCGAAAACTCGCACCTCTTTGGGGCGAGGGGCTCTTCCACCCACCCCATTGTTGCCACACGCTGCTGTGGCTAACACCATATCCAAATCACCTTCCTTAATAGTTATTCGAACACAAACGTTTTGACCATCTTGTTTGCGCATATTGATTTGTTGATTAATCCACTGTTCATCAGCGTCTGCCAACTCTTTTGATACATCCGCTATTTGAATCGTAATCATTTAGCACCTCTTTTAGAATTTAATTGAGTTAAATGAATAAAGGGGTTGGCATTGCGTTTGTTTTGAGCGCACGAGTGAGGCCAAGTTATCTGGCCTGTGTAAAGAATGTTCGGTGAGACTTGCAATCAAGTGCGTCCCCATTAATTCGATGTATTTTCCACGGTTCGGCGTTCAGTCGGTCACCGGTGCCGAGGCGGACGTTCCGTGCGCAAGGTCGTCATAAAACTTCGCCATGCTGACCGCCATGTACGGGGCCAGCCAGATGAACCCGATGCCGAGAGTCGGGATGCACAGCAGCAGCCAGCCGATGAACCGCAGCCCGAGGCAGAAGAGTTTCCAGCGGTTGCCGTACATCATCTCTTTGCTCTTCTTTATTGCGTCCATTGCACCGATCGACGGGTCTTCGGAAAGAATGTAGAACGTCTGCGAATACGACAACCCCGCAATGATGCCCGGAATGATGAGCAGCAGCATCCACAGAAAGATGAACAGTAGGACGAGCAGATAGGCGCCGAGCGCCGTGCCGAACCGGTTGAACCCATCGAAAATCTGCCCGAATTTCGGATTCTGATTTCTCGACAGCGCCAGGACGAATCCGACCCATCCGAGAGTGATCGGGCCGGCGATGACGATGGATACCAGTGCGCCCACGTCGCCGAATGCCTGGGTTCCGACGTTGATGAGCGTCACCACGATCCACGCTCCAATCGCGAGCCCCCACTTTCCCTTCAGCGACTCCAGCGCCTGTTCCATCAGGATACGATTTTCGGTGTTGGATATGACGTTCATCGATTCATCCTTTCTGATTTTGTTTCATTGAATACAATCGATTGGGACAAACTCCATCGATCCGTCCCTGTACCCGAGTTAACTTTTGCACCATTGCATTTCGCACGGCACTCCATCGTGGTTACCGTCCATCTTTGTACCTGGGCAATTGCGAAGGAAGAAAGTGGCTTCCTCGCAGGAGGTCATCTGCGAGCAGTACGTTCGACCGTCACAGGTGAAAGTGCGCGATGCAGGTGTTTCAGTCGAAGGGCGTGGTATTGGATTTGAAACGGCTTGTTCTTCTGCCTGCGCCTCAGCAATCGGAAGTTGTTTCGCCTGGTACTTCGCGTACGCTTGCCAACCGATAGCTGCGAGAAGGACGATCAGGATAAGTTTTTTCATGAGCTACCTCCTCGGGGATCGAACGAGCGCGGAACGACGAAGGTCAGACCTTGCCTTACTTGACCTGAGTGAGGAATGTTCGGTGAGTCTCGCAATCAAGTGCTTCCCCTTTGCTGAACAAGTGTGCCACTGGCGATGCGTCCCGTCTGTGCGGGAATCTATCCTTGCGCCAGCCATCCTGTTCTGGGGAGTCCGCTGTGAGCCTTGCACCGTGCGTGCGGTGCGATGTGCGTGGGGCGGAATTGCAAGTGGGACGAACTGTAGGGGTATGGGGCGGGTTGTGTCAATTGTACTGAGGGGGGTGGCGCTGGGGCTTACGTATGTGGTCATTCGTGAGAACCCTTCGACAAGCTCAGGGCGAACGGCTTTGTCGACGTTCGTGGAGACCCTTCGACAGGCTCTGATGGAACTACTAAGTATTGACTAAGCACGATGCCCCTGTGCTAAGTCACTACTTAACGGCGAACGGATTAAAACGATTTATTCCTCCATTCATGGTTCGACAAGCTCAGGGCGAACGGCTTTGTCGACGTTCGTGAAGACCCTTCGACAGGCTCAGGGCGAACGGATTAAAACGATTTATTCCTCCATTCATGGTTCGACAAGCTCACCACGAACGGAGGAATAAATCAGCATCTCCCTAGCGGAAATTGATCGCCCCGATGTCATACCCGTCTGCGCTAGGCCGCGGGTTGCGATAGAAATCTTCAAAGACCGCGACCGGCGTGCCCGCGCCGATGGCCGGACTGGTTGCGCCGAGGCGGAAGAAGTCTGTGCTGGCCGGGTTCACCGAAACCAGTTGCGGGTTGGCCAGCAGCGAATGGCTGTCGAGGCCCAACGCTTGCCAGCCGCTCAGGTCGTACGTTGCCGTCGGCGCGCCGGAGGAGCCGATGGCGAACGGATTTGCCTTACTCGGCTTGTAATAGAGGTTGTTGCTCAGGGTGATGCCGGCGGTCGCACCGAGGTTGATGAGTTCGCCGATGCCGTTGATCCCCGGATTTTCCGACCACATCAGGTTGTTGCGCACTTCCCAGTTGCTCACCGCGGGCAGTTCGATATTCAGAAAATCGCCGTTGCCGATGTTGAGTCCGGTGGTGTTCGGCGTCATGTAGACGGAGTTGTTGAGGATATGCACGTTGCGCGCCCCGCAGGCGCCGCGGAAAGCCAGGTTCATGTCGTAGATGAGGTTGTTGCGGACCATCGTGTCGTTCTCGGTCATATCGATGCCGGTAGAGGTGTAAGCATCATTGGCCGGGTTGCCGTCCGGCTTGAGGATGTTGCGTTCGATGAGCAGCATGCCGAGGTTGCGGTCGACGGCCAGCGAGAAATCGCACTCCACGTCGCTGGCGCTGGTGGAGATGCGCGAGGTACCGGCGGTGATGATGTTGTCGGTGATGACGCCGCGCCGCGAATGCCACTTGATGCCGGTGGTTGGTGCGGCGCGGTTGGCATCGATCAGATTGTCGGCGATATAGACGTTGCGGCTCTCGCTCGGCCGGATGAAGCTGGTCGCGATACGCATCTGGTCGACGCTGCTGCCCATGAGCGCACTGTCGACGCCGTCGACGTAGACGGAGAAATAGGCGTTGTTCTGCACCAGCGATTTGTAGAGATAGCTTCTGTCGCCGCCTGCCCCCCAGCCGACGTTGTCGCCGTTGTGGATCGAAAGGTTCATGCCGAGGAATTCGGTTCCGGTGCTGCCCACGACGGTCGCGCCTTCGGCATTGGCTGCTGGCAGGTTGGTGCCGTCGAGGTCGAGGTCCATCACGCGCCAGTCCGTGCCGCTGACTTCCATTCCGGCACCCTGCCCCGGATTTGCGCCCAGTTGCAGTTGCAGGATAGGCCGCGCGCCGGGGCCGAAAGCGCCCAGCGTGTTGGGGCCGCTGCCGGTGAGCGCGAGGGAGACGCCGGGCCAGGTCTCACCGCTGCGCAGCAACAGTCGGCGATTGGCCGCTGCGTTCAGCCAGCTCAACTGGGTCGCGAGATCGGTAGAGGTAAGTGTGTCGCAATTCGTCGGCGCGTCGGTGAAGTCGCCCGCGCGCGAAACACAGCGCGTTGCGTTCCCGGCGTAAACGGTTGCCGGATCGCTCACCACGATGGTGACGCTGCCCGCCGGTCCCAGCCGCCCGGCACGATCCCGCACGCTGACGCTGACGACGTAGGTGCCGGGGGTTTCAAAAACATGCGCCGCCAGAAATCCGGTGGCCCGGTTGCGGCTGTTGCCGGTGGTCTGCCACGTTCCAGCGTTGGGATCGTCGAAGTCCCAGCTGAAATGCGCCGAGAGAAAGTCGCCGCCGGTCAGCCCCGTTGTGGCGCTGGCATCAAAGAACACCGCAAGCGGCGCAACGCCCGCCGTGCGACTCGGTGCCAGCGCTATCAGGATGTCGGCCGGAGCGGGTGGTGTTGAAGACGTCGAGCCGCCGCAAGCTGTCAGGCTCAGGCAGAGCAGCAGGAGGCAGATCAGGCCGTGCCGGGGATGAAAAGAAGCATAAGAAACAGACCTCGGTCTATTTGGCCAGTGTGAAGAATGTTCGGTGTGACTTGCAATCAAGTGCACCCCCCTCGTCGAACAAGAAAGCGTTATGCGGCCGGAAGACGGGTGAGATTCACCTTGCCTTTGTCGATGAGGTCGCGGATAAAATCCTGATCCTGCGTCTTCATATGCTCCGTGTACCATTTGCTCAGGTAATTGATGGTGTTCATGGTTACTTGCCGGCTCAGGGTGGTCATCTGCAACTGGTCCAGTTTGGCCAGGAAGTGCTTGTGCAGACCGGCGTGTTCCACCTGCTTCGAATAGCCGTGCATGCGCATCAGGGACTCTTCGACCGCGAAGTGGAAACGGGCATGGTCGCGCAGTTGTTCCAGCTTGAAGAAGACCTCGGACCAACTTTCCCGGGCCTCAATCGCCGCGTCGATCACGGTAAACAGTTCGACGATACCCTTGTGCTGCTCGTCGATCTCCGATATCCCGACTGAGTATTCATCCTTCCATTGCATTTATGCACTCCCCAAATCCCCTGTTCACAAAGCTGATTAAATACGAATCCAGAGGGGGCAGCAACACAATTTATTTTCGTATTGCCGACTACGCTGTTCGCCATCCCGCAACAGCATGCGCACAGACTGTCAAACGATGAATAGGGGACGACACACAATCCAGCGCTTGCGGAACCTGCCCTTCGACAGGTTCAGGGCGAATGGGCTTTTTCAGCTTTCGCAGATCGGGATACTAGCCGCGCAACTCGCGCAGCTTCGCCATCGCCTTGCCGCTGCCCAGGACTTCGCGCGCCAGGACGAGCCCAGCCTCGATGCCGGGGGTTTTGCCGGCCAGGTGGATGCGCACTGCGCTGTTGAACAGGACGGCGTCGAGATGGGCATCGTCGGCGCCCGACAACGTCGCTTCGGTGCGCCGTGCGGTCTCTGCGGGCGATTCGCAGGGATGGTGGTTGGCTTCCTTGAGGCCGAAGTCGGTGGGTGCCAAGGTATATCGGGTGAGGCTCCCTGCCCGGTAGTCGGCGACTGGTGTCGGTGCCAGCGGCAGTTCGTCGCCGCCGTCCAGCCCCTGCACGACCATGACGTGTTCCTGTCCGCGCTGGCCCGCGGCCAGTGCGAAGCGTTCGAGGAAGTTGTCATGCGCGGCGCCCATCAATGAGCATTTGGCGCCGGCCGGGTTGAGCATGACTTCGCAGGCATGCAGGAACGAGCGATAGAAAAGAATTTGCCGGATGGGCCGGAGCCGTTCCACGCCATGCAGATAGCGGCCGGCATGCAGGTGGCCGAATGCCTTGCGTTCGATGTCCTGTGCCACCAGTTCGGGTTCGCGCGCCGCTGCGATGCCCAAGGCTTCCAGCACTCTGGCGTTGGTTACGCCGTCCTTGGGCGGCAACCCCGTGTTGGAGTGCAGCACCACCGGCACACCGGCAGCCGCCGTGACGATGGCTGCAGCCACACTGAGGTTGAGCGCTTTCTTGCGCCCGTCGTAGGGGCCGTTGCAGTTGAGCAGGACTTCCACCTTGGGCGAGATCAGCGTGGCCGCCGCTTCCATCGCGTCCAGAAAACCCATCATCTCTTCGACCGTGGCGGCCTTGAAACGCACGGCGGTCAGGAAGGCGCCCACCTGTGCCGGATGCGCCTCGGCGGAGAACAGAAAGTCCAGCGCCTCTTTCGCCTCTTGCCGGTTCATGTCCTTGGCGCCGTGGCGCCCCTTGGCGGTTACGATCAGGCGTTTGCGGAATCGCTCGCCGGCTTCACTGGAATACTGGGTCATGCTTTTCCTTGATCAATCGTTGAAAAATACCAAAATTATAAATTGTAGAGTGCGCTTGCGCACCAGCGCAAATTGGTGCGCAAGCACACCCTTCAAGTCCGCCTATTGATTTGTTAATACCGTTCGGGCTGAGCCTGTCGAAGCCCATTCCCCCTTCGACAAGCTCAGGGCGAACGGACTTCAAACATCATCAGGCCGTATCAATATCTACACCACAGTGCCAAATAGTTTGCCCACACCGGCGGTGAGCGCCATTGCCAGCGCGCCCCAGAATACGACGCGCAGCGTTGCCTTGAATACCGGCGCGCCGCCTGCCTGTGCAGACAATGCCCCGAGCGCGGTGAGCACAACAAGCGAGGTGCCGCCCACCAGCGGTACCACCAGCGCTGGCGGAGATACCAGCGCGGCCAGCAGCGGCAATGCCGCGCCAACGGAAAAGGTCAGCGCCGAGGTGAATGCTGCCTGCACCGGATTGGCGCTCGTCAGTTCGTGAATGCCCAGTTCGTCCCGCGCATGGGCGCCCAGGTCGTCGTGCTCCATGAGTTGCCGCGCGACCTCTTCGGCCAGTTCCGGGTCGAGTCCGCGTTCGACGTAGATGCCCGCCAACTCCTGATGTTCGTGCTCCGGTTGCGCCAGCAATTCCGCGCGTTCGCGCGCCAGGTCGGCTTTCTCCGTATCCGACTGCGAGCTGACCGACACATATTCGCCGGCCGCCATCGACATCGCGCCCGCAACCAGCCCGGCCACCCCGGCCAGCAGCAAATTGCCGTGGGATACGTCGGCTGCGGCTACGCCGACCAGCAGGCTGGCCGTGGAGACAATGCCGTCGTTGGCGCCCATGACGGCGGCGCGCAGCCAGCCGATGCGGCTGGTGCGGTGGGTTTCGTGGTGTATATGGCGTGGCATGCAGGCTCCGTCCCGGATTTGAACTGGCATCAAGATAGCATGAACGATTTCTATTCTTCGATGATTCGTTCGATACGTCTATCGGGGATCAGCCAGATGATGGCGAGCACACCGTCGCTGGATGCTTCCAGTCGCGTCTTGCCCATGGTTCACTCCTTTGTTGCAATACCCCGACAGAAACAATGTCATCACTTCCGGCGGCAGCGCGCTGTGTAAAAACACGCTACTCAGTCATGCGGTGAATTTCGATCGTGGTGTGCACGATCTCTTCATGCCGGCTCAGTTGCTCCCGCACCTGCTCCGGCGTCAGTGCGGCGTTATTTGTCACCAGGCTGATCGCGCAGGCATAGGCTGACTTTCCGACGCGCCAGACGTGCAAATCCGAGATGATCGTTTCATCGGGTTTGTCGAGCAGTTCGACGACTTCGCGGATCTCGTCCACCACGGGATGATCCATCTCCCGGTCGAGCAGCACTTTGCCCGTCTCCATCAACAGCCCCCTTGCCCAGATCGCCACCAGTATCGCGCCGACGATACCCATGACCGGATCCAGCCACGACCAGCCATACATCAAGCCGCCGGTGAGTGCCACGATGGCCAGCACCGATGTGGCTGCATCCGCAATGACGTGCACATAGGCCGATTTCAGGTTCAGGTCATGATGGTGATGCGGGTGTTCGTCGTGTGCGTGTTCATGGCCATGATGATGATCTTCATGCGCATGACCGAGAATCAGCGCGCAGACCACATTGACCAGCAGACCGACTACGGCCACGATGATCGCATCCTGGTAATTGATCGCCTGCGGCGAGAACAAGCGCGCGACCGACTCGAACACCATCATGCCGGCAACGCCGAGCAGGAAAATGGCGCTGGCAAAACCGGCCAGGATTTCGATCTTCCAGGTGCCGAAAGTGAAGCGCGGATCGCTGGCGTAGCGTCGCGCCGCCGCATAGGCAAAGGCGCTCAGCCCGATGGCAAACGCGTGCGAACTCATGTGCCAGCCGTCCGCCAGCAATGCCATCGAGTTGAACCACCAACCCGCCGCAATTTCCACCACCATCATGGTGGCGGTGATCCACATCACTGCGCGCGTGCCGCGCTCGGCGGCGGGATTACCCTTGCTGAATATATGGTGATGCGTCAGGCGTGATGCTTTATGGGCGAGCATGGAATGGGTGCCGGGTTGACTTGTCTGCGCAAGATTTGCAGGTGCGTACATTATGCAAATGTCGCAACTGAAAAGCCAGTGAAGTGCTGAGTATTGATTCGGCCTGTTGATGTTTGAAGTCCGTTCGCCCCGAGCCTGTCGAAGGGTGAATGGGCTTCGACAAGCTCAGCCCGAACGGTGTTAATACTTCATCCTGCCGGATCAATAGATCCGTTCGCCCCGAGCCTGTCGAAGGGTCACCACGAACGGAGGAATGAACCAGCGTCTCGCTGCTACGATCTGGAAATAACCAGCCTGACGGTATCCATTTTGGTTCTCACCTTGAGCCAGGCGATGATTTTTTTCTGGTCGGCCGCCGGTAACGGTTCGCCAACCACCAGATAGGCGATAAGTGACATTGTTGAATTGCTGCCGTCCGCATCCCAGACCGGCGTCTTGGCCAGCGCCACACGGCGCAGCTTCGGATATTGGGTGCGCAGTTCACGCGCGATACTCTGGCCATCCGGCTGCTCGGCCTTGATCTGCACCAACTCTTGTTCCAGCGCCTGGATTTGCTTGTCTTTGGTTTCGCTGGCCTTCTGGCTGGTGCTGTACAAATCGCTCAACAGGCTGGTCTTGAGCGATACCAGGTCGATCTTCTTGTCGCTTGGCTGGTGCACGACCAGTTTGGCATTTTCCAGCTTGTAATTTTTCAGGTGTTTCTCGATTGAGGCGAGTTGCTCCTTGTTGATTTCGTCGCCGACAAAAGTGACTTCGATCACTTTGGTATCGGGGGATATTTTTTCCTTGGTGATGAGCGTGTTGTCGAAAGTCAATTCGTTCGCGATGAAATTCCGCGCCCGCGAATTGAACGCAATATCCGTCACCATGTTGTAAGCCAGGTAAACACTGGGCAGCACGGTGACCATCACCAGTAGCACAATGTAGTTCCGCACCCGCTCTTCCATCGCGGGATCGACGAAACGCTTGTGCGGCGGGTTGAGATACCCTATGAACAGCACGGTCGCCAGCGCGATGAAGATCATGTTGATAAAGAACAGGTAGAACGCGCCGAAAAAATACGACAGGTTGCCGGAAGCCAGCCCGTAGCCCGCCGTGCACAAGGGCGGCATCAGGGCAGTGGCAATCGCCACGCCGGGAATGACATTGGCTTTTTCCTTGCGCGTGGTGGCGAGTATGCCGGCCAAGCCGCCAAACAAGGCGATCAGTACGTCCCAGATCGTGGGCGTGGTGCGTGCCAGCAATTCGGAGCGCGCTTCCGACAGCGGGCTGATCAGGAAATAGAGTGTGGCACTGAGCAGACTGATCAGTACCGCCAGGCCGATGCTTTTGCCGGAACTCTTGATCAGTTCGAAATCGTTGATGCCAACGCCGTAACCGATCCCCATGATCGGCCCCATCAGCGGCGAGATCAACATGGCACCGATGATCACGGCAGTCGAATTCACATTGAGACCGATGGACGCAATGATGATCGCGAACATCAGCACCCACAGATTGGTGCCCTTGAATTCCACCATGCTGCGGATGTTGCTGTCGATCTCGGCAAAGCTCTCCTGGTCGCCGCGCACACTGAACTGGTGGGCAAGTGCCGCGCGTATCTGTTTGGCAATGGCGCGGGCGGAATATTGTTTTTCGCTCATGACTGCTCTTTGCGATTTCAGAAGGAATGGATTCTACACAATATTTCTTGAAACTCGCCATGCGGCGCAGCATCGGCACCAATGCCGATACACCGTAAAACTCATTCCGCGCCGATCCGGCCAATCTGTTGTTGCAATCATAGTAGAAACAGGAACGGTGGCTGATGTGCCCGGCACGTGTGGCCGAGCGTGAAAGAACAGGCAGTAATCAGCAGTGCGGCCAAGCACAGTAACAATCCCCCGGCTTTGCCGGGGGCCTTCGTTGTTGAGCCCCTCAAAGGGGCCAATAAAACCACGGACCGCCTGAAGGCGGCAAACTTCAACTCCTTCCCCCTTGCAGGGGGAAGGTTGGG
>JAHJNJ010000007.1 GCA_018820925.1 Gammaproteobacteria bacterium | reverse complement strand
GCTAACGTGATGGGACCTCATTCAGCGAATTCCATCAGGGATAGAGGCGAAAGCCTCACGAGAAATCCGGATGTATGGCTGCAATCAACACCTACCTCAAAATCACCGATTGAAAGCTTGGCAAAAGTGGGCGTCCATGTAAGTAGCTAAGGGGCGCGCCGAAGGCGCGTCCCAGCGACCGTAGGGAGCGAACTTGAGCGTAGGGTTAGAGCGTAAAGCAGAGCTCATCATCAACTTTTCCTTCCGGACGAAAAATTGCGGCATGACCAGAGATGCCAAGAATTAGCCAACCACCGTACGGCGAAGCCTGCTCATAAGCTTCTTTGAGACTATTAAACGCGATACCAAAGGTTCCGTTGCTCGAATAAAGAAATGCTGCGGCACTCCATTCCTTTTGATCGAGAGACTTTGTTGCTTTTGATAAATCAATTTCGGACTCCAGCTTGTGATCCAAAGCATCCAAGAACTTCTTCCTCTTCTTGTCACTTCCAACGAAATCCGTATAGCGTTCTTGTTTCTCCTTAACAACAAGGCGCTGTATAAACACATTTGCGAGTTCTGCGGCATTCATCTTTTAAGCTCTAACGTAAAGTAGACACCAAATGTGTCTGATAATCTGGACTTGAATGTCGGATAATCTGGGCGCAAAATCCCAACCCGTTGATTCGCATAGGAGTGTAATTCATGAACACCCCATCATCGCCGGAAAAAACGTCATCCCCAAATCCTCCCGAATTTCCTGCTCAAATTGCCGCTAAGTTAGGTTCACGCACTACAGATTGATCGGACTAGGCCGGTCAACGTCCCGGCCTCTACCCCTTACGGCAGCGTCCGCGCCAGACGGAAGCCGTAGCTGAAATCGCGGTAATTGGTACCGAATTTGTTGCGCACTGCCGCACGGCCGTATTTCGCGTCTTTGCCCCACGATCCGCCGCGCAGTACGCGCATCGAGCCGCCTTCCCAGGCGCTGCCATCCGTCGGTGCGCCAACGTAGTTGTTGTGGTAGGTGTCTTCCACCCATTCCCACACGTTGCCGCTCATGTCGTACAGGCCGAAGGCGTTGGGTTTCTTGGTGGCGACCGGATGGGGGGTGTTGAAGAAGTAGCTGCCGCTGTTGAAGCTGTTCCACGCCACACTGTCTGCGTTGTCGCTGCCGCAGAATTCGTGCTCTTCGCCCGCACGGCAGGCGTATTCCCATTCGGCTTCGGTGGGCAGGCGGTATTGCTTGCCGGTCTTGGCGTTGAGTTTCTGGATGTATGCCTGCACGTCGTCCCAACTGACTTGTTCCACCGGGCAGTTGTCGCCGCAGGTGGTGAAGTTGCTCGGGTTGGTGTGCATTACGGCTTGCCATTGCGCCTGGGTCACTTCGGTCTTGCCGATGGCGAACGGCTTGATGGTGACGCGATGCATGGGCCTTTCATCATCTTTGCCGTTGTCCGACCCCATGTCGAAACTGCCCGCAGGAAGCTCGACCATGTCGGGACATTCGGGGCATTCCTTGAATTCCTTGCCCGCAACCGGCACCACCACCAGTTCCCATTGGTAGATCTTGTCCTGCGCGGCACGCGCATCGGCGCCGTCCGGTGCAAGCAGCAGATAGCGTTTCATTTCCAGCGTTGCATCCTGGTATTTTTTTGCCTCGCCCAGCAGCAACCCGAGCTGGAAGTGGCCCTCCGGCCACCAGGGTGCGATATTCAATGCCTTGTTATACAGCTCCATCGCTTTGGCGGGCTGCTTCTCCTGCACCATGAATTCGGCCTGTACCTTGTACTTGTACGCTTCTTCGGACAATACCGGTTTGGGATTGGCGGCCAGATATTTTGCAACGACATCATCAAACGGGTCGTTTGCACTCTCGGCCAGTGCCGGTGCGCAAATCGAGAAAAGAATAATTGCCAGGCAGGCGCGAATGTTTACCAAAATACTCTCCTTACTAACGACTTGGTCGGTGGGATCAGTTGGTAATTGTAGCTGGTTTTGCCGCTTGGTTTTCTGCGAAGTTGGGAAGGGCAAGTGCGTTGCCGCGCTTGCCCCTACTTCAATTGCGCCATGTGGAAATTTCTGTATGCCCTGCTATTTTTTGGATTGAATTGCAGTCAATCGTCGTCATCGTGCTCTCTGCCGCGTCTGCCATCGCCCTCGCCGCGCCCTTCTCCACGGCCACGAATGTCATGCTCATCGGCACTGCGGTGGCACTCGACGCAGTTATCGAAGTCGCGTATGCCTTCCTCGACGTGCTCGCCGCGAATGTTGGAAAGCGAGTGTTCGTGACAGCCGTAACAAGTGTAACGGCTGTAATCGTTGCGCACATGGCAAGTCGCACAGCGCGTGTCATGGTCGCGATCCAGCACGAAATACTTGTTGTGATCGAAAGTCGCCGGAGTCCACTTTTCCTGGGTGTGACACTGGCTGCAATTGCCGCTGATCTGCTTGTGCAGCGAATCGGCAGGTGCTTTGTGACAACCCTGGCACTGATCGAGCGTCGCCTTTTGCAGCATGGCATGATTGAAGCGGCCCTGTACCCGGTAGCGCTTCACGCCCGCATGATCGCTATGGCAAGCCACGCAGTCCTGGCTGACCAGTTTCTGGTGGAACGGCGTCGAAGTGAGCGGTTTGACGATCGGCAGACCCGCCGAGGTCAAACGACCGATCTCGCCGGGTTTGTGACAAGTAACGCAACGTGCGGAAGCCGCGCCGGTGAGCGGCGCGTGACAGGCAAAGCAATCCGTCTCAAGATGCTTGTGGCCGGGAATCAGCTTGCCGGGCCCCACCATCAGGTTGGGGTACACAAATACCAGAACCGTCAGCGCGATCAGGTTGACTGCCAGAATGATCTTGATGATTCGGCTCATATCCATCCCCAGAACAAAAAGATGCTGATGATGTGGCCGAGCGACAGCACCGCGAAAGCGATGAAGATCGGAATATGCACCTTGCGCCATTTGGTCATGTTGTCGAGACTGACCGCATCCCAGAACACAGCCTGCTCCACTTCAGGCTTCGACAAACCGCGCAACTGGAAGTGTTCGCGCTGCCCCTGCACATGGCGGCGCGACTGGTCCAGCAGAAATTTGCCCACCAGACCGCTAACCACATTCACCGCCATGGCTGCAGTCGCCAGCCACGGCAGGATGGCATTGAAATGCACGCCGGCATGAATCAGTATCATCAGTGACCCCAACCAGGCGCTGAACTCATGAAACCTCAACCACGATTTCGGATTCCCCGAGGCCATGTATTTGCGCTTGCGCAAAGAATAGACCAGCGAGCCGATGATCAGCAGCGCACCCGGAATGCCCAGATAGCGGCCTATCCATACGAGGTTCATCCGATGCAACAGAAAATCACCGAACAGCGTGGCGGCTGCCAGCAGACCGAGCAGCAGGGTGAAAGGCAGAATGTGCTGGCGCCAGAGTGAAGTGTTCATATGGGAGCCTCTAAAAACTCAAAGTTCTGATGGAACTACTAGCCATTCCACTAGGCCGCCAAAGAACGTCGGCCAAGTGGCTGGTTATAAGCAAGACAAGGCGCGAGCAAAAAATTGCGACGAAATTTGGATTTTTAGAGGTTCCCATTTTTAGATCTCCAGAGTGACGCTGGTCTTGGGAATGCTGACGCAGAGCAGGCAGTTGCCCGGTTCCGGGTCGAATTCCGGCTCCTGACGGTAAGACACCTCGCCCGCGCGTATCGTCGTCTGGCAACTGCCGCAACCTCCTGCGCGGCAACCGGACTCAACGGTAATACCGTTCGATTCGGCGAATTCAAGCAGGCTGCCGCTGGCGGGTAGCCACGACAATTGTTTGCCGGACTTGGCAAAGGTCACAACGATGTCGTTTTCCGTTGCGGCAGCAACTGCCGGAGCCGCAAGTTGTCTGCGTTTGATCGATGCCGGGCCGAAAGCCTCGAAGTGGATATGCGCGTCGGGCACGCCCCAGTCTTCCAGCGCCGGAACAAGACTTTCCATCAACGGGGTGGGGCCGCAGATGTAATAGTGATAGGGCTTGAGCGGCAACTGCATGCGCAGCAGTTGCACATCGATACGGCCGCGGTGATGGTAGTCGCGTCCGGCAATGTCATCGGAAAGCGGGGCGCTGAAACAGAGGCGTAAATGGAAATTCGGGTGTGCTGCCGCGAGAGTTTCGAGATGCGATTTCATCACCAGCTCGCGGCCATGGCGCACGCCGTAAAACAACCAGACTTCCCGCCCCGGTTGTTCGGCCAGACACCAATTCAGCATGCTCAACATCGGCGTGATGCCAATGCCCCCGCCGATGAGCACCACCGGCGCATCGCTGCGGTCGATGTGGAAATGACCTGACGGCGCGCGAACCTGCAGACGGCTGCCAATCGCGACCTGATCGTGAAAAAAATTGGAGGATCGTCCCGGCGCAACGGCGCTGCCCGCAGGTGCAAGCGCGCGTTTGATCGAGACGCGATAGCTATCCGGGCGCGGCGCATCCGATAGCGAATAGCAACGGAGGATATGCTCACTACCTCCTTCCGCTTTCGGAATTTCAAGCTGAAAAGTCAGGAACTGTCCGGGAAGGAATGCGGGAAGTGCCTGCCCGTCCTCCGGCTGGAGATAAAACGAGCACACCGATTCTGCGGCATCCTCAGCGACTTTGCGCTCGACGAGAAACGTGCGAAAACCCTTCCAGGCAGCAACTGCGGACTCCGCCTCTTCATGCCTTGGAGCATCCAGCGTCAGCGGCAAATTCAATTCTTCCGCGCCGTCGCGCAAAGCTCGGTAGCCCCGCCAATGGCGCCAGAATCCGATGCCGAGATAAATCGCCAATTGCAACGCGATCCCCGACACAATCCAGAGCAGCAGAACGAGCGAAGTCATATTTTATTGCTCCCACTGGACAGCCATCCGGCTCCCTCAGCAGGGCGATTGTCACCCTGCAAATAGCTTGAGTAGCTGCAGCACTTTAAATGAGTTGCCATATCGAATAGCGTGCAGTATTTCCCTGCCAGCTTAAGCGGGCCTTAAGCCTTGTATTTGGCAGGATGCGGGGGAATAGAAAATTATCTCGGGCGTTGCGCGTGCGCCGGTCGGAAAGCCTTGCACTGTTCCGGATCGGATTCCAGATAAGCGCCCTCGATCAGGTCGATGCAATACGGAATGGCCGGGAACACCGCGTTCAGGCAATCATCAATCGCGGAGGGTTTGCCGGGCAGGTTGAGGATGAGGCTCTTGCCGCGTATGCCTGCGGTCTGGCGCGATAGGATGGCAGTAGGCACAAACTTGAGCGAAGCAGTACGCATCAGTTCGCCGAAACCCGGCATCATTTTTTCGCACACCGCTTCGGTTGCTTCGGGCGTCACGTCGCGCAAGGCGGGGCCGGTGCCGCCGGTGGTGACCACCAGCGAACAACCTTCAACGTCGCACAATTCGATGAGCGTTTGTTCGATCAGCGCCTGCTCGTCCGGGATCACGCGCGCCACTGCTTCCCATTCTCCGGTCAGCACGCGCGTGAACCAGGCGTGCATCGCCGGGCCGCCCTTGTCTTCGTATTCGCCGCGACTGGCGCGGTCGGAAATGGTTACGATACCGATACGTGTTTTCCTCATAATCAATCCTCGAATAATTCCTTCCCCCTTTAAGGGGGAAGGTCAGGATGGGGGTAGTATCGTTGAACCTCACAACATCTACCCCCTCCCTAGCCCTCCCCCTGGTGCGTGGTTGTTGCCGCTTCAGCGGCTTTACAACCACGGCCTACCCCCTGCGGGTGCAAGGGGGAGGGGACATGCTTTTACCACTCTCCGCCAGCGTCTATTTGATACGCGGTACCATCCAGCAACTGCACCGTCACTTTATCGCCCGCCGCCATGCCTTTGCTGTCCGCAGGCACGGTCATCAATCCGTCCGCCCTGGACATCGAAGCCAGTATCCCGCTGCCTTGCGCACCTGCCGGAGTCGCGGCATAGCCATCGGCTTCACGGCTCAGCATCACGCGCACGAATTCGGTACGGCTGTGCATGTGCTTCACATCCTGCGCCAGCCGCGCCGTGATGGTGCGGCGATGAATGCGTGTGAATCCCATCATGCGGCGTAGCGCGGGCAGCACGAATTGCTCGAAACACACCATGCTCGAAACGGGGTTGCCCGGCAAGCCGAAAACGAAAGCACTATCCTTGACGCCAAATGCCATCGGATGTCCCGGCTTCATCTCCACGCGCCAGAATTTCATCTGCACACCCAGCCCTTCCAGCGTCGGACGCACGTAGTCATGCACGCCGACCGACGTGCCGCCGGAGACCAGCAGCACATCGTACTTCAGCCCGTCTTGCAGATAGCGGCGCAACTCGTCCGGATCGTCGCGCGCGATGCCGAGCAGCACCGGCTCAATACCCAGCGCCTGCACCTGTGCCATCAGCGCGTAGGTATTCGCATCGGGAATCTTGTTGGCATCGAAGGGATCGTTCAGCCCTTCCAGCTCGTCGCCCGTGGAAAGAATGGCCACGCGCGGCTGGCGATACACCTGCACCGTGCTGCGCTTCACCATCGCCAGCATGCCCACCGCACCGGGAATGATCTCCGTTCCGCGTTGCAACACCACCTCTCCGTTCTTCATGCTCTCGCCGCGCGGACGAATGTCATTGCTGGCTTTGACTATCACGTTGATCTGCACCTGCGTGTCCGACACCGCCTGCGTATCCTCGACACGGATCACCGCGTCCGCACCCGGCGGCACCGGCGCGCCGGTCATGATGCGCGCGCACTGTCCGGCCTGAACGGTTTTCTGCGGCATATCGCCCGCCTTGATGTCTTCGATGATTTCCAGCGTGGCCGGTGCGTTTGCGACATCGGCGCTGCGTAAGGCAAAGCCGTCCATCGCCGAAACGTCATAGGGCGGCTGGTCGCGGTTGGCGCGGATGTCTTCGGCCAGCACGCGGCCAAGCAATTGCTCCAGCTTCACGCTCTCCGCGCCGAGCAACTTTACCGATTCCAGCACGCATTGCTGCGCTGCCGTTACTGTCAGATGTTCCATTTGCCACTTCCCTGAGATAGGTAGGGTGGGCACGTTTCTGTGCCCACGCTGTACTCCTTGCATTTACCGCGTGGGCACCAGAAACGTGCCCACCCTACCTGTTTTGTATTTGTGCCGCCTGAAAATCCTGCGGCGTATCCAGATCGAAAAAACTGAGCAGTTGCGGATCGACCGCCTGTATTTGCGCTTCGCTCACATAACACACGCGCATTGCATCCAGCAATGCGCGAAAACTATGTTTGCCCTTGCCGTGCAAACAGGCGCGCACTTCGTCCAAACACTCCTTGGCATAAAACGCTGCCAGGGGTTGCGGATGTCCGCCCACCACCGGCACTACCGCCTGATATTCCGCGCGCTGCGACGCAAGATATTCAATCACAGCCGGTGTAATGAACGGCATATCGCAGGCCACAATAAATAGCCACGGCGTCGTCGCGCGTTGCAGTGCGGCAGCCAGACCGGCCAACGGCCCGCTGTGCGCGGGATCGTCGCAGACTTGCGGCAGGTCGATGCCGGGGCGGGGCTGGCGCACACTGACAACGACTTCGGTGAACAGGGGTTGCAGCGTGGTAACAACACTTTGCAGCAGCGTTCGCTCACCCAGCACAAGATTGGCCTTGTCCTGCCCCATGCGGCGCGAATCGCCGCCCGCCATGATGACGGCCGAGCAATCAGAAATCATACAGACAATCCCGGTTGTGCCGCCTGTAGGTGCGAATTCATTCGCACGGGCGAAGTAGCTTGTGCGAATGAATTCGCACCTACACCAAGCCATGAACAGGCAAGGCAATCACCAAATACAGGTTTCACCAAGCGCATCACGCAACCCGTTGCAGAATGAAATCGACGATGGCGCTTACCTCCTCCAGCCCGAAGTGCGGCAGTTGCGGATATACCTCGTCCATATCGGTAACGATGGCGATCAACCCGTCTTCGACGGCGCAGCGTGGCGGCTTGTCACAGGCACGGCGCAGTACTTCGATCTTCGCGCCCGGCGCGTGCGAAAAACCTTCCGCCAGCACCAGATCCACCTCACCCAGAAAGCGCTGCGCCAATTGCTCCGGCTCACGCTCATCTTTTGCATCCGCCACCAGTTGCAGTGCATCGCGCGTAAGCAACATGCTCATCACCGCCCCGGCATCCTTGTAGCGGTAACTGTCCTTGCCCGGCGTATCCAGCTCCACCTTGTGGTGGGCGTGCTTGATGGTGGCAACCTTGACGCCGCGCGCGCACAGTTCGTGGATGAGTTTTTCCACCAGGGTGGTTTTGCCGGAGCCGGAGTGGCCGACGATGCTGACTACTTTCGGTGCAGCGTTCATGGATGCGGCGTCACCCATGATTCGCCCTGCGGGGTGACCTCTTTTTTCCAGATCGGCACGCGCTGTTTCAGCTCGTCGATCATCCAGCGGCAACCGTCGAACGCGGCGGCGCGGTGCTCGGCGGCGGCGGCGATGAATACGATGTTGTCACCGGCACGAACCGTGGTGACGCGATGCACGATGCGCGCATCGAGCAGGCCGAATTTGGCGATGGCTTCGCTGCGCAGCTTGTTCATCTCGGCCAGCGCCATGGGGCCGTAGGCGTCGAAGCTGATTTCGGAGACTTTGCGGCCTTCGGAAAAGTCGCGCGCACAGCCAACAAAGGTGGCGATGCCGCCGATGCGTTGCGAGTTGGCCTTGAGCGCATTGATTTCTGCGTCTTGCGAAAAATCTTCTTCCTGGATGCGGACTGGCTCGTTCATTGAGTTATCCGCCGGAAAATTTCGCCATAAAAGCGATCTCGTCGTTGTCGTGCAAGACCGTCTGCTTGTCATGCACCTGATTCTGGTTCACGGCGATGAAGCTGACGATGCTGAAGGCACCCGGATATTGCATGCCGATATGGGCGATGACGTCGTGCAGGGTCATGCCGGGAGTAAATGCAACTTGCATCTCGCGCGTCTCTACGCGGTCGGCGACGGGACCGAAGAACAACACCTTGATCATTTGGCCGCCTCGCGCTTCCACACGCCACTTTTCCCGCCGCGCTTTTCTTCCAGTTGCACGTTTTCGATGCGCATGCCGCGGTCGATGGCCTTGCACATGTCGTAGATGGTGAGCAGCGCCACGTTGGCGGCGGTCAGCGCTTCCATCTCGACGCCGGTCTGGCCGACGCAGGTGGCGGTGGTGACGACCTTGATGCCCACGCAGCCCTGATCGTCAGGCTCCAGGATTTCGCTGAATTCGACTTCCACGCCGGACAGGGCAATGGAATGACACATGGGGATGATGTCCGGCGTGTGCTTGGCCGCCATCACCGCGCCGACATCGGCCACGGCCAGCACATCGCCCTTGGCGACCTGGTGGGTGCGGATACGTTCCAGCGTGGATATCTGCATGCGCAGCACACCGCTGGCGATGGCGACGCGCTGGGTGCTGGTTTTTTCCGAAACGTCCACCATGCGGGCGCGGCCGGAGTCGGAGAAATGGGTTAATTTGCCTGTCATTGTTTTACTCGCTTTCCGCCGTTTTCTCTCCGCAGGCGCGACATGCCGGGTCTTTGCTCAGGTTGCTGCGCTGGACATTCATGTCCAGTGCATTGATGGATAGCAATTTACCGCTCAGACCGCCGTCGATCCCGATCAATAACTTGAGTGCCTCCGCCGCCTGCAACGTGCCGATGATACCAACCAGCGGCGCAAACACACCAGTGGTCGCACAACGCATTTCTTCCGCTTCGCTGTCTTCCGGAAACAAGCAGTTGTAGCAGGGTGCATCGTCACGGCGATGATCGAATACGGCGACCTGCCCGTGAAACTGGATAGCCGCACCCGACACCAGCGGTTTGCGTTGCGCCAGACAGGCGCGATTGACTGCGTAGCGCGTAGCGAAGTTGTCGCTGCAATCCAGCACGACATCGGCTTGCGCGACCAGCGCGATCAGTTGCGCCTCGTCGGCGCGGATTGGCAGCGCAATGCACTCGACATCCGGATTGATCTCGCGCAATGCGGTTTGCGCCGAAACGACCTTGGGCTGACCGACCATTGCGGTGCGATGAATGATCTGGCGTTGCAGATTGCTGAAGTCCACCGTGTCGTGATCGCACAGGGTCAGTTTGCCGACACCGCTTGCCGCCAGATATAGCGCAGCGGGCGATCCCAGCCCACCGACTCCGATGATCAGAACGTGGCTGTCCAACAGGCGCTGCTGTCCTTCGATGCCAATCTCCTGCAACAGGATGTGGCGGCTATAGCGAAGTAGTTGCTGATCGTCCATTGTGCGGTCACCCGCCGATGTAGGACATTTCGATTTTCCTGGCCGGCTGCGCGCTTGCCTCTTGGCGCAATTGCGAATAGCGGTCTCCGCGTTGTCCCCATTGCCCGGCGATCAGGTTGGTCAGCACGCGCTCGTTCTCCCCCCGACGCAGCGGATCACGCAAGTCCAGCCCATTGTGTGCAAACAGGCAGGTGTAGAGTTTGCCGTCGGTGGAAAGCCGGGCGCGGGTGCATTCGTGGCAGAACGCCTGCGTGACCGAAGCGACCACACCGATTTCGCCGCCACCATCGGCATAGCGCCAGCGCCCCGCCACCTCTCCTCCGTAGTCGGGTTCGACCTGCTCCAGCGCAAAGCGCCCGGCGATGCGCCCGAGTATTTCGCTTGCCGGTACGACATCGTCCATGCACCAGCCGTTGCTGCTGCCGACGTCCATGAATTCGATGAAGCGCAACACGATGCCGGTATGGCGGAAGTGTTCGGCCATGGGCACGATCTCGTGTTCGTTCACGCCACGCTTGACCACCATATTGATTTTGAGCGGCCCCAGCCCTGCCGCCTGCGCTGCCGCGATTCCATCCAGCACGGTCGCCACGTCAATTCCCGAATCGTTCATGCGGCGGAAGGTGACATCGCTCAGGCCGTCCAGACTCACGGTCACGCGTTTCAGGCCGGCCTCTTTCAGTGCCTGCGCCTTGCGCGCCAGCAACACGGCGTTGGTGGTCAGCGCGATTTCCAGCGGCGCACCCGTTGCGGTTTGCAGGCGGGCAAGTTTTTCGACGAGCTGTTCAATGCCGCGCCGCAGCAGCGGCTCGCCGCCGGTCAGGCGGATTTTCATGACACCCAGGTGAATGAACTGGCGCACGAGACGCTCGATTTCCTCGAAGCTCAACAATTCAGAGCGCGGCAGGAAAGTGTGGTTCTCGTCGAATATCTCGCGCGGCATGCAATAAGTACAGCGCAGGTTGCAGCGATCCGTCACCGAAATGCGCAGGTCGCGCAAGGGACGCTGCAAACCATCCAGCAGCGTGCCCGAATGATCGCGCTCCACATCCAGCGCACGATAATCGATTGCTGTTTGCTGTGCGGCAGGTGTGACCGGGATGATCTGGCGCGTCAAGATAACCTCATTCTTCCTCAACCGGATCTTCGTACTCTCGCGGCAACAAGTGGGCAATGCCTTTATGGCAGTCGATGCAAGTCTTGCCCCTGGCTTTTCCCTTCATGTGAATTTCGAATCCCAGCGTCCCATCCAGGGGTTTGCGCATCGCTTCAAAACTGTGGCAGTTCCGGCATTCGCGCGAATCCGTGGCTTTCATGCGCTCCCATTCGCTGGTCGCGAGCGCCATCCGGCGCGCTTCGAATTTTTCCCGCGTATCGATCTTGCCGGTGATCTTCCCCCACAGCTCCTGGCTTGCCTGGATCTTGCGCAACAGTTTGTGCGACCAGTCTTTGGGCACATGGCAATCGGAGCAGGTCGCACGTACACCGCTCGGGTTCGAGTAGTGGATGGTCTTTTTGTATTCCTGATACACGTTGTCATTCATTTCGTGGCAGCCAATACAGAATTCCAGTTTGTTTGTCGCTTCCATGCCGGTGTTGAAACCGCCCCAGAAGAGAATGCCCAGGTAAAAACAGATAAGACCAATCGTCAGAACAGAATACTTCGAACTGGGCTTCCTCAGAAATATCCAGGTTTGATCCAGGATGTTTGGTTTGTTCTTCATATATCTCTACGCCGAAAAATAACGAATGGCCTGTATGCCTGCTTGACGGCTGCAATACCGATGTGGCGGAAGGAATGCTCTTTGACCAGCGGTGCACTGTGATTTCCGCCCTATCCGCCGATGCGGCAATTCCTCACTTTGCCTCTCGACTGCCTGCCGCTTGCCCATGGTCACTTGAGCGGCGGCGGCTCTGGAGGCGGCGAGGTTTTAACCGGATCCTGCATTGTCTGGTCGATCTCTTTCTCGAACTGGCGCACACCATTGTTCAGATCGCTCTCTGTCTGATGCACCGAGCTTTCCAGGGCCTCCTTCTCGGCTTTGATCTTGCGCTCCAGTTCGCGCAGTTCATCCAGTTCCATGCTGGTGGAGACGTCCATTTTGATGCGGTTGATGTAGCGCTGCAGGCGCCCCCACCATTCCCCCATGGTGCGCGCCACCTTGGGCAGGCGCTCGGGACCGACAACCACGAGCGCCACAACCATGATGACCACAATTTCCGAAAAATCGATGCCGAACATCAAATCTCTCCTGTTCGCCAGTTGCTGTAACGTAGCACAGCGATCAGGCGTTGCTGTGTGTCGTGTTTTTGACTCCGCCGTCGATCACTTGTTCGCCGTTGCGCAATTGCACGGGGGATGCATCTTCCTTCATCCCGTCCCTGAACCCCTTGACCGCACCGCCCAGGTCGCTGCCGATGTTGCGCAGCTTCTTGGTACCGAACACCAGCACCACGACCAGCAATACGATCAACCAATGCCAAATACTGAATGAGCCCATTTTCCTCTCCCGCTATCAGGTGTTTTGCACGACGATCTTGGGGAACGCCGCGCTGTGGTCCTGCGCCATCTCGGCAACCTTGACCGCAACACGCCGGGCAATCTGCTTGTACACCTTGGCAACTTTGCCGTCGGGGTCGGCCACCACGGTCGGTTTGCCGGAATCGGTCTGTTCGCGGATCTGGATGTCCAGCGGCAGGCCGCCGAGGAATTCCGTGTTGTAGTCGGCGCACATTTTTTCGCCGCCGCCCGCACCGAAGATATGCTCTTCGTGTCCGCACTTGGAGCAGATGTGCGTACTCATGTTTTCCACGATGCCGATGATCTTGATGCCGGTCTTCTCGAACATCTTGAGGCCCTTGCGCGCATCCAGCAGCGCGATGTCCTGCGGCGTGGTCACGATCACGGCGCCGGTCACGGGCACTTTCTGCGCCAGCGTGAGCTGGATGTCGCCGGTGCCGGGCGGCAGGTCCAGCACCAGGTAGTCGAGGTTGTCCCACTTGGTCTGGTGCAACAGTTGGTCCAGTGCCTGCGTCACCATCGGGCCGCGCCAGATCATCGGCGTATCGGCATCGATGAGGAAGCCGATGGACATGGTCTGCAGGCCGTGGCCCAGCATCGGGCTCATGGTCTTGCCGTCGGTTGATTCCGGCTGGCCGCTGATGCCCAGCATGGTGGGCTGCGACGGGCCATAGATGTCGGCGTCCAGCATGCCGACGCGCGCGCCTTCGGCAGCCAGTGCCAGCGCCAGATTAGCCGCAGTCGTACTCTTGCCCACGCCGCCCTTGCCGCTGGCCACGGCGATGATGTTCTTCACGCCGTCCACCAGATTCACGCCGCGCTGCACCGCGTGCGGCACGACCTTGCTCGTCACGCTGGCGCTGACTTTGCCGACGCCGGACAACGTTGTCTTGAGATGCGTTTCAACCATCGTGCGGATTTCATCCCATACGCTCTTGGCGGGATAACCGAGCAGAACGTCCAGCGCCACGTCGGTACCGCTGATCTTGATGTTTTTGATGGATTTGCCGCTGACAAAGTCTTTTTTGGTGTTGGGGTCGATCAGCCCCTTCAACGCGTTCTGCACGTCGGTTTCGGTAAAACTCATGGTGTATGCTCCTGCCGATTATTGAAAACCGCGATTCTATACCAGAGTACCCCGCCAAAGGCCCAACTTGGGGTGCGGTCTATGGGCCAACGCCCACCCTATGCCCCGATGTATGGTGCAGGTGGAAGTCTTTCCCGGGCGCTTTACAGCCCTACCTTACTGCCTTACATTGTCCCCATGAGAAAACTCTTGTTCATCTCCGTTGCACTGATAATTGCTGCCTGCGGTTCGTCTCCCGCCAGGCAATACGCCGTTTCCGACGATCAGATGAATGAACTGGTGATGTATGCGGTGAGTCTGGCGGACACGCCCTACCGCTACGGCGGCAACTCGGCCGGCAGCGGCTTCGATTGCAGCGGCTTCGTCGACCACGTCTATCGGCATGCGCTGAACATCTCCCTGCCGCGTACCACCCGCGCCATCAGCCGGGTCGGCAAGCCGGTCGACGCGGACGAACTCAGCCCCGGCGATCTGGTGTTCTACAACACGCAGCACGCTTCCTTCTCGCATGTCGGGATCTATGTCGGTGACG
Source organism: Gammaproteobacteria bacterium (assembly GCA_018820925.1). Taxonomy (GTDB): domain Bacteria; phylum Pseudomonadota; class Gammaproteobacteria; order Burkholderiales; family Gallionellaceae; genus Sideroxyarcus. The sequence continues at coordinate 46,291 of JAHJNJ010000007.1, read as the reverse complement.
GGAAATTCGTGCATTCCCCCAGAAGCGGCGGCAGCGTGCGCACGGAGCAAATGCAGATGCGTTATTGGCAGGCGCGATATGACGGCGCGCGGCGCATCCGGCGCTAAGGCTGCAGGAGCGAGAGGTGTTTGCGCCATTTCCCCGTCTTTTCCAGGTCTTCCGCATGGCTGAAAGACGAGAGCAGGGACTGGAAGAGCGCGCGCGGCATTGGCTTGCTGTACAGATAGCCCTGTGCAATCTGGCATCCGGCTTCGCGCAGGTACACCGCCTGCTCCGGCGTATCCACTCCCTCCGCCACCACGAATTGCCCCAGGCTGTGCGCGATGGAGATGATGGCTTTCACCAGTTCTGCACGGTGCGGATCCACCGCAATGCTGCTCACAAATAACCGGTCGATTTTCAGCGTATTGATCGGGTAGCGCGCCAGGTAACTCAGCGCGGAATAGCCCGTGCCGAAATCGTCGATCGCGACGGCGATCCCCAGTTCCTGGAACTGGTTCAGTATCCTCAGCACTTCGCCATGTTCGTCCAGCAGCATGCTTTCGGTAATTTCCAGCTCTATCCATTCCGGCAGGCAATTCGTTTCCTCCAGAGCCCGGTTCACCGTTTTCACCAGATCGCCGGACTGGAACTGCCGTGCCGATAAATTGATGGCGACCTTGTGCAGCGGCATGGATGGCGCATTCCAGTCGCGGGCAATCTGGCAGGCTTCGCGCAACACCCATTCCCCGATATCAATGATCAGGCTGCTGTCTTCGGCGATATCGATGAACTGGTCGGGCGGCACCATGCCGCGCTGCGGATGGTTCCAGCGCAACAGTGCCTCGGAGCCGATCAGCGCACCGTCCGCCAGCCATACCTTGGGCTGGAAATACAATTCCAGTTCCTTGCGCTCGACCGCCCTGCGCAATTCGGATTCCAGCGCAAAACGCTCGCTGGCCAGCGTGGTCAGTTCTTTCGAGTAGAAACGGAAATTATTGCGCCCGGAGCGTTTGGCGAGATACATCGCCGAATCGGCGTGCTTGATCAGGTCGTCGGCATCGCTGCTGTCGTCGGGATAGACGGCGATGCCGATACTGGCCGAAACAAACGCCTCCTTGCCTTCCAGCATGAACGGCTTCCTGAATGCATCCAGAATCTTGACGGCAACCCTGCCCAGATCGGTGCCGGAAGGCATCTCCGGCAACAGGATCGCGAACTCGTCACCGCCCAGGCGGGCCACCATGTCATCGGCGCGGATGCAACTTGTCAGCCGGGTTGCGGCCTCGCGCAGCAAATCGTCGCCCGCCGGGTGGCCCATGGTGTCGTTGATCGTCTTGAACCGATCCAGGTCGAGCAGCATCACGACGGCCTGCTGTCCATGCCAGGATGCTTCCGCCAGCATGCGTTTCAGGCGCTCGTTGAACGAGGACCGGTTCGGCAATGCGGTCAGCGCATCGTAGAAAGCCATCTGGTGGATTTTCTGGCGGTAGGAGTGGATGTCGGTAATATCACGACCGACCGCCAGCACCGTAGCCACTGCGCCGAAGGTGTCGCGTTCCGCGATGAGGCGGATATGACTGCAAACCTCGCTGCCCTCGCGGGCCGGCCATCGCAGCTCGTACTCTGCACTCTCGCCGGTCGCAAATACTTCTTTTATCTTCGCCTCGTAGGCCTTGGAGTTGGCCCCCCCGGGGAACTCCGAGGGTTTTTTGCCCAGCAGTGCATTCATTCCGCCCTCGACCATCGTACCGAATGCGGGATTGACGAAGACACGCCGCACGTCGCGGTCGTAGCGCGTTATATTGTCGGGAGAATTTTCGATCAGGGTGCGCGATTCATATTCCCGTGCAACAAGCTGTTCTTCCATGTGCTTGCGCTCGGTGATGTCGTGCATGAAACCATGCCAGCTCGTGCAACCATCCGGCCCGCTTTGCGGCAAGGAACGCAACTCGATCCAGCGCTCCCCTTTGTGCGGGTGGTTGATGCGGAATTCAAGACGGAACGGGGAAAGCGTCTGCAGCGACTCAGTCCGGGCCTCCAGAAAACGCGCGAGTTCCCCGGGATACGCGATATCCATAAGCGGCCGGATATCGTCGGCAACCTCTTCACCCCTTATTCCAAGCAAATCGCGGATGCCGATGCTGGTGAACGGCATGGACGTCCTGCCGTCGGGATGCAGCGTTGCGGTGTAAAAAAATCCCGGTGCGCTTTCAAAGAAACGGGACATGCGCTGTTCGCTTTCCTTCACCGTGGCAGACAATTCCATGTTTTGCCTGGAAGCGGAAAGCGAGACGGAAATCATGCGATTCATCTGGCGCAGAAGCAGCAGCAGAAACCCCACAAAAGCCAGCGCAATCGTCCCCATAAAAAAATGCATGCGCTCTCCGGACAGCATCAATTGGAGCACGGCCGGCAACGTGGCAGCGACGATGAAAGCGACGGCGCCTTGCGGCACGGGAGCCAGCTCCACGCTGGCAAATGCGCAGACGCCGGCGATAACGAAGATTGCCATCATGAACGGCAGGTCGAACAGTGTCGCCGAGAATAAATATCCTGTGACCCCCCAGCAAAGCCCGCCGATTGCCGCGCCAATCACCAGCCCTGCCCGCCACCTGCCGGTGGAAATAGCGCTCTTGTCGGCGATGCGCATATACCGCCGCACAAACAAGTTCCGCACCAGCATGACCACACACAACAAGCCAAACCATGCCAACAGGATTTCATGCGCCACCAACGTCCATAGCGCGACCACAACGAGCACGGACGCCAGCAAGCTGGATTTCAGCGCAGACGGAAAGCGGCCATAGGCCATATCAAGCTGCTTGATCGCCTGTAGCCTGTTCCCGTATTTCTCTGTTAAAGACAATTCAGCCACGTTATTTCCCGATCAGTGCCTGCCGTTCCGTTCGTGATTTTGCCTGCCTCGCCACCCGCACAACCCGCCTGCTTGCGGGGATCTGAATTACCTTGCCTGTCGAACCGCGTCTGCCAGTTGGAACACCGACATAGCATAATAGTTGCTGTTGTTGTAGCGCATGATGACGTTGAAGTTGTTGAACACCAGCCAGTATTCTTTGCCGTTCTCCGCAGTGAAGTCGAGCAACCAGGCAGGCGGCAACTCCCTGTCGGATTTCCCGAGCGGCGACACCCCGGCATCGCGCCATGCAATATACGGGCGCACATCGCCGACTGTCCCCAGGCGATTCTCGTCTTCAACCTTGCACTGCAATGCCACCGGCTCTCCGCTGTGCCAACCGTATTGCTTGAGGTAATTGGCCACGCTGCCGATGGCGTCTTCCGGCTCGTTCATGAGATCGATCCTGCCGTTGCCGTTGTGATCCACGGCATAGCGGCGGTAGCTGCTGGGCATGAACTGCGGAATACCCAATGCGCCGGCGTATGAAGATTGAATGCCCAGGATATCGAATCCCTGTTCGCGCGCCAGCAACAGATAATGCTCAAGCTCGTCGCGGAAAAATTCGGCGCGGCGCGGAAAATCGAAAGTCAGCGTGGTCAACGCATCCAGAGCCAGGAATCGCCCCGCGTTGCGGCCGTAGATTGTCTCCACACCGATGATGCCGACAATGATCTCTTGCGGCACGCCGTATTGCTTTTCGGCGCGTTGCAATGCAACAGCGTATTTTTTCCAGAACCGCACACCGTCATTGATGCGTTGCGGATTGATGAAACTCGGACGATATTCCACCCAGGGTTTGAGGATGGCCGGCTTGGAGATGGATTCGATAACGTCGGCGCGGTATTCGGCGCGCCGGAAAGCAAGTTGCAATTCATCTCGTTTGAACTGGTGTTTTGCCACCATCTCGTCGATGAATGCGGGAATACCGGGTAGATCTGCCGCTTGTGCGCTGCAAGGAATGAACAACAACAGAAAGAATATTCGTTTCTTCATAACGTCCCAATGTCACGGTTTGGTTCATTCTACTCGACAGCATGCCGCGTCACTGTTAAATTTGCCCGGTTATCAACTCCGGAAAACATTGTCGCCACCATGGAAAAACCTGCCCTGCATCACCCGCTCATCATTCTCGGCTCCGGCCCTGCCGGTTATACCGCCGCCGTGTACGCCGCACGCGCAAATCTTAATCCCGTGCTCATCACCGGCATGGCGCAGGGCGGTCAATTAATGACCACTACCGAAGTGGACAACTGGCCTGCCGATCCCAACGGTGTACAAGGTCCGGAATTGATGCAGCGCTTCCAGCAACATGCCGAGCGTTTCAACACCGAGATCATTTTCGATCACATCCACACCGCCAAGCTACAGCAGAAACCGTTCACGTTGATCGGCGACGGTGGCACCTACACCTGCGACGCGCTCATCATCTGCACCGGCGCATCGGCACAATATCTCGGCCTGCCATCGGAACAGGCGTTCATGGGCAAAGGTGTTTCCGGCTGCGCCACCTGCGACGGCTTCTTCTATCGCAACCAGGATGTCGCCGTTATCGGTGGCGGCAACACTGCCGTGGAAGAAGCGCTGTACCTCGCCAACATCGCCAAGCACGTCACGCTGGTGCACCGCCGCGACAGCTTCCGCGCCGAAAAAATCATGATCGACCACCTGATGGCAAAAGTGAAAGAAGGCAAGATCACCCTGCAACTGAACCAGGTGCTGGACGAAGTGCTGGGCGACGACAGCGGTGTCACCGGCATGCGCATCAAGCAGGTGCAAGACGGTGCAACGCAGGAAATCAAGGTCATGGGCGTGTTCATCGCCATCGGCCACAAACCCAACACCGACATTTTCGCCGGACAGCTGGAGATGGATAACGGCTACATCGTCACGCGCGGCGGACGCCATGGCAACGCCACCGCCACCAGCATCGACGGCGTGTTTGCCGCAGGCGACGTGCAGGATTACATTTACCGCCAGGCCTGCACCAGCGCAGCCACCGGCTGCATGGCCGCACTGGATGCGGACAAATACCTCGCAGGATAAAGGCGGCGCATGAAGGAAAAACCGGAACAGGATGCCGACTTGTTCCGGCAAGCGCTGGAAGGGGTGACACCGCTTGCTCCTCCCGATCGCATCGCACCCGTTGCCAAGCCGCGCAAACCAGCCGCGCGCAAACTCAACGCACCTGAAGCAGTTCCCGACAATCTATCCGATCACGGCGCGGGCGATACCGCCCTCACTGAATATCTGCGCCCCGGTTTGAATCGCATGACGCTGCGTAAATTGCGCCACGGGGAATGGCGCGTTCAGGACGAAATTGACCTGCACGGCCTCAACAGCGATGCGGCCAGAAAATTACTGATGGAGTTTCTGCACGATGCCACACAGCGCGGGCTGCGCAGTGTCAACGTGATACACGGCAAAGGCTGGCGCAGCGAAGGACGCGACGGAATTCTGAAAGTCCTCACGCGTCATTGGCTTGCCCAACATCCGCAGGTATTGGCTTTTTGCGAAGCACCCCCGCAGGCGGGTGGTGGTGGCGCGGTGTGGGTGTTGTTGAAAAGCAGTTAGACGTTCTTGTCTTCAGTCGGGGGACTCCAACATTGGCATGCAACAAAAAGGCTCCCTTCGGAGCCTTTTTGTTGATACGAACAGAACTGCTTACAGTTCTTTGGCGTGTTCTGCCAGGTACTTCGCCACACCTTCCGTCGAAGCACCCATGCCGGCCTTGCCTTTGCTCCAGCCGGCCGGACACACTTCGCCGTGCTCTTCGGTGAATTGCAACGCATCAACCATGCGCAGCATTTCGTCGATGTTGCGGCCGAGCGGCAGGTTGTTCACCACCTGGTGTTGCACTACACCGCTCTTGTCGATCAGGAAGGAGCCGCGGAACGCAACGCCGCCGCCGGCTTCAACGTCGTAAGCCTTGGCAATCTCGTGCTTGACATCGGCCACCATGGGGTAACCGACCTTGCCGATGCCGCCCTTGTCGATCGGGGTGTTCTTCCAGGCCAGGTGGGTAAATTGCGAGTCGATGGAGCAGCCGACCACGACCACGTTGCGCTTCTTGAACTCTTCCAGGCGGTGATCGAAGGCGATCAACTCAGAAGGACACACAAAGGTAAAGTCGAGCGGCCAGAAAAACAACACCGCGTGCTTGCCTTTGGTGAGCTCTGAAAACTTTACTTCCTTGATTTCGTTGTTGCCCAGAACGGCGTTAGCGGTGAAATCGGGTGCTTGTTTACCTACGAGTACAGCCATGATGATCTCCAGATTAAGTTAGTGGGTAAGTGATTAGGCTTTTCTTGAGTTAATCGCTCGGGTATGGAATTTACCAGATATGTCAGCAGTGTCAACCTTAAAATCGCAGCAGAATTGTAGAAAAAACCGGGACCGTATGGACGCACTCAAAGCAGGGAAGCGCAGTCGCCATGCTCCCGCTGCCGATGCGTCCGCCGCATTTCAGACAGCCTTGGTGTCGCGGTCGGACTTGCCCGTCAAGGCCGCATACGCCATCTGTGCGATGACAGCACACCCGACGTAAACCACGGTCACTGCTACGTAGGAGCCGAAATACTGCGTTACCCGTGAAGCGTATTCCGCAACGCTCATGCTGCCGAAATATCCCGCCAGCAGATAAAAGCTCACATTGGCGATAATGAAGGCCATGCTGCCCGCAACCACAGAGGTCGCAAACAAACCGAACAAGCCCCTGCCGGTCAGGTCATGGCGCGGCGCATACCAGCGTCCGACAGACCACAACACCGCATACGCAAACAGAAGGAAGCCATAAGCCGAGGTCACGCACCAGCCGCTGACACCCTGAAAATTGATCGCGTAGTAATCCACCAGCACCGCTTCCAGCAACAACAGCGCCAAGATCGCCTTGCCGCCGCGCATGCGGCCGAGAAACAATCCACCCAGGAAGAACACGGCATAGGATGCATCGGGCAAAGCCAGCGACGAACCGAAGTGCTTGTAGCGCGTCAGTGCCATCAACACCATCAGCACTGCGGCAATCCAGGTCGTTGTGTTTTGCAAGATTTTCATGTTGTCTCCTTGTACGTTCGTGCTATTTGAATTGGTCCGAACTTTAACAGAAAAGGCAGGGGCAGGCGACAGCAGCCCCCGCCGGAACATCAGTGGTAATTCAAGCCAAGGAACAGGGTGCGGCCCGGGATGTTGTAACCGTAAGCCGCCACATAATTCTTGTTGAACAGATTGTCCACACGCAATGACACATCTGTTCTTTTCCCAAGGTCATAGCGGGCCGTAAGATTGAACAGGCTGTATGAAGACAAGACTGTGCCATTGGTTTCTTCCCGTCTTCCGCTATATTGCAACTCTGCTCCCCAACGCAAGCGCTCGGCTTGATTGAAAAATCCGATGTTGCCGAATTTTTTCGCACGTTTAGGCAGCAGCGCTCCCGTGAGTTCGTTGCGCGGATCCTGCCAGGTCATGGCTGCCGTCCACAGGGTCGCACCTTGCTGCGACTTGTACGCAAGTTCGGTTCCCTTGATGCGCGCATGGCCGATGTTCTGCATCACCCAACTGGAATCAGCCGCGATCAGATTGCTGATCTGGTTATTAAAATAGGCAATGTCGATCTGCTGAGTCTGGTCTTTGTAGTGCAAACCCCATTCGCGGTTATGCGCGTCTTCCGGCAGTAAATCCGGATTGGCTCCCCACCCGGCTGGCGCATGCATATCGTTGAACGTCGGCACTTTGAATGCCGTACCGTTGCTGTATGTGGCGCGCCAGCCTGGATTGAGCTGGAGCCCGTATGCAAACAACCACGTATTAGCCAACCCGAAGTCGGAGTAACGATCCTGCCGTCTGTTGACTTGCAATTGCTGCGTCTCGGTGCGGGCGGTGTAGGCTGTCACCAAAGAGCTTATCTTTCGCTCGGTCAGGGCATACGCCTGATCGCTTTCCAGCCGCTGCTGCTGACTTTCGCTCGCAACCATGATTGTATTGGTTTCATCCAATGTCACGGTGTTTTGCCAATTCCACTGGTCGTTGACGGTCTTAAGATGCGAAATGCTCACGCCGTCGGTCAAGGTATTCAATTCATCCGTACCGCGTGAACGGGTGAGCGCACTCAACCAATACTGGGAAAAGCGGTCTTCCAGCGTAACGGCGAGCTTGCCTGTTCGAGTCTTGCTGATATTCACTTCTGTAGCCGTGCCGTAGGCATTGTCATATTTCACTTCGCCACGGCTATCGAAGGCAGACAAAGACACAGCATGATTGGTTGCCATTGATTTACGCCAATTCCCCGACAGGCTGGTATTTGCATAGCCGTCGTTATCGGGATTGGCATTGGGATAGATTGTCTGGTTCAACGCCGAATATCCAGAAGTGATAAAACGTGATGCCTGAAAATTGAAAGCGGCAGTTTCCGTTTTGCCGCCATAGCCCGCGCTCAACTTCCGGGTTCGGTACGACCCGCTTCCAGCCTGTGCGTTGAATGTCGGCTCGCCCTGGCCGCGCCGGGTAAATATCTGAATTACACCGCCGATGGCATCCGAGCCATACAGGCTGCTGACATTGCCGCGCACCACTTCGATCCGTTCGACCTGATCCAGCATCAATTGATCAATCGCCGTGGCTCCGGTCGTGGCCGAATTGATGCGAACACCATCCAGCAATACCAGCGTGTGACTCGAATTCGTACCGCGCATGAACAGGCTGCTCTGTTTGCCAATGCCGCCGCTTTGATAGATTTCCACTCCGGCCAGACTTCTCAACAACGTGGGGACATCGGTTACCTGCGAATTTTCGATATCTTTACGGGTAATCACCGTGGTATGCGCCAACGTTTCGGACAGGGTTCGCTCGGTACGGGTGGCCGTAACCACCACCTCATCCATACTGTCGGTTGCGGCTTGCGCCAGAGGAGTGGCCGCCAACAGCAAAGCGGCAAATAAGTGTTTTTGTTTCATGTTGCTTCCCAGATTTAGGTTCCAAGCGTCCCCGTTGGAACATTGAACAAAATCAGGAAAGCGGAGGGAAGAATGAACATTGAAGACGGACATCCATGCGCCCCACGCGCATTTCCTGAACCTCGCTCAAGGCCGGTATCCGGGCTCACAAGTTTTATTTGCCGCCTTCCCATGCTTGCGCACAGTGGCGAATTGGCAAATCCACACTTGCTTACCGTTGCGGGGGCAGCACAGGCATCGGAGTTAACGCTTCCTCACCTGTTTCCCGTTTAACTGAAAGGCTCGCGCCTATCTGCACCTTGAAGCAGACAGGATTCTACCAGAGCTTGACTCAGGGTTGGCCCCTGAAAATTCCAAAACACTTGCAAAACACTCTGTTACCGATTGACTTAACAGGCTTTTTAAATTTATAGTTCGCCCATGCATAGCGAATTCGACATCCTCGACCAGAAATTGGGCCAACTGGTACAGCTCACCCAGCACCTGCGCGCCGAAAATTTGCAATTGCGTCAGGAAATCGCCGCCGCAGTCAGTCAGCAACGCAAGAGCCAGGACAAAGCCATCGAGGCGGCGCAGCGCCTGGAAAAGCTTCTCGCCCAACTTCCCGAAGGGACGACATGAACAAGGTCAATTCGCTGGATGTGACCATCCTCGACCGCGAATTGCGTGTCGCCTGCCCCGACGACGAACGCGCCGAATTGCTCGATGCCGTTGCTTATCTGGACAAAAAAATGCGCGAAATACGCGACGCCGGCAAGATCGCCTCGGTCGAACGCATTGCCATCATGGCCGCCCTGAATATCACCCACGAACTCCTCACCACCCGCCTCGGCGGCGGATTTGACCTCGCCGAATTCAAGCGTAGAATGCAAGCCATGCAGGCAACCATCGATGCAGCAGTAGCAGAACAGGATGAGTTGTTTTAGGTTTGTTCCCTGCGGTGTTCGTCAGACTCATAATTCTTTGAACCAATGAGCTAATGCTTAGGTTGCGCCCTACTAAAGTTACTGTTGTGAGCGTCCTTCACGGATGCACCTGATGTAACCGGGAACCGACCCTCTTGAACCCCGGTTCAAGAAATTGAGTCAACGGCACAGGCGGGGAACTTCATTCCAGTGCGATCTTTCGGGATCGCACTTTTCTTTTGTGGAGTTGAATCGTGCGTTACTGGCTGATGAAATCCGAACCCACCGACTGCAGCATCGACGATCTCGCTGCGCTACCGAATCAAAGCGTGGCCTGGTACGGTGTGCGCAACTATCAGGCGCGCAATTTCATGCGCAACCAGATGCAGGTCGGCGACGGCGTGCTGTTTTATCACTCCAACTGCAAGGAACCCGGCATCGCCGGTATCGCCGAGGTGTGCAGTCCCGTTTACCCGGATGCCACGCAGTTCGACAAGAAAAGCAAATACTTCGACCCCAAGACCACGCAGGAAACGCCGCGCTGGTTCAATGTGGATGTGAAACTGGTAAAAAAGGTCGCCCTCATTTCTATCGAAGAGTTGCGCCGCCATCCCGAACTTGAAAACATGCGCACCTTGCAGCGCGGCAATCGCCTGTCCATCACGCCGCTCGATCCGGCGGAGTGGAAATTCATCACAAGCAGACTGGTGAAAACCTGATGGAGTGGTACGCAGCCTACCTGGTTTTGGGGGCAATTACCGGCCTCCTTGCCGGCCTGTTCGGCGTCGGCGGCGGACTGGTGCTGGTCCCCGTATTGCTGATGCTGTTCGACGCGCAACACTTCAGCACCGAATACAATCTGCATCTCGCCCTCGGCACGTCGATGTCGACCATCGTCTTCACCTCCCTCTCCAGCCTGCGCAAGCACCACCAGCACGGCGCCGTGAACTGGCAAGTCGTGCGCCGCATCACGCCCGGCATCCTGTTCGGTACCGCGCTGGGCGCGTTGACCGCGTCATTCATCCCCGCGCGCGGCTTGGGCATCTTCTTTGCCCTGTTTGTGTGCTTCATCGCCGCGCAAATTCTGCTCGGCAAGGAACCGCACCCGTCGCGCCAATTGCCCGGTCTCGCGGGCATGAGCTTCACCGGCACCTTGACCGGCTGGCTCAGCAGCCTGGTCTCCATCGGCGGCGGCGCAATCGTCGTGCCCTTCCTCATCTGGTGCAATGTGCCGGTACGCCACGCCATCGGCACGGCGGCAGCGATCGGCTTCCCCATCGCCGTGGGCGGCACGCTCGGCTATATCGCGGTCGGCTTGCACATCGACGCGTTGCCGGAAATGCACCTGGGTTATGTCTATCTGCCCGCCCTGTTCTGGGTCGCGCTGGCCAGCGTGCTCACCGCACCTTTCGGCGCAAAGGCCGCGCATCGCATGCAAGTGGAATTGCTGCGCAAGTTGTTCGCCGTGCTGCTGATTGTGCTGGCGGCAAAACTGTTGCTGAAGGTACTGGGTTGAAACAAAACGGATGACCCGCTCTGCCGGGAAACGTTACTTGTCGTTGACCGTCGCCAGCAAATCCGCCACCGTCGGATAAGCCAGTTTGACCTTCAATTCCGTCTTCATGCGCACGTTGCTGAGCTGCCGCGATTCATTCATGAACGACAGCAGCGAATCCGGCAACATACGCTGCGCCTTGTCCCGCGTGACGCGCGGCGGGCGCCGCAAATGATAGGCATCCGCCACGGCATCCAGGTAGTCGCCCATCTTCATCCGGCTGTCATCGCTGGCGTGATATGCGCGGTTTGATTTGCCGTAGTGCAACGCCGCAATGATGATGCGCGCGAGGTCATCGGCATGGATGTGGTTGGTGTAACTGTCTTCCTCCGCCACGATGGAGGGCATGCTGATGCGCAAACGATCCAGCGGCATGCGGTCTTGCGCGTAGATGCCGGGCACGCGCAGGATGCTGGCTTTCACAGCGTTGCGCGTGGCCCACTCGCGGATCTGCGACTCCGCATCCACGCGGCGTTGCGCGCGCGCCGATTGCGGATTCAGCGCATGCGTCTCGCTCACCGTGGCCCCGCTGCAGTCGCCATAGACACCACTGGTGCTGATGTAAATAAATTGTCCGGGCAGCACACTTTTCGACAACGCGGCAAGCAAATGCCGCGTGCGGATGTCGCGTTCCCCGGCGTCCGGCGGGGCGAGATGCAACACGACATCGGCCAGTCCCGCGATCCTGGACAGCCTGGCGCGATCATCCAGATCGCCGCTAATGGGTGTCGCTCCCTGCGCGCGCAAACCCGCCTTGTGCGCGTCGTTTCTGACCAGCGCATAGATGCGGTAACGCCCGGCAAGCAGGGGAACAATGCGGCGCGCCATGTAGCCGCTACCGATAATGAGCAGTCGTTTCATGCCGCGATTATGCGTTAAAATCGCGGCCTTTATTCAACCGGATTGCCCCATGAGTTTCAAGATCACCATTCTGCCGAGCAAACACACCTTTCCCGTAGCCAAGGATGAGACCATCCTCGAGGCCGCGCTGGAGCATGGTTTTACACTTCCCTACAGCTGCCGTGACGGCGCCTGCGGTGCATGCAAGGGCAAAGTGCTGCAGGGTTCGGTGGATCACGGCAAAGCCCAGGCATTCGCCCTGAGCGAGGACGAAAAGGCTGCCGGCATGGCCCTGTTCTGTTGTGCCAAGCCGCTTTCCGATCTGGTGGTCGAAAGCCATGAAGTGACGAGCTCACAGGAGATCACGGTGAAAACACTACCCTGCCGCGTGGAAAAAATGGTGAAGCTGACCGACGATGTGATGGCACTGTACCTCAAGCTTCCCGCCAACGAACGTCTGCAATTCCTGTCCGGCCAGTACATCGACATCCTGCAAAAAGAAGGTAAGCCGCGCAGCTTCTCGCTCGCCAACGCCGAGCACAACGACGAACTGCTGGAACTGCATGTGCGCAACATCCCGGGCGGCACGTTCACCGCCCATGTGTTCAACGGAATGAAGGAACGCGACATCCTGCGCATCAAAGGTCCGCTCGGCACCTTCTTCCTGCACGAGGATTCGCCCAAACCCATCATTTTTGTCGCCAGCGGCACGGGCTTCGCGCCCGTCAAGTCGATCATCGACCATGCACTGCATATCGGCCTGAAACGCGAGATGCATTTTTACTGGGGCGTGCGCCTGCAATCCGATCTCTACATGCTGGACAAGGTAAAAGAATGGGAAGCGCAGGGCGTCAAATTCGTCCCCGTGGTGTCGGACGAGCAATGGAACGGGCGTACCGGCTTCGTGCATCAGGCCGTGCTGGATGACTTCGAGGATCTGTCTGCTTATGCGGTATATGCCTGTGGCGCACCGGTGGTGGTGGAAGCCGCGCATCGCGAGTTCACTTCGCGGCGCGGATTGCCGAACGATGCGTTCTACTCGGACGCGTTTACTTTCGTACCGAAAACCTGATTAAAGGTATCCTAATACTTTCTCGACAACCGCATCTGCCCGTTGTCCTGTTCAACACGGAATTGTTTCAACACATTCATGCCGAGCAGGGGCTGGCTCAGGTTGGGCATCACCACCGCGTCCACGTAGCGCAGCGTGAAATGTCCGAACTTGAGTTTCTGGATTGTCGCCGAACAGCCCTGGGTGACGCCGTTTCCCGTATTCATCATCGCCACCTTTTTGCATTTCACTCCCGCGTTTGATGCTGTCGCGAGCGGCAAAGAGACTGTTGTCGCACCGGTATCAATGACGAAATTCACATAACTGTCGTTTACGGCGCCATCGATGAAGTAATGTCCGCCGTTCCCCTGGCCGATCACCAGAACCATGTCCTGTGAATCGGGAGCGTCGGCGTCAACTTCAACGGCTGTCGCGGAAGTGGCTGTCCAGGACGAAACCGCCTGCGCTTCCTTTTCGCACGGCTTTTCCTGATAGATCATGACGCCGGCCGAATTCCTGCATTTGAAGATCGTGCCCGCCCAGGCGCACGTATTTGCTGCGAGGAGGATTGCGACAGTCAGCCGCAAGAGCGTGTTTTTCATTTTCTCCTCCAGAAGGACTGCTCGCGGCAATATATTGCGGGCAACCGCGTCAATTATGTTTGTTTTTTACAATGCTGCCGGATCGGTAATTCCAATAAATGATATTGGGCTGAACGGCCATGACACGATCGTCTTCGAACACCAGCGACAACACTGTCTGCGGTCCGGGATCGTTCTGCAAGACCAGCAAGTAGGTTTCTCCACCGAGCGCGAAAATATCCCTTATTCCGTATTTTCCGAAATATTCGGCGATAACGTCCCTGTCTGCATCGGGCGACAACTTTATCAGGTATTCGTCGGGTACGCGCGGCTCGTCCTTGGCGGTGATAATTGTCGGTTTCGACCCGGACGAAGCCGCAATCGGGGAGGTATGAGTGCATGCCGAAACCATGGACATCAGGGCAACGATCAAACTCAATACTGCAAAACGCATCCGTTTTTCCAATTGTTTACCCTGTTAATCATGACAATAGAAATGAATATGAATCAATATGATCAATCGCATTCATAGTTCCGACAGGCGAGAGGACTTTAGCAGCACTGTTTGGAATCGGGTATATGCCAAAAGATATAGAACTGCATCTATACCTTTTGCTCGAAATTGATAAACAGAAGTGGATTGTATTACTCGGGCTTTGTTACTTGCATCGCTTTCTGGAAATAAGCGAGCGCCTGTTCGTGCTTGCCCATATTCTCGGCCAGTTTCCCCAGCGACGTGTAGCCACCGGGGCTTGGCTCCAGGCTGATGCTGGCATCCAGATAGCTTTGTGCCTTGCCCCAAAGTCCCTGATGCATGCAGAGTTTGCCCAGGGCCAGCAGCAGCCCGGCATCTTCGGTATGTTGCTTCAACCAGCGTTCGGCCTGCTCGATCTGCGGAATATTGTTCTCATTGCGGCATTCGCCGTACAGCGCCACCAGTTCGCTATCCCATTGCGCGTTGAGACTGTCTGCAAGCACCTGGTGCGCACTGAGGCAATCGCCATGCTTGCCGAAGGCTTGCGCGGCCGCCGCCGCGATCTTGCTGTAGCGCCTGAATTCACCCGGAATGGATTTCCACAAGGCACGCAGGGTGGCGATGTCCGCTGTTTGGCTGCGCAGTTTTTCCAGCCAGGCTTTGCGGCGAAGTTGCCCGGCCACGACTTTGTCGATGGCATTGCGTTTCTCCAGTTGCGCCGTGACCTCCAGCACCGCCTCCCAGTTTCTGGCCTGTTGCTGTGCTTTCAGTTCCAGACTGAGCGCACCGATATGCTTGTGCATGCCCGAATCATTCAACTCTTTCAAGGAATTAAGCGCCGATTGCGGCTGCTTCTGGTCAAGCAGAAACTCGGTTTTCGCCATCAGGCGCATGGTCGACTCGCCCACCGTCTTGCTCTCGGCATCGGCAAGATAGGCATCGCGTCTGTCGAATTGACGCAATTCATGCGCGGCGCGCGCCGCCACGATGGGATTCAACCCGGATGTTTCGCCCAACTCCATGGCGCGCACGGCCGCTTTTTCCGCCGCCGAATAGCGCCCCTCGAAATAGGCCTTGAGAGATTCCATCATTGCCGCCCGGCCTTTGCTGGCCGCACGCTCTTCACGGAAAGTGCGCACATACTGCGGCAACTGCAGGGTGACAAAAACCAGGCGCGCCAGCAGATATCCCAGCACAAACAGGGCACACAGCGACAACACGAACATGGTCAACGGCACTTCCATCCGGTACGGAGGATAGACAAACTGCACATAACCCGGATTGCGCGCGGCAAGCATCACCGCAACCGCCGCCGCGAACAGGCCAAGCAACCAGAGCAGCCATTTCATTGCGCACCCCGTTCGTGCGAAACACGGTAGTTGCGCACTGCTTCCAGACTGCCGCTGATGTCCGGCAAGTCGATGACGATGTTGGATGCAGCAAGCTTCTGCAAGGTACCCAGCGCCTGTGCCGACGCTGCGGATCTGATGTCAAAATAACGTTTGAGCCATTCCTGCGAAGTCTTCAGGTCACGCCGAAAGCTCACCTCGTCGCGCGTCAGCAATGCCATGCGCGCGGAAAGCAGGCGCAACTTCAGATTTTCCCGCAGGAAAAATGCCTGCGTCGGCGACAACAGCGGCATTTCCTGGCGTCCGGTGTTCTCGATAACCACCATGTTTCTGGTTTCCTGCCACAACTCGCGCCAGAAACGCTTCCATGCGTTCCCTGCCGGATCGGCTGCCGCAGCGGCAGCCTGCTGCGGTTGAACACGCGTGTCCTGCGCCAATTCCAGCTTATCCACTGCGGCTATCACGCCATCCAGCCGCAGATTGATGGCGGCCACATCGACGCTGGGCAGCGCGCGCAGCTTGGCCGCATCCAGATCGATGCGCTGGCGCAACTTGGCGAACACGGGTCGTTGCAGGCGGCTTTCGGCTTGCTGCATGGCGATCAATGCCGCCCTTACATTGCCGGAAAGCTGCAATTGCTGACCGGCGATCAGCAACATCTGCTCGACTTCGGCCAGTGCGGTCTGTTCGCGGCTGCCCGACATTTCCTGGTACAACGATTCCAGCGCGGCGCGCTGATTCTGGGTTTCCGCATAGCGCGTTTCCAGCAGGCTCAGCTTTCCGCCGAGTTCGCGTACCAGTTCCTGATTTTGCGCCAGCAACAACTGGCTGGTCTTGGTTGCCGTTTCCACTTCAAACAAACGGCGCGCTACTTGCTGTTGCGTCAGATTAAGCTGCGAATGGGCATCCAGCCATTGCCACACAAAAACCACGACCAGCACCAGCAGGGTCAAATGCGTCAGCGTCAAACGCGAGAGCAGTTCGCCGACGCGGTTCCTGTGCGGTTTGCGCGCGGCGGCAGCAGGGGCGGCCTCCGGCGTGGCGCTGGATTGATTGGCGGGAGAAGATTGCTGTATTGGATCGCTCATAGCGTTAATTCCGTTTGGTGTTGGCCCATGCTATCAAACCCGACAGCATTCCGTCATCCCCGGATTCGGTGACGATGACGTGCTGCCAGCCCTGCTGTTTTGCCGCTGCGGCGATACGTTCATGCGGCACGAACAATAGCATTGCGCCGACGACCCGGCGCTGCTCTTCGTTGAGCATTGCCCGCAAGTGGTTCAACGCCTCGCTGCTGGTCACCGTGATTGCATCCGGCGCCGCCGCCAGCAGCCTGCCGCTATCCAGTCCGGGTTTGCTGCGCAAGTAACAGGTAACATACTCCACCTGTGCGCCGCGCGCACTGAGCGTATTGCCCAGCAACTCGCGTCCGCCGTCGCCGCGAAAGATCATTACCCGCTTTCCCGCCACGTTCTGCAATTCCGGCAGCGCCAGCAGACCCTCGCTGTCGAAGCGTTCGGCCGGCACGATGACATCCTTGATGCCAAGCGTGTGCAGCGCGAACGCGCTGCCCTGCCCGACGCAGGCGATCTTCAACGAAGCGGGTAAAACGCCGGATGCGCGTATCGCGGCCATGCCATAGCGCACCGCATTCGGACTGATAAAAATGGCAAATTCGGCTTGCTGCAGGCGGGA
Source organism: Gammaproteobacteria bacterium (assembly GCA_018820925.1). Classification (GTDB taxonomy): domain Bacteria; phylum Pseudomonadota; class Gammaproteobacteria; order Burkholderiales; family Gallionellaceae; genus Sideroxyarcus. The sequence continues at coordinate 28,996 of JAHJNJ010000007.1, read as the reverse complement.
AATCTGTTCGTGCAACGCGCGCTCATCGCGCACTGCCGCGATCTCCAGCAGAGGGAACAGCAGCGGTTTGCCACCGAGCTGTTCGATGCGCCGCACCAGATCAGCGGCTTGTTCAAGCGGTCGCGTGACGACGATGTTGAGTCCGGCAAGAGGAAGCGTAGCGGTCATAAGCCCGGATGTCCATGAAGCAAGGTAGGGTGGGCACGTGTTGTGTGCCCACGCGGGCAGCAAAATGTATTCAGCGTGGGCACACAACACGTGCCCACCCTACGTAATTACAAAGCCAGCGCAGCGAGGATTTCACCTGCACCCTGTTTGAGCAAATCCTGTGCGACCAGATCGCCCAGCGCTTCCGGCTGTGCGATTTCTCCGACATGCTCTGCGCGCAGCAGGCGCGAACCATCCGGCGTGGCCACAAAACCGCGCATGCGCAATTTGCCGTTTTGCATTTCGGCGAAGCCGCCCAGGGGAACCTGGCAGCTACCGGCCAGTGCCCGGCTCATGGCACGTTCCGCCAGCACACAGGCGGCGGTATCGGCGTGGTACAGCGGAGCCAGCACTGCCGACAGATCGGCACGGTCGGCGCGCGTCTCGATGCCCAACGCCCCCTGACCTACGGCGGGCAGACTGTCTTCGCTGGAAATCACCGCACGGATTCGCTCGCTCAGCCCCAGCCTCTTCAGCCCGGCAGCGGCCAGAATGATGGCGGCATATTGTCCTTCATCCAGTTTGCGCAAACGCGTCTGCACGTTGCCGCGCAAGGATTCGACTTTCAAATGCGGGAAACGGGCGCGTATCTGGCTTTCGCGGCGCAGACTGGACGTACCCACGATGCTACCGGGTGGCAATGCGGCCAGATTGTCGAATTGGTTGGAGACGAAAGCGTCGCACGGATCTTCGCGCTCGGGTATACATGCCAAAACAAAACCTTCCGGCATATTCATCGGTACATCCTTCAGCGAATGCACGGCAATATCGGCACTGCCGTTCTCCAGCGCCGTTTCCAGTTCCTTCACGAACAGTCCCTTGCCGCCGATCTTGGACAGGGTCACGTCCAGTATCTGGTCGCCCTGCGTGGTCATGCCCAGAATCGAGACGGAGGTTTGCGGGTATAATGCCTGCAGCCGATCCCGAATATGCTCTGCCTGCCACATGGCCAAAGCGCTCTCTCGCGAGGCGATTACCAGACGCGCTGGTGGAGTAATTGAAGCCTGACTCATCGGGATTTCCTAACGATAAATAATTTGCGGTTGATGCGCGCGCATTCTAACAGGTGCGCCGCGTTTTTGTGCCCACGACCCACTCTGAAACGCCATGAATCTGATTTCGGTACCCGACGATATTTCCAGCAAGGATCAGCCGCTGCGCGAGGATGTGCGCCTGCTGGGACGTATTTTTGGCAACACGTTGCGCGAACAGGAAGGCGAGGAATATTTCCAACTGGTCGAGAGCGTGCGCAAGGCTGCCGTGCGCTTGCGCAAGACGCAGGACGAGCGCGACGGCGCGGCGCTTGAGCGGATGCTGTATGCGCTTTCGTCCACCGAGTCCCTGGCCGTCGTGCGCGCCTTCAGTTACTTTTCGCAGCTTGCCAACATTGCCGAGGACCTGCATCACAACCGGCGCCATCGCGCCCTGCTCAAAGCCGGTTTCCCGCCGACCGACGGTTCGCTGCAGCTTGCCTTGAACAGGCTCGAAGCAAAGAAGCCGGGCAAGGACCAATTGCAATCGTTCCTGGACAACGCGCTGGTATCGCCCGTATTGACCGCCCATCCCACCGAAGTGCAGCGCAAGAGCATTCTCGATTGCCAGCTCTATATCGCCGGTTTCCTCGCCGAGCGCGACCGCATGGACATGACGCCCGACGAACTGGCCGAGAATGAGGAATCGCTGCGCCGCAGCATATTGATTTTGTGGCAGACGCGCATGCTGCGCACGTCCAAACTGACCGTACGCGACGAAATCAACAACGGACTGGAATATTACCGCTACACCTTCCTGGTCGAAATTCCGAAGATATACGCCAATCTGGAAAAGCAATTCGAAGCCCGCTTCGACAAGAACATCAGGATTCCGCCGCTGCTGCGCATCGGCAGCTGGATAGGCGGGGATCGCGACGGCAACCCGTTCGTCACCCACGAAGTCATGCTGGATGCTTTGCAGCAGCAGTCCGCACTGGCCTTCGAGCATTACCTGGCCGCCACCTTTGTGCTGAGCCGGAGCCTGAGTCTGACAGATCGTCTGGCCGACATCAGCGACGAATTGCGCAAGTTCGCCGACGCTTCGCCGGATACCGATCCCGTGCGCGCCGACGAACCTTACCGCCGCGCGATGAACCTGATCTATTCGCGCCTGTCGGCCACTTCAAAAGTGTTCGGCCACACGATTGCGCACCAGCCGCCGCTGGGCACGGATGAGCAACCCTACGCCACACCGCAGGAATTTATCGCCGATCTCGACATCCTGATCGACTCGATGTTCAAGCATGGCGCCGTGTATCTGGCCCGGGGACGGCTGGCCAACTTGCGCCGCGCGGTTGAAGTATTCGGCTTCCACCTCACCCCGCTGGACATGCGCCAGCACAGCGCGGTGATCGAGCAGACGGTGGGCGAGCTGTACTCGATCGGCGGCGGCATCGGGAATTACGCCGAGCTCAACGAGGCCGAAAAGCGCAAAGTGCTGCTGCAGACACTGCAGACCGGCAAAGTATTGATGACCGACCTCGGTCGTTACTCGGCCATCCCGCAAAGCGAATTGCGCATCATGCAGACTGCGGCCGATATCCACCGGCGCTTCGGACATGCCGCACTGCCCAACCACATCATTTCCAAAACTGATGCCGTAAGCGACATGCTGGAACTTGCGCTGATGCTGCAGCAGACCGGTCTGTTGCAGGGCAACGACACATTGCACGTCAATATCATCCCTCTGTTCGAAACCATCGAAGACTTGCGCGGTTGCGCCGTCATCATGGACGAACTGTTTGCGCTGCCCTGGTATCGCAAGCTCCTGACCAGTCGCGGCGACACGCAGGAAGTCATGCTGGGTTACTCGGACAGCAACAAGGACGGCGGCTATCTCACCGCCAACTGGGAGTTGTACAAGGCCGAGCTCGAGCTGGTGAAAGTATTTGAGAAACACGGCATCGAATTGCGCCTGTTTCACGGACGCGGCGGCACGGTCGGGCGCGGCGGCGGCCCCAGTTACGATGCGATCCTGGCGCAACCACCGGGCAGCGTGAACGGACAGATTCGCATCACCGAACAGGGCGAAGTCATCGCCAGCAAATATTCCAACCCGGAGATCGGCCGCCGCAATCTGGAAACGCTGCTCGCCGCAACCATGGAAGCCACGCTGTTGCACCACCACGGCGCCGACAGCACCATGCCGGAATATCACCGCATCATGGAGACCTTGAGCCGCGATGCTTTCTCCGCCTACCGCAAGCTGGTGTATGAGACACCCGGTTTCACCGATTTTTTCTTTACCGCAACACCGATCCGCGAGATTGCCGAACTCAACATCGGCAGCCGCCCCTCCTCGCGCAAACCTTCGGATCGTATCGAGGACTTGCGCGCCATTCCCTGGGTATTCAGCTGGGGATTGAATCGCATGATGCTGCCCGGCTGGTACGGCTACGGTTATGCGGTGAAGAAATTCATAGCGCGCGAGGGTGATGAAGGGCTCAAACAATTGCAGGCGATGTACAAGAACTGGCCTTTTTTCCGCGGGCTGATGTCGAACATGGATATGGTTTTGTCCAAAACCGACATGGGCATCGCTGCGCGTTATGCCGAACTGGTGCAGGACGTTGAGTTGCGCGAGCGCATCTTCGGGGCAATCGGCAGCGAATGGGAAACCACGATCGACATGCTGTTCGCCGTCAGCGGAAACACTTCCTTGCTGCAGGATGCCCCGTCTTTCGCGCGCAGCATTTTGACCCGAACGCCGTACATCGACCCGCTCAACCACTTGCAGGTTGCCCTGTTGCAACGGCACCGCGCCGGCGACAACGACGAAAAAGTGAAACGTGCGATTCACCTTTCCATCAACGGCATTGCGACCGGACTGCGGAACAGCGGTTAACAGCAAGACGGGGAATGTAATTCGCGATGGGCGCAACCGGGACGTACGCTGCACAAACAAATATATCGGGCAAATAAAGGGGGAGACCGCGTCACGCCATTCAGATACGCAGATTGGCCACGTATGAAATTGCCGTTCCGAAGTCTCCCCTACTTTCTTCCACTACTCGCCATTGTTGTTGTGATTAATGAGTTCTGCTTTGGTTCTCTTATTGTGCGACCTGCTGTAGACCCTGAACTACAACCGATCCGGAACCTGCATCAACCCACCCTCGCGGCATGGTAGTTTTTCTTGTAATTCAACTGCCGCTTCCTGCAACTTGATGTTGCTTATTGTTGCGGCTTATATATCCCCCCGATCATTTTGCCAACTGCGCGTCTCGGGCAATTTGCATAACGCCACCCCCTCAACATGGTCAGGATATTAGCAAGGTCATTGTTAAATGACCGTCATCGCATCGTCAAAATCAGGTGAAATTTGGCAAATAATTCAACTGCTCGCCACTCTCGGGCGGAAACAGCTGGCATTGTTTTGTGAGATCGCTTTCTGCGGATTACAGCCCTTCCATACCTTCCGGAAGTTCATGGGTGATTCCCTTGTGGCAATCGATACAGGTCTTGCCGGAATCGGGTTTTGCGGCCTGGGCATGTTTTGCCTGTGCCGTCTCGTCCTGGATCGCCGCATTCATGCCCTCGTAGCTGTGGCAGTTGCGGCATTCGCGCGAGTCCGACGCTTTCATGCGCGCCCATTCGCTTTGTGCCAGTGCCAGGCGTTTGGCCTCGAATTTCTCTTTGGTATCGATGGTTCCGGTCAGCTTGCCCCACAGTTCGGCACTCGCCTGGATCTTGCGCTGCATTTTGTGCATCCAGTCTTTGGGCACATGGCAGTCCGAGCAGATGGCGCGCACGCCAGTGCGGTTGGTGTAATGCACGGATTTCTTGTATTCCTGATACACGGTATCGCGCATCTCGTGGCAGGAAATGCAGAACTCGAGCCGGTTGGTCGCTTCCATCCCGGTGTTGAAGCCGCCCCAGAAAATAATCCCCGCAATAAATCCAACACTCAGCAGCGTGAGCAGGGAATAGTGCGCCGTCGGGCTGCGCAATACTTGCCACCAGTTTCTTTTGGACATCGCAGCTCGATCCACAAGTTACAGTTTTACTTGAAACTTCCGTAGTAATTAATGACGGCTTCTATCTCGCTATCGTCCGTCGCTTCCAGCTTCGGCTTCATTTTCTTGTTCATGGGGCGCTTGCCTTCCCTGAAGAATTTGATTTGCTGTCGGAGGTAAGCCATTTTCTGTCCGGCCAGAATGCCGGCATGGTCGCTCGGCTCGCTGCCGCCTTCGCTGTGACAGGTATAGCAGCGCTTGTTGTGGATTGATTTGCCTTTTTCCGCCAGTCCCGCATCGAACGCCTGCGGTGTGCGCTCAAAGGTCTGCGCTACGAAGAATCCCCCGATCTGGTCAATGTCGTCCTCGCTCAACGCGGCGGCGATTTTGCACATGTCGGTTTTGGTGCCTTTTTTGCTGCCGGAGCGGATTTCCGTTTCGATACACGGTCTTTCCTTGTCCTGATAGCGTTTCAGCGTCTTGGTGAGATAGTCCTCGGAATAACTGGCGATATTGGGGACATCGGGATCGGCGCTGTTTCCGTTCTTGCCGTGGCAGGAGAAGCAAGGCTCGACGAGTTTTGCCACATCGGCCGCAAATGCCGCATTCGATAAGTACAGACCGAACAGTGCGGAACACGCAAGTGCGAAGTATCTGTTGCATCCTTTTTTCACGGAGCTTCCCCTTATGTTTTGCATAACAAATGTCAACAGCGGGCAACGGCGGTGGCCGTTACCCGATACTTCAGAAATTACTTTGCTGCCGACGATGATTCCGGAACGACCAACGCCGGATTCGGCGTGGCATTGACAGTCCGGTAATCGGGCAGACGCGACAGGTAGTCTGCAACCGCATCCATATCGCTTTGCTTGAACCCGGAAATCGCCTTGACCATGTCCGGGTTGGAGTTGCCGCGCACGCCGGTCCGGATCAGGTTCATTTCGCGTATCAGGTAGCCGTAGTGCTGGGCCGCGACAACGGGGTAGGATTTCTCCGCATTGCCTTCGCCGTGCTTGCCGTGGCAGGTGTAGCACTTGTTGGTCATGAACAGTTTTTCACCTTTGGCCGACAGGTCTTCCGGGCCTTTGCCGTTCTCGCGGTACGAGGTCAGCGTGGACAAGTATTCGGCGATGTCGCCGATCTCCTGCACGGAAATCGCCGGGTCCTGCACGAAGGGCAGCATTTTCGGGTTCTTGCGAATGCCCGCGCGGATCTCGGTGATCTGCTTGATCAGCACGCTGGCGTGCTGGCCGCTCAGGCGCGGATATACGCCTTCGCGCACACCTGCCGCGTCGGACTTGTGGCAACCCTGGCAGCCGCGAAAGGCTTCCTTGCCGTTCACCGGGTCTCCTTTTTGTTTCAGGACCTGGACTCGTTCCGGCGTCATCTCATCCCATACATAGCCTTTTTTTCCGTAAACCTTGGGGACGTATGCGTCGGCCGCTTCCGCCACGGCTGCCTGCAATCCAAACAGCAGGACAATTACTGTAGAGAGTATTGTTTTCATTATTCGGCTTCCTTCAAGGTTGACATGTACTCGGCCACGGCCGCCATTTCCTGCTCGTTCAAACGCTTGGCCACGGCACGCATCAGGCCTTTGGCATCGTTGGCGCGCTCGCCGCTCTTGAAGTTCGTCAATTGGTTGACGACGTACTGCGCGTTCTGTCCCTGCAGGCGCGGAAATTTGGCATCGCCGCTGCCGTCTTCGCCGTGACAGCCCATGCAGGCAGGAGCCGCAGAACCGATCACGCCTTCTTCGAAGATCTGTTTGCCCTGCTCAACCAGTTCCGGCTTTTCAGACACGCTGATCTGGCGTTTTTGGCCGCTGAAATATTTTGCCAGGTCCTCGAATTCCTTTTCATCGACCATCTGGATGATGGCGCTCATGGTTGCATTTGTCCGGTCACCACTTTTGAAATCCCGAAGCTGAATGAGAATATATTTTTTATCCAGACCGGCCAGCCGTGGGTTCTCCGGAATGATGCTGTTGCCGTCCGGGTTGTGACAGCCGGCGCATAGTTGCAGCCGTTCTTCAAAAGGTGAAAGTGCAACCGCAGGCGCTTCCGGGGCTGTTGCCTCTGGTGTCGCCGCAACTTCCGATGCGGCGGCCTCGGGAGTCGGCGCTGCCGCAACTTCCGAAGCAGCAGCCTCATTTGACTGCATGGTCTCGGCGTGAGCCGCCGACATAAACAGCACGCAGATGAGCGCAATAAATGTGCACACCTGCAAGCCGTTGGAATTAGTTTTGTGTTTCATGGTGATCCCCCTATTGATTCCGCGCAACGGGCATTGCCGCGCAAAGTCAAAATGGAAGGCCTTGCGGCCTTCCGAATTTTTATTGTTATACTGTTTTTATTATTACCACGCTGCTTCCAGCATCATTGTCAGCAGCGAGTTGCTGGCACCAGGAGCATCATATGCAGGACCGGAATACTTGCTGTAGTTGGCATGCAAGGCAACGTTCTGGAACAGGTCATACACTGCAGTCAGGGTGATTGCGTCATCCTTGTCTGCAGTCGCATTGGACTTGGTACCTTTGCGATACGCAGCACCCACATGCAGGGTATGTGGAATCACACTAACATCGGCACCGATGGTGGTCGCTTTCAGATCGTTTGCAGTCGAAGAATTGAACGAATTTGCTCCGTTGAAAGCTGTAATATTTCCGTTAATATCTTTTGTCACAGCAGAACTGCTCTTCGGAGATTTCGAAGTCTGGAAGTAAAAGCTGGTTTCCATGTCGGCGATTGCACCTTGGGCTTGCACATCGAACACACTACCCTTGGTATCGCACTTGTCGGTATCAACAGGCGTTGCAGCAGCCCCTTGGGTGACGTCGTTGCAGTAGTTGGAACCACTAGCAACACCGTAAGCGATATGCAACCCCCAGTCGGCAATAGTCGGCGTTGCAGCAACACGCAACCAGGTGGAACTCATCTGCACACCACCTGTACCGCCCGCATAGGCAAAGTTAGGAGACCAACGGCTCAGGTTGACGTAGCCGAAGTCGCTATGCACAACCAAGGCGATGCCGGAAGCAGCACCCGCACCCACACCGGTGTATTGCGCCGCCGATATTTCCTTGCGATTTTCAGCCCAACGAATACCACGTGTTGTACCGGTACTGGACTGCTCGTAACCATACGCCGCACCCAAGCCGTCTGTAAGGTAAGGGATCACCATAACATTCACCGGATCCAGCGCAACCACGACCGGCACTTTCATCCCCGCAATGATGCCGGCTATCGGACCGCCAACCAGGTTGTTTTCCATCATCATGCCGATTTTGATCTTCTCGCCTTCAGCAACGCGGCCGCCGAAGAACAAGCTCAACTCATCGGGAATCTGCCATTGGCCGCTGTCGGTGGTCGTACCGGAAATGGTGCCGGAAGAGTCACCGTTGGACTTTTGATAGCGAGCCTTGATCAGAACTGCGGCATTCAGTTGGTCAGGAATGGAAATGTCATCACCCTTGATTTTTCCCTTGGTGCCCATCTGGGTATAACCGCCGGCCTTGAACTCCTGGCCGGTTGAGTTCAACACGGGAAAGTGTTGCATGTGGCAAGCAGTGCATGCCTGGTTGGTTTGACGGGCAAACGCCGGAATGGCGGATGCTTCGGGTGCAAATGCGGTTGCTGCCAACACGCTTGCAAGTGAAAGTACGATTTTCTTCATTGTTATATCCCCTATTAATAACTTGACGAATTGTTTATTGCCTTCTCCCCCTGCTGCAAAATCGTGCTTGTGCATTGGGGTACTCACGACAGCTTGCACAAGTTGGGGGCAATCCTAGCAATTGATTCGTCAAGGCCTTGTCAACGGAATGTTAAATGTTCGTTAAATTGCATTTTCTGCAACACCATTCGTATGCCGACGTTTGTCGGGCATTTGCATGCATATATATGGAGTGCAGAGATTGAACTGTGGCGGGCTGGCATGGCACATACCTCGATTGAATGAGGATTTATGCACCTGTCATTCTGCGTTCGATTGGTGTTTGAAGTGAGGGATGTTGCCGGGTTGCCGTGATTATGGTTTTGCGGTGAAGCAAAATTCAACAGGATTGCATCCATCTGCATTAATCATGGCATGCGGCTGAAAGCTTCTTCACATTTTTCGGCTGTCGGGCAACGACCGCCGCCATTGCCCGTTCATGCGCTTTAGTGAAGCGTCCGGTAATCGGGCAAGCGCGACAGGTAGTCGGCCACGGCATCCATGTCGCTCTGCTTGAACTTGGCGATGGCCTTGACCATGTCCGGGTTGGAGTTGCCGCGCACGCCGGTCCGGATCAGGTTCATTTCGCGTATCAGGTAGCCGTAGTGCTGGGCCGCAACCGCCGGGTAGGATTTCTCCGCGTTGCCTTCGCCGTGCTTGCCGTGGCAGGTGTAGCACTTGTTGGTCATGAACAGTTTTTCGCCTTTGGCCGACAGGTCTTCCGGGCCTTTGCCGTTCTCGCGGTACGAGGTCAGTGTGGATAAGTACTCGGCGATGTCGCCGATTTCCTGCACGGAGATCGCCGGGTCCTGCACGAAGGGCAGCATCTTCGGGTTCTTGCGGATGCCCGCGCGGATCTCGGTGATCTGTTTGATCAGTACGCTGGCATGCTGGCCGGTCAGGCGCGGATATACGCCTTCACGCACACCCGCCGCGTCGGCCTTGTGGCAACCCTGGCAGCCGCGAAAGGCTTCCTTGCCGTTCACCGGATCTCCTTTTTGTTTCAGGACCTGGACGCGTTCCGGTGTCATCTCATCCCATACATAGCCTTTTTTGCCGTAGACCTTGGGAACGTATGCGTCGGCCGCTTGCGCCACGGTTGCCTGCAATCCAAACAGCAGGACAATTACTGCAGAGAGAATGGTTTTCATTATTCGGCTTCCTTCAAGGTTGACATGTACTCGGCCACGGCTGCCATTTCCTGTTCGTTCAGGCGCTTGGCCACGGCCCGCATCAGGCCCTTGGCATCGTTGGCGCGTGTTCCGCTCTTGAAATTCATCAGTTGATTGACGACGTACTGCGCATTCTGACCATTCAAGCGCGGAAATTTGGCATCGCCGCTGCCGTCTTCTCCGTGACAGCCCATGCAGGCCGGGGCGCCGGTTCCAATGACGCCTTCTTCGAATACCTGTCTGCCCTGCCCCAGCAGGTCGGCCTTGTCGGAAGTGCCGACCGTACGTTTCTGCTTGCTGAAAAAGTCTGCCAAATCCTCGAATTCCTTCGGATCGACCATCGTGATGATGGAACTCATGGTTGGATTTGTCCGATCCCCACCCTTGAAGGCCTCCAACTGACGGCGAATGTATTTTTTATCCAGACCGGCCAGTTTCGGATTTTCGGGAATGATGCTATTGCCGTCCGGGTTATGACAGCCGGCGCACAGTTGCAGCCGTTCTTCAAAAGGCGAAAGGGCAACCGCAGGCGCTTCCGGTGTCGCCGCAACTTCCGATGCGGCAGCTGCGTTTGGCGGCATGGCTTCGGCGTAAATTGGCGACATGAATAGCATGCCGAATAATGCAAACAATGCACGCATCTGCATGTACTCAAAATTATATTTACACTTCATGGTGAACCTCCCAAGGGTTTCCGCGACTGATCAAACCTCGCGAACCCAAAACGAGGAGACCGCTCCCTGTATTCCACCACACAGCATGACTATGTGTTGAAAGGCCAGATCGAAGTCTCCCCCCCTATTTGTGCTGTCATGATGCTCCGTTATGTGATGGATCGGCCATGGTTCCCCGATTCTCTGCAACACTGTCTGTTCTGCAGAGAACCGGAAACCTGAACTTTTTCAGCAAACCACCACGGGTTCGAAAGTCTGCTACAACATTAAAACAACGCTTCCAGCAGCAGGGTGCTGGCATCCTTGCCTGCCGCCACTGTACCGCCAACTTCGTCCCATGCGCCACCCGATTGGGAAGTGTGCGTCAGGCTCAATGCAACGTCTCAACATGCAAAACCTGCTGCTTACCTGTTGATGGGTGGGGGTACACTCAGCGAGATGCTATGGTTTTCGAACTGCTGACTAATCTGGTCTTTACCCACGCAAGAGCCGGATGAACCATCAATAATGAAATTGCCCTGAAAATCTGCTTCAGAGTCCAGATGCGGCTGGAATATTCAGTCTATGTTTTTGCGGCCCGCATGAGTGGGCGGCCAATCGTCTTGACCGTTACTGGTCTACTTCACTTTCGTTGGCAAAAGTGCGGCTCGTGCTCCGGCGCTCGGAAAAATCGATCTCCGCCATTGTGCCCCGGCCTTCCTGACTTTCCAGAGAGATGCGCCAACCGTAACGGTCGCAGATTCGTTTCACCAGCGACAGGCCAACGCCCGCCCCGGCGCTGGATGCGCCCTTGTAATAGCGTTCGAGTGCCCGGGCCAATTCCTCCGGTCGCATCCCGACACCGGTATCCCGAACCACAAGACGTGTGGCTTCGAGCCGGAACGTGACGACACCGGACTTGGTGTTGAACAGCGCATTTCGGATCAGGTTGCCGATGACGATCTCAAGCAGCGGGCGTTCGACTACCAGATCCGGATCTGCCGCCAATTCCACTTCCATGCGAATCGGGCGATCACCGATCAAGTGGCGGTGTTTTTCGATACAGGCAAGCGCCACTTCGGCAACATTACAAGGTTGCTCTTCCGTATCGTTCTGGCGCTCCCGCGCCATCAGCAACAAGGCCGCCGTCAGGTCGATCATATCCTGTGCGGCGCGCCGGATGCGCGCGAGGCGCTCCTGTTGTTTTTCTGAAAGCGTGTCGTCCTGCTCCAGCACTTCGACTGTCCCCAGCACAATGGCCAGCGGTGTACGCAATTCATGGCTCACGTCTGCTGTGAAGTAATTCTCCCGTTCGATGAATTTTCGCAAGCGGCTGAGATAGCGATCAAATGCGCGCGCCAGTTCCCCAACTTCATCGTTGCTGGTCAATTCGACCAGGGACAGTTCAGTATCGCCCGGCCTTGCCTGACCAACCTGCCTGGCCAGACGGGACACCGATGCGGTGACGCGCTTCGCCAGCAATACTCCGCCGATAGACGAACTGATAATCATGAATATGGCGAAATACACCATGTAGTTTAAGAAAACCGCTTCCTGATAATGCTGGCTCACCGAATTGAACAGCATGAAATAGCGCGCATCCCCCACATCGGCAACCAGGGTTCGGTAGTCGGCCTTGCCGATGTGAACGTTGTACTTTCCCGGCTGGAGCTTGATGATTTCGGGAGGAATGTTATTGCTGGTTTGCGCCTTGGAGAGAATATAGCCCCTGATGGATTTGATGTTCGGCGGCACAAACACATCTTCGCTGGCATGCTCGAACAACTCCCCCACCAATATCTGATCCATGAGCCGGTGGCCAATCTCCTGTATGGTCAGGTAAACGCCCGTGGAAAGCAGAATACTGAGTCCCGCCCCGAACAGGGCGTAATAAAAGGCAACGCGGTAGCGCAGGCTATTGGTCGGGAACATCCGGGCTGACCAGTTGATAACCGAATCCGCGCATCGTGCGCAGCAATTTCCGCGGGAACGGCTTATCGATGAGGTCTCTGAGCAGATGCACGTGCGCGCGCAGCGAGTCGCTATCCGGCCGCCCTTCACCCCACACCACTTGCTCAATATCCTCGCGGTTCACCACCTGCGGCGAACGCGACATGAGCGTTTCAAGTATCTTGTAGGGAATGGGCGGCAATTCAATCACCTTGTCTCCGCGCCGCACCGAGCAAGTATTGGTATCAAGCGTGAGGTCGTCGATCACCATCTTCTTCTGTTTTTGCGTGTATTCACCGCTGCGCCGGAACAGCACGCGCAAACGCAGCTCAATCTCGCGCAGTTCGGCAGGTTTGACCAGGTAATCGTCCGCCCCCGCTTCCAGTCCGGCGATTTTGTCGTCCAGCGAATCGCGTGCCGTAACCATCAGGATCGGTGTGTCCTTGCCGCCCTCTTCGCGCAGCTTGCGGCACAACGTAATACCGTCCATTCCCGGCAGGGTCAGATCGAGCACAATCGCATCATATTGGTTGACCAGCGCCAGATGCATGCCGGTAATGCCGTCACCCGCCGCATCCACCACATGTCCCTTGGCTTCCAGGAAGTCGAACATATTGGATGCCAGATCCCGGTTGTCTTCAATAATTAGTACGCGCATCGGATTATTTTCCTTGTTCCTTAACGACAGATAGTTGCCTGCGGCTGATCGGCAGTTTTTCGTCCAGCCCTTTCAACTTCATCAGCCAGCCGCTCTCGCCTTCTTCCCCGCCTTTTTCAAATCCGGCGATGGCATTTTTTGCCACGAGGCAATTGCGATGAATGCGCACAAAGCGGGTTGCGTATTCTTTTTCCAGTGCGGTGAGCGATTCCTCAATGAGGTATTCGCGCTCCGCAGTCCGCACGGTGACGTATTTCAATTCGGCCCGCAAGTAAAGTACCTGCTCAATGGGTATCAGCAGCACTCTACCGCGTTCGTGGGTGGAAAGGTTGCCGCGCGGCTCGGGGGTCAACTCCTGCAGCACTTCGGTACGGATCGGCACGGCATCGCGCGCCCGCGAAAGCGCGTCGAACAGGCGCCCCAACCGGATCGGCTTGAGCAGGTAGTCGATGGCGTGCTGCTCGAATGCCTGTATGGCGTAGGCATCATAGGCAGTGGTGAAAATGATAACGGGTGGATGCTCGAGCCGGTTCAGGTGGCGGGCAAGCTCGATGCCGTCCATTTGCGGCATGCGTATATCCATCAGCACGACCTCGGCCGGCGTCTCGGCGAGTTTGTCCAGCGCTTCCTGACCATTGGCCGCTTCGCCCACCAGTTGCAACGGAAACTGGAGGGCACAATCGGCCAACAGCTCCTTGAGACGATTGCGTGCGGGAGGCTCGTCATCGACGATGAATACATTGAGGGGCAAGGTTATCGTGTCGTTCATGTTGTCTGCCCTTTTACGACATAGGGAACAATGATATGTACCTGATACTGGTTCGCATCACTCTCAACCTGATACTGCGCTTCGACATCAAATAGCAAAGCCAGCCTTTCGCGAATATTGGAAAGCGCCATTTTGTTGCCGTTGGCGTGCGCTTCGGTATGCGCTTGTGCCGGGTTGCTCACTTTCAGATGCAATTCGTCTTTATCCACATATAACTGCACACCTATAATTCCCCCTTGGGGTAGCGGCTCAATACCGTGATAAACGGCATTCTCCAACAGCGGCTGCAATATCAACGGAGGAATGAGCGCGTCCGTCGGCATGTTCTGCGTATCCCAGTGAACCTGAAGCCGCTCTCCCAGGCGCAACGCCTCGAGTCCCAGATATTGCCGCGCCAGTGCCACTTCCTTGGCCAACTCAACCATTTCATGCGACTCGGACATCGCCATGCGAAACAAGTCCGCCATATCTTCCAGCGCAGTCTCCGCCCGCTTGGGGTCGGCACGCACGATGCTCAGCACGGCATTGATGGTGTTGAACAAGAAATGCGGGCGGATGCGCGCCTGCAGCGCCTGCAGCCGCGCCTCGTGTTTCGCGGGGGACAGCGACTGGATACGCAACCGGAAGTATGCCAGCAATATCAGCGAGATGGCGATACCCACCAAAGCATGCCGCGTATAGCGGAACACGCCCGCGCCATCCAGTTCAAAGAGCAAATTTCCGCCGAGTTCATCGAGCATTATTGTGATTGCCGTCACTGCCGCGACCACGGCCACACCGCCTTGCCAATATGGCACTCTCATCAGGAAAGGGTTAAGTGCGTATAACAGCAGCAGACTGGTTAAGAGGGCGGGTTGCAGCAGCACGGAGCCTTGCAGCAGACTATTCTGCAAGCCCGCAAAAGAAGTGGCCTGTGACAACGCCCCGAGCAGGGCAATGCCGTTCACCAGCAGCACAATACGCAACACGGTGCCCAGATTGCGGAAGTCGGGCAGCAGCTTGGGCTGATTGTTTTGATTTATACTGCGTATCTCCGGCATATTGACCTTTCAATAGCCCCTCATTCTGGACAAGACATGGCAACGATGCAAGACAATCAAACGTGGTCGGGACGCTTCAACGAACCCGTGGCAGAACTGGTCAAGCGTTATACCGCTTCGGTGGATTTCGACAAGCGTCTGGCGCTGTTCGATATCCAGGGCTCTTTGGCGCATGCGCAAATGCTTGCCAGCTGCAACATCATCGGCGCGCAGGACCTGAAAGACATCCAGCGCGGCTTGGCGCAGATCGAGAACGAGATCATCAGCGGCGATTTCGAGTGGCAACTCGATCTGGAAGACGTGCACCTGAACATCGAAAAGCGTCTCACCACCCTGGTCGGCGATGCGGGCAAGCGTCTGCATACCGGGCGTTCGCGCAACGACCAGGTGGCGACCGACATCAGGCTGTATCTGCGCAGCGCCATCGACGACATCAGCGGACTGCTCAAAGAGCTGCAAACAGCCCTGCTTGATCTGGCCCATCACCACACGCATACCATCCTGCCCGGCTTCACCCATTTGCAAGTCGCGCAGCCGGTCAGTTTTGCCCATCACCTGATGGCGTATTTCGAAATGTGCCAGCGCGATGTGGAACGTTTTCGCGATGCGCGCCATCGCGTGAACCGCCTGCCGCTGGGTGCGGCTGCCCTGGCCGGCACCAGCTATCCGATCAAACGCGAGCTGGTGGCCGAATTGCTGGGATTCGAGGCAGTGTGCCAGAACTCGCTGGACGCCGTGTCCGACCGCGATTTCGCCATCGAATTCACCGCCGCCGCCGCACTGGTCATGACGCATCTGTCGCGTTTGTCGGAAGAATTGATTTTGTGGATGAGCCCGCGTTTCGGCTTTATCGATATCGCCGACCGCTTCTGCACCGGATCAAGCATCATGCCGCAGAAAAAGAACCCCGACGTGCCGGAACTGGTGCGCGGCAAGACCGGCCGCGTAAACGGCCATCTGGTCGCACTGCTCACGCTGATGAAGGGCCAGCCGCTGGCCTACAACAAGGACAACCAGGAAGACAAGGAACCGCTGTTCGACACGGTGGATACGCTCACGCAGACCTTGCGCATCTACGCCGACATGATGAGCGGCATCACCGTCAAGCCGGAAGCAATGCGCCGCGCCGCATTGCAGGGCTACGCCACGGCAACCGATTTGGCCGATTATCTGGTGAAGAAGGGTTTGCCATTCCGCGATGCGCACGAGGCGGTGGCTTTGGCAGTGCGCCATGCCGAACACAAAGGCTGCGACCTGGCGGAACTCAAGCTGGACGAACTGCAGCAATTCTCCGATCTCATTACGGATGACATCTACGCGGTGCTGACACTGGAAGGCTCACTCGCCGCACGCAACCACACCGGCGGTACCGCACCCCAGCAAGTGGAAGCCGCCATCGCCCGCGCCCGCAAACTGCTATCCGCCTAGCCTGCTACGAAATCGCAGGCAAAAAAACGGGCCACCTTGCGATGGCCCAGAATAGGAGGAGAGTATGAAAGATTGAGTTGGTTGCAACTCAAGGCTCTAACAACTCAGGAGCGATTGTAGGGGCGTGTTCCCGGGTTGCATATATGCCAAATGGCCTATATATCGGCCTATACCTTTCACCCCACACTCTTCATAGATTTTGCCACTTCCCTTGTCATTTCAGGTATATCACGGCTTTTCCCCGCCACTGACACGGTCTATCCCGGCTATATCTTTTGCAGAAAACACCGCGATGAATCCATTCATTTGCAAAAGATCACGTACTTGCGCGGCCTGATCGTAACCGTGCTCCAGCAATAGCCAAGCGCCATGCTCAAGATAAGCCCCCGCCTGGCCGGCAATGCTGCGGATATCGTCCAATCCGTCTACGCCGGAAGCCAGCGCCGACATCGGCTCGAAGCGTACATCGCCCTGCGTGAGGTGCGCATCACCTGCCGCGATATAGGGCGGGTTGGAAACGATCAGGTCAAAGCGCTGTCCTGCCAACGCCGAGAACCAGTCGCTTTGCAGGAAGCGCACATTGGCGATGCCCAGTCGTTGCGCATTCTCGCGTGCAACTTCCAAAGCCGCTTCCGAAGCATCGACTGCCATCACCGCCACATCCGGTCTGGAATGCGCGATGGACAAGGCAATCGCACCGCTGCCTGTGCCCAGATCCAGCACGCGAATGCCCTCTCCTTTCTCTGGAGAGGGCTGGGGTGAAGTCAAGTATTTCAACGCCAGCTCCACCAGCAACTCCGTCTCCGGTCGCGGGATCAATGTGCCAGGCGTCACCCTGAAACTCAATCCGAAAAACTCCCGCTCACCCAAAATGTGGGCAACAGGCTCGCCCTGCAAGCGGCGCTGCAACAGGTTGTCATAGGCCGCGCGCTGTGCCGCATTCAACACCTGCTCCGGATGCGCCAGCAAATAGGAACGCGGGACTTTCAGGACAGACTGCAACAACATCTGCACCTCAATACGCGACGTGCCGGAATCCAGGCCCAATGCAGTTTCCAGCCTGGCTTTGTCTTGCGTCAAAAGAGAAGAGAGATTGCGTTGCATGTTAATGGTCACGGCAGGAGCGGCTTATACAGGTGTCTGAAATCGAAGATCGAAGGGTGAGATGAATGCCAACTAACTTGCTCTTGAGTCAGGGGCAACATGCCAAACGGCCAATATGCCTTGCGGGCGATCTCAGCCTTCGCCCGAGAGCGAAGCGAGTTGCTCGGCTTGATGTTCCGCCATCAACGCGTTGGTGAGTTCGCTGATGTCGCCGTCCATGATCTGGTCCATCTTGTACAGCGTGAGGTTGATGCGGTGGTCGGTGACGCGGCCTTGCGGAAAATTGTAGGTGCGGATGCGTTCGGAACGGTCGCCGCTGCCGACCAGGGATTTGCGCTCGGCGGCAACTTTGCTGTTCGCGGCCTGTTCCTGTTTGTCCTTGATGCGTGCCGCCAGCACGCGCATGGCCTGCGCCTTGTTCTGGTGTTGCGAGCGCCCGTCCTGGCATTCGACCACGGTGCCGGTGGGCAGGTGGGTGATGCGCACGGCCGAGTCGGTTTTGTTGATGTGCTGGCCGCCCGCGCCGGACGCGCGGAAGGTGTCGATGCGCAGGTCGGCCGGATTGAGTTCGACTTCCCCGACTTCGTCGGCTTCCGGCAGGATGGCGACGGTGCAGGCGGAAGTGTGGACACGGCCTTGCGTCTCGGTGGTGGGCACGCGCTGCACGCGGTGCGCGCCGGATTCGAATTTCAGCACCGAATAGGCGCCCTGCCCGATGATGCGCGCGATGACTTCCTTGTAGCCGCCCATTTCGCCGGGGCTTTCGGAGATGATCTCGACCTGCCAGCGGCGGCGCTCGGCAAAGCGCACATACATGCGGAAGATGTCGCCCGCAAAAATGGCGGCTTCGTCGCCGCCCGTGCCGGCGCGCACTTCGAGAAAGACGTTGCGCTCGTCGTTGGGGTCTTTCGGCAGCAGCATCTTTTGCAGCTCGACTTCGAATTGTTCCAGACGCTCGCGTCCGGACTTGATCTCGGCCTCGGCAAATTCGCGCATCTCGGGATCGCTTTCCATTTCCTGCGCGGTGTGAATATCGGCTTCGCAGGATTGGTAGGAATGGTAAAGCTCGACCACCGGTTCAATCTCGGCACGCTCGCGATTGAGCTTGCGAAACGCATCCATGTCGCGCGTCGCCTCTTCGCTGCTCAACAAGCTGTTGATCTCGTCCAGCCGTTCACTGAGCTGGGCGAGCTTGGTGGAGATACTCGGTTTCATTCGGTGTCGTGCAGACGGAAGATACGATGCACTGCTTCCAGGAATGCATCGCGCTCGCTGCTTTGCGCCTGGTTCAGCGCCTGCGTCGGTGCATGCAAAAATTTGTTGATGAGCCCCATGCTCAGGGATTCCAGGACTTTTTCCGGCGCTTCTCCCTTGGCCAACAAACGCAGGGCCTTTTCCATTTCATGGCGGCGTTGACGTTCGGCGTGGTCGCGCAGGCTGCGGATGACCGGAACCACTTCGCGCGATTCCATCCAATGGATGAATTCATTCACGCCCGAGTCGATAATGACTTCGGCTTCTTTCACCGCGCCCTGGCGCGCATCCAGCCCGTCGCGCACCACGTCGGACAAGTCGTCCACGCTGTAGAGAAATACATCGCTCAACTCCGCGACTTCCTTTTCCACATCGCGCGGCACGGCCAGATCGACGATGAACAGCGGGCGGTGTTTGCGCTGTTTCAATGCGCGCTCGACCATGCCCTTGCCCAGTATCGGCAAAGAGCTGGCAGTGCAGGTGACGATGATGTCGTGCTGTGCCAGTTGTTCCGGCAGTTCGCTTAGCGTGATGGCATGGCCATTGATGCGCCGCGCCAGCACTTGCGCACGATCCAGCGTGCGGTTGGCGACGGTGATGCGTTGCGGGTTGCGGGCGGCGAAGTGCACCGCATTGAGTTCGATCATTTCACCCGCACCGATGAACAGGATGCGTTGCTCGGCGATACTGGGAAAAATGCGTTCGGCGAGTTTGACGGCGGCGGCGGCCATGGACACCAGGTTCGCGCCGATCTCGGTCTGCGTGCGCACATCCTTGGCGACCGAAAAGGTGCGCTGGAACAGCTTGTGCAGCAGAAAGCCCAGCGTGCCCGCCTGCTCGGCCTGGCGCACGGCCTGCTTCATCTGGCCCAATATCTGCGGCTCGCCCAGCACCATGGAATCCAGCCCGCTGGCGACGCGGAAAGCGTGTTTTACCGCCTGTTCCTGCGGCAAACGGTAAATATAGGGTTCGATCTCGGCCACAGGGAGATGGTGATAATCGGCCAGCCAATCCACAGCATGAACAGGGGCATTGGTGCTGCAATAGATTTCGGTGCGGTTGCAGGTGGAGAGGATCGTGGCTTCCTTGGCGGCACCCTTGCCCACCAGATCGCGCAGCGCGGAATCCAGCGTATCGACATTGAACGCGATCTGCTCGCGCACGGCGAGCGGCGCGGTCTGATGGTTGATGCCGAAAGTGAATAACTGCATGGGAAGAATGAACGACTAGCCGGTTTCGCAAGGGAGCGGATTATAAGGGCTGGATGGATTGAACACCAGCCAGCCCGGCCCGTGCGGGCTCGCGATTACTTCTTGGGTTGCAGCAGCGCCAACGCCTTTTCCGCGTCGTCACGCAGGCGGCTGTCGGGATGTTTTTTCAGGAACTCCGTAAACGCGCCCTGCGCACCTGCCGTGTCCCCCGCCTCGACCAAAGAAACGGCCTTCTTGAAAGCGGTCAATTCATCGGCATCGATGGGCTGCATCTTGGCTTCGTCCTTCCAGTAGACATCGTCCGCCTCCGCCTGCGCTCCGCGCACACCGCCCACCGCGGTCGTGGTGGTGATTTTCTTCCTGGGGGTAAGCAATTCGATCTTCCTGCGCAGACTATCCCACCACGAACTGCCGTCCGTTTTTTCATCGGCACTGTACACAGGCGTTGCAAGTACCACACCCAGCAGGACGAACAAAGCAATCAGTTTTTTCATGAGAATCTCCTCTGTTAATTGTGCGACACGGTACGACGTTTCATCCGATTTAAAGCGAATTCAATAGTTCCAGCGCCAATGCCCGGTGTTCGTTCTTGACGGCCGGGTCAAGTTTCTTGGCTTTAACAAAGGCGGCCTTTGCTTGCTTCACATCGTTGGTCGCCTTGTAGGCCCGCGCAAGATTTACCCACAAATTGGCATCTTTGGGGTCGATCTGCGTTGCTGCAATATACGCCTTCTGGGCGTCGCGGTATTTATCCTCGATCATGAAGATATTGCCGCGATTGTTCAGTGCCGCCGCATTCTTGGGCTGCAAGCTGAGCACCTTGTCGAAATACTTCATCGCTTCCTTGGGGTCACCGGCTTTGGCCAGAATGATGCCCAGCTGCAAATGAGCGTCGACATCGGAAGGATTGGTCTTGATGGCATTGAGATAGCGCCGGGTTTTGGTTTGCGAACTGATTTTCAAGACCGACATGTGATCGGCCGGGAATTTTTTCTCGATCTCGGCGCGGGAAATAACGACCGGTTTCAAATTCGATTCCGGCAGGCTCGCCGGCTTGTAGGTCTCCCAGGCTGCATGAACATCCAGCACGGACAATCCTTTGTCTTTCCATTTGTAGTAAGACGCGGCGCCATTTTCCCAGGCTTTGACAAAAGTATTGCCGATCAATGTGGTTTCCACCGGAATCCACAACTGTCCCTCATGGATTACATACATATGATCCATGGTGTAGTCGTCTTCATCGGCTGCGATGCCGGTGGAAAACATCATGAACATGTGCCCCGGCACTTCCAGAACGCGGGTGCCGATCCCCATGCTTTCCAGGGCGGACGAGTAGAACGCGACCAGATCGTCGCAATCGCCGGATTTGCGCTCCAGTGTCTCACGCGGAAACTGAATGTAATCGACGGTATCGACTTTGCCCGAACTGACCTGGTAGGGGTTGCTCGGATCCTGGATGTAAGTGATGCCATATACGCCCAGCGCATCGAACACGGCGGCAGCCAATTGCGCTTCGTCCCTGGTCTCTTTGAACTGTGTCGCGATTGATCGCACCAGATTGATGATGGGTGTGTCTTTCGGCGTCACAAAGGTCGCAAAACGGTCACGCTCGTCCCAGGTCAGGCGGTGCTTGTCATAGACGTTGATGGTCGGATTTTTGCTGTACGTGACGCGTTTGCCGTTCTCGAAATAGCTCGCCTCGATCATTGCCTGCACCGAACTGTCCTCGGTGAGCGTCAGTATGCTGTTGTTGAACACGGCCTTGAGCGCGACTTCCTCGCTCTTTCCCGGCAACAGCTTGTCCAGCCTTGCTTCCGTCGGGAAATCCATAAAGTCTTTCAACTGGAAGGTGACCTTGATCCGCTCCATGGTTTTATTGGAATTGTTGGTCAGTTTGACCCGGCCGATTCCCTCCCGCTCGTAGGTCTTGTAAGAATTGGAAAACACATCGTGCAACTGAACCATGTCGATCTCCAACGGGGGACGGTTGAATATCTGCGTGGTTGCCTCGACTGCGACTTTTTCCGATTCCGTGCCGTCGCTGCTGAATGTCGAAACGTAGTAGGTGTACTTCGTCTCCGGCGTCAGCGCATCCCTGGTGAATTCCGGCTGAGCGACTTCGCCGATCTTGTTGTAAGTATCGCCGCTTTTTTCGTAAATGCGGTAGGCGCCGAAATACTTTGCATCGACCGCCGTCCAATGCATTTTCACTTGCCACGGCGTGGTCTCCACCTGCACATCCGTCAGCGCCGGCGGCACAAACTTGGTCGGCTCGCCGCTCACCGCCGCGCTGGTGGCCCCCTCGAATTCGAAATGGGTTTCTGCGCCGATACGGTAGTAGTAGCGCACTTCGGCATCCAGATCCTGGTCCACGAATTCGGTGTTCGCACTCGTGCCAACCTGCATGAAACCGCTGTCTTCATTTCTGGAACGATAGATACGGTATTGCTTGATATAGGGGGAACTTGCCTGGGCCCAATGCAACTCGACGGCGTGCACCTTGCTTTGTGCCGTAAGTTGTTGCGGCGCATCCGGCTTGTACAGGGTCGCCAATATCTGCAACCGCTTATTGCCGTAATCGGAAACGATGAAGTTGGCGCCCCCGGCATAGGCAATGGCAACCGGTTCGTCGAATGCCCCCACGCCGGATCCTTCCGCCCCGAACGAACGCTTCAACTTGCCCTTGGGTGAGAGCACTTTGACATGGTTGCCATCCAGCACCATGACCTCGTCATTGGCCGCAATCAGCGAAACCGGTTTGGACAACAGGCTACCGTCCCGGGTCTTGCCAATTTCGTCCACATACTGGCCGTTCGCGGAGTATTCGAACACGCTGTTGCGCGAACCGTCGAGTATGTACAAATTGTCTTGCTGATCAAGGACCATTGCGGTCGGCGAACGAATATTCTTTGCGTTTTCCCCGCCAAGGGCGTTCAGGAACACACCGTCCCCCCGGAATATCTGCACATTGTGGTTCGAACGGTCGGCCACGAATATCATCCCCGAGGACGACACGGCGATCGCGGCCGGATTGTTGAATTGACCGGCACCGCTCCCCTCGCTGCCGAAACTCAGGAGCACTTTCCCGCTCTCGTCCAGTTTCGCACCGCGGTAGCCCTTTTTGTCCAGCACCCAAATGGCACCGTCTTTATCCGCGGTCACTGCGGCCAATTGCATATCGTTCAGCCTGATCTCGGACGCGATCACGCCTTTGCGTATCGCCAACAGCGATTTCTTGTCCTTGCTCACCGCATAAATGGTTTCACGACCATCCCAGGCAAGCGCAGCGGCTTCTCCCGGAACATTCTGCAACCACTTGACCGACACCCTTCCCGGCGCTTTGGGCACGGGATCCAGCAACCTGCCTGCCTCGACGACAAAGGCATCGATCAACAATTTCCTGGCATCGCCGACATACACTTGCTGTGCCCTGTCCACCGCCAAACCGGAAATATTCCTGAACTGCGCCTTGCCTTCCCCTTCGGAGCCGAAGCTATATACCTGATTGGCGTCGAAATCGTATTTCAGGATCGTCAAACTGGCCTCGTCCGCCACATAGATACCGTCTTCTGCCACACTCAACGCAACCGGTTTGCCTGTCTTGGACAGGGAACGCAGATATTCGCCATTCGGGCCATATACCTTGATCGATTTGTCACCCGCATCGCGCACGTAGATGCGCCCCTGTGCATCCAGTGCGATGTCTGTCGGTTCATCCAGCTTGTAAACATTCTCTTTTACAGAGCTTGGCGCACTCAAGGTCAAGGTGCCCAGCAATACGCCGTTGATACCGAACATCTGTATCCGTTCGTTATCGGTATCCGCGACATAAACCACCCCCTCATGGACAGCGACGCCCTGCGGGCTGTCAAGCGCGAAACTGCGGCCCAGGCTGCCACCCGACTTGCTGCCGAACCGGCCCAGATATTTTCCGCTGGCCAAGTCGTACATGACGACCTGGTCCAGTTTGCTGTCCACCACGTAGACGGTTTCATCGGCAACTGCCACGGCCTCGGGGCGTTTGAGCAATTCACTGTCACCCTTCCTGGTCGCCAGCGACATTACGGACTTGCCTTCCTTGTCCACAACTTCAACCGCACCATCCTCTGTGGAGAGGTACAGATTCCCCGCATGGACTCCGAGCAGTTTGTGCAATTTTGGCGTGACGATTTCGTTGCGAAAATCGGCTTTGGAAAAACCGTTCGTCACCCCGGCGGCGGCGTCTGCACCCCAGGCACCGGTGGAAATAAAAAACAATGAAATTACGATGAATGTATTTCGCATGTCCCTGACCTATTCAAAATGGTAACTGGATTCCCGGCCCGGGGTATTCCCCGGTCATTTGTTATATTCATTTCTCGGCGCGATTGAACACACCATCCCAATCCGCTGCGGGCGGGTTCTGCGCGAAATATTCGCACCGCTCCATGTATATTTTACTAGGTTTGTCATCAGGTGCGACGTCCAGTACCTTTTGAAAAGCATCGCGCGCCTTTCCCCAGTCTCTTGTACGGTACAGAGCCAGTGCAACTCCGAATTGCCCTGCAGCCGCAACGTCCAGCAACGACAGGCCTTCCAGCGGCTCATAGATGGTAACGGGAAATTGTTTGCCCACTACGCGTATCTTGTCCAGTTCCCTGTATCGGCAGGTTTCGCGGGTTCTTTGATAGGTATCTTCACCTGCCAGGTAAGTCACGCCATAGTATTTTGCCGTCCCCTCAAGGCGCGCCGCCTGGTTAACCGTATCGCCGATCACGGTATATTCCATCTTCTTGCCCGCCAGGCCCACATTGCCCGCCACCACTTCGCCGGACTGGATGCCGCCCCGGATGGTGAAAGCCTCCAGACCTTCCGCCTGCCATTGAGCGCGCAACGACTTCATGCGCTCATTGATGGCCTTGATGCAATCGATAGCCAGCCTGGCATGATCGGGTTGCGACAAAGGCGCGCCCCAATAGGCCATGATGCCGTCGCCGATGAATTTGTCGATGGTGCCGTCATGCTGCTCGATCACCTGCACCATGGCCCCCAGGTACTGGTTAAGCCGCGACACCACCTCCTGCGGCGGATGCGCCTCGCTGAACGAGGTGAAGCCCTTGATATCGGTGAACAACACGGTCACTTCCTTGGTGTCGCCGCCGATCCGGGCCGCCTCCGGATCCTTTTCCAGTCGCGCCACCAATTTTGGCGACAGATAGCTGGAAAACATGGAGCGCATCTCGCGCGCGCTGCGTTCCAGCACCAGGTAACGAAAACCACCGCCGACCAGTACCGCGACGATAACCGACATGGTCGGATAGATCATGTTGATCCAGTGTCCGACATTGAACATGTAAGTTGTAAACCAGAGGTAGCCGACCAACAACACAACCGTGGCCGGAATCGCGCGCGACTGATGCAGGCGGATGGTCAGAATAAAAGCGACGACACCCATCGCAATGATGAAGGCCATATCTATCAGCGCCTCGATACCGCTCTGACGGATGTATCGCCCGCTGATGATGTTGTCGGCAACGGTGGCATGCAACTCCACCCCCGGCGTATTGCCGTCAAAAGGCGTCACCCGCATATCGTAAATTCCCAACGCGGTCGCACCGACAAACAATATCTTGCCCTTCAGTTTTTCGGCAGGAATGCGCCCGTTCATCACGTCGGTAAAAGAGTAACGCGGGTAAACCCCCGGCCCGCCCACATAATTGACCCACATCTTATTTTCGCCATCGACCGGAATGCGGCGTTCGCCCAATTCAATATCGAAATCACCTGAAACAAATCCGGATTCCCCCAGTGCCAACATCGCACCCAACAGGCCCAGCGAGGGCATCTGTTTGCCATCTTTCTCCAGCAAGAGAGGGATGCGGCGTACCACCCCATCATCGTCAGGAAACATATTGATCAGCCCGACACCGGCCAGGCCGCGTTCAATCTCGGGCAGACT
Organism: Gammaproteobacteria bacterium; assembly: GCA_018820925.1. Classification (GTDB taxonomy): domain Bacteria; phylum Pseudomonadota; class Gammaproteobacteria; order Burkholderiales; family Gallionellaceae; genus Sideroxyarcus. The sequence continues at coordinate 2,911 of JAHJNJ010000007.1, read as the reverse complement.
GCGGGTAATGGAGGTCACACGACCTTCCTTGTCGAAATGCAAAGCCGCCGCCAGCACCACATTGCCCGCCCGTTTGACCGCTGCCGCAAACAGCCGGTCGTTTTTCGCATTTTCACGCTCGGGAAAGAATGCATCGAATAACACCACCCTGGCCTTAGCAGCCGACAGCTTGTCGATCAATTGCGCATAACGGTCGCGGCTCCACGGATAGCGCCCCAACTCCGCGATACTTTTGTCGTCGAAAGCGATGATGGCAATATCGGGATTGGGCTGGATCGGCCCGCGCAAATCCTTGAACCGGAGATCGTAGGTTTTGGCTTCAAAAGCTTCGAGGAATGAATTCTGCGTGTAGTAGAGAAACAGCACGCTGGTGATGGAAACGACTGCCAGCAATACAGAAAATGCGGTGGCATTTCCGCGCGCCAATATCTTTTTCCAAAATGGCATAGAGAATCTCCCCGGCTACGAACTGAGGTGGCCCCTGACGCCCCAGTCCTGCCATGATGCCATAGCAGACACACATGAGGGAGATGGAAATGAAAGGAGCCCGATCTATTCAGGATCGGGCTCCAATAATTGTTTGGTGGCCCGGGGCGGAATCGAACCACCGACACAAGGATTTTCAATCCTCTGCTCTACCGACTGAGCTACCAGGCCGTTTTTGCGCCCTTCCCCGACGGGTTGGGCAAAACGAAGGCGCGCATTGTAGCGGCTAGCCGCATACTGGGCAATATAAAAAACGAACCCCGCTTTGGGCGGGGTTCGTCAGATGTTACCAAGTACCTTGATCTTCCCTCGGCTCTTCGTCTTCCAGGAGATAGGTTTCATGCTACCGGAATATCTTGGTCCTGAGCGGTGAGCCAGTCATCCAGATATTGCTGCGGCGACTTGTAACCCAATATCGAGTGCTGCAGTTTCCGGTTGTAGAACACCTTGATGTACTCGAATGTCATCGCCTTCATTTCCTTTAGCGCAGTTCCCACCGCGACAACTTGCCGTTGATAAATGCCAGCGTGTAGATGCCGGTCTCATATTCCTGGGTGTAGCCCTTGGTAAAACTCCTGATAATGGCGCCGCTCAACATAACCGGACCGATAGCGGCCTCAACTTCGGCAAGGGTCAGGCCCATGCGGAGCTTTGACCAATTCTGCCGGACATTTGCGGACCACCGGGTAAAACCCTCTGGAACGACAGGCCCCATGCTGGGCCGGTTCCCCGCTGCGGACCTGGCATCAAGATGTTCCGTCGAACGGTCGGCAAGCTTCGACAAGCCGTTCTGCACCATGTCACGCGTCGCGGTTTCCAGTGACTGCACATAAGCGTTGCTGCCGACCGCGCGCGAGGCGCCGTGGCCGTTGACGAAACTACACAACAACACCTTGCCATCTTTGGTCCTGGTCAGTCGCCAGATGGCAGTCACATCGATGATGTACCCCTCCCCGAAGGTTTTGATTTCACGAATGGCATTGACAAACCAGACATCGAGAACGTAATCGGCAGGGCCTTGCTCGATCCGCTGGAACAACCCGCTCCGGGCAACCGCCTGTTCCAGTGCCACCTTCAACTTATTGCTCTGGAACAACGCAACCTTACCTCGCTTCTCAATGGGAATAGCTTCTTTAACTGCCAGCACATTGCCGTCATAAAACAAACCAGACTTTCCTTCACTGACTCCCGGAACAGAGGCCTGCACATTGACGCTCCCGGCAAAACTCTGGTCATTGCCAACCGGAACCATGGATGTCGGCACGAAATTATCCGAGTTCAGGCTGGTACAGCCGCCTGCCGTGAGAATGAACAGTCCCGCTATAAAAAACTTAAAGGTAGGCCACCATCTCTTATTCATGACTCGACCTCCATCCATTTATAAACTCTTGACAGCACAGATACACTGAAAACCATGTATGCAATGCTCCTGAACTGATTGCCATACGCCGTTTTACTTGGCAATGATTTTCGGGGTCTTGAAACCAAACGGCCAATTCTTCCCTTGCGCAGCGGCAATGCCGACCCATTGGGTATAATCATAGGTGGCCCACTCGGAGACTTGGCCGTTACATCGCAATCGTGCGGACCAATAGTAGCTAGAATCCGGACCGAGCGGGAGTTCCACGGTATGTTCCGGCCTGGTCAGGGCTTCCTTGTAATACAAGGCAGGTCCGCGCAACAACCTGACACCATGTGGTCCATTTGCCACAGTGTCTCCGGCATCCCAGATGGAAAAATCATAAGTACAGTTGGCCGCCGTATCGGATTTCCAGCGAAAGGTCGGCGTAAGGGTATCAACCGTTTCATACGATTTGCCCACTGAGCGGACTCCGGGATAGATCGGCTCGATCCCTCCCTTGTAGGTAGGAATGGTGCAGCCGGCAAGGATTATCAGCCCGAAAAACGCGATGAATATGTGCCTCTTCATAATTTCCTCCTTTTCCACAATTTACGGGTGAAGCTCAAATCTCCCTTGGGTCCCCCTTAATTTCAGGGGGCGTATTTCCATTGGTCATAAATCGATTGACTTAAAGTCTCCATGAACTGCCGTTAGCTAGTAGCCCGCGATCCTGGCCAGCACCCACCAGAATGCAAAGGCCTTGCGGTTGGCCGTGATGTGCTGGGTGTTGTGCACTCCATAAGTGACAGAACCCCCAGGGGTTTCGCGGTTCTGGTACCAATCCACCCCCAAGGTGTGGCTGTCCTGCCAGTCTTGGTAGAAGTTACCGCCGTAGTTCGCGGAATCGCCGTTGTCGCCAGTGTCCTCGTAGTAGGTGTCGTTCATGGCGTGGGTGTCGATGGAGTAGTAGTCGATGCAGTAATAGCTGTGCGTGTTGCAGTAGTCGGTGATCAGGGTAGCCTGATCGCGCGGATTACCTGTGCCGGTATTTGCACCAGCATTCGCGTGCCCGGTCATGAAGAT
>JAHJNJ010000050.1 GCA_018820925.1 Gammaproteobacteria bacterium | reverse complement strand
GGGTCGTACATGGGTTGTGATTGCATTCTTCGGTGCCGTGTGCGAACCAGCCGCGGTGCCGGAAACAAGCGCGAGTTGCTTGGCTGACGGAGAAGACCTGGCGGAAGTCAGGGCTCAACGTTATAGGGTCAAGTGACTAAGTGCATGTGGTGGATGCCTTGGCGATTACAGGCGATGAAGGACGTTGTAGCGTGCGATAAGCCACGGGGAGCCCGCAAACAGGCTTTGATCCGTGGATTTCCGAATGGGGAAACCCACCCGCAAGGGTATCCCTGGCTGAATACATAGGCCAGTGGAGGCGAACCGAGCGAACTGAAACATCTAAGTAGCTCGAGGAACAGAAATCAACCGAGATTCCCCCAGTAGTGGCGAGCGAAAGGGGAACAGCCTGCAAGAGTTAGCATTTTAGTTAGTGGAACGATCTGGAAAGGTCGGCCGTAGTGGGTGATAGCCCCGTACGCGAAAACTAGGATGTGGGACTGAGCTTGCGACAAGTAGGGCGGGGCACGTGAAACCCTGTCTGAACATGGGGGGACCATCCTCCAAGGCTAAATACTCGTAATCGACCGATAGTGAACCAGTACCGTGAGGGAAAGGCGAAAAGAACCCCGGGAGGGGAGTGAAATAGATCCTGAAACCGCATGCATACAAACAGTGGGAGCCCGCAAGGGTGACTGCGTACCTTTTGTATAATGGGTCAGCGACTTACGTTCAGTAGCAAGCTTAACCGGATAGGGGAGGCGTAGCGAAAGCGAGTCCGAATAGGGCGACATAGTTGCTGGGCGTAGACCCGAAACCAGATGATCTATCCATGGCCAGGATGAAGGTGCCGTAACAGGTACTGGAGGTCCGAACCCACTAACGTTGAAAAGTTAGGGGATGAGCTGTGGATAGGGGTGAAAGGCTAAACAAATCTGGAGATAGCTGGTTCTCCCCGAAAACTATTTAGGTAGTGCCTCATATGGACACTTCCGGGGGTAGAGCACTGTAATGGTTGGTGGGGTCGTTTAGATCTACGCCGCCATAGCAAACTCCGAATACCGGAAAGTGATATATGGGAGACAGACGGTGGGTGCTAACGTTCATCGTCAAGAGGGAAACAACCCAGACCGCCAGCTAAGGTCCCAAATGATTGGCTAAGTGGAAAACGAGGTGGGAAGGCATAGACAGCTAGGAGGTTGGCTTAGAAGCAGCCATCCTTTAAAGAAAGCGTAATAGCTCACTAGTCGAGTCGTCCTGCGCGGAAGATGTAACGGGGCTCAAGCCAATAACCGAAGCTGCGGATGCACAGTAATGTGCGTGGTAGGGGAGCGTTCCGTAGGCCGTTGAAGGTGTCTCGAGAGGGATGCTGGAGGTATCGGAAGTGCGAATGCTGACATGAGTAGCGATAAAGCGGGTGAAAGGCCCGCTCGCCGAAAGCCCAAGGTTTCCTGCGCAACGTTCATCGGCGCAGGGTGAGTCGGCCCCTAAGGCGAGGCCGAAAGGCGTAGTCGATGGGAAACGGGTCAATATTCCCGTACCGATCACAGATGCGATGGGGGGACGGAGAAGGTTAGGTCGGCCGGGTGTTGGACGTCCCGGTTTAAGCGTGTAGGCGTGCTGCATAGGCAAATCCGTGCGGCTTAGCTGAGGCGTGATGACGAGGGTCCATTGGACCTGAAGTGACTGATACCCTGCTTCCAGGAAAAGCCTCTAAGCTTCAGTCTGTGATTGACCGTACCGCAAACCGACACAGGTGGGCAGGATGAAAATTCTAAGGCGCTTGAGAGAACCCAGGAGAAGGAACTCGGCAAATTGACACCGTAACTTCGGGATAAGGTGTGCCCCGGTAGGTTGTAGAGATTTACTCTCGAAGGCCGATGGGGTTGCAAGAAATCGGTGGCTGCGACTGTTTAACAAAAACACAGCACTCTGCAAAGTCGAAAGACGACGTATAGGGTGTGACGCCTGCCCGGTGCCGGAAGGTTAAGTGATGGGGTGCAAGCTCTTGATCGAAGCCCCGGTAAACGGCGGCCGTAACTATAACGGTCCTAAGGTAGCGAAATTCCTTGTCGGGTAAGTTCCGACCTGCACGAATGGCGTAACGATGGCCACACTGTCTCCTCTTGGGACTCAGCGAAGTTGAAGTGTTTGTGAAGATGCAATCTACCCGCGGCTAGACGGAAAGACCCCATGAACCTTTACTGTAGCTTTGCATTGGACTTTGACGGGACTTGTGTAGGATAGGTGGGAGGCTGTGAGATCGGGTCGCTAGATTCGATGGAGCCAACCTTGAAATACCACCCTGGTGTCGTTGAGGTTCTAACCTGGCCCCCTGAATCGGGGGTGGGGACCGTGCATGGCAGGCAGTTTGGCTGGGGCGGTCTCCTCCTAAAGTGTAACGGAGGAGTACGAAGGTCTTCTAGGCACGGTCGGACATCGTGCTAATAGTGCAATGGCAAAAGAAGGCTTGACTGCGAGACCCACAAGTCGAGCAGGTGCGAAAGCAGGTCATAGTGATCCGGTGGTTCTGTATGGAAGGGCAATCGCTCAACGGATAAAAGGTACTCTGGGGATAACAGGCTGATTCCGCCCAAGAGTTCATATCGACGGCGGAGTTTGGCACCTCGATGTCGGCTCATCACATCCTGGGGCTGTAGCCGGTCCCAAGGGTATGGCTGTTCGCCATTTAAAGTGGTACGTGAGCTGGGTTCAAAACGTCGTGAGACAGTTTGGTCCCTATCTGCCGTGGGCGCTGGATATTTGAGAGGGCCTGCTCCTAGTACGAGAGGACCGGAGTGGACGTATCTCTGGTGGACCGGTTGTGACGCCAGTCGCATCGCCGGGTAGCTAAATACGGAAGAGATAAACGCTGAAAGCATCTAAGCGTGAAACTCGCCTCAAGATGAGATATCCCGGGGACTTGATCCCCCTGAAGGGTCGTTCTAGACCAGGACGTTGATAGGCTGGGTGTGGAAGCGCAGCAATGCGTTAAGCTGACCAGTACTAATTGCCCGTGCGGCTTGACCCTATAACCTTGAGTCAATCGACTCAGCGCAATTCGCGCAACAATCGCAATCCAATTCTTACTTCTTCCAAATTACGTGACCTGGCCCAAAGCCAACGCCTACCCCAGGTCACACCCCTTTCAGTCTGGTGCCCATAGCGTCCCGGAACCACCCCTTCCCATCCCGAACAGGACCGTGAAACAGGACCGCGCCCATGATATTGCGGACTACCCGTGAGAAAGTAGGTCAGCGCCAGACTATCCCTTC
>JAHJNJ010000047.1 GCA_018820925.1 Gammaproteobacteria bacterium | reverse complement strand
GCCGGACTTCGCCGCGATACGCGAATTCCTCAAGCTCGGCATCCCGATTGGTTTGACGTTCATCGCGGACGTCACCGCCTTCACCTTCATGGCGCTGTTCATCGCGCGCCTCGGCCCCGTCTCGTCCGGCGCGCACCAGATCGCCGCCAACCTCGCGGCGCTCGCCTTCATGATCCCGCTGTCGCTGGGCAATGCCACCTCGGTGCTGGTCGGGCAGGCGCTCGGCGCCGCCCACCCCGAACGCGCGCGCCGCATCTGTTGGGACGCGATACGCCTCGGCATGGTGATCGCCCTCGTACTGGGTCTGACCTTCTGGCTGGGCGCACCGCTGATCGCCGCGTTCTACACCACCGACCTGCAGGTGCAGGCAATCGCCATCCCGCTGATCGTGATGGTCGGCCTCTACCACCTGGGCGATGCGCTGCAAGCCATCACCGTCAACGCCCTGCGCGGCTACAAAAAGTCGGTCGTGCCGATGGTGATCTACACCGTGACGCTGTGGGTGCCGGGCTTGGGCGGCGGCATCGTGCTGGGCCTGACCGATACCTTCGGCCCCGCGCGCGGTGCGCCCGGCTTCTGGCTCGCCGCCATCGCCAGCATCTGGCTGGTCGGCGGGTTGATGGCGGCCTACCTCAACGCCACCTCGAAAAAACAATTGGCCGCATAGTCACGCAGCCGCGTTGCGGCCGATACCGAACATTTCCCGCAGTCTCACGCATTCCGGGTTCAGGGAACCGTCCGGCATGAACACCGGGAATTCGCGGCACACCGACGGGCGCTGCGCATAGATGCCGCACCGCATGTCCGCCTGCAGCGCGATGCACGGAGCGCCGCCGCTTTCCGTGCCCTTCATGCAGGCGCGGAACGGCGTGATCTGCGAACACAGTTCGGCGGGCACATGGCCGCCCGTCTGCGTATCCATCTCGCCGTGATAAAACGAAACGCGAAAATGGCGGCAGCATGCGCCGCAACCAAAACAGGGATTATCCGTCCCCGCCATGTCGAAATAGACACGACCATCCTCGGTGAGGATGCTGATCTGTGATTGATTCAAGTTGATTTGCCCAGACTTCATGACACGCGTCCGCGGGACGCACACAGTGAAACGCCGCTCCGCGATGGAGCGCGTCACACACCAGCCGGCGAAGGAGGCTTTGTCAGGTGAAGGGGATTTCGGTCGTGGTGGAAGGATAGAGCGCCAGCACCTTTGCGATGGCGGCACGGCGCGAACGCGTTGGCAGCGCATCGAAATGGCTGTCGGCCATTTCGATGCGGTCGGCCAGCCGCTGGAAGCCACAGTCTTGCGGAAGGTAACGATGTTTGCTCAAGCAAAACTCCGTTGAATCCAGATTGTCCATTGGAACCGAACCAGTCCCTTCCCCCTGCAAAGGGGAGGGGATACTGTGACTTCGTAATGGATTATCCGGGTTGGAAGAACAACGATACGCCGCTGTTCAAAGCGGCGGCATCATACTGGCTTCGGCATGGCAAAGGAAGAGCGGCCCGGAACCGGCCGCGCAGCGCGTTCGCTGGCAGTTCCACGCCAATTCCAGTAAAGTCGTCCCCTGAAATTTTCACCGGACTGCATCCATGAACACGGAAGAACTGAACAAAGAACAACGCATCCTGCGCCTGATGCGCAAAACCTTGGGCAGCATCGTCAAAGACGTCACCCCGCTCGGCGGGCGCGCCAACCCGCTGACGGCCGGCACTATCCAGGAGATCAAGGAATGTTTTGCCCTGATCTCGGAACGGGAACAGGAACTGGCCGAGAAACTCGGCTTCGATCCAGCCAAGCCCTATTACGCGGACGGCGAGCAACCGAATTCGAACGTGATCAGTTTCACCAAACTGACCAAAGAGTAACTCGAAGCCGGTAGCACAACGGCGGCTTTGATTTGGTCAAGGAAGATGGTTTATTGCCCCATCCGGGATATCAACTTCAATCAGCTTTTATCAGACAAGCATCGTGAATTTCTGCGATCATCCGGAACCGAATTCACGACTTCCGGCGAAATCGTTTCCACAATCATCACAGGTATTAATCCATGAACACAGAAGTGCCAAGCAAAGAATTGCGCATCCTGCGCCAGATGCGCAACACCTTGGGCAACATCGTCAAAGATGTCGCGCCACTCGCCGGTCAACAAAACCCGCTGACGAATGGCACGATGCAGGAGATCAAGGATTGTTTCGCCTTGATCTCGGAGCGGGAACAGGAACTGACCGGCAAACCCGGCCCGGCTCAGGCCAAGCCGCATAACACGGGCGGCGAGCAACCGAATTCAAGCGCCCTCAACTTCGTCAAACTATCCAAAAACAAAAAATAATTTGACGCCCTCCGTTCGTGCTGACCCTTCGACTGCGCTCAGGACTAAAGGCAATGTCGAAGCATGAATGGAGACAATATCACCCAGCAATTACATAAACCTGCCTTTCGACAGGGCGAACGGCCTTGTTCGTATATTACAATTCGGCATGAACCTGATCTACGACATGCCCCTGTTCCGCCCGCCTTCCGAAGGCGACAACCTCATCATCCAGGCCACGCTGGGCTGCAGCTTCAACCAGTGCAGCTTCTGCGCCATGTATCGCAGCAAGCACTATGTCGAACGCCCGCTGGATGAAGTGTTCGCCGACATCCGCACTGCCGCCGCCGACTGGCCGGATGCGCAACGCGTGTTCCTGGCCGATGGCGATGCGCTGGCGCTACCCACCGAAACCCTGCTCGCCATCCTGCGCGAACTGGCGGCAGCATTCCCGCACCTCACGCGCGTCTCCTGCTATGCCACACCGGGCAATATCGCCCGCAAAAGCATCGAAGAACTGGCGCAGTTGCGTGAACACAAGCTCACCCTGCTTTACTTCGGCATCGAGAGCGGCTCCGACCTCATCCTGAAAAAGATCACCAAGGGCGCCACGCAACGGCGCATGGCCGAAGTGCTGACCAAGGCACACGCCAGCGGCATGAAAATCTCCGCCACCGTCATCCTCGGCCTCGGCGGCAGGATGCACAGCGACGAACACATAGACGGCACCATCGCCCTGCTCAACAGCGCGCCCGTCACCTACCTCTCCACACTGCAACTGTATCTGGACGAAAGCATCGCGGAAGAATTCCAGCGCAAATTCGGTGAGCCCTTCGAGATGCCGGACGACCTGGCGATATTGAAGGAACAGGAAAGACTCATCAGCGGCCTCAACCCGCCTCAGCCGGTCATCTTCCGTTCCAACCACGCGTCAAATGCGCTGGCGCTCGCTGGCAATCTGCCCAGGGACAAAGAGAAGCTGCTGCTTCAGTTACGTGAAGCGATGGCCGGGCAGCGGGCTCTGCGGCCGGTTTTCATGCGCGGGCTTTGAGGAAGAAGAGTCACTGAAGTATCAACCTCATATTTTCAAAATCGAACGTCACCGCAAAGTCCCGGAAGAACTGGTGCGATATCAGGCCGCCAACTTTGAAGCCCAAGGCATCGTTAAAAATTGAGATATCCTCTTCAAACACGATCCCGCGGATATTCTTCCTGTGGATAGCCTGCGGATCACGGCCCAATGTAACTTCGTCGATTGTCACGCCAAGCGATTTGGCTTTCCCGCCGCCGCCAACACCGTAGTTCGCCTGGCTCCAATCCATGTTCACGCCAGCCTCGGTAAGGATGGCCCTTGACGCATGGAAGCCGCCGTCTGCCAGCCCGGTATCGATGAACATCATCCCGGGCGGCAATTGATTGACCGATCCTTCGGTGAAGATGAGATGGGTTTCCACCAGCCAGATCGGGAACACATGATCGCGTTCAGTCAGCCGGATTGCCTGATCGGTTTTTTGTTTATTTGCGAAGGGCTGGCGCAGCACAAGCTGCCCCTTTTTGTAGTCTAGCGTAGACAGAAAGCGCTTCAGGAATCCGGTACCGACGATGCCCTTGACGTTCAGTCCCGGAAAAACCGTCCTTGAAATTTCGTCCAGATCAAGTGTGCTTATCGGAACGTTGCTGACGGAAATACCGCCGATCCTGACTTGATCCACCTTGCCGAAGCCGGTCTTGCCTTTCTTGTTTCCCGCGTATTCCAGATCAACTTCGCCTACCGTCACCGCGCCAATTTGCCGGCCGAACCCGGCATCGACGATGAGTCCCTCGCCGCCGGTATCAATGAAGAAATTGGACGGCTCGGAACCGTTGATGGAGACATGGATGACCGGTAGTGGATCCGTGACGATAAACGGGACAATTGTCTCCGCATCGCCGCTCACACGGTAAGGTGCGGCATCGGCGAGAAGTTTCAGTTGCGCTGATTTGAGCTTGAATTCTTTCAACGGCCCGTAAGGAAACAGGCCGGCTGCGCTTTCGAACAGATCGGCAGCCTCCCGCATCCGATCCGCTCGCGCATAAACCAGTGCCAGATGCATCTTGATGGGGATGTTCATCGGCCAGCGTCTGTTGAACCAGGATTGGTTCTTCTGTGCCGCTTTCAAATAAGTCTCGGCTGCGGCGAGATCATTTTTCCAAAGCGCAATGTTGCCCAGTTTTTCGAGTGCGGCCGCATTGGCCGGGTCCTTCGCAACCGCTTCCCGATAGAGCGCGTCCGCTTCTGTAAATTTACCCTGCAGATATGCCGCATCGGCTTTGGTCAGATCGACTGTTTCAGTTGCCATGGATGTACACCCGTTGAGGAGGGCAAAAAAAAGTATCGCCGGAAAAACCGAATATTTCCTGCATAAATTCCGCATCATCCTTATCCCGATCAGCAAATTGATTGAACGGTTTCAAGATAACCGGTCTTGCGGACGATTTCATTAACCCGGGTTAATTCGCTTGCGAATCCTGCTTAGCGCAACAGGCGTGATGCCCAGATAAGACGCAATATGATATTGCGGCAAGCGATGGGATATTTTTCCATATTGCGCAAGAAACTTGCGATACCTCGTTTCCGCCGAGTCCATCAGGAATTCCATGACTCGCTGCTCCCTGCGCATGATGCTGTATTCCAGAAGACGCAGTTTAAGAAGCGTCCAGCATTCATGGTCGTTCGGCGATTTTTGGAAGACAGAATATGGAATCGATATCGTTGCGGTAGCCTCAAGCGCTTCGGCAGTAAAAGAACAAGGCCCCGCGCCAACAAACAAAGGCAGGCAAGTGACCAGGCTGCCTTCCGGTGCGAATGCGTGATTTCGTTCCCTGCCGTCTTCGGTCAAGTAAAAGTAGCGCACCAGCCCGGTCTTTACATAATGGATGCGTGCATCAACATCATTGGGTCTGAAAATCGCTGCGCCGGGCGCGAATTGGTGCCATTCCAGACGCTTCTCCAATTCCTTCCATTCTTTTTCCGGTATCGGTGCCAATGACTGCAACAGCTTGCGCAGTTCCACAAGCTCGATGCCACCATCGTTTATGAGTGACCGGGTCATTTACGCTACCAGTTAACTGGAATTTCTGTTCATGTTACCCCCTTCGATAGCGAGCACGTCAGCCGTTGACGCTACCGCCCTACTGATGCGGACATGAATAATCAGGAACAGTGGGTACGCCTGCTGCTACCGTGAAATCGTGTAGATGTACCCACCCTGAACTACGGCCACAAGCTTGCTCCCGTCCGATGAGGATGCGATTTGTTGCCAGTTCCTGGCCGTCCCGTCGAGGACTGTCCAGGTGACGCCCGAGTCATCGGAGGCATACAGATTACCGAGACTTTCAGCCGCAACCAGTCTGCTGCCATCGGCCGAGGATGCGACCGTTAACCAGTTTCTGGCCGATTCGCGCGCTGTCCAGGTGATGCCGGAATCGGTGGAGGTGTAGATATTTCCACCCCACATCGCAGCCACCAGTTTGCTGCCGTCCGACGAAGACGCGACGGCTGTCCAATACCTTAACGAGTCGCGCGAGAACCAGCTGGCACCGGAATCGGTGGAAGTGTAAAGATACCCCCCCAAGCCGGAGCCCAATGTCGTGCCCCCTGGATCAGCGGCCACCAGCTTGCTGCCGTCAGTCGAAGAAGCGACCGACATCCAATAAGTACCCGTCCCAGCCACCCCGGACCAGTTTGCGCCGGAATCCACGGAGCTATAAAGCAGGCCACCGACTACTGCCCCCAACAGCTTGCTGCCATCGGACGAGGACGCAACGGAATTCCAGGGCCTTGCAGAATCGCGCGGCGTCCAGCTAACGCCGTAATCAACCGATGTGTAGATCTGGCCGGTGTTCACCGCAGCCACCAGTTTGCTTCCGTCCGCAGACGAGGCGACTGCGCGCCAATTTCTAACCGATTCCCGCACCGTCCAAGTCGCGCCGCTATCAGTTGACGTATATAGCTGGCCGCCCATCACTGCCGCAACCAATCTGCTGCCGTCTTGAGAAGAAGCAACCGCAACCCAACCTCTGCCGGCGTCTCTCGCTGTGATGATGGGGCTGCCCGCCCCCGTTGTGCCTGCATCAGAGCCACCACCACCGCAGGCAGTCAGGATCATGAGAACGGCGACTCCCGCGCAAAAGTGCTTAAACATCGTTTCTCCCGTATCTTTTTGCCAACCACCAGCCGTATTCCGCTGACTTATTTAGTCTAACACGCGCGTATATTTTCAAAGAAAAACTGCTGCTTCAGTTGCGTGAAGCGATGGCCGGGCATCGGCCGCTGCAGCCGTTTTATATGCGCGGGCTTTGAGGCTGCATTCATGAATCCGCGAAAGACCAATACTCTGCCCGGCATCTTGACGAAGCATCAGGCGTTGCTTGTTGATCCGGCATGCTTTAAACCGGATTGCCGTTCGTGCTGCACTCGCAAGGGGTAGGCCGTGGCTGTAGGGGGCTTGCGCCCCAACAGCACACGCACAGCCTGTCGAAGCACAAACACTCATTCACATTTCAACAAGGCCTTTAGTCCTGAGCATAGTCGAAGGGGCAATGCGAACGGATTCCTGGATAATGAGTACTGGATCAATAGTGTGATGTTGCGATTTTGATATTCAAACGGCGCATTGAGTACAATATCAATGTGCTGCAATTCAACTGACCACATGGGAATCATGATGAAGCTGTCATCTGAGCCTGAGAACGCTCCCATCCCCGACTCTCCATTTTCGGGATCATTTACATGCGTTCGCATATTGTTCATCTCGGCGTTCTCCCTGTTACTTTGTTCCTGCGGCGGCGGAAGTGACACACCGGCCCCGCTCCCCCAATCCGTTGCCGAGCGTTTCGTCATCGACGGCGTCGTCGATCTGGCCGCCGTCGGGACTGTCCACGAAAAGACCATCGACATCCGCGACGCTTTCGGCACCGGCGCATTCGTAAAAACCGCCACCCTGCGCTACGCCGCCCGGAACGATGACCGTAATTTGTATATCGCCCTTGAATGGGACGATGCAACGCAGGACTCCTTTGATCCTGCGGGCGTCATGGACAACTTCGACGGCATCGTCGTCATTGCCGACAACGACGGCGATGGCGTGCTGGAGGAGAACGAGGATGCGCACCGTCTGGTGATGACGAATTATGGTTCGATTTATGGCGACTTGCATGTGCACCTGACGCAAGCGGTAGACGATGCCGTCGCCGACGGCAGGGGCCGGATGACTTATTCCGCCGGGAAATATCACGCGGAGTTTTTGATTCCGCTTGCGCCGGATGCAGCGGGCGAGGACGGCACCCTGAATGCGACCACCCGCTTCAATGTGCTGCTCTATGACCATATCCAGATCCAGCCACCTTCCCCGGCGGGCAATATCGGTTTTCTGAACGGCGGCCCGCAACTCGGGGCCGGAACCGATACGACAGCGTGGGCACTGCTGCCCTATGTTTCGCCCGGGGCTTACGATCAACCGGCCCTGCCTGCCAACCTCACCGGCCTGATCGCATTCATCAGCGACCACCAAAATCCGAAAGGTGAAATTTATACCTTCAATCCGGCCACCAACAACGTCGTCCGCGTAACCAACACCACCGGGCTGTACCTGGATGGCGTATCCCTGTCGCATGACCGCACCCGGATCGCTTTCTACGCCGCGCCCACCAGTACGGACTACGCCAACTACGAGATCTATACCGTGAACGTCGACGGCACCAACCTGCTGAAAATCACCAATAACACCGATCTGGACGGCCACCCCGCGTGGTCGCCCGATGATAGCGAAATCATCTACGCCTCGTTCCGCTCCGGGGGCATCGCATCGCTGATCAGAATGAATGCCACCACACACGCCGAAATACTCAATCTCACCCCTGCCGGCGCAAACGACAACGACCCCGATTGGCTGCCGGACGGACGGATTGTGTTCAAGACCGACCGTTTCGGCACGCCGGGAACACCCGAGGTCAGGATTGCGGTAATGAATGCCGACGGCAGCAACGTCACACAATTGACCGGCACGGCGGGCACCTCCGACCACGACCCCGTGGCAACCAGCACCACCACAGTATTCGAACGCTTCACCAAGGGCACGGATTACGCCACAGACCCAACGTCACTGTATGCGGCATGGAACATCGTCGAAGCCCGCATCGATGGCAGCAGCGAACGCAACCTGATCGCCGACGGCTGGATCAACTGGCTGCCGGTATACGATCCCAGCGCGCAGTATCTCGTCTACCTCAAGAGCGTGGGGTACACCGATGCGCGGCTCATGAACAAGGATGGCCGCGACCTTGGCAGGCTCATCCCGAACATCAGCCGGGTTCGGTATATCGACTGGAAATAATTTGGGAAGCTCGGATTAAGTGAGCAGTTTCAAGTAGGGTGCGCTTGCGCACCATTTCACTCTGGTGCGCAAGCGCACCCTACAACTACTCTGATTCAGTCCCCGTTAATATCGGCGAGAGAGCAGGCGCCCTTCAAGTCCGCGGTTCGTAGTGTTCACCCTTCGACAAGCTCAGGGCGAACGGATTATTGGGCGTAATATGCACTGCAACTCCAGGAGGAAAACACCATGACACGGAATCCGCGCTCTACCCGCAATCACCTGTCGCTGGCCTGCCTGGCCGCATTCCTTCTCATGCTGGGCGGTTGCGCCGCTTCAGGGAAACGTGATCCTGCCTACTACCACATCGAACAAGGCAATCTTCCGCCTGTCGACGTCCGCCTCAACATTCCCGGCCTGGGGCCCTGCACCGACAATCCGGACCGCACCCTGCGCCTGAATACCAGCCAGCCGATCAACGTGCTGACCCACGGCTGCTTTGGCTCATCCGGAGAATTCCGCGGACTGGCGCAGGTGCTTGCATTCCAGGGACAGCAGACCGCCTGCTTTACCTACGATGACCGCGACGCGCTCGACAAAAGCGCCACCGCATTGCGCAATGCCGTCAACCGCCTGGCCGAGCAGACACGCACGCCGCAAATCGTCGTGATCGGCCACAGCCAGGGCGCACTCATTGCCCGCCGCTCGCTCACCGACCTGCCCGTGGTGGCGCCCAGCCGGCAACCTGACCTGCGGCTGGTCACCATCTCGGGCCCGTTCAACGGCATCGCCTCTGCCGAAACCTGTGGCAGGAAATGGCTGAGCTGGGCCTCTATCGGCTTGCTGCCGGTGAGCTGCTATATCGTGACCGGCGCAAAGTGGATGGACATCACCTACTCCTCCGACTTCATCCGCGAACCGGGCACGCTGATCCCCGAAGTAGCCAGCTACCTGAAAATCGACACCGACGAACGAGGCACATGCCGGCGCGAACAGGATGGCCGCTGCCTGGAAAGCGACGACATCTTCTCGCTGGCCGAGCAGCACAACCCCAAGGTGGAAAACGACCCGCGCGCACGCAGAATCGAAGTGGGTGCCGGCCACGTGGAGATCGTCGGCGACAAACGCATCGCCCCGCGCAAACTGATTACCGTCCTGCAGCAGCAAGGCGTGCTGCGCCCGACCGCCTCCGGCCGCGCAGCGGAATTCAACCAGATGCTGGCCCGCGTGTACCGGGACGACTCGCTGCTGCAGAACGCGGAACTTCCGTGATCGAGGAAGCGAACAATGGTGATAGGTACCGAAGCACCACCATTCCCTCCCCCTTGCAGGGGGAGGGTTAGGGAGGGGGTAGAAACATTGAGCCTTCGCCGATTCAACCCCTCCTTCGACAGGCTCAGGACGGGCCAAGCTAACCTTCCCCCTACCAGGGGGAAGGAAGAGGTTCGCGGTCTTGTGTAAATTGAAATTGAGCTCAACCGAGTGCCATGAGTACCGAGGCCGAAATGTCTTTGAAATCGGCTGGGATGCCTGAATGGAAATCGACTCATTTGGCATTCTGACTTCGGATGCGTGGTTGGGGATGGGTGTGAAGTGATGAAAAGAATTCGTAGCCAATAATTCCGCTTGCGCCATTATCTAACTACTTATATATTGAGCAGGAGAGTGCAAAATGAAAAAAGAAAAACTCAAAATCACCAAATCCAGCGGCAACGTGTACCTCGACCTCGGCTTCTCGCCGGAAGAAGCCACCATCCTCGCCATGCGCTCACAACTGATGGGCGAACTGCGCATCAAAATCCGCGACGAAGAATGGACACAAGCCGAAGCCGCCAAGGTGCTCGGCATCTCCCAATCGCGCGTGTCCGATTTGATACGCGGCAAGTTCGAGAAATTCAGCCTGGATATGTTGATCACGCTGGCAACACGGGCAGGGAAGCAAGTTGAATTGAAAATGGCGGCGTAAGAACCGTGGTCTGAGCCCGATTGTTCTTCCAAGGAGAAATGGCATGAGTTCTTCCATCACTGAACTGGAGCATTGTGCCACCCGCGTCTGGGTGACGGGTCGTATCGTCTTTGTCGAGCTCACAGATGGCCGACAGATCGGGTTCCCCGCAGCCCGCTTCAAATTATTGAGCAAGGCAAGCGAAGAACAACTCAAGAAGGTCGTGTTGCGGGCAAACGGAACTGCGCTACGCTGGGACGAACTGGACGAAGATATCTCCGTAAGCGGAATCGTTGAGGGCCACTTCCAACTGCCACTGCCGATGGCGGCATAAACACTGAAAGGGGCTCGACCCCAACGCCATGAATGACCGATTTAATCAGCGTCACTTGGCAACCCTTCCGTCCAATTGACATTGCCCGCCATACTCGAATAGAGTCCGGCTCTCTTGCAACTCTGCCGAATGCACATCACGCCACAAGAATGGCGCGAGGCAAACAGCAGAATCCCCAGATCAGGAGCTGGCGCAAGACGAATCCCGCAACGACGGGAACAACGCCAGCCGTACGACTGATCGAAAAGGGGAAGCACTTGTCTCACGCATCCAACACCATCAAACACCCCCATCCCCTCCCCCATGCAGGTGGAAGGAGTCGGCGCGGCTTCAATACTCATCCCCTCCCCCATGCAGGGGGACTGCGGAAGGGTCGCCGCGAAGCGGCGGGGCACCCACCGGCGTACCCCCTGCGGGTGTGGCTAGGGAGGGGGTAGACACCATGACCCAACCCGCCCCCAACCCCCTCTTGCACAGCGAACCCTGGAACCTCGTCGCCGACGGCTACGCCGAAACCACCATGCTCGTGTTCGAGGAATTCGCCGACGAAGCCATTGCCGCCAGCAAACTCAAACCGAATTCCACCGTGCTCGATGTCGCCTGCGGCCCCGGCACCCTGGCGCTCAGGCTCGCGCAGCATGCCGAACAAATACACGGCATCGACTTCTCCGAAGCCATGCTCGCCGTCTTCCGCAGCAAGATCGAACAAGCCGGACACCGCAACATCGCCCTGCACTGCGGCGACGCGCAGACCCTGCCCTATGCCGACGCCACCTTCGACGCCGCCTTCTCGCTGTTCGGCCTCATGTTCTTCCCCGACAGGCAAAAAGGCTTCGCCGAAATCCACCGCACGCTCAAACCCGGCGGCAGCATCGCCATCACCAGTTGGGCGCCCGTGGACCAATCGCCCGCCATGCAAACCATGTTCGGCGCACTGCGCGCCATCAAGCCCGACCTGCCGCAACCGCAACGCTCCGTCACCACACTGGAAAACCCCGAACGCTTCAAACAAGAAATGGAAGAAGCCGGGTTCCGCAACGTCGAGATACGCAAAGTCACCAAAGCCTTCCCCGTCGGCGACACCGCCGAATTCTGGGAAAGCATGGTCAAGGGCAGCGCGCCGATTCAGATGATGAAGAAAGGCTTGGGCGAAGCGTTGTGGCTCGAGAAGGAAAAGCTTGCGATGGCTTGGCTGGAAGAGACATTGCCTGCGCTGAAGGGGCCGTTGACTTCGGATGCGTGGTTGGGGGTGGGGGTGAAATGATGGGTCACCTCAAGAAACGTAGCCTGCCACCGAAAGTTTGTGACTTCAATTAATTGATAAAGGAGATCAAATGGAAGCAAGCGTGAAATTCACTTTATCGTTTGATGGCTCGTTATCGAAGCATCACCAAATTGATCTATATGATGTATCACAAGCTTTAATCGGCTTTCAGCGTTCACTTGCACTAACAACGCATTTGGTAATTAACGATGAAATTATTACGCAGGCCCCATCGTTAAAGGGCGCCAGCATATTTGCCTTGCCACCCAAAGAAGGTAGCTGGGAAATCATTGGGTTAGTTATTGCAGGGGTGGCTACTGCTGGGTACAAACTAGGAACCACCCCTAAAAATACTCCGCTCGGCCATCTAATCTATTCGCTTTATGACTACGTAGTGAAGGAAAGCCTTGGTTTTCATGTTGACTATGACAAGACTATTGGCCAGCTTTACGAAGACAAAAAGAAAGCTGGATTGGCAATTCCAAAAATCGAACAGCATCAAGCTGACGCACTTATTGAAAAATGTTCAACAGCTATCACTGAAATACACCGCCCAATATACAAAACAGGATCAGCGCAAAACGCTAACATTTTAGGTGACTATGGAGATGGCCCCAAAGCAGTTGGCGGCACCTTCGATTTTCAAAGCTATGACTATATTCATGAAGAATTTGAAGCTGAGCGAAGTG
>JAHJNJ010000046.1 GCA_018820925.1 Gammaproteobacteria bacterium | reverse complement strand
GTTGCCGTCCGAGAAATATTGCAGTCCCGCCACGCCGACCACTGTCCAGCGCTCGCCGATGCCCTGATCGATTGCTGCGCCAAAGAAGGTGAAATCGATTCCCCGATCCAGCGCCGACCGGGTCTCGACCCAATCGCGATTGATGAACAGATCCAGGCCCATCTTTGCGGCCAGCGGGCGGTGGTAACTGCCATCCAGGGTGAGCGTGCCGTGCCCTCCTTGGGTGGAAAGCCCCGCATCCAGTTGCCAGCCGTTGGCGGTGGCCGGGTCGATGTTGCGTTTGATGAACGTGACTTGTTGCGCCTGGCGCCGCCAGTCGTTTTGCGTGTAGTCGCGAAAGGTGACTCTTGCGCCAGTGAGATCGTTGCCATGCCGGAACGCGGGCAGGTATTCCACGGCAAGCGCATTCGTGTTGAAGCCTTCGCTGTCGTGCGAGACAAAATAATATTCGCCTATCCCCTGCGCTTGCCCGGCCTGGGTTGTGGCCGCGCCTGCGGGATGGCTCAGGGCGATGCCCAGCAGCGGGATAATGATCGATGTCGAAAGTTTGATCATATTCATAGCCGAATCTATTTGGTTCCCCAGTTCTTGCGGATGTTGAACAGCTCGGAAAGATAACCCATCAGGCAAATCGGTTGCAGCAGCAGGCCGTAGGCGAAAACATAGATCATGAAACCGAGCGGATTCCTGCGTACTTTAAGATGCTCATGGCGGAACATCTTCAATTCCACCTGGAACATGAACAGGTTCATGGCCAGTCCCAGCGGGATCAACGCCAGTGTCATCGGGCCGACGATCCAGTAATGGCCGAACAGGGCCAGGATCAAACCCGGAATGAAGCCCACGGTGAAAGCAAGATCCATCAAGGGGAACAGGAGATTCCAATAGATGAAGAAGGTCGGCAGTTGCAGTTTGAACAATACGCCCGGATGATGCTTGAAGGCTTCCACCATGCCGCGCGCCCAACGCTGCCGCTGCCGGAAGAACTGCTTCAACGTGGTGGGCGCATTGGTGAACAGGCAGGCGTCTTCGCAATGTCCGATGCGGAAGCCTGCCTTGAGGATGGCCCAGGTCAGCACGATGTCTTCGCCCACGCAGACAGGCCAGCCGCCGAGCGCGACTATCGTGGCCCGGTCGTACAGCGAGAATGCGCCCTGCGCGACCAGTGTGCCCTGGAATAGCGATTGCGTGCGCTTGATGGCGGCGATGCCGTGGAAGTAGTCCCATTCCTGCGCCTGCGCGATCCAGCTTTGTCGCGAGTTGCGCACAAGCACCGTGCCGGCCACGGCGCGCGTATTGTGGGGATCCTCGAAATAGCGTTCGACGATACTCTGCAGTGCATCGCGGTACAGGTAGGAATCGGCGTCCACCGTCAGCACCAGATCGTGCCGGGCAATTTTCAGCGCGCAGTTGAGCGCATTGGCCTTGCCGCCGTTCTTTTCGATATTCAGCAGCATCAGCCAGGGATAGCCTGGCTGGATTTCGCGCACGGTGGCGGCGGTTTGGTCGGTGGAGCCGTCGTTGACGACGATGACCTGTAACTCGCCCGGGTAGTGTTGTTCATCAATGCTCTTGAGCGTATCCGCGATGAACTCTTCTTCGTTGTAGGCGGCGACCAGAATGGTCAGCGGGGGATAGCCCTGCAACGGTTTGCGTACCGGGCGTTTGTCCAGCGTGAGGCTGAACAGGAGAAAGGAGTTCATGAAGCCGGGAACGATGGCGATGCCGCCAATCAGGAAGACTGCCAGGGGAAAACCGACATGGCGTGCAAGATCCTGAAACCATGTGTTTGCAAGCCAAACCGACAGCAGCGTCCACATCGAGGCGCCGATCAGGGCCAGCACAAATTTGACGGGTACGGAAAGGTACATGTTCTTATTCGTGCATTAGTTGGTTGGCAAGCACATTGAATTAGACGCCATCAGTTTGTTATTCGAACAACATACCGCAAATTGCCGGGCTTGGGTTCGCAATCCTGTTCTTCCTGCCCGAAATCATGACGACAGCTTCGGCTGTCAGTCGCCCCAGGCTTGACCAGACCAAGCGCCAATGTCGCTAGCCGTCGGCAGGACCGGGCAAGTCCTCATAGAACAGCGCCAGTGCTTCCTGCAGGTTCGCGATGGCTTCCTGTTCGGTCGCACCGCGGCATTCCAGATCGAGGTCGGAGCACTTCGCGATGTAAACGCCGTCTTCCTTGACGACCACATAGTTCATGCGCTGCTTGTTTCTTTTTGTGTTCATGGCGATTGGTGTGTTACGGATTTCAAAAAGATGATCGGGTTCGAAATGTTTTTCGCTGCGAGTATATCGTTCCGGCCGATTTGTCCCTGCGCTTCAATTCGAGCCGCTTTGCTTCATCGCGTTGCGCCGGCTGGCCGCCCAGCCGATCAGGGACAGGAGTGCCAGGCCTGTGCCGATCAGTAGTATGCCCGCCACTTCGCCGAACGTGAATCCCTCCCCCAGTACCATGCGCGAGGAAACAAGCGCCACCACCGGTGTGCCAAGCACGGAAAGACTGGCTTCCCAGGCGGGCACGCGGTCGAGCAGGGTGATCCACAACCACCAGCACATCGCCGTGGCGATCACGGACATGAAGACGAGAATGCCGATGTAGATCGCGGACCAGTCGGTGGCGCGCTCGGGGACGAGGATGGCCAGCAGCACCAGCGGCACGGAGCCGATCAGCATCTGCCAGGTGGTGAGCGAAAGCAGGTCTACCTTCTGCCGCGAGCGCAGGCGTTTGACCAGTACGGTGCCGATGGCCCAGCACAGGGCCGCCGTCACGCCCAGGAATTTGCTGAACAGCGTGGTGTGCATGTTCCACGGTTCGATGATCAGCAGCAGGCCGACGAGTGTGCTGGCGGCGGCCAGCCACTGCGGGCCGCGGATGCGCTCCTTGAGAATCGGCCAGCCGAGTATCAGCGTCCAGATGGGCATGGTGAAGATCAGCACCGCCGTTTTGCCGGGGCCGCCTTCCACCAGCGCCCAGGTCGAGAACGACATGAAGCCGGTGATCTGCACCAGGCCGATGGCGAATGTGGCGCCGGGCGCGACCAACTTGAGCGGCTTGCCCAGGAGTTTGAGCACAATAAGCAAAGCCAGCGCACCGCCGACGCAACGTTCCGCTGCGAATGCGAAAGGCGGCGCGTAAGTCAGCGCCTGCTTGGCCACGACCCAGGTGTAGCCCCAGGTGAAGGAGAGGATGAAAAGGCCGAGCGGCAATAACCAGCGTTCGCGGGAAGAGGTGGGAGGCATCGGTTGTTTTGCAGGTTAGGGGTCAACTTCACCATTCACTGTTGCGAATATTGGAGACAGTATATGGCAGCCAAACATATGTCTTTGTGCATTATTGATGCGGCATGACGATATTTTAAGTCCGTTCGTCCTGTCCCTTCGACTCTACATCAGGTCTGAGTCAGCAAGAACGGTGTTAATACATTATTCTGCCGGACCACTGATATAGTCTGCTAGCTCTTCCTACAATGAAAAACGGGGGCCTGAGCCCCCGTTTTGAACTGCAATCAAATCATCAAATTAATAGCAGAAGCTTTCCCTGCGTCGCGCCATAAAGCCAATGAAACCAAGGCCGACCAGCAGCATCGCGTACGTAGCCGGTTCCGGTACTGAAGATACAACTGACAGATTGTCCATCACAAAGTGTGTGCCATAACCTGTGTTCACAAGTGAGGAGTTTGGTGAGCCGCCGCTTGAGAAAAATGAAACGGAGTTGATGCCGCTCCAGTTAAAGAAGATGTCTACGGGGCCACTGGTATCGACCGTGAAGTCTTTTGTATACGTATTGGAGCCGCCCGTTGCAACGACATGAATCTGCAGCCCGTCGTTCCAAGCGCCTGTAAAGAAAGCATCTATCAGGCTGAATGCGGACGCACTACTGAATGATGCAGGTGTTCCGCCCAGATTAAATATGGTATTTGATCCCGACACAGTGCCGGTTTCGTAGCCGGAGCCGGGAACCTGGTCGATGGTTGTGCTTCCGAAGTTATTCCATTGAAATCCAGCGTAGCCATTCGGAACCAAACTTAAATGACCCGGCAGGTCATCAAAAGTCAGTACCGTGGTGTTTGTTGCCGGGGCGGCACTAAGTACGACAGCGTTAGCTGTAACACTGACCAGCAGCAAAGAGGCCATAGCGACGATGCCAGCAAGTTTATTCATTGAAATCTTTGATTCGTAACATACATTCATATCCAACCCCCTTTAGGAATAGGCATTTTTCAATGCACCATAGAATGGCACTATCATCTTGTATGGTTTTGTGGAGCATTACTACTGTACTAAAGTACAAGCACTGGGACTGGCCTGAGAAATCAAAATGGCTTGGCTGATCAATAACATAGTCAGCGAAATCGATTAGTTAGTGTATGTATTCAAAACGAGCGCAACCATGAAGAGGGCGATAAATACGAAAGCGACAAACTCCTCAACAGTTGTGATGCGGAAGTAGCGCCAGTCTTTTTTCAGATCGACGAACTCGGCGGCGAAGTTCTGGTACGGGAGTTTTTCTTCCATTTTGGTGAGCTGGGCGAGCTTGGTGTGGTACACGGCGGCAAAGGACAGCGTGTTCGCAAGCCACAGAACGCAGATGGCAATGGCGCCCACGCTGATGAGTTCAAAGAGGTGAATGCCGATGCTGCTGAGCGGACCGTCCTTGCCCGCCAACGCCACGAACGCCAGCAGCGCGGACAGCACCGAAAGATAGAACGCCCGTGCGGTCTCGTGCCGGGAGCCGATGTTGGCCAGATCCTGCATGTAGGCCTTGTATTGCTCGACCCGCAGATTCTGCATCGACGATTCTTCAGTCATGGCTCACTCCTTCGCGCTCACGAAAACATCAAGATTGATGGGACCGGTTCGAATTGCACACTCAGGGCATCCCGGCCACATGCCGGGTCTCATTCAGTTTCGCCAGCTTGGCTTTGAGTTCCGGCAGGATTAACGCAACCGCCTTCTCTCCCTCAAGCACGGCCCTGTTGCGGCCGCTCACGTCGGCCGAGGGCAGGCCCAATGTGATGGGGCGGATGATGATGTCGGCGCTGGATTGTTCGTGGCGATTGATGGTCTGTCCGAAGATGGAAAAAGTCTGCCACAGGATATCCGTGATGCCTGCCGTGCTTCTGTCTTGCGGCCGGTCGGAGATATTGACCGCGATGACGAAATCCGCACCCATGGAGCGGGCCACGCTGGAAGGCACGGGGGCGACCAGTCCGCCATCCACATAATCCTGGCCGTTGATGCTGACCGGCTCGAAAAATACCGGCACGGACGAGGAGGCGCGGACGGCCTTGCCCGTGTTGCCCGTGCGGAACACCACCATCTCGCCCGTGCTCAGGTTGGTGGCGACTGCGGCAAAGGTTTTGTTGAGCGCTTCCAGCGGGCGGTTGTTGACGTTCTTGTTGACGAAGTCCTGCAGTGCCTGCCCTTTGATGCAACCGCGCTTGACCGAGACCATCGTCTCGACAATGCACTGGTACATGCCCGATCCGTCGAGCACCTGGTCCACGCCCATGTCCATGGACAGTTCCTGTATCTGGAAGCCGTTGAGCCCGCCCGCATAGAGTGCCCCGACGACGGAACCGGCACTGGTGCCCACGACGATGTCGGCCGTGATGCCCTGCGCCTCCAGCGCCTTGATCACGCCCACATGCGCAAAGCCGCGCGCCGCGCCGCCGCCCAGGGCGAGGGCGATTTTCGCGGGAGGCCGATCCGCGCCAAGCGGAGTGGTTGTTGTGCAGGCAGAAGTAACGAGGAGGAGGAAGAGGATTGCGAGGGTACTGTTTTTCATGGTTTGGATTGTTCCTTGCTGTATGAATTATTTTACGCTGGCCACTGCAACACGCGTCTTGGGCAGGCCCTTGCCCAGGAAATATTGTTCGGCGATGTTCACCGCGTCTTCCGGGCCGGCGATATAGATGTCGCCTTGCAGCAGGTCGGCATCGGCGGAGACGATCCGGCCCAGCTGTTTGATCAGTGTCTGTGCACGTTTGCCGCTGACTGTGCGCAAGTCGAATCCCGCCACATATTCTTTGTAGTGGAAGTTATCCAGCGCATCGTCCCACGCGTGGGCGATATTCGGCAGGTAGATGCTGTGCGGGCCGGAACCGATCCAGTGCAGGTGGATGTTTTCCACTTCGAGCGACAGTGCGTGTTCGATCAGGCTCTTGATCGGTGCAAAGCCGGTGTCGAAGGCAAAGAAATACAGGGGGCGCGGCGATTTGTCGTGCAGGATGAATTCGCCGTGCGGTCCTTCGATCTCCACGGCCTCATTCGGCTGGAGGTGGTCGAACACGTAATCGGAGAACAGGTTGCCGGTTTGCCGGCTGATGTGAAACAGCACATTGCGGTCGTCGCAGGGGCAACTGGCGATAGGCAGTTCCGCGCTATAGGATTGCCCGACACGCAGCGTCACGCTTTGTCCCGCCAGGAAACGCAAACGCTGGGTGCGCGGGGTTTGCAGGTGCAGCAGGATCATGTCGTCGGAAATCAGTCCCAGGGCTTTGGCGTGGGCGTTGATCTGCTGATACGGGATATCCTGCACGCTGTCCGCCACTTCGGCTTCGATCACCAGGTCGCTGACTGCGGTGTTGCTGCACAGGAGAATATAGCCCTGGCTTTTTTCCGCTTCGGAAATGACGAAATCATGCTGGCGCGTTTTCTTGACTTCGCCGGACACCACCCTGGCCTTGCACAAACCGCAGTTGCCGCCGCTGCAGCCGTAATTGAGCGGTATGCCGGAACGCATCGCGGCTTCCAGCAATGTGTCGTGCCCTTCGACAAGAAAGTCGTGCTTGCTGGGCAGGACCGTTACCTGGGCGGTGGTGATGCTCAGTACGGCATCCTTGATCGTCAATGGATTGATGAACCCCGGTTCCATGGTCGCCTCCACTTCGTGTTTGACCCATATTTTCAGGTCTTCCAGTTTCTCGCGCGCTTGGGCATCGAGCTGGGATTCGATCCCCGTCAGTTTTTCCCACAGGTTGCCCAGCAACACATTGAACTGCTTTATCTGCCTTTGGGTGTTTGCATGCGCTTTGCTGAGTTCGGTAATGCGTGCTGCCAGCACTTCCGGTTCCGGCAGGGCCCGCTCGAACACGCGTTTGCCGAAAGCGCGCTCCTTGATCTGCGCAACCCGCCTGGTTTCGGCAGTGTCTTCCAGTTGCGCATCGGGATAACAGGCCAGCAGATTTTCGACAGTGACTGTCCCGTCGTACGAGATCATCTCGCCGTGCTGGATCTTCTTTTGCAATTCCGCGCGCGTCACGCCGATCAATTTTGCGGCGCGCGTCAGACTTAGCGTATCGCTCATGGTGTTTTCCGGATTCCGTCCTCAATTGGGATTCCACACTTCGAGGTGAAATGTACCGGAGTAGAAGGGTTTTGACTATCCTGTTATCGCGATTAGTTTTAAAGCTGGCGGGCGTATCCAATCGACTTCAGTTCTTCGAATATCTTTTCAGACAGGAGTACATGCCCCCCGGCATTGGGGTGAAGGGGGTCGCCCTTCAGTTGCGGCGCGGAGAGGACATCGGCAATTGCGTCCCTGATCAACGGGACTTTTTGCGCATCGGCCACTTGCTGGTAGAAATCAGCCGCCGACAGTTGCTGGAAGACGGCACCCATCAAGCTCGGGTTTGGCGTTGCGAGCAATACCGGTTTGGCGCCGTGCGCCTTGATCATGGAAATGATTTTTTCCAGATTTGAAACCGTTTCCTGCGGTGGGAGGTGGCGCAGCATGTCGTTGCCGCCCAGTGTCACCAGCACCAGGACCGGCGCGTGTTCCTCAAGCAGACCGGGCAGACGCCGCAAAGCATCGTCGCTGGTGTTGCCGCTCACCCCGCCGTTGATCACAACCCATCCCGTCTTGCCTGCCAGCAGATTGGGCCATGCTTCTTCGCGCGTGACACCCGCGCCCTCGGTCAGGCTGTCGCCCAGCGCCAGCACCACGCTGCCGGGAGGAATGGCTTCTTCCTTGATTTTGCCGCAGGCGGCTGTCAGGAGGATGGCTGCAAACAGCAGGAGTAATTGCCGAACCGGCTGCGCGCCGAATGGAATGCTCATTCCGGCGTATCCGGATCGCTGTCGCTTGATCGCACGGCACGCGCTTCCGGGGAGTTATTCGGTCGTGATGACGAGGCGGCTGCCTTGCACGGACTTGATGATGCCGTGGGATGCTTCCGGCATTTCTGCGCGCGCTTTGTCGGCATCCCACTCGGTGCCGCGATGCATGACCCGGGCGGAGCTTTCATCCAGCCATTCGATCACTTCAACCCGTTGTCCGATATCCGAGGGGGTATTCGCAGGCTTGCGGGAAGCGCCGAGTTTGCGCACGATAAAGACGACCAGCGCGTGAACGAGGGCTCCCGCACCGAGCACCGCCATCTGCATGCCGATGCTGGCGCCGGTATAGGCGGCAAGGGCGGGATAGGCGAAAGCCAGCCCGATTGCCAATATATAGAAATTGCCGGTAGCGAACTCGGCGAACATGAATATGATGCCAAATACCAGCCATGAAATGAATGTCATGAATATTCCCCGATAAATTGATACGCGCCTGGTATCTTGGCCGTGGCGGTGTCATTTGTAAAGCTTGTCCATTACGCGAAAGGTGCCATGCAAGGCGGTCGGCAAGCGTGACTCAAGCTGCAAAGTCGGGAGGTTGATTTAAACAGAAAGCCCGGCAATGCCGGGCTTTCTGGTTATGTGCGAGTCCGCAATTTCACATGTGCGAACCGCGCGCACTTTCAATCAACGCTTGCCTCCGCCCATGCCGCCACCCATTCCACCGCCCATGCCGCCGCCCGCTCCCATTCCGCCGCCCATTGCAGGAGGTTCATCCGGAATGGTTACACCTTGTTCTTTGGCGCGCACCTGCATGCGCTCATGATGCTCGTTCCGAATTTGCTCACGTTCCTGCGCAGTTTTTGCGGAACGCATTCTGTTACGGTATTCCGCACGCTCCTGCCTGGTCATCAACTGGCTGCCGTAAATCCGGTCCTGGGTTTGATCCCGGGTCTGATCCTGTGTTTTGTCCTTGATTTGATCCTGGGTTTGATCCTGCAGACGCGTTTGATCCCGATCCTGGTCGGCTGCCAAAGCAAAGCCACTGGCAAGCAGCATGGTGCTGGTTAATACAGATATCGCCAAAGTCTTGTTAAGCATAGTCGTCTCCTGAAATTCGAGGTTGGGGAAATGTTCCAGTGCCATCAAACACAACCTCGATGCTTGACAGTACTTTGATATGTTTTCGACTCGAATGTTCGCTTCGACAACATTGGGAAGTAATTAGTTCTGGCGATGCAGGAGATCGCTTTCCTGCAGCGCCGTGTCTATGGACGGCCGACGTTGGCGCAGTCCATCGAAATCCTTGCGCTGCAGCTGGTACAAATAGCAGGGCGAAACTGCACGGCAGGTCGCATTGCGCGGTTCGTCGTGCAGCAGCACGCGCTCTCCGAAAAAATCTCCCGCAAGCAGCGTGCCGAGTTCGTATTCTTCGCCTTCTCCATTATCATTCTTCGAGTGCAGCACGCGCACGACACCGCTGGCGATCATGTAGAGCGAGTCGCCGCGTTCACCCAGGGTGACGATGTCTTCGTTCTTCATCACTTCGCGCGGTTTCAGCAGCGGCGTGATTTCGGCGAGATCGTCAGGGGACAGGTGCTGGAAAACCGGCACTTTGCGCAGCAGTTCGGCGGGGCCGAATCGCAGCCGGATATGCTCCGGTGTGCGCAACGCGTTCAACTGGCGGAATACTTCATCGATCTGCGCTTCGCCGATGCCCGGCGGCAGCAGGCCGTGCGCCACTTGCGCTTCGGTGGCTTCCTGTTCCGCCAGCAGCGCGATGCGCTGGCTCAGGCGTTTTTGCATGGCGCTGACGAAGTCCGGGAATTGGGCGCCGACGCTGTCCAGCTGGGCGCGCGCCAGATCGTGCCAGTGCAGGTAGTGCCCGCGCACTTCTTGCGCCACTTGCGGCGGAATGTTTTCTTCTGCGGCCATGCGGTCGATGCTCGCGAGCACCCAGCCGTTACCCTGGTAGTGGGCCAGCACTTCTTCGTAATCGCGCGCGATGCGGCGCACGCGCATGCCTTCGCCGAGATTTGCCAGCCAGGTCCAGTTGAAGCGGTCGATGCGGCGATACAGCCATTGCTCCAGCAGGCGGTTGAAACGGTTCGAATGTACATGCTCGAAGTGTCCGTGGTAGCGGATGGCATCGATCTGCAACACCAGCACCGCTTCCAGTTCGCGGAAAGCGCCTTCGCTCAGGTGCCCGTTGTGGAAGAGGCGCTGGTAATAGGCCTGTTCCGCGGAAAACGCGCGCAGGTAAAGCAGCATCAATTCCTCGTGATGGCCCATCTCTTGCAGGCGCAGGTCGGCAATGGCCTGGCGAATGCGCTCGGAATTCTGCTTGCATTTTTGCTCGAGACGCGCGGCGATGGGGAGCGCAAACAGGCCGCCGCGCACCAGGTCGGGAATGCGTTCGAGCGTCAGTTCCTGGGCGGCGAGATCGCGTTCCAGCAACGCGAGACGGTCGGCCAGCGGCGGGCGGTCGAGGCCTAGCCGGCGCATCAGTTTTTCGACACTGAGTCCCTGCGCCAGCAGCGTGAACAATACTGCGCCGGTGGTCAGCGGGATGAACAGTTCGGAATGCGGAAATACCGGCAGGCTGAGCACGATGGCCAGTGCGATGGCGCCGCGCAGGCCGCCCCAGAACATCACGGTCTGGTAGGAAAGTTTCACCGGATGTGATCCCGGCAGCCTTCCCAACAACGGCATCAGGCCGTAGATCAGCGCTGCGCGCGAGACCAGCATCGCCAGCACGACCCAGGGCAGGTAGGTGAACGATCCCCACAGCGCCGGCACGTCCACCGACAAACCGACCAGCAGGAAGATCAGCACGTTGCAGACGAACGCGGTGTATTCCCAGAAGTGGTCCAGATAACCTTCCACGGGCGGCGAAATCTTGGAGCGCCCCCAGTCGCCGCCGATTATCACACCGGCCATCACCACTGCCATCACACCGCTGACGTGCAGTTCGTGTTCGGCGATGTAAAAGGACAGGTAGGCGAGGATGGTGGTCAGCGAAATCTCGATTTCGGGCGCGTTGTTTATTTTGCCGAGTACCCAGCCCGCCGCGAGGGCCGCCAGCCCGCCGACCACAACACCGCCGATGAACACGCGGAAGAATTCGCCGATGCCCGACAGCGCCGTCTCCCAACTGAAGTAGCCCGCCAGCACCACGGCGAGCACGATCTTTGCCGCCACCAGCGCGGTGGCGTCGTTGAACAGGCTTTCGCCCTCGACCAGGATGGTGAGGCGCTTCGGTGCCCCCATCTGCTTGAATAACGAGATGACGGCCACCGGGTCAGTCGCACTGAGGATCGCACCCAGCAGCAACGCGGTGGGCAGATCGAGTGGTGTGACGGCGCTCACCAGCAGGCCGATGAGCCCGGCGGAAACAACCAGCCCGGGAACCGCCAGCGTGAGTATGGGCACAAGGTTGCGCCGCAACAGGCGCGTGTCCATGTTGTACGCCGATTCGAAAATCAGCGTGGGCAGGAAGACGAACAGGATGACCTGGGGGGCGACGCGGATGTCGGCGAGAAAATGCAGGAAAGAGGGGCCGAGTTCGCCCAGTTCCTTGAGCGTGATGCCCACCAGCACCAGCAGCACCGTGAACGGCAGGCGGAACCTGTCGGCCACGCCCTTGGTGGCGGCTGCGACCAGCAACAGGCCGACGACGACGGCGACCAACTCGGGGATGGGCGTTGTCTGGTTCATGGCGCTGGGTTCCTTGCCGACTTTGTGCGCATCACGGTTTGTCCGGGTGATTATTCACAATCGCCAGAGGTCACAACATATAACAATCAGGCGACGCTAACTTGTATGTGTTGACGGAGGCATTCTACACGCCCTTAACTTGGCACAACCATGACAGTTCGTATCTGTGTATTGCGGAAGATAAAGCGTGTTGCGGGTGTTGGCGTGCGCTGCACTTCGGGATCGATGAACGGGGCATTCAGGAAATCAGCGGCGAGCAGTGCTCACCCTTGGACAGGCTCAGGGCGAGCGGATTTGAGCAGAGGTTGCTTAGCGCATAAAGCCGCTTGCGAGATACCAGAAAAATGCCGCCATCAAACCTGCTGCGGGAATCGTGAATACCCACGCCCAGACGATGCGTGCAGCAACGCCCCAGCGTACCGCGGAAAGGCGGCGCGACAGGCCGACGCCGACGATGGCGCCGGTGATGGTGTGTGTGGTCGAGACGGGGATGCCCATGGATGTCGCGAGCAGCAGGGTCACGGCACCGGAGGTTTGCGCGCAGAAGGCGCCGGTGGGCCTGATCCGGGTGATGCCCATGCCCATTGTTTTTACGATGCGCCAGCCGCCGAACAGGGTTCCCAGCGCCATGGCGATCTGACAGGACAGTACGACCCAGAACGGGACTTGAAACTCGCCCTGCAGGTATCCGTTGGCGTACAGCAACACGGCGATGATGCCCATGGTTTTCTGGGCATCGTTGCCGCCATGTCCGAGACTGTAGAGCGATGAGGAAATGAACTGCAGCTTGTTGAACTTGCGCTCGGCCTGGTGCGGCAGCGACTTCTCCAATAACCAGAGCAGGGCAATCGACATGGATATCGCCAGCAACAGTCCCAGCAGCGGCGACAGGATGATGGCCGCCGATGTTTTGAGCAGGCCTTGCGCGATGATGGAAGTCCAGCCGGCTTTGGCCAATGCAGCGCCGACCAATCCGCCGATCAATCCGTGCGAAGAGGATGAGGGAATGCCGAACCACCAGGTAATGATGTTCCAGACTATGGCGCCGCACAGCGCGCCGAAGATCACCGCGTTGTCGATCACCGCCGGGGATACGATGCCGGAGCCGACGGTATTGGCGACATGCAGCCCGAAAAAAAGGAAGGCGATGAAATTGAAAAAAGCTGCCCAGACAACCGCTGCCTGCGGCGTCAATAGCCTGGTGGAGACCATCAGTGCAATCGAGTTTGCAGAGTCGTGAAAACCGTTCATGAAATCGAACAACAACGCCACGACGACCAAAGCCGCCATGATCAGGAACATTTGTTCGTTCATATTCTTTCCAGCACTACACCGTGAATAACATTGGCAGCGTCCTCGCAGCGGTCTACGGCTTCCTCGAAAAGCTCGTAAATCTCCTTGGAGCGAA
This sequence comes from Gammaproteobacteria bacterium, assembly GCA_018820925.1. Lineage (GTDB taxonomy): Bacteria > Pseudomonadota > Gammaproteobacteria > Burkholderiales > Gallionellaceae > Sideroxyarcus. Next base: position 28,500 of record JAHJNJ010000046.1, on the reverse strand, counting down.
TGAGTGACCTGGCATCCGAAACTTCCGCAAAAAGACGCTCCATTCCCGAACGCATGACGCGGTCTGCCTCGCTTTCGATCACGCCGATTTCCTGGCATATGCTGAGGATGCGCTCGGCGTTGCGCATGTCCGACAGGAGCGAAACTGCTTCCTGTACCTTCTCTGTGGCACGCAGTGATATCTGGCCCAGTACCGCCATTTCAGGGGTGAAGCTGCCGGGGCCGTAGAGCCGGGCTCGCTGCGGAATGTCTTCCATGCAGTCGATCATGTCATCCAGCGCCTTGGCCAGATCCTTGATCTCCCAGCGGTCGAACGGCGTGATGAAAGTCTTGTGCAGCGAAAGAAATATGGTCTTGGTGACGTCGTCGGCCTGGCCTTCGGTTTTTGCCATTTCGCCGAACAGTTGATTGAATGCTGCCGGGTCTTGCACGGAACTCATGGTGGCGAGGATTTTTGCACCGCGTACTGTGCAGGCTGTCAATTCGTTGAAGAGGGTAAAATAATTGTCGCTGCGAGGTGTGACTTTGGATAAGAGTTTGCTGAAAAACGCGCTTGCCATAAAAATTCTTTCCGTAATCGGTTGACGTTGACCGAATGATTGTCGCTGATGAACAGGCGGGAATTTATCAATTTAACGTGCCCGAGTCGAGCTGTTTAAAAAAACCAAATTACTCGTCTTTTCGCAATCGCGCTTCATGCCTTGATTCAACAGCTTTGTCGCTGAAGGAAAATGATTCGCGCGGGACACTTTGCCGCAAAGGCCGGCATCAAGGTAGACTGCAAGGGTGGTGTGATGGCGTAAGATAATTCTTGAACAAGGATGAATGACATGGAAAGTTCCAGCAACCAGCCGGTGCAGGGAAAGAAGCTCACCCCCAGCGCGATCACCAATTATCTGGATCAGTATGTCGTCGGACAGGATGAAGCCAAGAAGACGCTTTCAGTCGCCCTGTATTCGCATTACCGCAGGGTGGGCAAGCCGCGCCAGAATGACGTCGAGATCGTCAAGAGCAATATCCTGCTGATCGGTCCGACCGGCACGGGCAAGACGCTGTTGTGCGAAACGCTGTCGCGAATCGTGCGCGTGCCTTTTGTCACCGCCAATGCCACTTCGCTGGCGCAGTCGAAATATGTCAACGAGGAAATCGAGGCATTGATGCAACGCCTGCTGGACAAGGCGGAAGGGGATATTGCCAGGGCGCAGCGCGGCATTGTCTTCATCGACGAGATCGACAAGCTGAAAGCGACCGAGGGCGAGCAGCGCGGCACGTCGGGCGAGCGGGTTCAGCATGCTTTGCTGAAAATCATGGAAGGTGCGCCGGTCAGGCTGGGCAGTGCGCAAACCATCGATACGACCAATATCCTGTTTGTTTGTGCGGGCGCATTTGTCGGGCTGGACAGTATCGCGGCCGCGAATCACGCCTTCGGTTTCATTTCCGTGAGCGACAGCGACGACCAGCAAATCCTGGACAGGCTGAACTCGCGCGTAAAACCCACAGACCTGTTCAAGTATGGATTGATTCCTGAATTTGCGGGACGCCTGCCCGTGATCGCCAATCTGCAGCAGTTATCCAAAGAGTTGCTGGCGAGAATCATGGTCGAACCGCGCAATTCGATCTACAACCAGTTCCGCGAAATCCTCAAGGACGAGGGGGTCGAGCTGGTGATCGAGCCGGAAGTTTTCCGGCAGATCGCCGAGATGGCGTTCGAATACAAAGTGGGCGCGCGCAGCCTGCGCGGAATTTTTGAGGAAATGCTCATGCCCGTGCTGTACCAGGTTCCCGACCTGCCGGATGCACGCAAGGTGGTGATCAAGTCGCTGTTTGAAGAACCGAGTGTGATAACGGCTTAGTCATTTTTGGAAATGAGTCGCGCGGCAATTTCGGCTGCCCGGCCGGTGAATTTGGCGCATTGTGCGCTCAATCCTTCTTCCTCAAACATTTCCTGGCCTTCCGGCGTGTTGAGGTCGCAACCCAGCAGGACATGACATTCACTTGAGCCGAATTCATGTTCGAACTCCCTGATCAGGTTCCGGGTCGCGGCATATGCCGGTTCGGTGGAATCGCCGGCTTTGGAGCGCCCGAGCGCAAGCCCCATTCCCATGATCGCGCCGGTGACCGCACCGCAGGTGCCGCAAGTGTGGGACATGCCGCCGCAAAATGCGGTCGCAACTTTGGGCAGGAGCTCGGACTCGATGCCCTGGGCTTTGGCCAGCGCCAGCACCACGCTCTCGGCGCAATACAGGCCGGAGGCGAAAGAGTCTTCGGCGGTCTTGCGAACATTCGCTGCAAATTCATCAGATTTCGTCATGTTGAAACTCCTTTGATGATGGTGCGCCAAATCAGGCCGTTTTCTGCTTCGCCGATGAATCAGACTTTTGCCGACTTGAATTTGCTGGTTTCGATAATGTCATGAAAAATGTGCATGAGTTTCGGGTCGTGCTTCTCTCCATTTTCTTTTTCCAGGATAGCCATGATTTCCCCGTGCGTTCTTGCCTGATGGTAAGACCTGGTCACGGCCATCGCATCGTAACTGTCCGCGATGGAGATAATGCGCGAACAGATGGGAATGGCTTCTCCCGCCAGTTTGTCCGGATAGCCCTGGCCGTCGTAATGTTCGTGGTGGTGGCGGATCACCCGGGCGGCCAACTGCGAGCCTTCGAGCTCTGTCGCTGTCATGATCTTTTCACCAATCTCGGAATGGCTCTTCATGACTTCCCATTCGGCATCGTCAAACTTGCCCGGCTTCAGCAATATATGATCGGGAATTCCGATTTTGCCAATATCGTGGAATGAAGCGGCAATTTTCAGGGCATTCAACTGTTTTATTGTCAGGTCGCAATGCTTTCCTATTTCTGCGGAGAGACCCAGCACGCGCTCGGAATGTAAACGCGTCAACAGATCACGGTAACCCAGCGCTACAGACAGGGCCTTGGTGTAGGTGTAGAGCGCGTGGAAAACAGGATCCTCATGTTCCATGATGTTCTCCCTGGAAAAAGCACTAGTTAGGGGCTGCCCGCAGCTACAACTTTCTCACAAGCGTCAGCCCGTCCGCAATAGGCAACATCGTTTCATCGACGCGCGGATCGGTCGCGATTTTCTCGTTCAGCTTGCGCATGGCGCCGATGTCGGCATCGGTGATCCTGGTCTCGAGGTCGGCATCCAGAACCCCGCCATCGACCACGGAGCCGAACAGCAACACATTGTCGATCGCCATCACGCCGCCCGGACGCAGCAAGGCAAGTGATTTTTCATAGTATTGGTCGTAGCTCTTTTTGTCCGCGTCGATGAAAACAAAATCGAAACTGCCCGCCGCGCCGGATTGGATGATGGCATCGAGCGTGCGGGTCGCTTTCCCGAAACGGAAATCGATCTTGAGCTGATACAAACTGGCGGACTGCAGCAACGCTTTTGGTTGTCTTACTTTTATGTAATCTGGAATTGAGGTGCCAGAAAGCGGACGGTTGCGACTGGCAGAAACTAACCCATAGCAGTCATAGAAGATTCCCGATTGCGGAAACTCAACACCTCGCATCAGCGGCACCAGCTTTGGTGGCTTCCGACTGCATGCGTTTGTTATGCATTATTTTGAATCCCTGCCAAAAAGCCTTCTAGACACTTTGACAGCCCATTGGTTTAGCTCATCTGAATTTAGTAACGAGGTATCAAATAATTCCATTTCATGCTCCTCCAGCCAGGATACTTCTTCCTGAATGTTTTTGAACTTGAAATGTTCCTTCTTCCCTTCAATATAAGCCCTTAGATGACTCATTGACCACGGCCCTCTCATCTGAGCCCTAGGTTTTCTTCTGATTTTTGAGCCAAGATCAATGCCAATGTAATCGCCACGATCTTTCGAAATGCCTAATACAAATTCGGGATTCTCAAAATATACATACCATTCGCCCATTCCCGATCCATCGTGTTTGACAGGGGTAAGAGCATGGCGAGAAATCACTCCATCTAACAAGTCCTCAGAGTACTTTAAATAGTCTGTAATCATTGAGTTAAAGGGTCTGGCTCGAATTGTTTTTCGACATCGCTATCGCACCAGCCATCACCCACAACGTGCCTGCCAATGCTGCAATGCTTCCCGTCATCCATCTCATGTCGCCCCCTTGGTGAGTCTTTTCGCACAAATTAGCTACCGTCCGCTATTGGCCGGTATGCGAAATACAGCACTAATATTACACCGCCCGATAGCCGCCATTCGCAACAATCACTTGGTCAACGTTGATGGTCCAATTCAGACAGCGCTGTCAGAGTAAGGCTGAGCCTCTACATCTGTTTGCAGCCGGGCTACACCAATTCATGCGCCCACCGGTGGGATAGGGTGTTGAGTGGAAGATCGTTTTGCGGTTGTTTGTTGCTTTACTGTTCTTGGGTCATGCGCACCCATTCCGCATTGTAAACGGGAGGAATCGCGCCCGGTTTCATTTCCGGCCGGCTGCCCAGCAGGCAGCCCGCACCGTAGACCTGGAAGAACCATTGCCGGAACTTCAACATGCTGACGGGATTCATGACGCAGGCCTTCTGGCCGAACGGGTGCCCCAGTTGCAACAGCAAATGGCCGATCTCGTGCGCCAGATAGGCTCCCGACAACTCGGCGGCATCCGCAGCGGAATATTGATCGTTGCCGCGCATGCTTATGCTGGCCTCGGAATTATCCGAAAACGGGAACGTGCTCCAGAAGACATACGAGCCGTACTTGCCGGTGCGGCTGTATGACGTGGTGCCCACGGTTACGCCGCCGCGAATGGCGGAATGGATATCGACGCCGTAGTATTCGGCACTCGCAACAAACTGGTTGGTGATCACCACGTCATACGGCAGCTTGCCATAACCCAGTGTGTCCCAATATACCCATTCGTTATACGGCGACGCGTCGAGCACGGGAGTGCCGTCGGGCGCGTTGACATGACGCCATTGCTCCAGCCTTTCCAGCATGGTGTTGGCCAGCAAATCGGACAATGCCTTCAAGTCTTGCGGATTTGCGCCCGTCGGCAGATAGGGCGCTGCGAAGGCCAGCGCATCCTTCAGTTTTGTGCCGCGCTCGGTCAGTGTCGTGAGTATGCCTGCGGCAAGTTTCTGTTTGTCGCCGCTGCCGGATTTGAAATCATAGATGGATTCGAGACGCGCTTCTTTGACGGATGGCGGTATGAGTGCAAACAATTGATCGATCCCGATTTCCGGCGCTTCGGTAAATTCCACATAGACCCCGAAATTTTTCAGGACGGTCAACTGGGCGGAAGCCAGCATGATCTGGATTTGGCCGGGAGACATGCGCGGAAGTCGCGGGTTGACGGCTTGAGCAACGCGAATCTGCACGGTGGAACCCGGCTTGACGGGGACAACGGATGATTTCTGCCAATCGTTACGTTCTTCCCCGCACCCGAGGAGCAGCAGGACAATTCCCAAACAGAGATACTTTGATTGCAAGACTGAACTCCAATAATGCCAAGCGGTTAAAGCGGCGCAGTTACAGCCCCATGATAAGCAGTACCCCTGCCACAGTGGCAATGACAGCCATGATCGTACCCATGCCCGAAAAACTCAGATGGAGAAGGTGTGCCAGACCCGTAAAGATGAGCCAGATACCCAGCAGCAACACACCGATGCTTCTTTTCATTGAGACACTCCTTATATTTGACGAATAGTTGAGTGGATTTCTTTATGACTGCGAACCCAAGCCGGTCAAGGCTATCAACTTTTGCGTAATTTGTATCCTACAAAATTCGGTTTGGATGAGCACGCCACGCCTGGCAGGGCACTAAAACCCGTACTCGCGCTCAACGCGGCAGACGCGAACGCGAAACTTCGCGTACCAGTCTTTGGCGCGGCGTTGTGCCTGGCGGTGATCGAGATTTTCCTTCCATGCCTTGATCGCCTCCACATCCGACCAATACGAAACCGTGATGCCGATTTCCTGCCGCGCACTCTCGATGCCGAGAAAGCCCGGCTGTTCGGCTGCAAGCTCAACCATGTGCTTTGCGATTTCGCCATAGCCGTTGTCGCCGTCAGTGCGGATGGAGGTGAAGATGACGGCGTAGTAAGGAGGCTGCGGGGTGGTGGCAGGAGCGCTCATTCTTTGACTTTCGCAGTCGGTTGCACCTGGATTTCCATTTCAAGTGCAGCGATGCCGATATTCACGGTTGTCTTGAGCGAAACCGGCCGTTCCGACAGCGGTCGCGACTTGAGCTCATCCAGGGCAATTTCGAGGATGCTGCACATCTGGGCGGTCGAGGCGCGAACGGCTTTTTCGTTGAGTGCATCGCTCACGCTGGATGCCGTCTGCGCCAGCGATTCGACGCCTCCCTTGACTGTGGCGCTCACGCCTTCAATGGCGCTGTTTGCCGTGGTTGCCACCTGGGTTCCTATACCCTTGATTTTGTCCAGCATGGATGTCACTCCTCTATCTGTTTTGTCAAAGCCAATTATGTGCGGATTGGTCCGGAACGCCAAGTTGCTGTTGGTTGAAGCGGCGAGAAATTCAATATCCAGTTTCCCATGTCGCCTTCTTGCTCCTGTTGCTTTGAATATTTCTCCTGCCGTGGCAACATGGTCCGGCCCCGATTACATGAAAAAGGTTTTGCAAATGGCCGATCCCGTAACACAAGAACTGCTCGACAAGCTGAAAATAATGGCGGAAAAAAACGGGGTCGAATTCGACTCGAAGCGCATGACAAAAGACATGGGCTATGCCAACGAAATGCTCATGGAACTGGGCGACACGCATGACCAGGTGCAGGGATTGGTGGTCATGCAATTGCTGAAGCAACTCGGCCTGCTTGATTTGTCGGACGGCATGTCGGAATAGACATCACCAATTGTCATGGCGCTCGCGCCGCTCCTGCCGATAGTTGGTCACTTCAAGACGGATGCCGTCCGGATCGGAAAAATAGGTCGCCCAGTAGTCCGGCGCGTACTCGGGGTAATGCCTCGCTTCGGAAGCATTGATGCCTGCGTTTCGCAATTGTTCGGCCACGGCGGCCACGTCTTCAATGGAATCCACCCGCAGACAAAAGTGATGCAGGCCGGGCGCGTATGCGTCGTGTGTGCTGGGCGTCCGCGACGGACGCAGGACATAACCGAAATGGCGGTTGAAATACTGCACATGCGGTTCGCCGTCCAGCGCGAACTTGTTCTTGCGGAATCCCAGCGTCTTCAACAAAACCTTGTCGTAGAAAATTTCCGAGCGATCAAGGTCGGAGACGCTGAGGTAGATGTGGTCGATTCCGGTGACTTCAAGCATGCCCATATTTCTGGTTGAACGTTTCATCGCTCATCGTAAGGAGTAATATGAACTCGATGAAGGCCACGATGGCGGGAATGAATGTCCAGAAAAAGACCAGGTACAGAATGCCTAGTCCAATCTGGCCAAGATAGAATTTGTGGGCGCCAAATCCACCCAGAAAGAAAGCAAAAAGTGCGGCAGCAATCCTGCTCTTGCCATTGGCTGCAACCGGCCCGAGGTTGATCGTGGCCGGGGGCGCAAATTGCCTTACCCCGCATTTGGGGCATATCTCCGCTTTGGCTTTGATTATTGCGCCGCACTCGCTGCAATACTTCTCATCAATTCCTTTGGCCGCTTGCTCGCTCATGGCTTTCCCCCCTGGTTGATGTTGCTCAATATGCCTTAAATATGGCCCGGCAGCCTGTCAGTATCGGATCGCACGTACCGTACCTGCTCAGCGGTGCATGGTCAATATGGCAAACGGCCTATTACTTTGCGCCGGACTTCATCCGGCTTGTTATCATTGCACCAATCAAAGTCAGGAGCTAACGATGCATATTTCATTACGCGGCGCTATCTTCACTATCCTGTTGCTGTGCGGGCTGACAAGCTCGCCGCTGCGGGCGGCCGAGGTGAGCGTGGCGGTGTCTTCGGATTTTGCCGCGCCGCTGGAGCGGCTGGCGCCGTTGTTCCGGAAAGAGGGCGGGCACACGCTGAAGGTCAGCACGGGCGCCAGCGGCAAGCTGTATGCGCAAATCAGGGGCGGGGCGCAGTTTGATGTATTTCTTTGCGCGGACGAGGAAAAGCCGAAGCAATTGATGCAGGATGGTTTTGCGGTCGGCGGCTCGCGTTTCGTCTATGCCACCGGCAAGCTGGTGTTGTGGAGTGTGCAGCCCGAGTATGTGGACGAGAAGGGGGCGGTACTCAACAAGGGCAATTTCAACATGCTGGCCATCGCGAATCCCATTTTTTCGCCATACGGTGTGGCCGCGAAAGAGACACTGACGAAACTGACGATGTGGAATTCGATACAGAGAAAACTGACCAAGGGCGAGAACGTCACGCTGACCTACCAGCTTGCTGCGACCGAGAAGGCCGACCTGGCGCTTGTTGCGCTGTCGCAGGTGATGCGCGACGGCAAGGTGATTTCGGGTTCGAGCTGGATCATCCCTCCCGGAATGCATCAACCTGTTCGCCAGAGCGCGGTGCTGTTGACCGGCGCGAAAGATCCAACGGCAGCGAAGGCGTTCCTGGATTTTTTGAAGAGCGACAAGGCACAAGCGGTGATGCGCGGGTTCGGGTATGAAGTGCCGTGATTTTCAGGTACATCTTGATCCTGGTGACGGCCGTTTTTTCCGGTGGCTCGGGCTTGTATGCGGGGTGTCAGCCAATAACTTTGTGCATGTGACGGCGATGGTTTCCTGATAAATTGAAACCGGAATAGATGTGCAACAGGTGTCAGGTGGTAACAAGCATCCGGAACAGACAGAGGGAAGGTCTGTGCAGATGTCGCTAAGGGGCGGTTGTGAACAAAAAAATATGGTTTGAACCGGAGGGGGAGCTGGACAGGTTTTTCAGCAATATGGATGCCGCCGTTGCCGCAGGCGCGCGCAGCCTGTTCTTGTTGTCCTGTGAGGCCAATCACTTTCCTGTCGGTGAACTCAATCGCAAACTGGGCGGTTTGCCGGTGCCTGTGTTTGGCGGGATATTTCCCCAGATTATCCATGCCCGGCGCAACGTCGTGCGCGGCACGCTGGTGTGCGCGCTTGATGCGGCAGTCGAGGTGCATCACGTTGAGCGTATCAGCGATCCGCAAACCGATATTGCGGCGCAGATATCCGGGTTCGATACCGCGTTGCAGGCGATGCCGACGATCATGGTGCTGGTCGACGGTGTTGCGAAGCGGATCACTACCGTGCTGGATGCGATCTATGATGCGTTGGGCATGAATCGCCACTATCTGGGTGGCGGTGCGGGTTCGCTGAATTTCATCCAGAAACCCTGTTTGTTCAGCAATGCGGGTGTGTTGGCGGATGCCGCACAACTGGTCGGAATGCCGATGCGCAGTGGGGTCGAAGTGGGGCACGGTTGGCAGGTGCTGTCCGGCCCTTTCCTGGTGACACGCAGCGAGGGGGCGACGATACACGAGCTGGATTACCGGCCCGCGTTCGAGGTCTACCGCGAAGAGGTGGAGAAAATCAGCGGCGCGCGATTCGAACAGCGCCCGTTCTTCGAGATTGCCAACCGCCACCCCTTCGGCCACAAGAAATGGGAAGGCGACATCATTGTGCGCGAGGCCATGGTGCGACAGGGGGACAGCCTGGTCTGCGCCGGAGAGCTGGCCGATGGCGCGCTGCTCTATGTGCTGGCCGGCGACGCAGACGAACTCATACGGACGGTAGGCGACGTGGCGCGCAGACTGCAGGTCGACGGGGGGGTTGTGCTGGCATTCGACTGCATCGGACGTTCGCTGTTTCTGGGGGACCGGTATCCGGAGGAAATCGCCGCCATGACGGATGCGCTCCCGGAAAACATACCGCTGTTCGGCGCACTGACTGTGGGCGAGATTGCGGGCCGCGACGAGGGGTGTCTGGAGTTTTACAACAAGACGATTGTGCTGGGAGCGTTGGCGGATGGAAAAGCCCCTCGATAAATTCGACCTGATCTCCACGCAATATGCGCTGTCCATGCTGGTGGGGCGCGAGCTCGATCTGCTCGGGATGTGGCGGCAGTTCCTGCCGCCTGCGCTCAAACTGCTGGGGTGTCGCGCCGGGTACCTCTGGCTGCAAGATGCCTTGTCTGAGGCGGGGGATGTCACCGCCTTCAGTTATCCGCGTCTGGCATTTGCCGATGTGCAGCATACCCCGTCGCTCGGACAGGCCATCCGGATTCGGCAGGGCGATGCGGTACAGCGCTCGACCGAAGCCATCTCTGAAGAAAATGGCCTGTTCTACCATTTGCTGCCGCTCGGTCAAAACGGCTTTGTGGTGTTGCAGCGAACCACGCCTTTGCCGCAGCATCTGCAGCAGGTACTCAAGCCGATACTGGCACGTCTGGCCGATTCCAGCCTCGCCTGCCTGCAGCATGCATTCTCCGAAAAAGCGCGCCGCGACAACGAGCGTGCACGTATCGTCTTTGAATCGATCGGTGATGCCGTGATTGTGACCGATGTCAGCGGGCGGGTCGAACAGCTTAATTCGGTAGCGGAAAAGATACTGGGCTGGCCGCAGGCAGAGGCCAGGGGCAAGCCCCTGAACGAGGTGTTCACGATATACAACGAGCAGACGGGCGCGGCGGCTTCCAATCCGGTCGAGCTGGTGTTGCGTGACGGCAAGACTGTGGAGTTGAAGAACCACACGGTGTTGATTACGCGTGATGGACGAAAAGTGCCGGTCGAAGATTCCGCAGCGCCCGTGAAAGATACGCAAGGAAATGTCAGCGGCGTGGTATTGGTGTTCCACGATGTTACGGAACGCAAGCGTGCCCAGAAATTGATCGAGCACCAGGCCAACTACGACGACCTGACCTGTTTGCCCAACCGCAGACTGTTTTCAGATCGCCTGGCACAAGCGATGAAAGAATCCAGCCGCTCCGGGATGCCTTTGGCCTTGCTGTTTCTCGATCTTGACCTGTTCAAGGAGGTCAATGACACGCTGGGGCACAATATGGGCGATCTGCTGTTGCAGGAAGCTGCGTGGCGTTTGAGCGGCTGTGTGCGCGAGACCGATACGGTGGCGCGACTGAGCGGGGATGAATTCACCATTCTTCTTGCCAACCTGACCGACTTGGCGGTGGTCGAACGTATCGCGGAAAAAATCAGCATCGCGCTGGCCGAACCGTTCCAACTGGGAGAAGAGCTGGTTTTTATCAGTGTCAGTACCGGCATCACGCTTTACCCCAACGATGCAGGGACGATCGACGATCTGTTCAAATACGCCGACCAGGCCATGTATGCAGCCAAAGCCCTGGGGCGCAACCGTTACCACTGTTTCACGCCCGCATTGCAGCAGGAAGCGGAAAACCATATGCGTCTCACCCGGGATTTGCGCAGCGCATTGGGCGAGCAGCAGTTTGTGGTCCATTATCAACCCATCATCGAGTTGGCGACGGGGCACGTCCACAAAGCCGAGGCGCTGATTCGCTGGCAGCACCCGACGCGCGGTTTGGTGCAACCCGACGAATTTATCCATATCGCCGAAGAAACCGGCTTGATCAACGATATCGGCGATTGGGTGTTTCAGGAAGCCGCGCAACAGTCCAGGCGTATGCGCATGAATGGTCATCCGTCCTTCCAGATCAGCGTCAACAAATCGCCGGTACAGTTCCACTATGACCGGGACAGCTTCGGCGCGTGGCTGGCGTATCTGCAACAACTCGGTTTGCCCGGGAGCAGCGTTGCGGTGGAGATTACCGAAGGGCTGCTGCTGGATAGCGATGTAACCGACCGGCTGCTCGCCATGCGCGATTCGGGTGTGCAGGTGGCACTCGATGATTTCGGCACGGGCTATTCATCGCTGTCTTACCTGAAAAAATACGATATCGACTATCTCAAAATCGACCGCGCTTTCGTACGCGACATGACGGACGACCCGGACGACCAGGTTTTGTGCGAAGCGATCATCGTCATGGCGCACAAACTCGGACTTAAAGTCGTCGCCGAGGGAGTGGAAACCATGCGGCAGCACGATTTGTTATTGGCCATGGGCTGCGATTATGCCCAGGGTTTCCTGTTTGCCAGGCCGCTTCCCGCCGAGGAGCTTGAGCAACTGCTGGCGTAGGCTGCGTCCGCAGCCAGGCAACTACCGGAATTCTCCGGTTGGAAACGAAACGGGCTCGCGGGAGCCCGTTTCGTTTTGTGGCGATCATCATCAGACGCACGCTTCATCCTGAAAACCGCAATTCAACCCCTCAGATTACGCAGATTAGCGCAGATTATCAGACGGTTGTGAATGGCTGCCGAGTTACCCAAATGGTGAACCGGTAGGCCAAGGTTGCTCGCTGTTGAATCTATGGAAATCTGTGAAATCTGCGGGCAACTGTTTTTTTCAGGTTCATCACTCTTTCAGGCGCGTTACAAAGATTCCAGAAATTTGGTCAGTGCCTTTCTGTCGGACGCAGACATGTCTTTGACTGATTGTGCCGCGTTTGCAGCTTCCCCGTCATGCCACAACACCGCTTCCAGCACAGTTCTTGCGCGTCCGTCGTGCAGAAATCCGGCGCGCGGATCGACTTTCCGGGCAAGTCCGATTCCCCATAACGGCGGCGTGCGCCATTCGCGGCCGGTTGCCAGGTAGTCCGGCCTGTGGTCAGCGAGCGCTTCGCCCATGTCATGCAACAGCAGATCGGTATAGGGGCGGATGATCTGGTGCGACAGGGCCGGGAGCGGTGCGAAATCGCCGGTCTTCAATTGCGGCACGTGACAGGCGCTGCATTGCGCTTGCCTGAACAGTGCCGCGCCGCGTTGAACTTGCTTGTTGTTGGCATTACGCTGGCGCGGTGCGGCCAGCGCGAAGTGGTAGAACTCGGAAGCGTCCAGTTGCTCCTTGGTCAACTCCGGACTTCCGGCAGACGGCGATTGTCGGCAGGCGCCCTGGGCTGCCGTGCAGTTCTCTTTCGGAAACAGCGGCGAGGTGATGCCCATGTCGCCGACGTAGGCCCCGGCGATCTGCTGGCGCAAATTGGGCATGTTGGCTTTCCAGCCGAAACGACCCAGCACGTTTTTTTGCTGTTCCTCATCCCAGACGCGGTTAACTCTGCCCTTGATGCCTTCGGGTTTGGGGGCGTCGACCAAAGCCACGATGTCCGCTTCCGGCACGGCTTGCAGCAAGCCGAGGCCGAATAGCGGCGGCGTGATGCGCGGCGAAGTCATCATCTCGGGCGGAAATTCGCCATAGGCCAGATCGACGAAGGTGATGACAGGTTTGCGCAATTTGATTTGCGTACCGTCTTTGAGCTTGACTGCATGCTCGGTAAAACGCACCTCCGCGCGGCCTTCGCCTGTTACACCGGGCACTCCGTTCTCGTTCAACTGCCCGCCGTAAGCCGCATGCGGTTTGGGGCCGCCGTGGCCGTCGTCGCCCGGTACGCTCAGGCGCACCAGCATCGTGCGCATCGGTTCCTGTGGTGTTGCAGGGGCGAAGCCGCGGCCGTTGCCGATATGGCAGGCGATACAGGAGAGACGGTTGTACAGGGGGCCTAGTCCGGCGATCTCGCGATTCTCGCTGGGCGCGATCACCCACACTTGCCGCACCAGACTGCGTCCATGGATGAATTTCGGACGATCCGATTCGGGCATCGCCGGTATCGCCTGGAGGTAGGCCTCGCGTGTGGCCTTATCCGTGGTGATGTCGGATTCGTTTGCGAATGCAGGTTGCGAGAGAGACAAGGCGATCAGTAATAAGCCCAAGAGCCACGATTGGGTTTTTTGTAGGTGCGAATTCATTCGCACATGGCTTGGCTTTTGTGCGAATAAATTCGCACCTACATCGGTAGTCCCGCTATTTGAGATGCCTGATTTTTGTTGTTTCATGGTTTTGCTCCCAGTATGGCCTGCGCGAGTTGTGTGGCTTGCGCGTAGTGTTTGGAGATTTCTGTATCCCACTGCTGTTCGAGTGTTACGGCACGGCTGTCGCGCTGGATGAAGGTTTGCTGGAGCGCGGCATCGTTGGTCTGAGCAGCAGTCAGCGGCAGCCAGTTGGCGTGAGTACGTGCTTCCTGCAAACGTGGATCGTTGCGGGTTTTTTGCTCGGCCTGATGAATTGCCGACCACATTGTTTTCAACTCCAAGTGATGGCGCGTGATCAGCGCATCGAACAATGCGCTGATCAGCTCCTGGCGCATCAGGCCGGACGCTGCATCGTAGTCATACGAGGCCAGTTGCGCGGAGGCAAACGGATCGAAATAGCCTTTGGGCTTGCTCGCGTAGACAGCGGGGCGCACCGGCAGCTTGCGGATGTCGGGATGGAGCAACAGCTTCTGTCCCTGATCCGACAGCACAAAGCTGGCAAAGGCACGTGCGCCGTCCAGATTCTTTGCCTCGCGGAAAATGGCCACGTGCGCCGGGGAGTAGCCGACTTTTTCGGGATAGGTGAAGCGCAGGGGATTTTCGTTGGCGATTGCGGAGCGCGCGAAAAAGTCCATGGTCATGCCCACTGCTTCGCGCCCGCTGCCGACGTCATCCGAGATAAATGTTGAGGGGGTGTCGGCCAGGATGGCGTTGGCCGCAATCTGCTTCAGCACATCCCAGCCTTGCTGCCAGCCGTAGCCTTGCAGCAGCGTATCCACCAGCATGGGCGCGTAGCCGACTTTGGAGGGGACGGGCATCACGACATGGCCGTTGAACGCGGGCGACATCAGCGACTTCCAGTCGGTCGGGATCGGCAACTGCATGCGTTTCAATTCGGCTGGATGGTAGGCCATGCCGTATCCTGCCGTTTCGCTGGCGACGTAATAGCCGTCCGGATCGGAGATCTGGAAGCCGCCGATTTTTTTCGGCAAGCCGCTCAAGTCAATATCCAGTTTGCGGAACGCACCTTCTTTTGCCAGCACCGCAAAGTTGCGTTGTGCCGGTGTCCAGTACACATCCACCGCGCTGTGCGGCTGGTGCAGGTAAGTCATCGCATCGCGCCCATGCCTCCACAGGATTTCCAGGCGGTATTGCGGATAGGCCGCCTCGAAAGCCGCCTCGAACGGCGTGATGACCTCCTGCGGATAACTGGACAGCACCACCACTTTTTCGGTGGCACTGGCCAGTTGCGACAGCAGCAACAAACACGCGGCCATGATCCATTTAATTGCTCTCATGATTGCACTCCTAGAATTTCAACGTTGCGTTGGCGAAATAGCTGCGACCGGGATTCGGATAGCCGTCTGCCAGCGAATAATTCCTGTCGGTCAGGTTGTTGACACCCACTTCGGTCGAGATGTCAGTGGTGGCGCGATAAACCGCTTTCAGGTTCAGCGTCGTATAGCCGGATAGCTCGACTGTGTTCGAAGCCCAGCGGCTGCTGTTGTATTCGGCGAACGTAATGAGGTTCAATGCATCGCCCGCTTTATACAAGGCATGCGCGGTCAGCTTGTGACGCGGGATGCCGGTCAGTCTGGTCGCCGGATCGCTGACGTTTTTGAGCGCGGTCAGGGTGTAATTGCCGCCCACTTCGATTGCCGCGGATAGCGGGCTGCGCAAGCCAAGCTCGACGCCGGTGGAGCGCACCTTGCCGACGTTCTGCATCTGGCACATGCTGGTCGTGGTGCAGGAAGTCGAGCCGGTCTGGTAAACCGTCTGGATTTTGTCGGTGATATCGCTGTAGAAAATCGCCGCTTCGAGCCGGATGTCTTGTGCGGGAGTGCCCTGGTAGCCGATCTCGTAATTGACCGATTCTTCCGGGCGCAGTGCGGTGTTTTCAATATAGGTCGAGAATCTTGCCGAGTAGCGATCCTTCAGCGTGGGCAGGCGCGACTTCTGGGCGACGGTCGCGTAGAAGCGGGTGCTTTCATTCGCGTCGTAGAAAAGCCCGGCCTGACCGTTGGTAGCTGATTTTGCATCGGGCAAAGTGAACGGACTGCCGGTCTTGTAGACTTCCTGCGGGCTTAGCGTGCTCCGGGTGATGCCCAGGGACAGCAACAGTGCGGGGCTGATCCAGATATTGTCTTCGGCAGCGTAAGCAGAAAGTGTGTCCTTGAACGATTCGGTGATGGTCGAAGCGCCATCGCGGGCGATGTGCTTGTCCACCTTGTAGTGGGTAACCAGCTTGATCTCCTGCCCGGGGAGACGTCTGGTCGTCAATTCGACTGATCCGCCGCGCGTGCTGTCGTCATAGGAACTGCGGTTGGCGACCGGATTGGAAATGGTTGAGTAGGTATCGTCGGTGTAGATATCCAGGCCGTTATCGAATTTATCCCAGTAGAGGCGGACTTTAATATCTTCGGCATCGCTCAGCGCGGTCCTTGAAACAAAGTACAGACTCTTCTTGTTCCAGAACGGCCATTTCCAGTAACGCGCACCGGCACCGGTGGAAGGCGGCTGTCCCTTTTCACCGTTTTGTTTGTAGTAACTGAGCGAGTATTCGTCGCTGGCATTGGGCGTCAGGCCGAGCTTCACGGAAATCTTGTCGTCCTTGCGATAGGAGTTATTGCGCAAGCCGCCATCCTCGGTGGCGGTGGGCGTGAAACTGGATGAAAGTGGATAGCCGTCGCTTTGCAAATATGACGCGCCCGCCTGCAGATACCACAGCCCCTGGTTGGTTCCCATATTCGTCTGCGCCTGCCGCTCGCTGCCGGACGCGAAGCCGATGCTGGCGTCCCCCTCGAAGTGTTGTGTTGGCTTGCGCGATATCAGGTTGATCGCACCGCCCAGCGTATTCGGACCGTAGGACACCGAACTGAAACCCTTGGATACCTGGATGGAGGAAAGATCGGCGGTGGTGAAACGGTTCAGGTCCAGGTAACCGTCATATGGCACATACACCGGGATGCCATCAATGAACAAGGGCACTTGGCGGGCGTCGAAACCGCGCACGTAGATCATTTTTTCATTGCGCATGCCGCTGTTCGTCAGCGTGACGCCGGAAAGCAGATTCAAGGCATCGCCGACATTGTCGCGATTGAATTGCTTCATGTCCTCGCGGGTGACGACGGAAGACACCTGATCCGTGCTGATTTCGCCGACCTGCGGATTGCTTGCGGTAACCGTGATTTCGCCCAGGCTGAAGTTTTCTGCTGCTGCTGATGTCGCCAAAGCCAGCATGCAAGCCAGCCACAGCGGTTTTGCCGTCCAGGTTGTGTTCATTTTCTGCTCCTATGTAATAATGTGAACGGTTATGTAGTCTGGTACATAACGCAATGCCGTTTTAGCAAGGGGCGTGCCACGCGGCGAATTGCCATACAGCGCGGGATCTCAGTTGTTGCGGGCCGGAGCGTTGTAGCTTCCGGGTTGTAACGAACGCACCAATTTGTTCAGGAACCTACAAAACAGGGCGTTGCGGAGCTGTACCAGCAGGTGCATCGAATTCGCGGGAATCAACGTAGTGACGGGGATGAGTGGGTGAAATGCCCGGGGTGGCATCGCTTTTGCTCAGCGTTAGGCAGTGCAGGGTAATAACGAGTGAGGACAACATGGCTCAATCAGTGGCAGAGAAGAAGTCGGTGAAGAAGACGGAATCCGGTGTCGTCTCCAAGTTGAAGATCGCCAAGGGCAGGCGCTGGGATCATCTGGAATTGCTGGAACGTATCGATGCGACAGGTTCGATCACAGCGGCGGCGAGCGCCATGGGCATGAGCTACAAGGCGGCCTGGGAAGCAGTCGAGGCGATCAACAATCTTTCCGAGCAGCCGCTGGTGGAACGCAAGACCGGCGGGTCGAAAGGCGGCGGCACGACGCTCACTGTTTATGGCCGCCGTGTAGCCGGGGCATACCGGCGCCTGGAGCAGGAGCGCGAACAGGTGCTGAAGAAGCTCGCGGCGGTGATGGACGATTTTGACGAGTACTACCATTTGATAAGGAGATTTGACATGAAGACGAGCGCACGCAACCAGTTTCTGGGCACGGTGAAAAGCATCAAGCTGGGCGCGATCAACGCCGAGGTGGTGCTGGAGATCGGCGGCGGCGACATGCTGGCGGCGGTGATCACCAACGAGAGCGTGAACCATCTGGGATTGAAGATCGGTTCGGAAGCGTATGCGCTGATCAAGGCACCGTGGGTCATCGTGACCACATCCGACGGTTTCAAGACCAGTGCGCGCAACGAATTGCACGGCACGGTGGTGCGCTGCCAGGAAGGCGCGGTCAACGGCGAAGTGATCATCGAGTTGTCCGGCGGCAAGAGCGTGGCGGCCATCGTGACCAATGACAGCATCAAGTCGCTGGGATTGAAGGAAGGTGTTAAAGCGGCGGCGCTGATCAAGGCATCGCATGTGATTTTGGCGGTGAATGCGTAAGAGCCACTAGAAACAATTCGTCACACCGGCGAAGGCCGGTGTCCAGTTGTTGAAATAACTGGATTCCGGCCTGCGCCGGAATGACAAAACCTGAATTTATATTGCTATCAATAGGAGAAAGAAATGAAGTCGATCAAATTGGGTTTGTTGAGCGCATTGCTGACAACGATGGTGCAGGTGGCGAATGCGGGCGAGGTGAATGCGGCGGTGGCGGCGAATTTCACCGCGCCGATGCAGCAGATCGCTGCGCAGTTTGAAAAGGAAAGCGGCAATACAGTGAAGTTGAGTTTCGGATCAAGCGGCAAGTTCACCTCCCAGATAAAGAATGGTGCGCCGTTCGACGTGTTCCTCGCCGCTGACGAGAAGAACCCGAAGCTGCTGGAACAGGAAGGACTGGCGGTCAAGGATTCGCTTTTCGTGTACGCGCTGGGCAAGCTGGTGCTGTGGAGCGCCACGCCGGGATTCGTGGACGACAAGGGTGCCGTGCTGGGCAAGGGCGACTTCAACAAGCTGGCCTATGCCGATCCCAAACTCGCCCCCTACGGCCTGGCGGCAAAGGAAACGCTGGATGCCATGGGTTTGTGGAGCAAGGTGGAAAGCAAAATGGTGACGGGCGAAAGCATTACCCAGACCTATCAGTTTGCCGCCACCGGCAATGCCGAACTGGCTTTTGTCGCCTTGTCGCAGATCACCAAGGACGGCAAGGTGACAGAAGGTTCGTGGTGGATCGTGCCCGCAGACAAATACAGCGCCATCAAGCAATGCGCCGTGCAGTTGTCCGCAGCGCAAGACCCGGCAGCGGCGAAAGCCTTCCTGGCTTTCCTGCAAGGCAAGAAAGCTGCGGCGATCATTCGCAGCTTCGGATATGAAATGCCCTGATCCCGAATGACCATGCCGACACTGGACCCCGCCGACCTGCAATCCGTATGGCTGACGCTCAAACTGGCGAGCGTTACCACGGTGTTTCTCCTGCTCATCGCGACACCGCTCGCGTGGTGGTTGTCGCACAGCCGCAAGTGGTACAAGGGGCTGGCTTCGGCTGTGGTGGCATTGCCGCTGGTGCTGCCGCCCACCGTGCTGGGCTTTTACTTGTTGTTGCTGATGGGCCCGCAAGGTCCGGTGGGTGAATTGACCCATGCCTTGAATCTCGGCAGATTGCCCTTCACTTTTGCCGGACTGGTGATCGGCTCCGTGCTGTTCTCGCTGCCTTTCGCCGTGCAACCGATCCAGAACGCATTCGAGTCCATGGGCAAGCGTCCGCTGGAAGTGGCTGCGACCTTGCGCGCGAGCGCATGGGATCGGTTCGTCAGCGTGGCGCTGCCGCTGGCGCGCCCCGGTTTCCTTACCGCGACCATTCTCGCTTTTGCGCATACCGTCGGCGAATTCGGCGTGGTGCTGATGCTGGGCGGCAATATTCCGGGCGAGACGCGCGTGCTTTCGGTTGCCATCTACAGCCATGTCGAGGCGATGGAATACAACGCGGCGCATGTGCTGGCGGGCCTCATGGTGCTGTTCTCGTTCAGCGTGCTGCTCGGCCTGTATCTCGCGGGTGGCCAATTGTCGAAGGTGACCAAATGAACAGAAGCGCGGGAGAAATTCAGGGCCGCTTTGTGCTGCAACGCGAGGATTTTGTACTGGATGCCACTTTCAGTGCGCCCGCTGTCGGTGTCACCGCCTTGTTCGGTCCCTCCGGTTCCGGCAAGACCACGCTGCTACGCTGCATTGCCGGTCTTGAGCGCGCCAACGGTTCGCTGCATGTAAACGGCGAGACCTGGCAGAACGACACGGACTTCATGCCGACACACAAACGTCCGCTGGGTTATGTGTTCCAGGAAGCCAGTCTGTTTGCGCATCTGTCGGTGCGCGCCAATCTGGAATACGGATTGAGGCGTACGCCTTTGACCGAGCGCAAAGTGCAACTGGAGCAGGTGGTGGAATGGCTGGGGCTGACTCATCTCATCGAGCGCGGCGATCCCGGAAAACTTTCCGGCGGTGAACGCCAGCGCATCGCCATCGGTCGCGCGCTGCTCACCAGCCCGCGCATCCTGCTCATGGACGAGCCGCTCTCCGCGCTTGACACCAAAAGCAAACAGGAAATATTGCCGTACCTGGAACGGTTGCACCGCGAATTGAAGATCCCTGTGCTCTACGTCAGCCACGCGATGGATGAAGTGGCGCGGCTGGCCGATCATCTGGTGCTTTTGGATCAAGGCAAAGTCATCGCCAGCGGGGAACTGCATGAAACCCTTGCGCGGCTCGATCTGCCGACTGCGCATTTCGACGATGCGGGCGCGGTGATCGAAGCGGCAGTGGCGCAGCACGACGAAAAATATCATTTGAGCCGGCTGGATTTCTCCGGCGGCCACCTGTGGGTGGGCAAGGTGGAGCAGCCGTTCGGCACGCGCGTGCGCGCCCGCGTGCTGGCGCGCGACGTAAGCATCGCCACGCAGGCACCGCAGGGTTCCAGCATCAACAACATCCTGAATGCCTGCATCGAGGAAATACGCGACGAAGGGCCGGACAAGGTGGTCGTGCGCATGCAGGTCGGCGATTCGCAGGTGTTGCTGTCGCGCATCACGCGCCGCTCGCGCGACCATCTCGGTTTGGTTGCGGGGATGTATGTTTGTGCGCAGGTGAAGAGTGTGGCCTTGATGGCGTGATGAATTGAGAAAATGAACATGAGTTATTTGGCGCTAACGGATGACGAGCTTGCATGCCTGCTGAGCGACGACGTGCAGTGCGGCGATCTCACCACTGAAACATCCGGCATCGGGCAACGCGCCGCGCGTCTGGAGTTTCGTGCCCGGCAAGATATGCTGGTGTGTGCTATCGAGGAAGCGGCACGCCTGTTTGCCCTGTGCGGGGCGAAAGCCGACTTGCATGCGCATTCCGGACAACAAGCCGGCAAAGATGAACTACTGCTGGAAGCGCGGGGCAGTGCGCGGGAATTGCACCGCGCATGGAAAACGGCGCAGGTGCTGGTGGAATGGGCGAGCGGGATCAGCACAAGCACCGCAGCCATCGTGAAAGCAGCTACTCCGGTGGCGGTGGCCTGCACGCGCAAGAATGTGCCGGGCACCAAGGCGCTGTCGGTCAAGGCCGTGCGGGCGGGCGGTGCGACCATGCACCGGCTGGGTCTGTCGGAATCGTTGCTGTTGTTTGCCGAGCACCGGCTGTATCTGGATGAAACGCCGGCAGACACGGTCGCAAGATTCAAGCGTGCCGAACCGGAAAAGAAACTGGTCGTGGAAGTCGCAAGCATGGAAGAGGCGCTGCTCTGGGCCAGGGCAGGCACCGAAGTGTTGCAACTGGAGAAATTCACGCCCGAGGAGGTGGCGGACTGCCGCAATGCGCTGGGCAGCGCCGGACTGCGGGTTGTGCTTGCTGCGGCAGGCGGTGTGCATGCGGACAACGCATCGGCTTATGTGTGCGCCGGCGCGGATCTGCTGGTGACTTCCGCGCCTTATTCCGCACCGCCCAGGGATGTTCAGGTGATATTCCATGCGGACTGACAGCATCGCCGCCGCGCCGGTCTTGTAGGGTGGGCACGTATTGTGTGCCCACGCGGAAACACACGCCGCTACAGCGTGGGCACCAAATGCGTGCCCACCCTACGTACCGGGTTTCCAGGATTAAGGTGATGTGCAGGATTTTGTAGCACGAATGCAACATCGTTGAATCCGCCCGTGCGCACCACTCGCTTTCTCCCCGCGCCGGAACCTACCCCCATTGTTTTGGTATTGCCTTGTTTACGAAGGTCGATTCCGGTCATTGCCATTCGTATAAGTGTTGTTTCCAAAGCTGGCATACCGAGACAATGCTGCTGCTGCCCCAAACGCCAGGGGTGCGACAAAATGTCGCATTCCAATTTTGCCTGAATAGCCGAACAATCCGGCTCTGTGTAGCCATACTGACCAATTGGATAAATCTTTGCACGAGTCGCAGTCCGGATTCGGTGCGTTTCACATGCTCTCGAGAAAATCTCACCGCGCGTTTGTCTTGCTTGCCCTGTTACTGGCGCTTTTCCTGCTGACCTTTGCCGATGCCGGCAGGTATCGCGCCGGACGTGCGGCAGCGTTGCAGCAAAACGAACAAATTGTGGCGCAACTGGGTTTGACCGACCTGTGCCTGTTCACCGAAGCGCGCTACACCCGCCATCCGTCGCAGGCCGATCTGCAAAGCGCGTTCCAGGACCATCCTCTTGCCTTCGAACACTTCCCCAGCGGCTCGTTATTGCCGCCGCCGCGTAACCTTACCGCCGCCTATGAAAACCTGGATCGCAAGACAAAAAGCGCTGATTGATTTCACGTTGTCGTCGCTGGCGCGGCGCAAGCTGAAGAACCTCGGCCTGCTGCTGGTCTACACCGTCATCGTGTTCCTGCTCGCGTCGGTGATGCTGTACACGCACGCGCTGCGCCACGAAGCGGCGCAGGTGCTGAAGAACTCGCCCGAGGTTATCGTGCAACGCATGGTTGCCGGCCGGCACGACCTGATCCCGCCCGGTTATCTGGAAAAGCTCGGCCGCATCCGCGGCGTGCAGAATAAAGAAGGGCGCTTGTGGGGCTACTTCTACGACAACGTGGTCAGCGCCAATTACACCCTCATGGCACCGTCTCCTGAAGAACACGGCTTCGGCCGGGTCGCCGACGGCACGATCGTCATCGGTGCCGCCGTGGCGCGCGAGCGCGGCTTGGTGCCGGGCAACCTTATCTCCTTCCGTTCCTACACCGGCAAACTGTTCGTCTTCACGGTGGCGGCGGTGCTGCCGCATGAGGCCGAACTGGTGAGTGCCGATCTGCTGCTGCTCAGCGAAGCCGATTTCCGCGCCTTCTTCGAGATATCCGCCGGGTACTACAACGACATCGCGCTGTCGGTCGCCAATCCGCAGGAAGTGCGCAACATCGCGGGCAAGATCTCCGAAACGCTGCCCGATGCGCGCATCATCCTGCGCGAGGAAGTGCTGCGCACCTACGAATCCATCTTCAACTGGCGCGAGGGCATCGTGCTGGTGCTGCTGTCCGGCAGCATCCTCGCCTTCACCATCTTCGCCTGGGAAAAAGCCTCCGGCCTGTCGGCGGAGGAGAAACGCGAGATCGGCATCCTCAAGGCCATCGGCTGGGAGACCGGCGACGTGCTCAAGATGAAATTATGGGAAGGCGCGCTGGTTTCGCTCACCGCGTTCCTGCTCGGTTATGTTGTCGCCTATTTTCACGTGTTCCATTTTTCGGCCGCGCTGTTCGAACCGGTGCTGAAAGGCTGGTCGGTGCTGTATCCGCGTTTCGAACTGGTGCCGGTGGTGGACGGCTTCCAGATCGCCACGTTGTTCTTCTTCACCGTCTTCCCCTACACGGTGGCGACCATCGTGCCGATCTGGCGCGCGGCCATCACTGATCCGGATGCGGTGATGCGGGGCTGACATGATCAAACTGACCGACATCCGCAAGGCATACCACCAGGGCCAGCACAACGAGTTGTGGGCCCTCAACGGTATCGATCTCGCCATCGAAGCCAACAAGGTGACCGCACTGAGCGGCCCCAGCGGTTCGGGCAAGAGCACGCTGCTGACCCTCATCGGCTGCATGGCGCGGCCCACCAGCGGGCGCGTGCAATTGGGCGAGCGCGACATCTCCGGTTTGCCGGAACGTTTCCTCACCGACATTCGCCGCAAGACCTTCGGCTTCGTGTTCCAGCAGTTCAACCTGATCGCGGGACTGAGCGCGCGCGACAACGTCATGCTGCCCGCCTATCCGCTGGGCGGCGATTGGCGTGTGCTGCACGAGCGTGCCGACGCGTTGCTCGATTCGCTCAAGCTCGGCCAGCGTCGCCATGCGCGCGTCGAATGGCTTTCCGGCGGCGAGCAGCAGCGCGTCGCCATCGCCCGCGCTTTGATCAACGACCCGCAAGTGGTGATCGCCGACGAGCCGACCGCCAATCTCGACACCGCGCTGTCGCGCGAATTCATGGCGATACTGGAAAGCCTCAAGCAGCAGGGCAAGACCATCATCCTGACCAGCCATGATCCGCTGGTGGTCGAATCGAGCGTGGTCGACCGCGTGGTGCATCTGCGCGACGGCCACCTGGTGGAAGGGGGCAGGTGATGCTGTTCCAGCCGGCCATCATCGCGTTGTTGCTGGCGTCCGCCGTCAGCGTGCTGATGCTTGCAGCGGCCACGCCCTACGCCTGGCAACTGGTGCGCCGCTGGGATATCGCCAGCGGTTCGGAACTGCAGTTGGTTCTGGAACGGCGCACCTACCTGATGTCGACCGTGCTCACCTTCGTCTTCGCCACACAACTGGTGGCGCTGCTGCTGTTCGTGTTCAACGCCGACAAGATGGCGGTGATGTTCGTCGGCGCGATGTGTGCGGTGGGCACGCTCAACGCCAACGCTTACGGTTTCCCCGCGTTGCTCGCACAGATCGCGGTGTTCTTCATGGCGGCGGTGTGGCTGGTGCTCAACCATGCTGACAGCCGCGCTTACGACTATCCGCTGGTGCGCGTGAAGTACCGCTTGCTGATGGGCATTCTGCCCTTCGTGCTGCTCGCCTTTGTGCTGCAACTCTTATATTTCCTCAACCTCAAGGCCGACATCATCACCTCCTG
This sequence comes from Gammaproteobacteria bacterium, assembly GCA_018820925.1. Taxonomy (GTDB): domain Bacteria; phylum Pseudomonadota; class Gammaproteobacteria; order Burkholderiales; family Gallionellaceae; genus Sideroxyarcus. The sequence continues at coordinate 3,732 of JAHJNJ010000046.1, read as the reverse complement.
TTGCGGCAGCCTGTTCTCAAGCGATGCGCAGACGCTGGTCTCTGATGCCTCGGCATTGCCGCCGCAACAAGGGCTGTGGCTGTTCTACTCAGCGCTGCTGACGGTCATCGCGGTCGCCGTGCTGCATGCGCGCAAGCTGCGCGCGGCCTATATCGTCGCCGCCGCTTCCGCCGCCGCCTTCGTCGCCGCGCTCACCGGCATCCTGTCGTTCGTCTCGCTCTATGTGTACGAGCATCCGCACCACCATTGCCCGTTCTGTCTGCTCAAGCCCGAGTACGACTATCAGGGCTACTGGCTGTATCTGCCGCTGTTCGCCGCGACTGCCGCCGGGCTGGGGGTCGGGGCCATCCAGCCGTTCGCGCGCGTGCCCAGTCTTGCTGCTGTCGTTCCGCAGATGTCGCGACGGCTGGCGTGGATCGCTGCGCTTGGCTTCGCATTTTTCACGGTGGTGGCGACATTCATGGTCGTTAATTCCAATTTGATCCTGCTGAAGGACTGAGATGCTGCGCTCCCTGTTCCTGCTGACTTTCCTGCTGCTCGCCGCCTGCGACAGCGCGCCCAAACTGAATACCGGCAGCGTCGCGCCGGCTTTCACCACTATATATATGGATGGCACGGCGGCGCGCTTTCCCGAGGATTTTCGCGGCATGCCGGTGGTGATCCGCTTCTGGGCCGAGTGGTGCCGTTTTTGCGAAGGCGAGATGAAGGACATCGAGCAGGTGTACCAGCGCAGACGAGAACAAGGGCTGCATATCCTGGCGGTGAATGTCGGACAGGACAAGGAGACCATCGCGGACTTCATGCAGAAGATCGGCGCGAGCTACCCGGCGCTGCTCGACGAAGGATCGTCCATCACACGCTCCTACGGCGTGATCGGTCTGCCGACCACTTATTTCGTCGGTGCCGACGGCCTCATCAAAGCCAAGGTGGTGGGCGAAGCCGATGTAAAAACTTTCGAAAAGCTTGCCGGAGAGTTGATGAATGCAACACGCTAACGAGATTTCCTACGGCCTCGCCTTCATGACCGGCATCCTCGGCACCGGTCATTGTCTCGGCATGTGCGGCGGGCTGGTGTCCGGCTTCTTCATGCGCCAGGGCGCAAAGAGCATCGCGCCCTATCTGGCCTACCATGCAGCGCGGGTCTCGGTGTATGTGCTGATCGGTCTGATTGCGGCGAGCCTGGGGGCGGTGCTGGTGCAGACCGGCCTGTTCGGCAAGGTGCAGGGGATACTGCAGATCATCGCGGGCCTTGTGGTTATCCTGCTCGGCTTCGACATCATGGGCGTACTGCCCATCAGCAACACGCTGCATTTCGCGCCGTTGAAATGGATATTCAAGCAATTCGCCACCGCCACACAGAAAGGTCCGGTGGCCGGCGCGTTTTTCGGCGGAGCGGTTAACGGACTCATGCCCTGTTCGCTGACGATGGCGATGGCGGTGCAGGCCACCACCGCCCCCGGCCCGATTGAAGGCGGTTTGCTGCTGCTGGCTTTTGGCCTGGGCACGCTGCCGTCGATGTTTGCCGCCAGTTTCCTGTTCGGCAAGTTGGGAATCAAGGCGCGCGGCTGGCTGATTCGCAGCGCGGCACTGTTCGTTATCGCGCTCGGGCTTTCCACTTTGTGGCAGGGGCTGACTTATTACAGCGTGATGCGCAACCTGGCAAACTGGTGAGTCAGTTCCAATAATCGGATAACTACAAAAGAGGAAATAGTTGGGAGAGTACTTGTATTACATAAATCGCTTTGCATCTTAAACTTGATAAGGAGAAACAAATGAATCGTCGCGATCTGCTGAAATTTTCCGTTGCCGCTGTTGGTCTCGCCGCCATTCCCGCGCATGCTGCCGAATCCTGTTCCGGCGACGGCACCCCGGCCCAGTTTGTGCCGAAAAAAGCCGCCGATCCCAAGGCATTCGAGAATGACATCGAGAAATATGCCAAGTGCCCGTACTGCGGCATGGACCGCAAGCAGTACCACCACTCGCGCATGCTGGTGCAATACAGCGACGACCTCGCCGACGGCACCTGCTCCATCCATTGCGCGGCGATCAGTCTGTCGCTCAACGTCGACCGCGAGCCGAAGGCGATCTACGTCGGCGATAACGCATCCGCGGCCGAGATCAAGCCGCTGGTCGAAGTGGACAAGGCCACTTTCCTGATCGGCAGCTCGATCAAGGGCGTGATGACCAAACGCAGCAAGGTCGCCTACAGCGATGCAGCAGCGCTCAAGGCATCGCAGGCGGCCAACGGCGGCGAGCCCGGCAATTTCGATGCGGCATTGCTGGCGGCTTACACCGACATGGCGCAAGACGTGTCGATGATCCGCAAGAACCGTGCGGAGCGGCGCAAGAAGATGATGATGAAGCCGAGCTGATCGCATGCTGCTCAGACGACTTGTCATCATCTCGTTCCTCACTCTCTGGGCGGCATTTGCCGCCGCCCAAGAGGGTGTTGTCGTGCCCAAACCGGGGGCAAAGGATTTATGCCCGGTGTGCGGCATGCTGGTAGCGAAATATCCAAACTGGGTCGCTGTGGTGAGATACCGCGACGGTCACGCGCACTTTTTCGACGGTGCCAAGGATATGTTCAAGTATCTGCATGACTTGCCCAAATACGCGCCCGGCCATCGTAGTGAAGACATCGCGGGAATACATGTCACCGAATTTTACGGCTTGAGCAAAGTGGATGCGCGCAAGTCGTACTACGTCATCGGCTCCGACGTATTCGGTCCGATGGGACACGAATTTGTACCGCTGGAAACGCGCGCCGATGCGGAAGAATTCTTGAAGGATCACAAAGGCAAACAGATATTGATCTTCGAACAAATCACTCCCGAAATCATTGAGATGGTCGATAACGGGAAATGATGAGCAGTGTGAATGAATGATGGAGCAATTCCATCGGCAATAGCAGTTCCAATCGGTAATAAATTTCCTCACTTGTAATGTCCCTATTTGAGGCCGAGAATGAGCACCTTGCAGAAACCTGAAGGCGTTGTCCGGTTTCTGGCTGGCGAATCACGAGATTTAATCAAGACGAACGGTCATGCGGCAGGTGACGAGTGGTATTGCGGCGGGATGTATAAAACAAGCAGAGTGCGTCACGTTGTGGGAGGGACTTGCTAACCCGACCCGGCGCGATGTGCCTGAATTTGGGTGCATGAGCAGCAAACTTCTATGAACGAAAGGATTATCAAATGAGTGACTGGCATTCGTGGTTGTTTTGGCCTGATAACGTGGCATTGTCTGTCCTGACGCTGGGCGTACTGATAATGTTATTCCTGTATGCGGCACGCAAACCGATGCATGGCGTCATTCACTCGGTATGCCATCTGGTTACGCAGTCCACCCGTTTTCTTTCCCGCTGGTTGTTCCTGGTTGCGGAAAACATGCGTCTGCGCAATCAATCCGTATTGCTGGCGCATGGACAGGATAGCGCCGCAGTCATGATCGAGCGGGAGTTCGAGCGGGTGGGCGATATCATCCGCAAAGACATGCATGAATTTCCCGCACTGCAACGCAAGCTGACGGAGGAAGTGACGCGCATCGAGGAGGATTACCGCAAATGCGGCGAGGTGCCGCCGCCGCCGCCGGAATGGGTGGATGCGATCGAATCCGTTTCGCAAATCAAATCGGGCGGGGATGTGCCGCGCAAGCTGCTGGAAGATATCAACAAGTCGATCCAGAAGGTGCATGACAAGATTGTGAGCGAATATCGGCGGTCTTATGAAGACC
>JAHJNJ010000045.1 GCA_018820925.1 Gammaproteobacteria bacterium | reverse complement strand
GTTGGCCCCACTCCTTCCCATCTCGAACAGGACAGTGAAACGACTCCGCGCCAATGATAGTGTGCATTACGCATGTGAAAGTAGGTCATCGTCAGACTCCTTACAAACAACAAAGCCCTCCTCGTGAGGGCTTTGTTGTTTGTAAGAATTGAATGTAGCCTGCTTGAACGTAGTGACAACGCGCGCCGCAGGTGCGTGTTGCAGGCCATTCGATGATTTCTGGTATGCTTCAAAAAAATGTTTCAGGGAACGAGTTCATGAAGAAGATCCTCCTCATCAATCCGGCATTCAAGGGCAGTCTGCATTCCAACATCAAGGTGCTGGCGCTGCCGCCGCTCAATCTGGCCATCATCGCGCGTTACACGCCCGAGCACTACGAGGTGCAGATCGTCGACGAAGCGATGGAGGAACTGGATCTCGATATCAAGGCCGACCTGGTCGGCATCACCTGCATGACGCCGCTGGCGCCGCGCGCCTATGAGCTTGCCACGCATTTCCGTGCCCGCGGCATTCCCGTGGTGATAGGTGGCATCCATGCCTCTTACATGACCGACGAAGCATTGCAGTATGCGGATACCATCGTGGTCGGCGAGGGCGAGAACATCTGGCCGAAAGTGCTGGAGGATTTCGAGCGCGGGCAGATGCAACGGGTCTATCGTGCCTGCGAGCCGCCCGAAGTCGAGAACATGCTGGCGCCGCGCCGCGAACTGCTGAAAGGAAAATATTTCGTCGAGACCGTGCAGACAGGCCGCGGTTGTCCGATCAACTGCAACTTCTGCTCGGTCACCGCATTCAACGGCTCGCGCTACCGCGTGCGCAACATCGACAGCGTGATCGACGAGATCAACTCCATCAAGTCAAAGCGCATCTTCATCGTGGACGACAACATCGTCGGGCAGGGGCCGCGCTACATCAGGCGCGCCAAGGAGCTGTTCGATCGCATGGTGGACTGCAAGAAAGAGTGGGGCGGACAGACCTGCCTCAGCATTGTGGAACATGATGATGTGCTGAAGGCGGCGCAACGCAGCGGCTGCAAGGGGATGCTGATCGGCTTCGAATCGCTGGATCCAGCGACCATAGACTCCATGCACAAATCGGTGAACCTGCGTCCCAACACCCGGAATTTCCGCGACGCCATCAAGAAACTGCACGACCACGGCATCGCCATCGTCGGCTGCTTCATCTTCGGCACCGAGGGCCAGACGCGCGACGCGTTCCGGCGCGCCATCGATTTCGTGCTCGAGAACGAGATCGATGCCGTGCAACTGTCGCTGGAGACGCCGCTGCCGGGCACCGCGTTCTACAAACAGATGCAGGAGGAAGGCCGCCTGCTGCTGACCGACTATCCGAACGACTGGCGCCACTACACCATCTTCGAGCCGGTGTTCCGGATGAACGGCATGACACCCGTCGATGCATATGAAGGGCTGCTGGAAGCCTATGCGGAAGTGTCGTCATTCCGTTCTTCGCTGGTGCGCGGCCTGAAAACCTTCCGCAATACCCGCAGCTTGTTCAGCACCGGCATTTCTTTTTCGTGGAATTACCAGGCCTACAAGACAATACGCAACACGCAGACGCCACTGGTCAAGCTTGAATGATCTTCGTGCCGGGCGAAACAATTGATGGCAGAAAACAGCGGGGTGGTTTACGCTCTGCCCGACTGACTCGAATGCATGTCCGGAATTCCGCCTTCAACCTGACGAGAAAAGAATGGATCGTATGAAAATTACTTCGCATTTGCTCAAGATTCTGGTTTTGGTTTCGGTTTTCATCGCTGCCCCGCAACAGGTATTTGCCGCGTCGCAGGTATTGGCTACGATAGGGTCGTTGCAAGTCAGTTCCGATGATTTGAATGCGGCAATGGCGAGCTCGCCTTTTGCGACCCAGATGACGTCGATGAATGAGAACGACCAGGCAAGCCTGCGCGGAGATATGTTGCGGCGACTGGTTGCTGCACGGCTATTGACGCTTGAAGCCCAAAAACTGGGATTGGATAAAACCCCGGCTTATCAAAAAGAGATGGAGAACTTTCGTCTGGGATTGCTGTATCGTTTTTACATGGACAAACTGCGGGAACGCATTGTCATTCCGGCGGATACCCTGGCGGCAATGAAGAAACAATTCAAGGGGGATGCGGAAGGCCTGACTGCGGCCAAAGCCGGATACATTAACGGGCAGTATCAAACATTGAAACTGGCCACCCTGCAAGACATGTTGAAGCGGGATCGGACAGAACTGTATGAAGACCGGATCAAGCCGGGAATCAAGGCGGATACTGTGTTGATGGAAGGAAACAGCTTCCGGATTACTTACGGCGATATTGTCGATATCGGCGAACATCCGACCCTGCCAAACCCGGAATGGGTGAAGGAGCAACTCTACAATCGCGGAGAGATGCTGTTGGCCGCAAAGGCCGCCGAAAAAGAGGGGGTTGATATATCAGGCAAGTTGGCGCAATACGAAGCTGAACGTTTGCCGTCCGTCATGCTGGACGCCAAAACCGGGGAGTGGATCCCGGATGAAAAGACCTTGCAAGCTTGGTTTGACAAGCACCCCGAAGTAGCTCACATCCCGGAGCGCCGTCATGTCGGTCAGTTGGTGGTGGCAACGCGCCAGGAAGCGGAAGCCCTGCGGGCGCGGATTGTCAAAGGTGAAAGTCTGTTTACCCTTGCAGGAAAATTCAGCATCGACCCGGTGGGGCGCAAGCAGAACGGCGATATGGGCTGGATCGTTGCAGGGCGCGGAATGCCAGAATTGGACAAAACCCTGGCGGGACTGGAGGATAACAAGATCAGCGAAGTGGTCGAAACGAAAATGGGATTTCACCTGCTGACGATTCTTGAGCATCAGTCCGGTGGGCAGAAGACCTTTGCGGAAGTACGCGACAGGGTCAGGCAGATGATCATCAATGAAAAACTCCCGCCCTATCTGGGTGAGCTGGAACGAAACTACCAAGTATCGTGGAAGGTCATCAAGGCGCGCAATGAGGAAGTGCCGCAGCAAACGGGAAAGTAAGTTGGATGCGTATTGCCCGAAATGTTCTTTTCATGCTCGTGGCGCCAGTGGTTGCCTGGCCCGCATTTGCCGGGACTGATGCCAACCAGGCGGGAAGAAATGTTGCGGTTTTTAGTGCTTCCAGGCAGCCTGCCACGGGGCCATTCAAGATGCAGACCGCCACAGCCCATGAACGTAGACTGAAATCCTTTTCCCTGCCCGGACTGGACGGCGTCATCCATAATCTGGCGGAATGGGAAGGAAAGGTGATCATCCTTAATTTCTGGGCGAGCTGGTGTTCTCCCTGCCTTTTCGAGATTCGCGATTTTGTAAGCTATCAGCAACAATACAAGGCACGCGGGCTGCAAATAATCGGCGTAGGACTGGATGATGGAACCAAGTTGCGCAATGTTCAGCGTACGCTTGAAATCAATTATCCGGTGCTGGTTGCCGACCCGAAAAAAAATACCGATCTGATGAAGTCCTGGGGCAACAAAAGCGGCATTGTTCCCTTCTCGGTCGTGATTGACCGTAATGGACAAGTGGTATATTCCCAGCATGGTCCAATAGACCGTGATATTTTTGACGAAAATATCCTGCCGCTACTCGATAAAATCTGAAACGGATCCGGATTCGGAGTGACCTCCGTGTGAGGATGGCCGGAAGCGCGGGAATGGCTTCCAGCCTCGGTATCCGGCTGGCTATTCCGGCTTTCCTGCGCAACAAACGGGTCAAATCCAACATTAACACTATAGCGTCGCATAACCCCAAAGGGTTATCCGCACCCCCTATTGTGGTTATGGACGCTGCGGGGATTAATCTTCCTATAATGCGAAAAAAGACTACATGCCCGCCAAGGAAATTGGCGACGGCGCACCCGCAAAGAGGTGGTAGTCAAAAAAAGTCAGGGAGAAAATTCAATGCATTTCACAGAACGCGTGATTCAACGCGGTCTATTCTCTTCCCTGTACTTCGACGATAAGTTTGCTACACGCAGGAATTGCCTGCGGTAATTAACTGTAATTTAAACATTTGGCATGTGCCGGCGCAGTCCGGTGAATGTTGGGTGTCATTACAAATCAACGGGGACAACAAAACCATGCTTACCAGATATACCGAATTCACTTTGTTGGCTTGTGCGGCTTTGATCAGTCTTTTCCTCGCAAGCAATGCACGGGCGGCAAATGTCAACAAGCTGGTCGAGACCTGCGCCAACTGCCATGGCAAGAACGGAGCCAGCACCGAGCCCGAAGTACCCATTATTGGCGGTTATTCCACTGAATTTCTGGTCAACAACTTGCAAGCCTACAAGACTCAGGACAGAGCCTGTCCCGAAACGGAATACAGAACCGGAAGCAAGAAAGGCACAAAAACGGACATGTGCAAGATGGTCAAGGATTTGAGCGAAAACGACATCAAGCAAGTGGCGCAGTTTTTTGCCAAACAGAAATTTGTCCGCGCCAAACAGAAGTTCGACCCGGCCTTGGCAGCAAAGGGCAAGGAAATACACGAGATTTACTGCGAAAAATGCCATTCCCAAGGCGGGACTGTAGCCAAGGACGAGGCGGGTCTGCCAGCGGGCCAATGGATACCATACCTCAAGCAGGCCTTCGATGAATTCAATACCGGCAAACGTCCAATCGCCAAAAAGATGAAGGTGAAAATGGATGAACTCGAACCGGCTGATATTGATGCGCTGATCAATTACTACGGCAGTTTCAAATAGCAGCAGTTGCGAAAAAACAGACCGTGAACACTCATTTTTGATTGAAGACGGCAATGAACACATCGGGGAGCGCGCAGGGAAATGTCAGAACCAAACACCACAAGAGGTTCCGGATGGGTATGGCACACCCTGCGCAAACCGTTCATTCGCTACTCACTGTTTGCGCTGGCGGGAGTGGCCGCCTTCGTGGTGGTGGTCGGGGGGTTCACGACGACGGTGGAAGCCACCAATACGCTCGAGTTTTGCACCTCATGCCACACCATGAGTTACAACTTTGAGGAATACAAAAAGACCATTCACTATTCGAATCCTTCGGGTGTGCGGGCCGTCTGCTCCGATTGCCATGTGCCGAAGAAAAACTGGTTCAGCGAGATGCGGCGCAAGCTGGTGGCGGCAAGCGACGTTTGGGCCGAGATAGTCGGCACCATTGATACCAAGGAAAAATTCGACGCTCATCGGATGGAAATGGCGAAGCGCGAATGGGCCCGCATGAAGGAATCGGACTCGATCGGATGCCGCAACTGTCACAGCTTCGAGAGCATGGATATGGAAGAGCAAGACAAGCGGGCGAAAAATCAGCACACCGATGCTGTGATGGCGGATTCGGGGAAGACCTGCATTGACTGCCACAAAGGGATTGCGCACCGATTACCACGGGTTCAATGAAACCCGGCCGGGTTGCGGAGAAGTTAATGGTCAACTCCCGGGATGCTCTTCGTTGATGAATGTCCGGGACGAAATGTGAAGTTTGCAGTGGAAGGGAAGTTGATGGGACGGTGTTAGCAATACCGCAGAATCGTGTTGCCTTTACAGGTTTTTTGGCTTCCTTGACGGTTCTGGTAGAGGGGTTTTCTTTTGGATGACAACATAAAAGGGGGTGTTCCGTGAATATCAGAACCTTAACGGCGGGCGTGCTGTGTTGGGCATTTGCGGTCGGACTTGCAAATGCAGCAGCAACAAAACCGATCAATGATTACAACATCACAATCAATTATGAATTGGGCATGCACTGTACCGGATTCGATTTTACGTACTGCTGCGTACTGCCGCCCTACAACTCGATTCAAAGCCAGGTTATCAAAAATTCAACTGGAAAACGCAAATTTCCGGAATTGCTGGAGGCCGATCCGGCAGACCCGGCCGTGCTGGTCGATGGCAGGAAACGCTTCAAACTGGATTATGGCCACATCGACAACACCTACTCCGAAGGCAGCAAGCTCAAGTATTGGGATGTGCCGTACGACATGAATGGCGACGGCAAGTATGACAAGGGTGAAAACGTCGCCAATGCCTATTTCTCCCACCTGTATGTGTACAAAGATCTGAAGGGTACCAACCCCAAGGGAACCAGCGCCGACAAGGAGAAGGCGTTTGTAGGCATCCAGATTCCGGTCCCGCGCGACAACGGCCCGGCTGGCGCAGCAGTGCCCAGCCCGATGAAGGGTGGACATCTGCACTACACCGGCGACAAGGGAACAACCGTCTTCACCAAATCTCCGGTTCTGGACAACGTGCCCATCGTGCTGACCAATCCGGGCATCTGGGATGCGCTGGGTCTGCCGCTGACGCCTTTCGGCGACCGCGCTGCTGCGGGCGACCTGTTGTCCCTGACCGAATCCGATATTCAACCGTTCCAGGAAGCCTGGGTGAGCATGGTTGATGCGAAAAGCGGCAAGCCTGTCATCGATTCGCATACCGGCAGGCCGGTTCGCTTTGTCGGTACCAACCCGATCGACATCCCGAACTGCGCAAATTGCCACAGCAACAAGACGGCCAATGGCGACAAATTCACGCTCTACAAACAGGAGCGCGAATTCTGGAAAGGCCTCGGCGCCAGCGACTGGATCGCCAACCTGAAGGCGACTTCCATTTCCATCCTGGAAATGCACGACGACCGCACCGGCACCGATTTCCTGAAGAACTACAACCCCAATGGCAGAACACTGGATAACCGCCTGGGTCGCGATCCGGTGCTGTGCCAGAAGTGCCATGCGGACAACGTGATCGGGGTATTGCAGTCCAAGACTTTCAAGGATCCGAAGACCGGCAAGGATGTTGTGATCTCGGCGTTGAGTGAGGCCATACACACCGTTCACCAAACCAAAGCGCCAATGCCTGACTCTCAGGGTCGTACCGCCGCGTGCCAGGGTTGCCACCCGGCGCACCGTCAGGACGGCAAGATGGACAAATATCCGATCACGCTGGACGGCAAGAACAACTATGCCCAGGGCGACAATCGCGATGCGGCAGGCGGATGTTTCGTCGGTCGTGACGTGCACTCCAACCGCGGCAAGGATAAGGACGGCGTGGGGACACCCGAGCACCTGAACTCCATCGGCAAGTGGATGCAAACCAACGTGTCCAACATCGGCAACGACAAGGGAGGAAAAGGCCTGTGGTGCACCAACTGCCACAGCCAACTGTCCCGCGAGCTGTATCAGCGCGACAACCTGAGCAACGCGTTCAAGCAGGAAGGTGCGACCATCCGCAACAAGTCGCTGGACGAAATCGCCAAGGCCATCGGCATCACCACCGACGAGCTGAAGAGCCAGTATCTTGATCCCAAGGTTGTGCTCAACGACAAGGGCGAAGATACCCCGGGCAAGTCCGGCATCCTGAAGACCTGGGCCAAGGATCGCATGGTTCCCGATATCGCCGTCATTGCGTTGAAGGACGGCGGTCCGATGGGCAGCAAGGACGAGGATGGCGACTTCAATGTGACGATCCTGTCGGCCAATCCGGCGGTGGATATCAAGAAACTGAAGCTGCCGGCCGGTGCTACCGGTGCGACTGCCGTACCTTACGATGCGGCGACGCATGGTCGTGACTACTGGCTGTCGCCGGGTGCGCCGCACTGCGCCGACTGCCATGCCGCGCCGTTTGTCGAAGGTCAGGGTGGCGTTGCTTTCCCGATCAACCAACCGGGCAAGTACAGCAATATGCGCTATTCCAAGGGCCACTCGGGTCTGGCTTGCCAATCCTGCCACCAGTCGATTCATGGTCTGTATCCGGTCACGCCTACCACCGACCAGACGACCTACAAACAGGCCGCGCAGTACAACCCGGATGGATCGCATGGTCCGTTCAAGTGTGCCGCATGCCATGAGACCAACAAGGAAGGCGTGCCCAATATTGCAGACAAGAAGGAACATGTCTGGAACGGCAAGCCCATCCTGCATGACTTCGACGCTGCGGTGAGCTGGATGCACGCCAATGCACCGGATATTGGCGGCGCCATACCGAGAGACGAAGATACAAAGAAAAAGAAATAATCTGGTCAGCCAGATAGTTCTGTAGTGCTTCATGCAAATCGGGGGCTTGGCCCCCGATTTGCTTTTTACAGGCCGGAAACCCGTTTGGATTTCAATAACCGGCAGCGGACAGTCGTGGGTGAGAAATTCGGATTCGAATCATGTGCTAGAATCTTCGGCACCAAGTTTGTCCTTTTTCTTTTATATGGTTCACTGCATTTGCAACCCTTAATCATCAGTCAATACACACTCGCGAACAGCCTGGGTACGGGTTCGGCGGCAACCGTGAGCGCGTTGCAAACACGGCGTTCGGGGTTGATACCGTGCGCGTTCGAGGATGTCGATCTGGAAACGTATATTGCCAAGGTCGGGGAGTTGGACAGCTATCGCGTTCGCTCTGATCTATCAGCCTATGATTGCCGCAACAATCGCCTGGCCCAGCTGTGTCTGGAGCAGGATGACTTCATCAAAGCGGTCGATGGCGCCAAAAAGAAATATGGTGCCGCGCGCATTGGCGTATTCCTGGGTACCAGCACATCCGGAATCCTGCAGACCGAATTGGCCTATCGTCATCTGGACCCGCAGACCGGCGCACTGCCGCCGGATTTTCATTATGCGGAAACGCAGAATTCCTATTCTCTCGCGGGTTTTGTTACGCATTATCTGGGGCTGACCGGCCCTGCCTTTGTGGTGTCTTCGGCCTGTTCTTCGAGTGCCAAAGTGTTCGCCAATGCGGTGCGCATGATGGCGGCAGGGGTGTGCGATGCGGCGGTGGTCGGCGGCGTCGACAGCTTGTGCCTGAGCACACTGTACGGCTTTAATTCTCTGGGGCTGGTATCGCGTTCCCCCTGCCGTCCGTATGATGCGGAGCGCGACGGGATTTCGGTCGGGGAAGGCGCCGGGTTTGTATTGCTGGAACGCGCGACGGCTGCCAGCGCGTCGAACGCCATGTTGTTGTTGGGGGTCGGCGAAAGCTCGGATGCACATCACATGTCAACGCCCCACCCGGAAGGGCTGGGCGCGAAGCTGGCGATGCAGCACGCGCTGGACGCCGCCGGTTTGCAGGCAGGCGACATCGACTATATCAACCTGCACGGGACCGCGACAAAATCCAACGATGCCAGCGAAGGCAAAGCCGTCGCCGATATTTTCGGAAGCGGCGTGCCGTGCAGCTCGACCAAGGGCTGGACCGGGCACTTGCTGGGGGCGGCCGGCATCACCGAAGCCATCATCGGCATGCTGGCCGTGGAGCACGACTTTATCCCGGGCAGCGTGAATACCCAACAACTCGACCCGACTATCGCCATCAATTACCGGATCGAAAATGGCGCGGGCAAAATCAACCGTGTACTGAGCAATTCTTTCGGTTTCGGCGGCAGCAATTGCAGCCTCGTGCTGGGGAGGCAGGCATGATGCGCATGTTCGTGGAGGGAATCGGACTGCTCGGGCCGGGGCTGGACGGCTGGTCCGCAGGCCGTGCCGTGCTGGCCGGCGACGCGGCATATGTTGCAGCGCCGACCAACCTGCGTGCCAGCGACATGCTGCCGGCAGCGGAACGCCGCCGTGCCGGGGTGCCGATCAAGCTGGCGCTGGCCGTCGGGCAAGAGGCGTTTTTGCAATCCGGATGCGATACCAGAACGGCCTCCACCGTGTTCACCTCCTCCGGCGGCGACAACGACAACGTGCATGCCATCAACGGCATCCTGGCGACTGCGCCGCGCGAAGTGTCGCCGACACGTTTCCATAATTCCGTGCATAACGCGGCTGCGGGCTATTGGTGTATCGCCGCCGGTTCGCACGAACCTTCCACCAGTTTGTGCGCCTATGACGCAAGTTTCGCGGCGGGACTGCTGGAGTCCGCCACGCAGGTAACCATTGACGGCGCCGTCGTGGCCATGGTCGCATACGACCATCCTTATCCGGAGCCGCTGCAAATGGTACGCCCCATCACGGCGCCGTTCGGCATGGCCCTGATACTGACGCCGCGACAAAGCGGGAAATCACTGGCGGCACTCGAAGTGGAATTTGTTGCCGGCACAACGCCGGAGACAACGATGCCGGAAGCCGGGCTGGAAGCGTTGCGGATCGGCGTTCCGGCGGCACGCGGCTTGCCGCTGCTGTCGGCTTTGGCCGGCGGCAAGCCCGCGCAAATCAGCATCGCCTACTTCGCCGACAACCATCTCAATATTCGCGTGACGCCATGCTAGCGGACAGGGCGGCGATTGCCAGAGTCATACCGCATACCGGCAATATGTGCCTGCTCGACGGCGTGCTGGAATGCGATGCGCAGCATATCCGCTGCATCAGCAGCACACACCGCAATGCTGAAAATCCAATGCGTTCCGGCGCTGCCCTGCTTGCGCTGTGCGGCATCGAATACGCGGCACAGGCCATGGCGGTGCACGGCGCATGGGATGCGAAGTACGAGCAAAAACCGCGAGCCGGTTACCTGGCCGCGCTGCGCGATGTGACCTGCCACACCATGCGTCTGGACAACCTGGACGACGACCTTGTTATCGAAGCGGAAAAAATGATGGGCGATGCGGCGCGCGTCATCTACCAGTTCAATATCCATGCGGGAACAACCAGAATCATGAGCGGACGCGCCACGGTGGTGCTGGACGCAGACAAGGCGGGCCTATGAAACGAGCACTGGTCACCGGCGGCAGCGGCGCCATCGGCAGCGAGATTTGCCGCAAGCTGGCGGCGCTCGGCTATCACGTCTATGTGCATGCCAACAGTGGATTGCAGACAGCCGAAGATATTGTGGCCGAAATCAAGGATGCCGGGGGCAGTGCACAGGCCATCGCCTTCAATGTGGCCGATGCGGAGCAGACACAAAGTGCCCTGCAAACCGTACTGTCGGAAGGCGCGATACAAATACTGGTGAACAACGCCGGCATCCACGACGATGCGGTGATGCCGGGCATGAACGCGCAACAATGGCACAAGGTCATCGACGTTTCGCTGAATGGTTTTTTCAACGTCACGCAACCCTTGCTGCTGCCAATGATTGGCAAACGCTGGGGCCGCATCATCAACATTTCCTCGGTCGCGGCCATTGCCGGCAACCGCGGCCAGGCCAACTACGCGGCGGCCAAAGCCGGACTGCACGGGGCAACCAAATCGCTGGCGCTGGAAGTGGCCAGTCGCGGCATTACCGTCAATGCCATCGCCCCCGGCATCATCGAATCGGCCATGACAGAGAATGTGTTCGACAAGGACACCATCAAGCGTCTTGTGCCAGCCGGTCGTGCGGGAAAACCGGAAGAAGTCGCTGATCTGGTGGCCTTTATCGCGTCCGACAAAGCCGCCTATATATCCGGCCAGATCATTTCGATTAACGGCGCGATGATTTAGAGTCCTTGCGGCTATTGAGGTAAAATGCGCCCGCGTAAACACAAATACAGGGAGCATCATGGCAGCAAGCGCACAAGAAAAAGAGTTGGCTCAACTCATTGTTACCTCATTGAATCTTGAGGTTTCGGCAGACGAAATCGACCCCGAGGCAGCGCTGTACGGCGAAGGTCTGGGGCTGGATTCCATCGACATCCTCGAGTTGTCGCTGGCGATCTCCAAGACCTATGGCGTGCAGCTCAAATCGGACGATGCGGACAACAACAAGATATTCAGTTCGTTGCGCAATCTGAACGACCATATCCAGCAACATCGCGGCCAGTGATGCAGGCGCCTGCCATCCGGCGGGCGTTCCGGACTCCATGAACGATAAAGACATATCCTTTCGCGCCGAACTCAAGGCGCTCATCCTTGCCGCGGTAGACAAGGATGAGCCAACTGGCGGGTTGCGCGACGACGAGCCGTGGTTCGGTCCCGAATCCAGGCTGGAACTCGACTCGCTGGACGCGTTGCAAATCTCGATGGCGATCCAGAAAAAATACGGCGTGCGCATGCCGGACAGCAAGGATACCCGCCGCGCCCTGGTTTCGCTGCTGGCCCTGGCCGAACACCTGCAAACCCGTCTCCCGGCATGAAACCGGTCTATCTTGCCGGACGCGGGTTGGCCTGTGCACTGGGGCAGGATATGCAGGGTTCGCTGGACGCGCTGCAATCGGGCGGCGTCGCACCCGCTGCCTTCCGGTTGCCTGGCGAGATGGGCGGCTCTTTTCCCTATTACGCCATTGCCTTCCAACAGAAAGACTGGAATGAACGCGCGCGCGATCTGGTGCAACGGGTTGCCCGTGAAGCCGGTGCGCAACATATGCGCAGTGGAGTGTTGTTCGTCGCCACCTCTTCTTTCGACATCGGTGCCGTGGAGCAAGGTGCGGCGCAGATGGATTACGACGCGTTCTCCAGAAAAATTGCCGCCTGGCTGGATTGGAGTGGTCCCGTATACGTGATCAACACGGCATGCACCTCCAGCCTGAATGCGCTGATCGCCGCGCATGCGCTGTTGTCCGCAGGCGAGGAAGAGGAGGCGCTGGTGCTCGGGGTGGAACTGGGCAATCGGCTGACCTTGGGCGGGTTTGCCGCCCTGCAGTTGCTCTCGCAGCATGGCTGCAAACCGTTCGGGCAACACCGCGACGGCCTGGTATTGGGCGAAGCGGTCGCCGCACTCAAACTGTCCACGCGCGAACCCGCACTGTGGCAAATGCTGGGCGGTGCCAACGTGGTCGATGGTAGCCAGCCCACGGGTGCATCGGCAGCGGCGGTAGCGAGCATGTACCAACGCGCACTGGAAGCGAGCGGTCTGGCTGCGGACGCCATCGACCTGGTCAAAGTCCAGGCGGCAGGCAGCCCGGGCAACGATGCAATCGAAGCGCAGGGTTTGCGCGCTGCCTTTCCGGTCATGCCGCACCTGGTCTCGCTCAAGACCGCGCTGGGGCACACCATGGGCGCCTCCGGCGCGGCGGAAATCGCATTGCTGACCGCCTGCCTGGAGCAGGGCATATGGCCGCACTATGCAGATCCCGTGGATGGCGAACTGGGCGTTTCCCTGGCCGAACACATGCCGCAGAGCGTGCGCCATGTGATGGCGACGATACTGGGTTTCGGCGGCAGCCATGCCACTGTCGTACTGGGGCGCGCATGAAGACCTTTGCCATCAGCGGCCGCTTTGTCGAAACACCGCCTCCTGCGGACTGGCGCGAACATCTGGCCCGAATGCTGGGTGCAAAGCCGCGCCGCATCGGGACTTGGGCGGAATTGGGCTTGTACGGCGCGTTGCGCTGCATGGCGGATGCGGGCGAAAAGATGCTGCCACCGGACGTGCAGGTTTGGCTGGGCAGCCGCCGTGGCACCTACGCGGCAACAGATACGGTGCTCGGCCAGATGCGCGACGACTTGCCCATGCCGCTGGCATTCCTGCAGACGCAACCGAGCCAGCTGCTGGCTTTGCTGGCGGCGCAGTTGCAATGGCAGGGCCACGCCTGCTTCGTGGCGGGGGGCGAACCCGGCGCTTTGCTGCGTCTGGCCGCCGCGCAAGCGGGAAAAGACGGAATACTGCTTGGCTGGCTGGACGAGATGTCCGGCGGCGAGACCCGCTGGTTGCGTCTGCGGCCATGCACAGAGATGGATGGCGGCTATATTGCGGCAACGGCGGAGACGCTGTTCACCGCACAGATCAGCCACCTGCGCTTGTCGGGTATGGGGCTGGAAACAAGGCGTGCAGGGCAGTCAGCCTTGGTGCAGGAGTAGACCGGATGTTAGAATTGTCAAAGAAATTTCACCAACATAACCAGCTGCGTGGCCGCATTGAATACAACTGAAGCATCGATATCTCTCCCGCTCAAACGTGTATTGGTACTGAGTTATTCGCAGACCGGGCAGCTGACCGAGATCACCCGGCGCATTCTTGCCCCGCTGGAGCAAGACAGCCGCTTTGCGGTGCATATCGAGCCCCTGCGCCCGGTCAAGCCGTATCCGTTTCCGTGGGGTTTTTTCAGCTTTCTGGATGCATTTCCGGAGTCGGCGCACATGGTTCCACCGCCGTTGCAGCCGCTGTCGCTGAGCGGCGACGAGGATTTCGACCTGGTGATCCTGCCCTATCAAGTCTGGTTTCTCGCACCGTCGCACCCGATCGTCGCTTTTCTCAAACACCCGCTGGCCAGGAAGCTGCTGAATGGCAAACCGGTGGTGACCGTGATTGCCTGCCGCAACATGTGGATGCTGGCACAGGAAAAAATGAAGACGCTGCTGAAAGATTGCGGCGCGCGCCTGCTCGACAACATCGCGCTGGTCGATCCCAGTCCGACCATGGCCAGCCTGTGGACGACCCCGTTCTGGCTGCTCAGCGGCAAAAAGGATTTTCTCAAGCTGCTCCCGCCGGCCGGCGTGGATCAGGCAAGCATCAAAGCCGCGCGGCGCTTCGGGCTGGCTTTGCGCGATGCACTGTACAACAACGAAGAGCGCGGAGTAGCGCCGCTGCTCACCGGATTGCGCGCGGCGGATTCCAACCCGCATCTGCTGGTGAGCGAAAAAGCCGCCACGCGCAGTTTCTACCTGTGGGGCAAATTGCTGCGCGCCGTGGGCGAGCCCGGGCAATGGCGCCGCTATCCTTTCCTGGTTTTGTATGTGATTTTTTTGATCACCTTGATATCGACAGTGGTGCCGTTAAGCCTGCTCATTCAGTCGTTGCTGCGTCCCTTCATGCGGCGCCGTTTCGCGACTTTGAAGCAGCGCTTCGATCTTCCGTCGGGTTCGGGTACGGAGAGGATGCACCAGTATGAGTGTTGATGTATTTCTGACGCGCACCGCGTCGTTCCTGCCGCTGGAACCCGTCGGCAACGACGAGATGGAAACAGTGCTCGGCATGGTCGGCGGCAAACCTTCCAAGGCGCGCCGCATTGTGCTGCGCAACAACGGCATCCAGCATCGCCACTACGCGCTGGACCGCATCACCGGCCTGCCGGTGATGTCGAATGCGCAAATGGCTGCCGAAGCGGTGCGCGGGCTGGGTGATATCGGCAAAGTGGACAGCCTGGCAACGGCGACCTCCCGTCCCGACCAGCTCATGCCGGGACACGGCGTGATGGTGCATGGCGAACTCGGCTGGCCGAGCCTGGAAGTGCTATCCATGTCGGGCATTTGCGTGGCCGGTGCGGCGGCGTTCAAGCACGCCTGGCTGGCGGTGCGCGCGGGCGATGCGCGGCGTGCCGTGGCCGTGGCGTCCGAGTTGTCCTCGCTGGGGCTGCATGCGCGCAATTTTGACGCAGAGGTCGAGCACAAGGTCAAAGAGCTGGAACAGCGCCCCGAGATCGCCTTCGAAAAAGATTTTCTGCGCTGGATGTTGTCCGACGGCGCGGGTGCGGTGCTGCTGGAGAACAAACCGGGCGGTCCGCTCAGTTTGAAAGTGGAATGGGTGGAATTGTCGTCGGCCGCGCACGAACTGTCGGCCTGCATGTATTCCGGCGCCGAGAAGAACGCCGACAATACCCTGACCGGCTGGCAACAGTTCACGACCCGGGAGTGGGCGACGCGCTCGGTGTTCACCGTCAAGCAGGATGTGAAGCTGCTCAACGAAAATGTCATCCGCGCCACGCTCACCGACCCCTTGCGCGAGCTGGTGCAGAAACACAATCTGGCGGCACGGAAAATTGACTGGTTCCTGCCGCACTACTCGTCCCAATATTTTGCCGAACCTGTCGCGGCAGGCGTGGCCGCAGCGGGCCTGAATATCCCGCGCGAAAACTGGTTTACCAACCTGTTTGAAAAAGGCAACACCGGTTCCGCTTCCCCCTACATCATGCTGGACGAATTGTTCCGTTCCGGTCGCATCCAGAAAGGCCACACACTGTTGATGTACATCCCGGAGAGCGGGCGCTTCTCCAGCGGTTTCATTTTCATGGAAGCGGTCTGATGGACGTGAATGACGTGCCGCAGGAAGGCAACCGCACCATGGGCGGGCATCGCCGCGCCATGTATGCGCGGGACACGGACGGGCGCATCGTGATCGTCCCGTCGCGCGGCGGCGAGGTGGACGAGACCGTCACCCTGCAAGCCCTGGACCGGATACATGAACAGACTGAAGAAGCCAGGGCGCGTGTGCTGGCGGGCGAGTCGTCGCCGCTGGAGTACTGGATGTACGCGCAGCGTCTGGACCTGCCGCAGCTTTCGCAAGTCACCGGCTACTGGCAATGGCGCATCCGCCGCCACTTCCGTCCGGAGAAATTCGCCAAACTCCCGGAGAAAATCCTGCAGAACTACGCCTGGGTGATGGGCATTACCATCGACCAACTCAAAAAACTCCCATGAATACCATCATCGAAAATTTTCGGCATCGCCATGCGGCGCATTGCGAGAGCGGTGTCGCGTCCTCGATGCTGAGCCACCACGGCGCGGCAATCTCGGAAGCGATGGCCTTCGGCCTGTCGTCGGCGATGGCGTTCGCCTACCTGCCTTTCGTCAAGTTCGCGGGGTTCCCGCTGATCGCCTACCGCATGCCGCCCAAGTACATCCTCAAGGGCATGATCAAACCGTTCAAGATGCGTTTCCATTTCGAGACGTTTCGCGATCCAGCAACCGGTATGCAGCGGTTGGATGAGAGGCTGGCGCAAGGCCGGATCGTCGGCATACAGACCTCGGCATTCTGGCTGCCGTACTTTCCGGAAGAAATGCGCTTCCACTTCAACGCCCACAACCTGATCGTGTATGGAAAAGAAGGCGACGATTACCTGATCAGCGATCCCGTGGCCGAAGATCCGCAGCGCTGCGCGAGCGATGCCCTGCAGCGCGCGCGTTTCGCCACGGGTTTGATGGCGCCCAAGGGGTTGCTGTATTACCCGGAAAGCATCGGCCAGACCGTTGTCACGGCGGAAGCCATCCGTCGTGCGATCAAAAAAACAGTGCGTATCATGCTGGGGCCCGTCCCCATCGTTGGCGTGCGCGGCATGCGCATGCTGGCCAACAGGGTCGCGAAACTGGATACGGCCGACAAGCTCAGCCTCAACTACGCCGGACACATCGTGCGCATGCAGGAAGAGATTGGCACCGGCGGTGGCGGATTCCGTTTTCTGTACGCCGCGTTCCTGCAGGAAGCGGCCGAGATTACCGGCATTGCCGAGCTGTCGGTGTTATCGGAACGCATGAACGAGATCGGCGACGGCTGGCGCGAATTCGCGCTGAAGGCGGCACGCATGATCAAAGGCCGCGAACCGTTCGAGCCGAAGCAACTGGCCGAATTGCTGCACGGCCAGGCCGAACGCGAGAAGGAATTTTTTATTGCCTTGAAGCGAACGGTCGCCTGATTGGGATCACAATGAAAAGCCCGGCGATGCCGGGCTTTTCATTGTGGATCCTGCATATTCCCGTTGCGGGATAAGTGCAGACAACAGTTTTGTTATTTCTTTCTCGCCGACTACAAAGGCGCGTAATCGTTCAGGCACAGGAACGGCGCACGGCGTGTCTTGGCGGCGAAGGGTTCCTCTGGCCTGTTTGCGACGCTGTTGTAAACAAAGAAGGCATTGGTGCGCGGGTTCGGGGAGATGTTGTCCGGCGAACCGTGCATTACATTGCCGTCGTGCAGAACCAGGGTACCTGCCTTGCCGAGGGCGGCAACCAGTTCGCTCTCCTCGCACAACGCTTGGATTGCCTGCAGGCTGGGCACGCCGTAGCGTTGTTGCTTGAGCGACTCCTTGTAATTCTTGTCCGGCGTTTCGCCGGCGCAGCCTACGTATTTCTTGTGGCTGCCGGGAATCAGGTATAGCGGGCCGTTGAACTGGGTGTTGTCCGTAAGCATGGCCCACGCCGTCACGTTGCGGCATTTGGGCAGCCCGTCTTCGGCATGCCATGTTTCAAAGTCGGAGTGCCACGGAAACGATTTTCCCTTGTAGGCCGGTTTGATATTGATCCGGCTGTGATGGATATACGCTTTCGAGCCCAATATGTGCTCGACCTTGTCCAGGATGCGGCGATCCCTGGAGAGGGTTTCAAAAACGGGGTGAAACAGGTGCTGCGAGAAAATGCTGCGTAGTGCATCGCTGCCGGGCTCGGTGATGTACTCTTCCCTGCCCATCAATGCATTGTCGGCTTGGAGCGCTTCCAGCGCACGGTTGAATCCGGCGACTTCCTCGTCGGAAAAGAACCCGGGAAAGACGATGAAGCCATTGGCCTCGAAATAGCGGGCCTCGTCTTCCTTCAGTGCATGCGCCCCTGCCGCCGTCCCGTGCACGACGGGGTCGGCCCGGTCGATGATTGTCTCGGTGCTGCCTCGTGTGGGATACAAATCCTGCATTTCTATTCCTTTCATATCAGGTTGGTCGTGTGCTTCATCTTCGACAAGCGGACAGAATTCGCTTCTGCAATGGTTATTCATCCCCCGGGTCGGGGGTGCTGCACTGCTTGTGCAGTTGTTTTTGAACTCGCCAAGAGGTAATGCTGGTCGAACTCGTACGGTCTTTGTCGCGCCGGTAATCCAGTCGTGCGTTCCGTTTGAGGAGGGAATACCCTATATACATGCTATCACATACATTTATATAAATTAAATAGACATCAACGCATATGTGTTAAAATGCCCGCCGTTCCCAATACAAAACTTCCCGTCAGGCTGAGGCCAAAGCATATGGCCGCCTGATTTTGAGATATTGACCAATATAGCCGACACCCCAACCTCAGCGGCGTCCAAACCCGCCGCATTCCAATTCCGCCTATTGGCGCCAACCGATGGGATGGCGCTGCATGCCCTGGTGCGTGACTGTCCGCCGCTTGATCCAAACTCCGCCTATTGCAATTTGCTGCAATGCAGTCACTTTCGGGATACGTCGATGGCGGCTGTGGACGGGGACGAATTGCTCGGCAGCGTGACGGGGTATCGCATTCCGGAGCGCCGCGACACGCTGTTTATCTGGCAGGTGGCGGTGCATCCCAAGGCGCGCGGGCAGGGGCTGGCACGTACGATGTTGCGCAAACTGGCGGCGCAGACGGTTTTGCAGGGCGTACGCTTTATCGAAACTTCAATCACCCCCGGCAACGCCGCATCCTGGCGCTTGTTTACGGGGTTCGCGACCGAGCACCATGCAGACATGGTTCGCTCGGTCATGTTTGAGCAGACCACGCATTTCCACGGTGCGCACGAAACGGAACATCTGGTGCGCATCGGTCCTCTGGAGATTCGGTGAGTCGCTCATCACGAGCAAGGAGCAGGCACAATGAAAATTTTTGATGAACTGGAATCGGAAGTTCGCAGTTACGCGCGATCTTTTCCCCGCGTATTCAATCGCGCATGCGGAGAATATCTGTACGACAACGACGGCACAGAATACCTGGACTTTCTGTCGGGTGCCGGAACGCTGAATTACGGCCACAACAACCCGCTATTCAAACGCGCATTGCTGGAATATATCGAAGCGGACGGCATCACCCACGGTCTGGATTTGCATACGCTGGCAAAACAGCATTTTCTGGAGACCCTGCAGGCAAAGATCCTGAAGCCCAGAAACCTGGATTACCAGGTGCAATTTACCGGGCCGACCGGGACGAATGCCGTGGAAGCGGCGCTGAAACTGGCGCGCAACATTACCGGGCGTCACAACATCATTTCATTTACGAACGGCTTTCACGGCGTCACGCTGGGTGCGCTTGCTGCTACCGGCAACTCGCATCATCGCGGCGCGGCGGGGGTCGCGCTGGGCGGGGTCACGCGCATGCCCTATGACGGCTACCTGAGCAACGGCTTCGACACGACTGCCTATCTCGATAAGGTCCTGTCCGATGCCAGCAGCGGTGTAGACAAGCCCGCGGCGGCGATCGTGGAGACGGTGCAGGGCGAAGGCGGAATCAATGCGGCAAGTTTCGAATGGTTGAGGGCGCTGCAGGAGGTGTGCCGTCGTCATGACGTATTGCTGATCGTCGACGACATCCAGGCGGGCTGCGGGCGCACCGGCAGTTATTTCAGTTTTGAGCCGGTCGGCATCCAGCCCGACATCGTCACCATGTCCAAATCATTGAGTGGCTACGGATTGCCCATGGCATTGGTGTTCATGAAATCGGAACTGGACCAGTGGAAGCCGGGCGAGCACAACGGCACCTTCCGCGGCAACAACCACGCCTTCATTACCGCGACGGCGGCAATCAACCACTACTGGTCGGACGACAAGTTCGCCAAAGACATCGCGCGAAAAGGCAACATCATCTCAAGTCGCCTCGAACAGTTCGTGGCAAATTACGGCGACGGAAACTTTACCGCCCGCGGCCGCGGGATGTTCCAGGGGATCAACTGCATCAGCGGCGAACTGGCGAGCGATATTTCGCGGCGCGCATTCAAGAAAGGGCTGATCATCGAAACCAGCGGGGCGGACGATCAGGTGATCAAGCTGCTGTGTCCCCTTACCATTACAGACGAAGCGCTCGGCAAGGGACTCGATATCATCGAGGAAAGCATCAGCGAAGCGTGCCGGCAATTCAGGAGGATTCCGCAGGAGAAGGATTTCTTCCAGTCGGCGGAGGCGGATCCGAACGGCACGCATGACAATACGGAGGCCTCAAAATCATGATCGTCAGGACGCTTGCCGAAGCCGAGCGCGGCGAACGCCGCGTACTCAGCAAGGGCTGGGAGAGCACCAGGCTGTTGCTCAAAAACGACGCCATGGGATTTTCGTTCCATATCACCACCATTTATGCGGGCGCCGAACTGACCATGCACTATCAGCACCACCTGGAATCGGTGTACTGCATCAGCGGCGAAGGCCAGATCGAGGACTTGGGCGAGGGACGGATTCATCCGATCACGCCCGGCACGCTTTACGCGCTGGACAAGCACGACAAACATATTCTGCGCGCGACGACGGAAATGAAAATGGCGTGCGTGTTCAATCCTCCCCTGCACGGGCGGGAGGTGCATAACGCGCAGGGCGCCTACGAGTTGACTGATGCTGCCGCCGAGTGACCGATTCGCAGAATGAGATGACATGACCGACTTCATCAAATCCGCCGTGCTGTTGCTGGTCCTGCTCAACCCGTTCCTGGTCATCGTCTACCTGGTGGATCTGGTGGAGAAACTGGACCAGGAGAGTTTTTCCAAGGTGCTGATTCAGGGCGGACTGATTGCAGCGGTGGTGTTTTGCTGCTTTGCCGTTGTCGGCGATTTCATTTTCTCCGGCATCGTGCAGGCCGAGTTTGCCTCATTCCAGATATTCGGCGGCGTGGTGTTTTTGCTGATCGGTCTGCAGTTCGTGTTCCGCGGGCCGGTTGCGATCGAAATACTGCGCGGCGACTCGAAACACCTGGCCGGTGCCATCGCCATGCCGGTGCTGATCGGCCCCGGTACCATCAGCGCCAGCGTGATCATCGGCAAACGTCTTGAGGTGTTGCAGGCCTGCGCCGCCATCGTCGTTGCAGTCTCCATCTCGCTCGCGATCATGCTCGCGCTCAAGTCCCTGCATGATTATGTGCGTCCGCGCAGCGAACCCCTTGTCAAAAGATATATTGAAATCGGCGGACGCATTACCGCGCTGTATGTGGGCACCATTGCGGTCGACATGATCATGCAGGGCGTGCGCACCTGGGCGGGCAAATTCTGAGCGACTGGTTCGGCAGCAAAGAATACAAAAATCGAGCAGCTTCAATCGAGCAAGTGGGAGGAACGATGCCGCATCGCAAAACCATCACCCGCCACATCCTGAACGGTGTGGCAATTTTTTCCGCTGCGCTGTTGATTTCGACTTGCGCCCTGGCCGAATCCCCGCTGGAAAAGGCCCGCCACGCCGGTGTCATTCGTATCGGATTCGCCAACGAGTCGCCGTACGCGTATGCCGGCCCCGACGGCAAACTCAGCGGCGAATCTCCCTCTGTGTTCCGGCATGTCATGCAGAATCTCGGCATTAAACATGTGGATGGCGTACTGATCGAATGGGGTTCGCTTATTCCCGGGCTGAAAGCGGGGCGTTTTGACGCAATCGTCGCCTCCATGTACATCACGCCCAAACGCTGCAAACAAGTCATCTTTTCCAATCCTACTTACGGCATCGGCGAGGCGTTTATCGTCAGGAAAGGCAATCCGGACGGCGTCAGCAACTATCGCGATGCGGTCGCCAAAGGCAAGAAGATCGCCTTTATCGCAGGCACGGCCGAAGTCGGGCACGCCAGGCTGGCGGGCATGAATAGAAAGCAACGCGTCATCGTTCCCGATTTTGCCGCCGCGATTGCCGCAGTCAAGGCCGGGCGTGTCGCGGCTGCCGCACTGACATCGCTGACCGCACATGATCTCGCATCCAAGGACGACAGCATCGAACGCGCGATGCCGTTCACATTTACGCATGCAGGCAAAACATACCGGGGCGAAGGCGCGTTCGCGTTTCGCAAGGAAGACACCGAGCTGCGCGATGCGGTCAATCGTGAACTCGCCAGGTTCATCGGATCGCCCGAGCACCTGGCTCTGATCAAACCGTTCGGCTTCGACCGATCCAATCTGCCGGAAAAGACCGCGGCGCAACTCTGCGCGGGCGAATAAGTGATATGGGTGCCGTAGCCGACAACTCAAAGTTGCTACGGGACGGTCGCGGCTGATGTTTGCTGAGATTCTTGAGCTGCTGCCGGAACTGCTGCGCGGCACGCTGATGACCGTAGAGCTCACCCTGTGCGCTGCAGTGGTGGCAATCACGGCCGCATTGATCGCCGCCGTTTCCAAAATGTACGGCCCGCGCCCGTTGCGCTGGCTGGCGATTGCCTACATCGAAGTATTTCGCGGCACCTCCGCGCTGGTGCAACTGTTCTGGCTGTTTTTTGTGCTGCCCTATTTTGGCGTCACGCTTGAGCCGTTTGCGGTCGGCGTGGTGGCGCTGGGACTGAACATAGGTGCTTACGGCGCCGAGGTGATACGCGGCAGCATTCTGTCGATAGACAAAGGGCAGTGGGAGGCGGCCACCGCGCTCAACCTCGGCCGCATGCAGACCTTGCGCCGGATCATTCTGCCGCAGGCCTTCGTGGCCATGATCCCGCCCTGGGGCAATCTGTTCATCGAACTGCTCAAGGGCACGGCACTGGTGTCCATGATCACGCTGGGCGATCTCGCCTTCAAGGCGCAGCAGTTGAACCAGAATACCTTGCGCACGCTGCAGATATTTTCCCTGGTGCTGATCATCTATCTGTGCCTGTCGCTACTCATTACCGTACTGATGCGCACACTGGAACATCGCGTCGCGCGCGGATTGCTGCGCGGGAGGGCGGGTTGATGCAACTGGAGTGGGACTGGAACTACACGCTGGATATTTTGCCGGTGCTGGGTCAGGCATCGTTGCTGACGCTGAAGGCGACGCTGCTCGGCTTCGCACTGGCGGCTACACTCGGTCTGGTGTTTGCGCTGCTGCGCATGTCCAGGCTGGCACCGGTGCGTTGGAGCGCAACCAGCCTGGTCGAATTCATCCGCTCCACTCCGCTGCTGATCCAGATATTTTTCCTGTATTACGTAATGCCGGAATTCGGCCTGACACTGGACGCCATGACCGCAGGCATTCTCGCGCTGGGACTGCACTACGCCTGTTATTGCGCGGAGGTGTATCGCGCCGGTCTGGACAACATTCCCAAAGGCCAGTGGGAGGCGGCCATCGCGCTGAACCTGTCGCCCTATATCACGTTCCGCGACATCATCATTCCACAGGCGATTCCGCCGCTGGTGCCCGCATTGGGCAATTACCTGGTTGCGCTGTTCAAGGAAACGCCGCTGCTGTCGGCAATTGCCGTGCTGGAACTGATGCAGACCGCGAAGATACTCGCCTCGGAAAGTTTTCAATACACCGAGCCGATCACACTGGTCGGTCTCTATTTCCTGTTTTTCAGTTTGATCGCAGCCGCCTTGACCCGCCAGCTCGAGGCCTGGCTCAACACTCGCCACGGAGGTGCACGATGACACAGCACGACGATCCCATGCTGCGCTTTGACAAGGTGTCCAAGCGCTACGGCCAGCACACGGTGCTGGATCGACTCGATTTCGAAGTGGCGCGCAATGAAAAAGTCGCCATCATCGGCCCCTCCGGTTCCGGCAAAACCACACTGCTGCGTCTGCTGATGACGCTGGAAAGCGTCGACGCAGGCGTTATCTATGTCGAAGGCGAACCGCTGACCCACATGCCGCAAGGCGAGCGCCTGATACCGGCGAGCCGCCAACACCTGAGCCGCGTGCGCGCCAAGATCGGCATGGTGTTCCAGCATTTCAACCTGTTTCCGCATATGTCGGCACTGGACAACTGCACCGAGGCACCGCGTACAGTGCTGGGGCTGAGTAAAGCAGAAGCTTCTGCCCGCGCGACGGAGCTGCTGCAGATGGTGGGGCTGGGCGACAAGCTGGAGCATTATCCGGGGCAGCTTTCCGGCGGCCAGAAACAGCGCGTCGCCATCGCGCGCGCACTGGCCATGCGCCCCAGAATCATGCTGTTCGATGAAGTGACCTCGGCGCTGGACCCGGAACTGGTGGGAGAAGTACTGAAAGTGATCCGCCAGCTTGGGGAAGAACATGATCTGACCATGTTGATGGTCACGCACGAAATGGGGTTTGCCCGCGAGTTCGCGGATCGGGTGTGTTTCTTCGACGGCGGAAAAATGGCCGAACAGGGAACGCCGCAGGAGATATTCGGCGCTCCCAGACAGGAGCGTACGCGGCAGTTCCTGAGTGCCGTGCTGGAAACCCGGTCATAGCCCGTGCTTTGCGGGCGAATCGGAATGCCGGAGCCGTAGACAGTCTTGGGTATGCCAGGCCGTGCATGCACGTTCAACTTGATTTCCAGCAGGGCTCGCGGCACGATGATGCCATAACCAATTTACGGGGTGCGCCATGAAAGAACTCAAGCACGAAGCGGCATTGTTCAAGGAAGCCTTGGCTGCAGGCGTCAAATACGCCGAAGGCCGGGGCGTGGTCCAGTTTGAACCCGGTGATTCGGCCAGCGAAAAACTTCTCTACATCTACCGCCTGCTGGTGCACGACAAAGTCATTCAACCCCTGCCGGAAGACCAGGTTGCCGAGAAAACCCTGCGCCACAAACTCGCCATCTGGTATTCAAAACAACTGCCCAAGGATCATCCGCTGCTGAAGTGACTGCCAGAAATCCATGAGCACAAACACACCGCAAAAAGACATGTAGGGTGGGCACGTTTTTTGTGCCCACGCGGATTCTTCAAATTCAAACCCAACACCGTCGGGGGTAGCCCGACAGCTAGTCACTTTTCTCGTCTTGCCGAGAAAAGTAACCAAAAGAGGGCGCCCCCAGCGCGCCGCCCCTGCGGGGTCCCCTCGATATTTCCCAAACAAGCGGGGCTGCGCAACTCGCCCTGGCGGGGCACACCCCCCGTGCCCCACTGCGGAGCTCGGACAGTGCTCGCCTAAATCCCCGCTTGTTTGCGAAATATCGAGGCGGCGCACAGGGGAAGGAAAGTCAAAAGCTAAAAGCATGGCGGGCAATGCCCGCCATGCTATTTCATAGGGTGCAACATGGATTGCGCCTTATATGCTAGCCGCAAGTTTTCTTAAGAAATCAATTTCAGCTTGTCGGTGCTGCCACCCTATTAATGAACCAGAGGGAAATAGTTCGGCGTTGGGGTTGTTTATGGAAATATATTCTGGAAATTCCTTCTGTCGATTTTGCTCGGCAGTCATGAGAACTGTTTCATCGTTCCTTAAATAAATGCTAAAGAACTCATCGAGTTCAACTGGCTTAGGACAATGAAATAATCTACGTGCAGTTTCCACACGATTTATTTTATGCCCTCGCTGAATTAGTTTAGGAGGGCGTTTAAAGTTATTTTGTTGAAACAGTATTAATGCGTCCTTGGTGATGCCAACAACTCTCCATGACCAAGGCTTGCTCCCCATAAGGGCAGTAAGTAACCTTGTTACGTCATTGTCGCGGAAACCATCTGGATGTATGTTTTTTGCATTGAATATTGCCACATACACCGAGTAGAGCGCTTCTCGAAGAGAATTGTTTGTGCGGACTGTCACTTTACTCTCTCCACTTCTTGGCCTAATTTGTAATCAGAGACGCAAATGTACCGGAGTCCAATTGTTTTGACTATGGCGGGCACGAAGTGCCCGCGCAGAGGTTTTGGGTTTTGACTTTCCTTCCCCTGTGCGCCGCCGAGTAGCGCAGACCAGACAGGGGTAGTCCGACGAATATGTTTGAGCACGTGGACGCGCAGCGGATCGTGCGAGTTTATGAGGAGGCCTGTCTGGTTGAGCAACGCAGGGGACCCCGCAGGGGCGGCGCGCTGGGGTCGCTGTACGAGTCAAGGACATCGGTAACACTTTAGTACAAGGACATGGGTTACACCTTTAGCGTCAGATAATCATCCAGACGCCCTTTGGTTTGACGCTCGTCAAACGTCCCCAGGCGCACC
>JAHJNJ010000044.1 GCA_018820925.1 Gammaproteobacteria bacterium | reverse complement strand
CGCTGGGCAGCAGCAGGGAGCGGCCCTGGGTGAGCTTTTCCTGTCCGGCCTGTTGGGCGGCACGGGCGGAGGCGAACACGGCGTCCTGGCTTTGGGCGGCGTGGTAAATGTCGAGTAGGTCGGCGGCTTGCGCCTGTGTTGACAGCGCCAGCATTACGCTCATTGCGATTCTGGAAAGTTTCATCGCTTTCTCCATTCTTGAAAATTGGCAACTCGCCATTGAGTTAAGTCTGTTGCGCGGCGACCGGCGCAGTCTGAGTCCGTTTGAAAAGCGCAGACATCCACTGCACCATGTCATCCACATAAGTAAACACCACCGGTATCACCAGCAGGCTGAGGAATGTGGAAGTGATCAAACCGCCGATCACCACGATGGCCATGGGCGAACGGAAACTGCCGTCGCCCAGGCCGAAGTCGAGCGCCACCGGCATCATGCCCGCGCCCATCGCCATCGTTGTCATCACGATGGGACGCGCGCGCTTCTTGCACGCATCGAGCAACGCCTCGGTGCGGTTCATGCCGCGCGTGCGCCGCGACATAATGGCGTATTCCACCAGCAGGATGGAGTTCTTGGTGGCGATGCCCATCAGCATGATGATGCCGATCATCGATGGCATCGAGATCGAGGTGTGCGTGATGAACAGCGCCAGCAGCGCGCCCGGGATGGACAGGATCAGCGCCCACAGGATGGTGGCGGGCTGCATGAAATCCTTGAACAGCAGCACCAGCACGATGTAGATGCACAGCACGCCGGTGAACATGGCGAGGCCGAAGCTGGCGAACAGTTCGACCATCATCTCGGCGTCGCCGACCGGTGCAATCCCCACGCCCGCGGGCAGGTTCTTCAGCGAAGGCAATGCCAGCGCGGCCTCCTGCACCTTGCCCAGCGGCTGTCCGGCCAGTTCGACCTCGAAGCTGATGTTGCGCTGGCGGTCGAAACGGTCGATCTGCGCGGGACCGCTCTCCAACTTCAACGTCGCCACATTGCCCAGCATCACCGGTCCGCGCGCCCCTTGCACCACCAGACGCGACAGCAATTCGAGGTCCTGGCGCGCGTCGTCGCGCAGTTTGACGATAATGGGCAGTTGCCGGTCGGGCAGGTTGAGCTTGGCCAGCGACTGGTCGTAGTCGCCGTTGGTCGCCACGCGCAGTGCCTCGGCGATGGCGCTCGACGTCACGCCGAGATCAGCGGCCTTGGCGAAGTCGGGACGCACCACCACCTCCGGGCGCAGCACGCTGGAATTCGACACCACGTTGCCGACGCCGGGAATGGTGCGCAACTCCTGCCCCACCTTGAGCGCATGCTCGGCCAGTATCTGGCCGTTCTCGCTGGTCAGCACCACCTGGTATTTATCCGACGAGGCGCCCAGACCAACCTTGACGCGCACGCCGGGCAAGGCGTTCATCGCTTCGCGCAACTCGTCCTCGATCTCCTGCTTGCGTTTGGTCCGCTCGCTCTTGGGTTTCAACTGGATGGACAGCGTGGCCTTGCGCGCTTCCGGCTCTCCGGTCGGCTCGAAGGCGTCGCCGCCGGTGGCGCCGCCGCCGATGGCGGTGTACACCAGAATCACGTCCGTGTTCTGCATCACGATGCGGCGCGCTTCTTCGGCCAGCGCATAGGTCTGCTCGAACTTGCTACCGGGCGGCAGGGTCAGGATGATCTGCGTCTGCGACAGGTTGTCCTTGGGCTGGAAGGCGGTGGGCAGCGTGCCCGCCAGCATGAAAGAGCCGAAGAAGAACACCATGGTGGCGAGCAGCGTCTTCACGCGGTTGTTCAGACACCATTGCGCCCAGCCCAGGTACATCTCCAGCCATTTCGGCGTGGGATGCGCCTCGCGCGGACGCAGGATGTAGGCCGACATCATCGGCGTCAGCAATCGTGCGACCACCAGCGAGATCATCACGGCAATGGCTGCGGTCCAGCCGAACTGCACGAAGAACTTGCCCGGAATGCCGCTCATGAACGCGGTCGGCAGGAACACCGCAACCAGCGTAAAGGTGGTGGCGATCACCGCCATGCCGATCTCGTCGGCCGCTTCCATCGCCGCCTGATATGGCGTCTTTCCCATCTCGAGGTGGCGCATGATGTTCTCGATCTCGACAATGGCATCGTCCACCAGCACGCCGACCACCAGCGACAACGCCAGCAGCGTCACCATGTTGACGGTGAAGCCGAGCAGGTACATGAAGGCGAAAGTGGGAATGACCGCGAGCGGCAATGCGGTCGCCGCTACAATAGTGGCCCGTGTGTTGCGCAGGAAGAAGACCACCACGATCACCGCCAGCAGCGCGCCCTCGAAGATCATCGCCATCGACCCCTGGTAGGTCTCGGACACCTGGTCGACGGTATTGAATACCTTCTCCACGGTCAGTTCGGGATGAGTCTGTTTCAGTGTGGTCAGCGCTTCGTCAACGCCCGCCCCCACGGCCACGTCGCCCGCGCCGAGCGAGCGCACGACCTCGAAGCCGACCACCGGCTTGCCGTCATGCAAGGCGGCGGAGCGCCGTTCGGCGATGGTGTCGGTCACGTTGGCAACCTGGTCGAGCCGCACATGGCGGCCATCGCGCAACGCGATCTCCATCTGCGCCAGTTCGGCCGCTGTCTTCACCGTCGCCACGGTGCGCACGGACTGTTCCATGCCGCCGAGATCGGTGCGCCCGCCCGGTGCCTCCTGCTGAATCTCGCGCAACTGGCTGGATATCTCCGCAGCGGTCAGGTTGAGCGCCAGCATCCGGGTCGGATCGAGTTCGACGCGCACCTGCCGCGTCACGCCGCCGACGCGGCTCACCGCGCCCACGCCCTTCACCCCGAGCAACAGCTTGGTGATGTTGTTGTCGACAAACCAGGAAAGCTCCTCCTCGCTCATGGACTGGGCTGCAATGGTGTAGGTGAGGATGGGCTTGCTGCTGAGTTCCACCTTGTTGATGACCGGATCGAGCATCTCCTTGGGCAGGTCGCTGCGGATGCGCGTGACGGCGGAACGCACGTCTTCGAGCGCCGCTTGCGTATTGCGTTCGAGGCGGAACTCCGCCGAGATGATGGCGGAACCCTCGCTCACCTGGGTGTACAGATGCTTCAATCCCTGCGCGCTGGCAAGCGAGTTCTCGATCTTGCGCGCCACTTCGGTCTCCATCTGGTCGGGAGACGCACCGGGCATGGAAGCGGTCACCATGATCATCGGTAAATCGATGTCGGGGAACATCTGTATCTTCATGGCCTTGAACGCCATGATGCCGAGGAAAGAAAGCAGCGCGAATCCCAGCACCGCCGGGATGGGGTTTCGGATGGACCAGGCCGAGACGTTCATTTGACCACCTGCACGAAATCACCTTCGCTCAGGAACGGACCGCCGGTCTCCACCACTTTCTCGTCGGGCTTCAGCCCCTGCTTGATCTCGATGCGGTTGCCGCTGCGCTGCCCCAGTTTTACCGCGCGCTCGTGCACGCGATTTTCCGCATCCACCACCAGCACATAGGCAGTGCTGCCACGCCGCATCACCGCCGACTGCGGCAGCGACGAGAGCGTGCGCTTGCCGCCGCTGATATCGAAAGTGCCGTTCGCATACACCCCGGCGATGATGCCGTTGCTGTCTGACAGAGAGACCAATGCATACCCGTAGCGGGTCTTGGCATCCACCGACGGCGAGATCGCGCGCACCGCGCCCTTGAGCACGCGCCCCTCGCCGACCGTGATTTCAACCGGCATGCCGCGACGCAACAGCATCAGCTCTTCCGCGGTCAATTCGGCGCGCCATTCCAGGCGCCCGTTGCGAATCAACCGGAACAACTCGACGCCGGGCTGGGACATGGAACCCTCATTGGCGCTGGCCGCCGAGATGACTCCGTCATAAGGGGCCACGATGCGGCCTTGCGCTGCAGCCGGATCACTGCCTGGACGGGCAAAGTTATCCAGCGTCACCAGCACATCGCCTTGCTTGACCTGGTCGCCGATGCTGACCTTTACCGATGCCAGACGCACGCCCTGCATCTGGGCGCTGATGATGGCTTCCTGCCAGGGCAGGATGCTGCCGTTTGCTGATAAAGTGCGCGACCACTGGTCGTCCTGCAGCATCGCGGTTCGCACCGTCAATGCCGGACGACTGGCTGCGGCAGCGACGGCCTGCGGCGCTTCCTTGCCGCGCCCGAGCAGCGCTCCCAACACCACCACCGCCAACAGCACGCCTGCGGAGATTTTGTATTTCTTTGGCACATCCCTGAATGACATCTTCATCGTCGTTTCCTTTTCTATCCTTTGTGCTGTTCATCGCGGCAACTGGGCCGCCTTATTTCTTCGTCCTGGCCGCTGCAGCCCGGCGCTTGCGTTCTGCATCGATCAACGCGGCGGCATATCCCGTCAGTCGTTCGGCCATGAGTTCCTGCGCCTTCTGCCCTTCGACCAGGTGCGGCACGAACGTATCGACAGCCAGGCGATTATGGAAATACACCGTCGCCAGGCCGAGCAGCGCGAACGTCAACCGGTCCACCTCGGCATCCACCTTTTTCAGTCCGAGCTCACGGCACAGCAGCGCTTGCATCTTTTCGTGGTTGGGACGGTAGGCCTGCATCATCGCATCGCCCAGCACACCGCTCGGTTCGGCTTCCTCGCGCGCATGCAGGCGCATGAACAGCTTCGTCATCGGATCCTCTTCGGCAACCGACGGAAAGAACCAGTTATAGAAGGCATGCAACGCCTGCTGCAACGGAACCTTGTCGATATCCAGCGTGACGAAAGTGTTGCATTCGTCGAGAAAAGGCAGGCGGAACACCTCGCGGTAAAGCTCCGCCTTGTCGCCGTAGTAATAATGAATGGAAGCCAGGTTGACCCCGGCCCGTTTGCAGATCTCGCGCGTAGTCGCCGCGTGGTAGCCGACCTCGGCGAACACCTCGGTTGCCGCCTGCAGCAGGCGCCAGCGCGTTTCTTCCTGCGCGCTTGGCTGGTGCCCGAGCACGCGCTGCGCGGTTTGCAGCAACAGGCAACGGGTTTCTTTTTTTGTACTCACGTCTCGTCCAATAGTCCTACAAGGGCGATCAAGATAATTCAGTCATTTGATTAAGTCAAGCGACTGAATTACTTTTAGCTGTGTGTACTTTTCCTTCCGACCAATAGCTCATGCACGGCTGCAGGCGCCAGCTTGCCGGTGATTATTCGCCCGGCATGCGTTGTTTACTTCACTCCTTCGATCCGCCGTCTTCCTGCTTTGGCTTGCGGCACCAGCCGCGCATGCCGCTCTGGAATTTCTCGCGTTCTTCCGGCGTCATGCTTTCCAGGCGACTTTGATGCCACTTGCTATGCATGTCGCAGTGCCCGCGGAAACCGCCGAACAATATCTTGCTCAACAACAGCACACCCATCGCCTGCACATAACTGATCTCATGGACACCGAAGAACAGGTTTGGCAACAGCCAGTTCCACAGCGCCATCACCACCCAGCCCAGCGCTGCAATACCCGTCAGCACCAGCACCACGATCTTCCAGAATTTTGGTTTGCAATTCATTGCCATTTCATCTCTCCTAATTATCAAATTCGTTATAGCTGTTGTAGGGTGGGCACGTTTAGGTGCCCACCCTACAAATCAAACTCGTCATAAATCGTTTGCAACCGTGCCCGCAGATGCAGCACCGCATAACGTTTGCGTGCCAGCAGCGTGTTTGCGCTTACGCCGCTTTCAGTCGCCATTTCCTTGAAACTGCGCCCCTCCAGCTCATGGGCGATGAATACATCGCGCTGTTCCTTGGGCAACTCTTCGAGCGCAGCAAGCAATTCCTCCAGCAACACCCCGCGCGCATATACCGCCTCCGGCCCTGCATCCGGCGAAGGCAGAACCTCCTCCAGCCAGTGCTCATCATCCGCATCTCCAGACGGCACCGGCAACTGCACTTCGCGCTTCTTGCGAAAACGGTCGATGATACGATTGCGCGCCACCCGGAACAGCCAGGCACCGACCTGTTCGATCGGCTCCGGCAAACGGTAGGCCTCGACATACTCGAAGAACACATCCTGCAGGATATCCTCGGCCTCGCTCACATCCGGCACGCGGCGGCGGATGAAATTCCGCAGCCGCCCGCGCTCGCGCGAGATGGTCTCGGTGATGCGTTTATCCTGTTCGGCCATCAGCGCATCCGATGTCAGCGTGGTATCCATGATTGTGAAGACGGATCACAGCGGGGAATATTGCCCGGGGAGAAAAATTCATCGGGAAGCTATCCGGAACGGATGGGACGGCGCCAGCGCCCGGCGCTACGCTCATGCTGACCGCGCAGCCCGCCAGACACCGACCGCTTCCGTCAGATCGGAAAGGGGATCCATCAATTGCACCCCATCCTCCGCTTTGCGCTGGCGCGAGACACCCGACCCGCCAGCCCACAGGGCGACATCACGGGGCAGCGCCTGACGGAGTTGTTGCAGACCGGATTTGATCTGTAGCGGCGGCATGACCATGCTGAACGACAACGCCACGACATCCGCCCGATGCGCGCGGGCCGCCAGCACGATCTCGCCGATCGGCGTCTGCACGCCCAGCATGGTGGATTGCGCCCCCGCCAGCGCCAGGGTGGCCTCGACCATCAACAGTCCCAGACTGTGCGCTTCTCCGGGCAAGGTCGTCAGCAGGACCCGCGGCGACCCGCCGGGAGCGCGGATCAAGGTGTTCGCCGCCCGCAGCACGCTGGTGATCTGCTCACTATATAGATGCTCCTCGAAGACCAGTATCTCTCCGCGCAGCCATGCCTCCCCGACAAGCGCATTCAGCGGCGTCACTGTCTTGGACAAAAAATCCGGCATCCCCTGCCGCATCATGGCGAGATTGAGGGCAAATCTGAGCTCGGCAGACTGGTGAGCCTTGACGAGCTCAAGGAATTCGAAGAGTTCCTCGGTATAGCCGGGCTCATTCCTGGGCGCTTCGGTCATCAAGGTATTCAGCTCCGGCATGGACAAACCGACCACCTTGGCCGGACGCATCCCGATGTCCAGCAAGCGTTTTATCAGGCGCAGGCGTTCGACCTGCTCCTCTGGGTAGAGCCTTTCTTCCTTCTGGTCGCGGACCGGAGCCGGGAATCCATAGCGCCTTTCCCACACCCTGAGTGTGTCTTTACCTATGCCGGTCTCCCTTTCGACCACACCGATATTAAACAGACTGTTTTTCTGGTTCATGTAATTTTGTCCTAGACATAGTTGACAATTTCGCTACGTTTCGCTTATTCTCGCACCATCAAGCCAATTTTGTCTAGGACATAATCATGAGATCACCAGTAATCACCAAGAAGATCGCCGTCATCGGCTCCGGCATATCCGGGCTCTCCTGCGCTTACCGCCTGATACAGGCTGGACATGGGGTCACCCTGTTCGAGGCGAACGACTATTTCGGCGGGCATACGCACACGGTCGATGTCACGCTCAACGGACTTACTTATGGGGTCGACACCGGCTTTCTGGTGTTCAACCACAAGACCTATCCCAACCTGGTGAAGCTGTTCGAGGAACTGGACATTGCCACAGTCGCCACCGATATGTCGTTCTCGGTCAAAGCCCCGCTCAAGGACCGCAATCTTGAATGGTCCGGTGACAACCTGAACACTGTGTTTGCACAGCGCCGCAACTTGTTCAACCCGCGTTTCCTGCGAATGTTGCGCGACATCCTGCGTTTCAACGAGAAGACAACGGCGCTTGCCGCCGACCACAGTCATGCCGAGCACGGACTGTCACTTGGCGACTATCTGAAGCGCCACGACTACAGCGCCGAATTCCGCGACTGGTATCTGTTACCCATGGCGGGCTGCATCTGGTCCTGCCCCACGGCACAGATGCTCGAATTCCCGCTCACCACTTTCGTGCGTTTCTGCCACAACCACGGCTTGCTGCAGGTAAACGACCGGCCGCAATGGCATACCGTCAAGGGCGGCTCGCGCCACTATGCCGACAAACTGCTGGCTGCCATACCGGACAAACGCCTGAATACCCCGGTGCATGCAGTGAACCGCGTCCGCGTCGACGATGAGCCGAGGATATGCATCGACAGCTCGGACGGAAGCGAACTCTTTGACCATGTCGTGCTGGCTAGCCATAGCGACCAGACGCTGCGCCTGCTCAAGGATGCCTCGCTAAACGAAAGCAGGTTGCTCGGCGCCATCCACTATCAGCCCAACCGTGCAGTACTGCACACCGACGCCTCCTGCCTCCCCGCCAACAAGAAATGCTGGGCCGCCTGGAACTACCAGAGCAAGACCGGCACGGAGCCCCAAGTCTGTGTGCACTACCTGATCAACAAGCTGCAACCGCTGCCGTTCGCCGAACCGGTGATCGTCTCGCTCAATCCCGTGGATGAGCCGAATCCGTCCAAGGTCATCGCGAGCTACGACTACGCGCACCCGGTGTTCGATTCCGCCGCCATCGCCGCCCAGCAGGAGTTGCATCTCATCCAGGGCTGGCACGGCACCTGGTTCGCCGGTGCATGGACCGGCTATGGATTCCACGAAGACGGCCTGAAGTCCGGGCTCGCCGTGGCGGAAGCGCTCAACAGAATGACGCAGCCGCTCAACGAACTCGAACTCGCATCATGAACCGCGCACAACTTTGTTTCGGCAACGTGCACCACAGCCGCCTGCGCCCGGCGCGCAACAGCTTCAACTACGGGGTGTTTTTCCTGCGCCTGCCGTTGCGCAGCCTGAAAGACGCTCCGCTGGCGAACCGCCTGATTTCGCACAACCGTTACAACCTGCTGTCGTTTCACGACAAGGATCACGGCGACGGCATCCAGCCATCGCTGCAATGGATAGATTCCCTGCTCGCGAAAGAAGGCATCCGCGACGCCGACGGGGAAGTGTGGCTACAGACCTTCCCGCGCGTGCTGGGCTATGTGTTCAACCCCGTGTCGTTCTGGTTCTGCCACCGCCGCGACGGCGCACTGCGCGCGGTGTTGTGCGAGGTCAGCAACACGTTCGGCGAACGCCATTGCTATCTGCTGGACCCGGCAGCGCCCATCCTCAACGGCGAAAAGCTGAGCGCCCGCAAAGTGTTCCACGTCTCGCCGTTCTGCCGGGTCGAGGGTCATTATGGCTTCCAGTTCAACCGCACCCCGCGCCGGTCCAGCGAAGCCACAACGGCACGCATCGACTATCACGATGCGGCTGGTCCTGTGCTGCTGACCAGTATCACCGGCACGTCACGCGAGTTGACCGACCGCAACATCGCCCTCGCGCTGCTGCGCTTCCCCCTGATGACCTTCATGGTCATCGCCCGCATCCACTGGCAGGCGCTAAAGCTGTGGCTGAAACGCGTGCCGTTCTACCGCAAACCTTCCCAACCCATACAGGAGCAGAGCAAATGAACACGCAAACCCTCAATGCAGGATTCGTCAATCACCGCCAGTTCACGAACGAATTGGAAACAGCCAATATCCCGGCACGCGCCCGTTTCATCCTGCGGATGCTCGCGCAACTGAAGCATGGAGCCTTGCATCTGGAATTGCCAGACGGACAGGTCGCCCGTTTCGGCGACGACTCCTACCCGGTGACCTTGCGCCTGCGCGACTGGTCGCTATGCGATGCCGTGCTGAAATCAGGCGACATCGGCTTCGCCGAGACCTTCATCGACGGCAGCTGGACCACCGACAACCTGAGCGGACTCATCGAACTGTTCACCCGCAACCGCCAGGCCCTGGAATCGCTCATCTACGGCAAGTGGTGGAGCAATCTTCTGTACCGCATGCGCCATCTGTTCAACCGCAACAGCCGCAGCGGCAGCCGCAAGAACATCCACGCGCATTACGACATCGGCAACGACTTCTATCGTCTCTGGCTGGACCCGTCGATGACCTATTCCAGCGCGCTGTTCAGCAACGGCCATGCCGACAGCTTGCAGGACGGACAACTCGCCAAGTATCGCCGCATCCTCAACCAGCTCGCAGTGCAACCCGGCGCACGCATCCTCGAGATCGGTTGCGGCTGGGGCGGCTTCGCCGAGCTCGCCGCCAAAGAAGGCGGCGCGCAGGTGCGCGGACTCACCCTGTCCACCGAGCAATTGCAGCTCGCCCAACAGCGTCTGGCCGAGGCAGGAGTGGCCGCACAGGCCGACCTGTTGCTGATGGACTATCGCGACAGCAACGAACAATACGATGCCATCGCCTCCATCGAGATGTTCGAGGCGGTCGGCGAAGCCTACTGGCCGACCTACTTCGAGTGCGTCGCGCGCAATCTCAAATCCGGCGGCCGCGCCTGCATCCAGACCATCGTCATCGCCGACGAGTTGTTCGAGCGCTACCGCACCGGCAGTGACTTCATCCAGCAATACATCTTCCCCGGCGGCATGCTGCCCTCCCCGACCGCGTTCCGCGCGCAGGCAGAGCAGCAGGGATTGCGTGTCGTGAACGAGTTCGCGTTCGGTCTGGACTACGCGCGCACGCTGGCCGAATGGTGCGACGCCTTCAAGCAACGCCTGCCCGAAGTACGCGCGCAGGGTTTCGATGAGCAGTTCCTGCGCACCTGGGAATTCTATCTGGCGTATTGCGAAGCCGGTTTCCGCGCCGACAACATCAACGTGATGCACTTCACGCTGGAGAAATCATGAACCGCGCGCGCACCGTCAGCGCCGCCGCACTGGCCATCGTGCTCGGACTGATGGTGTGCGTGCTGCCGGTGCATGCTGCAGACGCCACCGTCCCCTCCCATATCCAGAGCGAGCTGCGCGATGCCCGTCTCTCTGGACAGGGCACGTTCCGCTGGTTCGGCCTGAAGATCTACGACGCCGCGCTGTGGGTGGAGAAGAACGACTTCCAACCGGCAACGCCCGTAACGACCAGACTGGTGCTCGACCTGCGCTATGCGCGCGAGCTGTACGGCGAGCGCATCGCGCAATCGAGCATCGACGAGATCCGCCAGCTCGGCTACGGCAGCCCCGCGCAGCAACGTGTGTGGCTGGAGAAGATGACCGCGCTGTTCCCCGACGTGCGCGAAGGCACGCATATCAGCGGCGTGTATCAGCCCGCGCAGGGCGCGCGCTTCTACCTCGACGGCAAGTTGCTGGGCGAGATCGGCGATGCGGAATTCGCCCGCGCCTTCTTCGCGATCTGGCTCGACGCCCGAACCAGCGCAGCCGGTCTGCGCAAGCAACTGCTGGCGAGCAACCCGTGAAGAACCTCACCTTCCCGGCATTGTTCTACTACGGCCTGTTCGGCCTGCCGCTGGCGCTGGTGGCATTGCCGATCTACGTCTATGTGCCGCAGTTCTATGCCGAACGGTTCGGCATGTCGCTCACCCTCATCGGCGCGGCCCTGCTGGTCGCGCGCATCCTCGACGCTTTCATCGACCCGGCCATCGGCCTGTGGATAGACAAACGCCGCGACCAGTCCGGCTACCGGCGCGTCATCCTGCTGTCGCTGCCGCTGCTGCTGTGCGGTTACCTCGCGCTATTCCATCCGCCGCAGTTCGCCACCATGCAACCCTTCTTCTGGTTCCTGTGCAGCCTGGTAGTGGTCTATCTCGGCTTCAGCCTCGCCACCATCAGCTACCAGAGCTGGGGCGCATCGATCACCCAGGCGCGTTCGCAACGCTCGCGCCTGACCGCCGTGCGCGAGGCCTGCGGATTGGCCGGTGTCGTCATCGCTGCCGCCTTGCCCGGCCTGGTCGGCATCGGCTGGCTGTCGCTGGTGTTCATCGTCAGTCTGCTGGCCGCATCGCTCCTGTTGCTGCTGCATGCGCCGCAACCCGGGCCGGCGCATGCAGGACAGGCGGCTTCCGGCGGCATCCTGCTGCCGCTGCGCAATCGCCGCTTCCGCTGGCTGTTCGCCGTGTTCATGCTCAACGGCATCGCCGCCGCGATCCCCGCCACGCTGTTCCTGTTCTTCGCCAACGACCGCCTCGGTCTGCCGCAATACGCCGGGCTGTTCCTGGTGCTGTACTTCCTCGCTGCCGCGCTTTCCATGCCGCTGTGGGTGGCACTGGCGAAACGCCACGGCGAGCAACGCGCCTGGCTGATCTCGATGCTGCTGTCCATCGCCGTCTTCGTCTGGGCGTACACCCTCGGTCTCGGCGCAGTCACCGGGTTCGCCCTGATCTGCATCTTCTCCGGACTCTCGCTCGGCGCCGATCTCGCGCTGCCGCCCGCACTGCTTGCTGCGGTGGTGGGCGAAGCCGGACATATCGGCCGCCATGAGGGCGCCTACTTCGGCCTGTGGAGCTGGGCGACCAAGATGAATCTGGCGCTGGCTGCCGGTATCTCGCTGCCGCTGCTTGAACTGCTCGGTTACCTGCCCGGCACCACCGAGGTCAATGGCTTGCACGCGCTCGCGGTCGGCTATGCGCTGCTGCCCTGTCTGCTGAAATCCATCGCCGCACTGCTGCTGTGGCGCGCCCCGCTGCACAACCTCTGACCCACAAGGAGAACCATCATGACCTGGTACACCCAACTGCTCCCCGTCGTCGGCATCTGCATGCTCAGCGCATGCAGCACCACCGACGTCTCGATGTATGCAAAAGAAAAACCCGCGCTCGACCTGAAACAGTATTTCAACGGCACCGTCGATGCCTGGGGCATGTTCCAGGACCGCAAGGGCAACGTCGTCAAACGGTTCAAGGTTGTCATCCAGTGCAGCTGGCAGGGCGACACCGGCACGCTGGACGAGGACTTCACCTACTCCGACGGCAGCACGCAGAAGCGCGTGTGGACCATCCACAAAAAACCGAACGGGCAATACATCGGCACCGCCGCCGACGTGGTCGGCGAAGCCGTCGGCATCACCGCAGGCAATGCGCTGCGCTGGAAATATGTGCTTGCGCTGCCGGTGGACGGCACGGTCTACCACGTGAACTTCGAAGACTGGATGATCCTGATGGACGAGCGCGTGATGCTCAACCGCGCCGAGATGAGCAAGTTCGGCTTCAAGCTGGGTGAAGTCACACTTTCGTTCAATAAGCGGCCATGAACCCGAAGATAAAAGACTGGCGCGGACAGCGCGTCTGGGTCATCGGTGCCTCCAGCGGCATCGGTGCCGAGACGGCGCGCCTGCTGCTGGAACGCGGTGCCTGGGTGGCATTGTCGGCACGCAGTCCGGATGCACTGCAGCAGATTGCCGCCAACGATACGAACGCGATGATCCTGCCGCTCGATATCACCCGCGCCGAGGAACTGCTCGCTGCACGCGCGCGCATCATGGAACGCTGGGGCGGCATCGATCTGGTGCTGGTGGTCGCCGGGACCTACAACAAGATGCGCGCCGAGGATTTCGATCTCGCGCTGGCGGAAAAGATCGTCGACACCAACATCCGCGGCACCCTGAATTGTCTCAATGCCGTGCTGCCCACACTGATCGCCCAGGGACAAGGCGGCATCGGCATCGTCGCCTCCGTCGCCGGATTGAGCGGCCTGCCGCAGGCGCTGATCTACGGCCCAACCAAGGCAGCGCTCATCAACCTGTGCGAATCGCTCTACCTCGATCTGCGTCCGCGCGGTATCGGCGTGTATATGATCAACCCCGGCTTCGTCGCCACGCCGCTCACCGCGGGCAACGAATTCAAGATGCCCGCGCTGATCTCGGCAGAGACGGCTGCGCATGAGCTGCTGCGCGGTATCGAACGCGGAGAATTCCACATCCACTTTCCCAAACGCTTCACCAACTGGCTGCGCCTGTTGCGGTTGTTACCCTACCGCTGGTATTTCTGGATTATCCACAAGGTGACCGGACTATGAGCCATCAAGCCCATCTGGCACGCTTCATCAGACTCTTCGAGTCCCTGTCGCGCGAAGACGTGCCGAAACTGCGCGAGTTCTACACCGGCGACGCCTACTTCAAGGACCCGTTCAATGAAGTGCGCGGCCATGCCGCCATCACCGGCATCTTCGAGCACATGTTCAAACAGGTGGAGGATCCGAGATTCACGGTGACCGGCAGCATCCTGCAGGACGACGAAGCTTTCATCGTCTGGGATTTCAGGTTCCATACAAAAGGGAACGGACACGCCGAACAATGCATCCGCGGCTCCAGCCACCTGCGCTTCACCGCCGACCACAAGGTGTATTACCACCGCGACTATTGGGATGCCGCAGAAGAGTTGTACGAGAAGATACCCGTGCTGGGCAGCCTGATGCGCTTTCTCAAACGCAGGGTTGGAAGCTAGCGCAAGCCTACAGCTCGATGTGCCGGTAAACC
Organism: Gammaproteobacteria bacterium; assembly: GCA_018820925.1. Lineage (GTDB taxonomy): Bacteria > Pseudomonadota > Gammaproteobacteria > Burkholderiales > Gallionellaceae > Sideroxyarcus. The sequence goes on along the minus strand of JAHJNJ010000044.1, from coordinate 2,359 downwards.
ACCTCAACCACCACCAGCTCTTCAACCCCATCCGGCAGTTGCAGCATCACGGCATCATCCGCACGCGCCTTGAGCAGCGTTCGTGCCAGCGGCGATACCCAGCTGATGTGGCCCTTGCTCGCGTTGGCCTCGTCGATGCCGACGATGCTGTAGGTGCGTTCGGAGCCGTCTTCGTGGCAGACGGTGACCGTCGCGCCGAAGAACACTTGCTCGCAGCCCTGGCGTTGTGCCGGGTCGATGACTTCGGAATTTTCCAGGCGCTTGGCGAGGAAGCGCAGGCGGCGGTCGATCTCGCGCAGGCGTTTCTTGCCGTAGATATAGTCGCCGTTTTCCGAGCGGTCGCCGTTGGATGCCGCCCAGTGCACAGTCTGCACCAACGCCGGACGCTCGACGTCCAGCAGGTACATGTACTCTTCTTTCAGGCGGCGATAACCTTCCGGCGTGATGTAGTTCTTGGTGCCGGCGGGAATGGCCGGCAGCGGCGAGAGCTCATCGTCGTCATCGTCTTCGGTTTCGCGGGTGAATGCTTTGCTCATTTGCTTCTCTGTTGATTGTCTTGCTGGAAAAGAAAGCATACTGCACATGATGCATTTTGGATATGCATCGTTGTCATTTCGCCGCACCAAAAACAAACCCCGCTGGACGGCGGGGTTTGAGCTAAACATTAGCTGAAGGCATGAAGCCATTCATGTTTCGACAAGCCTGTCCTGAGCAAAGTCAAAGGGCTCAACACGAACGGCTTCAAACCGGCAGTCAGCGCGGATTCAATATGGATTCCATATTGTTTTCCAGGTCGTTCACCATCACCCAGTCGGTGGCTCCTGCCTTGCGCGTCCTCTCCTCCCAGCGCGCCAGCCGGTCCATGTATAACCGGGGGTCGGCATTGTCGGTTCTGAGTTTGGTCACGTTCAGCGCCACGATACGAATACCGTCGAGCTTGATCGGAAAATCGCGCACCGTGCCCTTGCCCAGCTCTTCCTGCATGTCGGAAAAGACGACGATGGTCTTGGTGCCGGCCTTGGTTTCGTTCAGGTATTCCGCGCCCTGAATCAAGCCGCCGGTGATGTCGGTATAGGCGGTTCCTTTGATGTTCTTTGCAAAGGCTTCGATCTTGGCCTTGAACGCGCGTTTCTGCAGGGTGGCTTGCGACGGACGTTTGTCGAAAGTGACTTTGGCAACGATGTCTTTTTCCGAAAAACTGCGCGTCTCCACCTTGGCCACCGCCAGAGAATCGCCGGGATTCAGCGTGGCCAGCAGGTAGTTGATGATTTTGGCGGCCTTGCCGATTTCCTGCGCGTAGGTGCCGGAGGTGTCCACCAGCATATACACTGCCTGGGTATGTGAGCGGGTGTCGCCGCAGGCACTCAGCAGCATCGTGACAAACAGCACAAGGACGAGCGAGAGTTTTTTCATGATGCGCTCCTTTTTTTGGATTGAGCTTTTTCCGGTTTGTCTTGGGTATCTTCAGATGTGACTTGCACTTTTTCAGACGGTCCACTCCGTGCCGACACCACCCAGCCTTCGATCAAGACCGGAATCACAATCGGAATATCGTAGAGCAACTCCAGCACCTTGGCGAAGCGTTTGAACAATACACCCGTAAATCTGACAATAAATGCGGTTCCGCGCAAGGTTTGCACCAGCACTACGCCGAGCACCGTACGCAGCGATTGCACGAAACTTTCCAATGGAATCGCCACGAAGGCCAACGCAAACGGCAACACGAAACCCATGATCATCTGGCCCGCCATCGGGATACGCGTGAACCAGCCGTTGTCTACCGGCGGCGCTGTAGATGACAAATCCCTCATCAATGAAGCTTTGTCGGCGATCAGCATGTCGCGCATAAGGGCCAGCGACGATTCGATACCCGCCAGAATGATCAGGAAAATCAGCGAGGCCAGCATCAAGCGGTGACGCATGCGGTCATCCATGCTGCCGATCCGGGGGAATAGTTGCGTGATGCCCAGCGACTCCAGCAGGAACAGTCCCATGGAGGCTTCCATGAGGATGATCACCAGTGCCGCCACATCCGAGGTTTTCAGGTTGTTGGTTATGTAATCGCTCGCCCCCACCATTTCCGACATGGGCAACGCGATCAACTTATAGTTGATGAACGCGCCGCCCATCGCGATCACCATCACCAGCGTGGCGATCGCCAACTGCACGAAAGCGGACGAGGTCAGCGAGTTTTCGGTCTTGCTGTCCTTGGCGCGCATGCCCTCGAATTTGGCCATATTGCCGTCGATCTGTTTGGAGTTGCTTTGCAGGGTGATCATCTTCTTGTCCATCTCGCTGATCGCCTTGTCCACCGAGCGCCACGAGGGCTGCATTCCTTTCAGTATCTTGTGGCGGTCTT
>JAHJNJ010000006.1 GCA_018820925.1 Gammaproteobacteria bacterium | reverse complement strand
CCGAGATCGGATACTTGCTCTCGGTGATCTGCTTGACTGCTTCGATCTTGAATTCATCTGGATAACGTTTGTTGCTCATGACACCTCCTTTTTAGCCCTGATTTTAGGCTGAAAGGTGTCTAGTGTTTCGGGGGCGATTCACACCATTACGCGCCTGCCTAGATTGCACTAATACCTTGTGATTGCGATGTTTCTCAAAAATTGGAGTAAAGAGTTTGCGTGCACTATGCTCACTTTGTGTTCCTTGAAATCCGCACAGTCTCGATAAGACTGGCCGATGTTGGCACGGGCCGTTGCGATGCGTGGCTGACCGCAAAACTGCTCTCCTCTGTCTTGCCTCGTTTGAACAGGCCGTTTAAGGCTCCCAACGCTTTCTATTCTCGCAATCTATGACGCAGGCGTTGTAGTGCTCTTTGTCATACACCGGCTTTACCGGGTCATCAAAGCTGGCCCAAACATAAATGCCTTGCCCTTCCTTGTCGTATTCAACTTTTGGCATGGCGAGAAATTGTTTGAGGTTGAACTTTATAGGTGCGCCATCATTGTCTAGCCGCACATCTAGTGCGGTCGGCGACACCGCCACAGATTTTACAAATTGGCGAAATTGAAACATGCGAAGAAAATTTCCATCAGCGGTCTTCTTTCGCTTCATCGTCCGGTTATCCAACAAATATCCTTCATGATCGAACTGCTCTCTTTGGTACTCATCGTATTTCGGTTTGATGCCTTCCTCTGCTGCTGCAGTATCTATACCTTTATAGTAAGCCATGTAGCGTATCGGCCATTCCTTCACAGGTTTTAGTTGATCGGGGTAAATCAGGTTGGGGTCGTCGAGTTTGATCCAACCGGTACTCAATGATGGTGATCTTGGAAACCATTTGCTCTTGTCCCAAGTGAGTTGAGCGATTCTCGGGCTTTGCTGGTATCGTGAATTCACTTCTTGATACCAACTCCCGACTTCCTTTTTTTTGGCGTCGTCTCGCGGCGCATCATAAACCTGAAATATGCCTGTTTCAGAGTAAATAAAATATTTTCGGTTATCCGATTTGCGCCAGAGATTTACGGCACGCTCCATATCTGTTTCATCGTTCGGATTGAATTCGACAATTTGTTTTTGCCCGTTGAACTCCAGTTCAATCTTGGCAGCGTGGGCTTGAAATCCAAACAGCAATAGGGATAGCGCAAATGTATGTATGACTATTTTCATAGAATTAATCCAGCTTGACGTGGAAATGCAGGTGATTGCGATGGGCGGCAAATGTCTTGGCATGCGAATTTGCGCGCTCTATGTCTGCTTTGCGCTTCTTGAAGGCCGCATCCGACTCCAGCAAACCGGCCGATGTTGGCACGGGCCGTTGCGATGCGTAGCTGACCTCGTTGCCTGTGTTCCGATCGAACATACCGTTCCAAGGGTCGAAAAGTTGTTCCACTTTGGTGTGGTTGTATAAGGCCAGTCGCAGTTTTTCTATCAGCGCAGGCTCTGTGGTGGTTGGGGTGTCATGGGTGTCCGCAGTGGTGGTCCCCGGCAGATTGTCCCTGGCATCCGCATGTTGCGTTGCCGTGTCCACATGGGTGATGTCGAGCGCCCTCCCCTCGCGGTGTGCCGAACTGCCTATGCCGGGGCGCCATGAGCTGGATATGTCAACCTTTGTGAGATTGAGTTCCTTGATGACTTCAAACAATACCTTGAACACTTTTGGGTGGGTTCGGTTGATGACTTCTTCGACGGTCATGTACCAGCCATCATCATTTTTTGATGTGAAAGTCTTTACCCCATTGGTTTTCAGCCCGTCATCACACGAGCCATCTATCCAGTTCAGTACGACTTTTCTTTCGCCAACCTGCACTTCATAGCGGCGATGCTTCTCTTTTGGCTTGGGTGGTGGAGTCCAATCGCCTGCATAGATGCCTTTGCTTTCCGGGGTGACATCCGGATGGTCTTGATTGTAAATTTTAGAGACATCGACCCAATCGTGCTTGTCGAAGGAGCCTTCATTTTCCACATGCCGATGGTCGGTGTTCGGCTTGGCCGTTACCCATGCGGGGATGGTTACGTCACCATCATTCACTTCCGCCTTGTATTGCTCGCCCGTCTTATACCGCTTATCCCCGGCGATATAGAGCGTTACTTCGCTTTCGCTGTCGGTATGCGCCCGCGCCGTGGGCCCTTTGGTTTTGCCTTCGAGCAGCACTTTGCCGTCTTGCACCATGCGGTAGCTTACGCTGCCAGTACAACCGTAGCCGGGGACTTTAAACAGCACGCTGTATTTTCTCAGCTCCACCTTCTTCGTTGGTTTCTTGCTGTGTTCTTCCGTTTTTTCCCTGCTGTTTTTTGGCTCGTCCACGCTGCGCGCAACCACTTCCGGTTTCTGGGTGAAGTTTCGCATGGCGATTTTGCCTGCCAGCACAAGTTCGTCAACCTTATGGCTGATCCATACTGCTATGGTGTCTAGCTGGTCGCTCTCTAAGAGTTCGCTTTTGCCGTTGCTGTCCGTTACACCAGTAACCTTCTCGCCATTGCTTTTGTGCAATTCATATTTGGCATTGGCAACTGCTGCACCATGTTTGTCTTTAAACGCAATTTGCAGGTGGTGGCCTGAGTTGTTTTGATTCATGTTCACATCCTCTTCTGTGTGCTATTAGCAGCAGGGTTCGTCATCGGCTTCGAGTGTCCAGGTCTGACCGCCGAAGCGGACATCCAGTGTCTGCGCAGTTTCAGTAAAGATACGTTGCGTCATGCCTTGGGCGTTGGTGTAGCCTTTGATGATCTGGCCGTCTTCTGTGTGGATTTCATAGCGGGCCTTTACAACAGGCTCACCCGATTCCGATGTGCATTTGAATTGCTGGCTGTACTCCTGCTCAATCGGTGCGACCTTACCCGCCTTCGCTTCCCCCGCAGGCGGTTGCTGCAGCGGCTGCGGCGGGGTGTTCTTCAAGTTGGATACCATCTTGTCGCCGTTGCGCACGGCGGGTTTGCCTTCGATCGTCACGTCTTGCGAGCCGATGATGAATTCGGCCATTTGCTGGGTGGTGCCAGAGCTGGTGCCGCCGCAGCATCCGGGGCCGTCGCCTTTGGATATCTTGAAGTTGGATTGTTGGTGGCAGGCGGGGCTGTCCTGGATTTTGACCGAGGAGGCGGTCATGTCCGCCATTTTGGATTCGGCCTGATTTGTATAGGTAATTGGCACACAGTGAGACGGTGTCAGGCAGGTGTCCTGTGTGATGAGTTGTCCATCCGATTTGGCATGCACGGCGGTTTTGCCGTTGATGTTGATGTTGCCCATGGTGTTTCTCCTTGTTTCTTGTTCCGTTCATGGTTCGACAAGCTCACCACGAACGGGATAAATTTCACGAACGAAATGAAATAAATCTCACAGGCGGAAATATTCCGCGTCTTTGTTAATTTGCTGCATCCTGTGTGGTGCTGATAATTAGTGCGCCACGCTCCGGCACATCCGGGGTGTCACAAATCAATAAATGCTTGCGTACCGGGAAGCCCCAGCGCGCCTGGTGTTTGTCGTATTCCATCCAGGCCAGTGCGGTGGCGAGGTGCATGGGCATGGCGGCGGCGCCGACTTCGCCCATGGTCATGTAGGGGAGGATGATTTTGGGGATGGGGTCGTCGGGTGTGTCGGCTTGGTCGATCTCGCCCAGTTGCACAGCCATGCGTTGTTGTTCGTCGATCCGTCTCGGCCAGATCTTTTTGCTGGCTTGATACCATTCGATTGCCTGTACGGTTTCTGCTCCAAGGCCATGCACGATGCCTTGTATGTCGGTTGCGGCGATACCTGCTTGCGCTATTGCCAGATTGATGGCGGTGGACAGGCCTTCGGTGGCTGTCAGGTCGGCGTCTCTGGCATTGGGCTCTGCGGCAATGCCAAGGCCCTGCAGATAGGCCAGTGCGGGACTGGCGTTTGTTTTGGCTGTCTCTGCGCTTTGCAGCACAACGAAGGCGGCACCTTCGCCGGGCACTAAGCCTTCTGTTTTTCCTATGGCGTTGAGGTGCTCTTCTTCATCTAGTTTGATGCATGCGTCTATCGATATCATTGAATCGGAGCCGCCGAAGATAACAGCTTGCCACTTCCCCTCGTTCAGTTCGGCGATCGCAGTGCGCAGTGCACTGGTGCTTGAGCCTGTGTTATTGGATAGGATGCGGAAGGTGGCAGTCTCCAGATGGGGAATTTCGTCTATCAGGTATCTCTGCAGGTGCGATGAATCAATTGCACTATTGTGCATCAATAGATCTGGATCAACTATTAACACAACCAAGATGGTGCTTACATTGATCGATAGTTTTGTGGTGACATTATTAAGTGCAGTTGCAGCCGATGAGTACATTCGCACAATTGAGGGCATGTTACCAAACATTACCACCGGCGCCATTCTGGGCACAAGATAGGTTCCGTCATCCGACATGAATTTGTATTCGTCGCTTAACACCGTGCCGCTGATCTGCCCGAGTATCGAGCTGATGAGTTCGTAAGGTTGATCTCCCGCATGGCAAGCCAGCCCTACGCCGGTGATGGCGATGGGTGCAAGCTTGGAAGCTGCTTTGACTTGAGTAGCTGCTGGGGCGGCTTTTTTGCCGAAGAAACCCATCATGCGGCCTCTCTCTGCGCTGCGCTGGTTGTTGCTTGCGCATCACTTACCACGATCCAGCCCCGTGTCGGTTTCGCCAGACGCATGGGGTATGCGGCACGGTAGATCATGAACAGCCGATTCTTTTGTGCATCGATCCAGAAGGTGTCGCACACGCTGCTGAGCGGTTTGCTCATGCCATTTTCAATCAGGGTGAGTTGCGGGGTGTTGCGCGGCAGGGTGATGCGGCATGTTTTGCCGTACTGCAGGCCCGCCAGGATGTTGGTGAGCGTGAGGATTTCTCCGCCTTGCCAAGGATTGGGGAAGCGCTGGTCCAGCGGTGCGCTGTTGTGCATGGTGGCTTGTGCGTCCGGGCCATAGGGGCAGCCGCCGCGCTTGGCGGCTTCCAGGTCGGGTGTGCCCTGCTCTGCTCTTCTCGGTTGCCAGAAGACGGGCACGGGGCCGAAGCCTGCGGGTTGCGGGCGGTCTGACGGGCTGTTGATGAAGGGGGCGATTTCAAGTTGCGGGAGTTCTGCTCCGCTGCAGCGCTTGGCGTCTGCGAGGTAGCCTTTGCCGGCATAGTTGGCGAGGTAGGTGGGTTGCTTTTCTTTGGGGCCGGCTTCTTCGTCGCTGCCGCCGTAGGCGTTTTCATAGCCGAGGGAGATGGCAGTGAGCGGCTCGGGTTTGCCGGCGCTGGGCAGCATCCAGGTGCCCTGCCATTGGCGCTTGCCGATGGCGCGGATGGTTTTGTCGAACTGGCGGCCGTTGCCATAGGTGAGCGTCACGCTGGCTTCGGCGGCGGTGGTGTCCACGTTGGGCAGGGCGAGTGTGGCGCCGAGGATGTAGAACTCGCCGCCGACTTTGGGCGGGCTGCTCTCCCCTGCTGCTTTCAATGCGGATTTGAGCGGGTCGCCTTCGTGCTGGTCGGCGGCTTCGATGGCGGGTTTCTTTTTGAGCGGGGTGAGTGCGCCGGTTTCGACATCGATGGCGTAGCCCGCTTTGATAATAACCATGGCCAGTTGCTCGCGCCTGTGGCTGTAGCCGGGGGCGAGTGTGGCTTGCCAGGGGCTTTCGTTGTTCAGGTCATGCATGGCGGGCTTTCAGTGGCTGGGCTGCGGGTTTGGCTGCGGGTTTGGCTGCGGGTTTGGCTGCGGGTTTGGCTGCGGGTTTGGCTGCGGGTTTGGTTGCGGGTTGTGCAACCAGGCATTGCAGTTTGCGCGCATGCCATGTTTCTGCCGGGATATTTAGCGGGGCCTTTTGTATCAAGGCCAGCAGTGCCAACAGGTCTTGCCCGAAGCTGCCTGCATATTTCTTGCACATCGCAGTGAGGTGCGTTGGACTGTACGGTTTGCCGAACAACCAACGTTCTTCTGCTTTCCAATTGGCTTGATGCTTGTCCCACCAGGCGCGGGCGGATTTGACATCGGGAATATGTGGTGCGTCTTCTTCAACGTCATCCGCATCTTCTTCGCCCACTACCGTCAGGCGCGGGATGCGGGGGAGTATCTGGTCAGTGAGTTGGGTGTATGCGTTGGCTGCCGCTTCCATGCTGCGGGGGTTTTCCAGGGCTTTGAGCAGATCGGGCATGATGCTCTTCTGGCCGTAGAGGACAAGCAGCGGGTAGCCGCTGGCGGGATCGCTTTCTGCGGCATTCAATAGCAGTGGGAGATATTCGGCTGCGCCGGTGAGTGCGGCCAGGCGCAGGAGTTTTGCGCGATCTGTTGCCGATGTTGTGTTGGATATGGCTTTGCTGATGGCGCGGGTTGCATCGGGGTCGTTGCGCACCATGCCGCCCCAGATGGCCGCTTCGACAATGCCCGCATCGAATTGGGCTTTGCCAGAAAGCAACGGCAAATAGTGGGTGCGAAAGATGTCCAGGCCAAAGTCGGCATTTGCCGCCGCATAACGGAGTGCTTCAATCTTGAGCGCTGTCGGCGAGATTTCTGCGGTAGCGGCGGTATTCACCATCGCGGCGGGAAGCGTCTGCATTTGTTTGCGGAAAATGCGGAACAATGTCGGGCGCAAGGGTTCCTGCTCGTTGTAGAGTTTGAGCAGTCTGGTGTTGTCTGTTGGCGGGTACAGGCTGAGTGCTGCTTCGGCGGCTGCGGACTGGCCTGCGTCCTTACCCAGCCATTGGTAGGCCAGATCGTATCCCGCTGCACTGGTTGCCGGTTGGGGAGAGTTGATGTGGCTGGCGAGGAAGACGAAGCAGTCGGGTTCCTTGGCCGGTTCTTTTTTGTTTTCCGCTGGCGAGGATTCGTTATCGGGCTCATCCATGCGCAGTGCGCAAGCACAGTGATAGATGCTGGCACACAGTCGCTCCTCGACACCCTCATAAGCGCCGGCGTGAATATCAGTCTCATCCAGCCAGTTGCGCCGAAGCTCGTAAAGGTCGGTTGCGCTCTCTGTGTGCGCGGCTGTATATGTTTCGTTCATGCGAGTCTGTTGTATCAGTTCAGGTTCACGTGGGCGCCAAGCAAGGTCAGCGTTTTTTTGGCTACGGTGCGCACGTCTTTGCCGTCGACGCGGATTGCGCCCGCTTCCGTCAACTCTATGGTGGCGCTGCCGCTTTTAAGCACCACTGCGCCTTGTGCTTCAATGACCAGCTTGTTTTCCACAAAGCCGAAGCTCGCCCGTGCCGGGGCATCGACGGGCATCACCACGCCGTGGATCAGCACGCCATCCTGTACCGCGCTGACGAGCACTTTGTCGCCAAGGTTCACGCCGGGAACGATGCCCGGCACCAGGCTGAGGTAGCCGGCCACGTTGTAGCTGAGTTCGTCCAGCGTCACGCTCACCGGCAGGCTGTTCTGCATTTCCGTTACCACGGCGATGCTGAGCAATTTCTCGGGTACATCGGCTGCACGGTTCTGCTCGGGCAAATAGGTCAGGACATTCTTTTTCATGGTTTGCTCCTTTTCGTGTGCATCTAACAATCAAGCCTTTCGGTTAGCACCGGATGGCTGGATGATTAGAGACACGCGTTTATCTCCAAATTTCTCCTGCACTGCCTGGCGTGCGGACAGGACAAATCCGCCGGTTCTTTTCGACAGGCACGGTTCGCTTCGCTTCAGGTTTGCGCGCGTGCGACATCAGTCGAAAAAAGCGTGCACCGTAAAGTGCACGCTTTGTTCAGCCAGTTACGCTGCTTTGTCGCCAGTCCAGGAGTCGGTGTACTCGAGGCCGCCGTCGTTATACAGCCATTTGATCTTGGCATAACGCAGGGAGACTTCTTCCAGATGTGGATAACGCTCGTATTCCATATCTTTTACGTTGTACATGATCGGCTTGACGGAGGTAATTTTCACGTCATTCAGCTCATGCTGGAAGTATTCGGTCTCGGCACCCTTGTCGTTGATTTCGAACCAGTGGATCACTACCTTCTTGAAGGTCTGTCCCTTGCATACTGCCTTGTACATATAGGGGGAAGACTTGTCGAACTTTTTGGTAAATGTCAGCGGTTCGTGTTTGCGGGTACCGGTCAATGCGCCGGATTGCGCGTCGGTCGGGATACGGATTTCATGATTGAATGAAAGCGCTTCGACCGTGCCTTCACGACCGGAGATTTTTACGCCTCCGTCGATCTTTGCACCTTGATCATCATAAAACTCAATGTATGCTGCATTTGCCATGTGATGCCTCCTTTGTGATTACTGCTTACTAAATTAGCCCAAAACGGGTTCATTCATTACTGCACAAAAACCAATCAGTGTTCCGCTTCCCGGTCTATCGCTACAACTGATGTTTCGCGTTGCAGTTCACTGATCGACCTTATTCCAAGGATCACACTCGCCTCCATACATCGTGCTGCTTATGTTCGCCATCCGGTTTTGCTGGTGGTGAATTCATTATTATTTAAATCATGCTTAACTGCCTTCAGTCCCTTCCCCCTTGCAGGGGGAAGGTTAGGATGGGGGTAGAGTTGTGGAACTCCCACTTTTCTACCCCCTCCCTGGCCCTCCCCCTGCAAGGGGGAGGGGATGCTGTAGCGCCAAACTGGCTTCAGTTCCACGCCCCTCACCCTAACCCTCTCCCGCTTGCGGGAGAGGGAATTGGACTTATTTACGACTTCCCTTTCGGCATTTGCGCCACCAGCGACAGGCGCACGTCGATGCCTTCGATCTGGAAGTGCGGCATGACGGTGAGCGCGACGCGGTAGAAGCCGGGGTTTTCCGGGATGTCTTTGACGGAGACTTCGGCTTTGCGCAGCGGGTGGGTCGAGATCAGTTCCGGGTCGGGGTCTTTCATTTCGGTGACCAGGGTGTTGACCCAGGTGTTGAGTTCGTCTTCCAGTGCTTTGCGCGTTTTGTTGGAGCCGATGTTTTCTCTTTGCAGCACTTTGAGGTAGTGCGATATCTTGGATACGAGGAAGATGTACGGCAGGCGCGAGTTGATGCGGCTGTTGGCGGTGGCTTCCTTGTTGTCGTACTCGATGGGTTTTTGCGTCGAGTTGGCGGAGAAGAAGCAGGCGAAGTCGCTGTTTTTGTAATAGCTCAGCGGGATGAAGCCGAGTTCGGCGAATTCGAATTCGCGCGTTTCCGGGATCAATACTTCGGTGGGGATCTTCATTTGTTTGCCGCGGCCGACGTCGTAGCTGTGGATGGGCAGGTTTTCCACTTTGCCGCCGGATTGCGGGCCGCGCACTTGTACGCACCAGCCGTTTTCCTTGTGGCTGCGCGCCATGTTGGCGGCGAAGGAGAAGGTGGCGTTGCCCCACAGGTAGTGTTCGCTGTCTTCGCTGCGCACGCCTTCTTCGTAGTTGAATTCGCGCGTGGGGTTGCTTTCGCTGCCGTAGGGCATGCGCAACATGAAGCGCGGCAATACGAGGCCGATGTAGCGCGAGTCTTCGGATTCGCGGAAGGATTTCCAGCGCAGGAATTCGGAGCGGTCCATGTAGCTGGAGAGGTCGTGGATACCGACGACTTCGGACATGTCTTTTTTGCCGAAGAAGCCCGCATCGACGCCACCCAGGAACGGGCAGTGCGCGGCGGCGGAGACTTTGGCGATCTCGCTCAGCATGCCGATGTCCTGGGCAGAACGGCCGAAGGTGAAGTTGGAGATCATGGTGGTGACGGGTTCGCCGCCGGGGGTGTCGTATTCCTGTATGTAGACGTGTTTGAAGAGGCCGGATTGGGTGGTGTCCGGGGCTTCTTCGAAGTCGTCCATGAGTTCTTCTTTGGAGATGTCGAGGAGCTCGATTTTGGCATTGGCCTTGAAATCGGTGCGGTCGACAAGGAACTTGAGGCTGCGCCAGGTGGATTCGATGGCCTGGAATTGTTCGTTGTGCAGGATCTCGTCCAGTTGGCCGCTGATGGTGATGTCGATCTGGGAGATGTAGTGGTCCAGCAGGCCGCGGTCGATGCGGTCGATTGCGGTGCCGGATTTTCCTGCCATTTCGAGGAATACGCTGATCGCTGCGGTCAGGCGTTCGTCGAACGGGGATTCGGCCATGCGCTTGGAGTCGCTGAAGCCGCTGATGTCGACCGAGCCGCTCATGGGGGCGATGTCGATCTTGCCGCACAGGCGTTCGTAGACGCTGGCGGCGGTTTCTTCAACTGCTGCTACCGATTTCTTGACTGCTGTTTTGGTTGCTTCTGCCATTTTGTTCTCCTCTTAATCTCGTCTTCTCGTCAACAACCCTTGGTTGTCGAGTCAAGTGATCTATCCGTGTTAGCCAGCTACCGGATCATTCTTTGCAACGATTGGGGCAATTCCTTCCAGCTCCTTGCGCAGGCTGGCCAGTTCCGGTTGGCTCTTGACGATCTGTTCCAGTTCTTTGCGGAAAGCGGTGTTGTCGAGCAAATTGGATTTCAGGTCTTTCAGCAGGTTGCGCATTGCCAACAAACCGGCCAACTCGGGAACTTGTCTTGCGACTTGCTCCGGGTGAAATGACTTGAAATTGTTGAATTGGATGTCAACGCGAATTTCGCTGCCGTCATTGGTGATCTTGTTGGGCACGGCAAAATTCACTGCCGGAGCCAGATCGGTCATCACCTGTTCGATGTTGTTGGCATCGATGTTGATGCGTTCCTGCTCGCCGACGCGGCGTTGTGTTTTGCTCATGCTGAAATCGCCAATAACCAGCGCTTTGTGCGGGAGCTCGACTTTTCTCTTTGCGCCATACGTTTCGACATCAAGCGAGATATTGACGCGTGCTTTGGGGATTTCATTCTGGAAACTATCAGCCATGGTTTACTCCTTTATTAACGGTTGTGCGGTTTATACGGGCGGCCTCATACGGATCGGCAATGCATATCGATGCATTGATCTCCTGTATACGGGTCTTTAGCTCTTGTTGCTGCGTTGAGTTTGCTTTGGGGAGTTCGAGTGCGATTTGCTTGAGTTGCAGCCGCCATACGGATATGGCGATGGCGGGTTCCCAGGCAGAAAGATCCGACCGCACAATTTCCCGGTCCAGAGCTTCCAGCATCGACTTTGCCATCTCTGTCTGTTTTGTCTTGATGCATAACCTTGCTTCTTCAATGCGCCTGATGAATCGTTGTCGGCCGGTGTTACCCGGAAGTTCTTTAAGAACTTCCAGTCCGGCCACCAAATTTCCTCCAGTGCTTGCTTTTGAAGCAGCAATCGTTATATTTTTGATTTCAGTGTCTGCAGTGTTTCCTGCCTGTTCTTCGTCCTCGGCAGGAGCTTCCGTCGCCAAACCGTTCAACCACTCTTTGGTGGCCTCGTTGGCAAAAACCATATTGCCAGCGTAGCATAAATCCGCCAGACCAACGCAACGTTTCAGCAAACTTTTTATCTCCGCTTCCAGCACATGCATGCTGGCGGTGTCGTTCAGTGCAACGAGCGCTTTATGGGCGATATGTTGCAGGTCCATATTCCACTGCGCGCCGGGCTCCATCAGCAGATTTTCGCAGAGCGCAAAAACCTGTTCCGGCCCTGCTCCGCTGGCCTGCAGCGCAGCCAACTCGTTCAGTGCGCTTTCCCTGAGCGGAGGAATGCGCGTCACACCCGCTTCATTCGGTGGCATCTGCAGTCCGCCCCAGCGAATGGCGCGCGACAGCGCCAACGCTTGTGCCCGTTCTCCGCGCTCGCGATAAAAAGTAACAATTTTTCCAATTTGCTGCTCGGCGCGGCTTTCGGTGAGCGGCGCGTCGCTGCCCGCTGTTTGCGATAGCTTCTGCGCCTGGCTATTTTGTTCCCGCTCCAGAGCGGATTTCTGATTGAGCTTTTCTCCGAGATTGCTATCAACCCAGGCGTTGATACGCGTCCATTGCGGCGCTTCCTCACCCATGCGCAGGCGGGCCAGCTTGTTGAGCAGGTCGATTTCGGTGCGCAGGTGCTGCAGATCGTCGAGGCTTGCGGATTCGCCGTTCTGTTGCTGGATGAAGGTATCCATGCGATCGCTGTTGAGCCAGGCAAACGCCTGCTTGCGCGCACTTTCTTTCACGGGGAAACAGCCATCCCACAATTTATCCATGATCATGCGGTAAACGGTAATGGCATCGGGCAATTCGGCTACGCCTTTGCAATACAGCGTACTCATAATCAAATAGCCGGCAACGCGCAGATCCTTGCCCACCGAGATCAGCACTTCACGCGATAACTTCGTGACCAGATCGAAATTCGCGTCGCTGAGACGGTCGATTTCCTGCTTGATCTGGGTAAACTGGTCGGAGTAACGCGGGTCTTCCCCGGTGCCGGTTTTGCCAATGGGCTGGATCAATTCCAGCACTTTGGCCGGCAATGGGGAAACGGCCGCTTCAACCGCTATTGTTTCCGGTGCGGCGCCCTCTGCTTCTGTCCTATCCATCTCTGCAATTGCTGCTGTCATGTTTATCCCTTTACCCAGTTTTCCAGCATTTCCGGCCAGGTTAATGTTTCTTGTTCGGCTAATTCTTTCAGGCGCGCACTGGTAATTCCCGGCAGGTTTTCCAGAGGCCGCCGCACCACATCCACCACCCCACCCTCGTCCGATTCGGGACTGATGAGCTGTGCAAAACTTGACGCGTTGGGCGAGCGAAAATATACCGCCAGCGAAGGTGCCGCCTTGTTGTGTGGATTCCAGAACACGTATGGACGCCACTTCTGGTTTCCCAGTACACCTGCAAACAGGCTCAACCAGAACGACACGATTGCTTCACTTGCTGCCCCCGCTGGAATCGGCAGCCGGACGCCCCAGGAAATGCGCTCTGGCCCGCGACTGGATGCCATTTTTAAAGTCTGCAAAACATCGCGCGCAAAGTTGAGCCGCGTGTTCGCATTGGCGCCCGGCAGGATGGCAGACCAGAATTCCGCACTGCGCTTGCCCGCCCAGCTATCGCTGCGTTGTTGCGCAAACTCCGCCTCGGCAAACCTGGGGATCGAACGGATCAGGGCATTGCTCTGCTGCGTCAGGCTATCAATATCCAGATCGCTGCCATCCTGTCCCTTCAGCTTGCCACCTTGCGCATAAAACTCCGCGAAGCGGTATGAAATGTAGGGCAGCGACTGCATGGCCTGCACGTTCGAGCACATGGCAAAATCAATAAACGGGTGCTGGCGTCCGCTCTTGTCGCGGCTGGCGCTGACCACGCCGCACAGGGTCGGGTTCCCCCCCTCGCCGCCAATGTAAAAATTGATCTGCGCAAATCCTTCCAGGCGCTCTTTCCAATCCAGCGGGAAACGCCGCGCGAGATAGGCGATACCTTCATGTATCCACTGATCCAGCAGTTTGATATCCGCCGAGCCGGCCTGATGACGCACAAAGTCCGGCCGGGCCGGAATCTTGCCCATAAACCCGGTGCGAACGTCCGATGGAATATCGGTGTTCCTGTTTCCGGATGACGAGAATAATGACATTAGGCCCATCAGCTAAATCCCACTCGCACGAGAATTATTCAATTTGTCTATCACCGGTGGCTGGACGTAAAAATATCTCGGCAGGCAAACGATAGCCCTGCAATACACCCGGTTGGAACAGCGCCGCGCTGCGGTCCGGTCTGATTTTGTAACTGATATTCAGGCGCTGTCCGTTGCTATCAAGCATCGACCATGAAGCGACAAACGAGTCGCCTTGATTTGAGGATATATGGGCTCTTTCAAGCAATCGGAACAAGGCCCAGGTTCCGTCTGTCACCAGATCCCCGCCTGCCTGGTTTCCCACCCTCACACCCCGCACTCTTCCGCCGGGATTCTGGCCCGGCCAGGTAAAGTTCATCCATTCCTGCGGGCCGTTGCGATAACGATATTCCGTGCCGTCGATACCGATTACGGACTCCATTAGAGTTGCATTGGGGAATGGATAGGCAGAGAAAACGATGCCGGGGTTGGACTCGCCCCGTTTGAACATGCCGTTGGTAATGCCATATGATCTTTCAATCGCCAGCGGGAATTCCGGATTGAAATCCAGTCCAATGCCCAACCATTTGCGCGCCTCCCATTTATTGCCCTTGCGTTCAACAAACGGGCCCATTTCATCATTCACAAATAACCAGAAGAGACCTCCCGCGGGCTTGAAGAAATCCGCCACATCGCTCATCGATGCATCACGCCCGTCGGTCGCAAAAGGATAGTTATTCCGCAATGTTTCATTAAAGGCAAAGAGCGTCTTGTCCTTCCAGGTCAGCTGAAGATTCTTCTGCGACACCGAAATGATCGTTCCCCACACATTTCGTATCGGCGCACGCAACAGATTTGCAACGGATTGGGCTGTCCTCGCGTCGACATCTTCCAGAACCCGGTTGGTGACCAGCCAGCTTCTGTAGAGTTCGGAGTCCACGTCGCCATTCAGCAGTTTGACTGCAAACAGTCGTGTATCGCGCGGCACATCACTCGATGATGAAAGCCGCGAAATATCTTTTTGCACTGCGACCAGGGATTTCCGGTACCCGTCAAACCAGTTGTTTTCTTTTCCGGCGATCGCTTCCTGCGTAATTTGCGTCAGGTTCTTGAATGGCAGTTTCAGCTCTTCGATATTGGTCATCGCAACATTGTTGTGAATCGACTTCAGCAGCTCCATGATGGCACTGTTGTCGCTGGTAAAACTCTGCAACTGCGACGAGGCGTCGTGCAGCGAGTCGAACCTGCGTGCCGAAATGCTGGACAACATCGAGAACCACTGGTTGGTGTAGTCGGCAAAATACAACTGGCGAATCTGGCGAACCAGCTGCGCGCGCATCTCTCCGGTCGGCATTTCATCGATGGCGGAAGAGCTGCCCAGCACCCAGTCCGTGCGCAAGGACTCGTCAATGGTTTTCTGAAGGTAGGGCCACACGAAGGTATCCCAGCCGTTGCGGGTATATATGCCGGGAATACTGTTCTTGCTTACCAGCGCACCGCGCGGCGCACCGTTAACCAGACTCAACAAATCCAGCGGCTCCAGCTTGCGGGATCCGACATCGCGCATCTCCGCATACAGACGCTCCGAAATGGGCTGCTGATTAATAACAACTCGAACATTTGAAATCAGTGTTTTGTCGGAGGTCCACGCTTGGGCATGCAACGGAGACCTTTCCGGGTCGCGCATATGCTTGACATAGTAAGTCAGCATTTTGGTCAGTACGCCCCTGTCCAGTTCTTTTACCTTGACGCCGTTCTTCCGCAACTCGGCGATCCAGATACTGGTAAAGGTATCGATAAATGTCGTGGGCTCCACGACGTCCGGCGAACTCAGGTAAAGATAAAGCTTCAGCTCATCATATGCAGCAGCGGTTCTGCGGCTGCGCTGGCTTGCAGGATCAAGCTCTGCCTCTGCGGATGTATCAAGCGCCGTATCGGCCGATAGCGCATTTGCGTCCACCGGCGGCGTAATGTTGCGTGAATAGTTATTCAGGTCCTCTTCCAGCATTTCCGCAACAGGCGCCAGGAACACAGTCTGCATGCCGAGCAGAAAGTTCTGCCCCAAAGGTTCTTGCAGCCCGCCCGGCGTCAGGAAACCGCCTCCGTCATCACTGTCCCACAATTCCCCGGTGGTATTGTAGTAAGAGTACACACTCTGCAAGGCGGCATTCATATTGGCTTTGCCGCCGTTTACATTGCGAACGATACCTTTGCTGCTGTCCTTAACATCGGCGATCAGTAACAACTGATTCTGGTACGCGGAAGACAGCATCATGAATCCGGCTACGGCAATAACGATCGCCATGACAATGCTGAACCTTTTCAGGAATCTGGCACGAATGGTCATGCGCCGATTGCGCACCACTTGCTTGCTGTTTGGAAGCACGACCTCCCGCAACAGGCTATGTATGAAATAAGGTTTCTGCCCTTTTTCTCCGCCTTGAGATACCGCATCGGGTACCGCGCCGAATGCCTGCATTTCGGTACCGTCCAGCAGTTGTATCGGTGTACCTTCCTGCGCGGCACTGGTAAAGAAAAAACCGCCGAAAATCGGTGTTTCCTTATAAGGACTCTTCTTGAAAACCTGATGCACAAATTCGGCCAGGCGCGGACCCGCTGCCCTGAATTGATTGGGCATATCCATGATCTCGGTCTTGAGCTCAAGGTTTCTTTGCAACGACATTTTGAGCATCCGATGCGCGCACAATCGCGCATGTAACGCGTCAAATTCCGCTTCGAAAATTTCGCCGACTTCCCGATCATCACTTTGCTCGAGTGCCAGCATGCTGGCACCCCACACCTGCTCGCGCTCTTTCTCGCTCAAGTCGTCAAAATAGCTGGCAAACCCTTTTATCAGGTCACTCTTGGTGAAAATAAGATACACGGGAAACACAATGCCCAGCTTGATGACCAATTCGTCGATACGGTCCCGCACAATTTTTGCATTTTCGAGAATCGCCGCACTGTCGCTGGTCAGAAGATCCGCAATATTGACCGCCACCACCACCCCGTTGATGGGCTGCTTGCTGCGGTTGGTGCGCAGCATCTCGAGGAAGGCGAACCACTCTTCATGGTCGTCTTCCTCCGTGGTGTAACGCCCGGCCGTATCGAGAAAAATGGCCTGGTCGGAAAACCACCAATCGCAGTTACGCGTTCCGCCGACCCCTTGAATACCGCGCGGGTCATGCTTGGAATAGGGGAAATTCAAATTGGAATTGCGCAGGATGGAACTCTTGCCCACCGCGGACGGGCCAATCACCATATACCAGGGAAGTGCATAAAGTGCCGCGCTGCCTCTGCGTGTCGAGACCAATTCCGAGGATTTCAATGCACCGATTGCATCGTGCATTTGCTTGCGCAGAAGGGCAATTTCACTTTCGCGGTCCGGACGGGTTCCCAGAAAAGCCGATTCTTCAATATCCTGTTCCAGCTTCTTGCCGCGGCGACGGTCAATCGACCATTTGACCAGCAAAGTAATCACTATTATCGAAGCCAGAATCGCCAGTATCCAGACACGCGCGCTGACCGACTTCAGCCCAACCAGCGGCCCCGCAAACCAGATCAACAATACGAGCAGCAAAAGCCCGAAGAATATGATGCCGCCACGGGATACCAGGAAATTGCGTATTCCATTGAGTATCCGCGCAAGTCGAGGATCACCCCAATATTTGACCAACAATGCAATCACCACCAGCAACGCGAGGATCGCCATGAACTGAATGCGTGCTGCGGCCGATTGCAGACCAATCTGCGGCCCCAGGAACCAGATCATCAGCACCGCCAGCAAAATGCCGCCAAATATTGCCCCGCCACGAGACAAAATGAAATTGCGCGCACCACTAACCATTCGTGAAAGCAGTGAGAACATGATGCCCTGCGGTGAACCGATCATTTGCTTGAATCCTTAATATTGTGAGCTTGATTAACTTTAGGGAAAGTCTGATTAAGTCCGTCACACCGGCGAAGGCCGGTGTCCAGTACATTGAAAACACCGGATTCCGGCCTTCGCCGGAATGACGAAAGAGGACTTAATCAGACCTTCCTTAGAACTGGCGAATAAACACGGTAAGAGCGCCATCAATAACTCCCTCCGTTCAAGTTAACCGGTATCCTGGTCTTTTGTTCTGGCGGCGGGGCCGGCTTCGGCTTGGGTTTGCGCTTACGTTTGGGTTGGGTTTGGGGTGAAGGAACCGTGACCTTTGCCGTGACCATGGAAAGAGGTTCTATCTTGGCCGGGGTTTCTACTACAGGCAAAGGCGCTGTCGGAACTTTGGCGAGTTGCGCCTGGCTCATGTCTCTGTCCAGATTTGCCTGAATACGCTGACTGTCATCCTGCAATATTTCATGAATGGTATCCGCCCTGTTGCTGAGCAGGAATATGAATACCAGATACGAAAGAAATATCAGCGACAAGCTCGTCACAGCAATTACCCAATAGGGTACTTCGCGCTGAACCTTGTCCAAAAATGTACCCCCAGCTACCCCATGCGGCGATAAAGTGCGCGGTACGCGATTGCGGCAATCCGCGATTTGCGTGCGCAAATCCACTTGCAATGCCTGCAATTGTTCAAGGCCGCGCAATCGGTACATACCCTCGAACCCCAACTGCAGGCAGAGGTAGTAGACCTCAAGGGCATCGATGTTGCGGTTTCCGCTCTGCCGCAATTTGGCCAGTTTCTGGAAAAAACCTTCGCCGCCCAGATTGTCGCCGAAATACTCGAGTTGCAGCGGCTTCCCCATCCAGGACAGCTTGTGCGGCCAGGCCGAACTCATGACCTTCTCGTCCACAAAAGCTGCCAGGGCATATTTCACATCGCTGACGGAACCCGTATCAAGTTGCGATTCAAAACTGCGTTTTTCGAAAACATCGAAGCCCTGGATCAATTTTTCGCGCAAATCCTGCGCTGTACCGGCACCCCGGTCTTCGCCGAGCAATGGCAGGATCAAATGCAAAATGCTCATGCTGTTTTCAAGCAGCAAATTGTCCGGCTTGACGACTTGTTCTTTACTTGCGGCCATTATTTCATTCCTGTGTGCATAACAATTCGATCAACGCACCGTCAAACATTTGTGGCACATACACGGCGATGGATCGCGCACTGATGACGGCATCCCAGAACTCTCCGCGTCCATCGATGCGGAAATACTCATAGTGGCTGCGGATGGGCACCTGGGCGGGCGGCCTGTGCTGGTGGCGAATTTGTATACCCGGCAGTGCCGAACCCACGATCATTTCTATGGAATCGCGCGAGCCCAGCTTGGCCAGTTTCTCGAACCGCTCCATCCAGTTCGTATCCTTGTTTTCCAGCTTGACGCCCAGATAGAAAACGCCCGAATCGAGCACTTGCATATCGAACTGGGTCGCCGAGTACAGCGACTCGGCTTCGCGTTTCAACTGTATGGTGGAGAAGTTGGATGGAATAACGGTATCGATCAGGTCGCGCAGAGTCGACTCCAGCGACCCGAATACCGTTCCCAGTTCCCCGTGCGAATACCGGGGCAGACTCTCGACGCTGCAGGTGAGCGAGAACGTGGACAAAGCACCGGCCAGACGGCTCAGTGTCAGGAACAAACGTTCCGGATGCTGCAGTGGCTGGGCGCGCAAAAAGTTCAGCTCGGGCACGGCCATATTGAGATTGTTCAACAACCAGAAATGGGCCACATCGGCATTGCTGAATTCCGCGACATTCTCGCTGCGCTGGCGGCGGCGTTCGGTCAACGCGCGTATTTTTGCCCGTATGACATCGAGCAGCCGGTCGAGGATGGAGAGTATCGCGGGCGCTGACTTGATATGCACTACAGGCGGAATATATTCCGTTGAGATGCGGAATTTCTCATTCCCCTCGGAAACCAGGTCTGCCAGCTTGAAAGAAACAAATGCATCACGCGAACTGTCGTCGGTCAGCAAATGCAGGTTGGGCGTGGACAGCAAAACCTCGCGCGAGCGTGTGGAATCGAAGCGATCAATGGCTTGGGTATAACGACCGACATTTCCCGGCAATTGCGTGTTATCGCGATAGCCGGAAATGCCCGACACCGCCTGGTTGGAAGGCACACCCAGATACACACTGGCCTGGCCATGTACATCGGCCTTCAGCTTGCAACTCAGCGCTGCCTGATCCGAATCGTATTGAACGAACGTTCCATCCGGAAAAACGATTGCATAGTCATTCAGCTGGAACTGTCCATTCTGCAACGAATCCTCGTCAATAACGGCCCTGACCACTCCCCAGCCAAGCGGCGCATATATCTCGCGCTGAAAATCCTGGTGTGCATGAATGTAATCATCCCATAGCTGAAAATGCTGCTGCCCGAGCAACATGCCCTCGGACCAAACGACTTGTTTCAAAGACTTCATAGCGTGCCGCCCCCAGACTCAGTTTACGATTTCAATCTTGTTCGATTTTGCTCTGGCCCAAGCGCAGCGAGATACTTACCGGAAATAATTTGTGCCAACCGTTGGCAATGAAGTTGGTCGATACAGGCTCGATGAAACGCCACTTCACTGCATCGGGATTTCTGTAGAGTGCAAAACCGGCCACAAACTTTGTTTTTTCATCCAGCGGGACGGAAATCTTTTCTGTCGAATCCGGCCGCATGAGTATTTCCTTGCTCGACAGCATCGCACTTCCGAGCACTTCGGCATCGCGTTTCCACAAGTCGCGGAAGGCCGCGCTCTTGAAGGCGGCGTCATCGCTCAACTGGTAAACGCGCACCACGACGGGCAAAGCCGATTCCGAACCGGAATTGTTCAGGCGCCTGTCGGACGTTGCGCTCACCTTTACCATGTTCCCGCAACCGGACAAGACCAGTAACAGCATCGCCCCGGCCAACACGTTCAAATTGTTTTGCATAAACCTGTTCATTCGTTCGCTCCTCATTCCATAGTATCTAACGTACTCAAAACCATAACCGTTTCGCTTCCTGCAACAGTCTGGCAATTCGCTTCCAATAATTTCCAGCCCCGGATCAAGCGACCCCAACCTGCTGCCCTTGAATGCTCACGCTGGAACCGCTGATTTCGACCGAGGAAGCATTGATGGTCAAATCGCCTCCCGTGGAAATCTCAATGGTCCCGCCGCCCTGGCTGATCTGGATTGGACCGCCGCCCTGGCCGAGTATCGTGATGTCTTGCGCAGCCTCGATCGATAACTGGCCCTGATCCACGGTCATTGTGCTGTCGCCGTCCATCACCCGCACCGACAGGGTCTTGCCTGCCTCGATGATCAAATCCTGGCCCGAGGTCAGGGAGATATCCTTATCCTCGGCACTGAGCTTGATGTTCTGCTTCGCCGTCAATGCGATGTCGGTGGCGGCCGAAAATGCAATGTCTTTTTTATTCGTCTGCAAGCTGTGCTTGTTTTCCACGGTAATCGTCTGGTCATTGCCGCTGAGCAAAGTGAATGTGTCGCCGGACTCGAAGCTCATGGTCTTCTTGGCGTAAAACTCGGCGCGTCCCTCTTCGGTGCGCAACGCCACCAGATTGCCGTCGCTGTTGGCATCCAGGCTGAGAAAGTTTTTTTGATCCCGGGTGTGGAGATTGATTTTCTCGCTGTTCTCCAGGTCATCCATCAGCAACTCATTGCCCGCAAAGGTTCGCACCGTATGCTGGCTGGCGTTGGCGCTGGTAACCGGGCTTTGTGTGGCGGGGTTGGCAACCGAACCCAGAATGATGGGACGGTCCGGATCGCCGTTCATGCAGGCAACGAGCACCTCGGTGCCCGCATGCAGCGGAAAATGCACACCGTAGTTGGAACCGGCAGAGGGCTGCATCATGCGCACCGGATGGCTGGCTTCGCCTGCCTTGGCGTCCGATACATCAAACAAATTTTTCAGACGATAGCGGCCCTGATCGTCGAGATAGGCGTAATCGCCGCCGGTGGTTTCGATTTTGGCGGTGAGGACGCCGTGTACTTGCGGAATGCGGCTGGTATCAACCGGTGTGCGGTAGGGAATGTCTTTCTTGATCAGGCTCAATTCGTTGCGGTAAGTCTTCGCGGTTGCGGCTGCCGACTGGGCGCCGCCAAAGGCAAAGGCTTGCGATTGATCGCCCTGGTGCAGCACGGACAGCACCAGAAAGTCGCCGTTATTGTCGTCCTGCGGATGTTCGCCGATTGTGAGCGTGGTACCCGCCGTTATCCCTCGGCAATTCGTTTCTGCAACAAAAACACCGCGCTGCCAGTCGAGCACTTCCTGTCGGCGGCGGGCAAGCTGTTCGCCTTCTTCCAGCGTCACCGCGCGTTCGCCGTAGGCGTAGTCAGTTCCCGCAGCGGGAGTCTTGCTGCATGTGGAGGCCTCGCACAGCAGGGTAGTTTCGGGTGTGCGGTAGTTGTGATCTTTGCGCTTTACGTTTTTGGTCAAATAAAAATGGCCTTGCTGCAAGACCTGCACCGCTTCGGCCTCCTCGACCTGTCCGGTAGTAAGTTTGTAGGAAAGCGCACCGCCGCCGGCCATTTTGGGCAATACGGAAGAATCATCCTGAATGACCAACAAGGCCTGCTTTTCCTGCTGCACGAAGTTATAGAAAAGACCGGCGTGCTCCAGCAGGCGCTGGAAAAAATTGAAGTCCGTTTCGTTGTACTGCGCGACGTATTCGCGCACGGGGTAGGTGCTTTTCAGATCGAATTTGAAACTGTCCGCAGTCAAACCCGCGCTCAGCAGCACTTGCTCCAGCACGCCTTTGATATCCAGATTCAGGAACACACGGTTCTGGCGCGTCAGGTTCAGTTTGGACAGCGCCGATTCGATCACCACCTGGTACTCTTCGGCATTGTCGGAAACCAGCGCGCCAAGGTGCGATATTTCACTCACATAACCATGAATCGGGCGAATTTCACCGTCCCAGTCGATACTCAGCGTGGCATCCTTGCCGAGTACTTTTGCTTCTTCCACTCCGCCGCTGGCAGAGAGACTCAGGGTATAGCGGTAGCTGCTGGAAATTCCCTCGTTGCCTTGCCAGTGAATGACCTTGAAGGCACCCTTGGGCTGATCGGCCACTTCAAACAGAAAATGTGTGTTTTGCGCCATAGTCTTGGTCCACGTTTGTATTTCAAAAACAATCCTGAAAAATTCAGGAATTATTTTGGTACAGGTACTGAAACACCAGCCGACTCGCTGAATGGAATTAGTCGCACCACAATTCTTTCAAACAAAAAAAGGGCCAAATCCGATTTTCCATGGCCCTGTATTTTTGTTTTGAAAATATAAAATGCGCCGGATAGTCTCATGATCAAACCCTCATGCATATATGCCATTTGGCCTATACCTTTTTGCCCGCGATATATATCTTTGCGCTTTCCAAAAAGAAAAATTTCCATCCGAATCAATACCAACATTGATTTTTTGCGACAGTGCGCATTGCCGCCCCGGGCAAAATTTCATCATGCAGTAGCCACCTGTCCCGATTGCGCAGTGGGCTCACTCCCCGCAGCGCCATCCGCAAGATCGAAAAAATCGCAGGCGATCTGCTTGTTCTCATCCATGACCAGACTGAGTATGTCCGGCACGTTGTCATCGACCATGAAGCCCAATAATGTGCGCGCAACATTGGGCAGGAGTTGACGATCTATCAGTGCATCGACATGGCGCGCACCCAGTTCCGGGCGCTGGCAAAGATCGGCCAAGTGTTCGATCACGGCGGGCTGGCAGCGCATTTGCATTTTGTGCGTCTCCTGTAGACGTTGCGCAACCTTGTCCAGCTTGAGCGAGACGATTAGTTTGAGCGCTTCCCGATCCAGGGGAAGGAAAGGAATGACCTGCATACGGGCGAGCAATGCCTGCGGGAAGAATTGCAGCAATTCCGGTTGAATCTCGGCCTCAATTTTGTCGATGGAAAGCGCCGGTTTTTCATTCGCTGCAACAACCGATTCCGGCGCGGTTTTTCCCGCTTCGGCGGCCTTGGCTTTGGCGCCTTTTTTTGCCTTCGCAGGCGCTTCCGCTGCCGGTGCGACAACATCCCCGTCAGCAGGCGCCATGTGGCTCTGCCAGAGATCCATGATGCGGTCTGCGCCCAAATTGCTGGTCATGATGATGACGGAATTGGTGAAGTCGATTTCGCGGCCTTCGCCATCGCGCATGAAACCGCGATCGAACACCTGGTAGAACATGGCAGCCACATCCGGATGCGCTTTTTCGATCTCGTCCAGCAACACGACTGAGTAAGGACGTTGGCGCACCGCTTCGGTCAGCACGCCGCCTTCGCCGTAGCCCACGTAACCGGGCGGCGAGCCTTTAAGCTGGGAGACGGTATGCGCTTCCTGGTATTCGCTCATATTGATGCTGATGAGGAAACGTTCACCGCCGAAGAGGTACTCGGCGATGGCGCGGGCAGTTTCCGTTTTGCCGACACCGCTCGGGCCCGCCAGCAGGAACACGCCCAGAGGCGAATCGCTGCGTGTCAGTCCCGCAGCGCGAGCGCGCAGGGTCTTGCCGATCTTGGCAACCGCCTGGTCTTGCCCCACAACGCGGCCAGTCAATTTGTCGTCGAACTCCAGCAATGCGATGGCGAGATCACTGACCATGCTGCCTACCGGCACGCCGGTCCAGTCCGAAACCACCGAGGCGACCACGCCGGCATCCACTTCGCTGTACACATACGGTGACTTGCCCTGATTGGCCTTGAGCTCGCCGCGTGCCGCAGCCAGGTTGCTGCGCATTTCCGGAGTCACTTCCCGACGCTGGGCATTTTTGTCCGCAGTGCCTTCCTGAAAAGCGGGGCGCTGCTCCTGCAACTTCTGCACCAGTGCCAGCTCGATCTGCCACTGCAAACGCGCCTCGACCAGCTCTGATTGCAAGCGTGCCATCTCGACATTCAATTCTTCGATGAGCGCGTCCGGCGTCGTCAATCCCTGTTCGCCCTCTTCCTCAAGATGTGCCAAACGCCTTGCGATATGGGCCAATTCAGCCTCGGCAATTTCGACCACTGCCGGTGGCGTAGCCTGCCCCATGCGCACGCGGGCTGCCGCCGTGTCGAGCAGGTCAATCGCCTTGTCCGGCAGTTGCCGTCCGTTGATGTAGCGGCTGGAAAGCTCTACTGCGGCCTTGATGGCTTCGTCGGTGATCAGCACCCGGTGATGATTCTGGTAAAAAGCCTTAAGGCCGGACAGCATGGTGATTGCGGTAGCGATATCCGGCTCTTCCACTTTGACGAGCTGGAAGCGTCGCGCCAAGGCGGCATCGCGCTCAAAATACTTTTTATATTCCGACCAGGTGGTCGCGGCAATGGTGCGCAACTCGCCGCGGGCAAGGGCGGGCTTGAGCAAATTGGCGGCATCGCTGCCACCCGCATCGCCGCCTGCACCGATCAGGGTGTGAGCCTCGTCGATAAACAGAATGATGGGCACAGGCGACATTTTGACTTCGTCGATCACCTGCTTGAGCCGTTTTTCAAATTCCCCCTTTACCCCGGCGCCTGCCTGCAGCAGGCCAAGATCGAGGATATTCAGGCTTACATTCAGCAGCTCCTCGGGGACTTTTCCTTCCACCATGCGCAGTGCCAAACCTTCAACCAGAGCCGTTTTTCCCACGCCGGGTTCGCCTACCAGGATGGGATTGTTCTTGCGACGGCGACTGAGGATATCGACCATTTGTCGAATCTCGTTGTCACGCCCGAATACCGGATCGATCTCTCCGGCGCGTGCCCGTGCAGTAACATCAATAGTGAATTGAGCCAGCGCACCGCCGTCCGGTGTGGCGGAAATTGCAGCGCCGGGTCGCCCGGCGCTTTCGTTTGCGGCGGTTGATTTTGCAGAGGTAATGCTTTCTACCGAACCCTCGGTAATGGCTTTGAATTCCTGACGCAGTATTTCCTGGGAAATGCCATCCAGTTGCGAGAAGTGTCCGCCGGGCAAGCGGTCTTTTATCTCCAGCAAGGCATCGAACAGCACGCCGGAACGGATATGATCATGGCCGTAATACAGGCTGGCATTGATCCACGCTTGCTCGAACCATTGCACCATGAAAGGCGAAAAGCTGGGTTTGCCGGCGTTGCCGGAGCGATTCTTTGCCAGATGCTGCAACATGCCCTGCCACAGCGCATCCGCGTCGATATCGAAAGCCCGGAAAATTCGCGCCAGATCGCCGCTGCCGTCTTCCAGCAACTTGATCAGCATGTGCTCGATCGAAACCTCGTAGTGCGTGCGGCCGCTGGCAAATCCGGCTGCCGCGTCCAGCGTATTGGCACAATGATCGTTCAGCCTGTCCAGCAATGACTTGATTCGCTTGATGCTCATAATGTTTCCTTGTCGCTTTGATTCCATGATTTGCTTATTGCTGCCGGCACCCGGGCATTGGTTTCATCTGCTCCGCTTAATTTGCTGGCCGCATCGTTTTGTACTCGGCGCCCGAAACCCGTATTGAATACGGTTCGCCCGTCGCGTCACCCAGCCATATGCGCCAACCCAATCTGAGTCCTTCCGAACCCAACGCGGGCGCCGGGCCTGTTGCACCCTCTACCAGCAGCGTCGTATCGAACTCCATTGCATCGCCCAGATACCGGCCCAGCACATTCCCCAGCGCTGCCGCGCTTTCCGTGCCGGGCAACAAGGCAAAAGCGCGATCAATGCTGAGCGGACCGAGATTGATTTGAACATTCCCGCCGACATCCAGTATCTGCGTACCCAGCACCATATTGTCGCCAAGCGCCATTGCCTGATCACCTCTCCCGCCCACCGTCACCTTGGCAGTCACTGTTTTCCAGCGCGGAATGTATTGTTCGATTTCAACCGGCACACCCACCATATCCTCGAGCAATCCACCAAGCGCTGTCGCACTGCGATTGTGCTGCCCATTCAATCCCGCATAACCCAATGTCTCCAGACCGGAAGCCTCCAAATCAGAGCCCGACAGCGCATTGAGATAGCGGTAGTATTTGGAGGTTTTATCTTCCAGCGAAATCGCCGGGTGATATTTTTTCCAGGCTTGGTACAACAGCACATAAAAGCGATGGTTAAAAATATCCAGGAACGCCTTGGTCGCCTCGCCCGCTTCATCCTCATGCAGTGCAGTGGTAACGATGTACTGCGGCACGGCCGCATCCACACCGTACAGCCCCATGAAATTCAGTTCGACACTCAGCTTCCCTTTGGCGGTCTGACGTGCACGGCGAACATCCGCAGCCGGGAAATTGATTTCCTTGGCCGGGCGAAAACCGGCCTTGGCATCCAGCGGGTTCTTGTGTGCCTGATACGGCCCCCAGACCGACTCCAGAATGCGCACCATCTGGAAAAAGTCATATTGCGGGGCGTCAGCCGCAATATCTTTGACTAACTCCGGGAGGCTTCGCCGAACATTGGTTGCCATTGAAACTCCAGGTTGCTGGGGTGAGTGTGGACGCGAGTTCGCGTAAATGTATTGATGCTGGCGTAACTGCTGAAAAACCGGTGCAGCACCATGCCGAACAGATAGCTGTCCGCGATGGAGCCGTAGGATGCATCGTTCATTTCAAGCCTGTATTCCGTGCCGCGCATCAAGGCGCCGTGGCGCACCATCTCGGCAGGCTTGCACGACTCGACCTCCAGCCCCTTGATGCGGCGTTTGTTCGATTCGTCCTGCGTCCACTCGTACAAACTCAGCAAGCGACGCAACACATCCGTGTCCGCCAGCGAGGCAAAATTCATGGCGAGATGGGAGATCAGCGACCACTGGAAGGCATCGCGCTCCGGCGGAACCAGCATGCGCGTGGGGCGCGTGATATTGCGCAGCGACACATAACCGGGGCAATCCGAACCCGGCGTGGTGATGCTGCCGATCTGCAAGTGGGCGCGCGGAATATGGCCGTTGCTGGCGGTGATTTCGCACGACAGGGATTGCTCGCGGAATTTTCCGTTGTCGCTCACCGTGATGTAGGTTTCGGGTCTGCCGGAACCCAACACCCGGCGCGAGGAAGAATAACTCCTGCCGGTCTTCTCATGCTTGAACGAATACAAAGGCAAATACTCGTTGCGCTCGCCGGTCTTCGCATCCATGCCGGTAATCGAATCGACCGAATAGACTTCCGAGCTGTAGCGATAATGCACATCCGCAACCACCGGATACTCGTAGCGCTTCTGGGTGAGCCTCACCGGCTCGGCCGTCCGCTTGAAAAGATTGATTGCAGGACAGCAATAGAGCTTGAACATCTCCGCACTGACGCTCACCTCGGCCGGAAAAATATCGGCCGTGTGAACCTCGATTTCAAACTCGCGGACCTTTCCCGGCCAGGAAATAATGTCCAGCCCTTCCAGCGCCACGAACAAATATTTTTCGCGGAACGCGAAATATTCATGCAGCAAATGAAAACCGAAAAAGCTGCGGCCGCTCAACGGAATCAGCGCCTCGTCCGGGGCAAGGTTGCACGGTTGCACGCACGCCTGCCCGCCCAGCCGATGCGGCTCTTTCAACGGCAACTCCGGAAACCTGACCTGCACCAGATGCGTACTGCCTGCCAGCGCCTTGTAGACCAGCGCGGCCACGCTGGGATCGGCATGGATATAAAGCGGCAAGCGCTTCAAATCCAGCGACTCCAGTTTCACGCCGGGATCAGCCTCGAACCTGAATTTCATCAGCGTGCCGCCCGCGCTGCGCTGCTCGGCGGTCACCTTTGCCAGGCGAATGGGATGCATCGTCAGCGGATACGTGGTGCGGAAGCGGCAGGTCACCGTTTCCTTGCCCACCAGCGTGTCGGCCGTTACCGGCGTAGCCAGCGCTGTGGTGTGCTTGGCCAGCACTTGCGTTTGCTGCAACTGCCCCAGACGCGGTGTGAATTCGAGGATCGTCAGCGATGGCAGAGGCCTCAGGAAATGCGGCCAGAGCAAATTCAACAGCCCCTCGCTGACTTCCGGCAGATCGTCATCGATACGCTGGCGAATCTGCGCGGAAAGAAATGCCATCCCTTCGAGCAAGCGCTCGACATAGGGATCCCGGTCTTTCAGGTTTTCGAGGTTGAGCATATTGGCCTGCTCGGGAAAGGCCAGCGCGAACTCCTGCGCGACCTCGTGCAATAAACGCATCTCCGCTTCGAAGTATTCAAGCATCTGCAGTTGCCCTTGCGCCGCCGATTGCAACAGTGGCATATCCGCCACTCAAGAAATATGTCTGAAAGCGCAGATGCTCGCCGCTCATCATTTGCCCGCTAATCTGAAAATGCAGCACGAAATCTCCCTTTGCCACCGGGTACGGTGTGACCTTGATATTTTTCAAGCGCGGTTCGTAGCGAACCAGAGTGGATTTGACAGACTCCGCCAGAGTATTAACCGAATACGGCATTTCCTGATAAACCGCCGTCAGATCGGGCAAACCATAATCCGGCAGATGCGGCATGACGCCTTGTCTGGCGTTCAGCAGATGCACCAAATGATCCTGGATACTTTTTTTCAATGCGGTTGGAGCGTCAACTGATGCAACACGACTACCGTCCATGAAGTGGCCCTTCAACACATCAAACAAGGCATAAGACGGCATAAATAAAATCTGAATTGAATTACTTTGAAAAAAAATGACATCACCAAGAGCGCTGGATTGTACATGAGCGAGAACGTGACGCTAGCGGCAAAACTATCTAGATAGTTTCAAAAAAGGTCTAGATATTTTTTGATAAGTACTAGTACCTTGCCTAGTCCTTTGCTTAGTCCTTTATGAAAATTTCGACGAAATATTCCCATGTTATATTGCGACACCAAATTTGAGGGAGCATCACGTCAGCAATGATCGCTGCTTCCGTTTTCAATTTTCACAATCGCTATGATGTTGGTTTCCATTTGATGCCAGCCTCACTTAGCTCAAAACGAGACACACCATGTCCCTACCCCTGCCCGCAGTCGCAACCGCCTCCGTCGAATCAATTCCCGCCTTAAAATCCATCGCTGCCAACTCCGCCCACCTGCGCTTCGCCATCGCCGGTAAAAGCTACGATGCGATTTCATTCGACGGCCGCGAAGCGCTCTCCACCCCGTTCAGCGCCACGCTGTATGTATTGGCCGACCTGGATTTGGCCTGGCTGGGGCAACCCGGTGTCGTGACGCTTACCGATTCTTCCAACCACGAACGCACCCTCGCAGGTATCGTTGCCCGCCAATTTGACCGCGGCCAGAATGCAAAGCATCAATCGCGCGTGGAGATCCAGTTGCGCCCGCGTTTATGGGTGCTGACGCAAACCACCGACAACCGCGTGTTCCAGGGCTTGTCGATTCCCGACATTGTCACCACCGTGCTGAAGCGGCACGGCATCGACAGCGACAGTGCGTTGTGGCATTTGAGCCAGACCTACTCTCCTCTGCCCTATACCGTGCAGTTCGCAGAAAACGATCTGGCCTTCATCGAACGCCTGCTGTCCGGCATCGGCGTGAGCTACTGGTTCACGGTTCAGGACGGCCGCGACATCGTCCACTTCACCGACGACAACGCGAAGTTCACGCCCCTGAAGCTGGGCAACATCCCTTTCATCGCCGATGCCGGGCTGGACAAGCCGCAGGCGTGTTTCAACAAGTTCATCAAAGGCATGCGCACTGCGCCCGCCAAGGTGCAGGTGGTGGATTTCAATCCCATGACCCCGGACAATTCCATCCGTGCCGGTGACGGCCCCGCCGCCAACGATCCCGCCCAGGTGCATTACGGGCTGGGCACGTCCGGGCCGGATGAGGCAGAGCAGCGCGCCCGCATCATCAACGAGCGCCATGCGGTGGAAGGTTTGCGCATCGAGATCGCGGGTTCGGTGGCGGGTTTGTATCCGGGGGCGGTGTTCAGTTTCGAGCATCCGGGTCAATCCCGCTATTCGGGCGATTATGTGGTGGTGAGCCTGAGCCATACGCTGACTCAACAAGCACTGGTCGAGCATGAGAGCGATCTGGGCAATCTGGCCTATACGCAGCATGCGCACCTGGTTCCGCGCACGCTGCCTTTCCGTCCCGAGTTGAAGCCCGCGCAGGTGCTGCCTACTATATATAGTGCACACATCGAATCGAACGGTACGTATGCCCTGCTGGACGAGCATGGCCGTTTCAGGATGCGCAAACTGTTCGATACGCGCGACGGAGAAGAAGCCAGCCACACCGAGGCGAGCATCCCCCTGCGCAGTTTGAGTTTCCACGGCGGCCCGGGCAACGCCAATACGGTGGGGGCGGCGTTTCCGCACCGCGACGGGGTGGAGGTGGTGTGGGCGAGTGTGGACGGCGATCCCAGCCGTCCGGTCATCCTCGGCACCCTGCCCGACCCCAGCACCCAGTCGCCGGTGACCAGCAGAAACTTCGGCGACAACATCATGCGCACCAAAGGCAAAAACGAACTGCTGATGCATGACATCAAGGGCGAAGAGCATATCGAGCTGAAACAGGGCGACTACGACCGGCCCTTCAACCTGATGCGGCTGGATGCGAACAGCGCAGGACACCTGATCAAGTTTGCCACCACCCTGGGTGCGATGGAGGTTTACGCCAAGAAGACATGCAAAACCGAAGCCGGAGACAGCATCACCCAAACCCACGGCAACGACCGTAGCGAGACCGTGGAAAACAGCCACAGCCTCACCACCAAGAACAAAGACATCCACTACCAGGCGGCCACCGACCAGACGCACGACGCCAAAGACAACATCACCCACAAGGCAGACCAGAACATCGAACACAAATCCGGCGCCGCCACCCAATGGCGTGTGAGCCGCGATTCCATCATCACCATCAAGCAAGGCGACCAGATCGTTAAGATCGACAACGGCAGCCTCAAAATCCAGGCAGGCGGAGCAATCAGCATCAAAGGCACAGGCGCGGGCAGCATCAAGATCGGCCAGAGCGGCGCAGGCATCGAGATCGATGCGGGCGGGAATGTGAAGATGTATGGCAAGGCGGTGACGGTGAGCGGCGGCAGCGGCGTGAAGTTGAAGGGCAATGTGAGTTATTCGATGGGAGCGGGCGGGAGTTTGAGCCCGGCGGCGTTGGCGCCTTTAGATGTCAGCCATGTTCCCTATGTCACGCAGGACATGAAATTTGATGATGAATTTGTACTGACGCTGCCAAGCGGCAAGCCTGCGCCAAATCGCAAGTTCGAGATCACCAAGGAAAACGGCAAAAAGATCAAGGGAACCAGCGATGCACAAGGCCGCACGGGAGTGCACAAAGGCATCAATCACGAATTCATTAACGTTAAACTCTTACCGAAGAACGCCTAAACCATGAGCGGAGAAAAAACAAAAAATGTAGTACACATGACTTACGACAAGGACGGCTACCCGACCTGGCATACAGAGCTTTCCCCGGAAGAAAACACAACGCGGGCAACGTGTATTGTTCCGCCGGATACGGTAATTCCGGTGGTGTTTGTGCCGGGGATTATGGGCTCGAATCTCAAGTTCAAAAATAATGAGCGCCCAAAATCGCTCCAAAATGATATTGCGTGGCGACCGGATAGCATGAAGTACACGGCATGGACTTTTGGAAATTTGAGCCCTGCAAAACGCCGCGAGATACTTAACCCAGGTATTACCGAATTGGATGATAGCGGCGAGATACCCAACAGCATCATCCGTTTCTTCAAGAACGTCTCACCGAACGTTCAAACCAACTGGAAAAGCGAATTCAAGCGGCGTGGCTGGGGAGGAATCATGCTTTCCAGCTATGGCGAAATATTATGCAATCTGGAATGGAACCTGAACCGCATCTATGACCAGGATTGCGAGGTTTCCTCCTATTGGCAGAAAGATATTGTTGGCGTGAAAGCAACAGTAGACAGCGATGGGAAGAACCAACACCCATGGGGAGAAATGACCGGCTTCGAAGCATTAGACATGACCGACTTGAAAGAAAAGGTGGGCGATAAATACTGGTTCCCGGTGCATGCGGCTGGCTACAACTGGCTGTGTTCGAATGAAGAAGCGGGCAATAAACTTGCCGACAAAATCAAAGCTTATATCAAGAATTATAAGGATCTCGGATTCGATTGCGAGAAAGCGATTATCGTAACCCACTCCATGGGTGGGCTGGCGGCACGCGCTGTTTGCCATCCCGAGATGGGTAAAATTGCGGACATCGTCGCAGGCGTCGTGCATGGCGAGCAGCCGGCAATCGGTGCGGCAGCGGCCTATAAGCGCATGCATGCGGGATTTGAAGCGAGGTGGTGGAATATTGTGGAGATACTCACGGCCCGTGCACTGGGCTGGTCGGGCAGAGAAGTCACAGCGGTACTTTCCAATGCGCCCGGCGGACTGGAACTGTTACCCACCAAGCGCTATCCGGCCGGATGGCTGAAAATAAATAACGGTGGCAACAGCGAAATGCAACTCCCAGAGTCCGATCCCTACAAGGAGATTTATGCGGAAAGAGACCAGTGGTGGCGGTTGATGAATCCGGAGTGGATTGAGCCGCAAGTGCCCGCCGCTTCCGCAGAAGGATTAGAGGAAATATGGAATAAATACTTGAAGCGTCTAGCTGTAGCTGAACGATTTCACGACTCCCTTGCCGACTACTATCACCCCATTACTCACACCCACTATGGCGCGGACGAGAAGCATAAAGCTTGGACTACTTTTACCTGGAAGAAGAATCGATACGCCCAGCAGGAGGAACCGCCATTGGGCATCCCGCCGCCCATGGGCGACAATGCGCTGGGCACGATTCGCATTGAGACTGCTAGTGAGCTAGCGGAATACCACATGACTCCGCCAGACGAAAATGGTGACGGCACAGTGCCCGAAGTGTCCGGTGCAGATTCCGCATCGAAAGCAAAGTTTGCTGCCAAAATGACGGGCTACGACCACCAAGGCAGCTATAGTCACAAGGCGGTAAAAGATGTGACGATCTATAGCATCGCCCGCATCGCAAAAGACATTTGATGAAACTGCTCCCGAACAGAAAGCATTTATTTCAGGCGCTATTGATTGTTACACTCTGCGGTAACAACCTCCACGCCGCCACCATTAACACAGGTGATAAAAACATGAACGACCTTACAAAAAGCATGCAGCCCGTTTGCTTCGGACGATTAGTAATCGAAGTACCCACAGTGTCAAAAATCAAAGGATGGGAGCATGAAGTAGACCGCACTAAAATCAAGACAGTCGACCACCACAGCCCAAACCGAAAATCTTTCGATACAAAAATTGCACAGCAAGAAAGACAATTAAGGTCTTCGCCTCACAATACGGAAGGAGTGCTTTTTAAAAACAGAATTCGCTTAACTCCGGATAGTGAGCTGCTTGTCTATCGTGAAGATAGATATGACCACTTCCTATATCAACTTGACGCCCCATTCTGGCAGCCTACCTTTGAATATCTGTTTCATGCAGAAACCACTGACAAGTATTTTGACGCAGGCATAGCTCGAATCACCAAAGTCGTAAAGAACTTCATCCCCACCCCATCCGTTACCACCGACTTGCTGAGCCTCCCCCCCGGCCTATGCATCGAACATGGCGTCGTTACCGGCAACGAGTTTCGAGGTGAAAGCGTCGCCATCGGCGGGCTGATTGAGGAATATCCTGGGCTGTTTTTTTCGTTCTCGACACAATCCACCGATCAAGGCCCCGAAGAACCCAGAATGATCGAGCGCATTGAACGCTCTTTTGGCATGGGCGACAAAATGGGCAATGAGATTACAGCAGCTACCCGATTCATCCGAAAAGGCCGCCGTAAACTCAATGGGCTGGATGGTCAGGAAATTATCGCCGTGATGACACTTGATGGCATTACTTCTTACGAAGCAAACGCCGAGTTCTACGGCGAGCCAAACTCGCTGGACAAACCGAACATCAATGTTTCATTAAGCGATCAAACTCACGACGACAATACCCACAAGCCCTACAACAAGAACCTAACAGAAAAAGAATTCATCACCCTTTGGGATACGCTGCTCAACGGCATCAAACCCCGACCGAAAAACCAATGGGGTGCAGATTCAATCAAGCAATAAATGGCACGCTCTTCTTTAGTCAGTATTAGTCGATGCAATACTTCTGTAGGCCACCTGCTAACTGCTCTGTTAGCAGGTGCGCTCTGTGGATATGATCTTTTTGCCAGCCCCAGTAATGCTGCTGAAAGCACTATGTCTGATCTGACAAAAAACATGCGGCCCGTTTGCTTCGGACGGTTAGTAATCGAAATACCCACCGTGTCTAAAATTCGGGGATGGGAACAAACAGTCGATGACACCATAATCGAGTCGCTCGACCACCCTAGCCCGAGCCGAAAAGCCTTTGATACAAAAATTACACAGCGTGAAAAGCTTCTCAGGACTTCGCCGAATGATACCGACGGGGTTTTATTCAAAAATAGAATCCGTTTGACGCCTGAAAGTGAGTTACTGGTTTATCGAAAAGGAAAAGTCGATCATCGCATGTATCAACTTGACGCCCTGTTTTGGCAACCATCGTTTGAGTATCTGTTCCATACCGAAACCACCAATAAATATCTTGATACTGGAATTGCTCGCATCACAAAGGTCGTAAATAACTACCACCCCACCCCACCCACCATCGACTTGCTGAGCATCCCCACCGGCCTGTGCATTGAGCATGGCGTTGTCATCGGAAACGAATTCCGGGGTGAAAGCGTTTCTATAGGCGGGCTGATTGAAGAATATCCCGGCTTATTCTTCTCATTCTCAACGGAAAGCACAGATCGCGGCCCCGAAGAGCCTAAGATGATTGCACGCATTGAGCGGTCTTTTGGCATGGGTGATGCGATTGGCAAAGAAGTATCTGCCGCGACAAGGTTCATACGAAAAGGCAATCGAAAGCTAAATGGACAAGACGGGCAGGAATTAGTCATGCGAGCCACTCTAGATGGCGTAACCCACATGAGTGCTGATGCCGAGTTCTATGGCGAGCCGAACTCACTGGATAAGCCGGACATCAAGGTTTCATTGAGCGACCAAACACACGATGACAACACCCACAAGCCCTACAACAAAAACCTGACTGAGAAAGAATTCCTTGCCCTGTGGGATGCGTTGCTCAACGGCATCAAACCCCGTCCGAAAAACCAATGGGGTGCGGATTCAATCAAG
Source organism: Gammaproteobacteria bacterium (assembly GCA_018820925.1). Classification (GTDB taxonomy): domain Bacteria; phylum Pseudomonadota; class Gammaproteobacteria; order Burkholderiales; family Gallionellaceae; genus Sideroxyarcus. Next base: position 22,157 of record JAHJNJ010000006.1, on the reverse strand, counting down.
AAATAACCCGAAGATAATACTGTGATGCAATTGTCTGCATCTCCCCCCTATCCAGATATTGATAGGGGGGAAATGCAAATAGTGAAGGGTGCGCCAGCAACCCTCTCCGCCCTAAAATCCATCTCCGCCAACTCACACTATGGTGCGGACGACAAGAACAAAACTTGGACCAATTTCACGTGGAAAAAGAACAGATACTTTGATCCTCAAAACACCCCATTGGGAATACCGCCGCCCATGGGAGACAATGCACTGGGTACAATTCGAAGCGATTCAGGGGGCGTTACATCGGAATACAACATGACTGCACCTGAAGACAATGGCGATGGCACCGTGCCAGAAGTTTCCGGTGCCGACTCGGCATCAAAAGCCAAGTTCAAGTTTGTCGCCAAAATGACAGGCTACGTTCACCAGGAAAGCTACATACATAAAGCGGTGAAGGATGTCACAACCTATTGTGTGGCACGCATCGCAAAGGATATCAAATGAGAGCTCCGCTCGGCACTGCGTTCAACAGGAAACATCTGTTCCCTGCCTTGTTAGCAATTGCGCTTTGTGCCTGCAACCTTTACGCCACTCCTATTCATACAGGTGAGAAAATTATGTCGGAACTTACAACCACAATGCAGCCAATTTGCTTCGGGCGGTTAGTGATTGAAATACCATCCATGGCCAAAATCGAAGGGGGATGGGATCAAACAATTGACGGCACAAAAATCGTATCACTCGACACCCCCAGCCCGAACCGAAAATCATTCGATACCAAAGTCGCCCAGCGTGAAAGACAATTGAAGCTGTCGCCTCACGATACCGACGGAGTTCTATTTAAAAAAGGAATCCGCTTGACGCCGGATAGTGAGTTATTTGTTTACCGCAAAGACAAAAGTGACAACCTAATATATCAACTTGATACTATGTTTTGGCGGCCCAAATATGAGTATATGTTCCATTCGCGAACTGCTGACGAATATCTTGCAGAAGATATTGATGGTATGTCCCAATTAGTAAAAAGCTTCATCCCCATGCCAACCACGGATTTGATGAGCATCCCCCCTGGTCTTTGCATAGAGCATGGCGTCCTCTCCGGCAGTAATTTCAGAGGTGAAAGCGTCGCTTTAGCGGGACTGATCAATGAGTATCCGGGCGTTGCATTTTCATTTCAAACAGAAAGCACCAGCAAGCCCCCCGAAGAGCCCAGAATGATTGCGCGCATTGAGCGATCTTTTGGGATGGGCGATAATATTGGCAAAGAAATAACTGCCGCAACCAAATTCCTGCGCAAGGGAAAGCGCACATTAAACGGCCAACCAGGCGAAGAAATAGTCGCCGTGATGACGATAGATGGCGAAACTTCTATTGAAGCTAATGCCGAGTTCTACGGTGAGCCCAATTCGCTGGACAAACCCGATATATATGTTTCATTAAGCGATCAAACGCACGATGACAACACACACAAGCCTTACAGCAAAAACCTGACAGAAAAAGAGTTCCTCGCCCTGTGGGATGCGCTGCTCAACGGCATCAAACCCCGGCCGAAGAATCAATGGGGTGCGGATTCCATAAAGAAGTAATGGGGCGCCCTCCTCCTGGTAGCCATGGACGCTGCAATACCTCACCTGTTGGCAGGTGTGCTCTGCGGCTATAATCTTTTTGCCTGCCCCTGCAATGCCGCTGAAAACAATATGTCCGATTTGATAAAAGACATGCGACCCGTTTGTTTAGGGAGAATAGTAGTTGAAATGCCAACCGTGGCAAAAATTAATGGATGGGAGCATGAAGTAGACCGCACTAAAATCGAGACAGTCGACCACCCCAGCCCAAACCGAAAATATTTTGATACAAAAATTGCACGGCCTTGATTGTCCAATCATGGCAAATGCCACGAATAATGCGAACAACCCATTTTGTTGTCGCGGGCAGCCAATATTTTTGGTCGCAAAAATCATAACTATTTATGTAAATGCGTCGGAGAAAGGTAATTAAATTGGCGTTTACAAAGAAAACAATCTGTTTTTTTCGCGGGCATGTCTACTCCCGCTTTGACCGCAGGAAGAAGCCTACCTGCGTTTGTTGTGGCCCACGCCGCGAGAGGTATGTCGACCGGAGAGTCAGGGTTGGCAATGATGCCGGCGAGTTTCTACATCAGAAGCATTTGCCGCCGTCTCTTCTTGGCCGATTTGTAAGCACTGCGCATCGCATCCGGAAACAACTGCAAATACCACATATCGTATGTCGCTATATCAAGTTTGAGAGGTGCAAGTATCTCCAAGAGACGAGATAGCGGTCGCGTGAAGCGAAAACATACGTTGGCGAATGACGTTTGAATGGTTCCTGTCTACACCTTGTAGCAGCAAATACGAAAGCGTATGCTTTCCGCATGAACAAGAAACCAAAACCATCGGGTCGCACTCGCGAGGGTCAGTTGAGACTGGTCGCTTTGCTCTTGTACATCGCAGATCAAAAACAAAAGAGCCTCGACATAACGGAGCAGTTATTCTGTCGGTTGATGCTGCCACGCAAAAACTGAAGTCAGCTACAGGACGTTTTCCCGCTTCCCTGCAAAACTATCGCCCCGGCGAACCCGTCGGCGCAGCACGCCAATATTGCTTTGGCCAAGCCGTCGTTTGTCCCAATTCCTGCGCGGCGGCTCAAACAGATGGGTCATGGTTCATCTCCCGGCGAAAGAAGGCGTTACCGGCTATTGCACTGTTTGATGGTGCGCGATCAACTTATCGATAAACTGGCGCAGGAAATGATCCGGGTGCGAACTGTGAAAACGGTCGAATTCCTGGCCTCGACTGTAGGCAATGACGGTCGGAAATCCGCGAACCTTGTGTTTTCCGGCGATGCGCATGTTCTCGTCCGCATCCACTTTAGCCAGCAGGAATTTGCCGCCGTATTCTCTGACCAGCCTTTCCAGATGCGGCCCCAGTACCTTGCACGGCGCACACCAGTCGGCACCGATATCGAGCAGGATTGGGGTGTCCTGTGAACGGGCGACCACGCGCTCGTCAAAATTGTCTTCTTCCACTTCGTATGAAAAAGGATGGGGGTCGTGCATGTGCATGGTTAATCTATTCCTGTATTTTGAATGTTAATAATCTTCGTCTTACGTGTTAATACTTATCATGTACTAATTCTGTTGCTTCCTGCCAGACTAGAGGTAAACTGCACGGGTCAATTTCGGTAACGTTCTAACGGCGACGCTATGCTACCAGACAACGAATTGCGTTTTGATGCTTCCAGACAAATTTGGCTGGATCAATTGGTTGCAAGACACCAAACCGATGCATCCAGGTTGCTGCAGATACTCAGGGAAGTGCAAGAGTATTTTGGCCACATTCCGCAGCCGGCCATTTCCAGATTGGCCGAAAAACTGTCCATTCCCCGTGTCCGTATCGAGAGCGTGGGCTCGTTCTACTCCTTTCTGCACCTGAAACCGCACGGCGAATACCGCGTCCTGTTCTCGGACAACATCACCGACCGCATGCTGGGCAGCGAAGCCCTGATGCAACAGATGTGCCAGCAGTTGTGGCTGCAACCGGGCAAGGTTTCCGAGGACGGCCTGGTCAGCATCAGCCCCACTTCCTGCACCGGCATGTGCGACCAGGGACCGGCGCTGCTGGTCAACGGTCGCGCCATCACGCGCCTGACCCACCAGCGCGTGCAGGAAATCGCGCAACTGATACGCAACCGCACCCCGTTGAACAACTGGCCTTCCGATTTTTTTCATGTTGACGACAATATCCGCCGCAGCGGCCTGTTGCTCGACAATACACTTGCACCCGGCGACGTGTTACGCAAGGCGTTGTCTTTGGGCGGGCAAAAGATCGTTGAAGCCGTCAAGACCTCCGCCCTGCGCGGGCGCGGCGGCGCGGGTTTCCCCACCGGACTGAAATGGGAGGCCTGCCGCAACGCGCAAGGTTCCGAGCATTACGTGGTGTGCAATGCCGACGAGGGCGAACCGGGCACGTTCAAGGATCGCGTGCTGCTGACCCGGCAGGCCGACCTGGTATTTGAGGGCATGACGTTATGTGCCCTGGCGGTCGGTTCAAAAAAGGGGTTCCTCTATTTGCGCGGCGAATACCGCTACATGCTCGAACCCCTGCAGGCGGTATTGCAACGCCGCCGCGATAACAACCTGCTGGGCGCGAAAATACTTGGTCAGAGCGGCTTCGATTTCGACATCGACATCCACCTTGGCGCAGGTGCATACATCTGCGGCGAAGAATCGGCGCTCATCGAATCGCTGGAGGGCAAACGCGGCGTGCCGCGCAGCCGTCCGCCGTTCCCGGTGACTCACGGTTATATGCAACAACCGACCGCAGTGGATAACGTCGAGACCTTCTGCCAAGCTGCACTGGCGCTGCACATGGGCGCCGAAAAATACCGCGCCATCGGCACGGAAAAATCCACCGGCAGCAAACTCATTTCGGTGTCCGGCGATTGCGCCTACCCCGGCATTTATGAATATCCGTTCGGCGTATCGGTGCGCGAAATCCTGCAGGAATGCGGTGCGGTCAACACGCGGGCGGTTCAAGTCAGCGGGCCGTCCGGCGTATGCGTCGGCGAGAGCGAATTCGGCCGCAAGCTTGGATTCGAGGACATTCCCACTGCCGGCGCGTTCATGGTGTTCGACGACAGCCGCGATATGTTCGAAGTGGCGCGCAACTACGTGCATTTCTTTGCACACGAAAGCTGCGGCTTCTGCACACCTTGCCGGGTCGGCACGTCGATGCTGAAACAGACCATGGACAAGATCGCAGCCGGTCACGGCACAAAATACGACCTGAACGAGATCGAAAATCTTGATAGCGTATTGCAGAATACTTCCCACTGCGGCCTGGGACGCACAGCCTGCAACCCGGTGCTGCATACCCTCAAACATTTCCGCCCCGCCTACGAGAACAAACTGAAATCGCTGATGTTCTCCCCCGCCTTCGACCTCGACGGCTCGCTGGCGCGCGCGCGGCAGATGACCGGACGCGACGATGCCGGTGCGCATTTGAAGGAGGAAATATGAACATGCACTGCTTTGTGCCGTTCGCCCTGAGTATGTCGAAGGGCTTTTTCCGGGATGGCGTGAAATGAGCGAAACCTTCCAACTCGACGGCGCGCCGGTTCCCTTTGAACCGGGACAGACTGTGATGCAGGCCGCACTGGCCGCCGGACATTACATCCCGCACCTGTGCTATCACCCCGAGTTCAAACCGCACGGCAGCTGCAAACTGTGCACGGTCAAGGTCAATGGCCGCACGGTCGCTTCCTGCACCATGCCGGCCGAGGCCGGACTCACTGTGGAAAGCGAGATCGAAGAACTCAATGCACTGCGCCGCACGCTGGTGCAGATGCTGTTCGCCGAAGGCAACCATTTCTGCCCGTCGTGCGAGAAGAGCGGCAACTGCGTATTGCAGGCGCTGGGCTACGACCTTGAGGTACACACTGCCGGTTTTCGCCACCTCTACCCGGATCGCCCGTTGGACGCTTCGCACCCGGATATTCTGCTCGACTTCAACCGCTGCATCCTGTGCGAATTGTGCGTGCGCGCCTCCGGCGAAGTGGACGGCAAGAATGTGTTCGCATTGTCGGGGCGTGGCATTGCCAAGCACCTCATCGTCAACTCCGAATCAGGCCTGCTGTCCGATACCAACATCGCACTGACCGACAAGGCGATGCAAGTCTGTCCGGTCGGCGTGATCCTGAAGAAGCGCGTCGGCTTCAACATGCCCATCGGCGAACGGCGTTACGACGAGCGTCCGATTAGCGCGCAGGCACTGGACGATGCGCCGCGCCAGACCGATGCCAGCGGAAATTGTGAAGCTTGTGAGGGAACGCCATGAGCAAGAAACTCCGTGTCGCCACCACCTCGCTCGCCGGCTGCTTCGGCTGCCACATGTCCCTGCTCGACATCGACGAGCGCCTGTTTACCCTGCTCGAACTCGTCGAATTCGACCGTTCGCCGATCACCGACATCAAACACTGCGGCCCCTGCGACATCGGCATCATCGAGGGCGGAGTCTGCAACGCAGAGAATGTGCATGTGCTGCGCGAGTTCCGCAGAAGCTGCAAGATACTCATCGCCATCGGCGCCTGCGCCATAAATGGCGGACTGCCCGCCCAGCGCAACCATCTCGACCTGGGCAGTTGCCTCACCGAGGTGTATCTCACCGAACCGGGGCTGTCGCACGGCCATATCCCGAACGATCCGGAGTTGCCACTGCCGCTGGACAAAGTGCATCCGCTGCACGAAGTGGTGAAAATCGATTATTTCATTCCCGGCTGCCCGCCCTCCGCCGACGCCATCTGGAAATTCCTCACCGACCTTATCGCAGGCAATACGCCCGAACTGGGGCATGGGTTGATCAAATATGACTGATACCAACAACAATCTGGAAACTGCCGCCCATCCCGAAAACCTGCGCCGCGTCGCAATCGAGCAAGTGACACGCGTCGAAGGGCACGGCAAAGTAACACTGCTGCTGGACGAGAACGACCACGTGCATCAGGTGCGGCTGCATATCGTCGAATTCCGCGGCTTCGAGAAATTCATCCAGGGCCGTCCCTACTGGGAAGCGCCGGTGATGGTGCAGCGCCTGTGCGGCATTTGCCCGGTAAGCCACCATCTGGCAGCGAGCAAAGCGATGGACATGATAGTTGGCGCCACGCTGACCCCAACGGCGGAGAAAGTGCGGCGGCTGATGCACTACGGCCAGATTCTGCAATCGCACGCGCTGCATTTCTTCCACTTGTGTTCGCCCGACCTGCTGTTCGGTTTCGATTCCGATGTCGCCAAGCGCAACATCGTCGGTATCGCCGCCGCCTATCCGGAAATCGCCAAACAGGGTGTACTGCTGCGCAAGTTCGGGCAGGAAGTGATCCGCATCACTGCCGGAAAGCGTATTCACGGCACTGGCTCCATCCCGGGCGGCGTGAACAAAAACGTCAGCATCGAAGAGCGCGACTACCTGCTTAAGGACATAGAGCAGATCGTCACCTGGAGCCGTGAATCCGTCGGCATCGCGCGCCAGTTGTTCGAGCAGAACCTCAGTCTTTATGACAACTTCGGGCGCTTCAAGGCGCACACACTGAATATGGTGCGTGCCGACGGCGCGCTGGATCTGTACCACGGCGGTCTGCGCGCGCGCGACATGAACGGAAAAACGCTGTTCGACCATTACGACTACGGCCACTATTGGGATGTAATCTTCGAGGATGTGAAGAATTGGTCGTATATGAAATTCCCGTACCTGCGCAGCCTGGGTCCGGAAAAAGGCTGGTACCGTGTTGGACCGCTGACGCGCGTGGCACAGTGCGACTTCATTCCCACGCCGTTAGCCGAAGCCCAGCGCAAGGAATTCATGGCGTTCAACGGCGGTTCCGCCACGGGTGCGACACTGGGCTTCCACTGGGCGCGCATGATCGAGATGCTGCATGCAGCCGAGGTGATCCAGGAACTGTTGCACGATCCCGATCTGCAAGGCAGCGACCTGGTCAGTATTGGCGAACGGCAGGAACGCGGCGTGGGCGTGATCGAAGCGCCGCGCGGCACGCTGATCCACCACTACAAGGTGGATGACAACGACCAGATCGTGCGCTGCAACCTGATCGTCTCCACCACGCACAACAACCAGGCGATGAACGAGGCCATCCGCTCCGTGGCACGGCAATACATCGACGGCAAGAAACTCACCGAAGGCTTGCTCAATCACATCGAAGTCGCCATCCGCGCCTTCGACCCCTGCCTGTCCTGTGCCACACATGCGCTGGGCAAGATGCCGCTGGAAGTGGAACTGCTGGATGCTGAGGGTGGGCGCGTTGATATGCTGACGCGCTCGTCCGACGGTTCGTTCTGCGCCGCGGCTTGATGGTCTCTCCCCTCCTCATCCTCGCCATCGGCAACGAATCGCGCGGCGACGACGCGTTGGCTCCACTGCTGGTGCGCCAGCTTCAATCAGAAGGTGTCACGCCCCAAGTCGAGTTCATCGAAGATTTTCAACTCCAGGTCGAGCATGTCACCGATCTGGTCGGGCGCTCAGCCGTGCTGTTTGTCGATGCGGATATGTCCTGTGCCGCACCGTTCCATTTCTCCGAGATTAGCGCCGCCCAGGACAACAGCTATACCAGCCATGCCATGACGCCGTTCGCGCTGTTGCATACCTTCAGGCAGGTGTATGGAACGGACGCTCCTGGAAGTTTTCTGCTGCGCATTCGCGGTTACGGTTTTGAACTGGGGGACGGCTTGAGCGACGAGGCGTCGGCTAATCTGGCGCTCGCGACGGCCGAGGTTCGTCAATGGCTGGCGAACTGTACACAGATGCCAAACATGATTTCTGCTTATCCTGAATAATCCATTTACCGCTGTATTGAGCAATATCAATGAATGAGTGTGGACAGAATTTCTTGCCAATGATCGTAAATCAGGAAATGTCCGCCGCCATCGATGCGAAAAAGCCGGCTATTCGGAACAGCATCAATAATTGGTTTGACCCGACAGAGGGGGGAATGTGTATCCTCTGTTCCATGCCAAAAATATGTCTTCGTCTGAATATCCTTCAAGGCGAATGGCCAGAGTTCGGCAGATAACAAGACATCTTGAACAAACCCGGAATGGCAGTCTTTGCTGCCTGCCAACACGCACACCTCTATATGCTCCTTCAATAATGAGTGCGACAAGATTACGCGGTCGGAAGCGCAAACCGGAATATTGGCGAGAAAAGTTCCCGGGTCCTTACAGGCATTTGTTATCGCGATATCGGCGATCATACGGGCTGCAGTGGGCAAGTATTTTGAGAAGGCGGCAAGCAACTTCAGGCTTGGCGGCATACCTGCAAAATCAGAAAATGATCGAAACGGTGGCGTCGAACATATCATGGCTATGTTATGCAAGCGTTTCGGTGTTTTGTAGGCGAAGGCGCTCGCGTATATCGCCCCGACTGAAAGTCCCATGATTGAACACTGCCGAATATCAAGGTGGTCAACAAGCTCCAGCAGATCATCGGCAAAATCAAGATAGCCATGCTCGGGAGCATACTCGGAAAGACCATAGCCAGGCCGGTCTGGAATGATGAGCCTTACTCCAAGTTTTCTTGTCAATAGATCATCCGGAAATCGTTCATAACGACAACCGAGCACACCATGAGTGTGTATGACGGGCTTGCCTTGCGGGTCACCATATTCCGCATATTGAAGTCTTCGACCATCTCTTAATGTGATATGAGCTTCCTTGTTAATGTGCGATTTCGCTTTTACGCCAGCTGTTAAACGTACCTTCTTTTTCCTCTTGTCTGCAGGATTGAAAACCGCCGGACTGGTCAGTATCAATTTAACAAGTTCCGCTTGCCGGTTTACACCAATTTTGGAAAAGACTGACTTGAGTTGCACTTTGGCGGTGTTCTTGCTGATACAACTCTGGTCTGCCGCCTGGTTCAAACTCACGCCACTTGCCAACAATGCGGCCAAACGTGCTTCGGCTGGGGAAAGACCAAATATTGTCTGCAAAGCTGAATTTGCAATTCTTTGTTTTACTGAAGCAGAAGCGATAAAGATTGCTGCGCAGTTCTCCACTTGTCTATCAAAGTGAATACGGGGATAGGGATCGGGTGTGATCAGTAGCGAGACAGGTAACTCCATTCCTTCCTCGCCAATTTTGAAAAATGACACATGTTCATCTGCATCTTCCAAAGGCGAATTGGCGGCCTTACAAATGAGGCTTTTAAGTAGCTGATCCTGTTTTGCCGTCGTGATGCAAAGCACATCATTTTCCATGAACATCGTATTGCTATCAGCGATCGTATTTAATGCATGCTGGTTGGCAGAAATCAGTTTTCCTTTGCTATTGACCAAAAGAACACCCAATGGAAATTGTTCAATAATGGCCTGCGCCTGGCCACGTGTATGGTTTACATCATTGTATTCACGCTTGAGCTTGAGTGCCCGGTACAAATGAGGAAGCAGCGTTGCAAGTCGCAGAGCCTCATCTTTACCCATTTGGTCTGTAAAAAGCCGGACCTGCTCCAAATCATCATCAGGAAATGTCGTGGGTTTTTGACTATTAAAACGCCTGTCTTCGAACAAGCTTGCAACACATTCCAATAAGTCCGTCCAGAAATCCGGGTCAAATGCCGACTCATAAACAATCCCGATAAGTTCTGATTCGATACCTTTGGCATCTGGCTGTCTTCTATCTTCCATCGACATATATCCGCTCCGGCAAACATACAAATGAAAGACCCCACAGCATGCTGCGGGGTATTGGCACCGCCCTTCAGGCTGCCGTCCGCCGACGGCTATCGTTGCATGTAGGGAAATTGATCAGAAAAGATCAATTTAACCCGTTTAGGTTATTCCTCATGAATATCGAGACAGATAGGATACACCTGCATGTTAAGTGGTTATTTCGGTATTGGCAAATAGGCAATAAGTACTGGCAGTCCGCACCAATCGCACGAAGGCAGTGACGTAACTAATGAATTAGTAAAGTAGTTTGTATGCAAAAGGGTCTTGCCGACTTGCAATGCGATATTTTTTGGAACCCAATATATCGCTATCTTCTTTCCACATCCAAAACTAAGGAGCTTGAGAAATGAGTAACTTGGTAAAGCATTTGAGGTCAGCCCGGATGATTTTTCCGATTCTTGTTTCAATCGTTCTTTTTGGATGCGGTGGAGGGAACACGCCTCCAAGCGTTCCTGTTTTCATAAGCGGAACAGCCGCCGCCGGGGCGCCGGTAGTCGGCTATGTGTCGGTGCGCGACAGCTCCTCGAATCCGCAACCGGTCCGAACAGGTGTCCCCATTGATGCCAACGGCAACTTCACCGTAGAGGTTACCGGATTGACGGCGCCATATGCATTCATGGCATCAGGCACGGTCGGGGGCCGGTCGATGACACTGTATTCGGTGGTAACTTCAGCCGACGCAGGCGGAACCATCAACATTACGCCATTCACGGATCTGATGATCCGGAACATTGCCGCGTCGGCCGTGGACAACTACATCGATACCGGCGGGTTTGGCGGCCTGACGACGGCCGAACTGGATGCCGCGCGGGTAACCCTGACGCAGCAACTGGCACCCGCGCTGCTGGCAATGGGGCTCTCCGACAGTATTGATCTGCTACGCGCCACGTTTAATGCCGATGGCACCGGCCTTGACCGGTTCATGGACGTGGTCCGGGTCAGCACGACGCCGACGACCGCGACAATCACGAACATCATGGATGCCGCCAACACGCTGATCATCGATACGATCAACGGAACTACCACTGGAAGCCTCGGCACCGGCGGTTTGGCACCGGCGGGAACCGACTTCGACGGAATCGTGCAAACGTTGAATGCGTTCGCGGATATGTTCGCCACGAGTCTCCCCAGCGCGAGCGACCCGGCGCTGCTTGCCCTGTTTGCCGATACGTACATGGATGGCGGCACGAGTCGTGATGCATTTCTGACGGATCTGACGACGGATCCAGACATAATTGGTTTTCAGATTACGAGCATCGTTGTAGACGAACTGGACTTGGTTGCAGGTACCGCGTTCGTTCACTTTGTACCGGTTTTCGCCGGAAACCTTACCTTTCCGGACAAGCCTGGAGGGGTGGCAGCGGGGTACATGGTCAAGATCGGTGATGAGTGGAAAATCAACGGGGATCAGCGCATCGCGGGTGTAAACGTGCGCGCATCCGCTGATCGGCTTACCTGCAATCCGGCGAACCTGGCGTGCCTGATGACACCGGCCCAGCAGTTCGGCACAGGTTTGAAGCTGTCAGTTTACGACGACGCGATGATTGGTGTTGAAACGGCTGTGGTCACGGGGCCTGGTCTGCCAGCGGGCGGCGTAACTTTGAACAACGGGGCCAGTACAATCGTTACAAACAATCTGGTGTGCGGTACCGGTTGCCCATTGCGCGATGTCTGGCTCATGTTGGATGGCGATATCGGTGCGATACAACCCAACAGCGTTTATGTATTTGCGCTGTACAACGGTGTGGGTACCTTGATGGCCACCTATTCCGAGACGTTGCCGATGCCGCCGGTGCTCAACACACAACTGGCGTCGCTGCCATTCCCGTCGCTGAGCGGCCTTGTTGATCTGACCGGTGCGGGTGCCGTGACCATTACTCCGTCGTGGTCCGTTCCCGGCGGGACAAGACCGGGCAAGGTTGCCGCGCACCTTGATGCGCCGTTCGAACATGCTTACATAAGCGACGATCTCAGTATTTCGGCGGCAACATCAGGTACATCGACGCTGGTGGTCAATGCCCCGTTGGGCGGAGGAACCTGGTCAAGCGGTTGGTACAGTATCCAGGCGTACGATCAGTACGCAGGAGAGAGGTTTGCCGCATATTGGTAGTTGATGCATGCGGGCGGCCTTAGGGCCGCCCGCTACCTCTTTGCGTTCGAATTAGTGGGAACAACTTCGAAATAGTTTTCGAAAGGAAAAGTAGAACCCAAAATATATCGGACTAGTGTCGCAAAAGCTTTGGCAGGAAGGGCTGGTTGAGACAAAAACAAAACTGATCTAACCATTTTCGCTTTTTGTACTCGTTTTGTTTTGAACTTTTTCACATCCAACAATAAGGAGCTTAAGAAATGAGTAACTTGGTAAAGCATTTGATGTCAGCCCGGATGATTTTTCCGATTCTTGTTTCAATAGTACTTATTGGATGCGGTGGAGGCAGTGGAGGGAACACGCCTCCAAGCAATCCAGTTTACATAAGCGGAACAGCCGCCGCCGGCGCTCCGGTAGTCGGCTATGTATCGGTGCGTGACAGTTCAGCGAATCCGCAACCGGTGCTGACAAACATACCCATAGCAGCGGATGGCCACTATTCCGTCGATGTGTCCGGCCTGACAGCGCCCTATGCCTTTCTTGCCGTCGGCTCAGTCGGCGGAAGAAGCGTCACGCTCTATTCTGCAGCCACTTCTGCCGATGAGGGCAGCACAATCAATATCACCCCGTTTACCGACCTGATCGTCAGGAATATTGCCGCATCCGCGGTCGACACGTACATCAACAACGGCGGAATCAGCGGCCTCACGGCGGCTGAGCTGGATGCACAGCGCGTTGCATTGACTGATCAATTGGCCTTGGCACTGCAGGCAATGGGACTCTCCGACAGCATTGATCTGTTGCGGGCAACCTTCAATGCCGACAACACTGGCCTGGACAGATTCATGGATGTGGTCAAAGTCAGCACGACAGCAACGACGGCAACCATTACCAACATCCTGGATGCGGCAAATACGCTTATCGTTGATACGGCCGCAGGCACATTCACCGGCACTCTCGGTACCGGCGGCCTGGCGCCGTCGGGGACTCCCCTGGATGGTATCGTGCAGACCTTTGAGACCTTTTCCGCATTGTTTGCCACCAGCTTGCCCAGTGATAGCGATCCGGCATTGCTCGCCTTGTTTACCGACACATTTACAGATGATGGAGAGGGACTTTCCGCATGGCTGACAGGTGTCACTACCGAGCCCATGATGATCGGCATGGATTTCGCCAATGTTGTTGTGGATTCGGTGGATACCGGGACAGGGATCGCGCAGGTTCACTTCACGCCGATTCTTGCTGGCGGGGTAACGTTCCCGGATACCCCTGGTGGCACAAAGAGTTGTCAGATGAAACGTGTTGGTGACGTGTGGCTGATGGATGGTAATCAGCGTATTGCTTGGGTGCGAGTTAAGACCGTTGCAGGAAAAATCGTATGCAATCCTGAAAATCCTGCTTGTTCACATGCCACCATTAATAGAACCGGGCTCCTCATGCTTATCCCGGCCGGTGTAGGTATCGAGGCGGCAGAGGTGACAGGCCCCGGTCTGCCCGCCGGAGGAGTACGGTTGGAAGCGCAGGCTGGAAAAAGCGACCTTCGCATTACAACAATTAATCCCGCATGTGGTGATTGCTTGGGAAAAGGAATATGGGCTATGGCAGATGCCGATATTCCGGATGTACTGCCCAACAGCACCTACACGGTACAACTGTATAACAACTCCAGCGCTTTGCTGGCAACCTATACCGAGGTCGTTCCTGTAGCACCAGTGCTTAACTCGGCGCTACCAAGTATGGTCTTTCCTGCGCTTAGCGGAATGGTCAATCTTGCCGGAAGAGGGACCATCACCCTGACACCTTCCTGGAGCATCCCGACCGGAATGAGGGCGAGCCATGTCAACGTCTGGTTGGAGACCGCGACGGAGTCAACCGGCGCCACGAATATGCTTACCACCAATACGGCACTGTCGGGTACGTCAACATTGGCCGTCAATGCTCCGGGAACAGGCAGCTGGACGAGCGGAATGTATGAGATCTTTGCGTTTGATCAATATGCGGGATACGTGACTGTCAATTACGATTAGTCTCACCAGATTATTTGTCCATGAAATATTGGGTCGGTGTCGCATTGGTTCTGGCAGGTAGTGCCAGTTGAAACAAAAGCGACGCCGCCCCTGTTTGTTGCTGCTTGGCAAAGCAGTGGCTTGCAATGTTCACTCTTCGACCAGCTCAGGGCGAACGGACTTGATCAGAGATTCCCTAATGAACAATCCGGGTTAAAGCCGCTGCCGCACCGCCTCGAACAAACACACCGCCGCCGCCGCCGCCGCATTCAGCGATTCGACTTTGCCCGGCATGGGAATGATGAAATGCTGCTGCACCGATTCCTGCAAGGCCGGGGACAGCCCTGCTCCCTCATTGCCGATGGCGAAGGCGAGTTTGCCGCGCAGGTTGCTGTCATACAGGGATTTGTCTGCCTGCAATGAGGCAGCCAGAATCTTGCCGGTGAATCCGGCGGCCACCTGAAGCAGATCGGCGGACTCATGCAAGCTCAGGGCAAAGTGCCCGCCCATCCCGGCACGCAACACCTTGGGCGACCATGCGTCGGCGCAAGCTTGCGACAGGAACACTGCATCGCAGCCCGCAGCCGCTGCCGAGCGCAGGATTGAACCCAGATTGCCGGGATCCTGAATATCTTCCAGCAGCAGCGCGAACTGGCTGTGGGCAACCTCCACCCTGGCGGGCGGAATGGCAACCAATGCCAGCAAGCCATTGGGTGTCTTGAGTTCGGAGAGTTGCGCGAACAGCGCATCATCAAGTTGGGTTGTCGGCACATCGGGACAGGTTTCGAGTAAAGCAGCGATCTCGGCATCCTGCAAAGCCTGTTCGTTGATCAGCAGATGCAGCGGTTTATTTCCGGTATCGAGAAAAGCATGCAACAGATGCGCGCCATCCAGCAGCGTCTGCCCAGCCTGACGCCGCTCGCGACCGGATGAGGAAAGTTTGTGCAGCGACTTGAAGAACGGATTGTCGCGCGAGGAGATGCGCTTGATCGCGGACATCAGGCGGCGTTGGGTTCCGGTTCGGAGTCCGTCGTCACGGCTTCGGTCGATTCGGTGTTCGTCGTCTCCGCTTCGGCCGGTTCGGACTCTGGCGGTGAGAATTCCAGTGTTTCAGGCTCGGCCTTCGCCGGTTCTTCAACGATACCCGCCTCCAGCAAGGTGCCCATTTCCTCCAGCGCCGGCAGTTCCTGCAGGGAACGCAGGTTGAGGTCGTCCATGAATTGCGGCGTGGTGGCGTACAGCGCGGGTTTGCCCGGTGTGTCGCGCGTGCCGATGCTCTCTACCCAGCCGCGTGCTTCCAGCGTTTTCAGCACTTGCGAAGACACGGCCACGCCGCGGATGTCTTCGATGTCGCCGCGTGTGACCGGTTGGCGGTAAGCGATGATGGCCAGCGTCTCCAGCACGGCGCGCGAATAACGCGGCGGCTTTTGCGGATTGAGTTTGTCCAGATGCACCTGCATTTCGGGGCGTGCGCGGAAGCGCCAGCCGCTGGCGACCCGGTTCAATTCAATGCCGGTATCGGCGTACTTGTCGGCCAGTTGCTGCAACAACTCTTCGAGGAACCGTGTCTCCAGCGGAATATCGCTCAAGCGTTTCAGCTCGGTGATGCAAAGCGGCTCTTGCGTGGTCAACAGCGCCGCTTCAAGAATGCGCATGAGCTGCACGGTATCCACTGCGTGTTCGGTCTCTGCAACCTCGGTACCAGAAGCGATAGAAGCCTCTGTGACTTCCGCCTCCACCTCCTCACCGGCGGCGGAAACAGGCGTCAGTTGCGTTTCACTCGACTGTAATGGCTCGACAGGTTCGGACATATATATTCCCCAGGGATTCAGTTTGCGTAATTTCAACCATGCATTCTTTGGCGAGTTCGAGAATGGCGATGAAAGTAACGACCAATGTCGGAATTCCGGCGTCCATATCAAACAAACTCTCGAATGGTACAAAATCGGTATCGCGCAACAGTCGCAACACTTTGGTCATCTGCTCGCGCACCGACAATTCCTCGCGGCGCACCTTGTGATGCGCGTTGACCTTGGCTCGGGTAAGCAAGGCCAGCCAGGCATGGCGCAAATCTTCCACGGACACGCTGGGCAGGCGTTCCAGCACGGTGCGTTCGATCAATACCTGCACCAGTTCGAAATCGCGGCTGGCTTGCGGCACCGCGTTGAGATTCTGCGCGGCCAGTTTCATTTGCTCGTATTCGAGCAAGCGGCGCATCAGTTCGGCACGCGGGTCTTCGGTGCTCTCCTCTTCGCTCGCCTTGGGCGGACGCGGCAGCAGCATGCGCGATTTGATCTCGATCAGCACCGCCGCCATCAGCAGGTATTCGGCGGCCAGTTCCAGGCGGTGCTGCTGCATCGCCTCGATATAAACCATATATTGCTTGGTGAGCGCCGCCATCGGAATGTCGAGCACATCCAGGTTGTGCTTGCGGATCAGGTACAGCAGCAGATCGAGCGGCCCCTGGAAAGACTCCAGCACCACCTCCAGCGCATCCGGCGGGATGTACAGATCCAGCGGCATCTCCATCATCGGTTCGCCGTGAACGTGCGCGAGCGGCACCGCCGGTGCCGCTGTTGTTGTCTCAGTCTGCGTCTCTGTCTGTGTCTCGGTTTGCGTCATGTTGTATCAGTGGCTGCAACAATCTTGATTTAGCTGGATCGGCGGGCACGGCACGGTGCCGAACGAACAAAACACGCAGCAATCGCCGGCTTTCGGGCGCAACAGCGAGTGGCATGCGGTGCATTCATAAAAAAACTGGCAGGCATCTGTCGGCATGGTCTCCTCCTTCTGCGCTCCGCAGTTGGGACAGGTGATCACCGATTGCAATATTGTTTCCATCTTATCAGCTATAACCCAGGCCCATCGCCTCGCGCACATCGCGCATGGTTTCGTTGGCCAACTTGCGCGCTTTTTCGCAGCCGTCGGCGATGATGTTGCGCACCAGGCTGGGGTCGTCCAGATATTGCTGCGCGCGTTCGCGCATCGGCTTCTGTTCATCCAGCACGCCTGTAATGACTGGCTGTTTACATTCGATGCAACCGATACCCGCACTGCGGCAACCCTTCTGTACCCATTGTTTGGTGTCTTCATTCGAATACACCAGGTGCAATTGCCACACCGGACATTTGTCCGGATCGCCGGGATCGCTGCGGCGGATGCGCGCCGGATCGGTGGGCATGGTCTTGATCTTTTTGCCGACCTCGGCTTCGTCCTCGCGCAGGCTGATGGTGTTGTTGTAGGACTTGGACATTTTCTGCCCGTCCAGCCCCGGCATGCGCGAAGCGGCGGTGAGCATCGCCTGCGGTTCGGACAGGATCATCTTGCCACCGCCTTCAAGGTAGCCGAACAAACGCTCGCGGTCGCCCAGGCTCAGGCTCTGCTGTTCGTCCAGCAGCGACTTGGCGGATTCCAGCGCTTCGTTGTCGCCCTGCTCCTGGAAGCGCGTGCGCAATTCCCTGTAGAGCTTGGTTTTCTTGCCGCCTAATTTCTTGATCGCTGCCTCGGCCTTTTCCTCGAAGCCGGGCTCGCGCCCGTACATATGGTTGAAGCGGCGCGCCAGCTCGCGCGTGAATTCGATATGCGGAATCTGGTCTTCACCCACCGGCACTTTGGTGGAGCGGTAAATCAGAATGTCCGCACTCATCAGCAGCGGATAGCCGAGAAAGCCGTAGGTAGTCAGGTCCTTGGAAGTCAGTTTTTCCTGCTGATCCTTGTAGGTCGGCACGCGTTCCAGCCAGCCCAGGGGCGTGATCATCGACAGCAGCAGATTCAGTTCCGCATGTTCCGGCACGCGCGACTGGATGAACAGGGTAGCCTGGGAAGGGTCGACGCCCGCCGCCAACCAGTCGATGACCATATCCCACACGTTCTGCTCGATGATTTGCGGCGAGTCGTAATGGGTGGTCAGCGCGTGCCAGTCGGCCACGAAGAACAGGCACTCGTACTGGTGCTGCATTTCCACCCAGTTCTTCAATACGCCATGGTAATGCCCCAGGTGCAGACTGCCCGTGGGGCGCATTCCGGATAAAACTCGATCAGCAAACATATTTTTGTTCTTACTTCACACTAGAAAATGGTTTCAATCAGCCGGATCACCGTACTTACCAGTGGCATCAGTAACCGGCCCAGAATCGGCTGACCGCCAACCGGCACCACTGCCAGCAGGATCAGGATGACGATGCCATAGGGTTCAACTTTTGCCAGTTGGAAGGCCTGCCGATGCGGTAACAGACTGATTGCAATGCGTCCTCCGTCCAGCGGCGGCAGCGGCAGCAGGTTTAATACCATCAGAATGGCGTTAATTGTAACCCCGAACTGCGCCATGCCAATCAGCGGCTCGGCAAAATAGCTCCCCGGAAACATCAGGGCAACCTTGAACATCAGGCCCCAGAACAGCGCCATGACCAGATTGGCTGCAGGGCCGGCCAACGCCACCCACAGCATGTCCTGCTTGGGGTGGCGCAACGCCGAAAAATTGACCGGTACCGGCTTGGCCCAACCGAACAGAATTCCACCCACAAACAGGGTTAGCAGCGGCAACAAAATCGTGCCAACCGGGTCGATATGGCGCAGCGGATTCAGCGAAATACGTCCCGCTGCGTATGCCGTCATATCGCCGAAATGGCGAGCCACATAGCCGTGTGCCGCTTCGTGCAGCGTGATGGCAAACAGCACGGGGATGGCTGCGAGCGCGATAGTCTGAATTAATGCATCAAAATTCATTATTCCTCGATTCCCAAATGTGAGACTTCTCCAATGCCGCGCCTCAGCAACACCGGCACGGCGGCAGTCAGGTCGATAACCGTGGTCGGCCCGAGCCCCACACTTCCGCCTTCGATAACCAGCTCGACCAGACGTTCCAGGTGTTCGCGTATTTCATCCACGTCGGTCAGCGGCAGGTCTTCATCCGGCAAGATCAGGGTGGAGCTCAGCAACGGCTCTCCCAATTCTTCCAGCAACGCCAGCGCGATCGGATGCTTCGGAATGCGCAACCCCACGGTGCTGCGCTTGGGATGCTGCAAGCGGCGCGGCACTTCCCTGGTGGCTTCCAGGATGAAGGTGTAGCTGCCCGGCGTGTTGTTCTTGAGCAGCCGGAACTGCGTGTTGTCCACTCGCGCATAGTGAGACAGCTCGGACAAATCGCGGCACATCAACGTCATGAGATGATTCTCATCCAGCCCGCGTATCTGGCGTATGCGCGTGACGGCGTCCTTGTCGTCCAGGTGGCAGCCCAGCGCATAACCCGAATCGGTGGGATAGACGATCACCGCGCCGTCGCGCAGCATATCTGCCGCCTGCCTGATCAGGCGCGACTGCGGATTTTCGGGATGGATGGAAAAGAATTGGGCCATGGCTCAGGCTGGCGCCGCTTCCCAGCTTGTCCACACCGGGGTGCATTCCAGCGGAAAATCGGGCAGGCGACCGAGGTCGCGATAGCTCTCTTCCGGCCCGTGAAAATCCGATCCGCAGGAACACAGCAAACCGAATTCCTTGGCATAACGCGCAAACTCGGCATATTGCGGCGGCGTATGGCTGCCGCTCACCACTTCGATGCCCTGCCCGCCAAAGTCGACGAATTCCTGCAACAACTCCAGCAAAGTCGTCCTGCCCATGGGTTTGCGTCCGGCGGTATAACGCCCCGGATGCGCCAATACGGCGATGCCGCCGCTGCCGCGTATCCACAAGATCGCATCCTGCAAATTCGCCCAGTCGTGCGGCACATAACCCGGCTTACCCTTGACCAGATAGCGGTTGAACACGCTACGCACATCCTTGCAATGCCCGGCTTCGACCATATAGCGTGCAAAATGGGTGCGGCCGATCATTTCCGGGTTGGAGGCATAACGCAAAGCGCCTTCCAGCACGCCGCCGATCCCGCTACGCGCCAGCGATTCCGCCATCAGCTCGGCGCGATGCCTGCGGCCGCTGCGGATGCTGCGCAGACCTTCGACCAGCGCCGGATTTTGGGGATCGATGTGCAGCCCGACAATATGCACGGTATGTTTGCGCCAGGTAACGGATATTTCAACACCATTGATAAATTCGATGCCGTATTGGGCCGCCGCCTGGGCGGCTTCTTCCAGACCGGCCACATCGTCGTGATCGGTCAGCGCCAGCACTTTCACATCGCGTTCGGCGGCACGCGCCACCAGTTCGGCAGGCGAGAGCGTCCCGTCGGAATAGCGGGAATGGCAATGCAGGTCGTAAGCTAGCATTAAAGGTCGCCGCCGCCTTTCTTCATCACTTTGCCCTCTTCGGCACGCTTGCGGCGCACTTCTTTCGGGTCGGCGATCAACGGGCGGTAGATTTCAATGCGGTCTTTCTCGCGCAACACGGTATCGGTCTTGCTTAATTTGCCGAAAATGCCGAATTTGCCTTTTTCCAGGTCGATCTCGGGATGTTTGTCCAGAATGCCGGATAGCTTGATGGCTTCGACAATGGTCGAACCCGCCGGCACCTCCAGCTTGAGCAACTTCTGCTCTGCCGGTAAGGCATAGACAACTTCAACAGGAATCTTCTCGTCACTCATTTTTTGCATAAACCTTGTCCGCACGCTGGATAAAAGCATCCACAAAAGTATTGGTAATATGGTGAAACACCGGGCCTACCAGCTTTTCCAGCAACTTGCTGGAAAACTCGTAATGCAGGCGAAACTCTATTTTACAGGCTTCGTCGCTCAAAGGGATGAATCGCCAGCTTCCGTCCAGTTGCCGGAACGGGCCATCCGTCAATTTGATGTCGATCTGGTGCGGCGGGTTGCGCTTGTTCTCGGTGCTGAAATGCTGTTTTATATGGTGATAATCGATATGCACCGTGGCATGCATGGTCGTGCCCTGCATGTCATTGACCCTCCCGCCGCCGCACCAGGGCAGGAACTGCGGATAATCCTCCACCTCATCCACCAGTTTGAACATCTGCTCCGCCGTGTGCGAAACCAGGACTGTTTTTTCCACCAATGCCATTGCTTTACGAAGCCCTTAAATCAAAGGCTGGTAGAATATCGCAACATCAAGCAAAACACATCTTTCCATGAGCATCATTCAGAATAAAAAGGCCTTTCACGAGTACTTCATTGAAGAAAAACATGAAGCCGGACTCATGCTGGAAGGCTGGGAAGTCAAAGCCATCCGCGCCGGACGCGCGCAACTCAAGGAAGCCTATGTGACCGTCAAGGACGGTGCCCTGTACCTGTTCGGCTCGCACATCAGCCCGCTACTGAACGCCTCCACCCACATCGTCCCCGACCCCGTGCGCACCCGCAAGCTGCTGCTGCACAAACACGAGATCGACAAACTCATCGGCAAAGTGCAACGCGCGGGCTACACCATCATGCCGCTGGATATGCATTACAAAGGCGGGCGTGTGAAGCTGGAAATCGGGTTGGCGAAGGGGAAGAAGGAGCATGACAAGCGGGCTACGGAGCGTGAAAAGGATTCGAAGCGCGAGGCGGCGGCGGCGATGAAGAAAGAACGGCGCTAAGAAAACCGTTCGCTAGCCGACAATCCGGATAAGGATGAAATAATGACTAATCAAGAATTTTGGATCCAAACAGTGGTTCAAATCGCTTCGGCGGTTGCCGCAATTTTCGTCGCTATTCTTGCTATCTGGGGCGACTCAATTCGGGCGCTGTTGGTCGGACCAAAACTGAGGTTGGAACTCTTTGATCCTAGTGGAGAGAGAATAAATGAATCGCCCCCGAAACACTAGACACCTTTCAGCCTAAAATCAGGGCTAAAAAGGAGGTGTCATGAGCAACAAACGTTATCCAGATGAATTCAAGATCGAAGCAGTCAAGCAGATCACCGAGAGCAAGTATCCGATCT
>JAHJNJ010000005.1 GCA_018820925.1 Gammaproteobacteria bacterium | reverse complement strand
GTGCATGGGCGGAAGCTGTTGTGTCTCCCCCGTGAAGGTGGCGAGTACCGCCAGTACCTGCGTTTCAGCGACCGCGACAGGCCGTTCCTCGATCATTTCGCCTTCGGCATCCCCCGTCGTTGTGCGCTGTCCCAAACGTATCGTCGCGCGATAACGTTTGTCGGCATCCAGCAGGGAAATGGTGAATTTGGTGGCTTCGCCGAAACAGATCGGCAGCAGGCCGGTGGCCAGCGGGTCGAGCGTGCCGGTATGGCCGGCTTTTTCGGCTTGGAACAGGCGGCGGACTTTTTGCAGGGCGGTGTTGGAGCTCAGTTCCAGCGGCTTGTCGAACAGCAGCACGCCATCCAGCGGTCTGGTGACGCGCCTGAATTGCTCAGTCTTTTTTGTCACTCGCAACCGCTTGGTCGATCAACTGGGAAAGGTGCGCACCGCGTTCGACGGAGGCGTCATACACGAAGTGCAACTGCGGCGTGATGCGCAGCTTCATGGCATGCGCCAACTGGCTGCGCAGGAAGCCGGCGGCACGCTCCAGACCTTGCAGCAATTCCGGACTGTCGCCGTCCAGCGAGGTGTAGAACACTTTGGCGTGGGCATGGTCGTTGGTCACGGCCACGCCCGTCAAGGTCACTTTCTTCACGCGCGGATCTTTTACTTCCAGGCGAATCAGCTGAGCCAATTCGCGCTGGATCTGCTCGGCGATCCGGTCGGTACGCGCGTAGTCCTTGGCCATTAAAGCGCCCGCGCCACTTCCACGATCTCGAATACCTCAAGCTGGTCGCCCACTTCCAGGTCGTTGTACCCCTTCAGCGACAGACCGCACTCGAAGTTGGATTTGACTTCCTTGGCATCGTCCTTGAAGCGTTTCAACGAATCCAGTTCGCCGGTATGGATCACCACATTGTTGCGCAATACACGCACGCTGGAACCGCGCTTGATCATACCCTCGGTGACATAACATCCCGCGATCGTGCCCACCTTGGAAATGTGGAACACTTGGCGCACCTCGACCATGCCGATGATGCTTTCCTTCTTCTCCGGTGCCAGCATGCCGGACAGCGCGGCCTTGATCTCGTCCACCATCGCGTAGATGATGTTGTAGTAGCGGATGTCCACGCCGGACGATTCCGCCAGGCGGCGCGCGGCCGCATCGGCACGCGAATTGAAGCCGATGATGATCGCCTTGGAAGCCAGCGCCAGGTTGACGTCGGATTCGGTGATTGCCCCCACACCGCTGTGGATCAGATTGACCTTGACCTCGGCTGTGGAAATTTTCTGCAACGAACCGGCAATTGCCTCCAGCGAACCCTGCACGTCCGCTTTCACGATCACCGACAGGGTGCGCACTTCGCCCTCGCCCATCTGTTCGAACATGTTCTCCAGCTTGGCCGCCTGTTGCTTGGCCAGCTTCACGTCGCGGAACTTGCCCTGACGGAACAGCGCGATTTCGCGCGCCTTCTTTTCGTCGGCCAGCACGAGGAAATCCGCACCGGCAACCGGCACTTCGGACAGCCCCTGAATCTCGACCGGAATCGAAGGACCGGCTTCGTTGATCGTTTTTCCGTTCTCATCCAGCATGGCGCGCACGCGTCCGGACACCGAACCGACCAGCACCGCGTCGCCGCGCTTCAGGGTACCGGATTGCACCAGCAGCGTCGCTACCGCGCCCTTGCCCTTGTCCAGACGGGCTTCGACGACCACGCCTTTGGCACTGCTATTTTTCGGGGCTTTCAGTTCCAGCACTTCGGCCTGCAGCAGGATGCCTTCGAGCAAGGTGTCTATGCCCTGACCGGTCTTGGCGGAAACCTCGACGAACATCGCGTCGCCACCCCAGTCTTCCGGCACCACGCCTTCCGCCACCAGTTCCTGGCGCACGCGCTCGGAGTTGGCTTCCGGTTTGTCGATCTTGGTGACCGCGACCACGATGGGTACATCTGCGGCCTTGGCGTGGTGAATCGCTTCTTTCGTTTGCGGCATCACGCCGTCGTCCGCCGCCACCACCAGGATCACGATGTCGGTCGCTTTCGCGCCGCGCGCACGCATCGCGGTAAACGCCTCGTGGCCCGGCGTATCGAGGAAAGTAATCATGCCGCGCGGTGTGTCCACGTGGTACGCGCCGATATGCTGCGTGATACCGCCGGCTTCGCCGGAAGCCACGCGGGTGCGGCGAATGTAATCCAGTAAGGATGTCTTGCCGTGGTCGACGTGACCCATCACCGTCACCACCGGGGCGCGCCCTTCCAACACCACATCGCCATGATCGACGGCTTCCATCAGGAACGCATCGGGATCGTCCGGCTTGGCTTGCACCGCCTTGTGTCCCATTTCCTCGACCAGGATCATCGCGGTTTCCTGATCCAGTACCTGGTTGATCGTGACCATGGAGCCCATCTTCATCAATGTCTTGATGATCTCGGCCGCCTTGATCGACATCTTCTGCGCCAGCTCGGCTACCGTGATGGTTTCCGGAACCATCACTTCCTGCACGATAGGCTCGGTCGGCAGCGAAAACGCATGTGCTGCTTCCGGTTTGGTATGTTTGTCATGACGTGGTGTGCGAATTGCGCTGCCGCCTGTGCGTCCACCCAATCCTGCGCGGGTATCTGTGCGCGAAGGCGGACGCTTCTTGTGTCCGGCCTCGTCCCAGGGGCTATCCTTGGCAGCGGGTTTTTCTGCCTTCCGGGCAGGACGCACTACCTTGTCGCCCGGCTTGAGTGCCGGTTTGTGCAAAGTGCCTTCGGGAGCCGCCGGTGCGGCGACAGTTGCGGCAACCGCCGGTTTCTCTTCGGCCACAGGTTCGGGCGCGGGCGCCGGTTCAGCGGCAGCCGCTTTGCGTTTGCTGCGCTCTTGTTTGGCTTGCACATCGGCCGCCTGGCGTGCGGCCAGTTCGGCTTGCAGACGCGCTTCTTCCTCGCGCGCCTTCAACTCCTGCTCATCCAGCACCTTCTTGGTTGTCTTCCTGGGCTTGGTCGCTTCCGCCGCCGGCGCAGCAGCTGGCGCTTCCGCAACTGGTGCGGGGGTGGGGGCAACGGTGCGTTTTTTGCGTACTTCCACCTGGATGGTGCGCGACTTGCCGGTGCTGTCCGCCTTCTTGATGGCCGTCGTTTCGCGGCGCACCAGCGTGATCTTGTTTTTTCCCGCGCCATGCGCGCCGCGCAGGTGCTCCAGCAATTGCGATTTATCCTGTTCCGATATGGTGTCGGTCTCTTTCTGCTTGCTGACCCCAGCCGATTTCAACTGCTCCAACAGCAGCTCTACCGGGAGTCCCAGCTCACCCGCAAATTGCGCGACATTCATTTTTCCCATTGCAACCCCTTAACCTGACCAGACTTCGGAAAACCTTTACTACTGACGCTTCCGGCTCAAACGAACCACGGCGCGCGCGCCGTCATGATCAACTGATTGGCGCGTTCGGCATCCATACCGGTCATTTCCACCAGTTCGTCGCCGTCCAGATCGGCCAACTGCTCCTGCGTGCCGACGCCTTTGCCAGCCAGTGTGCGCGCTGTTTCTTCGTCCATGCCTTCGATCTTCAGCAAATCCTCGATATTGTGTTCAACCTGCTCCTCGTTGGCGATGGCTTCCGTCAACAGTGAGTTGCGCGCGCGGCTGCGCAGTTCGTTCACGGTAGCCTCGTCGAAAGATTCGATGGACAACATCTCATCCAGTTCCACGTAAGCCACTTCTTCCAGGGTGTTGAAGCCTTCCTGCACCAGGATGTCGGCGACTTCCTCGTCCACATCCAGCTTCTCCACGAACAGATCGCGCACCTTGGAAAATTCCTGTTCGTTCTTTTCGGCGGATTGTTCAACCGTCATCAGGTTGATTTCCCAACCGGTCATTTCGCTGGCCAGACGCACGTTCTGACCGCCGCGACCGATGGCCTGCGCCAGATTTTCTTCCTCGACCACCACATCCATGCTGTGTTTGTCTTCATCCACCACGATGCTGGTGACTTCCGCAGGCGCCAGGGCATTGATCACATAAGTAGCCGGCTCTTCCGACCACAGGATAATGTCCACGCGCTCGCCCGCCAGTTCGTTGGTCACGGCCTGCACGCGCGAACCGCGCATACCGACGCAGGTACCGATGGGGTCGAGGCGCTGGTCATGACTGCGCACCGCGATCTTGGCGCGCGATCCGGGATCGCGGGCTGCGCTGACGATCTCCAGCAAGCCTTCTTCGATCTCGGGCACTTCCAGTTCAAACAGTTTCTTCAGGAATTCGGTCGTGATACGCGACAAAACGATCTGCGGTCCGCGCACCGTGCGATCCACGCGCAACAGATAAGCGCGGACACGGTCGCCGACGCGAAGATTCTCTTTCGGGATCATCTGGTCGCGTGGCAGCAACGCTTCGATCTTGCCGAATTCGACGATGGCACTGCCGCGCTCGATACGCTTGATCGTGCCGGACACCAGGTGCTCGTTGCGCTCCATGAAGTCGGCCAGGATCTGCTCGCGCTCGGCATCGCGGATCTTCTGGAAAATGACCTGTTTCGCCGCCTGTGCGCCGATACGGCCGAAGTCGATGTTCTCCAGCGGCTCTTCGATGAAGTCTTCCAACTGGATATGCGGGTCGCGTTTCTGGGCTTCTTCAAGCTTGATATGCAGTTCGGGCGTCTCGAAAGTCTCGTCGTCCATCACCTGCCAGCGGCGGAACGACTCGTACTCGCCGGTCTGGCGGTCGATGCTCACGCGCACATCCGCTTCTTCGTCCGAGAAACGCTTCTTGGTGGCGGAGGCCAAGGCCGATTCCAGCGCGCCAAACACGATTTCCTTGTCCACGCTCTTCTCACGCGCCAAGGCATCTACCAACAACAGAACTTCACGACTCATAGCTTTCTCCGACTACTTCAGAAAACAGGCACCAAACGCGCCTTGTCCACGTTCGACAGCTCAATTGCCACCAGGCTGCCATCCACATCCAACTGCAATATTCCATCTTTCAACTCGCCGATGATACCGACAAAGTTTTTGCGCCCCGCCATCGGCACGCGCACCTTGATCTGCACCTTGTGCCCGACAAACCGCACGAAATCGGCTTCTTTCTTGACTACCCTGTCCAGCCCCGGCGAAGACACTTCGAGGCGCTCATAATCCACCCCTTCCACCGTGAACAAACGGACCAACTGGTTGCTCACGCGTTCGCAGTCTTCCACCGCGATACCCTCCGGCTTGTCCATGAATACACGCATCAATCCGCGTCCGGACAACTCCAGATCGACCAGCTCGTAACCCATGCCGGCCAGCGTTGTCTCAACCAGCTTCGCCACATCCATATTCGTACCCACAAATAAAAAACGGGCCTGAAGCCCATCTGAAAACGGCGCGGATTGTACCAAAACGGCAGACCTATGGAAACAGGTATTTAAGGGAATCATGCCAACTCCCTGCCCCGTTCGCCCTGATAACCAGCCTGCGTGCGTTGTTGGAGCTTTAGCCACTTACAACCACGGCGTACCCCTTGCGGGTGAACTTGGCGGCTTGCCGCCTGGTCGAATGGCTAGTAGTACCATCAGTGCCGCGCAAAGCGCGGTGTATCGAAGGGCTGAACAGGCAACCGCTCGCAGCGGGACGGACTATCCGAAAAGCTTCCGGATGCTTTGTACATCCGGCTTCAACACCACGCCGCGCTCGGTAATCAACCCCGTCACCAGCTCCGCAGGCGTCACATCGAAGGCCGGATTGCGAATCTTCACCCCCTCCGCCGCCCAGTGATAATCACGAAAGCCCTTCACCTCCTCCACCGAACGCTCCTCAATGGGAATGTCCTTGCCCGAGGCAATATTGAGGTCGATGGTCGAAAGCGGACACGCCACATAAAACGGGATGTTATGCCACTGCGCCAGCACCGCCACCATATAAGTACCGATCTTGTTCGCCACATCGCCATTGGCCGCCACGCGATCCGTGCCCACCACCACGGCATCCACCTCGCCGTGCGCCATCATGTAACCCGCCATGTTGTCCGTGATCAGCGTCACCGGGATGTTCTCCTGCACCATCTCCCACGCCGTCAGCCGCGCCCCTTGCAGGAAAGGCCGCGTCTCGTCGGCAATCACGGAAATCTTCTTGCCCGCCTCCACCGCCGAACGGAACACCCCCAGCGCCGTGCCCCACCCCGCCGTCGCCAGCGCGCCCGCATTGCAATGCGTCAACACCCGCGCCCCATCTTTCAGCAAGGCCGCGCCGTGCGCGCCCATCGCCTTGTTGATGCGAATGTCCTCGGCCAGAATCTCGTGCGCCTCGGCCAGCAGTCGCTGCGCGACCTGCTGCGGCGTTTGCGCCGCGACGCTTTCCCAAACCTTGCGCATGCGCTGCAACGCCCAGAACAGGTTCACCGCCGTCGGTCGACTGGCGGCCAACACCTTGAAGCCTTCTTCCATGCCTTTATTAAAACCAACCCGTTCGCCCTGAGCTTGTCGAAGGGTGGAAGGCTCCTCAGACAAATGCAGCGCCTCCAGCGCCACCCCATAAGCCGCCGCCACCCCGATAGCAGGCGCACCGCGCACCACCATGCTACGGATGCCCTCGGCTACCGAAGAGGCTGTGTAGTAACTCAGATATTCAAACGCGGCAGGCAGAATGCGCTGGTCTATCATTTCCAGCCGGTTGTTGAACCAGCGAAGGGTTTCGATTTTCATTGTGAAGTTCCAATTTATTTCATCTGCAATAAGGGTGTTTGGGGCCGACTTGCTTATAATCTTGCGCACGCGCGTCCGAATTTTTTTTGCGCTTGTGCTCCAAGTCGATAAATGGCAACCCTTCCTTGTTGTTGAGTATCTGCAAGTTCGTTGTGCGTTTTTCGAACTGTGGCGGGAGTTTTTCTTCTATCCATGCGCTGTCTCTCCAGAAATATTTTGAATAGACCTGACAGCCACCAAGAATAAACACACTTGAATAAAGTATTGGCTGCGATCCCTCAACATCCACAACTAAGGGCATCTCGGGCCAAGTCTGAGGTGATGTTTTTGTCGAACGCCATTCGACTGTCATACCCGAACCGATGGGATACTCGAATCGAATCCGGTATTCCTTCGGTTTGGTACCACTCCGATTCAACGCCCATTCATCACCTCCACCTTCGGTCAGCAACTCTCGTTCAACAACGATGATCTTGCCGTCACTCAACTGCACCTCCTCTTTCCATTTCTGGTCGCTGGAACAAGCAATGAGGCTTGCACTAAGAACCAACAGTAATCCAAGGCTTGCATAACGTTTCAACATTGCTCTCACCTCTTAGACAATTTGTGGAGCCTGATAAAAATCGTAGCGAGCGGTTCGAGAGCAAGGCGCACGGAACGCAGAAACCGGAATGTACTTAAAGTACATGAGGATTTCGAGTACCGCGCAACGCTGCTATCGAATCGCGCAGTAGATTTTTACAGGTTCCATCAATCCCCCTCAAATTCGCACAACGCAAACACCTTATGCCCGCGTTTCTCCAACCTTGCACGGCCACCGATGTCCGGCAGGTCGATCATGAAGCTGCATTCGATGACATGCCCGCCCATCTTCTCGATGAGGATGACGGCGGCTTCTGCGGTGCCGCCGGTGGCGATGAGGTCGTCCACCAGCAACACCTTTTCGCCTTTTGAGATAGCGTCGGTGTGGATCTCGATGCGGTCAGTGCCGTATTCCAGTTCGTAATCGTGGCCGATGACTTCGGCAGGCAGCTTCCCTTTCTTGCGGATGGGCACGAAGCCGATGCCGAGCGCGTAGGCCAGCGGCGCACCGAGGATGAAGCCGCGCGATTCGATGCCCGCGATCTTGTCGATCTTCATGTCCTTGTAGCGGCGCACCAGTTCATCGATGGTGGCGCGCAGACCGATGGGGTCTTTGAGCACTGTGGTGATGTCGCGGAACATGATGCCTTGTTTGGGGTAATGGGGGACGGTGCGGACTCGGGATTTGATGGGCATTTCAGTTTCCTTTCTGTTGTCCATTCATCCTTCGATACGGCTGCGCCTACTCAGGACGAACGGAATTCATTTCTAACTACGTTTTTTGTACTCGACGAACTTTGCTTTCACTTCGTGCATCTGTTGCGCGGTGAGTATCTTTGGCTGTCCCACCGACAACGCACGCCAGTATATCTCGCACAGGTATTCGACTTCGTGCGCAACGGACAGCGCATCGTCCAGATCTTTGCCCAATGCGATCATGCCATGGTTGCCGAGCAAGCAAGCCTTGCGGTCGCGCAGAGCTTCCAGCGCAAGGTCGGAAAGGTTCTGTTCGCCGAAGATGGTGTAGGGCGTGCAGCGGATGGTGTCGCCACCCGCGATGGCGATGTGGTAGTGCACGGCAGGCACATCCTTGCCCAGGCAGGCCATGGTGGTGGCGTAGGTGGAATGCATGTGCAGCACGGCGCCGATCTCGGGGCGGACGTTGAAGATGTCACTGTGGAAGCGCCATTCGCTGGAAGGTTTGCGGCCTTGCAGTATCTTGCCGTCATTGGCGATCAGCACCAGGTCCTGCTCGGTCATCTCGGCCACCGGCAAGGCAGACGGTGTGATGAGGATGTCGTTGCCGCAGCGCACCGAAGCGTTGCCCGCCGTGCCGCGGTTGAGGCCGAGTTCGACCATGCGGCGGGAAATTTGCAGCAGGTGCTGGCGTAATGTTTGTTCGGTCATTCGTTACCCTGAAATTTCTACCCCCACCCTAGCCCTCCCCCTGCATGGGGGAGGGAACGTTCCTTCCCCCTCGCAGGGGGAAGGTTAGGATGGGGGTGAATCGTTACAGCACCCGCCCTGCGATAGCCTGCAGCTTCTTCTTCATTTCCGCATCGCGCGCTTCCGGTGCCGTGATGAGCGCGTATTGCAGCACAGAGCGGCAGCCGCAGTTACAAGCCTTGGCATCGCTGCCAACGTGCGGCACCAGATGTTTCACCAACGTCTTGGCCTTATCTGCATTTTCCAGCAACACCTTGATGATCTGCTCCACGGTCACGTCGTCGTGGTCCGGGTGCCAGCAGTCGTAGTCGGTGACCATCGCGACGGTGGCGTAGCACAGCTCGGCTTCGCGCGCGAGTTTGGCTTCGGGCATGTTGGTCATGCCGATCACGTCGCAGCCCCACTGGCGGTACAGCTCGGATTCGGCGAGGCTGGAAAACTGCGGGCCTTCCATCACCAGGTAGGTGCCGCCACGCAGGGCGTTGATGTTTGCTTCTTTGGCCGCAGCTTCGATGTGGTCGCCCAGGCGTTTGCATACCGGGTGCGCCATCGAGACATGCGCCACCAAGCCGGTACCAAAGAAAGATTTCTCGCGCGCAAAAGTACGGTCGATGAATTGGTCGACGATGACGAAGGTGCCGGGAGGCAGGTGTTCGCGCAGGGAGCCGACGGCGCTGACCGAGATGACATCGGTCACCCCAACTCTTTTCAGCACATCGATGTTGGCGCGAAAGTTGATCTCGGATGGCGGAATCTTGTGGCCTCTGCCGTGGCGCGGCAGAAAGGCCAGTTTTACGCCGTTGAGTTCGCCGAACAGCAGTTCGTCAGATGCTTCACCGAAGGGCGATTCCACTTTTTCCCAGCGCTTGTTCTCCAGTCCCGCGATGTCGTAGACACCGCTACCCCCGATGATGCCGATGCTTGCCTGAGCCATGTTATTCCCTGCTTTTGAAATGAGGGTGGATTGAAACAGGAAACCATGAATTGCTCAAGGTCAAGATGGACAAGGCAGGCGCTCGGGCGTATCTTTTGGGCTATTCATTCCTCCGAGTTATTACCCCATGTCCCAAGTAGAGAATCACGCCGACCTGCAGATCGTCGGCATGCGTTGCGCCTCCTGTTCTGGCCGTCTGGAAAAAGCATTGAATCAATTACCTGACGTCACGGCCGTGGTTAATCTGGCCACCGAAAAAGCCAGCGTCACCTTCGATCCGAACCTTACCAATGTGGATGCGCTGATCAAGGCGGTGCGCGATACCGGCTTCGATGCGCACGTTACGCGCGACTTTGCCGCCGAAAAGGCGGACCGGCTCAAAGCCTACAAGATGGAAAAATTGCGTTTCTTCATCTCGGTGGCGCTCGTCACACCCATGGTGCTGTCCATGCTGCTGATGCTGTTCGAGGTCCATCTGATCATCCCGACCTGGGGGCAATGGGCCCTGGCAACGCCGGTACAATTCTGGATAGGCGCACGTTTCTATCGCGGCGCCTGGGGCAGCGTCAAGCATGGCAGCGGCAACATGGATTTGCTGGTGGCGCTGGGCACCAGTGCCGCGTATTTCCTGAGCGTCGCCATCGTCGTCTTCGACATCCACCAGCCGGTGTATTTCGAATCCAGCGCGGTGCTGATCACGCTGGTGCTGATGGGCAAGCTGCTGGAGATGGGCGCGAAGGCCAAGGCTTCGAGCGCCATCGAAAAACTGATCGAGTTGCAGCCCAAGATCGCGCATGTGGAACGCGATGGGCAGGTGCTGGATGTCTCGGCCGGTTCCTTGCGCCCGGACGACATCTTCATCGTGCGCCCCGGCGAGAATGTACCGGTGGACGGCGTGGTGCTGGAAGGCACTTCCTCGCTGGACGAGAGCATGCTCACCGGCGAAAGCATGCCGCAAACCAAGAATGCGGACGACAAGGTCTACACCGCCACGCTCAACCACCAGGGCATGATCAAGTGCCGTGCCACGGCCGTCGGCAGCCATACGCAACTGGCGGCAGTGGTGCGCATGGTGGAACAGGCACAGGGCTCGAAAGCGCCCATCCAGCGCCTGGCCGACAAGATTTCCGGCATCTTTGTACCCGTCGTGCTGGTGCTTGCGCTCATCACTTTTTTCGTCTGGCTCAAGGTGGAAGGTGATTTCGCCTACGCCATTATCACTGCGGTTTCGGTGCTGGTGATTGCCTGTCCCTGTGCGCTGGGTCTGGCAACGCCGATTACCGTGGTCGTCGCCAGCGGCCTGGCCGCACGCGAAGGCATATTGGTCAAGGATGCGGCGGCACTGGAGCGCGCGCACAAACTGGCCGTGCTGGTGCTGGACAAGACCGGCACGCTGACCGAAGGCACACCCGCCCTCACCGACCTGCGCCCGAGCACGACCAGCACGGTCGGCGAGCTGTCGCGCATCGCGGCCAGCCTGGCGCAACATTCCACGCACCCGCTTTCTGTGGCCATCATGGACTATGCGCAGGCGCATGCAACGATGCCGTTGCCAATTACCGGTTTCGACGAGGCAGCGGGCAGCGGTTTGCGTGCAAATCTCGATGGCGCCGCCTTCATGCTTGGCTCGCCTGCCTTCATTGCCAATCAGGGCATTGCGCTGGATGAAGCTTCGATTCAAGGTATGCAAAAACAAGGCAAGACGGTGATTGCCGTCGCGCGCGAGCAGGTATTGCTCGGCTATATTGCGTTCGCCGACCGGATACGCCCCAGCAGCCGTGTCGCCGTCGCCCGCTTGCAGGAAATGGGCATCCGCGTGGTGATGCTGAGCGGTGATAACGAAACCACTGCCCGCGCCATCGCCGAACAGGCCGGTATCGAGGAATTCGTCGCCGAGGTATCCCCGCAGGACAAGGCGCGCTATGTCGGTTCGCTCAGGAACGAAAAGACGCTGGTCGGCATGGTCGGCGACGGCATCAACGACGCGCCCGCGCTGGCGGCGGCCGATGTCAGCTTTGCCATGAAGAGCGGCAGCGACATCGCCATCGAGGCGGCGGACATCACGTTGATGCGCAACGACCTCAACAGCGTGGCGGATGCCATCGACCTGTCGCACGTGACCCTGTCCAAGATTCGCCAGAACCTGTTCTTCGCCTTCGCCTACAACGTGCTGGGCATTCCGCTGGCCGGTCTGGGCTTGCTCAACCCGATGATCGCAGGTGGCGCCATGGCGATGAGCTCGGTATCGGTGGTCAGCAATGCCTTGCTGCTCAAACAATGGCGTCCGGGTGAACCGATTTCAGATTCGGAGGTCGAAAAAACGGTCTCAATTAACCCCGAATCAACCCAAATATCCTGAGGAATACTGCCATGAATAAAATATTTATTCTCCTTGTGTCCGCCCCTTTCTTTCTGGCTGCCTGCGCCAGCGAGCAAGGCGCGGACGTGTATAGCCGCGACCAGGTGCAGCAGGTGCAACATTTCAAGGTTGGCACCGTGGAAAGTGTGCATAAGGTACGTATCGAAGGCACAAAAAGCCCGGTCGGCACGACTGCCGGCACCATCGTCGGCGGCATTGCCGGCAGCGGTGCATCGGGAGGCAAAACCGGCGAAGTCGCCGCAGTTCTTGGCGCCGTGGTTGGCGGCATGGTCGGTGCCGCTGCGGAAGAAGGTTACACCCGCGAAGACGGTATCGAAATGGTCATCAAGCTTGACGACGGCGAATATATTTCAGTCGTGCAGGCTGCAAACAAAAATGAAGAAGATGAAATCAAGGCGGGCGACAAGGTGCGCGTCATCGAGAGCAACGGCGTGACGCGTGTCACCAAGCTCTAGAATCAAGTCGGCATAGAAAACGGGGGGCTGATCGCCCCCCGTTTTTTTTTGCGTGCCACTAACCCCCTAAAATTCCCTGTCGACCTGCTTCCCTTGCAGCGCAGACGGCTCGCCCAGATTGGCAGACAGCTTCAAATTATCCAGCACGACAGGTTCATTGGCTGGTATGAATTTGGCAACAACGATGCCGTTGTTGTTTGCTGCGCTCTGCGTTCCGGCATTCGAACCCAGCCCGTTGATCCACAGTCCCACACTCAATATCAGCGAAGCGACCAATGCTGCCTGAGTGAAACGGTTGACGCGATGCGTCTTGTTCAGCCTGTGCAGCAATTTCCCGGTTTCCAGTTGCGATTTGGTATTGCGCAATTCTTCGCGCACTTCTGCACTCAGACTGCGCTCGATTTCCTCGCTCTCGTTCAGTGCGGCAATGGCCTGTTCCTGCATTTCGATCTTCGCATTGGCAGCCTGCAGCGCCGATAATTCCGCAAAGTCGCGTTGGCGTGCCAGCTCGCCGGATTTCTGCTCGGCTGCGATGCGTGTTTCACGATCCTCAAGCGCGACCCGCTCCGCTTCCGCGCGTTCGTTGCTGGCCACAAGCAAAGCTGCTTCCGCATCGCGGTTTTGCTGTTCCAGTACGAGGCGGGCCGCTTCTTCGCGCTCACGTTCTTCAACAAGACGTTTTGCTTCTTCGGCGACGGCAACCCGTTGCCGCACCAGTTCGGCCACACGTTCTTCCGCCGCGCGCTGTTCCGCATTCCGGTTCTGCTGATCCAGAATATACTGCGCGGTTTCCCTGCGTTCACGTTCTTCGGTGCGGCGCCTGGCTTCTTCCGCTGTCGCAATGCGCTGGCGCGTCTGCATCACGGCGCGTGCATCAGCCTGCACGGCTTCTTCTTCTGCCTTGATGGCGTTCGCCAGCGACTCGGCTTTGAGTTTTGCCATATTCAGCGCGCGTATTTCGATTTCTTCCTGCGCTTTGGCGGCAACGGTGATTTCTTCTGCCAACGCCTGCTTGGCTACGGCAATTTCCTCGGCACGCACTTCGGCAGCGATACGTTCGTTGTCGGCCTCGATCGCGCGCAATTCCGCATCCATGCGCGAGGTGATCTTTGTTATGGCCTCGTTCTCGGTATCCAGCCTGGTCCGGGCAACTCGCGCCGCCTCTTCATCCAGTATCCTGCGCTGCGCTGCAGCTTCGGCCGCACGTTGATCGGCATCGGTGCGCTGTTGCATGGCGGCCACGGCGGCGGCTTCCTCGGCCAGCCTTGCTTCGGCGGCCAGGCAGGATTCAACCATGAGACGGGCGCGTTCTTCCGCCAGCGGCAACATGGCATTGATCGCCTCCAGCTTCCTTTGCATCTCGTCGGTAGCCAGCCCGTCGGCACGGGCCTGGGCTTGCTCGGCGGCCAACAGTTCGCTTTCCATTTCAGCCTTGCCCTCGGCGATGCTCCTGGCGCATTCGGCAATTTCATAGCGTTGTTTGGCCAGATCGATCGCCTCTGCCTCGGCATGTACCTGCATGTCAACGGCATGTGAGGCGCGCATATCGGCTTCTGCGCGTTGCTGCGCAATCTCCATCAGTTCGCGTTCAGCCTGCAGCCTGACCTCGGCAGCACGTTTCGCCTGTTCCTCTGCCGCCAGCAGATCGCGTGCTTCCAGTTCGATCTGCTTCAATACCGCATTGGCATTCTCGCGCTCCTGAATAGCCAACTGCTCCGCTTCCACGCGTGATTCGAGCAACTTCAACATCTCCTGCTCGGCCTGCAATTTGCGCTCTGCCGCCAGCCTCTCGTCCTGCTCGATCTGGACGGCCTGTCGCGCAAGCTCGGCAGATTTGCGCTCGGCGGCAACGCGTGCCGAAGCCTCGGCCTGCGCCTGCTGTTCGATCAGGATACGCATTTCCACTTCTTTGGCCGCATTGCGCTCTTCGTCCGCGCGTGCCGCCGCAGCCCTTTCCGCATCGAGTTCGGCGGCAACACGTGCTTGGGTCTCGGCCAACGCCAGCATTTCGGCGCGAACGCGGGCGTTCATGGCTTCCTGCGCGGAACCCTCCGCGGCCAGCCTGGCATTGACCATCGCCATCGCATCTTTCTCGGCCTTGAGTTTGTTCTGCACGGTCTGCGTCACCAGTTCTTCGGTGCGTTTCTGTTCCTGGGCGATCCGCGCCGTTTCGCGTTCCGTCTCGGCCTGTTGCTCCAGTTCTTTGCGCAGGCGCTGTTCGGCCGCCATGCGCTGCTCCAGTTCGGCTTGTGCCTGTCTTTCGGCCTGCAGCTTTTCACGGACCGCATCGGCCAGACTCGCTTCGGTTTGCTTTCTGGCATGGGCCAGTTCTTCCAGTTCGCGCTCCATTCCGATGCGCGACTGCACTTCCTGGATCACCTGGGCCTCGGCGCGCGTGCGCACTTCGATTTGTTCGGTAAGGCTGCTTTCCTGTCGCACCTTGCCCTGGGCGACGGCACGCGCGTGGGCTTCGGCACGGGCGCGCGCCTGGGTTGCCAGTTGCGCTTCGATCTCGGCCTCTATACGCCCGCGCGATTCCAGTATCGCTTCGGATTCGAGAGGGTTTTCTTCATCACGGGATGAAACCAAACGTATTTTCTTCAGTGCTGACATGTTCCACCTCTTTCGCGTAGTGATGCCAAGGGCATCGGCTCGACGCTAACTTAACAGGTGGCCAGCGGGCTGAAGCGTGGAATAAAGGCAGAAAAACAGGCTATTTACGGGGAAGTGGCCGGCTGGACACACCGGTTTGCAGCAGAATTTCGAATTCGTCCGCCGGGAGCGCCTTGGAAAAAAGGAAGCCCTGGGCATAATCGCACCCCGCTTCGAGGAGCAACAGGCGCTGTTGCTCGGTCTCCACACCTTCGGCGATTACCTTCAATCCCAGTTTGTGCGCCATGACGATAATTGCCTCGCAGAGCGCGATGTCGTCCGGATGATTGCCGAGATTGTTGATGAAAGTCTGGTCGATTTTCAGGTAGTCGATGTCGAATTTTTTGAGGTAGGCCAGCGAGGAGTAGCCCGTGCCGAAATCGTCAATAGCCACCTGGATACCGGCATCGCGCGAGGCGAGCAGTCTTT
Organism: Gammaproteobacteria bacterium; assembly: GCA_018820925.1. Lineage (GTDB taxonomy): Bacteria > Pseudomonadota > Gammaproteobacteria > Burkholderiales > Gallionellaceae > Sideroxyarcus. Next base: position 13,819 of record JAHJNJ010000005.1, on the reverse strand, counting down.
CCTGGACATTGCCGTCGTCGTCCAGCAGCACGCCTTCGGTGATTTCCACAACCAGGCTGCTCGCGTGCAATCCGTGCTGCTCCAGTTCCTGCAGCCATTCTTCCGCTTTCAGCGGGTTGTCGTTGTGGAATTGCACCGGGGATTTGTTGACGCTGATCTGGAAGCCTTTGTGGTGACTGGCTTGCAGGCGTTTCACCTGATGCATTGCCTGCCGCAACACCCAGTCGCCGATCTCGACGATCATGCCGGTTTCCTCCGCCAGCGGAATAAATTCGGAGGGGCTGACCATACCCCGCGTCGGATGTATCCAGCGCAGCAGCGCCTCGGCCTTGTGGATATCCCCGGTCGCCAGCTCGATGATGGGCTGGTAATACACGCGTAACTGGTCGGAAGACAAAGCATCGCGCAGATCGTTGACCATGCGCATGCGTTTCTGCGCATTCTCCTGCATGACCGGCGTGAAATAACTCAGGCGGTTGCGTCCCATATTCTTGGCGACATACATCGCCTGATCGGCATTTTTCAACAGGGTCTCCATGCTCTCGGCATCGGCAGGGTATAGCGTGATGCCGATGCTGGCGGAGATGAATGCCTTTTCTTCGCCCAGCAGGAAAGGCGACGACAGTTTGGCGATGATTTTCAGCGCGATGCGCTCTATGCTGGTCGGTTCGTCGATATCGGCAAGGATCACCACAAACTCGTCCCCGCCCATGCGCGCCACTGTGTCGGATTCGCGCACGCAACGCAGGATGCGTTGTGCGGCATCCACCAGCAGGAAGTCACCCGCATCGTGCCCCAGGGTGTCGTTGACCTCCTTGAAATGATCAAGGTCGATCAGCATGAGCGCGAAAGAGGAATGGTCTCTCCTGGACAGCCTGATTGCCTGTTCCAGGCGGTCACGGAACAGACGGCGGTTGGGCAATTGGGTCAGCGCATCATAATGTGCCTGACGCTGAATGGTTTCTTCGGCCTGTTTACGCTCGGTCAGGTCGGTATGCGTGCCGATCATGCGCATCACCCGCCCCTCGTCGTTTCGATGGGCCACCATGCCGCGCGTGAGTATCCATTTCCAGCTATCGTCCTTGCAGCGCACACGATACTCGGCCGTGAATTTATCCTGTTTCTGGCGAAAGAAATCGCTGATCTGGACGAGCAGGCGCGCAACATCCTCCGGATGCACGCGCGCATTCCATTCCGTCATGTTGTTACCGATCTCATCATCGGCAAAGCCAAACATCGCTTTGCCGCCTTTGGAAAGGAAAACCTCATTGGTTTGCATATTCCAGTCCCAGACGCAATCGCCACCGCCTTCCAGCGCAAAACTCCAGCGCGCCTCGCTCTCGCGCAGCGCTTCTTCGGCCTGTATGCGTTCGGTGACATCGACAGAAATACCGATAACGCCGATTACTTTTCCTTTGGTGTCGCGCAGCTTGGACTTGGTAATCTCCAATTGATGCACTTTCCCGTCGACCAATGGCAACATTTCGATGGAAACGTAAGGTTCATCCTGCGCCAGGCAGGCGCTGTCCGAGGCCTGGCAGCTTGCGGCGATCTCTTCGCCCAGCAAATCCGATAAATTCGTCGTGATAAGGAAACCGCTCTCGGGTATCCCGATCGCATCGCAGAATCGTTTATTCACGAAACGGTAACGGCCATCCGTACCCACCTGCCAGATACCAACCGGCGCGTGATCGAGAATGGCATGCAACCTGGATTCGCTTTCGCGCAAGGCTTCCGCATCGCGCCTGTGCTGCAAAATCGTCGTCGACAGGAAGATGCCGACAAAAGTCATGCTCATCATGAACAGCCAGAAACTCACCATCCCGGCATTAAGGTCGGTGGCAAAAAAACCCACGCCATCGAGTGCGCCCAACACCCCCTGCACCCCCGATAACAAAAGGATGAGCATGACGCCATGACGGCCAAAACGCAGTGCCCCCCAGATAACGAACAGGAACATCAGATAACCCAGGGGGGCATCGGCCAACACACGCGGTGTCCAGCCGTGAAAAGCGACCAGGCTGGTAATGAAGGCCAGCAGGATGAATAACGACAGTTCCAGCAACCTATCCTTGCCTATCGCCCAACTCTCCGGCCATTTGCGCCAGATCAACAGGGCCGGCGTCAACAGTACGATGCCGAACAGGTTTCCCCGCCACCAGAACAGCCACCCGTTTGCCACCGCATCCGGTTGCAACATGCCGGCTGTCGCCAAAGTGATTACACCCATAAGCGCCGCAACTGCTGCAACCAGCGCCCCGATAAGAATCAACAACAGGTAATCGCGCGCGCGCTGAAGCGAATAGTCGAAACGCATGAGACGCGAGAGCAGCCAGACCGCCAGCAAAGGCTCGGCAACGTTGCTCAAAGCGATGAAGAATGAAACGGGAAGAGACCGCCCCACAGCCAGATAGGCTGCCATTGCGCCGATGAAAATGCCGGGCCAGTATTTCTTGCCACCGATGATCAGTGCGGCCAGCCCCAATCCGCTGGGCAGCCAGATTGGCGAAATATTGCCGTCGACGGTCAGGTTGGCGAGACAGAACTGGATAAGCAATGCATACAACAACGCCAGTCCCGAAATCCCGGGAACATCCCGCCAGTTGTAAATTGCCAAGGGATGCACGGCAGACCTCAGTCGGGCATCCGGATTGCAACGATGGCAGGTATCACTCCCATTCGATGGTCGCTGGAGGCTTGCCGGAGATGTCGTACACCACGCGGTTGATGCCGCGCACTTCGTTGATGATGCGGTTGGAGACCTTGCCCAGCAATTCATAGGGCAGGTGCGCCCAGTGCGCCGTCATGAAGTCCTGCGTCTGCACGGCGCGCAGCGACACCACCCATTCGTAGGTGCGCCCGTCGCCCATCACTCCGACCGATTTGACCGGCAGGAATACGGTGAACGCTTGCGAGGTCTTGTCATACCAGCTCTTGCCCGATTCATCTTTGGCGGCATTGAGCTCTTCGATGAAGATGGCATCGGCGCGGCGCAGCAACTCGGCATACTCGCGCTTCACTTCGCCCAGGATACGCACGCCCAGACCGGGGCCGGGGAACGGATGGCGGTACACCATGCCTGGCGGCAAGCCCAGTGCCACACCCAGTTCGCGCACTTCATCCTTGAACAGTTCGCGCAATGGCTCCAGCAGCTTGAGATGCAGGGATTCCGGCAAGCCGCCCACGTTATGGTGCGACTTGATGGTGTGCGCCTTCTTGGTTTTTCCACCGGCGGATTCGATCACGTCCGGATAGATGGTTCCCTGTGCCAGCCATTTCGCCTGTTTCAGTTTGGCGGACTCGCGCTGAAACACCTCGACAAACTCGCGGCCGATGATCTTGCGCTTCTGTTCCGGGTCGGTGACGCCCGTCAGATGCTTCATGAATTCGCCGCTGGCATCGACATGGATGACCTTCATGTGCAGATTCTTGCCGAACGTCTCCATCACCTGCTCGCCTTCTTTCAGGCGCAACAGGCCGTTGTCGACAAACACGCAGGTAAGCTGGTCGCCGATGGCACGGTGGATCAGCGCTGCCGCCACGGAAGAATCCACCCCGCCCGACAAACCGAGAATGACTTCTTCCTTGCCCACTTGCGCGCGGATTTTCTCCACCGCCTCGGCGATGTAATCCGGCATGTTCCAGTCCTGCCCGCAGCCGCAGATGTCATGCACGAAGCGGCCGATGATGGCCTTGCCCTGGTAGGTGTGGGTGACTTCAGGATGGAACTGCACCGCGTAATAGCGGCGCGATTCGTCGGCCATGGCGGCAAACGGCGTAGCCTCGTTGGAAGCGATGGCCGTGAATCCGGGTGGCAATGCCGTGACTTTGTCGCCGTGACTCATCCACACATCGAGCAGGCCGTGGCCTTGTGCGTTGGTTTTATCCTGGATGCCGTCGAACAGTTTTGAATGTCCCTGCGCACGAATCTCGGCATAGCCGAACTCGCGCACCTTGCCGCTTTCGACCTTGCCGCCCAGTTGCGCCGCCATGGTCTGCATGCCGTAGCAGATACCCAGCACGGGCACGCCCAACTCAAACACAATCTGCGGCGCTTTCGGCGTCTCTTCCTCATAAACCGAATTCGGCCCGCCGGAAAGGACAATACCGGCCGGGTTGAAAGCCTTGATGTCCGCTTCGGTCATATCCCACGGATGCAACTCGCAATAGACGTGCGTTTCGCGCACCCGGCGGGCAATGAGCTGGGTGTATTGGGAACCGAAATCGAGAATGAGGATTTTTTTATGAGCAGTCATTAGTCGTTAGTCGTTAGTCGTTAGTCATTAGTTAGAGATGAGGGATTTTTGCAGGCCTTTAATCATCTTGCCTATTTCATCCGCATTTTGCAGAACAGGATTGATTTCAGCTTCTGTCAAATAGCCAAATTGCAGAGCCAGAAGAATTTGCGTTTCCAATTCAGCCAAAGAACCGAGTGCAATCCCTAAAAAATGATGGAATTCCTTATGAGTGTTTCGTCCATGTCCTTCGGCAATGTTTGAAGGCAAGGAAACTGCCGACCTCTGAAGCTGACTGGCAAGCCCATAAGTCTCATGCTTGGGAAACTGAGCGCTAAGCCTGTATACATCCCCAGCCAACTTCATACTTGACTGCCAAACCTTGAGATCGCGAAAACCTGCCATATAGTCGTTGAAAACCAGTCGTTAATCGCTAGACGTTAGTTATTAGCAAAAGCGTTGCAGCACCGGGGTTAACTAACGACTAGCGACTAACGTCTATCGACTAGTCAATATGATAATTCGGTGCTTCTTTGGTGATCTGCACATCGTGCACATGCGACTCGCGAATGCCGGCAGAAGTAATTTCCACAAATTCGGCTTTCTCATGCATCGTGGAAATATCCGGACAGCCCAGATACCCCATGCTGGCGCGCAAACCGCCGAGCAATTGGTGGATCACTGCCAGTACGCTGCCTTTGTAGGGTACGCGACCTTCGACACCTTCCGGCACCAGCTTGTCCTTGTTGCCTTCGTTTTCCTGGAAGTAGCGGTCGCTGGAGCCCTGCTGCATCGCGCCCAGGCTGCCCATGCCACGGTAGGATTTGTAGGAACGGCCCTGATACAACTCGATCTCGCCCGGCGCCTCTTCAGTGCCCGCGAACAGACCGCCCAGCATCACGGTATGTGCTCCGGACGCAATGGCCTTGGAAATATCTCCCGAGAAACGCACACCGCCGTCGGCGATGAGCGGTACGCCGGAACCTGCCAGGGCATCGGACACATTCTGTATGGCCGAAATCTGGGGCACGCCTACGCCTGCCACCATGCGCGTGGTGCAGATCGATCCCGGACCGATGCCCACCTTGACGCCGTCTGCGCCGTGATCCACCAGCGCTTTGGCCGCTGCCGCAGTGGCGATGTTGCCGCCGATCACGTCAACGCCAGGGTAATTCTTTTTCACCCACTGCACGCGGCTCAGCACCCCCTGCGAATGACCGTGGGCCGTGTCCACCACGAGCACATCCACACCGGCTTCCACCAGCAACGCCACGCGTTCTTCAGTACCCTCCCCCACCCCGACTGCCGCACCCACGCGCAGACGGCCCAGTTCGTCCTTGCAAGCCAGGGGATGTTCGCTGGACTTGAGAATATCTTTCACGGTGATGAGCCCGCACAACTCATACGCATCATTTACGACCAGCACGCGCTCAATGCGGTGCTTGTGCATCAGGCTGCGCGCTTCGTCGCGGTTGGCGTTTTCCTTGACGACGATAAGCCGTTCGCGCGGCGTCATGATGTTGGTGATGGACTGGTCGAGATTGCTTTCGAAACGCAGGTCGCGATTGGTCACAATGCCCACGACTTTCTTGCCGTCCACGACCGGCAGGCCGGATATTTTGTGCTGCCGGGTGAGATTGAGCACATCGCGCACGGTCATGTGCGGCGCGATGGTGATGGGATCTTTCACCACGCCGCTTTCGAAACGCTTGACCTTGGCGACTTGAGCCGCCTGTTCTTTGGCGGTCATGTTTTTATGCACAATGCCGATGCCGCCTTCCTGCGCCAGGGCAATCGCCAGACGCGCCTCGGTGACGGTATCCATCGCGGCGGAAAGCAGGGGAATGTTCAGTGTGATATTGCGGGTAAGCTGGCTGCGCAAACTGACTTCGCGCGGCAGGACGTCGGAATGGGCCGGGAGCAGCAATACGTCGTCGAAGGTGAGGGCTTTTTGTGTAATACGCATCTGAATCATCCTCTGCAAAGCGCGCATTATATCAAAACTTGCACAGAGGCCGTGCGGCGATTACCCCCCGTTTTTTCCCTTGCTGCTCATCACATAGATCAGGTACTCGAAGAATACATCGCACCAGCTCTGGTCGTTATCCTTGAGTGTCATCAACAGTTTGTTAACCTCGCCGATCGGCCAGTTCGGGTTAAAGCGCACGAGGGCGTCTGCGGGATACAGGGGAAGCAAGGACAAAAGCTTGTCCCCCTGCTTGTTGATCTCTTTGAGCATCAAGGCCAAGTCCTTGTCGGAATCGATCTCGGCCGTAATGTCCCCATATGTCTTGGGGTGCTGCTTGGTGTAATCGATGAAGTTGCTCAGGGCAAAGAAAAATTCGCTCTTGTTATTCTCGGTTACCGGATCACCCAGCATGTATGGCTGCACGGTCAACTCGAGCCAATAGTAATTCAGTTTTGGATTCTTCAGTTTGCTCACACCGACATAGCCCTGGCGCTCTTGTGCCCGCTCAATGCAATCGTCGAGGATCAATTTGTCCGAGGCGCGTGTAGTCAGGTCGGCATCTTTCAATACGATGGGTTTGACCAGAAAAAAATCCGGAAGGTCATCGAACAATTTGCCCGAGTTCTGGTGTGCCCGGTAATAGAAGCGGAACAGCCTGAGCACCAAATCCTGATTTTTGTCTGTCCGGTAGTAATCCGGATTGATACCAGTCGGTAATTGTGTATGTGACATTTCGGCTTGCAACTCCGCTATTTGTCGTTCCTGAGTTCCTGAAATTGGGAATCGGGTCGAAATCAGGCCGCTATCATAAATTGACGCGAGACAAATTAACAGCTAGTTTCGCATTCATTGTTTTTCTGGAGAATGTCATGAAGCGCTTTATTTCTATCATTTCACTGGTACTGATCTGCTCTAATGCCCATGCCGGGCTGAATAAATGGGTGGATGCAGACGGCAAAGTCCATTATTCCGACACCCCGCCCCCGGAAGTAACGACACAGAGCGTACGCAATATCGCAGGCAAGGAAGAGCAGGCTGATGCCCCCGCCAGCTATTCCCCCAAAAGTGTTGCCGAACGCGAAGCCGAATATAAAAAGGCAAAACAGGAAAAAACCGAAGCTGCGCAAAAAAAGGCCAAGCAGGATGCCGATGCGGAAACCAGGAAAAGCAACTGCGCGGCAGCACGAGAGAATTTGCGCGTGCTGGAAGCGGGCTCCCGAATTGTCACCTACGATGCCAACGGCGAACGGACCTATCTGGACGACGACGCTCGCACACAACGCCTGGAAGACGCGCAAAAGGCGATCAGTACCAACTGCGACTAAGCTGTGACGGCGGCCTTGCCGCCGCTGTCCTCGCTCAGCTTCAGTGCTTCTTCGATATCCACCGACACCACCTTGGAAACACCGCGTTCCTGCATGGTCACGCCGATGAGCTGTTGCGCCATTTCCATGGTGATCTTGTTGTGACTGATGTAGACGAACTGCGTTTTTTCCGACATCTTCTGGATCAACCGGCATAGCCGTTCAGTATTGGTGTCATCCAGCGGCGCATCCACTTCGTCCAGTACGCAGAACGGCGCCGGATTGAGCTGGAACAGCGAAAATACCAATGCAATGGCAGTCAACGCCTTTTCGCCGCCGGAAAGCAGGTGAATGGAGGCGTTCTTCTTGCCCGGCGGGTGCGCCATCACCTGCACCCCGCTATCCAGAATCTCGTCGCCGGTCAGCACCAGTTTGGCATCGCCGCCGCCGAACAGTACCGGGAACAACTCGGACAGGTGGCGGTTCACTTCCTCGTAAGTCGCCATCAGCAGATCGCGCGATTCCTTGTCGATGCGACGGATCGCATCTTCCAGCGTTTCAATCGCCTCGTTCAAATCCTTGGCTTGCGCATCCAGGTAAGTTTTGCGCTCCTGTGCCGTCTGCAACTCTTCCAGCGCCGCCAGGTTCACCGCACCCAAAGCCGTGATCTCGTTACCCAGGCGCGTCAGTTCGTTTTGCAGCCCGCCCGCCTTGGCGCCCTCGATCAGCGGAATCAGCGGCTCCTCGTCCACGCCCTGCAATTGTTCCGCCCATTGCTCGAACTGGATTCGCGCTTCCTGCTCCTTCAGCGTGATCTCGCCCACCTTCTCGCGCAGCGGATGCAGCTTCTGTTCACAGGACATGCGTTCCTGTTCCATGCGGTTCAGGTTCAGCGTGGCGTTTTCCAGCGTATTGCGCGCTTCCGCCAGCGCCTGCTCATGCACCTGGCGCTGTTGCAGTGCGCCCTGCAGTTGATGATCCGCATCGCCCTCGCTCAGATTTCCCAGTTCATTGCGGCTGTGCGCCAATGCTTCTTCCAGTTGCGTCAGCGTCTCGCCCTGCTGGTGCAGATTCTGTTCCAGGTCGGTCAGCTTCTCGGCACAGGTTTTGGCAAAGAAACGCGCTTCCTGCAATTCGTGCTGCGCCTTCTGTGCGCGGTCGCGTTGCTCGCGCAACAAATTATCCTGTGTACCGGACTGCTGGCGTGCCTGGTCACTCTCTGATTGCTGCGAGGATAACTTCTCGCGCTGGATTTCCATCTGCTCGGCGATCTCTTCCAACTGGCGTTGTTCATTGGCAACACGCTCCGCCAGCTCTTCCAGTTCCTGTGCGATCTGCACGTTGCGTTCCTGAGTGCGCTCGTTGGACTGGGTCAGTTTCAATATCTGCATCTGCACGCCGTGCTGGCGCTGCTGCAGCTCGCTGGTGGAATTGCGCAAGGGCGCAATGCGTCCTTCGACGGAAAGATAGGTCTCTTCGGCCAGAGCAGACTGTTGTTTGCCCTGCTCCAGCGATGCGTTGCGCTGCTGCATTTCCTGCTGCAACTGCTCGATTTCGCGCTGGCGCGCCAGCACGCCGTGCAACTGGCTGTCCGGCGCATGGAACAGCACGCTGTGCGCGCCGACCAGATGTCCCTGCGCCGTCACCAGCCAGGCGCCGGACGGCAGGTTGTTACGCTGCGCCAGCGCCTCGTTCAAAGTCGACACGGCATAAACGCCGGCCAGCCAATCATCGACTACGGGGGCGGCCTGCGTATCCTCGCAGCGCACATAGCTCGCGAGCGGGGTCAAACCTGACTGCACTGCAGCCTTGTTCGCATGGCTGCCATCCGCCGCATACACGGCCAGTTTGGCGGGCGGCGCATCGCTCCAGTTGGCAGCGTCTTCCAGACGCGGCAACGCCAGCGCATTGATGCGTTCGCGCAGCACCGCTTCCAGTGCATCTTCCCAGCCCTGATCAATGCGGATGGATTGCCACAGGCGCGGCGCGCTGTCCAGTTGGTGCTGAGTCAGCCATGCCTTCAGGTTCTTGTCGTTGTCGAGCTGCGCCTGCAATTGTTGCAGCGCATTCAAACGGGCTTCGGTCTGCGCCAGTTGGCGTTCCAGCCCCTGCACGGCATCGCGCTGTTTGCGGCGTTCTTCGTCGGCCAGCGGCAGACGCTCCTGCAATTCTGCCAATTGCTGTTGCTGCATCTCGTATTCGGTCTGCAATTCGGCAAGTTGCTGCTGAGCCTGCTCCAGCCCCGCGCTGTCGAGTTGCGGCAAGTTGTCGCGTTCCAGCATCAGCCGCGACTTGCGGCTGTCCAGTTGCTGCACGTTACCCTGCACATGGCCGCGCTGGGTCTCGGAGATCTGCAATTGCTGCTGGATCAGCATCTGTTCGCGCTGCATCGAATTCAGGCGTTCCTGCGCCACGCGCGCCGCTTCCTCGACCTGCGGCAGACTTTGCGCTTCGGCTTCGCTGCGGTTCTCGCACACCGCCACGCGCACCGTGGCATCTTCCTGCTGTTGCTGCCAGTGCGTACGCAGGGTACGCAGGCCCTGCAACTGGGTCTGCTGCTGCGCGATCTGGCGTTCGCCGTTCTGGATTTGTTGCGACAGGCGGTTGCGTTGTTCGACGAGGAATGCGATCTGCTGTTCCAGTCGCAACACTTCGGCATTGCTCGCGTACAGTTCCCCCTGCTTGGCATGCAGCGCGTCGGACAGCCCGAAATGCTCGCTGCGCGCGCTTTCCAGCTTGGCCTCGACTTCGCGCAGCCTGGCGATCTCGGCCTCAAGGTCGTTCCTGGTCCGCTCCACCTGTTGCGCATAGCGCACGCGCCGTGCTTCGGCTTCCTGCTTGTTGACCAGCCACAGCAGTTTCTGCGTGGTCTCGCGGCGTGTTTCCAGTTCGCGGTAAGTCTTGGCCACTTCGGCCTGCTCACCCAGATGCACCAGTTGCTTGTCGAGTTCCTGCAGGATGTCGGAAACGCGCAACAGGTTGTCGCGCGTGTCGCCCAGGCGCAGTTCGGTCTCGCGGCGGCGGTCGCGGTATTTGGAGACGCCTGCTGCTTCTTCGAGGAATACCCGCAGTTCTTCGGGCTTGGCCTCGATAATGCGCGAGATCATGCCCTGTTCGATGATGGCGTAGGCACGCGCGCCAACCCCGGTGCCGAGGAAGATGTCGGTAATATCCTTGCGGCGTACGTTCTGGTTGTTGATGTAGTAATTGGAATCGCCGTCGCGCTGCAGCACGCGCTTGATGGAAATCTCGGCATAGGTCGCCCATTGCCCGCCGACCTTGCCCAACGAGTTGTCGAACACCAGCTCGACGCTGGCGCGGGCCACCGGTTTGCGCGTCCCGGCGCCGTTGAAGATCACGTCCTGCATGGATTCGCCGCGCAAAGCCGAGGCGCGCGACTCGCCCAGCACCCAGCGCAACGCGTCGATGACGTTGGATTTGCCGCAACCGTTGGGACCGACGATGCCCACCAATTGCCCGGGCAGCGCGATATGGGTGGGATCAACGAAGGACTTGAAACCGGCTAACTTGATATGAGCAAGACGCAATTTGATTCAGGCTGGCGATATAATGCGCGCCATTCTAACTGAACCCGGGCACCTCACCAAATGACCTCCCAACCCACTAAGACATTGGAGACTTTTCCCAATCCGCAGCCCAAACGCGACTACCACATCCACATGGAGATACCGGAATTTACCTGTTTGTGCCCCAAAACCGGCCAGCCTGACTTCGCCACCCTGATCCTGGATTACATCGCCGACGCGCAATGTGTGGAATTGAAAAGTCTGAAGCTGTATATCTGGTCGTTCCGCAACGAAGGGCATTTCCACGAAGATGTGACCAACCGCGTGCTGGACGACCTGGTCGCCGCCATCCAGCCGCGCTTCATGCGCCTGACCGCAAAGTTCTACGTGCGCGGCGGCATTTTTACCAATGTCGTGGCCGAACACCGCAAGCCCGGTTGGCAACCTGCCCCGCTGGTCGATCTGACTCAATTCGCAGCCCAGTCCAATACGCGCGGGTAACAAGCAAGAATCACCGTCTAAGGAACCTCTGATTAAGTCCGTTCGCCCTGAGCTTGTCGAAGGGTGAACATTGCAAGCCGCTGATTTGCCGACTGCCTACGTTCATGGTTCGACAAGCTCACCACGAACGTAGGACTTAATCAGACCTTCCCTAATTCATTTTGTCCAATGGGCTCGTCACACCTCGCCCGCCTTTGTTCAGCACATGGGTGTAGATCATGGTGGTAGAAACATCAGAATGGCCGAGCAGTTCCTGCACGGTGCGGATGTCGTAACCGGACTGCAATAAGTGCGTGGCAAATGAATGGCGCAGCGAGTGTGGCGTGGCGGGTTTGGTGAGCTCCGTATCGCGCACAGCTTGCTTTACCGCGCGTTGTACGCCTTTCTCATCCACATGATGACGCCGCGTCTTGCCGGATCGTGGATCAACCGACAAATTCTTTGACGGGAAAATATATTGCCAGCCCCAATCCCTTCCTGCAGCGGGATACTTTTTGTCCAGGGCAAATGGCATATATACCTCGCCATAACCCTGCGCCACATCTTCGGCATGCAGCGCTTTGACCTTCATCATGTGCGCGTTGAGCGAATCGATGACCGTTTCCGGCAACATCGTTACCCTGTCCTTGAAACCCTTGCCTTCACGCACCAGAATCTCGCGCCGTTCGAAATCCACATCCTTGACACGCAAGCGCACTGCCTCCATCAGACGCATCCCGCCGCCATACAGCAATGAAGCAATCAACAAATGCGTACCTTTCAAATGCGACAGCACATTCTGTACTTCGCTTATCGTCAGCACCACAGGCAAACGTTTGGGTACTTTCGCCTGTGTCACGTTGTCCAGCCAGGGCAATTCGATATCCAACACCTCACGGTACAGGAACAGCAAAGCACTCTTGGCCAGATTTTGTGTAGAAGCGGAAACGTTACCCTCAACAGCCAAGTACGTCAGGAACGCCTCGACTTCTGCCGCCCCCATGTCTTTTGGGTGGCGCTTGCCGTGAAAGTAGATATAGCGTTTAATCCAGCCCGTATAGGTTTGCTCGGTGCGAATACTGTAATGCTTCACTCGCAACTTATCGCGGACTAGATCCAATAATTTGGGGGGATTCGTAGTGGTGCTTTTATCGGGAATATTAGGGGTTACCATAAATTCTCCTTCAATAAAAACAAGGCACTGCAGAGCGGGTGCCAGATTGTACACCTCGAAGGTGCTTTTTCAGGCATTTTTTAGGGTGTCTACTTTACGTTAGGCCGCTATGGGTTCTCGTTTCTTCCCAGGTCTTGTCATTGTCAGCGTCGCCTCACTTCTCGGCCTGTCGCTTGCCAAGGTCTCGTCCGAAAATCCGTGGGCTTTCTCTTTGGGCGCTGCTGCCATTGCGGCGGTGGCCGTCGGCATTTCCAGTCTCTTCCGCGAGCCCACTGCTTCGTTTGAGCAAACCACTCCACCGCGCAAGCTTCTCGGCATGCGTATCGGGGTAGCTGGTTTTGCTGTTGCGCTCTGCGGGTGGCTGATCGGCGTGTTCTTGTCGGCTTCGGTCGGTTTCTACATCGTGGCCCTCGGGGTTGCTATCGCGTTTGTTGGCTTCCCCATCCACGTTTACAACATGTTTCGCACATGAGCCGCAGCCTAACACTGCGGTGCAGGGGACGCTGCGCGATAAAGCCGCGCAGCGTCCCTGACCTTGAACGTTAGGGGCTCGGATGTCCATTGATCTTCGCAATGAGGCTGGGAAAGAGTTCTGTTTCTCTACTATTGGGTGGGCCTTTTATTTGAATCTTGCAGCCATTCATTACGGCTGGGAGAAATCTGGCACTCAACCGCCTAAGGAATGGGCTGCCTCTGAAGGTCCATGGTCGGGAGCCTATGACTGGAACGCAGGGCAAATTGTTACCGCTCAAGACGCCAAATCTTATGCTGAAGCATTGGCAAAGTATCTTGCTGACCCAGATGGAAAATCAAAGGCAAGAGCCCTGGCTCAAGAGCTTGGAAAGGTGATCGGCGTTGATGTGTCCGTCGATGAAAACGATGAAACATATATAGGCTCGTTCATTGAGTACGCCAATTATGGTGGGTTCGAGATATGGTAGCCCCTAACCCTACGCTCAAGTTCGCTCCCTCCGGTCGCTGGGACGCGCCTTCGGCGCGCCCCTTAGCTACATACATGGACGCCCACTTTTGCCAAGCTTTCAATCGGTGATTTTGAGGTAGGTGTTGATTGCAGCCATACATCCGGATTTCTCGTGAGGCTTTCGCCTCTATCCCTGATGGAATTCGCT
>JAHJNJ010000043.1 GCA_018820925.1 Gammaproteobacteria bacterium | reverse complement strand
GCCAGCTATTCAAGTCGCACATACCTGAAAGCAGTCTTGATGAAATACGGGATGCAACCAACAAGGCATGGGTGCTGGGGAATGATCGGTTCAAGCAACGTATACAGAAGCAACTGCAGCGACGGGTCGAGCCGAATGCCAGGGGTGGGGATCGGAAATCGGAAGAGTTTATGATCAATCGAGTCTGACCCCATTGATTCCCTGACCCCATTGATTCCCATTGATTCTGCTATGGAGTCTGACCCCATTGATTCTATGTTGATTCATTGTTGCAGGGTGTAATCGCCTGTGGCGTAGGCAGCGGCCATTGTGACAGCCAAGTTCTACATGCGCGCCGGAATTTTCACCAATGTCGTGGCAGAGCACCGCATTCCCGGTTGGCAACCTGCCCCGCTGGTGGATCTGACGCAGTTCCCGACACAGTCCAATACGCGCGGGTAACGACCAAGCTACGCTTGAATCGGGTCAACTGCGGCACGCCAGCACGCATCAAGGTTCGCTTCCACTGCCGCGACCACTTTCTGGTCCAGCTTGCCCTCCTCCGCTTCCAGTTTGAGCAGGGCCATGATGACCACTTTTTCCAGCGGCCCGCGATAGGGCCGCTCTTGCGCGAGCGCCTGAAACACATCGGATACCGCAACGATGCGCGCTTCAAGTGAAAGATCGGCGCCCCTGGTGTGGTTGGGATAGCCGGTGCCGTCCATGCGCTCGTGATGCTGTAGCGCCCACAGGCTGACGCGTTCCAGTCCGCGGATGTTCTTCAGGATGCTGTAGGTGTCGAAACAGTGCTGGCGCATGATGATGGTTTCAGCTTCATTCAGTTCGCCCGGCTTTTCCAGCAACTCGTCCGGCACACGCAACTTGCCGATATCGTGCAACAAGCCGACCAGTTCGAGCATTTCGCAGGTTTCCTGCGGCAACTGGAACACGCCGCCGAGATAGCGCGCCAGGTTGGCCACACCGTCGGAATGTTGTTTGGTGTATGGACTCTTTGCGTCGACGATGGATGAGAAAACATGCACCAGGCTGCGCAATTCCTCGAATTCCATGGTCTGTTCGGGGTAGTGCGACAACCAGGTAGCCAGATAGCCGTTGACATGATCGCTCTCCAGCCTGAACCAGAAAGTCTCGGCACGCGAGGTATCCATGAAAGCATCGACCAGTTCCGGACAGAACCAGTCGCCGCGGCGTTCGAGCACCTTGCGCCGGATCTCTTCCTTGCCCAGCAGGATGTCCTTCCCTTCAAGCATGCAAACCAGCGCAAGCACGTCGACGCGGTCGACCATATAAATGCAGTTGGCCCGCAGCTTGACCTCCAGCGGCAATTCCAGATCCTTGAGCACGGACCAATGCGTATGGTGGTGCAATATCGTATCCGACAAGTGTTGCAGCATGGGACTGGTGGCCAGCAATTCGGCACCCAGCTTGCAGTGATCCGCCTCGTCCTCCCACGACATCTGGGCCAGTTTGGCATGCACCATGGTCTTGGATACGCCGCTGTCGTGGAGGATGGCCGCCTGGAACAGTTCGTCCAGACGGGGCCCGCTCCAGCCCAGTTGCTTGCCGCACTCGGCAGCCATATAGGCAACGCGCTTGCCGTGATGAATATGCGTGACACCCACCAGATCGAGGGCGTCGGACAGGGAATAAATAGCCTCGTGCAGATTGACGTTATAAGTTGACATCTTCACCCTCTATCATGCTTTTCTTATTGGTATCCGCAGGCCAGACACTCCCCCTCCTGCATCTGTGCAACATTCCTCACCCTTGCGGATCGAACAGCCACGCATCCATGGCAAGCATGCCGAAAGTCATCACCCGGTTCAAATGTTGCGCGCCTTCCACCTGCGTTGCCGCCCCGAGTGCCACAAATAACGGCAAGAAATGTTCTTCGCTGGGATGGTTCACTTCGGCATACGGCGCCAGCGTGCGATAAGCGCAAAGCGCGTCGACATCGCCTTCGCTGATTCTTTCTGCGACCCAATCGCAAAAATCCGTCACCCAGACCGGCGCCTGTTTGCCCGGAGGGTTTTTGAAAATGGCGCGCAGGTTATGCGTGATCGAGCCGCTGCCCACGATCAAGACACCCTGCTCGCGCAACGGACGCAAGGCACGTCCCAGCGCGAGATGCCAGGCCGGTGTCTTTTCGGGTTGCAAGGAAAGCTGCGCGACGGGAATGTCCGCCTGCGGAAACATGATGCTTAACGGCACCCAGGCACCGTGATCCAGCCCATGCTTGTCGTCGAGTTGTACCGGAATGTTGGCCTGCCGCAACAATTGCGCTGCCGCTTGCGCCATCTGCGGGGCGCCGGGGGCGGGATATTGAAGGCGGTAGAGCGCTTCCGGAAAGCCGCTGAAATCGTGGATGGTCTCCGGCTGTACCGTGCGACTGAGCGTCGGTATGTGCGATTCCCAATGGGCAGAAATCACCAGAATGGCAGTAGGTCTGGGCAATTGCGCGCCCAGTTGGCGCCACGCTTCCCCTGTCTCGCCTGCTTCAAGCGGCAAGCTGGGCGCACCATGCGAAAGAAAAATAACAGGCATCATGATGTGCGGATGCTAGCACGATGTCGGGATAAAATACTCACATCGAATACCTTGAGACAAGCATGGAATACAGACAACTGGGCCGTAGCGACTTGAACGTATCGGCTTTGGCACTCGGCACCATGACCTTTGGCGAACAGAACAGCGAAGCGGATGCGCATGCCCAGC
Source organism: Gammaproteobacteria bacterium (assembly GCA_018820925.1). Taxonomy (GTDB): domain Bacteria; phylum Pseudomonadota; class Gammaproteobacteria; order Burkholderiales; family Gallionellaceae; genus Sideroxyarcus. The sequence goes on along the minus strand of JAHJNJ010000043.1, from coordinate 9,099 downwards.
TCGACCTTGCCATCGCGCACGGTGTCAATTTTATCGACACGGCCGAGATGTATCCGGTTGCACCGCGCGCCGAGACCGTGCATCGCACCGAAAGCTATATCGGCTCCTGGCTCAAGCAGCAACAGCGCGACAAACTCATCGTCGCCACCAAGATCGCCGGTCCCGCGCGCGGATTCACCTGGATACGCGGCACTCCGCGCATCAACCGCGAACACCTCACAACCGCCATCGACGGCAGCCTGCGCCGTCTGCAGACCGACTACGTCGACCTGTACCAAATCCACTGGCCGGACCGCTATGTGCCGATGTTCGGCTCCACCCGCTACGATGTCACGCAGGAGCGCGAAACCACGCCCATCGCCGAGCAACTGCAGGCGCTGGCGGAGTTGGTCAAAGCCGGCAAGGTACGCCACATCGGCCTTTCCAACGAAACGCCGTGGGGCGTAGCCGAATTCGTGCGTTGCGCCGAACAACTCGGCCTGCCCAGGATCGTCAGTGTGCAGAACGCCTACCACCTGCTGAACCGCACTTTCGAAAGCGGACTGGCCGAAATCTGCCACCACGCCAATGTCGGCCTGCTCGCCTACAGTCCTTTGGCTTTCGGCTGGCTCACCGGCAAATACATCAAGGATCCCAAGGCACACGGGCGCATCACGCTCTTCCCCAACTTCGGTCAGCGCTATGACAAGATCAACGTGCCGCCGGCAGTGAAGGAATACATGCGCATCGCCGAAGAAGCCGGACTCACGCCCGCAACCTTGGCAATCGCGTTTGCCAGGACGCGCTGGTTCAACAGCAGCGTCATCCTCGGTGCAACGACGCTGGGGCAACTGAAAGAGAATCTGGACAGTGCCGATATAAACTTATCGACTGAAGTGCTGGTAAAGATCGAAGCCGTGCATAAACGCTATCCCAATCCGGCACCGTAATGGCGAGCGCCATCACTGGGAATAGGGGCTTATTGTTTGATAGGACTAATTATTTCCTTGATGCGAATCACATCTATAGGGCAATATTCGACTAGTCCGGTTTAATATGCGCAAGCGGACAATTAATAACAATATCGGGGTGACGCATGCTTAAGAAAATTGTAGCTGCAGTGCTGATTGTGCTGGCATCTGGTACATGGGGCTATTTGGACTATCTGAACAAACAGGAAATCAAGGAAGCGGCGGAACTGCGGGCGGCAATGGAACAAGCCCGCGCCGAGGCGTTGGCAAGGGCAAAAGCTGCTGCGGAAGCAAGGGCAGCATTTGAATCCGCGATCCTGGCCGAACTGGCCACTTGCAAGGCAACCGCCGAGAAAGCAAACGAAGACTTCCTGATCCAGCACCAGAAACCGGTACGCCGCAAACGGGGGCAATTCACCATTCCCAAAGCGGCAATGGATGAAGCTGCAAAAACACTGGAAGATGCCAATGCGGCATGCCAGACGAATTACGACACTCGCTTCAAGAACGGTTCGTAATATCTTCGATCGCATACTTCGTGCGATCGAGTTGAACTTATTCAGTTATTGATCCGGCACGGTGAAGTCTTGACTCTGTTCGGAGTAGATGAACTTCAAACATCATAAAAGCGCACCCTACAGCTTCGGGCGATCAGGTTGCACTTATTCAGTCAATGTGACACCACGGCTGTGATGCGGGCGTTCCAGATAGGGGCGGATTTGCATCTCGGTCAAGCGGCTCGATATGCGCTGTGCTTCGCTGCTGTGCTTCCCCTCTGCATATAACTTTTCCAGCGCAACATCGAATGAGGCCACCAGCTTGACATGGTTGTCGTACAACACGTCAATCAGCCAGGTAAAACGCCGCGCTTCCGCACCGTTATCGGCTGTCATTTGCGGAATCCCCGATATGAAGACCGTCGGATAACGATAAGCTATTTCCAGATAATCCGACTGGTCATGATGCCCCCCGCACAGCTCCTTGAAATCGAACCAGACGACTTCACGCGCCGCGCGCCGGACAGGTATCCTTATCTGCCTGACCTGAATGAAATCCGCCTCGGTATGCATGCCCGCTGTAAGCCGCTGGAACAGGGAATTCATGTGCTCTTCGGTAGACGCATCTGCGGCCATCATGAACAAGGGATCGCGCTCCATTTGCAACAAACGGTAGTCGGCATCGCCATCCAGATGCAGTACTTTTAGCTCACGCTTGAGCAGCGCAATGGCCGGCAGGAAATTCTGTCGCTGCAAGCCATTGGGGTAAAGTTCATCCGGGGAATAGTTGGAAGTGGTGAGCAAAATTACCCCGCGCTCAAACAACGCATCAAGCAAGCGTCCGAGAATCATCGCATCGGCAATATCGTCCACGTGGAATTCGTCCAGGCAGAGCAGGCGTGTCGAGTGACCGATGCGGTCTGCCAAAGCCATCAGGGGATCGCGCTCATGGGCGAGTTGCTTCATCTCGTGATGCACTTCGACCATGAAATTATGGAAGTGGATACGGCGTTTGCGGCGGAACGGCAGGCAATGGTAAAAACCGTCCATGAAGAAAGTCTTGCCGCGCCCCACCCCGCCCCAGATATACAAACCATTGGGTACGTCTGGACTCAGCAGGCTGCGGCCGAGAAATTGGTCGCGCTTGTTCTTGAACTCGACCAGTTGTTGCCAGAACGCTTCCAGCTCTTCAATGGCCTCAAGTTGCTGCGCATCACTCACAAAGCCGGACTTCTCGCAGGCCACCTGATACCAGGCTTTCGGGCTGATGCCCTTGTCACTTACGGGTTGCTGCATCAATCGGTTACCTCAATAAATTCCAGCGATCATTGCACTTTGACCGGAACGACTTTGCTCGCGGCCAGTTTGGCGCGCGCCCTCGCCTCGTCGGTATCTTTGCCATTCGCCAAGGCTACGCCCATGCGGCGTTTCTTGAAGGCTTCGGGTTTGCCGAACAGGCGGATATCCGATTCCGGCACGCGCAGGGCTTCTTCCACGCCCTTGAAGGCGATGCCCTTTTCATCCATCTGGCCGTAAATCACGGCGCTCGCGCCGGTTGCACGCAGGCTGGTATCCACCGGCAGGCCGAGGATGGCGCGGGCATGCAGTTCGAATTCGTTGAAGCGCTGGGTACACATGGTGACCATGCCGGTGTCGTGCGGACGCGGACTGACTTCCGAGAACCAGACATTGTCGCCCTTGATGAACAACTCGACGCCAAACAGCCCCAGACCGCCGAGGTTGTCGGTAACCTTTTTAGCAATCTCGCGCGAGCGCTGCAAGACCAGCGGTGTCATCGCCATCGGCTGCCAGCTTTCGACGTAATCGCCATGCACCTGCACATGCCCGATGGGTTCGCAAAAATGGGTCTCGGTTTCGCCATTGGCGCCAATAGCACGCACCGTGAGTTCGGTGATCTCGTAATCGAAATCGATGAAGCCTTCCACGATCACCCGCCCCTGATTCACGCGCGAACCGCTGGCGGCGTAGTCCCAGGCCTTCTTCACGTCAGCCGGGCCATCCACTTTGGATTGCCCCTTGCCGGAGGACGACATCACGGGCTTGATGATGCAGGGATAGCCGATGCCGCCGTCGATGGCGGCCTGCATTTCTTCCAGGCTGTTGGCGAACTTGTATGGCGAAGTCGGCAAGCCCAGCGTCTCGGCAGCCAGACGGCGTATGCCTTCGCGATTCATGGTGAGCTGCGCGGCGCGCGCCATGGGAATCACGCGCTGGCCCTCTTTCTCGAGTTGCACCAGCATGTCGGTGGCGATGGCTTCGATTTCCGGCACGACCAGATCCGGCTTCTCTTTTTCGATGAGGGCGCGCAACGCGGCCCCGTCCGCCATGTTGATCACATGCGCGCGATGCGCCACCTGGTGCCCCGGCGCATTCTCGTAGCGATCTACGGCGATGACCTCCACGCCCAGGCGCTGCAATGCGATGATGACTTCCTTGCCGAGTTCGCCGCTGCCGAGCAGCATGACTTTGGTGGCGGAGGGAGAAAGCGGTGTGCCAATGACGAGTCGTCTCATTTGATTCCATACGTGTGTTTACGGATACCCAAAATTATACACAGGGGAGTAAGATGGCTGCGCCAATCTAACCAACCGGAGAGCAAAATCATGACGAATATTGTGCAATTGTTGGGCGAAGAAGCTGAACACCTGTTGAAACATCGTTGCACCGGGATTCCAAAGGAATCGCTGCACTTGCCCGGAGCGGATTACGTGGATCGCGTGGTGGCCATGAAAGACCGCAGGACAGGTGTGCTGCGCAGTATGCAGGCCTTGTACGGACATGGGAGATTGGCAAACACCGGCTATCTTTCCCTGCTGCCCGTGGATCAGGGCGTGGAACATTCCGGCGGCGCATCGTTTGCACCCAACCCGATGTACTTCGACCCGGAAAACATCGTCAAGCTCGCCATCGAAGGTGGCTGCAACGGCGTGGCTTCCACGCTGGGCGTGCTGGGCTCGGTAGCCCGCCGCTACGCGCACAAGATTCCGTTCATCGTCAAAATCAACCACAACGAAATCCTGACCTACCCCAACATTTACAACCAGACGCTGTTCGCCAGCGTGGATCAGGCCTTCAACATGGGCGCGGTGGCAGTAGGGGCAACCGTGTTTTACGGCTCCGAACACTCGCGCCGCCAGATACAGGAAATTTCCGAAGCGTTTGAGCATGCGCATGAACTGGGCATGGCAACCGTATTGTGGGCCTACCTGCGCAACTCGGCATTCAAGGTGGGCGACAAGGACTACCACGTCGCCGCCGACCTGACCGGCCAGGCCAACCATCTCGCCGCCACCATCAACGCCGACATCGTCAAACAGAAAATGGCCGAGAACAACGGCGGCTACAACGCCATCAAGTTCGGCAAAACCCACCCCAAGGTTTACAGCGAGCTCACCACCGATCACCCCATCGACCTGGTGCGCTACCAGGTGGCGAACTGTTACATGGGCCGCGCCGGTCTGATCAACTCGGGCGGCGAATCGGGCAAGGACGATTTGCAGCAGGCCGTGCGCACGGCAGTGATCAACAAGCGTGCCGGCGGCATGGGGCTGATCCTGGGCCGCAAGGCATTCCAGAAACCGCTGAAGGATGGTATTGCATTGTTGAATGCGGTTCAGGATGTTTACCTGGACAACGCAGTGAGCATCGCGTAAATACAACCGAACGGTCGTAGCGTTCCATTCACTCAAGAAAATGGCACCCAATTTCGGGTGCCATTTCCGTTTATTGCCAACTTAACTGAAGCCGCTTTAAAAGTCCCAGCGGAACCCGCTTGAAATGTAACCCCGCTTAATCGTTGCCGGGTTATAAGTGCTGTAAGTGATTTTCATCCAGTCCACGCCCAGTTCAACTTCCAGGGCAAGGCTGGTTCGCACGTTGTATCCCGCTTTGGCAACTACGGAATACACCATTTGTTTTCCGCCGAGTGTGTCGGTTATTCTCATTCCGCGCAGGGTTCCATCCAGTGTCCATATATCGGAGAGATAAGCACGGTTGTTCAACAACAGCAAAGTGCTTTGCGTTGAGGGTCCTTTGGTATAACTCAAATTCAGCGTCGATTGGTCGCGCGTGGCGATCACGTCGGTCCCTGAAATTCTGCCGCCCAGCGTCCAGGTAACTCCCGAAGAGGGGGTTGCCGGGAAATATCCTTCAATACCGGTTGTTACAACTTCACCGGTTTCCGGATCCCTGATGGGGGTCCCGCTTTCGGGCATGCCCGATGTGTTTGAAACGGTAAAATCGGTACCTGTCTGCCATTTTTCATTGACGCGCTGACTCACGCTGAATTGTGCCTGGTTGGTGATCGCCGTGCGCTTCTTTGCCAGGTCCACCAGCTCATCAAGGGAAAAACCGCTTTGCAGCAATATGCTGAGCGTGGCGGGAGTGTAGGCAAAACTATTATCGCTCAGGCAGGGGTTTAGCGTGGGTGTCAACACCGGATCATAGAAGGGATTGTAAATCAGGCATGCGTTGGGATCGTTGGGATCGACCCAGTAAAACTGCTCAGCCGAAGTTGCAACGGCACCATACACGGCATTCATGACGCTCAATGAAGGCGATTTGCGGTGATCCAGCATGAAGCTGTAGTCGGTGCCGGAATCGAGATTCAGCGTACCCTGCAGGGTGAATATGTTCACCGACTTGAATTGCACGTCGTAATCCAGTGTGGCCAAAGCCGTTTTGCCCTGCTCGAAGTATCGCAGATCGCCACCCGTCGCTCTGCGGTCGGTGATGCCTGCAACAGTCTGGTTGATTAAATAGACAGATCCGCCCAACGGGCTGTTGACACCGAAATCCAGGCTGACGCTGTTGAACTTGGGTTTTTGTCCAAGCACTTCATCAGTCATTTGCCCGATTGAGAAATTGGCGCGCCAATCCTGCAAGAAACCGTAGCCGGCGGAAACGCCCAGGAATCGTCCCAGCACCCCACCACCCGCTGCAGACTGAACACCGACCCGCGCCGAATAATTGTGGACGCGATTTCTCAGATCGTAAAACGCCGCACTGATCCGGGACCGACTGCGGCTGTTGTCCAGCAGGTTCTGGGATTTGTTGGCCTGGAACACCAGGCGGTTGTCGAATTGATTGTTGTACGCGCGGGCAGTCATGCTCACTACGCCGACCAATGAAGACAGGTCTGTTTTGCTCGTGTTGTCGGGAACCTCCACACCACCTTCCGTCTTTGTGGTGTTGGTCCAGCTCCTGCCGATATGGTAATACGTGGACAGGCTGCCATATTGATTGAATTCCATCTTCGTGGCTCGCGGAGCGGCCGGTTTGGCGCTCGTTTGCGCAGGAACGGCCGCAGGAAGTCTGGCAAGTCTTTGAGTGACCCAAGCTCGCTCCGCCCCGTTGGGATACAGTTTCAGATACAACTCAAATTCCAGTCTCGCCTTGGCCTGCTGTCCTGATCGCTCTCTGGCAATGCCGATCCATAACTGCGCATCTTCGGAATACTTATTGGCCGGCAAGGCGAGTACAGCGTTGAACGCGTCAATCGCGGCAAACAATTCCCCCTTCAGCATCGCATCCCGCCCTTTTGCCATCAATGCGGATGCCTGGCTGTTGAACTTTTTCAATTGTTCTTCCACAGACAATACCTCGGCAGGCTGTGTGCCGGGTTTTTCCGGAGTAACCGGGTCTAACTCCGGGAAGCGTGGGAGACCGTCTTTTCCGCCAAGCTGTGCGTCGCGGGCGGGAATGGCTGCGGCCGGAGGACGCTTGGGCGCGGGGATCGGAGGACGCTCGGGTACAGGCTTGGCAACAACAGGCGCCTGGGGTTTTGCAGGTTCGGCAGTAGCGGGGGCAGCAGGCTCGGCTGCGGTTGCAACTGCATCGGTTGACGGCGCCGGAGCCACCACCGGCGCAGCCGTGACAACGGGAGGCAGCTCCGGGGGCTGTATACCCAAGGGTAATCCGGTTGCGGCGCCACTCTTCTGCTGTCCGACGACACCCGGCTTGATGTGGACCAGAATGCTCTGGCTGTTTCTTCCCGGAGTCACGCTGAATTCAGCAGGCCGATGGAATTGGAACATGATTTTGGGCCCCGTTCTCGTGTCCCGGGTTGAGACTTGCAGGATGCGGACGATAGACGAAATCGGAGAACGATTCGATTCGTAGCCTTGCCACTGTTTCCTGGGAACGCTTGGCGGAATGTTGAAATAAATCGTCATCTCCTGTGATTTTCTCCGCGGGAAATGCCGCAGATATTGGACGGGAACAGTGAAGTCAATTGTCACGTCCAACTCGCCTTTCGCGTCTTCCTTGAAGGTGATGTCGTCGATGATTTCGGCAGCTGCCTGCATGGACACAGACCACAGCAGGGTAAGAATAAACAACAGTCGCAAAATCATTTGCACTCTTCCAGATTTCATATTGTGTTTGCTCGTGTCAAAAGTATTAAAGGGCCGACTTCACGGAAGCCGGCTCCAACGTTCAATGTGGCTCCCGAGCCTTAGTCCCAATTGACGTATGTCGAACCTCTGCTGCCCAGCGGTTTATGGCAGCCTGACTTCGAGCAATCCTTGCTCATGCTCGTCCCCTCGTGGCTCTTCTTGTCCATGGTTCCCATATAGGTGACGCCCTTGAGATGGCAGGTCACGCAGTAGGCCCCATTTCCTCCGACACCACCGCCTTGCGCACCGTTGTGGTTCATCCTTTCCGTCAGCCAGTTGGCGAGGCTGCTGTAGGAAGTCGTGGTGTGGCAGGTGTTGCAGTCCAGGCCGGTCGTGATCGTCGTCGGGATATGGTTGCCCACTTTGCCGTACGCGCCCAACGTGCCCTGTGTCGTGTAGGCACCATTGTGGCAAGTATCGCATCGTGCGGAGGCCACTGCGGCGTGCGCCGGGGTGTTGTTCATGACTGCTCCGGCAAAGCTCGGCACGGAACCGGTATACCTGTGGCAACCGCCGCTGTCGCAGGAGGCCGCAGCAGCCGGCAGCGGAATATGCCCCGCCGACAATCCTCGCGCGCCCACACCGTTGTGGCAGCCCGACCTCTGGCAACTGCCTGCCGCTGCGGGAACCAGGGTTGTGTGGTCGATACCGCCGCTCGCTCCCGTGAACGTCGTGTAATTGTTGGTGTTGGCTGCGGTATGGCAGGAATCGCATGGCAAAGTGGTGGCCACATGAGCAGCGTGCTTGCCGAGTGCGATCGAGCCGTTATGGCAGGTGGAACAGACGCCCGGCGGGGTGGCGTGGGTATAGGCGGCGCCGAGGAACGTCGTGTAATTGGCGGTATTGGATTGCGTGTGGCAGAGGTCGCAGGCCGCATTGGTGCCAACATGGCTCGCTGATTTTCCAATGGCGGTCGAACCGTTATGGCAGGTGGAGCAGACGCCCGGCGGTGTCGGGTGGACATAAGAGGCACCGAGGAACGTCGAGTAATTGCCGGTGTTGCTGGCGGTGTGGCAGGTATCGCAGGCGGCCGTGGTCGACACATGCGTCGCCGACTTGCCCCGGGCAGAGGTGCCGTTATGACAGGTCGAACACACGCCTATCGGCGTCGGGTGCGAATACTCGACACCGGCGAACGTCGTGTAGTTTGATGTGTTGGTCTGGGAGTGGCAACCGCTGCTGTCACATGCCGCCGTTGTCGGTATGTGGAACACCGGTTTGCCTGTCGCCTGATTG
>JAHJNJ010000004.1 GCA_018820925.1 Gammaproteobacteria bacterium | reverse complement strand
CGCAGCAGCAGGCGGCTGTCGATGTCCTTGTATTGCGCGTCGGTGTCAGCGAAATGCTTGCCGATATCGCCCAGCGCGGCCGCGCCGAGCAGTGCATCGCAGATGGCATGCAACAGTACATCGGCATCGGAATGACCGAGCAGGCCTTTGCCGTATGGAATATCAACTCCTCCAATAATCAGCTTGCGGTCTTCCACCAATTGATGAACGTCGAAACCTTGTCCGATTCTCATATTGCTTGCCTCCCGTAGCCGCACCGCGTGGGCACAAAAACGTGCCCACCCTACATTTTTTTGTTTAACAACAACTCCGCCAGCACGATGTCCTGCGGATACGTCACCTTGAAATTGCTGCTATCGCTCGCCACCAGTTTCGGCTGCAACCCCAGCGCCTCGATGGCCGACGCTTCGTCTGTCACATTGCTGCAGCGGGCCAGTCCTTCCGCCAGCAAACCGGCGCGGAACATCTGCGGCGTCTGCGCCTGCCACAAGCCTTCGCGCGGCTCGGTGCAGGCGATGCGCTGCTGGGCATCGGCGCGCTTCAGCGTGTCCGCCACCGGCACTGCGAGAATGCCGCCCACCGCGTCGTCGCGCAGTTCGGCAATCATCTTGTTCAGCAGTGCCTGCGTCAGGCAGGGCCGCGCCGCATCATGCACCAGTACCCAGTCGTCGGCCTCCAGCTCGGAGGCCAGCAAGCCGTTGGCCACACTCGCGGCGCGCGTCGTACCACCACAATACAGCGTGACCAGCTTGTCCCCGCAATGCGACCAGTCGTAGCGCGCAAAATATTCGTCGCCCGGCGCCAGCACCACAAACACGGTTTTGATGTCAGGACAGGCGCACAAGGTGGAAATCGCGTGCCAGATCATGGGCTGGCCGGCCAGATCGAGATATTGCTTGGGCAATTCGATACCCATGCGTGCGCCGAAACCGGCGGCGGGGACTAAAGCGTGGAATTCAGACATAACCGAATTGTAAAACAGGCGGACGGGCGACGTGGCTTATAATGCGCGCCTTTGTTTCAGGTTGTCCGCCGTGCTTTTCTCGTCCAAACATTCCCGACCGCGCTACACCAACCTGCAGGGCTCGTCCGATGCGCTGGCCCTGGCACAATACGCGCCGCACCATGTGCCGCTGGTGGTCATCGCCGCCAACGCGCTGGAAGCGCAGCGGCTGGTAGAGGAAATACCGTTCTTCGACCCCAAACTCAGGGTGCATTTATTACCCGACTGGGAAACCCTGCCTTACGACCACTTTTCGCCGCACCAGGACCTGATCTCGGAGCGGTTGGCCACGCTGCACCACATCCGCACCAATGCCTGCGACGTCGTCATTGTGCCAATCACCACCGCCCTGTACCCGCTGCCGCCAGTTTCCTATCTGGCTGCCTACACCTTTTTCCTGAAAAAGGGCGAACGCCTCGACCTCAATGCCTTCCGCCAGCAAATGACGCTGGCCGGCTACAACCACGTGCAGCAGGTACTCACCCCCGGCGAATACTGCGTGCGCGGCGGCATCATCGACCTGTTCGCCATGGGCAGCCTGCTGCCCTACCGCATCGACCTGTTCGACGACGAGATCGAGACCATCGCCACCTTCGACGTGGACACCCAGCGCACCCTGTATCCGGTGCCGGAGATCCGCCTGCTGCCCGCGCGCGAATTCCCCATGGACGAGAAAGGCCAGGCGACTTTCCGCCAGAACTTCCGTGACCGCTTCGAGGGCGACCCGTCCAAATCGCGTATATATAAAGACGTGAGCAAAGGCATCGCCCCGGCCGGTATCGAGTACTACCTGCCGCTGTTCTTCGAACAGACCGCCACCCTGCTCGACTACTTGCCCAAGAACGCCACGCTGTGCCTGCACCACAATGTGGACGAAGCCATCGCCACCTTCGGCAAGGATGCCGCCTCGCGCTACAACCTGTTGCGCGGCGATCCGCAAAGACCATTGCTGGAGACGAAGGAATTATTTCTGGATGGGGAGCAGTTCTTTATCCGTGCGAAGGAGTTTGCGCGGATAGACATACTTCAATCAACCGTTCCCCCTGCACTCTCCAACCCCGTTCGTCCTGAGCCTGTCGAAGGAACGAACGGCGCTCCAGACGGAATTGGTGGAACGCCGTCCATGCTTCGACCAGAGCCTTCAGTCCTGAGCCTGTCGAAGGGTCAGCACGAACGGCTTAATGAAGAGTCGGCAGCAAGCACCGCGAAAAACGTAACGACTTGCCCCACAGCTCCCATCCCCCCCATCGCCGTAGACCGCAAAGCCGAAATCCCCACCCACGCCTTCCAGAACTTCCTGCAAACATACAGCGGCCGTACTCTGCTGCTCGCCGACAGCCTCGGCCGCCGCGAGATCATGTCCGGCTACCTGAAGGAATACGGCCTGTTGCCTGCGATGTGCGACGACTACACCGGATTCCTCGCCAGCAAAGACAAATTCATGCTCGGCGTCGGCCCCGTCCAGATCGGCTTCACGCTTCCCGATGACAAGCTCGCCATCGTCACCGAGACCGAGCTGTACGCCGCCCAGCCCCGAAGCCGCGCCAATCGCGTCGCCAAGAAGAGCAACGTGGAAGGCATGTTGCGCGACCTGTCCGAACTCAAGCCGGGCGATCCGGTGGTGCATGAGCAACACGGCATCGCGCGCTACCGCGGATTGGTGAATCTCGACCTCGGCGAAGGCGAAGGTGAATTCCTGCTGCTGGAATACGCGGGCGAAGACAAACTCTATGTACCCGTCTCGCAACTGCACGTGATCAGCCGCTACAGCGGCGGCACACCGGAAGCGGCCCCGCTGCACAAGCTGGGGACCGGCACCTGGGACAAGGCCAAACGCCGCGCCATGCAGCAGGTGCGCGACACTGCGGCCGAGCTGCTGAACATCTATGCCCAGCGCGCCACGCGCAAAGGCCACGCCTTCAAGCTCACTTATCACGACTACGAGGCGTTTGCAGCCGGGTTCGGTTTTGAAGAAACCACCGACCAGGCCGCCGCCATCGAAGCGGTGCTGCTCGACCTGCAATCCGGCAAGCCGATGGACCGGCTCATCTGCGGCGACGTGGGATTCGGCAAAACTGAAGTCGCGCTGCGCGCCGCCTTTGTCGCGGTGATGGATGGAAAGCAAGTCGCGGTGCTGGTGCCCACCACGCTGCTGGCCGAACAGCATTTCCAGAATTTCTCCAACCGCTTTGCCGACTGGCCGATCAAGATCGCCGAGTTGTCGCGCTTCCGTTCCACCAAGGAAGTGACGCAATCGCTGAAAGATCTGGCGGACGGCAAGCTCGACATCGTCATCGGCACGCACAAGCTGATCCAGAAGGATGTGAAGTTCCATAACCTGGGGCTGGTCATCCTCGACGAAGAACACCGTTTCGGCGTGCAACAGAAAGAACGACTCAAGGCACTGCGTGCCGAAGTAGATGTGCTCACGCTCACCGCCACGCCCATCCCGCGCACGCTGGCGATGTCGCTGGAAGGCCTGCGCGATTTCTCGGTGATCGCCACCGCGCCGCAGCGCCGCCTGTCCATCAAGACCTTTGTCGCCGGTTTCAGTCAGGGCATCATCCGCGAGGCCGTGCTGCGCGAACTCAAGCGCGGCGGGCAGGTATACTTTCTGCACAACGAAGTCGACACCATCAACAACATGCTGGAGAAACTGGAGACGCTGCTGCCGGAGGCCCGTATCCGTGTGGCGCACGGCCAGATGGGCGAACGCGACCTGGAAGCGGTGATGCGCGACTTCCACCATCAGCGCTTCAACGTGCTGCTGTGCTCCACGATCATCGAAACGGGTATCGACGTGCCGACGGCAAACACCATCATCATGAACCGCGCCGACCGCTTCGGCCTCGCTCAACTGCACCAGTTGCGCGGTCGCGTCGGTCGTTCGCACCACCAAGCCTATGCCTACCTGCTGGTGGACAGCATGGACGGACTCACCGCGCAGGCAAAGAAGCGCCTCGAAGCGATCCAGGCCATGGAACAACTGGGCAGCGGTTTCTTCCTCGCCATGCACGACCTGGAGATACGCGGCGCGGGCGAAGTGCTGGGCGAATCGCAGAGCGGCGAAATGCAGGAGATCGGCTTCAGCCTTTACAACGACATGCTCGCTGCCGCCATCGCCTCTCTCAAACAGGGCAAGGAACCGGACATGGCGCACCCGCTGGGCGTGACCACCGAGATCAACCTGCATACACCCGCGTTGTTGCCCAACGACTACTGCGGCGACATCCACCAGCGCCTGGTCATCTACAAGCGCCTCGCGCACTGCAATACACAGCAAGACCTGGACGACATGCAACAGGAACTTATCGACCGCTTCGGCCTGCTACCGGAGCCCGCACAGACCCTGCTCGACAGCCACCGCCTGCGCATCCTCGCCAAGCCGCTGGGCATCAGCAAAGTGGATGCTTCAAGCGAAGCGATCGTCATCCAGTTCGTCCCCAATCCACCCATCGACCCGATGAAGGTCATCACCATGATCCAGAGCAAACGGCATATCAAGATGGCGGGACAGGACAAGCTGAAGATCGATTTGAAGTATGGGGATTTGCAGCAGAGGGTGTTGGCGATCAGGAATTTCTTTGGGGAGTTGAAGTAGTCTTTTGTGGCGCGCAATGCACCATTGCGGTGCAATTGCACCGAATGGCTTGTCGGCTATCCCGGCAAGCTACCTCCACTCTGCGAATTTGGTAACATGCACTCGGCACGACTTCCCGAAGGAGTCCCAATTGGAACAAGATATTCCACGCAACGCTTGCGCAACCCCGAGCATTGACGCTCAGGTCAATTCGGACAAACTGCGGCTGCTGGTTCAGCAGTCCTATCTCGGACTGTTCGTCAGCTTCGCAGTTTCTCTCTTGCTGTGTTGGGTTCTGTGGGACTATACCGACACCAGAATCCTGATGATCTGGTTCGGCTTCATGTTTCTCAGCACCTTGGTCAGACTGTACCTATACCTCGTCCATTTTCGCCCGCAGCGGGATACACAAGAAACATTGCAGCATGCGCGCCCCTACGTCGCCGCACTCATCGCTTCAACGCTGATCTGGGGAATAGGCGCCCTGTTCATCATGCCGAATGATTCCCAGCTGGGGCAGGCATTCACCATGTTTATCCTGATCGGTATGGCCGGCGGCGTACTGGCCACCTACTCGGCACACCGATCAACAGCAATTACGGGCATGCTTTCCATTTTGCTGCCAGTCACACTCTGGCTGTATTCCCAGCCCAGTAAACTCCACCTCGGCATGGCTATCGGCTCCACCATTTTCATCGTCGTGACGCTGCGCGGCGCCAAGATTCTCTCCGATGCGATGCACCGCAATTTCCATCTTGGCTACAAATTGCAGCATGCCTATGAAGAAGCCGACACGCGCTCCAGGATCGACGCGCTTACCAGCATCAACAATCGCCGCTCCTTCTTCGAGTGCGGCGAACAAATCATCAGCTATTGCGAGCGCAACCAGTTGCCGCTGAGCGCCATCGTGATGGATGTCGATCATTTCAAACGCATCAACGACACCCACGGCCACCATTTTGGCGACATCACACTGAGTCGGATCGGAAAAATACTCGAAGCCGAATTTCGCAAATCGGATGTACTCGGCAGATTGGGCGGCGAGGAATTCGCCATCCTGCTGCCGGACACACCGCTGACCCAGGCGCAGGACCTGGCCGAGAAACTGCGCCAAACCATCGCCGCAACCCCAATCGGCTGCCAGGACAAGCAATTCTCCATTACCGTAAGCATCGGTGTCGCCTCCGGCTCTTACGATATTGAAACCCTGCTCCCGCAAGCCGATGCCGCGATGTATCAAGCCAAGACCGAAGGCAGGAATCGGACGGTAACTGCCAGCCCATGCGGCACGGTGCCTTCTGCAGCATAGACACAGTTGCCGGATGGTGCGCCAATGTATACACAGTCCAATTTCAATTAACGGATCTATCTCATGTCCATATCACGATGCAGCAAGTGCGGCACGGTCACAGAACATGAACGCGATATGATTGGCCCACACTCCAGAGCAAGAGCATCAACGCCACGATCAATTCCAGCGCTGTCGATACAACCGGCTTTTTCGATGAGGCTGCCGTTGCAATCGGCTCCGACTATGAACTGCTGGGCGAGATTTGCGAACGAATTCGCTACGCTCAGCAAAAGGAATACAGCAGCGCCTTGATACATCTGGACAAGAAATCGGCAGAAGACGCGAAGTCGCTTGAATCCTTCTCCCGAAAACTTCACGAATATTCCCTTGTTGCACGTTGTTTTACAAACAAGGGGGAAAAGAACATTCGCCTTGTCCTGCAAAAAGCCCCCGCTGTTCGGCGTTTTTTCTCCGGAGAGTGGCTTGAGTGGTAAGCGCTGATGACTGGCGTGAGGATGTGCCACGAACAAAAAGCAGAATACGCTTGCGCTCGCAACCTGGTGCTTTCGTTTCCACCAAACGAGAAAAGAGAACTGGATGTCTTCTTCCTGATCAATAAAACCCGGCCGCTCTATATTGAGTGCAAGACCGGTGAATTCAGGCAGGACCTGGACAAATATATCTCTCTCAAGAAAATACTCAGCATCGAGCAAAAGCATTTCATACTTTGCGTGCTGGACCTTGATCCCGAACAATGCAAGGGATTAAGCGCGATGCATGGATTGACCTTCGTCAATATGCACACGCTGGGACAACATCTCTCGACGCTGATTTGATGCGAAGGGCAGGCTGCGGCCTGCCTGCGCTTTTCTCACAACGCCGCCTTGACGGCCATAGCCAAAGGTGTCGTCGCCTTGCCGATGAGCTTGCTCAGCTGTTTGCCGTCATCGAACAGCGCGCCTTTTGAAACACCCGTATCGGAATCCGCCAGCAATGCCGCGAGTGGTTCCGGCAGACCTGCACCCAGCAGCGCTTGCTTGTAATCCGCTTCCGGCAGGTTGACGTAGCCGATGGCCTTGCCGCTCTGGCGCGAGATTTCCGCTGCGAGTTCAGTCAGGGTGTAGGCGGTGTCGCCCGCCAGTTCATGGATTTTCCCGGCCTGATTGTCCGCGGTCAGCGCGGCGACATCTGCTTCGGCATAGTCGGCACGCGTGGCCGAGGAGATGCGTCCGTCGCCTGCGCAGCCGTACACCGCGCCCAGTTTCAGCGCGGTGGGAACACCCATGGTGTAGTTCTCGGTGTACCAACCGTGGCGCAGGAGAACGGCGGGCACGCCGGAAGCGCGGATATGGGCTTCGGTTTCCCTGTGTTCGCCCGCCAGCCCGAGCACGGAGGTGTCGGCATGCAACACACTGGTGTAGGCCAGCAGTTTCACACCGGCGCGCTTGGCGGCGTCGATGACGGCTTTGTGCTGTTGGGTGCGCTGGCCGATCTCGCTGGAGGAGATGAGCAGCACTTTGTCCGCCCCTTTCAGCGCGACATCCCAACTGGCGGGTTGGTTGTAATCGGCTTGGCGCACTTGCACGCCCAGCGCGGCGAGGTCTTTTGCCTTCTCCATATTGCGCACGGCGGCTGCAATCTGCGCTGCGGGGATTTTCTTCAGCAGCGCGGCGATGACGAGGCGGCCCAGTTGGCCGGTGGCTCCGGTGACGACAATCATGATGTTTCCTTTCCTGGTTGAGTGATTGGGTAAACGAAGGATATCCGTTATACTAACCAAACGTAAGTACGTACAAAAAGGTAAGTATCATGGCAAATGTGGATACCGGAAAACTGTCGATCAAGATACGCCGCGGCGAAGTCTTCGCCGAAGCGTGCCCTTCGCGCGCAATCCTCAATCACGTCACCAGCCGCTGGGGGGTGCTGGTGCTGGTGGCGCTGCGCGAGGGGACGCACCGCTTCAGCGAGTTGCGCCGCAAGATCGGCGGGGTAAGCGAGAAAATGCTGGCGCAGACGCTGCAGCAACTGGAGCAGGACGGTTTCATCGACCGGGTGTCGCACCCGGTGCTGCCGCCGCATGTGGAATACAACCTGACGCCGTTGGGCGAGGGCATCGGCAGTCAGGTGGAGTCGCTGACCGACTGGATCGAGGTCAACCTGCCGAAGATCATGACGGCGCAGCAGAAGCGTTCCGGCCTGAAAGATTGAACACAGTGAATTATCTGACCCACAGTTCTTGCCGGGAGCCGAGCGGCCCCGGCCAGAAGCAGCATTTCACCCAAACGAAGCCGAACGATTGAAAGAACATTTGCTCTACCCCCTCGCTTGTCTTCCACCAGGCTTCGGGATCAAATTCATCGGGTCGTGCCGCCAAGATGCCCACCCGCACCTTCTGCCCCAATGCCATTTGAAAAAGCAAACGCGAGCGGCGCGCGTGCGCTCCGGATGAAAAGACGTCAATCGCATCAAACGTGATCCCCAGCCGTTGGGCCGACTCGCGAAACATGATGGCACTCAGGAACGTACGCTCCTGTGCCGATCTTGGCGCCGGTACAACGGCGATCAAGTCGCGCTGGATACCGTGATGTGCAAGGTAGTCGGCGGCCAACTCGGCATAACTCATGTCTTGTTTCAGTCCAAGCCATCCGGAAACCGGGCCACCCGTCGTTACGATGCGCTCATATTTACCTTTGTTAAAAACGGCTATCGCCTGGTCAAGCTCCCCGGGAGTAAGCCACCCCTCGACCACAAGAACACGCGCGCCAACAGGCTGGTTTGGCGCAAGGAAGGCGTAGAGGTTATTTGCCAGCAGGATGCTTGTCGCAATGCCGATGAACAGCAACAGAAGCCATCCTGAAATCGTCGGCATCCAGACCTGGCGTTGCCGGAACAATACTATTCGTGCCATGGTGCTCTCAATATTCCAAAGGGAGAAGACTGTACAACGGAAGCAGGCTGCCAAGTTCACAAAGACACTGTTCCGGGGTATGTCTTCTCAGACGATAGCAAACTACAGGAACAATTGAAAAGGAATTGCCACGATTTGTTCCTCAGGATGCCGTCAGCCGCTCAAACCCAGATAGTGCACCTGCAAGGGGAGGGGATGTTGTAGTTCCCAATAAACCATCCGGATTTAACTGAGGTACATGCCTCAGCCGGAATAACGGCCCGGCATACGCAAATTATTTTTGGGGTGAGGTGAGGCAGACCGTTAAAATAGCGGGGTTCGCTTTTTCATCACCCGATAGTCCAAGGAGTTTCAATTGAGTCTGATCCGCCCCTTTGCCGGCCTGCGTCCCGCCCCTTCTCGAGCCGCTGAAGTCGCCGCCCCGCCCTATGATGTGCTGTCCACCGACGAGGCGCGAGTGCGAGCCCAGGGGAAGCCTTGGAGTTTTCTGCATATTTCCAAACCGGAAATCGATTTGCCCGTGGGTACCGACCCTTATGCAGCCGAGGTGTATGCCAAGGCGGCGGAAAATCTGGACAAGATGCTGGCTGCCGGTGTGCTGACCCGCGATGGTCAGCCCTGCTATTACGCCTATCGACTGATCATGAACGGACACAGCCAGACCGGGCTGGTCGCGGCCGCTTCGGTGGCGGACTACGACACCAACCGCATCCGCAAGCATGAATTCACCCGCCCGGATAAGGAAGACGACCGGGTGCGCCAGATCGATGCGCTCAATGCGCAAACCGGGCCGGTATTGCTGGCCTATCCTGCTGCCCCGCAAGTGGATGCCATCCTGCACGCGGCAACCGGCGCGACGCCCGATGCCGATGTGACGGCGGAAGACGGCATTCGCCACAGCATCTGGGTGATACGCGATGCCGCTGTGCTAGCCCAACTGACCGCCGCTTTCGATGGCATGCACGCCCTCTACATTGCCGACGGACACCACCGCTCGGCGGCCGCGTCGCGTGTGGCTGCGGCACGGCGCGCAGCCAATCCGGTGCATGACGGCAACGAGAGCTACAACTATTTCCTGTCGGTGATCTTCCCGCACCACCAAATGAAGATCCTGGACTACAACCGCGTGATGACCGATTTGAACGACATGGATGCGGCAACATTTTTGCAGCGCATCGGCGAGCACTTTTCGGTGCAGCCCAGTTCCGCGCCGGTCAAACCCGCCCGGCCCGGTGAATTCGGTCTTTACCTGCCAGGCCAGTGGTACCGCCTGAACATCCGTACCGATTTGATTCCCGCCAACGATCCGGTAGCGCGTCTGGATGTGAGCCTGCTGCAGAATCACCTGATCGGGCCGGTGCTCGGCATCAACGATCCGCGCCGCGACAAGCGCATCGACTTTGTCGGCGGCATCCGCGGACTGCCGGAGCTGGAAAAGCGCGTCGACCGCGATGGCATGGCCGTGGCTTTCTCCCTGTATGCGACACGCATGGAAGACCTGATGGCGGTTGCCGATGCCAACGAGGTGATGCCCCCCAAATCCACCTGGTTCGAACCCAAGCTGGCGGACGGACTGGTGTCGCACGTGCTGGATTGATGCTGTTCAAGTTGGCGGTTGCCGGTGTGCTACAGTGCAAATGTTTTCGCAATAGACAACGAGGATCGTCATGCGTGAAGTCATATTGAGGCTGGTCGATGTTCCCATAGCGCGCATGCTGGTGATGGCCGGTTTTATTTTTCTACTGGTCGGCGTGCTGGGCAAAATCGAGTTCAAGATCGAACCCAGCACGATGGGCCGCCTCAGCGCCGCCCTGCTTGGGGTAATACTGCTCGGCATCGGCGTCTCCATGCAATATGCCGAGCTGCAATACGTGGAAATGCACGAGGCCTATAACAGTGCTCAAATTGGCCGGATCGCGGACCTGCCACAAAACGCGGTCGCTGCCTCCAATGTCAGTGCCGTCGCAAACACCGCGACGACGACAATCAAAGTCGTCTCCGCCACCTATGGCCGTAACTGCAGCGCCAAGCCCGGCAATGCAACTGTGCAAACATCAACAGCCTGCGACGGCCGCAGCAGTTGCGATTTCACCGTCGATACGACCGTATTGGAAGACCCGTCACCGAATTGCGTCAAGGATTTCGTTGCCGAATGGAAATGCGGCGAGAATAGCGACATCCATTCCGCCGCCCTGCCCGGCCTCACAGGCAAGAACGACAAGCTTCGTTTAAGCTGTTCCAATTGAAGAAACAGTCATCCCCCGGTGTGCCACGTTGCGCACTCAAGGACGATCAAGTCCGAGTTGATAACAAGCGCCACCGCACCCCGAGAGGATTGACATGAATGGCAAGATCCAGCAACTCGTCGAACAGATCACCCAACTGCAGGATGAATTGAATGCAGCACTGGACGAACAGAAAATCCGCCTGCGCTACCAGATCGAAGGCCGGCGCGTCGTGTTCGAACAAACCATCCGGGAAACGCACCAGCGAATCAAACTGGGGGTATTCCGCTGGTTTCTCACTGTCCGCCCGCAAAACTACCTCACCATGCCCGTCATCTACGGCGCCTCCATCCCGCTGCTGCTGTTCGACCTGTGCGTCAGCCTGTACCAGGCGCTGTGCTTCCCGGTTTACGGCATCCCCAAAGTTAAACGCGCCGACTACATCGTGTTCGACCATCAGCATCTGGCCTATCTGAACGTTATCGAAAAAGCGCATTGCCTGTATTGCTCGTATGCGGTCGGCATGCTGGCCTACACGAGCGAGATCATTGCGCGTACCGAACAATATTTCTGCCCGATCAAGCACGCCGGCAAGGTGCTTAGTGCGCATTCGCGCTACGAGTGCTTCCTCGATTACGGGGATGGGGAAGAATTCCACCACAAACTCGAAGCGTTCCGCACCTCGCTCGCCAAGGAACAGAATAGTGAAGCAACACCACCCGGCCCGAACAAACGGGGACCATGACGCAAAAAATCAACAAGGCAGTCCGAATAAATGAAATGCAGGATGAGTTGTGGAATTTGCGAAATAACCAACTCGTAAACAGTATTATTAATTCGCGAGCAACTAACTCTTCCGGCGGTTCAAGTCAAACAATATAGTCCAATATTTCACTTGAAATAAAATCTCCACCCCCTACAATTAGTAAAAATTCAAGTGACCAACCACTATATGTAGTGGTTTTTCTTCTTTGGCTGAAGTAGCCCGTACAATCAAAGGAGTAGCATCGTGTTCGATACCGAAACTGTTTCAACGTCCGCCCCGGGCGATTCCGAAGCAAGCGCATCACAGAATAATTCCGCTGATAGACATCCGATAACCCAGCGCAAGCATCAAGTAAGTTCCCCAACGAATGAGAAAAGTACCCCGACCGGAGAACAGTTTCTTTCAGAACTCACAAAAAATTTGGCGGACAAACCGGCTAGCAAAGGAAGCAAAGCAATGACACAAGATATCAGCACTGAAGTGCTGCTGGAAAAATACGCGGAAGCGGATGAAAAAACGGTGCAGGATGTTCGACGACGTGTTGCACGCGGACTGGCGCAAGCCGAAATTCCGGAGCAACGCGCAAAATGGGAAGAGGTTTTCTTTCTCGCCCAGGAAAATGGATTCGTACCGGCCGGCCGCATCAACTCCGCCGCCGGATTAAGCATACAGGCAACACTGATCAACTGCTTCGTGCAGCCGGTGGGCGATGCCATTTCCGGCACCACCGACGGCAAGCCCGGTATCTACGACGCCCTGCAACAGGCAGCAGAAACCATGCGCCGCGGCGGCGGTGTCGGTTACGACTTTTCTTCCATTCGCCCCGAAGGGGCGCACGTCAAAGGCACCAACTCGCGCGCCAGCGGCCCGATTTCCTACATGCGCGTATTCGACCGCTCCTGCGAGACCGTGGAGTCCGCCGGCGCACGACGCGGCGCGCAGATGGGTGTGCTGCGTTGCGATCACCCGGACATCGAAAAATTCATCAGCGCCAAGGACTCGGGCGACCTGCGCAACTTCAACATTTCGGTCGGTGTAACCGATGCGCTGATGCAGGCGGTGGAGAAAGATGAGGAGTTCGAGCTGGTGCATGCGGCCGAACCTTCCGCAGCAATCAAGGAGGCCGGGGCAACCCGGCGCGCCGATGGCAAGTGGATATACCGCAAAGTGCGCGCCGCCGATCTGTGGAAACAGATCATCGCCAGCACCTACGACCATGCCGAACCGGGTGTGCTGTTCATCGACCTGATGAACCGCGACAATAATTTGTCCTATTGCGAAATCATCGAGGCTACGAATCCCTGCGCGGAGCAACCCCTCCCCCCCTACGGCTGCTGTTGCCTGGGCTCCATCGACCTGACGCGCATGGTGAAGAATCCGTTCTCCAAACATGCGGGTTTCGACTACGAACCTTTCAAGCAACTGGTACGAGTTGCCGTGCGCATGCTGGACAACGTGCTGGATGTAACCGCCTGGCCGCTGCCGGAACAGCAACAGGAAGCGCAGAACAAACGCCGCATCGGTCTGGGCTTCACCGGCCTGGGCGATGCACTGGTGATGTTGGGCCTGCGTTACGACACGGACGAGGCGCGCGCTTTCGCCGCCGACATCACGCGCATCATGCGCGATGAAGCCTATCTTGCTTCGGTCGCCCTGGCCGTCGAACGCGGCAAATTTCCGTTGCTGGATGCCGATAAATATCTGGCGGAGCCGCGCTTCGCTTCGCGTCTGCCGGACGAGATCAAGGACAAGATTCGCAAGCATGGCATCCGCAACAGCCACCTGCTTTCCATCGCGCCCACCGGCACCATCTCGCTGGCTTTTGCCGACAACGCCTCCAACGGTATCGAGCCGGCCTTCTCCTGGTTCTACACGCGCAAAAAACGCATGATGGATGGCACCACCAAGGATTACCCGGTGGAAGACCATGCCTGGCGCGTTTTCAAGCAACAAGGCGGCGATGTAAAAAAACTGCCGCCCGCTTTCGTCACCGCACTGGAAATCACCGCCATCGATCACATGAAAATGGTCGCCGCCGTTGCGCCCTACATCGACACGTCAATCAGCAAGACCGTCAACGTGCCCGCCGACTATCCGTATGAGGATTTCAAGGATCTCTACACCGAAGCGTGGAAAGCCGGACTGAAAGGCCTGGCGACCTACCGCCCGAACAGCGTGCTGGGTTCGGTGTTGTCGGTCACGCCCGAGAAGAAGGAAGATCAGCCGCAGGATTTTGTATTCGACCAGGACCGGCGCATCGTGCTGGAGGCTGCACCCAATCCCGCCCTCGCTTCGCTGCGCTGGCCGGGCCGTCCCGCGCTCACCGCAGGCAGCGCAGGCTGGGTATCGCAGGTGGTGAAGCATCCGCTCGGCAGTTTTGTGGCGTTCGTTTCGCACACCACCAATGGCCGCAACCATCCGTTCGAGGTCTGGGTGAACGGTTCGGAACAACCGCGCGGGCTGGGTGCACTGGCCAAATCGCTGTCGATGGACATGCGCACCAGCGATCCGGTCTGGGTGCGCATGAAGCTGGAAATGCTGATGAAGACGGCGGGCGACGATGCGTTCGATATGCCCATGCCGCCCGATGGTGAAATAAAACACATGCCGAGCCTGGTAGCCGCGTTCGCACATTTGCTCAAATACCGCATCGAGGAGTTGGGCGCACTTGAAGTCACCGAGGGCATCACCACGCCGATGATGGATGCACTGTTCGCCAAGAAGGAACCGAAGACCGGCACCGACGGCACCATGAGCTGGACGGTGGATATCTCCAATGCGGGTACCGGCGACGATTTCGTGTTGGGCCTGAAAGAGCTGGTGCTTCCCGACGGCCAGCGCCGCCCTTATTCGATGTGGCTGTCCGGCGTGTATCCGCGCGCGCTCGACGGACTGTGCAAGGTGTTGAGCCTGGACATGCGCGTGATCGACCCGGCATGGATCGGCATGAAACTGCGCAAGCTGCTCAACTTCGGCGAACCGCTCGGCGATTTCATGGCGCGCGTGCCGGGCGGCAACAAGATGGAAAGCTATCCGTCCACCGTATCCTACGTTGCCAAACTCATCATCCACCGCTACGCCATGCTCGGCATCCTCGACGAGCACGGTTACCCGGTGCAGCAAATGGGTGTGCTGGAAATTCCCGAAGGACATATCAAGCCCACCGGCATCAAGCCCATCGTGGGCAAGCTATGCAAGGAATGCGGCAACGCCACGCTGATCAAGAAGGATGGTTGCGAGTTTTGTACGAGTTGCGGGGCAATCGGGGCGTGCGGATAACCGCTGACACTCAGGATAAACCGGTCTTCTTGATCTTCCCGGTATCGGTCCTGGGCAGGCTGTCCACTGCAACGATATATTTCGGAACCATGACGCTTTCGAGCCGGGCCTGGCACTCCTTCTGGAGCTGCTTTTCGGTCATCGTGAAACCCTGCTCGAAGACGACGAACGCCTTGACCGCCTGACCGAGCATGTCATCCGGAACGCCGATGACGGCTGCCTCCTTCACGCCCGGGATATTCATGAGTGTGTGCTCCACTTCCTTGGGCGCCACTTTTTCGCCGCGCGACTTGATGATGTCGTCCATGCGCGAGACGAAATAGAGGTAGCCTTCCTCGTCCATTTTGCAGTAGTCGCCGGTGTACAGCACCAGTTCGCCGGGCAGCGGGCCCGGCCTGAGGGCTTTGGCCGTGGCTTCGGGCTTCTCCCAATAGCCTTTCATGACGTTGGCGCCGCGAATGACAAGCTGCCCGACGGTGCCGGGAGGAACCTTGTTACCCTCCTCGTCCGCAATCCACATTTCCGTGTTCGGAATCGCGATGCCGATACTCAAAGTTTTGCGGTCAATATCCTTGGGCGGAAGATAGGAGCAGCGGTTGCATTCCGTCAGTCCGTACATCGAATAAATGCGCGCCGTGGGAAATACCTCCCTGAGCATCTGGATATGCTTCAGCGGAAGCGCGGCAGCGGCATTGGTCACGCATCGAATTCTGGACAGGTCGTAGTCCTTGAGGGATTTGAATTCCGCAAGCACCGAGAAAATGGTCGGCACGCCCGGGAACGCGGTGACTCCCTCGTCCACCATCTGCTTGAGTATCTGCGCCGGAAACGCGAAGGAACGTTCGAGTATGAGCCGGGCACCCATGCGGAACGCCATGATCATCTGATACAGACCGTAGCTGTACGCCAGCGAGAGGACGCCGAGGATCACTTCATCTTCCTGCACCTCCAGATAGGACACGATGGACGCGCATGCAGTCAGCATGTTGCGGTGCGTGATCATCACGCCCTTGGGGTCGCCGGTGGAACCCGAGGTGTAGATGATCGCGGCCAGGTCGATGTCGATGCATTCCCGCGCGGGAGGCGCCGCGCGATTTCCGGCGGCGAGGGCGTCGTCCCAGCGCCGGGCACTGGGCAGGGAGGCGAGCTTCGCATCGTCAATGTCGCCGGAGACGATCACACAACGCAGGTGCGGGCACTCGCGTGCCGGCTCTGCGAACACCGAATGCAAGTGCACATCGCTGATGAGCGCCGCCGGACGACAATCGTGCAGCAGGTAGGCCAGCTTTTCGCTCTTGGTCAGCGGATTGACGATGCACACCACGGCATTCGCCTTGAGCACCGCCCAAAACGAGATGGCCGTTTCCAGGGTATTGTCGGCGAAAACCACGACGCGGTCGCCGCGCGCGACGCCGCCCGCAACCAGACTGTGCGCAAGCGCGTTCGAACGGGCCTCGATCTCACCGTAGCTGATCCGCTGCTTCATGCTCACGAGCGCGATCTTGTCGGGCAGCCTGGCGGCTGTTTGAATCAAATAGTCATGCAGGAGCGGCACCGGGGCATGGATGTTTTGCATTTCAGGACCTCACCGGATTGGATGAATTGTCGATGTCGGTAAGCACTTCGATGGGCCGGCTTCCGCCGGGACGGCCCGCGACGAATTGCCGGTGCAGGAGTTGCGTCGACAGGACGCCCACCAGCGCCATATTGTCCGTATTCGAAAACTGCCCGTCGCTGCCGCGCGCGCGGCACTTGCGCAATAGCTGCACAACGGCTTGCGGATCGAAGACATTGGCGTCCCGCACTGCCGATTCGGAAAGCACCTCGTCTATGTAGTCCGGGGCATTCCCCGCAACGAAGGAAAGCGCGTCGGGCGCGCGATAGGGCTGTTTTTTCCGCGAGATGATTTCGCGCGGTACGACATCGGCCGCAGCGCGCTTCACCACATGCTTTTCGTCCAGCACGCGCAGCTTGTAAGCCGCCGGGAGCGAATCCGCGAGGGCGATCACGTTGCTGTCAAGGAAAGGGAACCTCCCCTCCACTGAATTCCCCAGCAGCATCCGGTCGCCTTGCGAAGAGAGCAGGTAGCCGGACAACAGCGTACGTATCTCGAGGTGCTGGTCCTGCGCAAGCGAGCTCCATTGCGAGAAGTCGGCATGCAGCCCGGCCAGCAATTCGGCGGTCACATCGCGTTCCGCGATGGCCGCCTGCATATCTCTGGACAACAAGCGTTTGAGCGCACTCGTCGTATGCCAGCGCATGTCGTGCGCAAAGCCGGGAGACAGATGCGCGGCGATATTGCGCCCGAAGAATTGGCGCGCCATCGCCTGCTGCGAGACCGGCGAACGCGCGAGATAGGGATACAGACGTTCGAGGAGCCGCGGACGGCAGGAAGAATCTGGCTGGCGTCCCCAGAAGCGGCGCACCTTGCCCTCGCGAAAAATGTCGTAGCCGGCAAACATTTCATCCGCCCCCTCGCCCGTGAGCACGACTTTGACGCCGTGATTGCGCACCAGCTTTGACAGCAGGAAGAGCGGTGCCGGAGCCGTGCGCAGGACCGGGCGCTCGGTGTGGTAGATCACCTCGGGGAAAACGTTCGCAATGTCGCTACGCGAAACAACGACTTCGTGATGCTCGCTGCCGAGGCCGTTCACCATCAGGCGCTGGTATTCCGTCTCGTCGTACTCGGCATCTTCGAACCTCAGCGAGAAAGTCTGGAAGCGGTTACCCGCAAAGCGTCGCCCCATGGCGGCAACCAGCGAACTGTCGAGTCCGCCGGAAAGGTAGCTGCCGACCGCGACATCGGCCCGCAGCATGCGCAACGAGGTGGCGTTCTCAAGCGCGCTGCGCACCTCATTGACCGCGTCGTCCAGCGATCCCTGAAACTGGCTGCTCGCGTCGCCCGGAAGCGGATAACTCGGCGTCCAGTAGGCGCGGTCACGCATGCTGCCGTTTTCGTAGGTGCGCACGTGGCCCGGCTCCAGTTCGGTCACGCCACGGAACACGCCCTGCGGCGGCGCAACGGTCCAAAAGGTCAATGTCTGGGAAATGCCGACGGGATCGAAGGCTCTTGGAATATCCGGGTTCGCCGCAAAGATGGCCTTAACCTCGCTGGCAAAATACAGATGCCCGGCATACTCGCAAACGTGCAGCGGACAGATGCCCACCCTGTCGCGCGACAGCACGAGGCGTTTTGCCACCGCATCCCAGATCGCCACAGCCCACTGCCCGTTCATGCGTGCGAACGCGGCATCGCCCCAAGCGCGGTAGGCATGCAGAATGACCTCGGTGTCGCTGCGCGTGCGGAAACGGTGGCCGAGGGCGATGAGCTCCTCGCGCAGTTCCACGTAATTGAAAACCTCGCCGTTGAAGACTATCCAGGTGGTGTTGTTCTCGTCGGCCATGGGTTGCTGGCCGGTGGAGAGATCGATGATGGACAAGCGCGAATGCGCAAGCCCTGCCCTGTCATCGCGATAAATGCCGAATTCGTCCGGTCCGCGATGGTAAAGCGCGCTGGCCATGCAAACCAGCGCTTCGCGGCTCGGGGAAGTTGCGCCGGTACTGAGCCCAACGATTCCGGCGATGCCGCACATGCGAAGTCAGACCTCGGGTACGGGGGCGACGAGCAGAGGGCGCGCGTGAAGATAGCGGGCGGCGCGTCGTTTGGCCTCGATATCCTTGAATACCCGCTCCACCTGCACCGGCGTGATGCCGACAACAGGCGCGGCTTCTTCGGCGGAAACGCCGTTGTTCACCGCATACAGACACAGATCCATACGGTCGTAGGGCAACGCGAAATAGAACTCTTCCTGCGTCTGCGGCATGGAGAAAGTATCGGTGGTGGGCGGACGGCGGCGGATTTCTTCGGGAACGCCCAGATACTCCGCCAACTGGTAAACCTGCGTTTTGTAGAGATGGGCAATGGGCTTGAAGTCGGCACTTCCATCACCCTGTTTAACAAAAAAGCCCTGGTCGTATTCGAGACGGTTGGGGGTACCCGCGACGGCAAAGTTCAGGCGGTCGGCGTGGTAATACTCCGTCATCTTGCGCACACGCTGTTTGTAGTTGGTCGCGGCCACGATTTGCAGATAGGCGCTGAGCGTAAGTTGCACGGTAGTCACTTCGCCCGCCGGATTCTGAACGGTCAGGCGCGTGATGTTGAGACGGTCGCTGTCGAGAATGGACGGCAACACCAATTTGCATTTCCAGCCGTCGCCATACTCTGGAACGATTGTGCGGATGGCCTCATCCTGGCGGCGGTAGCAGCCGAGCCCCTCGAGGGCGGGCGCAATGTCCTCGACGATGGCGTCGATGCCGAAGGTTGCGGCGAGCTTCCGTCCGAGCATGAGCGCATCGTCGGAGGTGTGGTGCTCGGGCATGAAAAGGCCCATTACCTTTTCCTTGCCGAAGGCCTGCACACACAGCGCGGTCACCACCGAGCTGTCTATGCCGCCGGAGATGCCGACGACGGCCCCGCGGCGGCGCAATTGACCGAGAACCTGTTCGCGCAGGGATTCGGCGATGCGCTTCACTTCTGCAGCGGCATCCAGCTTGAGTACATTCTTGTCAAACATTAAGCACCTTTCACCGGCCACGCCGGAATCGTAAACAACAGTGAAGCCGGTTTCGCCATCGAGAAAAAACGCAGTCTGCTAATTCAATACTCGATCCATGATGCGGCCCAGCATTTTGCGCGGCACCCACGCCTCGCCGCGGCCAACCACTTGCACTGCCTTCGAGATATGCAATTCCGCAGTCTCGTGTTTCAGGTAGCCCCGCGCGCCAATCGCCAGCGCCTGAAGGATTTTGCTGTCATACACCGCGTCATCGGCCAGCAATACGATGTGCGACTCCGGACAGACGCATCGCAGAGACAGGAGCAAAGCATGATCCTCATCCTCCCCCATGTCCATGCTGACCAGCATCACGCTTGGCTTAAGCCGCTTGAGTCTGGCCACCTCGTTTTCGCATGCCGAGACATCGGTGCGCTGCTCGCGACGACGGTTCGCGAACGCATGGTCATTCCTGTCCCCATTGTTCGGCCCCGCATTCGAAAGCAAGGTAATGCCCTCCTCGCCATGCAGCAAGCGTTCATATGCGACACGGCGATCGCGATCCACATCTGCAACAGCAACGGTTACAGTTTGCATATATGTCTACTCCCCTCGGTACTGCCATTTTTTCGCTTGCATGTCATGGATGATTCCAAGCATGCCGGTCGATTGTATTCACTTCAGAAACAAGAACAACTGTACTTTGGTACATAATTATGCAACCAATCCGTCAAGATTGGTTGCATCAAACCAGATAAACCTAAATTGAGAACCCAATCACAGACCGGGATAGCTGGCAATTGCTGAGCGGTTTCTGTCCATCTTGCCCATTATGGGAACGCCGGGACTTTTGCGGACAGCGGCCCTTTCGTCTGCCGACAGAACCAATGCCAGATTGAGGCGATCAGTGACACCCAGCTTGATGAACACTTCGGTCAAGTGTGCTTTCACCGTGCGCTCGGTGATTCCGCATGCCTTGGCAATAACCTTATTGCTCTCCCCGTTCCCTACGCGCACGGCAATGTCGTATTCGCGCTGCGTAAGCTTGTTAAGCATGCCCAGAGATTCGCGATAAACTTTGTTTTTTGCCGTGGCTCTGCCCAACTCATCTATCAACCTGCAGGTCAATGTCCGGCGTATCCACAACTCCCCCTGGTGAACAGCCATCACAACTTGCCGGAGCAACTTGGGCTCCACATCGCAACGGCAACACCCCCTCACCCCCGCCTTCAACAACAACCACTCATCTTCCTCGGAAATATCGCAGCCGATAATAATGGTTTTCGTGGCCGCACTAATTTGCCCCAGGCTCACTACATCGTCCGAACGCAGCAACTCGTAATCCAGCAGCAATACCTTGGGCTTTACCTGCATAACGTCATCCCTGAGCGTGCCCAAGCTGTCGATTACTGTTGTCGTGCCGACAAGGTCGCTCAGCTCCTGTTTCCAGGAACCAAGCCTGTCTTGGCAGGAGCCCGCAATCATCAAGTTGTTTGTCATCATGTTTTCTGGCATTAAATTGATTGTTCTTAAGCAACGAGTCTCTATAACAGTGAAACTCCAAGCAGCCATTCCCATTGCGCACGAATGGTTAAGCAACAGTTGTGCCACAAATAATAGCCATCGCTAATTTCATAATAATTAAGGAGCAATGAACCCTCCAAAATAATTTACAACCGTCGCTCACGGCGGCTTCATCAAAAACTAACGTAAATTTGACGCTTACTTGACACAAGGCTGTCCAATTTTCGACTTGAATAAGGCGCTATGGTGATAAAGCGGAATTAATTCCGATAAATTCAGATTGGTTTTTGGGGCCTATCGAAGCCCTTTCCCCTTGCGGATCCAAGGAGGAAGGGACTGGCTCATCTCTATTGGATTATCCGGGGTTAACGCTATCACTCTGCAATTGGAGTCGCCTCCAACCGGGACATCGACTGCCAACGCCAGGCATCGCGGCACATGTCATCGATACCCAATTGCGCCTGCCAACCCAGCAGTTTCTTCGCAAGTGATGGATCGGCAAAGCAGGCGGCAATGTCTCCGGGGCGACGACCGACGATCCGATACGGGACTTTTTTGCCGCTTGCCCGCTCAAACGCGCGCACCACATCCAACACGCTATATCCTTGACCGGTGCCCAAATTAACCGTCATCACCCCGGTCGTAGCACTCAATGTCTTCAGTGCTTCAAGATGGCCCCGTGCGAGATCCACAACATGGATGTAATCACGCACCCCGGTTCCGTCGTGGGTTGGGTAATCACTGCCGAAGACCGAAAGCTCCGCGAGCGAACCAACGGCCACTTTCGATATGTATGGCATCAAATTATTGGGAATTCCGTGGGGATCCTCACCAATCAAACCAGACTCATGCGCGCCCACAGGATTAAAGTAACGCAACAATGCAATGTGCCAGGCGTTATCCGCGCGCGCGATGTCCCCCAGCATTTCTTCCACGATCAACTTTGATCGCCCATAGGGATTGGTTGCCGATAGCGGAAAATCCTCGCGAATGGGCACTGTATGGGGATCGCCATAAACTGTAGCTGATGACGAGAAAACCAGCGTCTTCACACCCGCCGCCTCCATCGCCTCAAACAACACCAGGCTGCCATGAATGTTATTGTCGTAGTAGCGGATCGGCTGCGTAATGGATTCGCCCACCGCCTTAAGGCCGGCAAAATGGATCACTGCATCAAAATGGTAACCTGCAAACAGCGCGCGCATTGTTTCGCGGTCACGAACATCGCCCTCAACAAAGCGTGGCCGACGCCCGACAATACGTTCAATACGCGCGAGAACCGATGCCTTGCTGTTGCAGAAGTTATCGACTATCAGCACTTCGAACCCCGCCTGCATCAGCTCAACAACTGTATGCGAGCCGATATAACCTGCACCGCCAGTAACCAGAATCATAGTCGCTTCGCTTAAAAAATTAGACACAGAATTATACCGACAACTGTAATGTATCCGGATTTCATATTAATCCAGCCAGCCAGGACATGACTATGTGGCACATGGCACATATAATCATGAGCATTGCTCTTAGTACCAAAGGGGGGGTAGCTTCCGCAGCAACGCGCAAGTAGAATTCATCAATAAGGAGAAAATTTTATGGCAATTAAAGAACAGATTCGGTCATTCGTCACCTCCAATTTTTACATTGCAGACCCGTCGACCCTTACTGACGACGCATCGCTTCTTGGTCACGGCATCATCGACTCGACAGGCGTGCTGGAGGTTATTGCTTTTATTAGCGATACATTTGGAATCAAGGTTGAGGATAGCGAGATGTTGCCGGACAACCTGGATTCCATCGAGCGGATTTCAAACTTCGTAACAGGCAAATTAGGCTGAAATATCAAGCATTTTTTGACAGGATTATCACATGTCCGGATTTCACATCGTAACGAGTTCATTGTTCGCCCTTGTTGCGCTGGGCACTTCAACCATCACTTACGCAGCCAATGCTGACGATACGCTTCGAGCCAATTTGGAGCGAATCGCCCAGCGGCGAATTTTCTTTGGACACCAGTCTGTCGGCGTGAACGTGCTGGACGGGATCAAGCAGCTTTCCACAATGGCGGGCATCCCCGTGCGCATCACCGAAGTAACTAATGCGAGCACTGTCCAGCCCGCAACACTCGGACACGGGGTGGTCGCCGAAAATCGCGACCCACTCCGCAAGCTGAAAAGCTTCGAACAGGCAATGGGAACGAACCGCACCGGACTCGATATCGCGTTCATGAAATTCTGCTATATCGATTTCGATGCAAAAACGGATGTAAAGGAACTGTTCAAGCGCTACAGCGCAACCATGAACGCCCTGCAGGCCAAGAACCCCGATACGGTTTTTGTACATGTAACCGCTCCGCTTACCACCGTGGAAACCGGAATCAAGATTCGCATCAAGCAGTTGCTCGGAAAAGCCCCGCCGGGAACCGAAGAAAACCTGCGCCGGGAAGAATACAACACCCTCCTGCGCCAGGCATATCAAGGCAAAGAGCCGATTTTCGACTTGGCGCGCGTCGAGTCCACCGCACCGAACGGAAAGCCGGAAACGGTAGATATGAACGGAAAAGCCGTACCCGCACTGGTTCCAGAGTACTCGGATGACGGCGGCCACCTGATTGCCGACGGTCGGCTGCGAGCGGCACGTGAACTGATCTCAGTCCTGGCAGCCATCCCTGATCGTCCCGCGACGCGATGAACACCCGGCTCATCCCAAGTTCCGGATATCTCCAGTCAATCCAGCGCGCCGCCGTACGAGATTTTTTCTCTGCGGCAAATCAGATCGCATGACGCGTTGATCCCCGGTCAACCACGATATCCGTCATGGTAAACAGCCCCCCGAATGACAGCAGCATGAAACAGTCCGGCCACGAACAACTGGAACAGGCTGATTACCTTTCCGTAGACCGGGAACAACTCTATTACGTGCTGCACCCGACCACGCTTCCTCTGCGCGGACGTGTGCTCCTGGCCGGACCGTTTGCCTCGGAACGCCCACATCGCTACATTCCGCTGGTTCGGTGGTCCCGGTATCTTGCGAATCAGGGTTTCGAGGTCATGCGCTTTGACCATCGCGGGGTCGGAGAAAGCACCGGCCGCTTCGAAGACTATGGATTCCAATCCTGGTCGGACGACATACGCCATTGCGCCAATTGGCTGCAGAGCCGCTCACCGGCAGCTCCGCTCATCTTGCACGGCCTTGGATTGGGGGCGCTGCTGGGAGACCGGCTGTTCGAACAAGGTTTGGCCGACATTTTTCTGGCTTGGCTACCTCCCAAGTCCGCGCGGGAAATGCTGTACGAACAGCTCAAGCTGAAGATGTCCAACAATTACACGTTGCCTTCCAGCGAGCGCAAAACCCGCGACCAGTACGTTGCCGACCTTGAACGCGGCGAGATAGTCGAGGTGGAAGGCCATAACTGGACTCCCCGGCTGTGGGCCGAAGCCGCGGAATATGCATTTGGCGAAAACAATCCATCCGATCCCTCTCCCGGTACCAGCCCGCGCCCCA
Source organism: Gammaproteobacteria bacterium (assembly GCA_018820925.1). Classification (GTDB taxonomy): domain Bacteria; phylum Pseudomonadota; class Gammaproteobacteria; order Burkholderiales; family Gallionellaceae; genus Sideroxyarcus. The sequence continues at coordinate 137,523 of JAHJNJ010000004.1, read as the reverse complement.
GACATACAGCCGAGCTTGATGCCCTCGCCACTCACACATTCGGGGGAGTCGGCCCCAATCCGCTGCGCGTACCCGGCAGCGGGCCCGCCATGCGCCTGGTCAATCCCGACCTGTCGCAAAGTTTCGACACTGCAAGTGCATGGCTGAATGAAGCCGTGTCGAAAGCGGGAGGAAACCGGAATGCGTAAAGCCCTCCAACTGGACATCGCGGGCCACCGCCTGTTCGGCACGCTACACGACCGCGCTCCTCTGCCTCCCCAGTCCGGCACAACCAGCGAACGAATAGGCGTACTGCTAATGAGCTTCGGACAACAGCCCCGCTCCTGGGTAGGCGACCTGGGCAGTTCCATTGCGGATCGTCTTGAAGAACAGGGATACCCGACATTTCGATTCGACATGCCGGGACTCGGCGACTCCCCGGGAGATATCCCGGTCCATCTCGAAGAACTCTGGCGCGACATCCTGAGCGGTGCCCATGAAGTTGCGCTGCACGCGCTGTGCGAAGACCTGGTTCGTCGATTCTCGCTGAAGGGACTCGTCGTCGGCGGATTTTGCGGCGGTGCGGTAACGGCGCTTTATGCCATCAATTCGCGCTCCCCCCAGATTCTCGGCCTGGTCCTGCTTGAACCCGAAATAGCACTGGTGCGAACAAGCTCGCCTTCGACAGCGGCAACCCCTGCCCCGTTGACCGTGGATTCAACTCTGGAAGTCCTGGATATCCTGAAGACACGCATTTGCTCGCTCGAATCGTGGCGCCGTCTTCTCAAGGGCAATTCCGACCTCAAATTCTGGGGCAAACTCTGGTACGGCCTGCTCGACTTCACCATGCGGAAGCTGTCGAATATTGGCCGCCGCAAGAAATTGCTTCCCCCTGAAACCAACCATCGCATGCTAAACGCATGGCTGCTCGCCAGGCGCTTGCGCATTCCCACATTGGTCGTAAGCGTCGGAACGCCAAATCGCAGCAAATACTATCAAGCCTACGGACTTCAGCCCGGCGTTGCAGATTTGAAGAGCGCTCTGCAATGGATAGAAATCCCCAACACAACTCACGCGATGCTGACTGGCGGAGCCAAGGAAGCGGTCGGAAAGTACACCGAAGCGTGGATCAGCGAAAACTTTCCGCTTGGGACTTCCAAGAGATAAGAATCGTCGCAGCAAACGCACCTTGATGCCATAAAGAAATTTCTTCCAAGCGTCACCAACACTACTGAGGTTAGAAATATGCCCAACATCCGGACCAATGCTAGTCTTGCACTCAAGCATACGACACTGTTCTCAAGCCTCGGCCTCTTCTTATTCATTGCCCCAGCAGCGAATGCAGCGCCAGCTGTCACACTTTCAGCCAGCCCCTCTTCCATCGCCGCAGGCACCAGCTCCACCATCACATGGTCGGTCAATGACGGCTCATCCTGCAAATTCACTTCAGGCACAGGTTCGCCCGGCAGAACTGCACTGGCTGCAAACGGCTCTTTCAATACACCAGTCTTGAACGCCAGCTCCATCTTCACCCTTAGCTGCACCGGCACCGGCGGAGTCAAGACACTAAGTAAAACGGTGACAGTAAATTCAGGACGAGCCTGCTCCAGTTCCGGCGCAACCGGCGCTATCGAGCTCTCGAATGTTGCCAGCCGTCTGAGCGGCATAGCTCCGTTATCAATATTCTTTGACGCTACAGGCACCACCGCAACTGCAACAGCACAACCGTTTCACGAACTGGAATACCGGTGGGACTTTGGCGATGAAAAGGGCAGTCCGGTAAGTGGAACGACCTGGAACACGGGCAGCAGAGCAAATACCAGCAGCCGCAACTTGGCAACCGGGCCGGTGGCAGCGCATGTATTCGAGACGCCGGGCACCTACACAGTGGCACTGACGGTTACGGATGGAACCCATAGTGCATCGAACAGATGCATCCAGATCGAGGTTGAGGATGCCGAATCCGCATTTTCCGGCAGCAAGACAATCTGCGTGGCTGCGACCGACGTACCTGTCGCGGGAGCCGACGGCTGCCCGGCAGGCGCTACGACCGCACAGCAATCCTCGTTTCCGGCAGCAATTAGCAACTATGCAAAAACCGGCAAGCGTGTACTGTTCAAGCGCGGCGATACGTTCACTGCTGCAACTGAAGCGCGGATAACGGAAAACGGCCCGGGTACTGTGGGCTCCTATGGGACAGGGGCCTTGCCGCTTATACAAATGACTGGCAGTCCACAGGAAAATACCCCGGTGCTCAGCTTTTCTTCCGTGTATACACCCAAGTTCAGCGACTGGCGGATTATGGATCTGATGTTTGATGGCATGAATGGCGCTCACAACATGGGGATCGGCATTGGATCAAGCAGTGGTGGTGTAAATCAAATCACCGTACTAAGAGTATGGGCCCGAAACATGACCACTTCTTATGGTTTCGGCGGCGATCTCATCAATTACTGGAACAGCCATGGCTCATCCGGGCACACGATAGATCAGGTATCCATTGTTGATTCGACCAGCACCGCCGGGGCGAATAGCAATACATCGTGTTACAACGCCGGGAACCGAATCGCCTTCATGGGCAACAATATTGACGGCGGAGGCATAGCCAAGGGATCGCACGTCACCCGCTTCCCCTTCCTGAGTAAAGCTGTAATAAGCAACAATAACCTCTCCCGTCCCGGCTTTGACAGACACACCATCAAACTTCATGCACCGTACTGGAATGCCACAACCGGAGTGTTTGATCCAACCGCAACGGCACCCGCATCTAGCGGGCCGGATTCAACGAATTATTCTGCCGCATTAAATGGCGATGGTTATTCAAAGCAGATAGTTATATCCGACAATAAAATTACAGATCACGCTAACCCCTGGTCGGTTACCGTTGGACCACAAGACAGTGGAAAAGACGAACGTGTGCGGGACGTGATAATTGAAAGAAACTGGTTTGTGGCCACACCCACTTCCCAATCTTTAGTAGCACTTTGGGCAGCCGATACAACCGTTCGGAATAATATTTTTGCAGCCGGTGCCTCCAATGCCAGCGGGGTGATGGTCGGACACCGCGGCATAGAACCGCCTTCAACAAACGTCCGTATCTTCAACAACAGTTTTTTTTCCGCTTATGGTTCGTCTTCCAACCCGGTCATTCCGTTCCAAATCGGAAGCACCACAACAAACACAACCGCCAAGAACAACTTGGCTTACGCGCCGAATTCAAACAATGCACTCATGTTCGATGGCGCAGGAAAAAGCGGCTTCATCGCGTCAAGCAACACAACTAAAGTCCAATTGCACGGCACCAACCCGAAGTTCACTTCCAGCACCCCTTTGAATCCTGCAGATTTCAGGCCCGCCAAGGGAAGTTATGCGATAGACAAGGGAGAGCTTGTGCCTGTATGGTCGGATTTCTTTCTCCAACGCAGGCCGCGCGGAAGTAGCGACATTGGCGCTATTGAAGTGCCCTAAGCAGCGACCATAAAACAAGACATTCAATCGGGTATTCGTCAACTCAGACAAAGTCGCACTCCAAAACAAACCGGAACTGCATTTGAATTTTGTATGTGAAGAAATAAAGCATAATAAATAGGTGGAAATTGCATGCCGGAAATTCAGAATGAAACCAAAATCAGCCGCTCCAAATGGAGCTTTGCCGCCGTTTCACACGTACTCAGACGACTTGCACGCAAGCCCATCCGCGCTCTGGAAGACGTAGCGGTAAAGAGCTGGGAAATCGCACCCAGCGAAACCTCGATTGTCCCGCCCGCCTACTACTTGCCCAATCAGCTCGAGCGCGTTACACGCTGGGAATTTGCGACCGAACATCCGTCGGTTGCAATGGAAGGCGGTGGCGAGATAGTCCACAAAGCCACCCGCGGCTTTCTGCTTAAAGACGTATGGTTGCTCGACGGTGCGTTATACAAAGATGACGCCCGATTATGGTTACAACCCAGGTCTGACCGATTACCGCCGGTTCGTGTGGAAAATGAAATTGATCGCGGCGCATTGTATTGCTCCGCATTGGGCAACAGATATTTCGGATCCTGGCTGATCGAAGATTGCGTGACATATCCCTTGGCCTGTAACGAAGGCATTCCAGTCACTACCGCAAAGCCTGTCAAACGCAACGCTGCCGGCCAGCCCGTTCTCACCCATGCGCAATGCTATGAAGACTGGCTCGGCATGCAGCCCACCCGCCTGCACAACGCATTTTTCAAAGAGTTGGTGGTATTTGACGATGTCGGCCAGAACCGTCACAAACATCAGCGTTTCCGTTCCATGTACGACCGCCTGCTTTCCCATGTCAAAGTCAGTCCGCATCCGGGCGTTTTCATTCTGCGTGGAGGCACTGGCGATCTGAGACTCTTGCACAATGAACTGGAACTTGCCGAGCACCTGCGCAAGCATCGGGGCTTTCGCATACTCGACATTACCAAAGCCGATGTGCCGACCATCATGCAGACATGTGCGGGCGCACAAACCGTGGCAGGCGTCGAGGGCAGTCAACTCGTTCACGGTCTGCTTGCTCTCCCACCCGGCGGCTCATTGCTGACATTGCAGCTGCCCGACCGCTTCGTCCAAATTTTTAAAGATATGACGGATCGTGATTCCCAGCATTATGGCTTCGTGGTTGCCCAAGCCGAAGGCAAGGGTTACAGGGTAGACATCGAAGAGGTCGAACGCACCTTGGATCTTTTCCCGAACCAACCATGATTTGGGCGAATCAATTGACGGGTATTCCATCTGGCAGAAACAAGACCTCGCCTAGCCACCTCCGCAGCCCAGAACAATAGATTTGCAATGAAACGATGTCATCCTTTTTGTTGTGGATGCAATTCGACGAATTACCCTTGCAATTTACACAAGTATTAAGCAATATAGAGGCAATCGGCTATAGATGACATGGTGCAAGTCCCCTTTTGAAACCGGCACTTGGATTTTTCAAACAAAGTATATTGAACCTTTTCCCCATACGGTTTTCTCATAGGCCGAATCTCAACCACTCAATACTGCGAGCAGAAATTGACAGCGACTCCATCTAATCGCACTTGCCACCCGAACTGACCACCCCGCAGCAACGCGGGTACGGTTTGCGTATAAATATTTTCCGAAATTGAAGGGATACAGACATGTCGAACAACATTGCAGTCGGCTCAAGGTCTTTGGGTGTTTTTTTCGCAGCACTAATTGCGATTTCAGGTCTTGCTGCGTGCGGAGGCGGTGAAGTAACCGACACACTGCCCCCTGACCCCAACGCCCCAATCATAACCCTTGGCGCCGTTTCGACATCAATTGCCTATAACGCAAGTACCACTGTCTATTGGGCATCAACCAATAGCGACTCGTGCTCATCCTCTTCCGGTACCGGCGGGTCAGGAACTTCGGGATCATTCAGCACCGGTGCCCTGACGGCAACCACTACTTATACCGTAACTTGTACAAGCCCAACGGGCGCAACCGCGACAAGAAGCATAACAATTACCGTCGGCTCCGCTAATGCCCCGACAGTAACCCTCAATGCTGCATCGACTTCAATCGCATATAACGCAAGCACTACCGTAACCTGGTCATCCACCAACAGCACTTCTTGCTCTTCAACCGGCGGAGGTGGATCAGGAACCACAGGCACATTCACCGCAGGACCGTTGACCGCAACCACCTCGTATACCGTGACTTGCTCGGGCCCAGATGGAACAGGCAGCGGTAGCATAACAATTACTGTCGCCCCTTCCGCAATAACCGGAGTGGCCGATGCCGGCTCGGGCAATGTTACGTTCACATCGGCCAATAACTTGGCCACCGGCTCCGTTATCACCATCAGCGGAACAACGAATTATGACGGCGGCCCCTACACAGTGATATCAGCCACTTCCACGACTTTCACCATTGCACATACCTACACCCCGGAAACTTTCTCATCTGTTGCAAGCTGGCAACTGGCGGGCGGCATGATCTCGGGTTGTTCGACAACCGGCGATACCGGCGCCATTACACTATCAACTGTCCCGAGCCGTTTTATTGGTGTTGCGCCGTTGTCGGTATTTTTCGATGCCGCAGCCACAACGGCGACTTCGACGACCCGCCCATTTCATGATCTCGAATACCGCTGGGATTTCGATGATCCTGCCGGCTCCCCAGTCAGCGGTACAACATGGAGTACAGGTGGTCGCCCTGGCGTCAGCAGCCGCAATGCCGCTATCGGACCGGTAGCTTCGCATGTATTCGAATCGCCCGGGATATACACAGTTGGATTGACTGTGACTGACACCGCGAATACAGTATCAAACAACTGCGCCTTGATCGTGGTGCAAGATCCGGATACGGTATTTGCCGGCACCAACACAATTTGTATCGCGGCAACAAGCCTACCAGTGGCAGGCGCGGGCGGCTGCCCAGCGGGCGCAACAGCTGTTCAACAGGCAAACTTTGCTTCAGCCATCAACACCTATGCTCAGACAGGTAGGAGGGTACTTTTCAAGCGAGGGGACACCTTCACTGCCACCTCAGCGGGAACGATTGACGTGATGGGCCCAGGCATTATTGGTGCCTACGGTTCTGGGGTACCACCCATTGCAAGGATATCTGCCAGTGCTACCTTCCCAATAATTCAGATATCCGGCCCAGACACACCAGGCATCGGAGACTGGAGAGTTATGGATTTTGAACTTGACGGAAATTCCGTGATAAATGATGGCGTATCAGGAATTGCCACCCAAGGGGGATTCAACCAATTCCTAGCTCTTCGACTTAACATCCACAATGTTTACCGTGGTGTTGCCGCAGGCCTAGACATTCTTAACTGGTGGAACAATCACAGCCATCCCGGACACACTATCTTTGACGAATGGGCTGTAGTCGATTCGTCCATTAACGGCATACCCGGATGCAACGCATCAGCATTCCGCTGCGACTGGAGAGTATATTTAGCTGGGAAGCGTAATACGGTTCAAGGCAACTATCTAGACAACCAGGATACTGGCGGTTCGCATGTGTTGCGAAGTGAATATACAAATAAGGGAGTATTCAGCAACAACACTTTGACGCGCACAGGCAGATCTCAACACGCCATCAAGTTGCATTCGACAATATGGCAGTTTGCAGGAGTATCCGACCCAACCGGCACAGGAGTTTATTCAGAACAGGTCATCATTGCAGATAATCACATTATTGGCGGCCTAAATCCGTGGACCGTTTCGCTAGGACCTCAGGATGAGATTAGCAATGAATATGTTAGAGATATTGTTGTTGAACGAAACTGGATTACTTCTGGCTCGGGGTCTCAATTAGGTATTGAAACAAGCGCCGCCAAGACTACTATTAGAAATAACATTTTCGACTTGACTGGAGCGGCTTACCATACAGGGATATCAATCAGTCGGCGCGGAATCGAACCCACCCCAAGTGATGTGCACGTGTATAACAACACCTTCTATAGCAACTCAACGGGGGATTTCGAAGGTATTCGTATTGGAACAGCTATCAACACGATCGTGCGGAACAATTTGTTTTCTGCACCGCGCGCATCAAGCCCCGAAATGATTGTTGGGACAGGGTCTGGGTTAACGCAATCGAACAATCTCTTGAACAACACACCCTCAGCATTGTTCGTTAGCGCAACACCCACAACACCTGCAAATTTCGGGCTAGCACCACTCCCGAGTCCTGCGCGCGATACCGGATTCTTGGCCGTGCCTGTACTTTCGGATTTCTTCCTCTCAATCCGCCCACAGAATAGCGCAATAGACATTGGGGCTATTGAAGGGCCGTAACACACTTCAAAATAAGGCTCTTCCGAGTTTTGCGTGGATAACCAAAGTGAGATAGGGCGTGCTACAGAACCGGACAATTCATTAACTCCCCACAGCTGCGCTTTTTGCACTTGGAGCCTGAAACCGCCTGTTGTATAACTTAGTCGCCCCTGAACAATCAACATCAACGCGCTGCTCTGCGGTGCGGGTTACAACTTGTGCTAGATTCTGCGCCGATTGGCGCTTTTTTGCGCCCTTATTTGGCAGTTACAATTTCGCTTCTCGCAGCACACGGTTTATAGCAGCCTTCAATATCGACTGGCTCGCGCTTGAAGTTGGGGGTTTTTCGGAACGACTAACTTACTGATAAGATTGGAAAATGCATATAAACATTAACCATCATTCTCAAAAAGCTTTTTTGCCGACCAAGTAGGTTGATTTTATTAGCACCGAAATGCAAATATAATCTTGGCAACTCATTTCGATACATGCGAGCATTGCAATATTAAGTGATCCAAATTCCAAAGTCTGAGGGTTTATGAATGTTAAATAGCAACGGTAGTATGCAACATGCTCAATTCGTTGAGAGATCCAAGTGTATTAGTTGTGGCTCAACTTCACTTTCAGTGTTGTCAACTGGATTATTCGACGATGCCCCACTGCACGATTTTTTATCGGCCGACCCATGGGGTGAAGATCCAATTCCTTTTCTATTGGGCAATAGATGGAGTTTTGTGCAATGTAATCACTGTAATCAAGCATTCCACAAATACATTCTCGCGCCAGATTGGAATGAGCGCCGTTTTTCCCAATGGATGACGCAAGAAGCCATAGATTCATTTGAACGTAGTCTGAATACTCCTGAAAGATTATTCAATAAAGGCGTCCAGAACACAAAGCACGTTTTGCAATTAGAAAAGCTAACCAGAGAGTTGCGCGGAACTACACCGCTTCGCCTTCTGGACTTTGGTTGTGGCTACGGCGAATTTATTGAAATGTGTAGCCTATACGGATTTGATGCTTACGGTATTGACCGCTCCTCAGCAAGAAGAAATAACGCCACTTTTGAGAGAATATTCCAAGACCTAGAAAGCTTAGATAGACACGATTTCCATGTAATTACAATGTTCGAAGTGCTTGAACATCTCGACGATCCAAAATCACTCCTTGAAGCTCTTAAGGGCTACTTGATTAAGGGGGGGGTTCTAGTAATCGAGACTCCAGACTGTACTGGAGTAAATTCCATAACCACTCTTAGCGAATATCGAAAAATTCATCCTCTCGAGCACATCAATGCCTTTACTGCAGAAACAATGCGAAATCTTGCCGAAAGTTTGGGGTTCGAATCAATCAAGAAACCAACAAGCCATGTTACAACAGACCCAATCCGTGTAATAAAGACAGAAGTAAAGCGAATGCTAGGTAGTGTATTACGCACAAATACACAGCAATATTTCAAGAAGTTATGATGCACAAGAAACTTTATCGACTTTTCATACAATGCATCCCCAACGGTCGGCCGTTTGATCATTTTGTTGCATTCATCACTTTTCTTCGGATGCACAGGAGGTTGCCCAGCAACGACCTCCTTTTCAACGACGTCCTCTACAAGATCAAGACAACGGATGAAATCAACGATCCCTTGAGAGTTTTTGTCTCGGACAAAGAGTATGTAAAGCTCTATGTCAAAGCGGTTGCCGGTGATCAGTTCAATGTTCCAACATTAAAAGTCCTGCACTCCATTGAGGAAGCCAAAGGCTATCAGTTCCCTGCAGACTGCTGCATCAAGCCTACTCACATGTCTGGCAAAGTCATACTGAGAAAGCAGAACAGCCCCATTGATTTTAAAGAAGTCGAAAAATGGCTAGGGATGACTTATTACAATCGCTCGGCCCGGGAATCCAATTACAAGACATTAAAACCAAAAGTGATCGTCGAGCCTTTTGTTTTCAACAGCTCCAACCCGACCGATTACAAGATATTCTGCTATCAGGGCAAGCCAAAGCTGATCCAGCTGGATCTGGACAGGTACATTGAGCACACCGAGAAATTCTTCGATCCGGAATGGAATGAAATGCCATTCTCGATTCATTACCCGAGATCGAGAAAAACAATTGAAAGACCCAAAAACCTGGACAAAATGCTGGAGGTTGCCAGCTTGCTGAGCAGTCACTTCAATTTTGTGAGAGTTGATCTGTATTCAAATGGGGAGGAATGCATGGTGGGGGAAATAACGAACTGCCCCGGCGGGGCAACAGGATTCGTAACTAACTTGTACTCCAATGGGGCAGAGTATTTACCCGAGGAAATGACCCACCCGGGAGCAGAAGTTATCGCGTCAAAGATGATTTTTGGAGAAAAATGGATTCCTGACTGATTTGAATTTTGGAGCAACTTACTTTCAGCACTCGGCCGATCATTCAAGGGGAGTTTCTGCTCTTTTTTCCATATTCTCTACAACCTGTGCGGCAACTCTAATGACCTTTGCGGGATTGCCGGCGGCAACCACCATAGGCGGTATGTCTTTAGTAACGATGCTTCCAGCCCCAATCACACTCCCCTTGCCAATCCTCACGCCAGGCAAAACAATTGTATTTGCACCAATCCACACATCATCTTCTATGATGATTGGATGGCAATCCCCCTTGGTATTGATGCGATTTTCAACATCCCCAAAACTGAGATCATGTCCGCTACCGTCAATAATCTGACAATTCGCAGCGACAAGGCACCGCTTTCCGATTTCGATAGACGCATATGAGTGCAAGCAAGAGCCATGAATTCGAGTACCTTCACCTATGATGATGGTCGCCCTAGGTCGATCCACAAACAGTTTTACTGGGGCAAACATATTCAGATGATATCCGTAGTTCGTGGAATTTAACGTGACACCATCCTGTATTACAACTTTGCCCCCATAACGTATATCAATTATGGGCAGGCCTTTAATCGTGACCCGATTTCCAATATGAAGACCCCGCTTACAACGTAATGACAGCACAAGTGCGTTCGAATACGCCCTTGCGAAAATCCGGCGGGGCAATTCCAAAAGTCGCCGCATTGTTCGTTTCACTTTCTGCTTTGCATAAAAAAACAACCTGATGCGTACAATTGCTCAAACCAGGACGCATGCGCTCAATCAATTAATCATTAACCGCTAGTAACAATTCAGTCGGTGCGTGTTGATTGCTCCCACCTGAGACCTATGGCACTCCCTGAACACCGGCAGATTTCCGAAAGAGATCCGCAAGTTTTGCTGCCTCGGTATCAATAGAATGCCGCTGCACAACGCGAAGATAACAAGCGTCACCCATTTTCCTCAGTTCTTCGGGAGATTTCGACAGGCAATCTTCCAAAGCCTCCGCCAGATCATCGACAGAACCCGCAGGAACCAGCCAGCCATGCTCACCGGTTCTCACTAACTCTGGAATGCCTCCAACATAGGTTGCCAACACTGGTCGGCGCAATGCCATGGCCTCCATGATTACCACAGGCAGATTTTCTGAAAAACTGGGTAACACAAGCGCATGCGCAGCCAGAATTTCTTCCCTGACCTGGTTGCTGCTAACCCAGCCGGTAACCCAGCTATTCAAACCATATTGAGCGATCAAACTCTCCATTTCCGCACGCATTTCTCCGTCACCTGCGAAAACCAGTTCAAACTTGACGCCCTTTTTAGCCAGACGGTGGGCCGCCTCAAGCAACACCAGTTGCCCTTTCTCGTTTGACAAACGTCCGACGCAGACAATGCGTGGAGTGGCTGCAAGCTGGGTCGGCGGTATCATATGGAAAGCAGGTTCAAGCCCACAATGAACTACCTTTACCTTGTGCCACTGCGCGAAATCGATCCGGCGATAATACTGGCTACGACCAAATGAACTGACCGCCACAACGAATGCCGCTCGGCTTACCTTTTCACTTATTCCGTCAAAGAGCAACTCAGCTGGCCCATGTGCCGTAAAGCTGTAAGGCGGGCCGCCCAAGACGTGGGCAAGCATCACAACTTCCGTTGAGTTTGTTCCAAAATGGGCATGCACATGCATAGCGCCGAAAGATTTCAGCCACGGCAATATGCGGCAGGCTTCGGCAAAATAAATCAAGTGATAAGGCAATGGGCGCCCACCTTCGCCGCGACCAATTCTAATTGCCAACGCCAATGCAGATACAAAAAGCCGGGGGGTCGACACTAACACCCTTAACACCGGCCACAGCAACGCGAAAACCCCCTTTTGCATCACGTAACGGGTCTGAGCTCGCTCCCTTTCGTCAACTTCATCTGCCAGTTCGGCGTCCCACCCCTTTAGCGCGATACGCAGAACGTCAAAGCCCTGACGTTCGAGTGCGAGAATCTCTCGCCTGACAAACGTGTGGCTGATCTTGGGATATTGATTAATGACGTAGGCAATTCGTATAGACATGGGGCTTGGTCTGGTTTCGGGTTAGAGAATATGGTCAAAAATAGATGGGAAATTGTACTTCAATTAACTACCCGCCGCACTTCAGAGGAGGCTATAAGGATGAATGGGGGATTGGAAAATTCTCCTCATAGCTGTTAGGCTTCCTCGCTCTTACGACGGGCCTTCCCCTTACATGATTAAAAAAACAATTATTCGCGACAGCATCGCCCGATTCCTTGCTCAAATCGGACTGACAAGTCCAGTGCGACGTGGGCGCGGCAAGTTATCAATTGCAACTTTTCACCGTGTACTTCCCGAAACTCAACGCCAAACCTACCCCTTCCCCGGCCTGGCGGTAACCCCCGAAGAACTCGACGCCTTCTTAACCTACCTGAAACAGCACTTTGATTGCGGCTCGCTTTCAACCCAACATACACGCTACCTGAGCGGTGAAACTACGTCACGCCCGCTGCTAGCCATCACTTTCGACGACGCACAATACGACAACTACTCAAACGCCCGTCCGGTGCTCGCACGGCATGGAATAAAGGCCTCTTTCTTCGTTCCTGTGGTGGCCGTCGAGCGGCAGGAACTGCTGTGGCATGACCGCTTCGGCTTTGCATTGCGCGCCCTGCTAAACCAGGAGCAGGGTGGTCCGGCGCAACTGACGGACATCCTGTCAGCGGCCGGCATGCCCACCAGCGACCCGTACAATCTCGTAGGCAGGGTGGTTCAGGCATCAAAGGGGCTTACTCTGGAAGCGCGATTGCGCCTTGTAGAACAGGTGGCCGAAGCGGCGGGCGCCGCTGAAGCACCGGCGTACGCGCGGCTCATGACCTTTGCAGAACTTGCTGAACTAGCTGCCGATGGTCACGAGATCGGGTCGCACAGCATGACGCATTGCATGATGCCAGAATGCGACGATAGTGCGCTCGCATACGAGATTGCGGAATCCCGCCGCGTTCTTCAGGACAGGCTGGGGCTTCCCATCGAGACGTTCTGTTATCCCAACGGCAACTCCGACGCCCGCACCGCGCAGGCTGTTGCCCAGGCCGGCTACCGCCGCGCAGTCACCACAGCATGGGGATACAACGGACAGGATAGTGATCGATTCCGGCTCCGCCGCTTCGATATGGTCTCAAAACATGTGCAGGATGCAAAAGGGCAATTCCTGCCTGCCCTGCTTGATTTCCGTATGAGCGGTTTTTATCCCGGCTTGGATACCTAATCACCCGGATGATTTGACGACACAGCGCCCAATCCATTCATTCTGGCTCATGGCAAGAATCTTGCGTGCCGCCTACACGCCACTGTGCTCAAGCTGTTTTCGCAACCATAGCGCAAATTTATCAAGCCCCTGATCAAAATCTGTTTTCGGAGTCCAATTCAATAGCCTTGCAGCTCGATCGATATTTAGCACACTTGCGGGCACGTCGAACGAACGCCCTGGTAAGTAGCGCCTCCGGGCAGCACATCCAGTTGTATTTTCAATCGAGTCGAGAACCTGGTTGAGACTGATTCCACGACCCGAACCAATATTGAAAACATATTCCTCGCCGGAATATGTTATTGACCGCATCATCGCATCCACCACGTCCGCAACATAAATGTAATCGCGCACGACCGAGCCATCTCCCCAAATTTCAATTGCTTCCCCGCGCAAGACCTTGCCAAGGAATACCGCCACAGCCCCTTGGCTGGCCTGTATCCGCTGTCGTTCGCCAAACGGATTCGCCAGGCGCAATACCACACACTCGATTCCATGTAATTCTCTGAACAAACCAAGATACTTCTCGGTAGCCAGTTTTGTAATCCCATAAGAACAGATTGGATTGGTCGGATGTGTTTCCTTGATTGGAATTTCTTGCGGAATTCCATAAACCGTACCGCCTGACGAAATGAAAATTATCTTTTTTACCCCGGCCCTTACAGCATGAGTCAAAAGCCGGACAGAGCCCTTTAAATTGCTCTCCACATCAAACACCGGGTCGATATTTGAAGAGTTTGGCAGCGTAGTAGAAACCAGGTGGAAGCATATATCGCAACCCTCCAAGGCCGCCTCGATATCAGCCTCGCTTGTAAAATCCCCCTCATGAAGCAGGAAGTTCGGGTTGGAAAGATGATCGGCCGCTAATGGGCTCACGTGCGGACGATCAAAGCAACGCACATAATGACCGCGCGTCAATAATGCATCAACAAGATGAGAACCAATAAAGCCTCGACCACCAAGCACTAGAAATCGTTGAGGATCACCATTTCCGGACATCTGAACCCCTTCCCCTTTACGTTCACTACACAAAGCCACCAATATTCAAGTGACGATCAACTTCGAAACTTTATTCGCGATTTCAGCGACGGCACTTTGAAAATATAACATCGGTGAATACAAGGCAAGCCAACACGGATGTGCCAGAAATAGGCTCCTCTCATTTGTTCTGAGTTCACCATTTTCAAATTTCAAGAAAGGGTTTTCTATCGCGTATCGAGCAAATACTCTGCGCAACCGTATCTGAATAATTTAAGAACATCTTTTTTCGCTTTGACCACCGACAAATGCCTTGCTTGCCGTTTCCTGTCTCCATACAGCAACATCAATAGCCCCATGAATGCACTGTCAACATAAGTGACGCGCTCCAGGTCAATCAGAACATCTTTCCCGGCACGCACAGAACCGGCGAAGCATTCCCGCAACGGACCCAGATTTTTTTGTACCCATGCACCCTGCAGCCGGATGATTATTCTGGAGTCCTCATCGAAGCGCTCGACAGCGGCAGAATCCAGCTCACGATCTGTCGGTTTGTGCCATAACATGTACCATGCATAGGGAACGACGCGCGCAAGCAACAATTTTGCAAACATCCATCCATCGACAGTGTAACGGCGCCAGAGACCCGGCTCCTCCTTGATGCGCCACAGCCACTCGAGACCTGACCTCCGTATCCAAACTGGAGCACGGTCGAGCCCGCCGGCGACGAAGTTGACAACGGCTCCAAGATGGCTGATGACCGGTGCTGAAATGCGCGAACGGTTATGTTCGATCCATGATTGCCCCTTCTTTGCACCAAGGGACACAACAAGAAAGTCCGCGCCGCTGGAGTTGATCTCCTCAATATTTGCATCGCTGCTCATTTCCGGAACAGATGCAAATCCCGGATACTTGAAGCCTGCGCACCGCAGGCCGGATGACTCGGCGTTGAGTCGATTGCAGGCTAACTCAGCCACCCCTTCCAGGCCGCCAAAGAAATATACCGACAGCCGGGGGGGCGACGCCGTTCTCAATAGTTCGAATACATCCGAGCCTGCCAGGCGCTCTCGAATCGGGATTCCCAACAGTTTCGCCATCCATACGATGGGCATGCCGTCGGCAATACTGAGATCGCTGTTGACTACAGAGTCGCGAAATGCGGCATCGGACTGAGCCGCAATCAGGAAATTCAGATTCGGTGTGGAAAGAAAGCAGGGAGACTTCTCGGAAGACGCTTTCCTGATGCGATGCAATACAGATTGCATGTCCACTGCATCGAACGGCAAGCCGAGTAGACAGTGCGCCTCCCTGTTGAAATCAGAATGAATGGTCATTGCGCCCTTAACATTCCCGGGTTGCCGTTTTACTTCAAGAAATGCCGCTGCAAAAATGGCATTGTTGCTTTCAGCGCTTACAAACGCCAAACCCTCAAGCCCTCTGCCTCCAGCACGTCTCTATCAAACCTTGATTTCACGTCGATGAAGCATCCGGCATGCGCCACTTTTCCCAGCAGTTGATGCAAAGGCATATCGACGAACTCGTTATGCGCGACTGCCATAACAATGGCATCCGCCTGCGGCAGTTCTTCCCATGGCAGCATCTTAACGCCGTACTCATGCAGGGCTTCTTCTGCATCGGCAACCGGATCGTGCAGATAGACCTCGACGCCGAAACTTTCCAGCTCATGAATGATATCCACTACCTTGGTGTTGCGGATATCCGCGCAGTTTTCCTTGAAGGTCAGGCCGAGCACGTTCACGCGCGCGCGTTTGACCTGCCCCCCACCTTGAATGATGTGCTTCACGGTTTGGTCTGCTATGAACTTTCCAATGCCGTCATTGATGCGACGCCCCGCCAGGATCACTTGCGGGTGATAGCCCAGAGTCTCTGCTTTATGCGTCAGGTAGTAGGGGTCGACACCGATGCAGTGGCCTCCCACCAGGCCGGGACGGAAATTGAGGAAATTCCATTTCGTGCCGGCCGCCTCAAGCACCTCCAGCGTGTCGATGCCGATCTTGTCGAAGATAATGGCCAGTTCGTTCATCAGCGCGATATTCAGGTCGCGCTGGGTATTCTCGATCACTTTGCATGCCTCAGCCGCCTTGATGCTGGTGGTGCGGTGCACGCCCGGTGTCACAATACGCTCGTAAAGCACCGCAACTTTCTCCAGCGTTTCCGGTGTATCGCCCGCCACCACTTTCACCACGCGGGTCAGCGTGTGCTCGCGGTCGCCCGGGTTGATGCGTTCCGGCGAATAGCCGACAAAGAAATCCTTCTTCCATTTCAGCCCTGACTCGCGCTCCAGTACGGGCACGCACACCTCTTCTGTTGCCCCCGGATATACCGTGGATTCATAGATGACGATGGCGCCCTTTTTCATGTTGCGACCGGCGCTGGCGCTGGCACCGATAAGCGGCCCGAAATCCGGCCGGTGAGCATCATCCACCGGAGTGGGAACGGCCACAATAATGAAATCGGCTTCGGCCAGCACCTTGGGGTCTGCCGAGTATTCCGCATGCACTGCGGCACGCATTTCTTCGTCCGGCAATTCGCGCGAGGGATCTACGCCGCGTTGGCACGACTCTACCTTGGGCTGGGCAATGTCGAAACCGATGGTACGAACCTTTTTGCCAAACTCGATCACCAAAGGCAACCCCACGTATCCCAAGCCAATTACAGCAATAGTCATTTACCGCACTCCTGATATATTAAATTGTCATTGCGACCTGCAAGATCAAGCCGGATTATTTTTTCGGGTATGGCACCAATTGAGCAACAGTACAACACACGAATATTTCTGCAATGTGTTTGATTATATTCATTTCGGCAACCAACACCACTGTACTATGGTACATACCGGCATGAAGGTAATCCTGAAACAAATGCGGCAAGCGGCGATTCCCGAGCAGAAAACCCAATCCGTTGCCGCGACACTGCTCGCTAACGAATGTTATGGCGGCGGTGTATTTCCTCAACTGCGCGCTTTTTTCCCACCAGCAACGATCTCAACTGGTAATTCCGCAGGAATTTTCTGAACTCCAGATCGTTATACCGGGGTTTTCTTTGTATTGCACTGCGCAGCCATCCCCACAGGATGGCCAGTCCGCCCAGCACATACGGTTTTTCCGGTATGCGATAGACGGCGCTGGCCAGCATGTAAAGCAAGCCCGTGCCCATGAAATACTGGCCGTAGCCATGCCGCATTCTTCCTGTATAGATACTTTGCTGGCTGGATCCCATGGGGCGGAGGTGCACAAAACGCAATTCCGGATCGTCATCCCAACTGCATGCAATCCATCCATTCATCCGGCAGCGATGGCAATCAATCCCGTCCCACATAACTTCGCGTACAAAGCCTCCCATTTCCTTGAAGCATGACATCCGGTAAAACTTGGAAGCCCCAATGGAAGTTTCGTCCCCGTGACGTTCGTTGATCAGACAGCCATTTTTTTCGATGTAGGCCTTGCCGCTGCACGTGGCAATAAGCGGATTGGCTTCCATTCTGTTAATGAGCATTTCGAAATAGCGCAG
Source organism: Gammaproteobacteria bacterium (assembly GCA_018820925.1). Taxonomy (GTDB): domain Bacteria; phylum Pseudomonadota; class Gammaproteobacteria; order Burkholderiales; family Gallionellaceae; genus Sideroxyarcus. The sequence continues at coordinate 119,623 of JAHJNJ010000004.1, read as the reverse complement.
TGGCAAGCGCAAGTCGAGATCAAGTTTGCACAGGAATTCGTAATCGTCCGGATTGATCGTTGCATAACCAGCATAGAACGCTTCAATGACTCCAGAGCCCACGGCACGTCGCCCCCGGTCAGGACGGGTAACTATCTTGATCCAGTCATGCTTGTTCGCATACTCCCCCAGAATCTCCGGTGTTGCGTCAGTTGATCCATCATCGACGATTACCCACCGGGCGGGACGAATAGACTGGGCGATGACCGTATCCAGAGTTTGCCGCATGTACGTTGCCTCGTTGCGGCAGGGGGAAATCAGCACGTAGCTCTTTTCAGCGGTATTCATGACGGTTTCCTGTTATTCAAGTATCAAGAAATTAAAAGACTCTAACCAGCAACAGCATGTTCATGCCGGGGCTCCCGGAACAGCTTGGCAAGTTTGGCCGCCTCGATATCAATCGGCAACAGTTCTACGCCCCCTGCAACATGCGTGCCTCACCGCTTCTCTTCTTGAGATACGCCTGGCGTCGCAGGCAGAATATGCAAAGGACTCAATTGCTTTCCACACACTCATTCGGCATTCGGCAATGCCCCAAACTCGGCTTTATCGCTCAGCACTTCTTCAATCAAATCCACATCAATAAGTTCGGCTTCGGCAGAGAATCCGTAAACCAGTGCGGTATTGCAGAGAATATTGATGCGTCTGGGAACACCCTGAGTTGCCTCTGCAATTTTTCTGCACGCTTCGGGAGTAAAGAGGGGAGTATCCCGGCCGGCTATTGCCAAGCGGTGCTCGATGTATCCCTGCACGTCGGGTACCGCGAAAGGCTTGATATGAAAATCAACCTCAACCCGTTGCGCAAACTGCTGCAGGTCAGGCCGCATCAGCAATTCCTTCAGTTGCGGCTGTCCCACCAGCATAATCTGAAGCAACTGGTTCTTGTCAGCATTAATATTGGAGAGCATGCGCAACGACTCAAGCGCGTCGGGGCTGAGATTCTGCGCTTCATCAATGATCAGAAGCACGCATTTCCCCAGACCATATTGTTCAATCAGGAAGCGTTGGAAGGCATCGAACAAGGCCACGTTGGACTTGCCATCGTACTCGAGCCCCAGTGAGAGCATGATCCATTCCAGCAAATTGGATATCTCGCGGTGCGTGTTGTACACCAGGCCCACGGTAAGGTCGGGCGACAGGTTGTTCAGCAAATGCCGGATCAGCGTGGTTTTGCCGCATCCGATTTCGCCGCTGACCACCATGAATCCGGCCCTGTTCTTTATCCCGAACTCCATCGTCGCGTAAGCGTAGGAATGGCGGCGGCCAAAAAACAGGAAATCCGGGTCGGGCTGAATCGAAAAGGGATTTTCCTTCAAACCGTAAAAAGCTTGGTACATACTAAATTGGTATCCAGTATAGAAATATCGCCATGTGAGCTCAAAGCGCTCAAATCAGCCTTCAAATAGTCGAGCAGGATTGCCAACTTCTGAAGATTCAGCCTGCATGATACTAAAAACGGCGCATGGAAGGGGTTCTACCCACCAATATGGGCTCGCAATGTTTCGGGGCATGCTGACGCAACATCCAAGCATTTTACTTGGGCACCAATTAAGAATGGGACAGCCATCATCATGGCTAGTCTGCTTCGCAGAGTTTTCTTTAGGTCTGGATACCGGCATGACCGAAGGTCAGCCTGTCCTGAGCCTGCCGAAGGGCCGGCATGACGGCCTATTGGTCGACCAGGAGTAAACATACTTCAAGATGCTGCAGCATTCCCCGTAGTCTGTGCCGCATGCTGTTCACAACTGTTTTTGATATCCAGCGCAAGCCTGTCCAGCATCTCGTAGCGACGGCGGTATGCGGCGCGCTTGCGCGACGGAATTTCAGCCATATCCTTGTATTTGACCGCAGTCGGTATTTCGAAAAATCCGCTGTCAAGCTCTGTGCCGCCATGTTCCTGCCACACTTCGTTGTATGCAACCAGCACCTTCTCCTTGTGCGAATTGCCGAAATACGGGCTGTTGTGCTGGCGATTGTCGCTGGAAACCGCCCATACCCTGTCAATACCAAGCTCCGTGCACAGTAACTTGAATGCCACCATAAGCAAGTCGCGCGGCCTCATGCCGTGGAGTGTGTGCGTAATATTGCGATATACGTCTTGCGCAGCGTCGGAATTGGACCCTTGCAACGCCCCGACCAGAACGATGGGCTGCCCTGTATCGTCATTGCCCAGCGTGAACGCAAGCGAATAAAAACGCTGGTCGTTCACAAACAGATTGAGCACGATTTCGCCTTCCCGCAGAAACCACATTGCCTTATCCAGCACGACTCGCAATCCCGGGTATTCCGCCTCCAGCCTGGCCACTTCAATTTCCTCAAAAGTCGCATGGGCGATGATTGCCGCCGGGCCGCCGAGCATGCGGTAATGCTGCTCGATTACCGCCAAACGCCGCTGCATAGGCCATACGTGGTTGATATAGGGCCAGTACATCGCCCCACTCATCATGGGAAAACGCTGCAGAGCCCGGGTCAACAGGGGATTGTCCGAAATCGCATACCAATCCCGTATGACCGGATAGAAAATTACGGCACGTGTGAGGAGGATAACCCTGTGCTTTGCACTATTTAAATTCAGGTCGGGATGCATTAATTTGCCCAATTGATATACCCGAACCAATGTTTCGATTAAACCGATACTCATACCATTGCCCTTGCGTCCCAATAATGGGATGTTGATAGAACTATCATCCCCAAAAGCTTGGTTGGAGATGAAATATCCGAATACCAAATGCGTTGCATCATATAGTGTTGGTGCGAAATTTTTCGCACATCACTTGTTGAGCGTGCGAATAAATTCGCACCTACAACTACCTCACCTATTGTTGCATTCGCGAGTCCGACTCTCTGCCAGCGCCCCCTCTGCAACTTGCTCGTTCACTTGTATTCAATCAGGCGCGCCGTTTCCCCGGCCAACCTGTTATACAAATAATTCAACTGCCCCATTGCCTCCGGAAACTTGCTCAACACCAGGAAAAAAGCCCGTATCCAGTTTTCTCGTGAGGTTCGTGTGCCGCGCAACGCCAGACGGGTTACCTGGGCCGGATAGATTAACAGCGCCGCCAATCCCCAGGGCCACAGATAAATAGTCAGGCCGATCGCGACAGCGGGAATCCCCAAACCCCATAACCAGATTCGCCGCGATTCTGTCACCCGATGCCGCTCCGGCGAAGCACCGTGCAAGTGCACGCCCTCGGCATAGGCGTACCCGCCGCGCCTGCTGCGCTTCCACCACTGCCCGAAACGTGTCATTGCCGCATCGTGCAAGGCCATTTCGGCATCCAGCCGCCAAATCTGCCAGCCTTTTGCCCTCAAACGGAGGCACAACTCCGATTCCTCCCCGGCAATCAGATCCGCGCGAAATCCTCCTCCGGCCTCAAACGCGTCTTTGCGCGCCATGGCAATTCCGCCGCATGCCTTGGTCATTCCTAGCGCAGTGTCCCATTCGGAATCGCAAAGCATGTTGTAAACCGAGCGTTCCGGATATCGTTCCCTCAGGCGACCGCACACCATTGCTGCCTTGGTATTCGCATCCATGAATGCTGCCGCAGTTTCCAGCCACCCGCCCACCAATTCGCAATCGCCATCCACAAACTGGATATAGTCCAAGCCCGGGTCATGCTTGAGCAACAACTTGCTTCCTTCATTCCGCGCCCGCGCCGCAGTAAAAGGGATGCTCATATCCAACTCGACCACATCCAGCCCCATCCCCTGCACCATGGAAACCGAACCGTCGGTGGAACCCGAATCGACATAAACCACGCGCTTGGTGACCTTCGTCACCGACTCAAGACATTTTCGCAGCCGTTCACCCTCGTTACGACCGATTACCACCACGCCGATGCTCATGACTGCCCACCTGCGCGGGGAATCTTCCACACCCGGCCCGTCAGAATCGCCTTCAAGTCTCCCCATAACAAATCGAACGTGTACCACTTGGGGTCGCAATCTCCCCGACTTGCCGCACCGAGACGCAAGACCTTGCGCACCAGGTATGAGAAGCGCCCCACCGCCCACAGCAAGTCGGCAACTACGAGACCGGAAACACCATAGGATTTGACAAAGTAACGCCTGCGCGAATCATACCAATACCCCGCCCTGCGCTTTGCTGCGGCGCGTATACCGGTAGCCGCTCCTTCCAGATGGATTATGCGCGACGCGGGCACATACCAGCATTGCCACCCTGCCGCATGCGCGCGGCGGCAAATATCCACTTCCTCGAAATACAGAAAAAATCCCTCATCCATCAGACCGATATTCTCAATCACCTGCCGGCGAAAAATCATGCTCGCCCCGGACACCCAACCGCACCGATGCGCCGAATTTCGTGTCGGGGTGTTGGCCGCATTTTGGCGCAACCAGCGGCTAAGCACGCCCAAGCGTGCCGCCCCATCCAGTTCGCCCAGCGGAGAGGGAAATGCATGGGCGGAATACTCCAGGCTCCCGTCGGCATTCTCTAGCTCGCTGCCCGCAATTCCGACCTCCGGATGAGCGTCCATAAAGCCCACCAGCGCCTTGATCGCTCCAGGCAAGGCCACGGTATCCGGATTGAGCAGCATGATGTAGTCAACGGGCTCGGGCGAAGACAACGCCTTGCGTATGCCCGCGTTGTTGCCGAAAGCAAAACCTCCATTGCGATCAAGCGGCATCACTTCTGCCCAAGCAGCCCAAGTCTCGCGCTCGATTGCGGCCGACAGTTTCGCCGCAGAACCGTCACCCGAGTTGTTATCGACCACAACAACCCTGATCTTGTTAAATTCTTGAATTTGCGGGGCAAGCGAGCTCAGGCAATCAACGACCAGATCGGCGGTACGGTAGTTAACGATAACGATCCAGGTGCTATCCATTCTTGCCATGTCCAGAGTAATCAATTGCCGGTTGTTTCAGAATTGCGTCGTACAGACTCTGCATCAAACCAAGCGACAGTTTTCCGCCGCCTTCTTGAAGTACATTTCATATGTGCTGCCAAAATCAATGGGTTGTGTGTCCGCCTTATTGTAAGTCAAGAATACCGAAGGCATGCGTTAAACCGATTAAAAAAATCGGTGTCGTGTAAAATGCCCGGCGTTGATATATTCGCATCCGGACGGCACTGCCGTAATTATTGCGAAAATCCCAACAATCGACTTGAACATACAAACAAGCCTGTTCACCAATTACGAATGGCACCGGTCTCCCAGCAGGTCGCCAGAAAAGGCTGTTTTATTGCTGTAATAAGGTGTCACTGGATTGCAGGTATCTCGTATTCCATGTGAAAAATCGCTGGTATTGTTTCCTTGCTGATTTTTCTTGTTCTTTCATTCGCCGGTATTTATTTGTAATAACAATGTCCTCAAACAGCTCACTCACTCTCAGGCAGCGCGTACTGAACTCCGGCTCCTGGACCCTGGTTGGTTATGGCGCAGGTCAGGCGCTACGTCTGGCAGGAAACCTCATTCTCACCCGCCTGCTCTTCCCCGAAGCGTTTGGAATGATGGCGATCATCGGCGTCGCCTGTTATGGCATGACGGTACTCGTCGATATGGGCTTGGGACAGTCCATCGTTCAAAACAAACGCGGGAACGATCCCGCATTTATCAATACGGCATGGACTATCCAGATATTGCTGGGCTTGCTGATTTGGCTTGGACTGAGTGCCCTGGCTTTACCCATCGCCACGTTTTACAAGGTACCGGAACTTGCATCCATGCTTCCCGTAGTCGGGATTGGTTCCATAATCAGCGGATTCAACTCGACAAAACTCTATACGGCACAACGTAATCTGGAAGCCAAACGCGTCACGCTGATCGAGCTAGGCACTTACGTAATAGGCCTGGCCTGCACCATTTATCTCGCATGGCTGATGCGATCAGTTTGGTCTCTGGTTTGGGGAGGTTTGATTTCCTCCGCCCTGAAAACGATTACCAGCCATTGGGCCCTACATGGTGTTAATAATAAACTTACCTGGGAACGCGATGCGGTAGGTCAGTTGATACGCTTTGGCCGCTGGATCATGTGGAGCTCCATGCTCAGCTTCGTGTCGGCCGAAGGCGCCCGAATGTTAATAGGCGCTGTGCTCGATATGCGCCAACTGGCCTTGTATACCTTGGCAAGCACGATGAGCCTCATGTTCTGGCAAGCCATTCTGCAACTAGCTTCCAGAGTGTTCTTCCCGGCCTTTTCGGAGGTTTATCGCGAGAAGCCGCAGAACCTCCCCGCAGTTCTTTTCAAATCCAGATTGGCAATCACTTTGCCCAGTTGGGGCTTGGCTGTCTTTTTTGTATTTCTGGGCACCCAGTTGATGGGGCTGTTGTACGATAAGCGTTATTTCGATTCCGGCCCCATGCTGGAACTGCTTGCAGCCGGCACACTGGTCGGTTGCGTGTGGGGTTCTTACACGGGAGTATTACTGGCAATAGGCAAGGTCGCAACGATGACGATGCTGACGGCAAGCCAGATCGTCATTCAATTGGGCGGAATGTGGATTGGCTACCATTTCGGCGGAGGCATGGGCCTGGTAGCCGGAGTCGCTGCTGCAAATTGGGCAATGTATCCGGTGCAGGCGCTAGTGATGTCCCGCAACGGGCTTTGGCAACCAAAGCTTGATCTACCCTTGATTGGCGCATCAGTACTGATTGTTGCGCTTGCCTGGTCGCGCTTGATGATTAATTTCGGTTCCTGAACAATGCGAATTAACACCTTATGCCCTACCCATATTTCCGATCGCGGCGGCCCGAGTTACGCTTGCCAGGCAATATTGGGAGCAATGCATTCTGCGGGTCTGGATGTAAGTCTGCGCTGCGTTTCCAGCGAGAACAATATTCACAAGCCATTTTTTCGTCCCACCATACCGCTCTGGGCAAAATCTATCGGTTATCGATTTTTTTCCGAAGATTCTTTGGAAAAATACACCGAGTGGCGTTATCTTCGCTCGCTAAAATCCCGAGATATCGCATATCTTTGGCCTGGCACTTCAATCGAAACCTATCGCGCCATCAAGTCGATGGGAGGGACGCTGGTTACCGAAAACGTTAATACTCATCAGGCCACCAGCAAGCAGATTCTGGACTCGGAATACCATCGTCTCGGCTTGACACCCAACCATGGAATTGATGAGAAAAGCATAACAGAAGAAAGCACCAAACTTGAACTGGTCGACTATGTCTTTAGCCCCAGCCCTGAAGTCACAAAATCCCTGCTCAACGCCAACGTGCCCATCAGTAAAATTATCCAGACCAGTTACGGCTGTTACGAGCATGAGATTCTGTTGCCGGAAGAAGTTGCTGCACGCACCAAGAGAACCGAATTTACCGCCATATTCGTCGGCAGAATTGGCATCCGCAAGGGCATCCATCTGTTGCTCGAATATTGGGCCAAGGCCGGTGTGGCAGGAAAGCTGAAACTGGTCGGGCGGTTTGAGCCCAGTGCAATGCAACTGATAGAACCCTACTTGAAGCGACATGACGTGGAACATGTGCCATTCACAAGCGATCTCCGGTCAGTATATTTAGATGCGGATGTATTGCTTTTGCCCAGCTTGGAAGAAGGCAGCCCCTTGGTGACATATCTTGCTTTGGGTGCCGGACTGCCGTCCATTGTGAGTCCCATGGGAGCGGGTGGTATTATTAGCCATGGACATGATGGGTTGGTTGTCGACCCGCATGATGCGGATAGATGGATAGCGTCCATACGCAAGTTATATTCCGACACCGAACTTCGGCACCAATTGGCTGAAAATGCATACAACAAGGCCAGCCAGTATTTGTGGAGCAATGTGGGTCGTCTCCGAGCCGAGTGCTTGCAGGCAACGATGGCCGGCAAGGTTAGTTAGCCGCCGGATATGACTGTAGCCTATGCGGATAGAACTGGAAATGTCTTGCCACCCTGTTAATTGAACGCTGGCATTCAGAAACCACAATAAACCCGTTATGCCAGAATACATTCGAGTCCTAATAGTAATTCTTGTTCTTGCAACGACTGTATTTGCGTTCGCACACCGGTCAGCTTGCGCCATTTCTGACGGGAGTGATTACAAGCGCAGACGAAATGTTTGGATCACTCTTACGCTTGCCGCGTTTCTGACGCAGAATTTCTGGTTATACGCTTTGGTCGCCACGCTGCTGTTGCTCTACTCGAACAAGCGTGAAACAAACCCGACCGCGCTGTATTTTTTCATTCTGTTCGTCATACCTGAAATAGCCGCCCCGCTATCCGGACTGGGATTGATCAACAATTTGTTCGATCTGACCAACCCAAGACTTCTTGCACTCGTCATTCTTCTTCCCGCTTTTCTTTCTCTGCAAAAGCAAAGCGACACGCTTTCGTTCGCCCGTACAGCGTCCGACAAGGCGCTGATCGCATACCTCTTTCTCGTCGCCGTACTCTACCTGCGCGAAGACAACCTGACGAACGTTCTACGCAAAGAGTTTTATCTCTTCATTGACGTCTTTCTCCCCTACTATGTCGTCAGCCGCGCATTAAAGGATATGCAATCATTTCGCGATGCTCTGCTGAGCCTTGTCATCGCAATGATGATCCTGGCCATGACCGGGATCTTTGAATTTTCAAAAGGCTGGGTGCTTTATTCCGGCCTGACAGAACTGTACGAACAGGGAGAAGGCTTGTCAGCCTACCTTGGGCGGGATGGCATGCTCAGGGCGCTTGCAACATCTGGCCAACCTATCGTGTTGGGCTATCTGATGGTTATTGGAATAGGCTCATATTTCTTTATTCAACGCCTCATCCACAAAAAACTCATACGCCGACTCGGATGGGCATTGCTGGCCGGTGGCCTGATTGCGCCATTGTCGCGCGGACCATGGGTAGGCTGCGCCGTAATGCTGGTTGTTTATACTGCCACGGGTCGATACGCGGTTCGCCGCCTAACGATGCTTGCCTTGGCAGCAGTTGCGGCTCTAGCTTTGGTTTCGGTACTTCCCGGCGGCGAAAGAGTGATTAATCTGATTCCTTTTGTCGGTAAGACAGAAAAAAACAACGTCGAATACCGCGAGCAACTGTTTACCAATTCAATGATCGTAATTCAGCGCAATCCCTGGGTCGGCTCTACAGATTATCTCAATACGCCCGAGATGGAGGCTATGCGCCAAGGCCAGGGCATCATTGATATTGTCAATTCCTATGTTGTGGTGGCGCTCAAAACAGGATTCATTGGACTGGGTCTCTTTGCGGGATTCTTTGCCATGTGTCTCTTCGGGATACATCGCGCCATGCGTTCAATCGCCAACAAGGACAGCGAGGAATATTTGCTTGGCCGTATCTTGATGTCCACTTTGCTGGCCATGCTGGTCATCATTTCTACTGTGAGCAGTATTACTTTTGTGCCAATAATGTACTGGTGCATTGCGGGGATGGGGGTGGCGTATGCGCAACTTGTTCGCAAACAGGCCGAAGGGAGAAGTAAGAATGACGCACAGAAGGGCACTCAGCAATCAAGCCCGCACACCTCTCCAAAGTAGCACCGATACGCAGGATTCGGCCCAACAGTCCACTAGTCGTAGTAATACGCCATCGGCTCAACATCTGCCTTGTTGAGTACCGTTCCAATGAGTTTTTCTGCTGGCAGCAAGCGCAGGCTGTCCTCGATCTCTCTCTTGGTAGACATCCCGTTGGCCACGACCATGAGCACGCAGTCGATCTGCGGCAGTAAGGCGATTGCATCGTCGGCAACAAGTAGGGGGGGCAAGTCAAAGATGACGATGCGCGATTTGTAACGTTCGCGCAGCTCTTTGGTCAGATCCGCAATTCTCTTGGAGGACAATGTTTCCGACGAATTTTCCACCGGGCTCCTGGTTGGCAACACTACCAGTCTCGGCAAATTTGGATTGACGAGCACATCCCGCAGTTCGACCGTCCCGTCCAGCATGTCGTTCAGAGACCGCTCCATGGGGATACCCAGATAAGCCCCCACCTTGGGGCGACGCAGGTCGAAATCTACCAGCATGGCAGTTCTGTTTGTCTGCTGCGCAATGCTCATGGCCAAGTTGATCGCGACCACGGTCTTTCCGGCCTCCGGCGTAGGCGAGGTAATAGCCAGGGTGCGCCATCCGTTCTCTTCCATCTTCTGCAAAACATGCGTACGCAACAGATCAAAACTCATGCCCTTGGGGTCATTTTTATTGAATGCCACAATGCGGTTTTGTTCGATGTGATCCATCTGCAGCTTGACGACACGGGTGTACTCGTAGCGGATATCCCCCAGTTCTTCATGCGCTTTGGCAATGGGCGTGCTGCGCGCAACGCCGGGGCTTTCCAGATGTGGGCGGGCTCGGCCTGTTTCGCCCGTTTGTTGCGCTTTGACCTTTTCAATGGCCTGTTTGATGCGTTCCATTCATTCCACCTGTTCTGATTTATCCAGAATTTCAATCGCCGCCATACCCGGCGACATGCACACGCAATGATGCGATTTATATTTTCCAGCGTGCCCGCAACATTGCGATAATTTCCCGCATGTTCTTGTTCTTATAAAGTCCTTGTTCCCCCTCCACGGGCAGATAAGGAATGATTACCAGCGGACGGAAACCCATTGCATGGGTAAGTGCTTCCGCACCGCGTATCCGTTTGTCGATGGACTCCAGCAGCATGACGACGCCTAGCGCGGAAGCCAGAGCCAGGAACAAACCGAGCGCGAATATTTTCTTGCGGTTGGGCTTGAACGGCTTCTCCGGCAGAATCGGCGGTTCAAGCAGGGTAAAGCGCTCCGACTTGTTTTCGCTTTCCAAATTTTGTGCAATTTGCGCATTCATTTTTTTGTTGCGCAGTTCGTCGAACTTTCTTTGCGCGCTATCCCTGTCGCGAATAAGTATATCCAGTCCCTGTGCCACTCTGGGCGTCAACACCATCGCATGTTCGTTTTCGCTGATTTTGTCCTGCAGCATTTTTTTCTGCTGCGCGAGCGACTCCATCCTGGCCTTCACTGCATCGATCTTCGCCTGTATCGTGAATACGGCCAGATTGGTGACGTTGCCTGCAGTATTGCCGGACACCGGCGCACTCAAACCCTGCTCCAAGGCATCGATCTTGCGTTTGATCGCCCTGAGATCCGGATGGGATTCCGTATAGACCGCCGAAAGTCTGGTGTATTCGGCCCTGAGTGCGGGCAAGGTCTGGGTCGAGTCGTTGCTGATTCCGTGCCCGGCAACAGACAGTTCGGCTTCGAGTGAACGCAACTCTTCGTTGCCGCTCCTGATATCGCGCTCGACCGAATACAGATCGTTCTCGGCCCGCGCCATCATGGTTGTGCGCAGGCTCAACTGCTCCGGCAGGTTGTTGCTGTTTTGCCTCTTGTATGCGCTGATTTTCTCTTCCAGCCTGTCCACTTCGGCCTTGAGCTTGTCCGACTCCTGGCTGAGAAATTCCGTGGTCTCGGTGGCGCCTTCGGTCCTTAATTTGATGTTCCAATCCAGGAACAGGGTCACCAGATCATTGGTGACCTGAAGCGCAACCTCAGGTTTTTGATCCTCGAACGAAATTGTAAAGGCCGTTGCCGACTGGCCCTGCTGGCCGGAGCCGAGCGATTCAACGGTAACACGGCTGCGCATCATGTCGATCAATTCGGTCGTGGTGCGGGTGCCGGAGTTGTCCTTAAACAACGTATATTTATTGATAATCTGCAACAGGCCCTCGCGAGTCATTGCCCGCTGCTTGATGACGTCAATGCGCTCATCCAGATTGTTTCTATTCGCCCTGGGTATCACACCGTCGAGCACTTGCGGCGTCTCCACCATGATGGTTCCGGTGGCCATGTAAGACGGCGGGAGGGTGAATGCTACTGCTACCGCAATCAATAAAACCGCACTGAAGATGCCGATCAGATAGGGCGCACGGCGGCGCAGGATCGACAGGTAATCGGAAAGCGTCAGTTCGTATTCGGTAGCCATAGTCTGATGTAATGCGTTAGATTCAAAAATCCGGATTGAGATAAGAAAGCGCAAGCCCGATTACATTCGAGGCGGCGCTTTCGAGCCCGCCACCCTGGCTGGTTCGGCGCTGGACGTATGTTCGTATTCTCCAAAATGCAGCCAGTTCGTGATCCAGCCAGACGCCGGAAGTGTTACTGGTGGTATCGCCGCTTATTGTAGTGGAAAGAATTTTTTGCCGCTCCAGATCGGCGCCCATATTGGTGTATTCGCTCAGGGCGTAAATCCAGCCGCCCCGCACATGGTCGGCTTTGACAAATCCGCCCAGTCCGCTGGGCCTGACCGCGCGGCCGGCGCTCAATGTCAACTGTGCCCGCTGGCCGGCGTAGTGCGCTTCGACCGAGCCCTGCGTGTCGGAACTGCCACCGCCGACCCTGACCTTGCCTGCCTGCAAGATCCAATCCCAGTATTCGGTTCTCCAGTTCATGCCCAATGTCGCGTCGGCAAGGCTGCTGGAGGGGCCGCCATCGGCCGGTGTGTATTTGTTGCCGGACACCCGGATAAATGAGGTGGTTTGTTCGCTCATAGTATAGCCAAATCGCAGACCTCCGGATCGCGACGAATAATCGGTGAATGCGCCCCCCTCGTAGGAAACTTTCTCATATGCGGCATCCGCCGAAAGCGTGCTGCGTTCGCTCAGTTCGTGGCGCCAATTCGCGGACAGCGAGCGGTTAATGCTGGTGCTGGTTACGGGAACTCGGCCATTTGCCTCAACCCCGTCGGCGTCGCGGGTCGCGGTTTCCGCATATCGGGAGGCAATCCCGAATTCTCCCGACTCGTTCGTGCGCACCCAGTTAAGAAATGCACTGGGACTGTCGCGATCCGGGCTCAGCGTTTTGTCGGAAGCTCGCGCAATCTGCACCGCCACCCCTGTTGTGATTACGTTCTCGCCAACGCTTCCCGTCAGCGTGTAACTTGGATCGAACAAACCCCGCCAGATGCCTTCTGACCGCTCTGGAGACATGGCTGGGTTCGTATCGTATTCTGTCGAGATACGGGTTCCGACAGTGTGCTGCCATGCGTCTGCCCTGCCCTGTCCGGCGAAGAGCAATTGCCCGCCAAGCAGGATTAATACAGCAGCAAATTTTCGAGCTTTCAACTGAATTCCCCCATCCCCGAATGTAACGCCATATAAATTCGTCCCGTGTCCGATTTCGGCAATTTGCTAATGTTGGCCCCAAGCAGCCAAATCACGGCACCACAAGCGTGTCGCCCGCCTTGAGCTGTATATTGGTCGATACGTTTTTGCCGGAAATGATGTCTTTGTAATTGACCGGCAATATTTCCTGTCCGTCCGCCTTCGCGCGGATAACCTTGATGCCGCCTTCGTCCGCGAACCGGTCCAGTCCACCCACCAGGCTGATGGCCTGGAGCACGGTAATGGGGCCGTTGATGATGAGCGATCCGGGATGCAGAACCTTGCCCGTAACGTAAGCGCGACTGCCTTCGATACCGACAATCACCACCGTGACGATGGGCTCCGGAATATATTTTTTCAGTTTGGCGGTAATGCTCTGTTCCACCTCGGGCGTGCTGAGACCCGCCACCTCAACCCGGCCAATCAGGGGGAAGGTGACACTCCCGTCCGGCAGGACGACCACTTCCCGCTGCAGGGTGTCTTCCCGCCACACGGAAATCAGCACCCGGTCGCCCGGTCGCAACTGGTAGATTTCCGGGCTGTCCGCTGCAACAGCGCCTCCGGAACCCAGTTCCAACCACAATAAACACAGCGCAAAGAAAACTTTCCTGAACATTATCGAATACTCCTTGTGCTATACAGAATCATCACCGCCAACAAACCGTTTGCTTCCAACCGATTCGGCAGGTTGCGTCGGCTTTCATTCCCGTCAAGTCCGGCGGTCTCCACAACGCGCACGGCATAACCTGGGCACTCACGACCCCAACTGCCCGACCAGCCAGAACCTGTCCGTGCTTTTCACTGCCTTCATCATTGCCACCAGAAACGCCTGCTGGATCCGGTAGGAGTCCTGCTCGTCGTTGGAGATGGTAGACACGCGAAACAGGAGTCCGTCCGGCACTTTCCGGGTCAGTCCGTAGCCTATCGCCGCCAGCTTCTGCTCTATCCAGCCGCGGGTAAGCGAATCGCCCACCCTGACCCAATAGGTTATCGGTTCATTGCGCGCACCCTGTTTCGCAACCAGGCGCATCACCGGGATGCGCCCGATTGTCGTGTCGACAAATGTCTTGGAAATTTTGCTGATGCTGAATCCGCCTGCCGCATAGCAAATTTCCGGCCTGTGCACGTGCAGGTCCGTGCTCTGTTTTCCGCCGTACGCGATCGACAGCATGACGCGCTCGCCTTCGGTATTGATATAGGTGCGGGACAAAGTCTGGTCGTAAATCTCGACCACAAGTCCCTCGTCATCCGGATTGACGATGCGCGCCGCCATATCGGGCTCTATCTTCCACCCGTCAAAATTGGCCGGGATCATGGTTTCAAGATTGATCTTGGCCTGTTGCGCTGCGCTCTCGGCAGTTGGCGTCATGATCCAGGCCAGAGCGCCGGCAAGCACCATGGAACCACCCAGAACAAAACTGACAATCGTACTTTTCATCGGCTGTCGCTCGCGGGCAGGGCTGCGTTTCCTGCGCGCAGCCTGACGATATATTGCAGCAACCCATCCACGCCCAGTATCAACAGCAATGCGCTGAAGAACAAAACCATGCCCGCGAATCCGTGCAGAAACCCCTGCCCGGCTGCATCGCCAAAGTAGTAGGTAATCAGCGTGAGCGTGATGACACGAATCACGTTTGCCGCGAACGAAATGGGCACGATCAGGATGGCCAGCACAATGTTTCTGAAAATCGAGGTATGGCGCACCACGTTCATGTAAAACAGCCCCAGCGATTCCAGCGTCAGCAATGTCTGCAGGCCGGCGCAGGCATCCGCAACCAGAAGTTGGTATTGCCCGATCTGCAGGATGACGCCGTTGCGCGCAATGGGGTAATCGGCCCAATACAGGATATTCGCCGTCACATAGGAAACCGCCATTTTCATGGGCATGGTGAGCGCGGCGACTATCGTTCCGGGCAGCGGAATCATGAACAGCATGAAAAACAGGGGGAACCACATCACCTTCAGCGCGCGGCTTCCTCGCTTGAGGAGAAGAATGGCGGCCAGCACCCAGATAAACGAGCCGAGTTCAAACAGCATGATCTGCTGCGAGCGGCCGATGATGTAGAACAGCAACGCAATGGCCAGAACCGCCCAACCTGCGGCAGAGGTCGGCTGTCCGTCGCTTTTTTCCAGCATGCCCTGCCACTGGCGAAAAACCAGCCAAATCGCAAGCGCAAGCATGATGGGACCATGCGCCTGCCCTTCGGTGGCCCACAAACCTCTGGCCAAGTCGTAGAAAGTGGGCACGTACAAGACCAGCAGCCCAAGAACGATGGGCAGCCATTCAGGCAGGTGTGCTTTCGGAATGCCGATCCTGGTCAGGTAGTTTTCCATATTCAAATACTTATCGAGCAAGCGCCCGGCAAGTTGGATTGGTTTCGTTCATCGGTTGTTTGTCCATTCCTCACGTCACATGGAACCCTGCATGCCCTATTTGGGCGCATCTGGTGCCGGGGCATTGAGATACTCGATTTTCGCTGAAGCACGCAAATGCGTGATTTCCGCCTTAGCCGCTTCACTGATTTTCTTGTTGAACAAAAACTGCTCTATCTGCGGCGCAGCCGTCTTGGCCGAAACAGGGCTGATTCTGATATTTGAAATGAGGTTGATCATGCTGTTCTCCCCCTCATTGACAATGAATATCTGCCCCTTATTCATATCCTTGAGTTTCTCAACCATCTGTTCCGGCAGATCTGTAGTGCTACGCGACATCTGCCCGCGCACATAGCGCACGTCATGCCCATCCAGCCATGACGCAATTCCGTCCAGCGACTTGGCAGATTCAACGACCGACTTGAGCTCACTACTGAAATCCCTGGTTGCTATCACCAGTTGCTGCACATCAAACTGCTTGCGCTGGGTGAAATATTCGGGGTGTTTTTGGAAGTAATCGTCGATCTCCGCAGGGGTGGGCTTAACGAGTTGGGCTTCAAGACTCTTCAGGTACGCCTGCGTAATAATCTGCGTTTTTGCGCGCTCGATCGCCTGCACAACGCCCGCCGTGCGGTCGACCTCGTTGCGCATCGCCTCATCCAGAACCAGTTGTCGATCAATCAGCGCTTCCAGCAACTGCTTGGTCGCAGCCTCTTGTTGTTCGGGCCGGATGCCGGCGCGTTTGAGCTCGTCATTGACCTGCAACACGGTGATCTCTTCACCGTTTACCCTGACCAGAGCCTGCCCCGCCTTTTTTTCCTTGTTGCCGCAGGCAGACATGCCCAAGGCTGTTCCGAGTACCAGAACCGCACACAGGAGGCGCGTAAACAGGGTATGGGAATGGGGCTTCCCGGTTAACGACATATCGAAACGGATCAAAATAGTCTCCTTCTGCTTTAGTTAAGTTCATGTCCCGATCAACCGGGCAATTCTAAGTAACATCCCCTAGCATAGCCGGGGGTTTACCTCACTGAATTAGTACGCGTTATCCCGGCGCAGTACCACCCATACCGTACGCAAGATAATCCACAGATCGAACCATATCGACCAGTTTTTCAGGTAGTACAGATCATGGTCGATGCGGCCCTGCATTTTCTCCAGAACCTCGGTTTCGCCGCGCATACCGTTCACCTGGGCCCATCCCGTAATTCCCGGTTTCACCTTATGGCGCAACATATAGCCTTTGATCAGCTTGCGATAGAGCTCGTTGTGGGCGACCGCATGCGGACGCGGACCGACTATGCTCATGCGACCCTGCAATACGTTGATGAACTGAGGCAATTCGTCCAGCGAGGTACGGCGCAAAAAAGCGCCAATCCTGGTCACTCGCGGGTCGTTTTTCTGCGCCTGCGCCACGTTTGGGCCGTCTTCCCTGACCGTCATGGACCGGAACTTGTAGACGGTGATTTCTTCGCCGTTAAGACCGTAGCGACGCTGCCTGAAGATGGCTGGACCGGGCGAGGTCAGCACTACAGCCAGCGCGATGCACAGCATGAGCGGCGAGAGCAGAATCAGGAATATCAAAGCGAGCACAAAATCGCTGACGTTTTTCACCACGCTGTCCACGCCGGAAAAGGGTGATTCGCATGCGGCGACCACCGGTATGCCCCCCACGCTGTTGAAGCGCGCCTGCATCAGGTCGTATACGTAAACATCGGGCAGGAAATACACGGAAGCTGTGGTGTCGTGCAGATCGTCGATGATTTCGCGGATGCGGGGCTGGGCGGACATGGGCAGGCTGATGAAGATCATCTCGATGTTGTTCTTGCGGGCATAACTGGCGACATCCGTCATCCCGCCCAGACGCGGCCCGAGCCCGTGCGGGATCCGGTCGTCGTTTCGCTCGTCGAAGAATCCCCGAATATCGATAAGCAGATAGGGAAATTCGGCAATGCGACCGGCCAGTTTTTGGCTGGTTTCATTGGCTCCGACAATAACCGCAGAACGCAATCCGCCCTTGTGGCGCAACGCATCGGCAATCATACGTACGACGACA
The DNA here is from genome assembly GCA_018820925.1 of Gammaproteobacteria bacterium. Taxonomy (GTDB): domain Bacteria; phylum Pseudomonadota; class Gammaproteobacteria; order Burkholderiales; family Gallionellaceae; genus Sideroxyarcus. Next base: position 102,105 of record JAHJNJ010000004.1, on the reverse strand, counting down.
TGGCTCAATAACAGGGCAATCGGCGTGACGATGAACCAGGTCAATATGACCTCTTCCGAATAATGGCGCTCAAAGTTGGTCGCATAATTCAACAGAAGAAGGATGGCAACAACGATGCTCCAGCCGATCAGGGTGTCGCGGACATACTCCAGCATATTGCCATTGCGCCAGGTGCTGTATATGGAGGTCTGTTCGTAAATATATGAAGAGACAAAATAGGTGATGATCATCAGCACCAGGTAATACCCGGTGAAGACCTGGTCGTACATCCAGGTGACCAAAACCAGTACCCCCCAGGTTATAAAGGGGTCAAGCACGCGCTTGAAGAAGGAAACTACGGGGACATCGTTAGCGGACATAGACTCTCAAACTCTCAACGCGTGCCGGCCATCTTGCGGGAAGCATGAATTATCAAAATTCAACAGTACATGCTCTTCGAAACGCAATTCTACAAGTACCGAAGGGCGGAATAGAGCGTATATGCAGTTCATTACGAAAGTTGCCTATGGGTTCGATTGAGTATAAATGTGCAAGACCGCCATATCTGCATCGTCAGAAACATACACTTCATTACTTGTTATTCGCATAACAAGCACGATCATGAAGTATAAATTGCTTCTCCACTACCGTGATTTTCCAGATACGAGCACCCATTCACTTTACCAGAAAACCCCTTTCCAGATGCACTTGCCAGGTCTGCAATGCGCCCGCACTCACTCACTAACCGTATGTTTTTTATCGAGCCGCACCAAACATTCCAATCGAAAAGGAATAGCAACCTTACCGTTTCAATATTGCCGCTCTTGAAAAGACGAACCCCGCGTCTGAGCGGGGTTGTCGGAGATACAGCGACTCAAGCAAGCTTAGTCGAACATATTGCTCTTGCGGCGACGAAGGCTCATGCCAAGCAGTCCAAGGCCGGCCAGCAGCATCGCGTAGGTCTCGGGCTCAGGTACTGCCGCCACGAAATTCACGCCAACGACGAAGTCGTCGTAATCCGCATCGCCTGTCCAACTATCGTTGAAGCCCAGAAGATAGTCGAATGTGCCGTAAATGTTTGTTTGGCCATTCAGAATCACGAAACCGAAAGGATTGCTTTGCTGGTCGCCATTGTGGAAAACATGACCAAGATCTGCGTTATCCGAAAAACTGAAATTCACAGTACCTGCATCCACCCATTGCGAAATCACCGTTCCCGTGTCGTTAGACTCCAGCAGAGAGCCATTTCCCAAACCAAAGGAGAAGTCATTTGTGTATCCGCTTTCGTTACCCAGGTAGGTGGCATAAAAATACCCCCCCGCCGTGGTAAATAGCGAACCCCATGAACCGCTGCTCTGAGCACCGGTAACAGCCAATGCCTCTCCGTCATAATTAGAGAACGTAACAACCGAACCGTTGGCCACTTCAAGCGTGCCAACAGTGTCGGCCTGTGCTGCGCCGATTACCGATGCAAGCAACATACTGAGAGCAATGCGTTTCATTTAACACCTCCATTTGAATTCGATTGGATAATCCTCATCGCTGTCAGACTCCAGGAAAACCAGATCAACCAGCCTGAATAACCAGTCATAAGCGAGCACACGGGCGAAAGGTAATCATTTTGAGCATGTCAAACAAGTGTACTGAGGTACAGGTGTACTTAAGTACAGGTAGGAGAAAACGGATTGGCTGGCAGGCGCATGCCGGAACCGCGATTGCGCCCAGCCCTGTCGCCTACAACCCCGTCCAACGGCAAGGTCAATGCGGCCCGCAAAGTGCCCAGCATCATCTGCGCGGCAATGGTATCGCCGCCCCCCCCCGAGCGAACAGCAGCGCCGGGAAAAACACGAAATAAATCAAGCGATCCAGCTGCGGCCAGAAGTCCTCGCTCAACACGAACCGGCGGCACATGACCACCCCGAGCAGGATCAGCAGGAAGTCGGGGGGATGACTTGTGCGACAAACATGCAGGGCTAATGAATTCAGCCGGGCCTGCGCACGAACAACGCCGGTATTTGCGCCTTGGGTTTGCTTATTACCGGTTCATCGTGTTTTTTCACCGGCACGGCGGGCGCGCTGATGCTGGGCACATAAGGCTTGTCGAACCACGGATCGTGGGCGGGCTTTTTCGGCGCGGGGGTGTGGTACTCGTGTTTGTGTTCAGCGTGTTCTCCGCGCGGTGCGCGCTGCGGCCTTGCGGCATGCGCGGGCAGGTTGGCGCGCTCTTTGGGTATCTCGGTCTTGATCAGTTTCTCGATTTCCACCAGATACTTTGCTTCCTCCGGCGACACCAGCGAGATGGCCGTACCGGATGCGCCCGCGCGGCCGGTACGACCGATGCGGTGTACATAATCTTCTGCGGCATGGGGTATCTCGTAGTTGATGACCATCGGCAGGCTGTCGATGTCCAGCCCGCGCGCGGCCACGTCGGTGGCGATCAGCACGGCCGTTTTTCCCTGCTTGAAAGCATCCAGCGCCTGTATGCGCTCCAGTTGGCTCTTGTCGCCGTGGATGGCATCGGCGGACACGCCTTCGCGCTGCAACTGTTTGGCCAGACGGCTGGCGGTGAGCTTGGTCTTGGTGAATACGATGGCCTGCTTGGCATCGTCGCCGCGCAGAATTTGCGCCAGCAGTTGATGCTTGTCCGACTGATCGACCAGAAAGACCTTCTGCGTGATGTTTTCGGCGGAAGCGTTGCTGCGCGCAACTTCGATCAGCGTCGGGAAGTTCATGAAGTCTTCCGACAACTTCTTGATCTCGTTCGAGAAGGTCGCGGAGAACATCAAGCTTTGCCGCTGCCGGGGCAACAGGGCGAGGATGCGTTTCAAGTCCGGCATGAAACCCATGTCCAGCATGCGGTCGGCTTCGTCCAACACCAGCATCTGCACCAGATTCAGTTGCACTGTCTTCTGCTCGATGTGATCCAGCAGGCGCCCCGGCGTCGCCACCAGGATTTCCACACCCGTCTTCAGGTGCGGTGTCTGCGTCCTGATATCCACGCCGCCGAATACGACCAGCGAACGCAGCTTGGTATGTTTTGCGTAAGTTCTGACGCTCTGTTCCACCTGGATCGCCAGTTCGCGCGTCGGAACCAGGATCAGTGCGCGTACCGGATGCCTGGCCGGGGACGTGCTGGAACTGGCGTGCGGCAGCAATTTTTGCAGCATGGGCAGCGCAAACGCCGCAGTCTTGCCCGTGCCGGTTTGCGCGCCGCCCATGAGGTCGCGGCCTTGCAGCACAACCGGAATGGCTTGTGCCTGGACAGGGGTGGGGGTGGTGTAACCGGATTCGGTAAGTGCCTTGAGGAGTTCGGGCGCCAGCTTCAGATCGGCAAAACTAACTGTATTCAATTATCTTCTCTTCGTCGTAGTCAAGTTTTCGATGGACATATTATACGCTCCTCCACCAGTACCGGCCGAAACAGCCAATAAACTCTATAATCGCCTGCTTTAACAATACCTTCCCGCACATGAACCGCAACAACCGCCTCCCGAACACCCCTGTCGTTGCCGTCATTGGCGGCGGTCCGGCCGGATTGATGGCGGCAGAAGTGCTGGCCCGGGGCGGCGTGCGGGTAGACGTCTATGACGCCATGCCCAGTGTGGGGCGCAAGTTCCTGATGGCGGGCAAAGGCGGGATGAACATCACCCACGCCGAGCCGTTTGAAGTTTTCCTGACACGCTATGGCGCACACCGAACCGATATCGAACCGTTGCTGCGCAATTTTCCGCCCCAGGCTTTGCGCGAGTGGATACACGGCCTCGGTATCGAGACTTTTGGCGGCACTTCCGGCCGAATATTCCCCGCCGATATGAAAGCCGCGCCGTTGCTGCGCGCTTGGCTGCACCGGTTGCGCGAAAGCGGCGTGTGTTTTCATGCGCGGCATCGCTGGACAGGTTGGGACGAACAGGGCGCATTGCGCTTCGTCGCACCGGATGGCGAACACATGGCAAGCGCAGACGCCGTAGTGCTGGCGCTGGGCGGCGGTAGCTGGCCGCAACTCGGTTCGGACGGGGCCTGGGTATCGCTGCTCGCGCAGCGCGGCATCGCCATCGCACCGTTACGCCCTGCCAACTGCGGTTTCGATGTGCAATGGAGCGCGTATTTCCGCGAACACTTCGCGGGTGAACCTTTGAAATCCATCGCTGCCACTTTCTGCGATGTTCGCAAACAAGGCGAAGCTGTCATCACGGAACATGGAATTGAGGGCGGACTTATCTACGCGTTCTCCGCGCCACTGCGCGACGAGATAGAACGCAGCGGCAGCGCAACACTGCTGCTCGATCTGCTGCCCGACTGGACGCCGCAACGCGTGCAATCCGAGGTATCGCACCCGCGCGGTTCGCGTTCGCTTTCCAGCCATCTGCAAAGCCGCCTGGGCTTGAAAGGCGTGAAAGCAAATTTGTTGCGCGAAGTGCTGGGCAAGGAACAAATGCACGACAATGTACAGCTGGCAAATACGATCAAAGCCTTGCCGTTGCGCCTCGCTGCGGCACGTCCCTTGAGCGAAGCGATCAGCACGGCTGGCGGAATCGCCTTTGCCGGACTGGATGGACAACTCATGCTGAAAAAATTGCCCGGTTTGTTCTGCGCGGGTGAGATGCTGGACTGGGAAGCCCCCACCGGCGGGTATTTGCTGACCGCCTGTTTTGCCAGCGGACTGGCTGCCGGCAAAGGCGCACTCAACTGGCTGCGACAACCCCGGTAAGCGCAAGGATTATAGCGTTCGCCAAATATTGAATTACGCGCTCATGCGCTACAATGCGCTGTGCTTTCCCAATCCGACAAGGACAGAATCATGAAGCAATACAGCAAACGCACATCAATCCTCCATTGGCTGATCTTCCTGCTTGTTGTCGCCGCATTCTTTCTCGGACATTATTTGGCCGACCTTGAAAATACCCCGGAAAAGCTCTCGCTGTTGCCGGTACATTTCCTGATCGGCGACACCATTCTGGTGCTCACCCTGCTGCGCATTTATTTCAGGAAGAAAGACGGCGAACCGGCACCTGCCAACGCCAACCCGCTGCTGAACAAAATTGCAGCCGCAACCCACAGTTTATTGAATCTTTCGCTGATTGCCGCAGCCATCGCCGGTATTGCCACCGTCGCGACTTCAGGCGTGATCGAAGTGCTGAAAAAAGGCGATCCGAGCTTGCTCCCGGACTTTGAAAAAGTCGGCGCCAGAGAAGTTCATGAGATTTTTATCGGCGTGATGCTGTTGCTTTTGGTATTCCACGTTGTCGCCGCGCTGTATCACCAGTTCATTGTCAGGGACAATCTGATGCACCGCATCAGGATCAAGCGTTTCAAGGAATAAGGTCGGCAGAACGGTTCCTTGACGATTCCGGCACGGTGTAATCAGCGTTTCTTCCAGCCGACCAGCACCGCAAAAACACCCAGCAACACATACCAGACCAAAGACCATTCGGGAATGCCGAGTGCGAGGAATGTCCAGCTTTTCTCGGCACAGTCGCCGGAGCCGTGCACCAGTTCCTGCCACACCTCGGAGATCGGGAAATTTTTCAGCATGTAATCCAGCCCCGGACCGCAACCGGGAACCTGGTCTTTGGGCAGGTGCTGAATCCAGATGTGGCGCGAGGCGACTGCGATACCCCACGCTGCGGTAAGCGCTATCAAAACCGAATAGATTTTTGAGCCGATCTGTTTGGCATTGTGCAACGCGGCAATCAGGAACAGCGCGCCGATGGCGATGAAAACAAAGCGCTGGATCATGCACAAGGGGCATGGCTGCAGGCGCAGCACGTATTGCAGATACAGACCGAAACCGAACAGTCCGGCCACCGTAAGCACACCGGCCAGATTCAGCCAGCGCTTTGGAATGCTGTCCCACATCTTCAACATTTCATTCCGCCTCGTCTATCCACGCCGCCTGAATGGCCTCCAGCACTTTCTCTCCGCCACGGTGGTGATCGTCGTCGAACCCGTCTAGGTCGACCACATAGTTGTGCAGATCGACGAAACGCACGATCCCGGGATCGAGATCGGGATATTTTTCCGCCAGCGCGATCGCGATGTCGTTCACGTCGGTCCATTTCATTTTGAGTGTCCTTCCTTCGCCATGTTGATGGTGTACTTGGGTATCTCGATCACCAGATTCGTATCCCCGACGATCGCCTGGCAACTCAGGCGCGACCTGGATTCCAGCCCCCAGGCTTTGTCCAGCATATCCTCTTCCAGTTCCGTTGCTTCTTCCAGGCTGTCGAAGCCTTCACGTACGATGACATGACAAGTCGTACAGGCGCAGGATTTTTCACAGGCGTGTTCAATTTCGATATCGTGTTCCAGCAATGCATCGCAGATCGAGGTGCCGGGTGCGGCATCGAACAATGCACCATTTGGACACAGCTCTTCGTGCGGCAAGACAATAACTTGCGTCATATCAACTTTCCAGATCGGACAACTTGTGCCCGGTGAGCGCACTCTTCACGCTTTGATCCATGCGGCGTTGCGCAAACTCGGTGGTCGCCAGATTCAGCGCCTCGACTGCGCGCTTGATGGCCTGATGGTCATTGCCCGACAGCACTGCGCGCAAAGCGTCCATGCGGCTGCGTATCTGCGCTTGCGCAGCCGCATCCAGCAATGCTTCACCGTCCTGCTGCAAAGCATTATCCACCGCTTCCAGCAATTGCCCGGCCTCGGTCTGTTGCTCGCGCAACGCGCGCGCCACCATGTCGTCGCGCGCATGCTGCGTGGAATCCTGCAGCATGCGGGTAATTTCCTCGTCGCTCAAACCGTATGAAGGTTTCACCACAATACGGGCTTCCTTGCCGCTGGCAGTTTCGCGCGCCGATACGCTGAGCAGGCCGTCGGCATCCACCTGGAAGGTGACGCGGATACGCGCCGAGCCCGCCACCATCGCCGGAATGCCGCGCAACTCGAACTTGGCCAGCGAACGGCAATCGCTCACCAGTTCGCGCTCGCCCTGCACCACGTGAATGCTCATCGCGGTCTGTCCGTCTTTGTACGTGGTGAATTCCTGCGCGCGTGCACTGGGAATGGTGCTGTTGCGCGGAATGATCTTCTCGACCAGCCCGCCCATGGTCTCGATGCCCAGACTCAGCGGAATCACATCCAGCAGCAGCCAGTCGTCGCCGCTGCGATTGCCGGCCAGCACGTTGGCCTGGATCGCCGCGCCCAGCGCCACGACCTTGTCCGGATCGAGATTGTTCAGCGGCGCCTGCCCGAACAATTCGGCCACCGCAAGTTGCACCTGCGGCATGCGCGTGGAACCGCCGACCATTACGGTACCCTTGATATCTTCCACCTTCAGCTTGGCATCGCGCAACGCGCGGCGCGTAGCTTGCAGGGTTCGTGCAACCAGGTTCTGCGACATCTCGTAGAACGCCTCGCGCGTGAGCGTCAAATCCACCAGTTCGCCGCCGCTCAGGATCGCCGTGATCTGCGTCTGCGGAAATTCGGTGAGTTGTTCCTTGGCCGCGCGCGCATGCGTCAGCAGCAGGCGCGTGTCGTGCGCGCTCAAGGCGGACAATCCGGCTTTCTCCAGCACCCAACAATAAATGCGATGGTCGAAATCGTCGCCGCCCAATGCCGAGTCGCCGTTGGTTGCGAGTACTTCGAACACGCCTTTGGATAATTTCAGTATGGAAATATCGAACGTGCCGCCACCCAGGTCGTACACCGCGTAAACACCTTCTGCAGCATTGTCCAGACCGTAAGCAATCGCAGCCGCCGTGGGTTCGTTGAGCAGGCGCAGCACGTTGATGCCGGCCAGCTTGGCCGCATCTTTGGTGGCCTGGCGCTGGGCATCGTCGAAGTAAGCGGGAACCGTGATGACCGCGCCCACCAGTTCACCGCCCAACGAAAGTTCGGCACGCTCGCGCAGCACTTTGAGAATTTCGGCGGAAACTTCAACCGGGCTTTTCGCCCCGGCGATCGTGCGCAACTTCAACATTCCCGGGGCCTGTCCTGAGCCTGTCGAAGCGGCCTGTCCTGAGCCTGTCGAAGCGGCCTGTCCTGAGCCTGTCGAAGCGGCCTGTCCTGAGCCTGTCGAAGGGGCATCGACAAATCGATACGGCAAATTACTCACTTCGCCCACATCCTTCAGGCCGCGTCCCATGAAACGTTTTACCGAGACAATGGTGTTTTGCGGGTCGTCACTCTGCACCGATTGTGCGGCATGTCCAACTTGTATGCCTTCAGGCGCATAGCGCACCACCGAAGGCAGCATGGCACATCCGTGAATATCGTTCAGCACGGCGCTGATACCGTTGCGCACGGTGGCCACCAGTGAATTGGTCGTGCCGAGATCGATACCGACCGCCAGGCGATGTTGATGGGGGGCGGCACTCAGGCCGGGTTCTGCGATCTGCAACAGTGCCATTCAGGAATCCAACTCGTCGAATGCGGAACTGATTTCTTCCGCCAGTTTTTCAAGAAATTTGAGTTTGCGCACTATACCGGAAGCGGCGGCGTAATCGTGAGTCTCGTCGATATCGGCGGCGAGCTGCTGTTGCAAAATTAGCACTTCATGCTGCAGGCGCCGTTCCAATTCCTCAAGCGCGGTAATGTTTTTCGTGTGTCTGGTTTCTTCCAGCGCTTCGCGCCATTCCATCTGCTGCATCAGGAAATCGATGGGCATCGCGGTGTTGCTTTCTTCCTGCGTATCCACGCCGCGCAGCGACAATAAATAGCGCGCGCGATTCAGCGGGGAGCGCAAAATCTGATAACCCTCGTTGACGCGCGTCGCCCACTGCATCGCCATGCGGCGCTCGTGTTCGGAAAGATGGGCTGATTTGTCGGGATGCACCTGCGCTTGCAAAGCAAGATAACCCTGCTCCAGCGCGGTGCTGTCGATTTGAAAACGGGAAGGAAGATTGAATAGACGGAAGAAATCCTGCTGAAAATCCGCGGCGTACATATTCATCACACTTTGAAACTCTCTCCGCAGCCGCACGTATCTTTCACGTTCGGGTTGTTGAATTTGAAACCTTCGTTCAAGCCTTCGCGCGTGTAATCCAGTTCCATGCCGTCGAGATAAGGCAGGCTGTGCTGATCCACCAGGATGGTCACGCCGTTGCTGACGAATTGCAGATCTTCGCTATCCACCGCATCGGCGAATTCCAGCTTGTACGCCATGCCCGAACAACCGCTGGTACGCACACCGAGACGCAAACCCACGCCCTTACCGCGCTTGCTCAGGAAATTCTGCACATGTTTCGCCGCATTTTCTGTCAATGAAATCGTCATGCTACGCTCCTACTTGTGTCCGCTGCAGGCTGCGGTCTCAACCGTCGCGCCGTTCTTTGCCTTGTAATCCGCCACGGCCGCCTTGATCGCGTCTTCGGCCAGAATCGAGCAGTGAATCTTCACCGGCGGCAATGCCAGTTCTTCGGCAATCTGCGTGTTCTTGATCGCCAGCGCCTGATCCACGGTCTTGCCCTTGACCCACTCGGTCACCAGCGAGCTGGACGCGATGGCCGAGCCGCAGCCGTAAGTCTTGAACTTTGCATCTTCAATAATGCCGTCCTTGCCCACCTTGATCTGCAGTTTCATCACATCGCCGCACGCCGGCGCACCCACCATGCCGGTACCGACGAACGAATCGTCCTTGTTCAGCGAACCGACGTTGCGCGGATTCTCGTAGTGATCCAGTACTTTTTCGCTGTAAGCCATTTGTTGCTCCTTTCAGGAGCAGTCGTTAGTTATTAGTCGCTAGTTGCTAGTTAACCCGGGTTCAACTAACGACTAACGACTAACGGCTAGCAACTGCCTAGTGTGCAGCCCACTGCACGCTGTTCAAATCCACACCTTCTTTGAACATATCCCACAACGGGGAGAGGTCACGAAGTTTGGCAATCTTTTCCTGCAGCAGTTTCACCGTATAGTCCACTTCTTCGACCGTGGTAAAACGCCCGATGGTAAAGCGGATTGAGCTGTGCGCCAGCTCGTCGTTGCGCCCCAGTGCGCGCAACACATACGACGGCTCCAGACTGGCTGAAGTGCATGCAGAACCGCTGGATACCGCAATGTCTTTCACCGCCATGATGAGCGATTCGCCTTCGACGAAATTGAAGCTCACGTTCAGGTTATGCGGCACGCGGTGTTCCATGTCACCGTTGAGATACACTTCTTCCATACCGGACAGGCCCTTCCACAACCGGTCGCGCAACATGCGCACGCGTTCGTTCTCGGACGCCATTTCTTCCTTGGCGATGCGGAACGCTTCGCCCATGCCGACGATCTGGTGTGTCGCCAGTGTGCCGGAACGGAAACCGCGCTCGTGACCGCCGCCGTGCATTTGCGCTTCCAGACGCACGCGCGGTTTGCGCCGCACATACAGCGCGCCTATGCCCTTGGGGCCGTAGGTTTTGTGCGCGGAGAACGACATCAGGTCGACTTTGAGCTTTTGCAGATCAATCCCCACCTTGCCCGTCGCCTGCGCCGCGTCGACATGAAACAGGATGCCGCGTTCACGGCAGATTTCGCCGATGGCCGCAACATCCTGAATCACACCGATTTCGTTGTTCACCAGCATCACCGACACAATGGTCGTGTCGGGACGCAGTGCGGCCTTGAACTTACCCAGATCGATCAAACCATTCGGCTCGGGATCGAGATAAGTTGCAGCAAACCCCTGCCGCTCCAGTTCACGCACGGTATCGAGTACAGCCTTGTGCTCGGTTTGCACGGTGATGATGTGCTTGCCCTTGTCGGCATAGAAATGTGCCGCACCCTTCAGCGCCAGGTTGTTCGACTCGGTCGCGCCCGAGGTCCACACGATCTCTTTCGGATCTGCATTGACCAAAGCCGCGACTTGGTCCCGCGCCCGCTCCACCGCTTCATCCGCCACCCAACCGAAAGAGTGCGAGCGCGAAGCCGGATTGCCGAACTTCTCGGTCAGGTAGGGAATCATTACTGCGGCTACGCGCGGATCGACCGGCGTGGTTGCGGAATAATCCAGATAGATGGGAAGATGAAGAGCCATGCAAGTCCTCGCAGATCAGGCAGCAACCTGCTGTTGTTGGACATACTTGCCGATATCGTTCACCGCCTCGGGCGTTCCGCGCTTGGCTTGCACGTCGACCAGTTGTTGCAGATTGATCTTGCCCAGGTATTCGTGGATCGTCTCGTTCAGCCCGAACCACAGTTCATGCGTCAGGCAAGGCTTGCCTTCCATGCAATCGCCTCGGGTGCCGCAATGCGTCGCATCCAGCGCCTCATCCACCGCAACGATAATGTCGACGATCGCAATCTTGTTTGCCGGACGCGCCAGGCAATAACCGCCGCCGGGACCGCGCACACTGGCCACCACATTGTTGCGGCGCAACTTGCCGAACAATTGTTCCAGATAGGACAGTGAAATTTTCTGGCGCTCGCTGATGCCGGCCAGTGTCACGGGACCTTTGCCGCCGCGCATTGCCAGATCAACCATTGCAGTAACTGCAAATCTTCCTTTTGTTGTGAGTCTCATCATGTTCTCCTATTCAAAATTTCAAATTATTAATCGGTATGGACAACTACTGCCCCCTTACCCTTGCTCCTGCTGAGGGAATAATAGGATACCTGATTCTTTTAATCAACAATTTTATTTAGATGGTTGGGATCGAACTTATCGGCGGTAGCCCGCTCTTCTTCCACCCGTACTCCCATCTTCTCAAGCTGCTGCAGGATGAAGTCTATACGTTGATCGACCGTAACACTATGTCCAAGCAGGCCATGTATTGCTTTCGACAGCGGATCGTCCTTGTCGTTACCCACTCCATATGCATTGAATCCAGATGACTTTTTCTTTTCTTCGTCGAGAATTCGCGCCGGAATACCGGCTGCCGTAGCCCCGGCAGGCACATCTTTCACCACCACCGCGTTGGACCCGATTTTGGCACCATCCCCAATATTAATCGGACCCAGCACTTTCGCGCCCGCCCCGATCACTACACCGTTACCCAATGTGGGATGGCGTTTGCCTTCCTTCCATGACGTTCCTCCCAACGTCACACCGTGATACATGGTCACATCGTCACCAATTTCGGCGGTTTCACCAATGACCACGCCCATGCCATGGTCAATAAAGAAACGCCGCCCGATCGTCGCCCCCGGGTGAATTTCAATCCCGGTAAACCAGCGACCTAAATGCGAAACAAAGCGCGCCAGCCATTTCAACTTGGCATGCCACAACATGTTGGACAGGCGATGGATGATGCGCGCGTGCAAACCCGGATAGCAGGTCAGCACCTCAAACGTGGTGCGGGCCGCCGGGTCGCGGTCGAATACGCTGGCAATATCTTCGCGAATATTCTTAAACATCTTTGTGCTCTTGGTTGTAACGCTCCTTAAGGCGAGCATTGTACTCGGTTGTTACGGTCAGCATACCGCGCAGGATGTTGATCTCTTCATCTTCCAGACGGGTGCGTGAATACAGACGGCGCAGGCGTTGCATCAGCCGTGCCGGATTCTGCGTGGTGAAAAAACCGATCTCGAACAGCGTTTTTTCCAGATGTGCATACAACCCTTCCAGCCGCTCATGGGTAGCAGGCACGATTTCAGGCGCGACAACCGGCGCAAATTGCTGAGAGGCAACGGCCAGCTCGTAGGCCATCACCTGCACCGCAGCCGCAATGTTGAGCGAGGAAAACTCGGGATTCGACGGAATGTTCACCCCCAACTGCGCCTTGCCCATTTCCTCGTTGGTCAGCCCGGACATCTCGGTGCCGAACAACAAGGCAACGGGCTGCGTGGCCGCCTGTTGCAACACTTCCGGCATTGCCTCGCGCGGCGTTTTCACCGCGATGGAAATGTCACGCAGGCGCGCCGTCATGGCCACGGTGAACACCACGCCCCGCAAAGCTTCGTCGATGGAATTGCATATCACGGCGTTCTGCAGGACATCGTCCGCCCCGGCGGCCATCGCCGATGCTTGTGGATCAGGAAAATAGCGCGGGTTGATGAGGTACAAATGCTGCAGGCCCATGGTTTTCATCGCCCGCGCCGCCGCGCCGATGTTGCCCGGATGGGTGGTGTGGCTGAGAACTACCCGGATGTTCCCAAAAGGATTTGGTTTATTCAAAACGCAATACCAACTAAAATACGCGCCGGATTTCCCCAGCTCATTAAAAAGGTCGTACTGATATGCACCCCATGCTCAACATCGCGGTGAAGGCCGCCATTCGCGCCGGCAAACTGATTTACCGCGCCGCCGATAACCTCGATCACCTCACCGTGACCAAAAAATCCCACGCGGATTACGTCAGCGAAGTGGATCGCGCCGCCGAGCGCATCATCATCGAAGCCTTGAAGGATGCCTATCCCAGCCACGCAATTCTAGCAGAAGAGAGCGGCGCCCAAGGCGAGTCGGAATATGTGTGGATCATCGACCCGCTCGACGGCACCACCAATTTCCTGCACGGCGTACCGCAATATGCCGTCTCCATCGCCCTGCAGCACAACGGCGTGCTGACCCAGGCAGTCGTCTACGACCCGACCAAAAACGATCTTTTCACCGCCACCCGCGGCCGCGGCGCTTTCCTCAACGACAAGCGCCTGCGCGTGAGCAAGCGCAAGGAAATGGCCGACAGCCTGATCGGCACCGGCTTCCCCTACAGCAACTTCGACCACATGGATGCCTATATGGACATCGTGCGCGATGTCATGCAGAAGAGTTCGGGCATACGCCGCCCCGGTGCCGCCTCGCTGGATCTGGCCTGGACTGCTGCAGGCCGTTACGACGGCTTCTTCGAGACTGGACTCAAACCTTGGGACATGGCTGCCGGGGTGCTGCTCATCACCGAAGCGGGCGGCATGGTCAGCGATTTGCAAGACCAGGATACCTACCTCAAAAGCGGACACATCTGTGCAGGCAACCCCGAGATCCACAAGCAACTGTTGCACATCATTTCGCCGCACCTGACGCCCGGCCTGAAAGGCTAACGCAAAAAAAACTTCCGGCGCCGATATGGACTCCCCCCTCTTCCTCCTGGCCAGCGCGACCATCGTCATCGTGCTGCTCTTCGAGTACACCAACGGATTCCACGACGCCGCCAACATCATCGCCACCGTCATCGCCTCGCGCGCGATGACCCCGGTGCAATCCGTGCTGCTGGTGGCCTTCTTCGAATTTCTCGGGCCGCTGCTGGGCGGCACGGCGGTAGCCAACACCATCGGCACCTTCATCACGCTGGACGACATCGACCGCGTGCTGGCCCTGACCATCGTGCTGTGCGGCCTCGTCGGCGCCATTTCCTGGAACCTGCTGACCTGGTGGTTCGGCATCCCGTCCTCGTCATCGCACGCGCTGGTCGGCGGGCTGGCGGGTGTAGTGGTCGTCGCCGCCGGATCCAGCCATGTTGCCTGGGGATTCGGCGAACTGATGCACGGCCAGTTGCACGGCGTCGCCAAAGTGGTCGCCGCGCTCATCCTCTCGCCCATCATCGGCTTCGGCGTCGGCTACCTGTTGCACAAGACCATGTTGCGCCTGCTGCGCGGTGCCCGCCCTTCCATCAACCGCGACCTGCGCCACCTGCAATTCGTCACCTCGGCCGGGCTGGCCTTCTCGCACGGCGCCAATGACGCGCAAAAGAGCATGGGCATCCTCACGCTGGTGCTGGTACTCGGCGGCTTCATCCCCAGCTTCGACGTGCCGTTCTGGGTGATGCTGACCTGCTCCCTCGCCATCACGCTGGGCATTCTTTCCGGCGGCTGGCAGATCGTGCGTACGCTGGGCTTTTCAATTTATAAAATCCGCCCGCTGCACGCGCTGGATTCGCAGATGACCGCCGCCGGGGTGATCTTCAGTTCCTCGCTGTTCGGCGCACCCGTTTCCACCACGCACGTGGTCGCCTCTTCCATCATGGGCATCGGCGCTTCCGAGCGCCCCAAAGCCGTGCGCTGGGGCAAGGCCAGCGAGATCGTCGCCACCTGGCTGATCACCATTCCCGGAGCGGCATTGATGGCGATAAGCTGCTATCTTGTCATCCACGCTTTGACCTGAGTAACCGCCATGCCCAACGCCTCCAAAACACTGCTCGCGAGAATCCTGGACCGGGTCTTCCCCAAGGTTCCCGACTTCTTCCACATGCTCACCGAGCAGACCATCAAGGTTGCGCACACCGTCAACCTGCTGGTCGAATTCATGGAACAAAACGACCCGCTGGTCGCCAGGGCGCTCAAACAGAACGTGCACGAGGCCGACCTGATCAAGGTGCGCAACCTGCACGAACTCAACGACGCCTTCTCCACCCCCATCGACCGCGAGGACATCTACCGCGCCATCATCGCGCTGGACGAGATCGTCATGTATTGCAAAACCACTGTGCACGAAATGGACGTGCTCGGCGTCGCCCCCGACAAATTCATGCGCGACATCTCGCACTGCATCAAGGAAGGCGTCGACGCGCTGGCCGTCGGTTTCGCCAAGCTGGGCACCGCCCCCGCCACCGCCGCAGTCAATGCCGACGAAGCGCGCAAAGCCGAACGCCATGCCGAAAAACTTTACCGCGTGGCGTTGCCCAACCTGTTCGAAGGCACCGACTACATCAATATGTTCAAGCGCCGCGAAATCTACCGCCACCTGACCAACGCCGCGGAAAACATGGCGCTGTGCGCCAACCGCCTGCACGACATCGTGGTCAAGATCAGCTGAGAACAGCAACATGAGCGCCCCGGAAAAGTCCAATCACACCCCCATGATGCAGCAGTACCTGCGGCTCAAGGCCGACCATCTGGACAAGCTGCTGTTCTACCGCATGGGCGATTTCTACGAACTGTTCCATGACGACGCCGTGCGCGTCGCCAAACTGCTCGACATCACCCTCACCCAGCGTGGCGCCTCCAACGGCCAGCCGATCAAGATGGCGGGTGTGCCGTATCACGCCGTGGAGCAGTATCTCGCCAGGCTGGTGAAGATGGGAGAATCCGTCGCCATCTGTGAACAGATCGGCGACCCCGCCACCAGCAAAGGCCCGGTCGAGCGCAAAGTCGTGCGCATCGTCACCCCCGGCACTGTCACCGACTCCGCATTGCTGGAAGAGAAGCGCGACAATCTGCTGCTGGCGCTGCACCAGAACAAGAACGAGATCGGCCTCGCCTGGCTCAACCTTGCCTCTGGCCAATTCACCCTCGCCGAAGTCAGCGCCAGCCAGTTGCCTGCCGAACTGGAACGCCTGCAACCTTCCGAGATATTGTTCGCAGAAAGCACCACCGCGCCGCAGTTCAAGAACGCCGCCAACAAATCCCTGCCCGACTGGCACTTCAACCGCGACACTGCACACCGCGCGCTGTGCCAGCAGTTCGGCACCAGAGACCTCGCCGGCTTCGGTTGCGACGATTTCACCGTCGGTCTGGAAGCCGCCGGCGCATTGCTCGGCTACGCCAAACTCACCCAAGGCCAAAGCATCACCCACATCCGCAGCGCGCAGGTCTACCACGCCGACGAATACGTGCGCATGGACGCCGCCACCAGACGCAACCTGGAGATCACCCAGACCCTGCGCGGCGAACCCGCGCCCACCCTGCTCTCGCTGCTGGATGCGTGCGCGACCAACATGGGCAGCCGTTTGCTGGCGCACTGGCTGCATCATCCGTTGCGCAACCGTGCGGTTCTGGGCGCGCGTCTCGAAGCGGTCGAGCAACTGGGCAGCCTGCACCACGCCGTCCACGACCACCTCAAACCCAGCGTAGACGTAGAACGCATCACCGCCCGCATCGCCTTGCGCTCTGCCCGCCCCCGCGACCTCTCAGGCCTGCGCGACACGCTGAAACAACTGCCCGAACTGCATGCAATGCTGGCCGGAATCAATTCGCCGCGCATCAAACAACTTGCCGATGAATTTAGCCAGACCGTTCGTCCTGAGCCTGTCGAAGGATCGGCGCAAAGCGCCGGCGGACCGGAAGACACACGCCAGACCGGCGCGCCCGTCAACCCTTCGACAGGCTCAGGGCGAACGGGGATAGAGTTAGTCGAATTGCTTCAAAGAACCATCAAGGAAGAACCTTCCAGCGTATTAAGAGAAGGCAGCGTAATCGCCGACGGCTTCGACTTCGAGCTGGATGAACTCAGAGGCATCCAGACCAACTGCGGCGATTTCCTCATGGAGCTGGAACTGCGCGAACGCGCCCGCACCGGCATCGACAAACTCAAGGTCGAATACAACCGCGTGCACGGCTTCTACATTGAGGTCAGCTTCGCCAATGCCGACAAGGTGCCGGACGACTACCGCCGCCGCCAGACGCTGAAGAACGTCGAGCGCTACATCACGCCGGAGCTGAAGGCCTTCGAGGACAAGGCGCTCTCCGCCAACGACCGCGCGCTGGCGCGCGAGAAATTCCTCTATGAACAACTGCTGGACCAGCTCGCGCCCTTCATCCCGCAACTGCAAGGCATCGCCGCCGCCATCGCCGAACTGGACGTGCTCGCCACCTTCGCCGAACGTGCCGCCACGCTGAACTTCAGCGCACCGCAGTTTGCCGACGATGTGCAGATCAACATCGTCAAAGGCCGCCATCCGGTGGTGGAAGCACAAGTGGACCAGTTCACACCCAACGACACCACGCTCAACGACGCGCGCCGCACGCTGCTGATCACCGGCCCCAACATGGGCGGTAAATCGACCTACATGCGCCAGGTCGCCATCATCGCGCTGCTCGCGCATATCGGCTGCTTCGTGCCCGCGCAGGAAGCGGTGCTGGGCGAGATCGACCAGATTTTCACGCGCATCGGCGCATCGGACGACCTCGCCAGCGGACGCTCCACCTTCATGGTCGAGATGACCGAGGCCGCCAACATCCTGCACAACGCCACCGACAAGAGCCTGGTGCTGGTGGACGAAATCGGGCGCGGCACCAGCACCTTCGACGGCCTCGCCCTCGCCTACGCCATCGCGCGCCACCTGCTGGAGATCAACCGCAGCTACACCCTGTTCGCCACGCACTACTTCGAACTCACGCGACTGGCCGAAGAATTCAAGCAACTCGCCAACGTCCACCTCGCCGCCATCGAACACCAGCACACCATCGTCTTCCTGCACAGCGTCAACGAAGGCGCCGCCAGCCAGAGCTACGGCCTGCAAGTCGCCGCCCTCGCGGGCGTGCCGAACAGCGTCATCCGCAACGCCAAGAAACAACTGGTGCGACTGGAACAGAACAGCGCCGCGCAGAACCCGCAGGGCGACCTCTTCACCGCCGCTCCGGAAGCGCCGGAGCCGGAAGAACATCCGCTGCTGTCGGCAATACGCGATCTGCAACTGGATGAGATGAGTCCGAAGGAAGCACTGGACAGGCTGTATCAACTGAAAAAACTTGCCTAGCGAACCAATTGGACTGCCCTCGACCAACCAATCACAATCGCCAAATAACATCATGTTGATATCGATCGGAATGCTGGCATGGAACGAAGAGGACGTCATCGAGGCAACGCTGGCTTCGCTGTTCCGGCAAAGCGTCTTCCAGGAGACGTCCGGCGATCTGCCCGATACGGAGTGGGAAATCGTTATCGTGCCTAACGGCTGTACCGACGGCACTGCCGCCGTTGCGCAGCGGGCTCTGGCGAAGCTGACCGGCCAGGCTGCGGGACGGAAGGTTGCGTTCGAGGTCCGCGAACTCGACGAACCCGGCAAGAGCAATGCCTGGAACCATTACGTTCACGAATTCTCAAGCAAGCGGGCGGAACTGATCCTGATGATGGACGCCGATATCGAGTTCGGCGAGGCGGAAACCGTTTCGAATACCGTAAAGGCTCTCCTGCACACCCCTCAAGCGGTAGTTGCGGTCGATCTGCCGTTGAAAGACGCCATTAAGAAACCCTCAAAAACGCTGATCGAGCGGATTTCCGTTGCCGCGTCCGGCGCATCCGCGGGCGGTACGCCGGGTATTTCGGGGCAGTTTTTCTGCGCCCGCGCGGCGGCACTTCGACAAATCTGGATGCCCAAGGGACTGCCTGTCGACGATGGCTTTCTGCGCGCCATGATCGTCACCGATTGCTTTCGCTCTGCGTTCGATGGCAGTAAAGTCATCCGTGCGGAGCATGCCTCGCATTACTTCAGGACCTTGACGACTCTTCGGGAAATATTCCGTCATGAACTTCGGCTGGTGATCGGAACCGCCTTGAACTGCTATCTGAATTGGGATTTCCTGTCCTTTGCGACCGATCCGACAGGGCCCGGCGCGGGAGTATTGATCAGGAACCTGAGCGAAAACGATCCTGCATGGTTCCAGCGATTTATTGACAACGCGATCATGAACCATGGTTTCTGGGTGTTGCCGGGCGACATGTTGTTCAGGCGCTTTGCCGGACTCGGACGCAACGGCGGCCGGGGTCTGCCCAGGAAAATCTTCGTCGCTTCCGTCGGATTCCTTATGGACCTGCCGGTCTTCATCGCGGCCAATCGCAAACTGAAAAAGGGTGGCGGCATCGGGTTCTGGTAGCGACACTCGCAACTGATATCCATCCGTCTGTGCAACTTAATTTCGAATATCTCTTCGGGGCATCAAGACATGCGGCAACCGAAAATTCTGTTCGTGACCCAAAATCCTCCCTATCCTCTGATAGCAGGTAGCTGCCAGCGCACGGCGAACCTGATCGATGCGCTGTCCCAACTGGGGCCCGTCAGCCTGTTTATCATCGGCTCGCCGGCGCGCAAGCCCTTCCTGGAAGGTGTCGGGTATAGGGTTGCCGCCACTTCGGAACCCACGGCCCAGAGCAAGAGCCTTGTCGGCCGCGTCTTGCAGCGACTGTTGCCGGGCATCGGAAAAAACATCTGGAGAACGCTGGCGGGAGTAAAAGTCGATTTCACACCGGATCCCGGACTGAGCGAAACGCTAACCCAACTGCTGAAACGCGAACACTTCGATCTCGTCGTCGGCCGCTATTTGATACCGAGCGTGCAGTCGGGAAGTCTCGAACTCGGATACCCGCCGGTCATTGTCGACGTGGACGATGCCGATTCCAAGTCGGTCGCGGCCAAGATAAATTCCCCGGCGAGCGGGCTGCTAATGCGCAACATTTTAAGAACTCGCCTGGCGGAAGTGCGAAGGCGCGAGAAAATGCTCTTCGAAAAAACGACCAAGCTCTGGTTCAGCAACCCCGACGACTTGGCCCTGGCTCCCGGCATGGGGGCTGATGTAATTCCAAATATTCCCTATGAAATCCCCCCACGGGAAGAGCTGGAGCACTCGCATCCCGACAGCAAAACCATACTCTGGGTCGGCTCCTTCAACCATCGCGTCAACATGGAAGGCGTGGAGTTATTCTTGCGAAAGGCATGGAACGATATTCGTCGCGTCAATCCGGAGGTTCGTTTTCGAATCGTTGGCAGTCATTTGCCGGATGCTGTCCGGGACAAGTGGTCAGCCATTTCCGGCGTCGATGTCGTTGGCTTTGCCGAGTCACTGCGACAGCACTATGCCGAGGCTGCCTTCTCCATCGTTCCGCTGATGGACGGCGCGGGTACCAAGATCAAGGTCCTGGAATCGCTGGGCTATCTGCGAACCTGCGTTGTGACCACCCATTCGATTGCGGGTTTCGAAGATTTGCTGCGCGACCGCGAATCGGTGCGTACCGTTGCCGGTCTGGATGAACTGGCCGGTGCGATATCAGACCTACTGAATCACCCGCAAACGCGCCACGCCATGGAAAACAACGGGCGTGCCATCATTGAGAAGCACTTCAGCCGAGACATGATACGCAACAGCGTGCGCCAATCCGTGTTGAGCTTGCTGAAATAGCAGGATAGCGGGCACACCCGAAGCACCGGAGCCGGAAGAACATCCGCTGCTGTCGGCGCTACGCGATCTGCAACCGGATGAGATGAGTCCGAAGGAAGCGCTGGAGAGGATTTATCAGTTGAAGAAGCTGGTGTAACCCGTCATTCTCAATATTGACAAGGCGCGAGTAAACGCCGTTAAATTGCTGCCAGGAATACAAGGAGAAACATCATGTCAACGAACGTTGCCCTTAACCCCCACTTTGAACAATTCATCCGCGCCCAAATTGATTCGGGGAAGTACGATGACGAGAGCGAAGTTGTTCGCGCTGCGCTTCGTTTATTGGAAGATCAGCAATCGAAGCAAGCCCTGCAACTGGAAGGGTTGCGCTCGGCGATTGCAGCGGGCTTGCAAGGACCCGGCATTCCTGCCGATGAAGCATTTGACCGATTGGAGGCCAAGTACCAAGCGATGGCCGACCATCAAAGTGTTTGATGCGCGTCGAACTTAGTCAACGCGCGCTACACGATCTCGAAACGATAGGCGATTACATCGCCCAAGACAGCCCCCATCACGCGAAGCGCTTCACCAACAAGCTGCGCGACCAATGCGACACAATCGCAAAGAACCCACTCGCATTCAGACTCAGAACGGAATTGGGCTCAAACATCCGTTCCGCCGCTTACGGCAATTATGTGATCTTCTTTTGCGCAGAAGAAAACATACTCCGCATCGTGCGCGTACTGCACGGCTCCATGGACTTGGAAGCCCGGTTCTCATCGGAACAACAATGACGCCTGATTCCAAAAAACCCAAGAGGGATGCAAAAGAGCAGGAGCAAACCGAAGCACTGCTGAGGTTACTCCTCCTTGGCAACAAGGAAATAGAGAAGGGAAAATTCCGCGATGCGGAAGATGTCTTTTCCGAACTGGACAAGCGCATCGCCAAAGATGAAGCAAGGCCGGACGACACCATCGCTTGGGAAACCATCAAGAATGAGGCTCAAGCACGCTGGCAGCGATAGTGTGCCAAGTCGGCGCCCACGCCTGGAACCTTTTGTCTCCGTGCTTGCCATTGCAAAAATAGGCGGCTATGCTCCACCAAACGTGACCCGGTAAAGGGAAGTTAAATGTCCATCGCCGACCAAATTTATAAAGTCGCCAAACCGCTTCCAGAGCCGTTGGCGCTGGAGGCGTTGCACTTCATCGAATACCTGAGCAAAAAAGCAACCGACCGCGCCGAAATGACCGACCTGACACGTGCCCAGGAAGTCGTGATGAAACACGTGTGGGACAACCCGGATGACGAGGCCTGGAATGACGTTAAATCCCTCTGCGCCGAGTTCTCGAAATTATCCATGACCCAAGCAATGCGCGGCATGGAACAAGAGACCGTCGCCTACACACATAAAGACCTGCGGGATCGCTGGCAATAAGACGCGCAGGGCAGATCGCTCTCACACCCTTTCCAATTAAATAATTGCAATCCAGGAGGCCGCCCCATGAGCCAAACATTGAACATCCCCCAATCGCTACTCAAGCGGCTGGACAAAATCTCGGCGGAATCGCGCACTACGCCAGAAGCCATCCTCAAAAGCGCCCTGACGGATCGTCTGGATTATGAGGAATGGCTGCTGGAACGCGTAGATGCTGGCATGGCAGATGTCGAAGCAGGGCGCACATACACACAAGAGGCCATGCTCAAAAAACTAGGGGCGGGAAGTGGTCGCAAAAAGGCGGCTTGAATACTCCTTCGCGGCAGGTGACGATCTGGAATCAATTCAGCGTTACATCGCAGCGGACAACCCCAAAGCTGCGGCAGAAGTTATCGAAAATATCATGACAGCAGCAGACAGCCTGATCGACTTCCCGATGCTGGGCAAACCATGGCGACGGTCAGGAACACGCAAGCTGGTTCTAAAGAAATATCCCTACTCAATCATTTATCGGCTCACGCCTGCTACGGTATTCGTTTTGACCGTTGCGCATCAATCGCGCATACATATGGGAAGTAAAAAAAAATGATGGCAGCCAATTTCTGCAGATTGATGGTATCGCTATCGATTCATGATACCCAACTAAATCAGTTTCGAGATTTAATTCGAACACGACCCTTTTAACTTGAAGTTGAGATTCAAAGGTATGCAGCGTAATAAACCGTGGTCTGTCCAATACGGGAGAGGGTTTATCAGTTGAAGAAGCTGTAGTAGCCAACCAACGGAATCCATTCGACTCCGGCACTTTGGGCATTGTGAACCTCTAATAAACCGGACATGCTGATATGACTGACAAGAAACATAATCGGTGGGTGTTGGTTAGTAGCGATAGATCCATCGAGAATGGAGATTTCTCCCTGTTAGCAGTGGCTGAAATTCCTTTTGCGATATTTATATTCTGGTGGTTAAACAACACCTATTCTGCCCACTGGTTTCTTCTGTCAGGTCTTTTGGCCGTACCGATTTTGCTGCTAAGGTCACCCAGTTCCATAGAAGATGGCATCTTGCTATTGAGGGAGTATCACGACGAAAAATTTGGGCCCAAAACTTCAGTACATTCAGTACTCATATTTTGTTTAATCTTTGCATGTACGTCCTATGCCTGCTATTACATGGCCAAGGATCTAGCTCTAACTCATACCGGTTTCTTGCTTTACTTTTTTGCCGCAGGTATTGCTATGGTTGGAGTTATAACAACCCTTGCTGGTGCCGGAGTAAATACGGGACTCTCTCTCTTTGCTGGCGGTACTGTGTTTTGGCCAATGGGGCTAATTTGGGCGTCTGTTGCACTATTTTCAACTCGAACGTCAATTGTGGTGTCTGTGGCAGGCGTGGTTGCCTATGCCATTGTTGTGGCGAGATCATCGTTAAAGGAAGACTGCTTACGCAGTGAACACTCGTATCTTCACGGGGTTGGAGGACTATTCATTCGCTGCGTAGGAATTAGACTAATATCAACAGCGAAACATTTGCGAGAAGGTCTTTCCTCACTACCCATAAATTTTATTGAAAACGTGTTCGTCATTGATGCTTTTCATCTTCCCGAATTGCTGCCAGGCGCTCGAAAAGTCAGTTCTGAGTATTCATTCAGATTTCTGCTTGCTGGTTCAATTCACCAAGTTATGTCGCTAGTTGGGCCAATGGTCTTCCTCTCAGCAATGATTTATCGTTTGAACATCAAAGCAAGTATCTGGCTCTGGGGTCCGATTGCATTGGCATTGAGTCCGGCTGTCTGGGTTGGCAAAGACGAATTAAGTCAGAATGAAAGAATGAGGTGTTTCACTGCTTTCTGGTCGACTTGGGCAATGCAGAGTGTTTTATGGATTCTCACAGCTTATTTGGTCGGGTGGCTATCCATATCTTTCTTGCCAAATGCATTACAAGCTGCGTTACCAAGTCCAATTTTGATGCTGCACAATTTCGTAACAATACCGACCACTAGTATGCGTTACGCTATGCTCTGTGTAGTTGCTATTTCTTTGTTGGGATTATTAGTTAGTGCATATCGCGTTCGTGCAGCATATGACAAAGAGCTTGCTGGTGCTGGCGATTTCGATAGATTAAGACCTGAGCTCAAGATTCAATTAAAAGCAAAGGCGACCTCTGTCAGGCGTTGGCTGCAATGGAATACCGCGGCAATAGTGCTCACTGTTTGGTGTTTTGCACTTCGCTGGGGGGTAACACACTGGCCCATTGATATTCAGAATTTTGTGTGGAGTTGGACCAAGCCTTGGTTGTAATTCTGCGACCAAGTAGAGCTAAAAGGGACAGCTTCACATTTCCACGCTAAGCCCCCCGCCAGCCCACACAACCACAACAACCAGCATCACCAATTTGATCATACCTGCCTAGTCGCAGGCTCAAACAACACAAACCCCGCATACTGCCTCATCGCCCGTCTTTTCTCCGGCGGCATCAGGATGCCCAGCACGGATGTGATGAGCCTGACGTGCCACGGGAATGGCGCAGGTCGACGCAGGCGTTGTGCTTCTTCCGCGAAATATTTGATCTCTTTTGGCTGCCAACCGGCTGCGGCGAAGAAGGTGAAGTAATCTTTCGGCTCGAAGAGGAAGGGGGCGTTCTTCATCGCCCGGCTCATGCCGCTGCGTCTGCGGTATTCGTATGACGCGGGGGAGAAGTAGTCGACGATCCAGTATTTCATCGCCGCTCTGGCGCGCAGGTCTGCGCCGAGTGCGGCCACTGCCTCTTCTGGAAGGTAGGGGGTGACGGCTTCTGTGAGCACCAGGACTTTGCTTGATCGGCTTGCCACCTCATCCAGCAGTTGCCGCCGCGCCTGTGCATCAGCGAGATCGAGCGCGATGCTTTCAAGCTGGCAGCGCGGCTTTTCCAGAGCGAGTTGGGTGCGCTTCCATTCGATGATGGCTGGATGATCGGCTTCGATCCAGCGCAGCGTTTCCGGCAGCGTCATGCGGTAGGGGCGCGTGTCCAGCCCGGCCCCCAGATTCAGGATGGTATCCACGCCTTGGGCGATGGCCTGCTGTATGAGTGCGTCGATGATGCAGGTGCGGATGATGACGGTCCACCCGCCCATCATGGCCTGCGGCGGCAGGCTGGCGATGATCGCCCTGCCCCGTTCGCCCGCCAGCTTGTCTGCGAGCGGATCGCGGAACAGGGCATGCGTGCGTTCGCTTTCGATGGCGCGATAGGCTGCCGCCATGAAGGCGGTGTCGGGGACGTTCTGGATGGTGGGGTTTGTCATGCGGGGTTCCTGGGTGTCGGGGGCTTGTATTTTGGTTGGGGTCGGGAGTCGGGTTCGTAACTGTATTTCGCCCGCCTTTGCTAGCTCGCGCTCTACAAACTCTTGGCCTGCGCCTCCTGCAGCACATCAAGCAAATCCGGCTTGCCCGTCGCAACGACGCTTTCACGCAGATGTTTGTGGTTGGGGAAAGACGGTAGGTCGGGGAAGTGCGGCGTGTTGTCATAGCGAAAGACCACTTCGTTGTTCGCCTGCTGCAGATGATAGCGATACCCCAACGTGGTCAGCGTGCCATTCACAACAACGAGCGCTTCGTTGATCTCTAACAGTGCGCCGTTATCAAAACGCAGGCGGATGCGCAGGTTGGCGCGTTCGGGGGTGAGGATTTCTTCGGAGTAGTTCTCGGCATAGGCTGGCAAGCGGGAGACTGCCGCCTCGACTGCCGAAAAGTATCGTTCTATTGAATCATGCGGCGACACGCAACTGGTTCTCCAGTTGTTGGTGCAAGGCAACGTAATGCTGGTAGGCGTTCGCCCACTCCACGGACTCGGCCTCGTCGTCGGCCAAGCCTTTCTGGTAGCGGTCGTAAAATGTTTCCGAATCCATGCCGCGCCGACTTTCGTACAGACTGAGTTGTTTGCTCACTGCCACCAGCGCATCCAGAGGGGATGTATAAGTATCGCGTTGTTTTCTCATGTGCCACCTCCTGCTTGATGCGCGAAGTATAACCCGATGGGGTTGGGCTTACCATTGCCTGGCCGTTAGGGGCTGTTTCGGAAAATTCCGACCAAATGGCTTAACTCGATTTGTTTTTCGCTAAACTATCACCGTGTTCATTTCAATATTCCATTTGACAGCCCATGCCCCTCATCCCCTCCCAGCGCCACCTCTTCGACATCCCCGACGACATCGCCTATTTCAACTGCGCCTATAACTCGCCGCAATTGAACGAATCGCAGAGCCGCCTGCTCGCGGGCGTGCGCAGCAAGAGCCACCCGTGGGAACGCACGGCACAGAACTTCTTCGACGATGCGGAAACCATCCGCCGTTTGGCGGCGGACATCTTCGGCGGCGATGCAGTTGGCTATGCGGTGGTTCCCGCCGCGAGTTATGGCGTCAGCACGGCCGCGCGTGCGGTGGAGCCGCATCTGCATGCGGGCGACCGCATTCTGGTGATCGCGGAAGAGTTCCCCAGCGTCGTGCTGCCATTGCGCAGGACGGCGCGGGTGTCCGGTGCGACTTTGTTCACGGTGCCCACGCCTGCTGATGGTGACTGGACGCGGGCGATTCTGGACAGCATCGATGCCTCGGTGAAGCTGGTGGCGGTTTCGTCTTGTCACTGGACGAACGGGGCGTATATCGACCTGAATGCAATCGGCAATGCCTGCCGCAAGGCGGGCAGCATTCTGGTGGTGGATGCGACGCAGACGCTGGGGGCGATGCCGTTTTCCATCGACGAGGTGCAACCGGATTTTTTAGTAGCGGCGGGTTACAAGTGGCTGTTGTGCCCTTACGGTTTCAGTCTGCTGTATGTCGCTCCACGCTGGCGCGATGCGCGCCCGCTGGAAGAAAGCTGGTTGGCGCGCGATAACGCGGAGGATTTCACCGCGCTGGTGAAGTATTCCGACACCTACATGCCCGGCGCGCGCCGCTTCGACGTGGGTGAGAAATGCACGGCCACCATCCTGCCGGGCGCGATCGCCGCGCTGGAGCAGATCAAGGCGTGGGGTGTGGAGAACATCGCCGCATCGCTTGCCGACATCAACAACCGGACCGCGGCGCAACTGGCACTACTGGGCTGCCGCCTGCCCGACGATGCGCAACGTTGCCCGCACATGTTCGGCGCGCAATTGCCGCCGTCTTACAGCGGGAACCTGGTGGCGGAACTGAAGGCACAGAACATTTACATCAGCCAGCGCGGCAACGCGCTGCGCTTTGCGCCGCATCTGCATGTGAGCGAACATGACATGGACCGGTTGCTGGCATCGCTGGGAACCGCACTCGAACCGGAAAGCGTACGATGACCTCGCTCATCGCCCTGCTGCGCGGCATCAACATCGGCGGCAACCACCCGTTGCCGATGAAGGAGCTCTCCGCGCTACTGACGGGCATGGGTTTACGCGATGTGCAAACCTACATCCAGAGCGGAAACGTGGTGTTCCGTTGCAACCAAAAAGACAAGGCGGCGTTGGCCGCGAAGATCAGCAAGGCGATCGAGGCACAGCACGGCTTTGCGCCGCAGGTGCTGCTGCTGGAAGCGGCGGAATTGCGCAAGGCAATGGCGGACAATCCTTTCCCTGAAGCAGAGGCTATTCCGCAATCCCTGCACCTGCTCTTTCTGAAAGAGATACCGCAACGCCCTGACCTGAAATCGCTGGAAGCCCTCCGGATGGGCAACGAGCGCTTCAGGCTGGCGGGCAAGGTGTTCTACCTGCACACGCCGGATGGCGTCGGCAATTCAAAACTTGCCGCGCGCGCTGAGAAGTTGCTGGGCGTGACGGCCAGCGGACGCAACTGGAACACGGTATGCAAGCTGGCCGAAATGGCCGCCTGACATATTCCTGCCGCGTCGGCATAATCCGGCCGGACAACCGACAATATTTTCATCAAGGGGAATACATGGGCAACACCGACTGGATAGACCGCAACGAATATCCGTTTGCCCCGCATTATTTTGAAGCGCCTGCCGGCAGGCTGCATTATGTGGACGAGGGGCAAGGCGAGGTCGTCGTGATGCTGCACGGTAATCCCGCCTGGTCGTTCCTGTACCGCAAGCTCATCCGGCAGCTCAGTTCGCGATACCGCTGCATAGCGCCCGATCACATCGGCTTCGGACTTTCGGACAAGCCTGCAGACTGGTCTTACCTGCCGGAAGAACATGCGAAGAATCTGGCCGCCCTGATCGGCCATCTTGGATTGAAGAATGTGACGCTGGTCATGCAGGACTGGGGCGGCCCCATCGGCATGCACTATGCGCTGACGCATCCCGCCAACATTGCGCGCCTCGTGGTGATGAACACCTGGGCCTGGCCGGTAAACCGCGACTTTCACTTTGTGTCGTTCAGCGCGCTCATGGGCGGCCCGATAGGGCGCCTGCTGATCCGCAAGCGCAATTTCTTCGCCGGGACATTCATGCGCGCCGCGTTCGGCGACAAAAGCAAGTTAAGCGAAGCGGCACACCGGCACTATCTGCGCGCCCTGCCCAGCGAAGCGGATCGCAAGGGCTGCTATGTCTTCCCCAAACAGATCGTCGCCGCCACGCCGTGGCTGGCACAACTGTGGAGCAGGATCGCCGTGCTGGAAGACAAACCGACCCTGTTCGTATGGGGCATGAAGGATGTTGCGTTCCGCGAGAAGGAACTGCTGCGCTGGCAAAAAGCCCTGCCGAATTCAGACACCGTGCGGCTACCGACTGTGGGGCATTTCATACCGGAAGAAGCGCCGGAGGAATTGGGCCGGGCTGTCGCCGCATTCCTCGCCGGACAGACATCACCGGATGCACCATGACGGGACGATTATTTGTTCTCTTTTGGCTGCTGTTTCCGGTCGCATCGCCTGCTGATGCATACACCCCGAAAGAGGGCGACATCGTCTTCCAAGCTTCGCGCTCGAGCCAGAGCCTTGCCATACAGACGGCCACCTCCTCTCCCTACAGCCACGTTGGAGTCGTTCTCTTCCGCAAAGGTAGGCCTTATGTGCTTGAAGCCGTGCAACCCGTAAGGTTCACGCCGCTGCAGGCCTGGCTGGATCATGGCGAGAACGGGCACTATGTCGTAAAAAGAACAAAGTTGCCGCTCACGCAGGCAGCTATCGCCCAACTGCACTGGCATGCAAAGGATTATCTGGGCAAACCTTACGACCTGACTTTTGAGTGGTCGGATGATCGTATCTATTGCTCGGAGCTGGTTTGGAAGCTGTACAAACAGGCGGCCAATATCGAATTGGCCGCCTTGTCCAAACTCGGCAGTTTCAAACTGGACGCGCCCGTGGTGCAGCAGAAGCTCAAGGCGCGCTATGGCGATCACATTCCTCTGGATGAACCCGTCATTTCGCCGGCGGCAATATTCGAATCCCCGCAATTGGAGACGGTGGCTGCAAAAGGTCATCTCTGAGTCCCATGAGCGCCAACCTCGAAATGCTATGCAAAAAATGAAGCCCGCTTTCGCAGGCTTCTTCCTGATAAAACATGCGCACACACTCTCGCGGGTCAGGTGTCGCCATCCAGCTTCCTCTCCGCGATCATGGTTGAAATCTTGCCCAGCAATCCGGTCAGGTCTTTAACCCTGGCTTCCAGTTCGGCGGTGCGGTCGACCATGTTGGACGATTGTTCCTGGTCACCCTTGATGCTTTGCCTGAGCTGGTCGACCAATTTTGCATATTCGGCCGATTTCTTCTTTTCTTCTTCAAGCAGCGTATTTTTCCTGACGAGCTGATTCTCTTCCACCGCGTCCATTTTGTTTACTTTGCTTTCCAGCTCCGCTATCCGGTTGACCATCTGGGCGGATTTTTCCAGTTCCTGTTTCTGGTTTTCCCTGAGCTGTTCGATGGTTTGTATATATTCGAGCGATTTTTTCTTCTCTTCTTCAAGAAGGGTGTTTTCCTTGGGGAGCTGCTCCTCTTCTACCGCGTCCACCTCGTTTGCTTTGCTTTCCAGCTCAGCCATCGTGGCCGCCATGCGGGCGGATTTTTCCTGCTCCTGCTGGAGGCTTTCCCTGAGTTGCTGGATGGTTCTCATATATTCCAGCGAATGCTTCTTCTCTTCTTCAAGCTGGGCATTTTTCTTGACGAGTTGATTCTCTTCCACCGAATCCAGTTTGATCACCCTGGCTTCCAGCACGGCTGATTTCGCCTGTTCCTGCTTGAGGCTTTCGCGCAGTTGCACGATCGTTTTCAACAGATCCAGCGACTTGCTCCGTTCTTCTTCAAGGTGGGCTGTCTTCTTTTCCAGCTCGAGCGCGAGATCGAGTTCTTTCGACGATTTTTCTTTCGCGCCATCGCTCTTTGCCGCATCAGAATACGCATGAAGTTTTAAAGTTTTATCCATATTAGCCATTGATCCTGCCTGTTTGTGGGCGCCCGGGGGCACGGCTGGGTTGTAAGTGTCTTACTTAACCAACGGCATGGCAAGAGGTGCAACGGTTTCTGCTTGCACGGCTGGCTGCGGGATCGATTCCTTTCTCTTCAAAATCCGTCCTACAAAAATGCTGGGGTAATACAGGCGCAAAAATACTGGCAGGATTTGCCGGGCAAAATATAGAATGCGCTACCGGCTTCCGAAATGCAAAACCATATAGCCGGATAAAAAGTTTTTAGGAGGAAGTAAAATTTTCAGTCGTTCTGATGCGCCTGCATCCTTGCAGGATCATGTCTTGCGTTCGTCTGTTTGTTTATCCCTGCAGCATTACTGCCGGCGCGGATGAACCACGACGATTTCAAGACGCTGCTGGAAGCCCGTGACGAAGCCGATCTTCGCGAGCGGGCTCAGGAATTCGTGCTCGGCATGGGCTTCGATTTTTTCCTGTATGCCACCGGCCTCAAGATGGAGAACAGCACCACCAGCTTCACCAAGGTCATCACCACCTACCCCACCACCTGGATCGAGAAGTATGTCAGCGAAGGCTTCGCCGCGATCGATCCGGCGGTGCGCCACTGCATGGAACGGCGTTCGCCTTTCATCTGGAGCGAAGAGGCGTTTGAACGCGCCGGTGCGGGACTCATGTTTGAGGAAGCGCGACAGCAGGGGATTGTGTCCGGCATGTCGGTGCCTCTGTTCGATATCGCCAGCAGCAGAATCGGGGGAATGAGTCTGGCTTGTCGCAACGCGACTTGCCGCGGGCTGGACGATATCGGGCGCACGGTTTTGTTTGCCTTGTATTTTCAGGAAGCCTATTCGCGCCTGGCCGTACCTTTTTTGCAAAATGCAGACGGTATATTGTCGACGCGTGAAGGTGCTTGCCTGGGCTGGGTTGCCGATGGCCTGGACGTGGCGCAAATTGCGCAACGGCTGACCCTGCCCGAGACAGAAGTGAAGCAGCAACTGGTTCAGGTAATGCGCAAGCTGGATGCCCGTTCCCTGCCGCAGGCCGTGGCGCACGCCTTCGCCGGCGGCCTGTTGACCTGCGTTCCCGGCCACCCGGTACGGCCTGCGGCGAACGAGGCCGCATCACTTGCCACCTCGCCGCACTATTGGGCGCTGCGCGAAATCGAGAAAGAAATCGAACGCGCACAAACGGAAAAACGTGGATTCGCCGTCGGCGTGCTGGATCTGGATCACTTCCGCCGCGTCAACAATGCGCTGGGACATAGCGCCGGCAATATTCTGCTGGCCGAAGTCGCCGAGCGTCTGCGCTTCAATATGCCGCAGCGGGCAAGCATATCCGGACTGGAAGGCGACGGTTTCCTGCTGCTGTTGCCCGAGCTCGCCTGCGAGCAGTTGGCTTGCCGCCTGCTCGCCTGCCTGCGCACCCCGGTCAATGTCCTGGATCGTCCGTTCACCATCACCGCCAGCATGGGTGTGGCGCATTATCCGCAGGATGGCGAAGCGGCCGAAACATTGCTGCGTTGCGCGGAAATATCGTTGTACCGGGCCAAGGAAAATGGCCGCGACCAGGTTGAATTTTTTGCGCCGGAAATGAGTCACAAAGCGGAACGCGCGGCAACCCTGGAAGTGGAACTGCGCGCCGCACTCGAGCGCAACGAGCTGACCCTGCATTACCAGCCGCTGGTGGACAGCCGAACCGGGCGCATTCGCGGTCTCGAGGCGCTTTCGCGCTGGCACAGTCCGCTGCTGGGCATGGTGCCGCCGGATCATTTCATCCCCGTGGCGGAGCAATCCGATCTCATCCGCATCCTGGATGAATGGGTGTTTATCAAAGCTTGCCGCCAGCTCAAGACCTGGCGCGAACAGCTTGGCGCCGATCTGTTCATGGCGGTGAACGTGTGCCCTTCGCGCTTCCTCAATGCCGGCATCGTCGAGCACACCATTGCCAAGCTGCGCGAACTGGAACTGCCGCCCGAATGCCTGGAGATCGAAATTACCGAACGCATGTTGATGGACAGCGATCCCATCGTGCGCGAGCAACTGGAAGAACTGCGCAGCCACGGCGTGCGCATTTCCATTGACGACTTCGGCACGGGACACTCGTCGCTGTCTTACCTCAGCAGCCTGCCGGTGGATGTCCTGAAGATCGACCGCTCCTTTGTGCAGAATGTCACCGCAAGCAGCGAGCAGTCCGTGCTGGTAGAGGCCATTGTGGCCATGGCGAACAAACTCGGCCTGCATGTTGTCGCCGAAGGCATCGAACAGGAAAGCGAAAAGGAATTCCTGGTTGCGTGCGGCTGCGATCTGTTGCAGGGCTATCTGCTCGGGCATCCGGAACCGCCGGAAAAGATCGCGGAGCTGTTACGCTTGCAATCGCACCATCCGCACGAGACCGAAACAATCGATCCGAATTTCAAAGGGCAGTTGCGCATCAACCTCGGCGCGACTTGAGCGCCTTCACAACCAGTAACAGACCTTGATCCGTCGGCGCCGGGCGCCGCGCGGCTTCATGCCGCACATGCGGGCGGAGGGGCTCCATTGCGGAGCGTTGCGGTTTCCACAGGCTGGACGTATCATAATATTAGTGCATTCTAATATTACAGGAGCCCATCATGGATCTGGAACAGAAAAGTTCGCTCGGCGATCAGGCATATGCAAAAGCCCTGCAATACGAACTGGACTACGGTTGCTGTCCGCAGTGCGTGCTGGCCACCGTGCAGGAAACCATCGGGATCATCGACGACCAGACGGTGAAGGCGAGCCATGGCCTGTCGGGCGGCGGCGGGCTTCTGGGCGAAGGGGTGTGCGGCGCGCTCAGCGGCGGGCTCCTGGCGTTGAGCGCCAAGTATGGCCGCGACCGCGACAAGCTGGGCAGCGGGCGCCACATCAACAATTTCAAAAAAGCCAAAGAGCTCACCGAGCGTTTCCGCCAGGAATTCGGCGGCGTCACCTGCCAGCAGTTGCAGCAGCAGTTCACGGGACGCACCTACGACATGTGGAATGCGGAAGAATACAAGGCGTTTGACGCGGCGCGCGGGCAGAAGTGCGCGCATGCCACCGGGACGGTAACGAAGTGGGTCGTCGAGCTGCTGTAATGCCCGGCACAAATGAAACGCTGCAGGAGAGTATTGCGCAGCAGCGCACCGAGTTGCTGGAAATCATGCAGACCCCGTTGCAGCAGTTGGCCGGGCGCTGTTATCCGGTCTGGGCCGATCGCGCAAGTCTTGACCAGGTGCTGAGCACAGGCTTGAAAACGCTGCCTTATGGCAGGGCGCTGTATGCACTGGATACCAACGCGATCCAGATCAGCAGCAATGTCGGCGCCGACGGCTTGATGCCGGCATCCTATGGCCGGGATCGTTCAAAGCGGCCTTATATGAGCGAGGTCTTGCCGGTCTCCGGCACGCTGCTGTCGGAGGCATACATCAGCCTGATCGGGCGGCGACCTTCACTGACGGCGGTGCAGGTCGTGCGCGACGGGGCGGGTGCGGTGCTGGGATTTATCGGCACCGATTTCGATCTGCGCGACCTGCCGCTGACACACAAGCTGTACGACGAGCCGGTGTTCTGGCGCCAGATCAAGGGCGACCCCTCCATCCGCAATACAGTCTTTCACCAGAGCAAGGTGGAAAGCGCCATGGATCAGCAACTCGATACCGTGCTGGGGGTGATCGAGGAGTTGATGATTTACCACGGTGTGTACCATGTGATTCTGCATTTCTCCAGCAATCGCGCGGTCATCTGGGAAATGGGCGATCCGTACCGCTACCGCCTGCTCGATATCGACGCCCTGGTCGATCCGGATATCTGCCTCGCCTATCCCAAAACGGCTTATCCCGCAGATGCGCTGGTGGATCGCGAACAGATTCGCACCGTACTGGACTTGTTTCGCCAACTGCGCTTCATGGACGAAATGTTCTATCTGCGTTCGGGCACATTGAATCTCTTCAACGGTATTGTGGGCCTCACTTTTTCATGCGACGGTTCGCACTACATTCCCCACCATGAGTTTCTGGACGCGGGCTACGAGTTCTGGGTAGGAAACAAGTAGCCGCATCACGCTCCAAACGGCGCGCCCAATTTTTATTATCCGCAGCACAACACTCAACCAGGCAGCATAACGCCCTCGCGCATCCACAACAAAAAGTGTGGCGATGCCCGTATTTACCGGCTTCAGATAAATTACCCGTTGTTTTTTCTCGGCAATTCTCCAGGAAATAGCTGGCGAATATGGGCTTCATGTATCTCCAAGTAAGTATTGGCAACACCCCACGCCCGAGAGAAAATTGGCACAGTCATCCCGAGACGGCGGGAATAGTGGTGCAGCCTGCTGCCTTGTTGGGGTATTCTTGGAAAATTTGGTGGCAATTCCATTGCCGCCATTGGCTCCCGCGCATCGCAATTGAATCCGCTTAACCAGATTTGGGAATTAAATGTTCATACGTAATTTCACCGGAACACTGTTCATGGTCGGTCTTTGTATTAACCCTGCTTTTGCGTTGGAGGAAGATACCGGGGATTGGGGATTCGCCGGCTCCGGATTCCTGACGATTGGTGCCGGCTATATGCTGGGCGGCACGCACGGGCAGGTACTGGATAAGGAGTGTCCGTGCTTCATCGCCGACTACGCGCAAAATGCCATTTACGACGGACGCGGCGGCCTGCAATTCGGCCCGGATACCAAACTGGGTCTGCAGGGGATCGCCACGCTGCCCGATCCCCGGTTTTCCGTGACCGCGCAAGTTGTTGCGCGCGGCAGCGAAAACGGCAACTTTGATCTGGAATGGCTATACGGCACTTTTCGCCTGACCGACAACACGTCGCTCCAGGTGGGACGCAAACGTCTGCCGCTTTTCTATTACTCGGACAGCCAGGATGTCGGCTTCTCGCTGCCCTGGACGCATTTGCCGCCGCAGTTGTACGGCTGGGAAGTGGTCAATTACAACGGCATCAACTTGCAGCATCGCAACCAGTGGGGCGAGTGGGATGTGAGTGCCAATGTACTGGCGGGCAGCGAACACGCCAAAGACAGCGGCTACTGGAAAATCTACAACGGCCAGACTTCGCAAACGGATGTCGACTGGGACAACATCCTGGGCGGCAATGTCACCTTCACCAGAGACTGGTTCGAAACGCGTCTGGCCTACATTCAATCCTCTACAAAGATTCAGAATGTAAACGGGGTATGGGATGACGCCACACAATCGCTGGTCCCCACCACCGATCCCTTCCTGAACGGAAATGTCACGCGGCAAAGGATCTATACGGTGGCACTCAGTGCGGATTATGCCGACTGGTTGCTGTCGGGCGAATTCCTGTACATCGACCGGCCCGGTGCCGATTTCAAGGATCATGCGAATCGCCTCGGTGTGACGCGCCGTTTCGGGGAATGGGAAGCCACCTTCAATATTTCCGAATACCACAGCCAGGCGGTCACTTCCATGGGCGCCGATGCGCAGGGACAGGAAAGCCATATCGACAGGTCGCTCACTGCACGCTATTTCCTGACACCGCAAAGTGACATCAAATTGCAGCTGGATGTGCAGGATGATCGTGGCGGAGCCAATTGGTCGCCGCGCTATGGCGATGCAAGGTTACTCACGCTGGCTTACGACAGGATATTTTGATCATGCGCCACTCCATTTTCGTATTTTTTTGCCTGTGGGCATCCGCAGTTTATGCAGAGCCCGACATCACGGTCATTGCCAACGGCAACAATGAGCTGGGCAGCCTCACACGCAAACAGATCGCCGACATCTACATGGGCCGCATCACCAGCCTGCCGAACGGCAGCATCCCGCTGCCGCTGGACTATCAGGGGGATTCCGAGGTGCGCACCCGGTTCTACAAATCCATCACCGGGAAAAATATGGCGCAGATCAATGCCTACTGGGCGCGCCTGTCGTTTACCGGGCAAGGCAACCCGCCGCGCAGACTTTCCAACAAGGCGACAATCCTGCAGGTGGTGGAGAAAAACCAGGGGGCGCTGGGCTATGTCGACACGGTTGCCCCCGATACCAATGTCACACCGGTAATGATCCTTAAATGAAGCTACCAAAACTCAGAAGCCTCAAGATACGACTGTTCCTGATCGTGTTTATCAGCACCGCCGCGATCGGCGGTTGCACGATGCTTTTGATGTTTTTCCTGGCTTTCCAGAACAAATTGCAGGAAGGCGAGCAACAGATCAACCAGCTCATGGACACGGTCGAATATTCCGCCGCCATCGCCGCCTACAGCGGCAACAAGGAAATCACCAACGATGTCATCAAAGGCCTGTTGCGCAGCGACAACGTGTGCCAGGCACGTCTCTACAACAAATCGGGGCTGGATATTTCAGCAAACAAATATGCGGCGACCGACACCTGCCCCGAAGTAATCACGCACAATCTGCGCTCTCCGTTTGATGACACAGAAATCGTCGGATATCTTGAGACGCGCATGGACAGTCCCGTCATCAAGACGCACGCCTACCGCCAGGCCAGGCAACTGGCACTCAGTCTGCTCGCGCTGGTCATACTGCCCGGCCTGGTGATCTGGCTGAGCATTGCGCGCCTGATCACCGTCCCTATCCACCACCTGTCCAGACAACTGCACCAGATCACTCCCGGAACAAACGCCCGCGTCAGCACGATCACGGGGCAAAAAGAAGACGAGATCGTGCAATTGGTGCAGGACGTGAACCAGTTGCTGGACGTGGTCGAGGACACGCTTAGCGAGGAACGCGAACAGCGCCTGTTGATCAAGGAAATGAAGCAGAAATACCAGCACCTCGCACATCACGATATGCTCACCGGCCTGCCCAACCGCTCGCTGTTCACCGACCGTCTGCAACAGATGCTGGTGCAGGCCAAACGCAGCCCCGCGCACGGCGCCCTGATTTATCTCGATCTGGACAAGTTCAAACCGGTCAACGACACCTTGGGGCACAATATCGGCGATCTGGTGCTGATGTCCATCGCGCAGCGCCTGCAAGCCGCCGTGCGCGAATCCGACACCGTCGCGCGCATCGGCGGCGACGAGTTTGTGGTGTTGCTGCCCGTCATTGAGTCCAAGCTGGATGCCAGCACCGTGGCGGAAAAGATTCGCGTTGCCCTGGAGCAGCCGTTCGAAATTAACGGCAAGCGGATTCAAATCGGCTGCAGCGTCGGCATCGCCGTCTATCCGGAACATGGCGGGGATGAAATCAGCCTCATGAAAAATGCGGACACCGCGATGTATCGTGCCAAACAAAACGGCCGCAACAATGTCCAGATGTTCCACTTCGACATGAGCCCGTATTCCGTTTCCGGCAGTTGGCCGGAATTCACTTCGGAAACTTAGCGGGCGCCCGTCTTCAACGCGGGTCAGTCATTGCCGCCCGCCATACCTGCCGTGGCTATTCTGGAAATCATGCCCAGCACGCCGGTCAGCTCCTTCACTTTGCCTTCCATTTCGGCCAATGCTTTGGTTTTCGCTTCCAGCTCGTCGAACTTGTTTACCATCTCGGCCGATTTGGCCTGATCCTGCTTGATGCTTTCCCTGAGCTGTTCTATCGTCCGCATGTATTCGAGCGACATTTTCTTTTCTTCTTCAAGCTGGGCGCTTTTCCTGGCGAGCTGACTTTCTTCCTCCGTAGCCAGTTTATTCAACTTTGCTTCCAGATCGGCAGTCCTGGCCTCTTCCTGTTTGAGGCTCTCGCGTAACTGCACGATTGTTTTCAGCAGATCAAGCGACTTGCTTCGCTCTTCTTCGAGCAAAGCCGTTTTCTTCTCCAGCTCAAGCGCGTTCTTTTCATCTTTGGCAAGACTGCCTTGCGCGGGGTTGTTGTTGGAATCGGCGGAATAGGTGCGGAGTTTTAGTGTCTTATCCATGACGACCTTTCCCGTTAATTCAGGCTTCCGGTGCAACCCGGCGCGAGCCCGGACAGGCGTATGCCTGATTGGCTCCGGATTCCCGGTTAATTGCTTTGCATGTTGATCGGGTCAGACAATTGCTTCTCGTCCACGGGCGACTGCGGAGAAGTGTCTCCCGTATCCACTGGAGAGACCACTGGAACAACTGCAGCAGGGCTGCTTGCTGCGGACTGAGTAGTGCGTTGTGGCGCAACGACGGGCGCTACTGGCCGCTTCGTTGGTGTCACCACTGTCGGCAGTGGCTGGTCTGTTTGATTCTTCGGCGTACTGGTGACGGTTGCCGGCGCAGTCTGCGGCTTGCTTTCAGTCAACGGTTCAACCGGTTTGGGCTTGATTGCGACCGGCTTCGGCTGGACGGTGACCGGTTTCACAACCTTTTGTTCGGCCTCTTTCAAACCGGCCGGTTGTTGCGGCGCGCTTTTCTGGTCGGCAGCCGGGACGTGATTTGCGACTGGCGGAGGCGTGACCGCTTCGATGTTTGCCGGCGGCAAATTGGCAGGCGCCGCAATTTCCGCGGATATTGGAGATGGTTCACCAGCCTGCTGTTGCGCACTCTCCACGCCGGCCCTGTCCGCATCCTGTACCGCTTCGGTTTGCTGAGCGGCATACCAACCCTGCCAGACGACTACTCCTATCACAGTCACCACTCCAGCCGCCATCAGCCACATTGTGCGATAGAGCTTGTCGTTTTTGCGAATAATGCGCACCTTGGCCCTGCCAAAAATCGTGTGAACGATTTGCGCCTCTCCGATTTCTCTCGACAAACTGACTTTCGGCTGTGTCCTGGATTCACGCAGTTGAATGCCTGAAAGATCAAATTGGCTGTTCTCAGTACTCATTCTTCCCGCTCCCTGAATATTGCCGTTCACCAACCGGCATAATAACAAGGAATAGCCATGTTTCAACCTGTGTTATACCTGCATGCGCCCTGTCACTGGATTTTCCGATACGGCACCACGACAATAGACGGCAAGTGGACTTCGCCATTTCGGCGATATCGTCCGATTTTCCACGAGAGGCGGATATGAAACAACGCGTATTGATTCTGGGGCACGGCAAGATGGGGCATGCCATGGAATGTCTGCTGACCGGGCGCCATGACATGCGCATCTGGTGCCTGGAAGAAAAAAGTGAGGCGACGCTGGAGGAAATGGTTGCCTGGGCGCAGGTGATTCTGTTCTGCCTGCCGGTAAATCCGCACCACGAGGTGGTCAGCCGCATCGCGCCCCATCTCGCGCAAGGCAGCCTGTGTCTCACCATCGCCAAGGGGCTGGACGAGTCGGGGCGCACGGCGGCACAGGTGTACGAGAGTGTACTCGGCGGCGGGCGTCACTACGGTGTGATCTACGGCCCGATGATCTCGGAGGAAATCAGGACGGGACGCCACGCCTTTGCCGATGTGGTGCTGTCCGACACGGCGGATTTCCAGGTGATCTTCGACCTGTTCCTGGGCACGACGCTGATCTGCAAACAGGCGACGGATATGCATGGCAGAAGCTGGTCGGTGATCCTGAAAAATGTGTACGCCATCATGTTCGGCGTGGCGGATGAATTGAAGCTGGGCAACAATATGCGCGGGCATCTGATGGTTGCCGCGATTTCCGAATTATCCGGCATCGTGCAGTCGTTCGGCGGGCAGGCGCACACGCCTTACAGCTATGCCGGTCTTGGCGATCTGTTGACGACGGCCACCAGCGAGGATTCGCACCACCACGCACTCGGCCGGCAACTGGTGCGCGGCGAATGGTCGGACATCTCCGGCGAGGGAGTACATACTTTGCAGATGGTGGTAAAACATCATCTGTTCGATTGGCGCGCCTATCCCCTGTTCTCGCTGGCGCACGATATTGTCACCCAGCCTGCAACGCTGAATGCGCGGGTAGACGACTATCTGCAGCAGTTGCGCGAGATGGTGAGTTGTGCGATTTGATGCCGTAGCGCGCTGCCGTCTTTCATTCAAATTGAGTTGCGCCCGCAATAACAATATCAATGCCAACAGGGGCAATTGACGTTCACCGACCTCAAAATTCCGGCGTAAGATAGTGCCGTCATGTTCGTGATTCACATTTCGTTACTTTACCTGTCCGGCAAGTACACGCTGTTTTGTCAACACAGCCATGCTCGCCCGAAAATCGAAAGGAGCGACCATGAAACATTGCAAATACCTCATCGTCGGCGGCGGCATGACGGCCGACTCCGCCCTCCGCGGCATCCGCAAGATCGACACGGGCGGCACCATCGCCATGATCAGCGACGAACGCGATCCGCCCTATGACCGCCCGCCGCTGTCCAAGTCGCTGTGGAAGGACAAGGGGATCGAATCCATTTGGCGCAGCCCCAACGGTCTGAATTTCGACCTGGTTCTGGGCAGGAAAGCGGTCACCCTGGATGTAACGGAGAAGACTGTAACGGATGATGCGGGCAACCAATACGCCTTTGAGAAATTATTGCTCGCCACGGGCGGCACGGCACGACACCTGCCCGATGCCGACGAGAGTGTGATCTATTTCAGGACGGCTGCCGACTACCGCAAGCTGCGCGCATTGAGCGAACGCGGTTCGGACTTCGTGGTGATCGGCGGCGGCTTTATCGGCTCGGAGGTGGCCGCCGCATTGGCCATGAACGGCAAACGGGTCGCGCTGCTCTTTCCTTCCGGCGCGATCGGTTCGCGGGTCTATCCGCCGGCGCTGGCGGCATTCCTGAACTCGTACTATCAGGAAAAAGGTGTGGCGCTGTTTGTCTCCGAAACCGTCAGGTCCGTGCGCAAGAAAGGCAACAAGACAATCGTGACCACAGGCAACGGCAAGGAATTCACCGCCGACGGCGTTGTGGCCGGGTTGGGTATTGAGCCCAACACTGCGCTCGCCGAGCAAGCCGGTCTCAAGGTGGACGATGGCATTGTGGTGGACGAGTTGCTGCGCACCAGCAATCCCGACA
Organism: Gammaproteobacteria bacterium; assembly: GCA_018820925.1. Classification (GTDB taxonomy): domain Bacteria; phylum Pseudomonadota; class Gammaproteobacteria; order Burkholderiales; family Gallionellaceae; genus Sideroxyarcus. The sequence continues at coordinate 60,865 of JAHJNJ010000004.1, read as the reverse complement.
TCTATGCGGCCGGAGACGTTGCGAATTTCTACAGTGCCGCTCTGGATAAGCGCATGCGTGTCGAGCATGAGGATAACGCCAATGTCATGGGCGAAATGGCGGGCAGGAATATGGCCGGGCAGTCCGATATATACAGCCACCAGCCTTACTTCTATTCCGACCTGTTTGACCTGGGCTATGAAGCGGTGGGCGAGCTCGATGCGGGCATGGATATCGTGGAAGACTGGCAAGAGCCGTTTCGCAAGGGCGTCGTTTACTATTTGCGCGACGGCAGCGTGCGCGGCGTCCTGCTCTGGAATACCTGGGGACAGGTTGCTGCCGCCACGCGGTTGCTTGCGGAAAAAACGCCACAGTCCCGCGCAACATTGATGGGGCTGATAAGCGATTAGTGCAATTCCTGATCCCGGTTTGCATCAATTGGCTGGTAATGTCCGACCGGACAACCGAAAATACCGGACACTCGGTAATTTATAGCAAACCAGCCAATGCCCCACCTTGTCGTCTCCATTTCCGGTCACGGTTACGGCCATGTTGCGCAGACCGCGCCCATCCTGAATCTGCTGCTGGAGCGCCAGCCCCAGTGGCGCCTTACGGTGCGTTCTGAAGTGCCGCTTGCGTATCTGCGTTCGCGCATCCGGGTGCCGTTCGACTATTTGCCCAGCCACGGCGATATCGGGATGGTGATGTCTTCCGCGCTGGATGTGAGTGTGGACGACAGCCGCGCGGCCTATCGCGCTTTCCATGCGGGATGGGATGCGCGAGTGACCGATGAGGCGCGTTTGTTGCGCGACCTCGGGGCGGACATGGTGCTTTCGAACGTGGGTTATCTGCCGCTGGCCGGGGCGCAACGCGCGGGCATTCAAAATGCGGCGCTGTGTTCGTTGAACTGGTTCGACATCTATCGCCACTACGCGGGCGATGACGCCGTTGCGGCGCAGATACATGCCTGTTATAGCAACGCCGATGCATTTTTGCGGGCCACGCCGGGCATGCAGATGGAGACGCTGTCCAATCTTGTTGCAGTCAAGCCTGTCGCTGCAGTGGGCCGTAACCGGCGCGATGAAGTGAATCGTCAATTGCGCTTGTCCAAAGATGAGCAACTGGTGCTGGTGAGCTTGGGCGGCATTACCAGCCGTTTGCCCATCGAGCGCTGGCCGCGCATCGACGGTGTGCGCTGGCTGGTGCAGGAGAATTGGCACGCGGACCATCCCGATGCCGTCGTGCTCGAATCGCTGGCTATGGATTTCGGCGACCTGCTGGCCAGCAGCGATGTGCTGCTGTGCAAACCGGGATACGGCAGCTTCGTCGAAGCCGCCTGCAGCGGCACGCCGGTGCTGTATGTGAACCGTCCCGACTGGCCGGAATCACCGGCCCTGACCGGATGGCTGCAACAGCACGGCGTGTGCCGCGAAGTCTCGCGCGAACAGTTGCAGTACGGCGATATCGGGAAAGATTTGCAGACACTTTGGTCTGCGCCACGAAGCACACCGCCGACACCCGATGGTGCATCCCAGGTCGCGGACTGGCTGAGGCACCGGCTGTCTCTTTCGGGTGATTGATTTCGCCTGCGCGGCAGGGCAGGATACAATCTCCCAACTAGCCGCCTGAACGACATGATCGAGTACATTTTCTTCGACGCCGCATTGCGCGACAAATTCCTGGCCTTTGCCGAACATCGTGACGTGCCCTGCACTGCGTCCGACGACAGCATGGGTCTGCTGGTCGCCATCCCCGAGGATATACCCGAAGAAGTGGCGGACGAAATCGAGGATTATTACGAGTCGCTCGAGGATGAACAGGAAGAACTGAGCAAGGCAAAGGGTGATCTGAACCGGTTGGCCGGGTTCAATTTCAAACTGCCAGATGGCCAGGAGCGCATGCTGCCGTTGCCATCCGACATGGCCAACCGCTTAATGGCGAATTTCAGCCTGGAAGAAATCCAGGGCTTGCTCAATGCCGTGGCGGAACGCACCCTGAACCCGGACAGCGACCATCTGTGCAAGATACTCGCCGCCCTCAAGAAGCAAAAAGATCAGTAAAGCGATTTTCCGAAGCGGTCGGTGCGCGGCATCCAGTTATCCAGGATATTGGCGGAAACCAGAATGCGTTCGGCGCGTCCGATCAGGGCCTTGCGCGGGACCAACCCGATGTAGCGTGAGTCGGCACTGTTGTCGCGGTTGTCACCCAGCATCAGGTAACGATTGGCAGGAATGGTGATGGGGCCGAAATTGGTGGCACGCGACAAATCCGGCATCCACTGGATCGTGCGCTGATCGCCCCACAGTTTTTCCGTGAGATGCATGACGGGCAGCGTGGTGCCGTTGCCCACCGGTTCGGATGCAACATCCTGCAATTGGTAATCGGCCTTCACGCCATTGATGAGCAACTGCTTGGCGCGCATTTCCACCACGTCGCCGGGCAATGCGACCAGGCGCTTGATCAGCCTTCTCCCGTCTGCCGGGGAAGTGAAGGTGACGATGTCTCCGCGTTGCGGGTCGCCCAGATGGGCAAGAATGACATCGGTCAATGGAACCTTGAGGTCGTAGGCAAGACGATCTATAAACACCACATCGCCTTCGACCAGACTGGGACGCATGGAGCCGGACGGAATGGGATTCCAGTCCGCAATCGCGGTGCGGAATATGCCGAACAGCAGAATAAAAACAATAAAACCGCGGTTTTCACGTATCCATTTTTTCATACAGTGCCCTGGACAATTAAACGGGAACAGCCTCGCGCAATACCTGATCGCGAAACTTCGAAGGCAAGTCGGCAGGCGTGATGACCTCGACGGGTACCTTCAGCAACTTCTCCAATTCGAGTTGAATATTCCCCAAGTCGTGCAGCGTTGAACCCGGCAAAGCATCCACCAGCAAGTCGAGATCGTTTTCATTCAGATCCTCGCCGTAGAGCACGAAAGCAAACAGGCGCGGATTGCCGGAGCGGTGGCTTTCCACCACGCGGCGGATGTCTGCGCGGAACGACCGGAAAATCTCGGACGGCTTCATCGATTACGATTAGTGGTGGTGTCCGCCGTCACCGTGCACATGCCCGTGCGACAGCTCTTCAGCCGAGGCGGCGCGCACGCCGGTGATCGTGCCGGAAAATATAAGCGTCTTGCCTGCCAGCGGATGGTTGCCGTCCACCGTCACCTCGTCGTCGGTGACTTCGGTGACGGTGTAGAGCATGTAATCCTCATCGTCGTCGCCCTCGGCGCCACCTTCGAACTGCATGCCGACTGCGACTTCTGCCGGAAACAGATTGCGCGGCTCGGTGCGCACGAGTTCGTGCTCGTATTCGCCGAAAGCATCGTCGGGTTCCATGCTGACGGAGAATTTCTCGCCCGCTTCCTTGCCGTGCAGCGCCTCTTCGACCAGCGGAAAAATGCCATCGTATCCGCCGTGCAGATAACTGATCGGTTCGCTATTTTTCTCCAATAGCGCGCCGCTGGCGTCGGTCAATTCGTAGGTCAGCGAAACAACGGCGTTTTTTTCGATCTTCATTTCATTTCCTTTATCAGTTTAAGTATTTCCTGCGGATGTCCGTGAGCATGGACACCGTACATGACATGGCGCAGCTTGCGTTGCTTGTCGATGATGAAAGTGGAACGCTGGATCGCGAGTTTCTTGTGCCCGTCCACTTCCTTCTCGTACAAAACGCCGTACTTCTTGCAAACGTGACCCTCCGGATCGGCCAGCAACTGCACCGAGAGGCCGTATTTGTCGCGGAAGGAAGCGTGACTGATGCAGTCATCGCGGCTGATGCCGACCACGATCGTGTCATGCTTGGCGAATTCTTCCTCCTGGTCGCTGAATTCGTTCGCCTCCATCGTGCATCCCGGCGTGTCGTCTTTGGGATAGAAGTAGAGCACGATGTGCTTGCCGTGTTGCTCGCCCAAGCTGAACATATGCATGTCTGCATCGGCCAGCTCGAAGTGCGGCGCTTCCGATCCAACTTGTAGTACAACCTGTGATGACATAACACCCCCTGCAGGTCATTCTAACCGAGTTTTATTTTGTGCCAAACGATTTTGCGGAGATTATAATCCGCAGATGAATACCAAAATGACCCTGCTCGGCGGTTTGACTGTCAATGAATTTCTGCGCGATTATTGGCAAAAAAAACCTCTTCTGATCCGCCAAGCCGTGCCCGGCTTCAAGGGCCTGCTTGATCCCAAACAAATTATCGAGTTAGCCTGCCGCGATGACGTGCAGGCGCGCCTGGCCACCTATCAGCGCAAGCAATGGAAATTGCGCTATGAACCGTTCGTGGCGGAAGATTTCGTCGGGCTTTCGAAGAAGGGCAAATGGTCGGTGCTGGTGCAGGGCGTCAACCACTTCCTGCCCAAAGGCGCCGAGCTGGTCAAACAGTTCAACTTCATTCCGCATGCGCGGCTCGACGATCTGATGGTGAGCTACGCGCCCAAGGGCGGCGGAGTCGGCCCTCACTTCGATGCGTACGATGTTTTCCTGGTGCAGGGATTGGGACATAGACGCTGGCAGATCTCCACACAAAAAGATCAAACCCTGGTCGAAGGTGCGCCATTGCGCCTGCTGAAAAATTTCAAGGTGGAGCAGGAGTGGGTGCTGGAAGCGGGGGACATGCTCTATCTGCCGCCGCATTGTGCGCACAATGGCATTGCCGAAGACGATTGCATGACCTATTCCATCGGATTCCGCACTCCCTGGTACCAGGAACTGGCGGAACAGTTTCTCGTTTACCTGCAAGACCGTATCGAGATCAAGGGGACTTATGCCGACCCCGACCTGAAAGCGCAGAAACATCCGGCCGAGATCAGCGACGACATGTTGCAACAGGTAGGACGCGCGGTGCGCAAGGTCAGGTGGGATGACGAGGACGTGGCCAATTTTCTGGGCTGCTATCTGTCCGAACCCAAGCCGCATATTTTCTTTGAGGCGCCATCCAAGCCGCTGACGCAAGCCAAATTCGAACAATCCGTACAAACGCGCGGCGTAAAAATCGATCTCAAGACGCAGATGCTGTGTCGTGCCAACACCGTCTTCATCAATGGCGATGCACATCAGGTAGGAAAAGGCTGCTACAACGCCCTGCGCGAACTGGCAGACGAACGCTGCCTGCCACCGTCAAGCAAATTACCGCGCGAGGCCGCCAACCTGCTCTATCAATTTTATCTGGACGGATTTGTGACACCGGGTGCCAAATAAAAAGGAGCCTGTCATGAGCGACGACACCTTGCTGCATTCCCAATTCGACGGCGTGTCCGACTACGTCGCCGCGCTGGACGCGGTATGCGCATCGGCGCAGCACACGCTGAACATTTTCGAGAAGGATTACGACAATATCGGCTTCAATTCCGAAGCACGTTTCGAAACCTTGCGCCATTTTCTGCTCGCCAACAGCAACAACCGGCTTAACCTGCTGGCACACAATCCCCAGCCGCTGATCCGCTATTGCCCGCGCATCATGATATTGCTGCGCGAATTCGGGCACGGCATGTTCATCTACCAGACGCCCCAAAGCCTGCAACATGTCACCGAACCGTTTGCCGTCGCCGATAATGCCCATTTTGTGCGTCGCTACCACTTCGACGATACGCGCGGAATTCTGGCCAAAAACGACCCGGAAGGCGCGCGCCTGCTCAATTCCCGTTTCCAGGAAATGTGGGCCTCTTCCCACTCCTGCGCGTCCGGAACCACGCTTGGTTTATAGGCTTCAAATTGCTCTGGTATTTTGCTTGGGACTTGCTAGAATGCCGCGCCGTTCGTAGCGGAAAACTGCTGCGGACGACACGAACAACTATTGTTTCTTAACTTAATTCTTGAAGGAATACAAATGAAACGCTCTGCCCTGATTGCTGCCTTGTTGGCCCTGACTTTGTCCGCTTGTGGTAAGCAAGAGGCTCCCGCCGCCGCTGTTGAAGCTGCGCCTGCCCCTGTTGCTGCTGCGCCTGCTGCTTCCGAGCCTGCTGCTTCCGAGCCTGCTGCTGCTCCAGCTGCTTCCGAGTCGGCGGCTGCTCCTGCTACTCCTAAGTAACAAGTTGCACCATGTTTGACAAAAAAGCCGACGCAAGTCGGCTTTTTTGTTTTATGACTTATTGATTATCATGCAATTTCTTTCCAATCCAAACCCTGATCCTGGGTTGCCACGGCTACCTGATCGGGCTTGCAGCCCAATATTTCGCTGAGCGCAGTCACCGCCAACTCGGCCGCGTTGTTCTTGCGGCTCAGATGCGCGGCAACGATATGCTGCAAAAAGCTGCAATCCAGCCTCCTCAACAGCGTAGCCGCATCGGCATTGTTCAAGTGCCCGTAGCGTCCGCCAACGCGCTGTTTCAGACTGTAAGGATAGTCTCCCTCTGCCAGCATGCGGACATCGTGGTTGCATTCCAGCACCAGCGCATGGCAACCGCTCAGGATCGTCTCGATATGCGGCGTGGCACTGCCCGCATCGGTAAGCACCCCAAGTTTGTGCTGGCCATCGCTGAACACATATTGAACCGGTTCCGCCGCATCGTGCGGCACCGGATAAGCTTGCACCTGCACTTCGCCAACGGCGAATGCCTGGTGCGGGGTGATCTCGGTGACGGCAAGTCCGGCGAATGCCGATTGTTGCGTGCGTAAAGTGCCGTGGGTGAGCCAAACGGGAAGATCGAATTTGCGCGCCAGTCTGGCGACGCCGGAGATGTGATCGCCATGTTCGTGCGTAACCAGGATGCCGTTCAGTTGGGAGGCTTGCAGACCCAGACGCGCCAGACGCGATGCCGTTTCTCTCAGGGAAAAACCACAATCGAGCAGTATCCGGGTTTGACCAACTTGAACAACGAGGGAATTACCCTCGCTGCCGCTACCGAGAACTGCGAACCGCATCTCAGCGGGGAGGAGGAGACCCGTTGCCGACCGTGTTTTTATCCAGATTCTGGTAGACGACTTCGACGAGATGCCTGGTTTGCGCATCGTTCTTGCCGTTCTGATCAACAACGGTGACTTTGCTGCCCGCGCCATTCTTGCGCACGATGACCTGATAGTCGGGCTGTTTCTTCTTTCCCTTGTCCGGCGCGGCGGCAATGAAATAAATGCCTTTGCTTCTATCCTTGTCGGTTGTCACGAGCCGCGCATGATCCAACGCCAAACCAACCCGGCGCCAGCTGCGATCAAATGGCTCGTCCAGCAAAATACTCTTTACGCCTTTGCTTTCCTGCAATTTGGCACCTGGCTTCTTCGCCTCGGCATTGGCGGTGGCCGGAACATTTTCCGGACAGACGCAAGGCTGTTCGGCCTTCTGCCTGGTGTATTCCGAATAACTTGCGACCTGCTCTCCTTCTTTGCCCGGGATCGTGTAACGCTGCTCTGTCTCCGGAACCGTCATATTGGGCGGCACTTCCAATGGCGCGGCCTTGATCGCTCCCGCTTTGTAATCAACCTCGCGATCGGCAATGCTGCTGCACCCGGCCAACAACACGACAGCGACGAATCCCGGTACCAGACTTCTTGCTTGCATGACAACTCCCATCAAATGACCCCAGCCTGTCGCATCGCCGCTTCCACTAACGGCTGTACGCCTGCGGAAAGCGGTGTCAACGGCAAACGCAAATAGTTCTTCATCTTGCCCATGCGTGCCACCGCCCATTTCACAGGAATGGGATTGGCCTCGACGAACAAGTGGCGGTGCAAACCGAGCAGGCGGAAATTGATCTCGCGCGCCTTGACCAGGTCGCCGTTCAACGCCGCCATGCACATCTCGTGCATCAGCTTCGGGGCAACGTTGGCCGTCACTGAAATCGTGCCGTGCCCGCCGAGCAGCATCAGCGCCAGGGCGCTGGCATCGTCGCCGCTGTAAATGGCAAAATCTTTCGGCGCACGCTGCAGCAGGTCGCTGCCACGCTCGATACCGCCGGTTGCATCCTTGATGCCGACAATGTTCCTGATCTGCGCCAGACGCAGCACGGTATCGTTGCTCATATCCGCCCCGGTGCGTCCCGGCACGTTGTACAGGATGTGCGGCATATCCACCGCTTCGGCGATGGCTTTGAAATGCTGGTACAACCCTTCCTGGGTCGGCTTGTTGTAATAGGGGACCACAGTCAGCGAGGCATCTGCTCCGGCCTTCTTCGAGAATGTCGCCAACTCGATGGCTTCCCTGGTGGAGTTCGCGCCGGTACCGGCGATGACGGGAATACGCCCCGCGCAATGCTTCACCGCCTCGGCGATGAGCAACTCGTGCTCTTCCACATTCACGGTAGGTGATTCGCCGGTCGTACCGACCACCACAATGGCGTCGGTGCCTTCGGCAATATGAAAATCGATCAACGCGCGGAAAACTGCCAGATCCAGGCTGCCGTCCTCTTGCATCGGCGTGACGATCGCTACGAGACTTCCCTTGATCATGTTCGCTGCTGCCACAAAAATAAAGGTCGCATTCTACCCCAATCGTACCGGCTTACGCGACAAGAGCAACGCCCCTGTGAAATAATGCGGGCAACTGGAATCTGTTCAACTATGCCTTCTCTCACCTTGAATCATCTGCACCCCGGCGACACCGCAACCATCGTTTCCGTACATACGGAAGAAGCATTGCATCAGCGCCTTTTGGCATTGGGATTCCGCAGCGGCAAACAAATCGAGCTGATCCGCAAGGCCAGTTTCTCCGGTCCGCTGCAGGTTCGCATCGGTACCACCGACGTCCTGCTGCGCCGCAGCGAGGCGGCGAAGATCAAGGTGTGTCGGCCATGAAACGTATCGCATTATTGGGCATGCCCAACACCGGCAAGTCCACTCTGTTCAACCGGCTTACCGGCGGCGCGGCGCGCGTCGGCAACTGGCCGGGCATCACCGTGGAACTGTTGAGCGGCAAGATCCTGCTCGGCAGCGACATCGTGGAAATCATCGACCTGCCGGGCATCTACGACCTGCACGGCTTCTCCGACGACGAACAGGTGGTGCGCCACTTCCTGCATGACAACGTGCCCGACCTGGCCCTGGTCATCCTCAACGCCACACAGATCGAACGGCAGATGAGTCTGTTGCTGCAACTCAAACAACTCAACATGAACATCGTGGTACTGCTCAACATGGCGGACGAGGCAAAAAAATACGGCATCACCATCGACAGCCGGAAAATGACGGAAATGCTGGGCATGCCGATTTTCCTCATCAGCGGCAAATACGGCTCGGGCTATCCGGAGACGCTGCAAGCCATCACCAAGGCGTTGCGCTACCCCACGCCCGGCATGGCGGAACAGTTGCGCAGCCAACTGGAGCAGGATGAGCATATCGAATCCGAGATGACGCGCGTGCTGAGACATGCCGTGCAAATCCCGGCCCAGTTGCCGGAAAATCTTACCGACAAACTCGACCGGGTGATGCTGCATCCGTGGCTGGGGCTGCCGATTTTCTTCGGCATCATGTATCTGCTGTTTCAGGGCATTTTCTTCGTCGGCCAACCGCTGCAAGTCTGGGTCGGAGAAGCGCTCAACTGGTTGCGCGCAAGTGCGCTCGATCCCGCATTCGCCGGCTTGCCCGCCTGGTTTTCCGGCCTGTTGCTGGACGGTGTGTACAACGGCGTGGCCACGGTCGCCACCTTCGTGCCCATCATCATCCTGTTCTTCCTGTTCATGGCCATGGTGGAAGATAGCGGCTACCTGTCGCGCGCCGCATTCCTGATGGACGCGCTGATGGCGAAGATGGGGCTGGACGGACGCGGGTTCGTCATGCTGTTGATGGGCTTCGGCTGCAACGTGCCCGCGCTGATGGGCACACGGGTGATGCGTTCGCGCAGCCTGCGCCTGCTCACCATGCTGGTGATCCCGTTCTCGCTGTGCTCGGCACGCCTGCAGGTGTTCGTGTTCATCACCGCCGCGCTGTTTTCGGCCAAAGCCGCGCCGGTCGTGCTGTTCAGCCTGTACCTGTTCAGTTTCACCGCGGCCATTCTCACGGCGTTGCTGTTTAGGAAGAACTTCCGCAACAATGAACCGTTCGTTCTTGAACTGCCGCCTTACCGCTTCCCCACCGCACGCCAGATGATGTTGCGCGGCTGGCTGGAAGTGAACCACTTCCTGCGCCGGGCCACGCAGTTCATCGTCGCCGGCGTGGTACTGGTGTGGCTGCTCACCAATCTGCCGCCCTCCGCCGCCCCCGCCAGCGCCGACACGCTGGCGGGCATGATAGGCGGCTTCCTCGATCCGGTGTTCGCGCCGCTGGGCATCAATGAACAACTCACCATCGCACTGATCTTCGGCTTCGTCGCCAAGGAGATCGTCATCGGTTCGCTCGCGGTAATTTACGGAATGACAGGCGATGCCCTGGGAGGTGCGTTGGGGCAACATCTGGACTGGGTGCAAGCCTACAGCTTCATGTTGTTCACCCTGATCTATACCCCCTGCCTCTCCGCCATCGCCACCTTGCGCAGCGAATCAAAAGACCTGCGCTATACCCTGCTGACCATTTCGTGGTCGCTGGGACTGGCGTGGATCGTGAGTTTTATTTTCTATCAGGGAGCACGCGCGCTGGGATATTAGGCGAATGCAATATGGAACTACGGTTGTTTCCAGGCTTGATCGAGCAACTGCTGCGCTTTTTCATATTTCATCCGGGACGCTTCCAGATTCTTTTTCGAAGCCGCAGCTTTTTGCCTGTCTTCGGTCAAAGTCTTCTGCGCCTGCGCCAGACGCTTCTCGGATTCGGATACGCGCTGTTGGTTGGCGTTGTGTTCCGCCTCGGCTTTATCCAGATTCTCCCGTGCATATTCCACACCGACTTGCAATGCCGAGACATCCCTGGCTTGCGCCAGGGATGTCGTCGAAAGCAACACGAGAACCAGACCGAGTTTCAGCATGGCGCCAACCCGGATATCAGAACGAGAGCTGTACTCCGAGGTGCGGGCCGTTGATCAACACTGCATCTCCGTTCGAATTTTTCAGCTTGAACAGAGTCTTGCGATAGCCTGCATAGACTTGCATCTGCGGGGAAATGGAAAACTCGGCGCGTGCGCCATATTGCTGATAACGGTCTGCATCGCCGAACGTGATGATCTGGGGGGCAAAATACAACTCACCCGAGAACGCGATACGGCGTTCAACCGGCAATTCGTAACGGACTTGCGCACCCAATGCGACCGCCGATGCCGTTTTCCTGCTGGGCGACCATTTGACGGAAGCCGCAACGGCTTTTGCACCGATACCGATAGTCAGGCCGGGCACCTGGACCTCGTCATTCGCCACCAACAGCCCCATTCCGCCGATGATGCTGTTCGCGTCGTTGTACATCAATTCGGCATAGATCTCCGATTTCCCGGCGAGAGAACTGGGAACGCCATACTTGAACTGGGCGGTCGTGTTGCTCAGTCCAATGTCCAACGTATCTGCCGCAGCGACAGAGGTCACCGATATCAATGAGATTGCAAGGATTTTACGCAACATAGTTTTCACTCCTGACGTTTGCATGATGATTCGAATTTGGCGGAGGCGGTGAGATTCGAACTCACGAACGACTCGCATCGTTGCCAGTTTTCAAGACTGGTGCATTCAACCGCTCTGCCACACCTCCAAAGTCCTACAAGGTGCCGACCTACGGCTCTGATTTCACTCGAAAGTTCCCTCACACCGCAAACTGCCCGCACACAATGCCGCGCATGATACCTGAAATACCCCCTGCACCCAACGGGCATGGTTGCAACTTTTACACAGGTTCTGTAGTCTCATTGGCGTTGTTGAACCAAAACCGATTTACTGGAGGAAACCATGCAATACGAAACCACATCCGCAACACAAACCCCGGCGCTGGCCGTCGAGCGCAACAAAGTCCTGCGCAACACTTACATGATGCTCGGCTTGACCATGATCCCGACCATCTTTGGCGCCTTCATCGGTACCTCGATCAATCTCGCCTTCATGGCACAGAACCCGATCATGTCGTCGCTGCTCATGTTCGGCATCATGATGGGCATGCTGTTCGGCGTCACCGCACTGCGCAACAGCGTATGGGGCATCGTCGCCCTGCTCGGCTTCACTTTCGTGGCAGGCGTGTTCCTCGGTCCCATCCTGCAAGTCGCCCTGCACCTGAGAAACGGCGCGCAGTTGATCGGCCTGGCGGCTGGCGGCACCGGCATCATCTTTTTCTCGCTGGCCACCATCGCCACCGTGACCAAGAAAGATTTCAGCTTCATGGGCAAATTCCTGTTCATCGGGTTGATCATGCTGATCGTCGCATCCCTCGCCAATCTCTTTTTCCAGATTCCCGCCCTGTCGCTGACCATCTCCGCCATCGCGGTGATGATTTTCTCGGCCTACATCCTGTTCGACGTGAGCCGGATCGTGAATGGCGGAGAGACCAACTACGTCATGGCTACACTGTCGCTCTATCTGGACATCTACAACCTGTTCATCCATCTGTTGAACCTGCTGATGGCGTTCAGCGGCGAACGCGATTGATCGCAACTTGCATCAACAAAAAAGCGGCCGTTTGGCCGCTTTTTTATTTCCCGGCAATCTGCCTTATTTCGGCTTGCGCTGATCCGGTCGCACATGCGGCGCCAGCAGCACATCCCCGTCATCCGCATCCAGTTCGTCACCGTTCGCATTCGTCATCGCCTGCTCGTAATCGCTCCAGCCGCGCACGCCGGTCTTGAGCGAGACCACATTGGTGAAACCCATTTGCAACATGATATCGGCAGCCAGCACAGAACGATTGCCGGAACGGCAGACGACCACGATCTCCTGCTCGCGACCGGCCGCCAGTTCGGGCACGGTTTCGTCGTAATCCCACTCGCAGGATTGCTCCAGAATTCCGCGCGGCACGTTGATCGAACCGGGAATGCGCAGCAGGTCGAACTCCGCCGGTTCGCGCACGTCGAGCAGGATGGGTTTGCTGCCTGCGGCGAGTGCCCGGCTCAAATCCCACGGCATGATCTCTTTCACACGCGTGAGTGCTTCGGCAAGCAGATCGTTAAAGTGTTTCATTTGATATCTTTCTATTGGCTTAAACTTCAAACTCACTCTTTGCCGGCAGGCTTGGAGCTCCACTGCTTCCCGGCAAACCACCCTTCCGATGCCGCTTCGAAACAGTCGAATTTCGGAACATAAGGTTTGATATCGATCAGCGGCGTCTGATCCAGCACGTCAATACCTTCAATTGTAAGTATATTGTTTTCACGTTTGATCAATTTCACGATGGACATGCCGATGCCGTTCGGGCGACACGGATGCCTCGTTGCATAGATGCCGTGCGGCGTATCGTCCAGAAAGGGGGCTCGCACCAGTTCGACCTTGCCGGCCCGATCCAGTTGATATAGCAGATAAATGTGCGAGAAACCCTCGATATCTTTCAGTCCCGCTGCAAATTCATCAAAGACTTCCACGCGACCAACCGCCCCGGAAGCATACAGCGGCTGAATCGGACACGTTTCCTTTGCGGCAAAAGGGGAATGAATGATTCCGATGGGGTTGATTTCCATGCTCACCTCTTCTTACTCTTTTTCAAACACCGCGATCGACTCCACATGCGAAGTCTGCGGAAACATATTCATCACGCCCGCCGCTTTCAGCGCGTAACCCTTCACATGCACCAGCACTTCGGCATCGCGTGCCAGCGTAGAGGGGCTGCAACTCACGTAAACAATGCGCTTCGGCGCGATAGCGTCGCTGATGGACTTCATCAGATCAATAGCACCGTCGCGCGGCGGATCGACCAGCCATTTGTCGAAGCGGCCCGATTTGGCCAAGGTAGCCTCATCCATCTCGAACAAGTTCATCATCTGAAATTCCGTATTGCCGGAAAGACCGTTGTACTCTGCGTTCTGTCGTGCCCGCCGCACCAGCGCATCGCTGCCTTCCACCCCCAGCACTCGTGCACCGCTACGCGCGATGGGCAGCGTAAAGTTGCCCAGCCCGCAGAAGAAATCGGCGATGCGCTCGCCATCTTGCGGATCAAGCAGGCGCATGGCGCGGCTCACCATCAGGCGGTTCATGTCGCTATTCACCTGGGTAAATTCGGTCGGTGCGAACGGCATGGTGATGCCGAATTCCGGCAGGCTGTAGCTCAAGTGTGGTGCGTCCAACGGATAAAACGGAACGACGGTTTCCGGCCCTTTGGTCTGAGTCCAGAACTGCACCTGATGCTTGTCGGCGAATTCCCTGAGCAGCGCTTCATCCGACGGCGTGAGCGCGGCCAGAATGCGCAGCACCAGCACGTCCACATGCTCGCCAACCGCCACTTCGATTTGCGGAAGAATGTCGCGCACGGTGAATTTCTCGTTCAGCTCGCCCAGCAGCGGCAGCAACGCGGCGATCTTGGGCGTGAGGATTTCACAGTGCTGCATGTCGGCCACGTACTTGCCGTTCTGCTCACGGAAGCCGACCAGCGTCTTGTTCTTCTTCAGCACATGGCGCACCGACAAGCGCGCCCGCTGGCGATAAGCCCAGGGCATACCGTAGATCGGCGGCAGCATGACTTCGGGTTTGACCTTGCCGATGCGCTGCAGATTGTCCTCCAGCACGCGCTGCTTGACCGCAACTTGCGCACGCGGATCCAGATGCTGCATGGAGCAGCCACCGCACACGCCGAAGACCGGGCACTTGGGTTGCACGCGCATGAACGAAGTTTTCAGGATGTGCTCGACCTTGGCCTGCTCGTAGTTGTTCTTCTTGCGATACGAGGAATAGGTCACGCGTTCGCCGGTCAGCGCGCCCTCGATGAATATCACCTTGCCATCAGCATGCGCGATGCCGCGACCTTCGTGGTCGAGCGACTCAACTATTACAGGATTCATGCAGATTTCTTCCCTGGCCATTGCGCCAGAAATTCTTTCCAGTGCATCTCATCGGATTTTTTCAAAGTGTTGCGCACCAGCTCAAGTTCTTTTTCATAACGCGCCTGGGTAAACTGCCCGCGCATCAGTTGGAAGCGCGCGAACACCAGCCAGGTGTTCACCACGTCGGTCTCGCAATAGTTGCGAATCTCCGCCAGCTTGCCCTGCTGGTAAGCCTCCCACACCTTGCTGCCGTCCATGCCCAGCTTGCCGGGAAAACCGATCAGCTTCGCCAGCTCGTCCAGCGGCGCATTGGCGCGGCCGGTGTACATCGCCAGCAAGTCCATCAGGTCGAGGTGACGCGAATGATAGCGGCTGATGTAGTTGTTCCACTTGAAGTCCTTGTCGTCCTCGCCCTGATCCCAGTAACGCGGTGCCTGGATACCATGGATCAGACCGCGATAGTGCAGCACGGGCAAGTCGAAACCGCTACCGTTCCACGAAACGATTTGCGGGGTGTATTTTTCGATGCCGTCAAAGAAGCGCCTGATCATGCTGCCTTCATCCTCGTCCATCTCCCCCAGCGTCCACACCTTGAAATTGTCGCCCTCGCGCAGCACACAGGAGATCGCGGCGACGCGCTGCAAATGATGCGGCAGGAAATCGCTGCCGGTCTTCTGGCGGCGCATCTGGAAGGCCATCTCGGCCACTTCGGCATCGCTTACTGCGCTGTCCAACTCATATAGCGTGCGCAACCCGGCAATGTCGGGGATGGTTTCGATGTCGAAAACGAGGGTGGGATTCATGGTGAGAGTGCCGATTGCGAACGGAGGGAGATTTTAGCAAAACATTTCAAATATCCGTTGCTCTTCGATATCTCTGTGTCATTGCACCCTTGAACCTGCAAATGCGGGTATGACGTGTTTTATGGGAACGCCGACGTCCTCGTCGGCGCTCCCATTGGCTACTTATACTTGCGGATCAAGCCAACCAATACGCCAAATATCTCCAGCGAGCCCTGCGGCCGTATCACCGGATAGGCCGGATTGGCCGGACGCAGAATATATTGGCCGCGCTCCTTGTCCAGCGTCTTCAGCGTGAACTCGTTGTCCACGATAGCCACCACGATATCGCCGATATTGGCGGCATGACGTTTTTCCACCACCGCCACATCGCCTTCATGGATGCCCGCGTCGATCATGGAATCTCCCTTCACCGTAATCATGGTGGTCGTGGAGGGTTTGTCGATCAGCATCTCGTCGATGATGAAATAATCGCCGTGTGTCTCATTCACCGCCACCGGCATGCCCGCCTGTACGGCAGACTCGGCCAGCGGACGGGCGAAGAACTGACGGCTGGGAATCCACATGCCGTCCGGCGTGCGCTCGACAAACCCGGCCTTCTCCAGCCGGTCCAGAATGGCCTTGACCCAGGACTTGGAGGCGATACCGAATACATCGCACAGTGCGGCATAGGAAGGAATGCTTTTCCAGGAAGCGTAGTAATCCTGCAACTTGGCCAGGTACTCGGCGTCTCTGGCGCTGGGGTCGGAATCGGACATGATGTCACCTCTACAGAACGAACGTTCTTGCATCCTAAAGAACGAGCGTTCTGATGTCAATACATAATTCCCCAAGGGGAACAGCCCCTATCGGAACCTGTTCTCTTCCCTTCCCTTGCTAGAATGCTGCGGCATTCGAGGAAAAATTCTTGCAAAAACTGATCCGCCTGTTGCTTAAACCGGTATCCTGGCTTGCCGCGTTCGTGTTCCTGATCGAGGAAGCCATCTGGGACTGGACCGCCGCGCTGATGGCAAGTCTGGGCGCAATGCGTCTGGTTCACGCCATCGAAAATCGCATCGCTGCATTCCCCCCGCGCTGGGCATTTGTCACCTTCCTGTTGCCCGGCAGCATCCTGATCCCCGCCAAAATCATCGGCCTGCACGCTATCACCACCGGTCACCTGCTGCTCGGCAGCGGCATCTTCCTGCTCGCAAAACTGCTCGGCATGGCACTGTTCTCGCGCATCTTCAACCTCACCCGACCGGCGCTGATGCAACTCGCGTGGTTCGCGCGCCTGTATGAAGCCGTGATGTATTACCGCAACCGCATCCACGCCTATCTGGATAACTGGCCTGCGTATCAGCGCGTCAAGCTACACATCAAAACGCTGGGCGCTTCCATTAAGTCTTCCTTCAAACGCAAGGCATGACAAAGCCCGGCAACACTGAAACAACTCAGCGGGCTTCCCCGCTTGCGTTTTTTGCACATCCGTCCCGGCCACAACAAAAAGCAATCTGTGAATTTGCGTACTTAAGGTAAACTTGAGGAAGAGTAGTGAGGATTTGTTGTTTGTCAGTACATACCAAGCTGTACCAGTATTTTTTCGAGGTTCGCATGCGCTCTGTCCTGCGAACCAGGCTTTGCAACCAACATAAGGTCCAACCATGAAATTTTCACCACGCCATCTATTGCTCGCATTCCTGGCACTAATTCCCTTCACAGCAGGTGCGGAAACAATTTACTTGAAAGACGGCACATCCATCACCGGCAAAATCAAGAGCGTCGGAACTGACGCGGTGGTCATGGACACCGCCATCGGCGAAATGACGATTGAAAGCGCAAATATCTCAAAGCTTGATCGAACCAACAAAGAAACCATCAAAGAAGAAGTCCCGATAAAAACGAACGCTGACTGGCGCATGCAACAAAAGGACGGCCTGGGATTCGGGCTCGGTGCCACGTTAATGCCCGGGATCATCTTTTTCTACGACCGCAATTTGAGCACCACCTCTCAATGGCACACCCAACTGGATTTGAATGCCATGTCGCGAACGAATGTAAACGGAGATGAAATAATCAAGACTCAAAGAAACATGCTATTGACGACCTACCGCCACTTTTTTGATGAAAACAGCGGGTTCTATATTGGCGCAGGGGGCGGATATGCCGACTCGAAATTCGAATATAACAACCCTAGCCCCTACGCGCCGTATCAATATACTTCCAAGGCAAGCGGAGTGTTCCTGCTGGGTGAAATTGGCTGGCAAGGAACAAAGGGGTATTACTTCCACGTCGGGTTGCAACCTGCAGCCTACATATCATCCACCGATGATTTCGACATAAACAATATACCCTCAGTTACCAACAATCGCTCATCGGCCAACAAGGAACACGATGCCCTGAAGCAACTGAGTCAGATTTCCGTAGGATTCGGCTGGTTCTTTTAACACTGATAACTGCCGGTGCCAGCTCCGCAAACAGGCAAGCACCGGCAGTTATCAGCAGCTTCTGGCTGCTTGTAATAAACAATAGCCCGGCACCGCTACTCACACCAACTCTGCCCCCCAAATCTGAAATCTGACGCTTGACGTCAAGTGCCGGAAAGCCAAGAATCGCGTTAGCTCAGGCAAGACTCAATACCCCAACCAACTTGTGGAGAAATCATGAACAGATACTTCATTGCAGTCCTCGGCATGCTGACCGGTTTTTTGAGTGGCGCAGCGCATGCCGCCCCCGGCGAATACTGGGAAGTTACCAGCAAAATGGAAATGCCCGGCATGCCGTTCGCGATGCCAGCCACCACCCAGAAAGTGTGCATCGCCAAAGGCAGCGAGAACAATCCCGAAAAAACCTCCGGCGACAAGGACTGCAAGATGACCGACATCAAGACCGTCGGCAACAAGACCACCTGGAAAGCACGTTGCGACAAGGACGGTGAAGTGATGACCGGCATGGGCGAACAAACAACCTCGGCCAAAGGTTATGAGGGCAAAATGAAAATGTCCGGCAAAGACATGAACATGACCATGTTGTACAGCGGCAAACGGCTTGGCGGCAGTTGCGACACGGAAGAACAGGTGAAGAAGCTCAAGTCGCAGATGTGCGACACCTCACAGTATGAGAACACCGCGCAATGGATCAATGCATCCACTCTCATTCTGGGTCCCGGCGCCGCCTGCGCCGACCAGCGCGGCCAGTTCTGCGCAGCGGTGAAGAAGGATGCCCAAAGCGATGCAGAAACCTACAGCGCGCTGATACAGAGCGAGAAGAACCAGCTTGGCGGCGTCTCCATCGTGAAGGAATGCAAGCTGAACATGGCATCCACAACCAAGTCAATCTGCAAGACGCTCAACGGCAAGAACTACAACCATCTCTCGGCGCACTGCCCTGCCGAAGCCAAGAAGTATCGCGAAGTACAGCGTCGCAAGGACTGCGAGGGACGCAGCTACACCGCCGAGACGCGTGCCGAGGACTTCAAAAAATGCATGAGCGGCAAGGTCGATGAACGCGACATCGGCGAAGATGAGGAAACACCCGCGCCGCGCAAGTCCAAAAAATCACCCTCTTCCGAGGCGGAGGAAGGAATGAAGAAGCTGAGAGGCATGTTCGGTTTCTAAGTGCGATCCTTACTCTTCATCGGGCTGTGGCTGCTCGCGCCTTCCGCGCCGGCGGCTTCACAGCCCGATCCGTTTCCGCAGGTTGCGACTGCCTATCTGGTCGAGCTGGATGGCAACACGATCTGGGCCAGACATCCGGAGCGACGCCTGCCCCCCGCCAGCCTGACCAAGCTGATGACCGCCCTGCTTGTGCTCGAACAAAAGCATCTGGAAGACGAAGTCACCGTCAAAGCATCGGCCACGCGCGAGACCGGCTCGCGCATCGGCCTGAAATCCGGCCAACGTTTTTACATGCAGGACTTGCTCGCGGCCGCACTCCTGCCGTCCGCCAACGATGCCTGCCATGCGCTGGCCGATCACCTTGCCGGCAATGAAACTGCCTTCGTCGCGCGCATGAACCAGCGCGCGCAAGCGCTCGGCATGCACAACACGCATTTCACCAATGCCTGCGGCCACGACAAACCGGGCCACTATTCCAGCGCCAAAGACCTGAACATTCTCGCCCACGCATTGCTTGAATACCCGTCGTTGACCGGCATCACTTCGCAAGGAAAACTGCAGATCGCCACGCTGGACGGGAAACACCACTACACATTGGAAAGCAAGAACGCGTTGATCGGTCGCTACGACGGCGCACTCGGCATCAAGACCGGCTACACACCGAAAGCCGGAAAATGTCTGGTGGCGTATGCCAGGCGCGGCAACAATACGGTGCTGCTGGTCATGCTGCATGGCAACGACCGCTGGTGGGATGCGGTGGACATACTCGAACTGGCTTTTGACCATGCACTCCAGACGCCCTGAATCACAGAGCGGCGTAATCCTGTGGCTGGCGCTGGCGGTATGCCTGGCCTATGCGAACGCACTCAACGGATCATTCCAGTTCGACGATTACAATGTCATCGTCAACTACGAACACGTACACAGTTGGGCCAGCTGGTTCGCCGGTCTGTCGGGTGGCATTCGCCCCCTGCTCAAGCTCAGCTACACCCTGAACTGGACCATGGACATCGGCGTGGCCGGTTTCCACTTCACCAATCTGCTCATCCATTGGGTGAACGCGATTCTTGTCTATCAACTGGCCAAAGCGTTCACCAGGCAGCAATGGCTGCACGATAGCCTGCGGCATGTGCCGCTGCTTGCCGCGCTGCTGTTCGCCGTGCATCCCATCCATACCGAGGCCGTGAGTTACATCTGCGGCCGCTCGGCTTCGCTGATGACGCTGTTCTACCTTGCGGCACTGCTCAGCTATGTGACCGGTCGCACGCGCGACAGCAAATTCCTGCTGAATTTAGCCACGCCTTTGCTGTTTGTGCTGGCGCTCGGCGTAAAAGAAACCGCGATCACTTTCCCGCTCGCGCTGCTGCTGTGGGAACTGGGCTGCGGCGGACGCTGGCAAAGCGCTCTCAAACCGCAAGGCCCGGTGTGGGCAGTGTCTCTTCTTGCCGTGCTGTTTTTTATTCTCAGCAACAGCTACTTCGCCCAGATGCAGCGCAGCTTCGAGTTCAACAGCCTGTACGGCAACCTGGCCACGCAACTGTCCGGCTTCGCTTACTTGTTGCGCCAATGGCTACTGCCGCTATGGCTAAACATCGATCCCGATTTGCCATTACTCACCGGCGTCGCCGGTGCATTGTTACCGCTGTTCATCTTTGTTGCGCTGTTCGTGCTGATGCTGACAGTCTGGCGCAGCCGCCCCTGGCTCGGCTTCGCGCTGGCGTGGGCGATGCTGCAACTGATTCCGCTTTACCTATTCCTGCCGCGTATCGACATCGCAAATGAACGCGAAATGTATCTGGCCGGATGGCCGCTGTTTCTCGCCCTGAGCATCGAGCTTACGCTGTGGTTGAACGGCAAGGTATTGCGCGTGGCCGCCGCCGTGCTCTTGCTCACGTTCGCCACCCTCACCGTATTACGCAATCAGGTCTATGCCAGCGAGATCAGCCTGTGGCAGGACACCGTATTGAAATCGCCGAACAAGGCGCGCGTGCACAACAACCTCGGCCATGCCTATCTGCTGGCGCAGCGTTACGACGCAGCCCGCAGCGAATTCACTGCCGCGCTGCAACTTGATCCGCAGCTCTACCAGGCACGCTACAACCTGTTGCGTGCGGATGAAGAAAGCAATCCGGCTGCGTCTGCGGCTGCCGTAACGACGAATTCCGCCGCCGCTTCTGCCGATTAGCGTGTCAGGTTTGGCCCGGATTTCCGGATCAGGGTTTTGCGCTGTTATTCCACTCGATCAGTTCCAGCCGACCATCAAAATGCTCCACAATGCCGGTGCAGCTATCTACCCAGTCGCCGCAATTGACATACAAAAGCCCGCTGATTTCCTTGATGGTGGCGCTGTGGATATGGCCGCAAACCACGCCATTCAGGCCGCGATCTCGCACCGAATGAATGACTGAATTTTCAAAATCGAATATGAATGTCACGGCGGATTTGACTTTTCGCTTGGCATAGCCCGCCAGGGACCAGTAACTGTTCATACGCAAAGTACGGCGCAACCAGGACAACCACGCATTGATCCGGACGAGCAGGTCGTATCCCACGTCCCCCAGGACCGCGATCCAGCGATGGTGCCGGGTCACCTGGTCAAACTGGTCGCCATGGATCAGCAGCAACTGTTTTCCGTCGGCGGTAACGTGCAGCCATTCAAACGCGATCAGGATATCCCCGAATAGCGTGCCGTTGTATTCGCGCAACGCTTCGTCATGATTTCCCGGTATGAAAACAACCTTTTCGCCATGGCGAGCCCGGCGCAGAATTTTTTGCACGACCGTGTTCTGCTTGGCCGACCACTGAATGCTGCGGCCCATCGCCCAGAAATCGATAATGTCGCCTATCAGGAAGAGGTGTTCGCTTTCATATTCCCGCAAAAAATCAATCAACCGGTCGGCATGGCAGCCCCGGGTACCCAGATGTATGTCGGAAAGGAATATCGAACGAACTCTCACACCGCGAGACTAGTTTGGGATTGTGACAATCAAATGAAGCAAGCCTCTTAATTTCAGTTCAGGGAAAAACCGGGCAGACACCGGCATAAGACCGGCAGCAGACCCGAACCGGAGAAACATAACTGAAATATGTTAATGAGATAATTTTCAGAGATATCGGGATTTGTCGAATCGAATACATCATAACGTCCTTACTAATCGGGAACCCTATGCCAGTCATGCAAATCTACGAACGTCCAGTGGCGCTGGATCGGAATCTTCATCAGGAAATCCGAATCGCTGACGACAGGAATTTTTCCTTTGCACGTTCATGCCAGTCCGCAATACTCGCCGCGATCGAAATGAGCCAGGCAATCAAGGAATTCCCCGTCGTGTTCATCAAGGAAAACGACAGTTACTTGCCGGCGGCCATTTTCGGCCTGCAGCAAAGCCAAAACCTGTTTGTCGACGAAGCGGGTGAATGGACTGCCCGCTACACCCCGGCTTTCATTCGACGCTACCCTTTCGTTCCCGCCCTGGGACAAAAAGAAGATGACCCGATGACCGTATTCATTGACGAAGCGTCGGCATGGTTCAACCGGGACAAGGGACAACCATTGTTCATTGACGGCAAGAACAGCCCGCTGCTGGATAGCGCAATACAATTGCTGGAAGACTACAAAACGCAGATGGATGGCACGCTGGCGCTCGTTAAACAATTGGCCGATGCCGGGTTGTTTTCCGAAAAGACTGCCGGGTTCAAACTGGATGATGGGCAATCCTTCAGTCTCGGCGGATTTTTCACCCTGGATACGGAAAAACTGGCCAAGCTGCCTGCGCAAACGATCTACAACCTGTTGCAGTCCGGCGCGCTGCATATCGCTTACCTGCATCTGTCTTCATTGGACAACTGGAATCGATTGATCGAATTGCAGGCAAAGCGTTCAACCGGCAATGACAAGGAAGGCGCTTCCAAACAGGCCCTGGAGCAAGCCTGACCCCGTCCCGGCGATGCTCCGAGCCAGCCTGTCCACACGAACCCTTATTGAGCAATCACCTGTATGCCGCACCCGGCTGATATCCATCAACCAAATCATGGCGCGGGGATTGCTCATTCAGTATCCCGCACGCAGGCGACAGAAATCGTGAAACATGCCCCATCCAGTTGGAAGTAAAAAACCGTCACGGGTTAAAACTGGTGTGCAAGGTGTCGCAGCAATGCTGCTTTCGCTGGTGATTTCCCTGTCAGTGGCCGATTACTTTACCCGCGACTATTTTGCAACAATGGATAAACAATTTTTCGCTCACATCGCCCATCGATTCGAATCATCCGGTTCGCTGCGTCTGGGCAAGACACGCCAACAACTCCTGGACCTCGAAAATGAGTTGCCAAAAAACGACATTTCGACATTGCGCGTCGTAAGTGCCCTGCTTAACCGCGTCCCCCAAGTAAGCGATTCTGCGCATTGGGGAGTGGATGACTACTGGGCCACCCCTGCCGAACTGGTCGCCAGCAATGGCGGCGATTGCGAAGATTTCGTCATCGCCAAATATTTCGCTTTGAAAGAAAGCGGAATTCCTGCCGAAAAAATGCGCCTGGTCTATGTCAAATCTTTTCAGGAAGGAAAGATAGAAAACCACATGGTACTTGCCTACTACTCGACCCCTGAAGCGGAACCCTTGCTGCTGGACAACATCCGGCAGCAGATGCTGCCGGCCAGCAAACGGCCCGACCTGCTGCCGGTATACGAATTCAATGGCGAGCTATCCGGCAAGTTCAGCGGCCCGGCCATGCGCAAGTGGGATGGACTCGTCGGACGCATGAACAAAGAGTTTGCATCGTGAGGACGCAATGAGCCTGAAAAGCCAGTTTCTGATCGGCAGCCTGATTGCCGTATCAACCGTCTTCGCCCTGCTTTTTGCAGGCACCGGAATTCGCCTGCAGCATTACTTTCAGGCTCAACTCGGCGCTCACGCGCAGGACACCGCAACGTCGTTGGCAGTCGCCGTCAATTCCGCCTTGCGCCAACAGGACAAAATCCTGCTGGATACCACAGTGCAGGCGGTCTTCGACAGCGGCTATTACGGGCGTGTTGCGGTGCTGGACGCAGCAGGCAAAATAATCATAGAGAAGACATTGCCCCCGGCCAATGGCGACGTACCCGGGTGGCTTCCGGGAATCGTCAAACTCGCCCCCCCGTTGCGTTCGGCCTTTGTCACCTCCGGCTGGAAGCAGGCCGGTGTCGTCGAGGTGACCAGCCAGCCGGCATTTGCCTACCGCGAACTGTGGCTGCTCATGCAAGATGCCATACTGTGGATATGTGCCGCGATCATCTTCACCATGCTGCTCATGGCCGCCCTGGTACGCTCCATTTTGCGTCCCCTCGTTAAAATCGAAAAAGCCGCCCTCGCCGTTTCCGGCAGACAATTCCCAACCATCACACCCATCCCGCGCGCACGCGAACTCGGGCGGGTCGTGGAAGCATTCAACACACTGTCTTCTTCAGTACGCCTGATGCTGGGAGAAGCCGAAAATCTTGCCGAACGCTTCCGCAAACAGACATTGACCGACATGCTGACAGGCATGGGCAACCGCCGCAGCCTGATTGCAAATATCGACATGCTGCTGGAATCTCCCCAGGGCGAATACGCGCTTGCCTTGCTGCAAATTGAAGGGTTGGCCAAATTGAACAGCATGATCGGTCATGAGCAAGGGGATCAATTTGTGCGGGCACTGGCCGACGCCATAACAGAAGTTCCCCACCTGTCGTTCATTGCCAGAGTCCGGGGAACCACTTTCGCCTTGCTGCTGGATTTCACAACGGAGAGCGTACTCAAAGGAAAGCTTGATGCCATCTGCTTGCGTCTTGAGAACGTTTGCCGGAATTTCGGCTTGACGGGCGAGGGGCGCTGCGCCGCAGGCGCGGTTCGCCTATTTTATAAAGATACGGCAAGCCAGGCGCTGGCAAAAGCGGATGAGGCGCTTGCCCGCTCCCATAAGTTCGGCAGCAGCGTCGTCGACTGTGCCCAAAGCGCCGGGATGCCATCCGGACAATGGAAAAAATATCTGCAGGAGGCCATCAGCGCTGACCGCTTCAGACTCTACGTCCAGCCGGTGATCGGCCACACGCAAAACCAGCAGCCGGAATCCGCACCGGTGCTGCACTACGAAGCCTACTCGCGGCTGATCTATTCCGATGGACAGTTGATCAAGGCAGCGCGATTCATGCCAATGGCCATCCGCCACAACCTGGCTGCAGACATCGACCGGCTGTGCCTGCGCAACCTGTTGCAACACATGAATACTGGAAATGCCGCCGGGAAGCACTATGCGTTCAACATCTCGCACGAACTACTGTGCAACCCCGCTTTTCCGGAATGGCTCAGCGATGAACTCCTCGGTTCCGCCGTGGCGAAAAGCAATTTGATCCTGGAGGTTTCCGAATCGATCCTGCTCGCCTCTCCGCAAGAGGCCAGACATTTTTCTGAAGCCCTGCTCGCCCACGGACTATCTTTCGGAATCGACCAATTCGGCGTGCAAAAGGCGACTGTGACCGAACTGGCCAGATTGCAGCCCGCCTACTTCAAGCTGGCAACCGACCTGACCCGGAATTGTGCCGACGTGGAAGAGTACTGCGAATACATTGCCTGGCTGGTCAAGACCTCGGGAATTCTGGACATCCCGGTCATTGCAACCTGCGTCGAAAAAGAGGAATGGCGCGAACGCCTGGTCAAGGCCGGAGTTTCGGGCTTTCAGGGACAACTGATCGGGCCGGTGGTCTCGCTGGAAAATCCAGACGATATCGAACAAGACGTAGCCCCGTAGGCTGGGCACGCAGTTTGTGCCCACACTGTGCCGGAAGATATTCCGCGTGGGCAGCTCATTAGGCGCAATCGTCATTGCGCCGGATGCTGTCTTCTCCCCACAAAGCCCAGTTCATTTCTACGAGTTGGAAGATTGGCTGGAGGCTGAAACACAAGTATTGCGTTTATTGAAATAAGTGTGGCGGGCAAGTCCGTTGAAATACCTAGTGTTGCCCGAACCGGACCACACTCATCGGGACGAAATGCTATGGCAAAAATGATTGAACGTACGCGTAGCATTGGCGAGGAAATTGCCAACAGTGTGAGTCATGGCGTGGCGTTACTGGCAGCCATTGTGGCAGTGCCGTTTCTGATTTCAGCAGTGCGACATCCCGGCATCTCCGCCATTGTCGGGGTCGGCATGTTTGCGCTGACGATGGTGTTGCTATATCTAACTTCCACTCTTTACCACGCCTTGCCCGCAAGCCGCACCAAGCGTGTCGTGGAGAAGCTGGATCACGGGGCGATCTACTTATTCATAGCGGGCAGCTACACGCCATTTGCCCTGGGCGCGTTGTCTGATCCCTGGGTTTGCACCCTGTTTGCGATCATTTGGTCAGCGGCGATTCTGGGTGCCACGCTTAAAGCATTCGACTTCCTGTCACATCCCTGGCTATCGACAGGACTTTATCTCGTCATGGGCTGGATCGTACTAGTCGCCGCCGTGCCCCTTGTTGAGCGCGTACCCGTGGTAGTGGCCGTATTGCTTGTGGCGGGCGGTATCGCATACACAACGGGGGTCGTATTTTTCATTCTTGATTCCCGTTTGCGCTACTCGCACACGGTGTGGCATTGCTTTGTCGCAGTCGGCACCGGCTGTCATTACTTCGCGGTGCTGGAATACGCTTCATGAAGCGGGTTGAGCCCAACTTGTTGCATCGTCAGATATATTCATCCTCGACGTCATATTCGTCCGACACTTCTGCACCGTCAGCATCCGGATCGCCCAAAAGAGTGTAGTTGAAAACCACATTACCAAGAAATGACTCAACGTCGATTTGAGCGAGCTCCTCTCGACTAAAGGCTTCCGTGGCTTCAACAACCTGATGTTCACCGGCTTCCCCTGTCACAACAACATAGGATGTGCCATCTGACTGTTCAAATATTGAGTTGGTCATTTAGATTCCCCAATCACTAAAGAAACGGTGCGGGCGATCTAAAACCAGATCTTTCCCCCATTCCTGACAGTGGAAATCTAACGAGTGAAAATGAAACTTGTGCTACCAACAAAAATAACAAAACAGTCATTTCGGACTAAGGATGGCCTGATTAAACCCCGGAGGCCTCGATCAGAAAACGTATCCTCGTCATTTTGGCATATGTCACAAATCCAATCATCGCAGTTCCCTTCATCTTTATTCATGCGCATTAACCGACCGACAGCTCAAAATTAGGGCAATGGAATGCCCTTGGGATTGCGTACCTTCATCCGTTTGAAGTGCACTCGGTAATCGTTGGTGCAGGTTGACGTCATGTCATGACAGTTATATCTACAGGGATATTCTTGTACTAGTCCGAATGGACTAGTGACTCTTATTGCGCAATGGTTATGTATTGACTCTTGACCACAAAAAAATCGCGGGCATCCTCCAATTCGGACGTTCAGCGCGAAATCGCATTGATGAAAGGCTACCTTTATATATACTTGCTCATGCGCCAAAAACAGGATTTTAGTCAGATGCGTGAGAGCTAATTGCCGTGAAGAGAACGCCTACAGAAAAGTATCTTGAAAAAGCCGCCAAATTAAGCAGAGATGAAGCCGAGCAATTTTTCTCAAGAATGGATAAAAAACTAATACGAAAACTGGATGAACATAAACTCATCCCGGTAGAGGTATTGGCAATCCAGCTTGAGATCGAGGATGAAAAGCTTAAAGAGTGGCGCGAGAGGTTTGCGGAGATCAAGGCTCGTCCCCAAAAGGAATAGTCATTCGTTTGAAGCATGAATTTATTCGCGGGCTACGATCTCCCGCCTATGCCCGGGATCATCATCACCACTCCCCATAAGGCCCCCCGTCCATGGCATTGCCGGGTGCACCGCTCCTGATGTTGACAATCTTGCCCAGTAAAGCGCCCTCCGGCGCGACGACCAGCCAGGTCTGGTTGCTCTCCGTGATGGGGTCGGGAGGAATGTTCCTGAGGTATTTCCTGGCAACCAGTTCATCCAGAGTATCGGGGTACTTGACGATGGTCTGCTATCCGGCAAGCAATTCGGTGAGATTACTTTCTCCAAACGACCCATTGCCGACCTCCAGGATAATCGCCATAAAAGCTCACTATTCGGTGCGGGCAGTTGTTCCAGTCTGGACTGAGTTAACCATGGGCATCCGCTTTGTGGCATGCTGTTAGTATTGCGCTACAGCCGCTGCGTGCTAAATTCAGCCATTCGCAAGTGGCTGCTTTGCGGCAGGCAATCTGGCAACATGAAGTATCAATCCGAACAAATATGACTCTTTCGTTCATGCTTCCTAATAACGTCACTCGTTAGGTGCCCACAAACTATGTTTCCTTCCACCAGCTGGTTTTTCTGGGCGCTCATGTCGGCGATCTTTGCTGCACTCACAGCCATCTTTGCCAAAATTGGTATCAGGGGTGTCGATTCAGACTTGGCTACTCTGATTAGAACAGCGATCATCATCGTCGTGCTCTCGACCTTTGTTTGGTTTGCTGGAAAATGGAGCAACCCATTTGCACTGTCTTCCAAGACCTGGATTTTTCTTTCCCTATCCGGCTTGGCTACGGGCGCTTCTTGGGTGTGTTACTTCCGCGCCTTGCAAATCGGCGAGGCATCAAAGGTCGCGCCCGTTGATAAGCTGAGTCTGGTTCTCGTTGCCATTTTCGCTTTTACGTTCCTCGGTGAACGCCCATCGCTACGTGAATGGGGAGGAATCGCCATGGTTGCGGGCGGTGTGCTGGTTTTAGCGATCAAACGTTGAGTTCATCGAGACAAAAGTAACAGCTTTACTTTCTCGGCGACGCTTGTTACCTTTCGTCTTGGAGATGGCTTACCTCCCGGACGTCTTATTCCGAACCGCCCATCAGGGCTGATGATGCCTACCGATAACCCGGCAACGGGGCGGTAGGCATTTTTTCTGCCCGCTCTGCCGGATAAAAATCAATCTGGACGGAGTGTTAACACATGGGTTTCTATGGTTTTCTTGCAGTGGGTTGCGGTGCCGCAATCGGCGCATGGTTGCGCTGGTGGCTGGGCGTTTTGCTCAACCCGGTTTTCCCCACACTTCCCATTGGTACGCTCGCTGCCAACCTGATCGGTGGTTATCTGGTCGGCGTGGCCGTTGCGATCTTTACCGAACATGCTGGTCTGCCGCCGGAATACAGGCTGTTCGTTATCACAGGTTTCATGGGTGGACTCACCACCTTCTCCACTTTCTCCGCTGAAGCAGTCACCCTCATTTCCCGCAACGAGTATCTTTGGGCCTTGGCTCACACGACGTTTCATCTTGGCGGATCGCTGGTCATGACTACACTGGGTATACTGACAGTCAGTCTGCTCAAAGCAAAAGGAGCCGCATGATGAACAACAGCTCGCAAAACTGTCCGTTCTGTCGCCCTGAGAGCATCCTGTTCGAGAACGAGCTGGCCTATTCCATTCTGGATAAGAGCCCGGTCAATCCCGGCCACCTGCTGATCATCCCCAAGCGCCATGTTGCCGACTTTTTTCTTTGCACTCACGCGGAGAAAGACGCGTTGTTGTCACTGCTTGATGAAGCAAAGTCCTATCTGGATGGCAAACATGCGCCTGTCGGTTACAACATCGGCATCAACGTTGGCGAAGTTGCGGGCCAGACGATCTTCCACGTGCATCTGCATCTCATTCCGCGCTATCAAGGCGATATGGAGAACCCGCGCGGCGGTGTACGTGGCGTGATACCAGCTAAACAGTCTTACTGAAAATCGAACCAGAGGAGAAACACCATGAAAGGCACCTATCTCAAATTCTTCATGCATGAAAACCGCAACCATAACCACACGCTGGTCTATGAATGGCTGCTGGAGCAGGCAAAGAAGATGGGCATCCACGGCGGCTCCGCGTTCAAAGCCATCGCCGGTTTCGGACGCCATGGCATCGTTCATGAAGACCACTTTTTCGAGCTGGCAGGTGACCTGCCCGTCGCCGTGCTGTTCATCGTGAGCGACGATGAGGCAGATCAACTTCTGGAAATGGTCAAAAGCTCGGGGTTGCCCATGTTCTACGTCAGAGCGCCTGCCGAATACGGCATCATCAACGGTGAGAAATCCTTTATCGCGCAAGGTGAAAACTCATGACCGAAATCTGGGCTCAAGCAGCGCTGTGGCTGGGCTTGGCCTTGGTGGCGACGCTGGTGTCGATCTATCTTCGCGTTGCCACCGCGCTATCGGAGATTGTTGTCGGCACCGTGGCCCAGTTGCTCATCGGTGCGGCACTCGGCGGCGCGCTATTGGAGGGCGACGCCACCTGGATCAAGTTCCTTTCCGGGGCGGGGGCCATTCTGCTCACCTTCCTGGCCGGCGCCGAACTGGACCCAGTGGTGTTCAAAAGGCAGTGGAAATCGACTTTGGGCATCGGGTTGGTGGGTTTCATCGCTCCCTTTCTGGTTTGCGCGGCGGCGGCCCACTGGCTGCTGGGCTGGGGGATTCAGCAGAGCTGGCTGGCGGGTGTCGCCATGTCCACCACCTCGGTGGCTGTGGTGTATGCGGTGATGCTGGAATTCGGCCTCAACACCACCGACTACGGCAAGGGCGTATTGGCGGCCTGCTTCGTCAACGACCTTGCTACGGTGATCGCGCTCGGCCTCCTGTTCTCTCCGTTCACCTGGAAAACGCTGGTATTCGTCGCCGGAATTGTCGCCGCCGCTTTAATCCTACCGCGCGTGGTGCCACGCTTCTTCAAGCGCTACGGCAACCGGCCCTCCGAACTGGAAGCGAAGTTTCTCATGCTCTGCCTGTTCGGCCTCGGCGCGCTGGCCGGCTGGGCCGGCAGCGAGGCGGTGCTGCCAGCCTACCTGGTGGGCATGGTGCTGGCCGGCACGGTGGGAAAGGATCACGCATTGGTGCGGCGGTTGCGCACGCTGACTTTGGGTTTTCTGACTCCGTTCTACTTTATCCGCGCCGGCTCGCTCGTGTCACTGCCGGCGCTCATCGCCGCACCACTGGCGTTCGTAATCCTGCTGATGTCCAAGATGACTGCCAAGTTGGCGGGAGTCTATCCAGCGACACTGTTCTACAAATCGCCCAAGCAGGAAGCCATGTACACCACGTTGCTCATGTCCACCGGCCTGACCTTCGGCACTATCTCGGCGCTGTTCGGTCTCTCGCATGGCGTTATCAACCAAGCCGAGTACTCAGCCATCGTCGCGGCAGTAGTAGGCAGCGCAGTTGTGCCGACGCTCATCGCCAATGCCTTCTTTCTGCCGCGGCATTTGCTGAAAAAATCCGATGAAGAAAAAACCAACAACTAAGGAGACCACCACCATGATCAAAAAAGTGCTCGTTGCTTATGATGGCTCGAACCCATCCAAGGCCGCCTTCGAATTTGCCCTGGACTTGGCCAACAAATACAGTGCCGAATTGCATATCCTCGCGGTGGCAAGTGCGCCGGAATTCGGCGCAGAAGTGGAAACGGAGGCCATCATCGAAAGCTCGCGCCGTCATTACACTCAACTCCTGCACTCGCTGAAAGACCGGGCCGCCGGCTTAACGGCCCACTTCGAGGTGGTGCTCGGGCACCCCGCAGAAAGTATCGTGCTCTATGCCGAAGACCACGGCATAGACCATATCGTAGTGGGCCATCGCGGCCATAGTCTGTTTGAACGCTGGCTGCTCGGTTCGGTGGCACGGCAGGTGATTGCCTATGCCCCCTGTTCGGTAACGGTGGTGCGCGGCTGAATGTCCAACATAGCAGGACAGCAGCAAATCTGCTTGGCATGTTTTCATCTGATTCCGGTGGAAGAGCAGGTTTGCCCACAATGTGGGGCCGATCTCGTGGCGTATTCGGAGCAAAGCTATCGGGTGAGACTGACACTTGCGCTGTTACATCCTCTTGCGGATGTCAGGATGCGGGCAATCATTGCCTTGGGTTGGCGGGGTGAACCAGAGACAGCGGATGACTTGGTAGCTTGTGCTCTGCGTCATCCCTCGGATGTGGTGGAAGGGCTGGAAATCATCAATAGTCTTGTACAAATAAAGGATGCTGGGGTGCGAATGGGCGCATTGTCAGACTTACATGCGCGTCACACAGCTCATGCGGTACGGGAAGGCGCTGGACTGGCACTTGCTGCATTGCAGAACAAAGGTGAAGTTGATGCTTGATATCTGCATTCAAGGCATCGTAATTCAGCGCTACACCGTTCAATAGCGAAAGGCTGCAAATGGTTTATAGAGGTGTAGCCTTACAATGACTTGGATTGAATTGATTTAAAGGGTAATGAAAAGTTAACTATCAAGGAGGCTCTATGTACACCTGCATCGAACGTATTCACGCACGCGAAATTCTAGACTCACGCGGCAATCCAACTGTAGAGGTGGAAGTTACTCTCGAAGACGGTTCATTCGGTCGCGCGGCAGTGCCGTCCGGTGCTTCTACCGGCGTGCACGAGGCGCTGGAATTGCGTGATGGCGACAAGAAGCGCTACGGCGGTAAGGGGGTGAAAAAAGCCGTCGGTCACGTCAATGATGATATTGCTTCAGCACTCATTGGTATGGACGCGCTCGATCAAGGTGCAATAGATCGAGCCATGATTGATCTGGATGGTACTTCCCACAAAGAAAAACTCGGCGCTAACGCCATTCTGGGGGTGAGCATGGCGACGGCAAGGGCGGCTGCGGAAGCCAGCAATTTGCCGCTGTTCCGCTACCTTGGCGGGGCTGCAGCCAACCGGCTGCCGGTGCCCATGTTCAACATTCTCAACGGTGGTGTGCATGCCAACTGGCAAGGCACCGACCTGCAGGAATTCATGATCGCTCCGGTGGGTGCCCCCAACTTTGCCGAGGCATTGCGCTGGGGCAGCGAGATTTACCACACCCTGAAATCGGTGCTCAAGGATGCTGGCTATTCTACCGGCGTGGGCGACGAAGGCGGCTTTGCGCCGGCACTGAAGCGCAATGTCGAGGCCATAGAAGTGATCCTCAAGGCGATTGAAGGTGCGGGCTACCGTCCCGGGGAGGACGTGGTGATCGCCATCGATCCTGCCTCCAGTGGCTTTTATGAGGACGGTCTGTACAACCTGCGCACCGAGAACCGCAAAGTGACTGCCTCCGAGATGGTGGCGATGTACGCTGATTGGGTGAAAAAGTATCCCCTCGCGGTGCTGGAGGATGGCCTTGCCGAAGACGACTGGGACGGCTGGAAGTTATTGAACCACGAGTTGGGCGGCAAAATCGAGCTGGTGGGCGACGATATCTTTGTCACCAATGTGGAGCGCATCCAACGCGGCATAGACGAGAATATCGCCAATGCAGTGTTGATCAAGCTCAACCAGATCGGCTCACTCACCGAAACCATCGCGGCGGTGCAACTGGCGTACGGCGTCAATTGGGGCGCAATGGTGTCGCATCGCAGTGGAGAGACAGTGGACAGCTTCATCGCCGACTTCACCGTAGCTTTGGGTACCGGCCACCTCAAGACTGGCGCACCGTGCCGTGGCGAGCGCCTGGAAAAATACAACCAGCTGATGCGCATCGAAGAATACCTGGGTGATTCAGCAGTGTACGCAGGACGCAAGGCATTCGTGCGCTAGAGGAAACTTTCGGGACTTGATGAATGGCGGCTTTCGGGAAGCCTAAATTCAAAGCTGAATGTCGCTTCAAGGTTAAAAGTGATTGCTCGGAAAAAAATGTAAGCAGACCTTTCCAAAGGTGTCTTCTACAGATTTTTTACGAATCGCCACGTATCGGGCCGAAGAGTAAAGCTTCGGTTCAATGCCATCGAGCGACGGCTAATGGCACATTGCAGTAGCTCAAGTTGCAAAATTGCCTTCGCTAAAGCTGACGTTCGCAAAGGGCTGTTCCGGGCGAACATCGGACGATGCCTGTCAGATGACAGTCTGAGCTACTACAGCTATAAACACCCCACAGCCGACTGAATTATTTTCAGGGAGACGATCTCCCGCCTACGCCCGGGCTATCATCATCACCATTCCCCATAAGGCCTCCCGTCCATGGCATTGCCGGGGGCACCGCTTTTGATGTCGGATATTTTTCCCAGTTCTGTTCCTTCCGGCTCGACGGCTATCCAGGTCTGGTTGCTTTCCGTGATGGGATCGGGAGGAATGTTCCTGAGATATTTTTTGGTCACCAGATCGTCCAGTGTGTCGGGGTACTTGCCGGTATCGCTGTAATACTTGTCGATCGCATCGCGAAAACCGCTGAGGTCGGCTTGCAGGGCGGCCTCTTTGGATTTGTCCACGCTATGGAAATAGCGCGGCATGGTCAGGCTCAACAATGTCGCGATGATGGCCATCACCACCAGCAATTCGATGAGCGTGAAGCCTGCGGCTTTGCGGCGCTTACTCATCACCAGTCACGGTAGGGAATGCCGTTAAGCCCGACGCCGCCGGAAGACACATAGACGTCGAACACGTCAGCCCCTTCCATCGGGCTGTCCGGGCTGCTCGCATAGCTGCGCTTGCCCCAGCTCTGTTCGGCGGAAATGGCCGGGTCTTGCTCCAGGGGATTGCGGGGCAATTTTCGCAGGAAATATATTTTTGATTTATTCGGGTTATCTTTTTGGTCCACGCCTTCCACCAATTCCTTCAGCGACCGGGGATAGCCCGACTCGCCCGACAATTTCTCGATGTGCCCCTCAGTCACAGCCTGCTTGTAGGCATCGATCGCACCGCGAATTTTCATCAACGCCGACTGCAATTCCTGCTCCTTGTTGCGCTGCACGACCAGTTGCGCCATCGGCACCGCGATGCTCGCCAGAATGGCCACAATGGCGACGGTAATCAAAAGCTCGATCAGGGTAAAACCAAGCTGGCGTTCGAAAAGCCGGACCCGTTTTATATGCCCCACATTCATCGATCAACGTCTGAATCAATCGTTCTGCGAGTTTCCGGTTCTGCCACGGGAGCTGCCAATGTCGCAGCCGCATTGACGGAACTTGCAGACGCCGCAGGAACTGTCGAGGAAACAGGCGGCATTGCTTGGACCGGTTGCGCCGGGCTTGCGGGCACAACCTCGACCTGGACAGGAACGAGGGGAGGCGTTGCCCTGGGCGCGCTGCCGATATTACTGTCCGTGCCGGAAGCAAACTGGTTGGACAGTTCATCGGGGCGCGTCATGTTGCGTACAACATGGGGCGTGATCAACAGCACCAGATCTGTCTTTTGTTTATTGTCGCTGTCGCTGGAGAACAGCCTGCCGATCAAAGGCACGTCGCCAAACCCCGGAACCTTGTTCACCGAAGAACTGGCATCGTTCTGGATCAAGCCGGCCAGAACCTGGGTTTCGCCGTCTTTAAGCCTTAACACGGTTTCCGCATTGCGAGTGCCCAACTGGTAAACCTGGGTACCGGAAGTCAGGGTGATCGTCTGGTTCACACTGCTCACTTCCAGCTTGACCTTTATATCGACTTCATTATCCAGCCGGATGCTCGGCTCGACATCCAGCTTCAGGCCGACATCGATATAAGTCACGTTTTCCGAACTGCCGACCCCCGATGTAGATACCGTGGTCAGCACCGGCAGACGCTGTCCGATATGAATATTTGCCTTCTGCCTGTCCTTTACCCGGATGCGGGGATTGGCGAGCAAGGTCGTATCGGTATCGATTTTCTTCAGGTTGAGCGCCAATGCCGGATCGGTAATTTTGAAGTTCAGGAAACTGCTGTCGCGATTCTTCCATTGCTCGAGCGTATAGGTTCCGGCAGTACCCAGACCGGCGCTGATTTGCTGGGGAAATTGCAGACCCAGATTTTGCAGGCGGGAAGTATTGATTTCCAGAATCTCGACTTCCAGCTCCACTTCCGGATCGGGCAGATCCTGGGACGCGATCAGCTTCTCCGCCAGGCGTATGACTTCCGGCGTTTCGCGCAACACCAGCATATTCCTTCTCTCATCGATAAAGACATCCTTGGTTTTCAGGATAGTCTTGATCATCTCCAGCGTTTTTTTGACGTCCGCGTTGGCCAGGTAAAAACTCTTCACGACCTGCTGCTGGTAAGCCCCGTTCTTGGCCGGAGTATCCGGGTAAATGATGATGGTGTTTTCGTTCAACACCTCCTGCCCCAACTGATTGGTCATGGTCAGAAGCTTGATCGCGTTTTCAATCGTCGTATTCTTGACGAAAATATTTGCTCTTGTATCGGGCTTGATGTCCTTGTCAAAAACGAAGTTCAATCCGGACACGCGGGAGATCACGTCAAACACGGACTTGAGACCGGCATCCTTGAATTCCAGCGAGATGGTCTTCTTCAGCGCCGACTTGAGCACCGGTGACGCCGACACGGAGTGATTTTCCGCATTCTTTTCCTCTATCCGTTTCTGCAACACCCTGGCTTCCTGCAGATTGGGATTTTCAGCCAGAACCGGGCGCAGTTTTTCCATTGCCCCCGCCAGGTTGTCCTTGTCGAACAAGGCCGAAGCCTCCGCCAATTGTTGCTTGCGCCCCCGGTCTCCCTGCACCAGTGCAATCCCGTCGCCGGCGCGCGGATTATTCGGGTCTATCGTCAGCACGCGCTTGTAGTCGTTCACTGCATCGTCAAACGCCTCGCCCGCCCGTTCCGCCTCCGCCTTCGCGAGCAGTTCGTTTACCGCCTGATCGCGCTGCTTGAACAAGAATTGCCGGTATTCCACATTGTAGGGATCGGCCCTGGCGGCTTTCTCGATTTGTGCCATGCCCTGTTCGAGCTTGCCCTCATCCAGCATTTTCTTGCCGGACTCAAAGTCGCGTATCGGTTGCTGGTTGGCGCATCCCCCCAGCCCCGCCACCATCCAGAGCACCAGCAGAATCTCAACGGGCCTTGACTTCAATTTGCTTCTCCAATTTGCATAGTTTGTTTTAAATCCAGCGGCAAGTACGTCAGCGTCATCACCGGGGCCTTGATCGTGTCCACGCGATAATTCGTATCGATCGCATCGCCTTCACGGACCAGAAATATCCGGTTCTGCCTTTCCAGAAACACGGTTGAACTTTTTCCTTCTTCCAGCATTTTGCCGACGTAGGTAAACGGCAATGGCGGCGCTGTGGGGACGGGTTTCACTTTGGATACCGGCGGCGGGACGTACCAGGATTTGGCCGCGAACATGTCTTTGGCTTTTTCCGGCAAGGCCGGTCTTTTCAGCTTGTCCACAAGAATATCCGCGGAGGGTCCGGGACTCGCCGCCCCTTCGGACTGACGATTCTGCGCACGCGCCTTCGAGGTATCGGCCAGCACCACCCCGCTGTCCGAGTCATCCTGTTTATCGACCGAAGCCGCGGCCGCCACCGTCAGCAACAGCGCGCCACCCAACAGCCAGCGACGTTGTTTTAGCGAGATGTTCATCCGGCGGCCACCAGATAAATCTTGAAGCGAACCATTGCCTCAAGCTGTCCGCTGCCGACCATCTCGCGCTTGAAGCTCACCTCGGCCAGTGCCGCCGACGGAAGCGAATTCATGACCTTGACGATGAATTTCCTGATCTGGACGTAAGAACCCCTCACCGGCAGATCGACCTGGTACACCACCATGCCGCCCGGCATGCCGGCGCCGTATTTGTATTCCCCCTCCGCCAGACTGATCGACCCGGCGTTGGCGGCACGGTAAATGGTTTTGAGCAGCTTCGGCGCTTCTTGCCGCGCGGGAAAAAATTCGTGAAACACGTGCAACTGCGCTTCCGGGGAACGCGTATCCACCACCGGATTCAGTTGGGCATTCTTCCGGCGCGCCTGCGCTTCCGCGACATCCTGCGTCAACTGCACCGATCTGGCCTGTTGCGGCAGAACGGCACCCAGATACACGGCAATACCAAGCGCCACCAGGACGACGCCGGCCATCCCGGTCAGGCCGATATTCTTCATCTGGCGGGTTGCGATCCATATGAACCTGTTCATCGCCGAGCCCCCCACGTTGCCTGGAGCATGAAACGCACCGGATGCTGCGGATCCTGTTCCTGTATCTGGTGATTCAGCAACGCAACATCCTGGAACAGGGAAACCTTCTGCAGATAGGATAAATAGGCCGGCAAACTCTCCAGCGCCTTGGCTTCGCCGCTGATGCGCACCAGCCCTTTCTGGGCATCCGGTTCGATGGAAAGTATCGCAATGTCGGTGTTTTGCGTCGCCTCGAAGGCATCGAACAATTCTTTCCACGGCAAATTCAATTCAAAAATAATCGCGTTGGCCTGCCTGATCTCCAGCGCAACTTGTTCCGTGTCTTTTCTTGCGGGTAATCGTTCCGGCCGCGAGGCGGAAGCGTTTTGAATGCCTGCCAGCAACACCTCCTGGCTGGATATATTCCGGCTTTCCTCCTGGTAGCGCCAAACCATGAACAACATGAGGGACAGGCCCGCCACGAGCAGAATCGCGCCCGTCCATATGTTGCGCGCATCGGCATGGTAATCGAGCTGCATGGCATCCATGATCACAGCCCCGCCGCCGCCATCGAATAGCTGGCCATTTCCGCCGGCGAAAATTCGGGCAGCGGATTCAGGAGAATCCTGCGTATCTGCCACGCACCGCGTTTTGCCGGAGGCGCAACGGCACTTTCGGGCGCGCACACGAACACCTCGTTGATTTCGCCACTCCCGGCCGCCAGCAAGGCTTCACGCTCCAACAGCAACATCGCCTCCTCGAACCAGTCCGCCACGACATGGCGCACGCGGATGCTGGACCATTGCCCGCCCCGCATCAGCCCGATGCAATAAGTGTCCCGCTCGGCCAGCACAAACCAGCCATCCTGCTTGCCCAACTCGCGGCGGCAGGCGTTGAACGCCATCATCAGGTAAGGCTGTACCGAGTTCAGCCGCAACGGCGAATCTGCCAGCAGCTTCTTGAGCTGCTGCAACAACTCGCGGGGCACCGCACTCGCGATCGATGAAGCGCCATAAGCGCCCTCGCTCAGACGGAACTCCCAGCGCTCACTGCCCTCGCCATAAACCTCGGAAAAACGGTGTTGCACCAGCGCCATTTTTTCCGTGGCGGACAGCGAAGCCTCGTTCCAGGGCAACACCAGGAAGCGCATGAAATGATTGGACAGGATGACCATCGCATCCGCCTTTTTCAAATCCTTGCCCTGCAGACTGCTTTCCAGGACTGCCAGCACGGGTTGCCAGCCCGGTTCGGAAGTCACGCAGGGAACGATGAGCTTGGAACGGACGCGGCGGCCGCGCGCACCGCCCTGCAGGTGCAGAAAAATCACGCGATCCTTGCACAGGACGATGCGCACCTGGTCACGCCACAAAGGTAACACGGTTGATCTCCTGTAACGTGGTCTCGCCCGACTTCACCAGATTGAGCGCCGACTCGCGCAAGTAGCGGGTGCCGTTGCGGCGCGCGGCTTCCTTGATGCGGCGTATCGGCTCCTTGGCAACGATCAACTCCCGGAGCTCATCGTTCAGGTGCAGCATCTCGGCAATTGCCTTGCGTCCCTTGTAGCCGGTTCCGCGGCACTGGCCGCAGCCGCGTCCCGCCATGAAACGATATTCGTGCAGCGTCGCGGGATCGATACCGGAAACGGCCAGCAACCCGGCATCGGGCTCTGCCGGCACGGCACAATGCGGACAAGACAGGCGCACCAGACGCTGCGCCAGCACCCCGTTCAGGGCCGACACGAAACTGTAGGGATCCACGCCCATGTGCATGAAGCGCCCGATCACGTCGAAGACGTTGTTCGCATGCACCGTGGTAAACACCAGGTGCCCGGTCAGCGCCGATTGCACCGCGATCTGCGCTGTTTCCGGATCGCGTATCTCGCCCACCATGATCTTGTCCGGGTCGTGGCGCAGGATCGAACGCAAACCGCGCGCAAAGGTCAGGCCTTTCTTTTCGTTGACCGGGATCTGCAATATCCCCGGCAACTGGTATTCCACCGGATCCTCGATGGTGACGATCTTGTCTTCGCCATTATTGATCTCGCTGATCGCCGCATACAGCGTGGTGGTCTTGCCGCTGCCGGTCGGACCCGTCACCAGCACCATGCCATACGGCTCCCTCGACAGTTGCCGGAAGCGCGCCATGCTCTCCGCGTCGAAACCCAATATATCCAGACGCAGTCCCTGCATCTCGTCGGACAGATTGCGCCGGTCCAATATCCGCAGCACCGCGTCTTCGCCGAAACTGCTGGGCATGATGGACACGCGAAAATCGATCTCGTGTCCCTGCGTCGTGACCTTGAAGCGGCCGTCCTGCGGAACCCGCCGCTCGGCGATATCCAGCTCGGACATCACCTTGATACGCGAGATCACCTGTTCCGCCATCTCCACGCCCGCCACCTCGCTCACGGCATTCAGCACACCGTCGATGCGATATTTGATTTTCAGCCCGGTCGCATGCGACTCGATATGGATATCGCTTGCGCCCACTTTGAGCGCATCGTAGAGCGTCGAGTGCACGAGCTTCACCACCGGGCTGGTGTCTTCGCTGATTCCCTTCAGCGAAAGATCTTCGCCCCGGCCGATTTCTCCGGCGGCATCCGCGCCGCCTGAAACGATACTGTCCATCGCGCGCATGTTTGCCTCATAGCGCGCCAGGTATGCGGCGAAATCCGCCGGATGCACGAGGTGCCAGGCATAGGATAGACCGCTGACGGACTCGGCCCACTCCTGCAACTCGGCCTCGAAGGGGTCGCAAAAGATCGCCGCCAGGTTCTCCTGCGCGTCGCGCACCACCATGCATTCGCGGCGCGCCACGTCGGTAAACGAAAGCCTGTCGAACGCGGGGATGTAAGCGTTCAATGCATCCATATCCAGCACCGGGTAATGGAACATCCGGCCCAGCGCCGCCATCGACTCATGCGGTGCCAGGGAATACTCCTCCTCCAGCACTTCGGTGGTATGCCGCCCCAAACGTCTGGCGTTGGCGCGTGCCTTGCGGAAATCCTCCGCCACCAGACCGGCGG
This sequence comes from Gammaproteobacteria bacterium, assembly GCA_018820925.1. GTDB lineage: Bacteria > Pseudomonadota > Gammaproteobacteria > Burkholderiales > Gallionellaceae > Sideroxyarcus. The sequence goes on along the minus strand of JAHJNJ010000004.1, from coordinate 19,912 downwards.
TGCTCATTTCCCGGACCGAATTCATTGGATGCTCCCGGCCAGGTCGAATATCGGCATATACATCAGGATCACGATCAATCCGATCACCGCGCCGATCAGCGCCATCAACAGCGGCTCGAACATCTTGGTGAACCATTCGACCCAGCGCGCCATTTCTTCATCGTAGAAAGCGGCGATGCGTTCCATCATCTCGCCCATATTGCCGGTACGCTCGCCCACGCGCAGCATGCGCAGCGCCACCGGCGTGGTGAGTTCATAAGTTTCCATTGCCTGCGAAATGGTGCGGCCTTCGCGGATACTGGTCGACGCCAGCTTCAACTGCCCGCGCAACGCGGGCTGCAACAGTCCCGACACCATATCCAGCGCGGTCACCACCGGGATGCCGCCTTTCAGCAGCATGGCCAGCGTCCGGTAAAAGCGCGCCAACTGGTAGACATGCATGCGTTCCCCGATTGCCGGAATATGCCAAAGCTTGAGCAGCAGCACCTCGCGCACGGCCGGGCGCGACAGGGCATAGATCGCGCCGCCCAAGCCTCCCGCCAAACTCAGCAACATCACATGGCCGTGTTCCTGCAACATCGTTCCCCAGTTGAGCAACATTTGCGACATCCACGGCAGCGTGGTCTTCGTCCCTTCGTACACGGAGGCAAACCTGGGCACCACATAACCCAGCAGGAACAACATCACCAAACCGCCCACCCCCATCAGCACGAGCGGATAGATGGAGGCGCTGACGATTTTCTTTTTGACGAAATCGAGCTGCAACTGATAGGAAACAAACCGGCCCAGCGCCTCGCTCAGCCCGCCGGTTTTTTCGCTGGCGCGGATGGTCGCGATATACAGCGGCGGGAAAATTCCGGGGAACTCCTGCAAGGAAGCAGAAAACGCCTGCCCCTCGTAAAGACGGGAAATGATCGTGTCGAACACTTTCCTGGACTCGGCATGGCGCTCCTTTTCCGCGAGCGCTTCCAGCGCTTCGATCAGGCTCAGCCCCGCATCCAGCAGGGAAAGCAATTCCTGGCTGAACAACACCAGCGGAAACGATTTGCGCGACCCGAAGCGGGAAAGCGCGGCGCCTGCGGCCTTGACGCTCAGAACCGCATAGCCCTGGTTTTTGGCAACGCTGGCGGCGTCGTTTTCATTCAAAGCGGAAACCGAAAGGACGCAGACTCCTTCACCGCTTCGTAGAGCCTTCACCTCGAATTGCATGGGAGCGTTCTACCAGTTGGTGATATCGGCAGCTTCGCTGGAGCCGCCGGGTTGTCCGTCTTTGCCGTAGGACAACAGATCGTAATCGCCATGCTCGCCCGGTTGCCTGTACACATAAGGTTTCCCCCATGGATCCGGCGGCACATTTTTCTGCAGGTAGGGACCATCCCACTTGGCCTCGCCCTGCGGTTTGGCGAACAGCGCGGCCAATCCCGCCTCGGTACCGGGATAGTGGCCGACATCCAGACGGTATTGATCCAGCGCCTTGCCCAACGCATTGATCTGGGCCATTGCTGTCTTCGTTTCGGACTTGCCGATCTGCGAAAAATATTTCGGCCCGACATAAGCGGCCAGCAAACCGATGATCACCATGACGACCAGCAGTTCGAGCAAGGTGAATCCGGACATGTTCGGTTGCCTAACCCTGGTTTTTGCGGTCAATTGATACTCCTTGTTACTCGGTTTATTCATTGGGCAGTTGAGCAACATCACTACACGGCAAACAGTTGATCGGCCCACCGGTAATGCGGCGGCACGGCCGGGACAGACTTGCCTGAAAAGAATTACCACACCGTTATCGGAAAAAAACAAACAGGCCGCGCAACCACAGCGTATTTCGTTGCGGTTAACGTGAAGATTGTAGGTCGCCAAGATTACAGAATCATGACTGCGCGAAAAGCAATTCGGTACTGAATTAACGCGGACTTATGCTGTTGATTTTTCCGTAATTCATTACATACATCTTCGGCATCCATCTACCGGGTGGGCACAGAAACGTGCCCACCCGGCTGGAGTCGGGTTTGCTGCCGGGTCATCACCAAACCACCCGCTGATACTTCCGGTACAGACCCATCACCCTGGGAACATAAGCCACGGTTTCGGGAAAGGGGGGAATGCGTTTCCCGTATTTGACGACATTGCCTTCGCCCGAATTGTAAGCAGCCAGGGCAAGGTTCAGATCGTTGCCGAAACGCTGCAGCAGGCTGTTCAGGTACTGCGCACCGGCACGAATATTCTGATCGGGATTGAAGGGGTCTGTTGCACCGTAGCGCTTCGCCGTTTCCGGCATCAGTTGCATCAACCCCATCGCGCCTTTGTCCGATACGGCGTTCACGTCGTAGCCTGATTCGGTTGCAATCACCGCATGCAGCAATGCCGGGTCAAGGCGATAGGTTCTTGCGGCGCGTTTGATTGCCGGCGCATATTGTTTCTGGTGCGAACGGTCGAAGCCATGGCTTCTCAACACTGCGGACTTCGCCGCTGTTGCCGGTTGCTCCGTTCGCCACGCAAGCACATAACGCGCATCCGTCGGTACATTGCTGAAATGCTGGATACCGCCCGCGTCGGTGAATGAGTAAATATCGCAGTGCGCTTCATTGCTGATCGCACACAGACATGCCAGCAACCCGAGTACCGGCGGCGATATTATCCGCTGTTGTTTTCGCGAAAATTTTTTATGGCCGGGGAGCATCTGGAACGCTGTTGCCGCTATCGGAAGTGGGGACGCTGCCGGATGCACTGGTGGCCACATTGGCGGGCGCATCGCTTGCCGGGATGCTGCCGGGCGCGTCGTTGACCGGCGCAGCATTGGCATCAACGGCCGGTTCGGAACCCGGGCTGTTGGCGGCGGCAGGTGCATTGCCGGACACATCGGGAGAAGCATCCGCAGCGCTGGCATCAACAGGGGGGGCGGCAACTGCATCGTTGGCCGGCGCCGGGCTGGCGGATGCATCAACTGCGGCGGCGGCGGGGGTGTCGGCCGGCACGGCTGCAGACACAAACTTGGCAGCCTCTGCTTTATCCCCGTATTCCTGCAAAACATTCTGGACCTTGACTCTCTCCAACTGCGTGAAAGGCTCAGCCAGTAGTAGCACTGATATTATTCCTTTCGATTTGTATTTTTCCATCATATCTACGCTGATCCGGTACAGCTCGGCATTCTTCTTCTCACAAACCCGGATTTCTCCGGAAAGCCGTTTCTGTTCCTGCTCTTTTTCTGTTTGCAGTTGCTGCAAACTTGCATTGGCATCGGAATACTGTTGCGTCATCTGCTGCAGGTTCTTGTCGGCCTCCTGGAATTTTTCCGTCATCTCGGCAAGTTGCTTGCGTTGGCCGCCCGACTTCTTTTCCAATGCCGCGCTCTTGCTGCCCATGTCGCCGAGCTGTTTTTTCAGATCGTCGAGCTGCGCCGCCAGCGCCGCTTTTTCCTTTTGCGCTGCAGACAACTGCGCCTGCATGCGGCGCATGTCACGTGCCTCCTTGTCGGCAGCCGCCGCTTCGGGTGCCGCGAAACCCGTCACCATCATGGCCGCCGTCACACAGCACACCCACCGCGAAACTGTATTCTTCATTTGGACGGTTCCTCGCTTTTAAAAACGCGCATTCAGGTCGAGCTGCAACGTGTCGATCGCAAGCGGCACGCCGTCGATCTGGTCGGTGCTGTACCAGCGCAGGTTCAGCCAGGTGTTATCGTCCACGCCGTAGCTACCACCCACGATGAAACCTTTGGCATTGGTGCCGCCCAGATGGAAATCCGAATCCGTCAGCGCATCCAGCACGGCATCGGCTTCCAGATATTTGTAGGCGATCCTGGCCTGCCACTCTCCCGAGCGCACGATCTTGGGTACACCCACCATCAACGAGACCGCGTGTCCCTTGACCTTGGGGGGCGGCGCGGCCAGCCCGGTGCGATTGGCGATCTCCGTCTGGTCGTATCCCAGGTTCTTCACGTAGTCCCCGGTGAGCACTACGTGGATGGGATCGAATGCCGCCGAATCCATCTTTGCCGTAATACTGAGTTCCTTGAATTTTGACGCAATTCCGTAGAGGACGGGATCGCCGACGGCGTTGACATACATAAGGTGATTCCCTTTTTGCATGCCCTGTGCCGCTGTCTTGTCGTAATATTGCGAACCCAATGTATCGTTGACCGTTCCCTCAACGCGGCTGAAACGATACAGCGCCACACCTAACTGCGCGTTGGACGAATCGGGTGCGGCCCAGACCAGTCCCAACTGGCTGCCGTATAACCACTTGGAATGCGCCAACACCGAATCCGAGCGCTCGATATTCTGATACGGGAAAGCGCCCAGCGTCAGGAAGCTCCTCCACGAATCGGAGAAACGCGGATTGAATTGTGTTGCCAAACCTTCGAAGTTGACATCCGAATCCCATACCAGATCGGTGCTCAGCCAGGGATTGGGGATCTTGCCGCCGTCAAATGCCAGCCAGGGGTAGGGATCGCTATGGATAAATGCGCGATCCAGCACCAGCGACGACTTGTTGAAGCCCGTACCCAGCGTCTGGTTGGTGGAAACCTGGTTAGTCGTGGTACCGGAACTGAAGCGGAAAGCTGTATAGGTCTGGTCGCTCAGCTTCGCCTTCATACCCAGACGCGCCTGGACACGCAGGTAGTTGTGCGTATCGGTGGTGTTGGAGATCAGGGTCAACCCGGCGGGGTTATATTCCGCCGGCGTCGCATTGCCTGCCGGGAAACTGTCGCGCTGGTAACGCAGACGGAAATCCCCGTTGAAGGAAATGCGTTTCAGCCAGCCGGGCAACGAACCCGGATCGCCCCAGCGCTCGCCGCGTGCTTGCGCCAGCACTTCATGTTTGATCTGCTCCGTTATTTCATTCTTGACCGTTTCCGGTATGTACGGCACACGCACCACACCCGGTGCCACCGGCTCCACGGCCGGGAGTTCATACGTTGCCGCGACGCTGCTTGCGGCAGCCGCAGCCGACGCCGCGAGCGCCTCCTGTTCCGCAACGGATTTGGCCGCCGATTCCTCCGCTTCCCGCATCAACTTGTCCGCGGCTTCCCTGGTCAGCACACCCTTCCTGGTCAGTTGCTTGACCAGGTTGAGGATGGATTGGTGCATGACTTCGATCTGTTCTTTCTGCTCCTTGTCTTCGGCATATGCCGGGGCGGAAATAAGGCCCCAGACCAGGAATATTGAAAGCGTGCGTTTAATGTTCATACCTGGTTTCCTGTTCATTTCTGGCGTGCTTCTAAAAAGTTATGTGATTCTTTGTAGGGTGGGCACGTCCTTCGTGCCCACGCGGAAATTCCATTTATTTACAGCGTGGGCACACAAAACGTGCCCACCCTACCAACTAAAAGTTAGTATTCTTTTTTCGTAGGGTGGGCACGTCCTTCGTGCCCACGCGGAATCAATATCTGTCTACGGCGTGGGCACAGACAACGTGCCCACCCTACGACGGGATTACATTGGTCGTTTGCCTAGCGCGAACTGATGCGCAACTTGATCGGCTGCGGAATATCGGATGGCGGCTCTTCGAACCTGGCGCCGAACAATGCCTTCTTCATCAGCGTATCCACATCCTTGTCGCCGCTCGTGCCGAGCAATTCGAAGCGGGTAACCATTCCGCTTTTCGCTATCCACAGCGCGACTTCCACTTTGTATTCGCGCTTGCGCAACTTTTCGCTGCGATTCAATTCTTCATGAATGCCCTTTTGCACCCCGCCCAGATAAAAACCGAAACGGCTGCCCCCCATCCATCCGCCGCTGCCGCCAAAAGACGTATCGCCATTGCCGTAACCCTTGCCGCCTATCCCCGGCGGCGGCTGATCCGCGTTCACCGGCTCCGGCGGTTTTTCCTGCGGTATCTCTTCCTTGACCTCCGGCGGTTTTTCTTCCGGCGGCTTGGGCGGCGGTGGCGGCGGTTCCGGCGGTTTGATCAGCGAAATCTGCTGCACCCGGCGTTTTTTCGGCTCATCGGAATCGCTAAGAAAATTCTTGATCAGCATGACCACCAACACCACGACCAGCACGATCAGGCCCCCGCCCGCAAGAATCGGCAGACGCTTGCGGTAGTTCTTGCTGTGCCTGACCGGAACTGACATCACGGGAGAACGCACGGTCTATTTCGCCGACTTCTGCGTAACCAATCCAAGATGCGTGATATCCAGACGGCCCAGCAGATCCATCACGTCGATGACCTTTTCGTACTGCACCTTCGCGTCGCCCTTGATGATCACCGGCAAATCCGGCGTCTCGGCGCTATAGGCGCGCAAGCGCGACTCCAGTTCGGCAAACGTGACCGGATAAGTATCAAGATAAATCCTGCCGTCTTCCGCAATGGTGATCGCCTTGGTCTTGGGCTTGGCCAGCGCGGGCGACTTGCTGGCCTGCGGCAGATTGACCTTGATGCCCTGCACCGACGCTGTGGTCATGATGATGAAAATGATCAGCAGCACATACGCCAGGTCCAGCATGGGCGTGATGTTGATGTCGTCGAACGGTTCGTTGTCTTCCTGGACTTTCATGTTCGTCCCCTAGCGCGAGTACGCTTCAGTAATGCGGCTGATGTATTCGTCGACGAAGATATGCATGTCCGCGGAAGTGTTCTTGATCACGCTGCCCAGATAGTTGTAGCCGAACAAGGCGGGAATCGCGACCGCCAGACCCGCCACCGTCGCCACCAGCGCCGCCGCGATACCCGGGGCGATCGCCGCCACGTTCACGTCGCCCGTCGCCGCAATCGCCGCAAACGTGATCATCACACCCACCACCGTACCCAGCAGCCCGAGGAAAGGCCCACCGCTGATGGCGATGGTGAGCAACACCATCAGACTGCTGAGTTTCTGGTTCTCGCGCACCAGCGTTGCATCCAGGCTGGCCTTGATCGCGCCGATGGCCTGCGGCGACAGGAATTGCTCGCTGGCTTCGGCCTTGCCGAAACGATTCTTGATTTCCTGGATACCGGTGTGATAGATGCGGTACAGCGTGGAGTCCTGATAATGGTCATGCTTGCCGTACAGCGCGATCAGCAGTTGCGAGTTCTCGATCTCGGCCTCTTCTTCGCTTTCATCATGATCCAGCTTGGCCGTTTCCGCGACCGACAGATTGCCGTAATCGTGCAGGAACGCCTTGTTGCCCTTGCGCACTTTGTCGATGACGACCGCCTTCAGGGCCATCACCACCCAACTGATGATCGCCATCACAAACAGGATGCCGATCACCACCCAGCCATCCAGCGTCACCGAATGCAGGATGGTGCCGAAGTAGGAAGTCCCGCCACCGCCGTCATTCATCTCGTCCTGGCCGTAGCCCAACAGCAGCGCATCGGAGCCCTGTCCATCCGCCGCGACCTTGATCCAGTCCGCAGAACGCGCAATCCCGGCCAACTTCAACTCATCCATCTCGCCGGTAAAACCCCCGCCCAGCGTCACCTCGCCCTGCATGTCGGCGAGCGTAACGGGAACCTGCGCGATTTCCTTACCGTCCAGATATACCGTCAACACCTGCCCCGCGGTCAGCGCCACGTGATGCCACAAGCCCGGCACCACATCCGCCGTTTTCGGTGTCTCCGTCGCACCGGCGGCGGCAACGAGTTTGCCGCCGACGATACTCAAGCTGATCGACTTCTCGCCATCCTGTTGCTTGAACAGAACGGCATTGTTCTGCACGACCGCAGTCCTGATCCAGGCCGAAACGGTGTAGCCCTGAGCTGCAGCGAGCTTGAGGGTGGGCGATGCCGGAATGGTGATGGTGCTGCCGCCGTCGAACGTTGCACCGCGCCCGATCAACGAGCCATCATCCATCTTCGCGGTGAATTGGGATGCATGGTTGCCGTTGCCGCTGCGGTCCTGCGGCATGGGTTCCACCCCGTCGAAGTGAAATACCGCAATCTGGCTGGCATCATAGGTCGCCTTGGCATCGTCGGCAGGCGTTGCCTCGAAATTGCCCGAATACATGTAAATCTCGCCACTCTTTCCGGTAGCCAGTATTGGCACCTGTACCCAGACCAGCGCCATCTCGTTCACCATATCGAATTTTTCGATGTGGTATTTGAGCGGCGTCTTGTCGTCCTCCGCCACGAAGCGGAGATCGCCGCCGTTCTCTTTCACATTGCCGAAGTCGAAATTGCCGGTATGCAACCGCACCAGCACCGGCACCTGGGTCAGCGCATCCTGGCTGACTTCCTGCGCCGTATTCAGCGTGATTTTCTTGCGCGTATCCCAATCGCCGTTCCACCAGGCGTGCGACAGGCCCGGCAACAAGGCCAGGGCGGCGATGCAGAAAATCGAGAAGGATTTGATGTGACGGGCAGATAGGGTTTTCATATTTCCATTTTCGCAATTTCAAGTTACAGATAAGTGACGCATCGGGAAGATTCCCGGTACGGTTAATTAGTCTGACCGCGTGGGCACAAAAAACGTGCCCACCCTACCAAACTGAATATAAGTTGGCAGATCGTCCTCATTGATCCGAATCAGACTCCTTGTCCCCCAACCCGATCACCTCGATGGAGAGGAAGGTGGGTTTGAAATCATTCGCATTCATATCGCCCAGGCTCGCGATGCTCTGTGTCGCTTCATCGGCGGCTTGGCTCGCATCCTGCAAATTGAGTCCCACACTGACCGCAGCAGGTGCGGCAACCGGCACACCCGCGCCTGTGCCGCCGAAGCTGATGTTGTCGGCGCCGATCACGATGGGGGCAGCGATATATATGTCGCCCGCCGAGCGGATACCCGCATCGCCCGCGTTCACCTCACCGTTGGGCGCGATCAGATCCACCGAGCCTGCCACCACGTTCTCGTTCGCCAGCAGCACCGCGATACCGCTGCCCACCACCGAGCGCGTCAGGTCCATCTCGAAGGTGCCGGTAGAAAGATCGATCAGCGGCACGGGCGGCGGCGTGGAAGACACACTCTTCGAGCCCTTGCCCGCGTCGATGTCGCCGTTCGAGGCCCACATCAGGATATTGCCGCCCTGCAGCGTGAACACACGCGACTGGTTCACCATGAAGTCGGTGTCCACGAAGGCGTTGATGTCCCCGCCCTTGCCGGTGATGATGCCCAGTTCGGAGGGCGCCTTCTCCGTCACCGTCGTCGGCGGGTTGGCCAGGCCGGCGTTCACCATGCCGCCCGGCGCCAACAGGTTGATGTCGCCGCCGCGTGTGGTCTTGATCTGGCTGTAGTAGAGGTCGATGTCGCCCTTGTACTGCCCGGCCGGGAACAGCGTCGCGATGGCCTCGAAGCCGGTCTGGTAGTTCTTGGTGGTGACGGCATAGCGACCGCTGTCGCGCAACTCGCTGAAGAACACCTGTTGCGCGAACGCTGCACGCTGCTGCCCGGACAGGTCGTGGTTGAAATACGCGAACGCCTCCCCGGCCGTCATGTCCGGCGTGCCGCCGTACTTGCTCACAAAGTCGATCAGTTCCTGGTTGTAGTTCTTGCCGGAGAATGCATCCTGCAGCGGCTGCGAGAGCTGGGTGAAATATGCCCGCGCCTGCGCGCCGTTCATGTCCGCCGGCGCGTCGGTGCCGCTGGCATGTCCGTGGCTGACCAGGTCGGTCCAGTTGTCCGCCACATACTCGACGAGGTCGCTGCCATAGGTCTTGGGTGCGTTCGGGTCGATGTAGCGGTCGATGAAGTCCTGCGTCGCCGCACCGGCGCCCACGCCCGCCAGCACGGTGACATCCGCGCCCTCGTCCGGCAGGGACGGATTGAGCAGGTTGCCCTTGGAGATCACACCATAAGTGCTGCCCAGCACCACGTTGCGTCCCGCCTGCAGCACAAGTTGTCCCGGCCCGTAGATGGTCACGGACGATGGATTGAGGATATCCTTGCCGGCCACGATGCTGGTGGTATCCGTGTCATGCATGTTCTGCACGGTGAAACCCATGTACTGCACGTTCCCGCCGGCCTGTGCCTGCACCGCCTTGGGCGAGACCAGTCCTCCAAAATCATCCGCCGTGCCGCCGATGCTGCCGCCCGCGCTCAGGATCACCGGCTGCGTATCCAGTTCGTGCACCGATTCATGTCCGAGTCGCACGTCCTGTTCCAGCGTGCTGATCGCATCGGTCACAAAGACCGGCCCCAGCCTTGCGGGATCGGTATCGGACAGGGTGATGGTGTCCAGCAGGTCTATGTTGTTCGCCGCCACCAGGTCGAGCTTGCCGTTCGCCGAGGGGAACAGGGTGAGCCTGCTGTTGTCGATGATGCTGCCGTCCAGCGCCGCAGCGGTCAGCGATCCCGGATACACGGATATGCCCTGCACATCCACCGTGTTGAGGTAGAAGAAGCCGCCCGTGTCCGTCCGCTTGGTGATGAGATCGAGCGTGCTACCCAGCGTCACATCGCCGCTCAGGCTGGAAAGCGCGACACCGCTGTCCTCGCCGTAGGTGAAATAGTAGTTCTTCGCCTTCGCGCCGGTACCGGGAAGGTTCGTCGGGTTCTGCGACCAGCTCTTGGGCAGCACGGTCGGGTTCACCACCGCCTGCAGCGTCAGGTCGCCGCCCGCGCGCACGTCGAAGTCGGCCTGCCCCATCGCCAGCACGGTGTACAGGTATTTTGGAACCGCCACCGTGCCAGCTTGCCTGGACATGCCGAAATCGCCGCCGGCGCGTATCGAACCCGATCCGTTGCCCACATAGAAGATGCCGCTGTTGATGTTCCCGCCGGCGCTCACGTTCAGGTCGCCGCCGCCCAGCATCACGGTCTGTTTCGTCGCGGTGTCAAGATAGCCGCTGGTGGCCGAGGAAGCCGACAGATTGACGATGTCCCGGCCCGCACGCACGCTCACATCGCCGCCGCCCAGCGCGCCGATGTTCTGGCGGAACGAGCCGATGTTGATCCACCATGCCGGCTGCGCGGTATAAGTGACACCGTTGGCGGCGAGGGCGCCCTGCCGCCATTGCCAGTCGGTGATGAGTTCATCCGTGGCCGCGCCGATCACATCACCCTTGACATTGATGCTGATATCACCGCCGTTGACGCCAAAATAGTTTTTGCCGTTGTTGGCGACTCCGGTGGGCAATCCCGTTGCCATCTGCCCGGCGGTGTAGATCACCGATTCCTGGTTGCCCAGCGAGAGGTTGCCGCCCGCCGCGATGTCGATGAAGCCGGTGCCGGTGCGTATCTGCTCCATGTAAAATTTGTTTGCTCCGCTGTAGGCATTGTTGCCGGTGCTGACTGTTTCCCTGCCGGCGATCAGCACCACGTTGCCCGTGGCGGGCGCCGCACCGCCGTCCTGCACGGTGCTGTTCACTGCCATCACGTCGGCGCTGGAACTGTCGGCCCCTGCCACCAGACGATATGACCAGGACTCGGTAGCCGTGGATGTCATGGTGGGGAAAGTGCCGTTGGAGACGTTGATCACGTTGTTGGCAACGGTGAAACCGTCGGTCAGGGATGCCTGCGTCGTGCCCGAGCCGAAATTGAGGTTGCCCGCCGCCCTGAACGTCAGGATGCCGGATTCGGTGACTCCCCCGTTGCCGTCATTGAAGCGCCAGCCGGACAAATCCCAGTCGGTCGCCAGCGTGATGTCGCCGCTGCTGTCCAGTTCCACACCCGGAGTCACATGCAGATCGGGGTCGCCCAGCATGCCCAGGCGGGTCTTGATGGCAGTCGCATTGCCTGCGAAAGCGGCAGCTTCGTTCCTGTACAGTGTGGTCGTGGTAGCCGCATTCGCACTTGTCAGTTCGGCAGGCGCCGTGTAGGTCTTGAAGGCTTCGACCACAACCCTGGTACCCGAACTGAAGTTGAGGTTGGTTCCACCCGTATTATTGAGCGCCACATCGGTATTGTTGTTGATGCGCGGCGCGCGCAGCAGCACGCTGCCGCCGGTGTTGCCGGCGCCATGCACATCGATGGGCTGGTTATTCAGTTCGATCTGGCCCAACCTGGTGGAGAGAGTCACCTTGCCGCCCTTGCCGTCGGCGTCATCGGTGGCATGCGCATCCAGCAAAGCGTCCGCATTCAGCGTCAAGTCACCGTTCGCCGCCAGCAGGATGCTGCCGCCATCCGCGCCGCTGGCATCCACTGTGCCGGACACTTCGATGGTTCCGGCATCCGCCACCAGGCGGAAATTCTGCGCCCTGGCTCGGCTGCTGCCGGCCGCACCGCCTTCAAGCACAAGGTCGCCGCTGCGCACGCGCAGGTCGCGCAACTGGGTGAAGCCGCCTGCCGTCAGGATATCGTTGAGGTTGGTGAGCGCGTTGCCCGTGCCCGCCAGCGTATTGGCATCCAGCACAAACGAACCCTGCGCGTATTGCGCATTCGCCGCACCCTTCAATTCGCCCGCGACCGTCACCGCACCTTTGGTGGCAGAGATATTGATGGTGCCAGCATCGCCGCCGTCCGAGACGCCCGACACGTCCACCAGCGCACCATTTTGTATGTCGATGTCGCCGTTATCCGCAATCAGCGAGACGCTGCCCGCCTGCGCATAGCGTGTCTGTCCGGAGATGGTCTTGGCTAGTCCGGTCGCGGAAGTGCTGGAACCGCTGCCCAGCGTCACGCCGTCCGCCGCATCGGTGCCCGTCGCATGCAGCGTGACCGAGCCGGCCGCGAGGTCGATGGTGCCGTTATCCACGATGCGCTTGCCGATGATGGTCAGCTTTGCGTTCAGCGCCTCGGCATCGGGCGCGGCCGCACCGGCCACCTGCTCGATGCTGACCAAGTCGCTGCCCGCATCGATGGTCAGGTCTGATCCGTTCGTGGCGGTGATCTGAGTGGCCTGCAGCACCAGCTTATGCACGACCGCATCCCCGGCGCTAAGCGTAAGCGTGCCCTTGTCCTGCGCCACGATCTGTCCTGCAGCCGCTAGCGTGACCGTGTCGAACCCGCGTATGGACTTGTCGCCCGCACCCAGTGTGATGTGGTCGGCATTGATGGTCAGGTTGCCCCCGCCGTAGGCCGGGGCCGGCGTGGTGCCGGTATTGCTGTTCAGCAACGTGACGTTGGCCGCGTCGATGACATTGGTCAGCCCGGTATTGTTGAAACCGTTCAGGTTGCTCGCATCAATCACAAGGTCGTTCATGAGGTGCTGCTGGCTGGCATCCAGACCGCCCAGCGAGGCGCCGCCGAAGAAGTTGATGTCGTGATAGCTGTGCAGGGTGAGGCTGTCGAACGCCAGCGCGCGTTCCAGCAGCGCGCCGCGCAGCGCCAGCGAGTTGGCGCCGGACACGGGGTTGTCGCCGATGTCGATGTCGCTCGCAGAGACGCTGAAGCTCTTCGCGTTCACGATGGCGCTGTCGCCCACCGTGGTGACGGATGAGGCGTCCAGCAGCACCGCATCCTCCGCGCCGACCGTGGCGCCGTTCTCGACAGTCAGGGTTGCCGCCGCGCCACTCAGATTGGTACGCGACACGCCCACCTGTGCGGCGGAAGACACGCGCAGCAGGGCACCGTCGCCGTTCACCGTGGCCGAGCCGACGGTGATGTTCTGTGCTTCGCCGGTGAACGCACCCCTGCCCTCGATATCGCTTCCGGCCTTGACCGTCACCGCGTCCTTCGCCGCGAGGATGATCTCGGGACCGGACAGCACGCTGCCCGCATTGTCCACGACCACCTGGCTCGCGCCCACTTTGATGGACATGCCATCTTCGCCCTGCTCGCGCACGCCGCCGATGAGCAGACTGTTCGCGCCGAGGCTATTGAGGCTTTCGGCAGTCAGTTGCACCAGTCCGTTGGCCGGTCCCTTGCTGGCCACGATGGCAAAGCCCGGACCGTCCAGATCCACCAGCGCGCCGAGCCCGCCCTGGACGGGCGCCGCATAGATGTTGCCTTTCAGCGTCAGGTCCGCGTTCGCGCCCACCGCCGAGATGATCAGTTGCCCGCCGTCGAGCGCAAGGCGCGGCACGGCAACCTCGTTCTTCACGGCCTGTTCGGCATAAAAAGCGTTGGCGTAGCTGTCGTGGAATTCGGACTCATTGCGCACCACGGACGAGGGCGATACCTTGAAACCGGAATAGCGCGCATCCTGGATGCCGCCGCCGACCACCGCGAACCTGCCCGCCATGATCTGCGTGCCATCCAGCAACATGGTCGCCCCCAGCGCCGGCTGCCTGTCGGTGTATCCGGAGACCGCAGTCACGCGGTAGGCGCCGGGCAACAGTGCATAGCTCGCCGGCAACAGCGTGTAATAGCCCGCCGCGAGCCCGTCGCCGCCCGCCAGATAGATGCTGGCGCCCGGCTGCAGCATGGTGTTGGAACCGGTCTTGACCTGCTGGCCGTTGTATTGCGGATCGTAGGGCGCATAGCCCGACAGTCCGGGCAGGATGGCATAGGTATTGGCCGGCGCATTGGCCGGGTCGAGCACGTTCTTCGATCCGCCGCTGCCGGCGAAGAACTCGTAGGCATACAGGTCGCCGCCGCCGGACAGATCCATCGTCGCACCGTCCTGCACATCGATGACGGGCGCGGTAAGTGTCAGTTTCTTTTCGGGGGGTGTGCTGAACGTCACATAGTGTTGGCCGGCCCCGGTGAGGTCATATTTCCAGGCGTTGCCGCCCTCGACCAGGCCGAAGGGAATGATGGCACCGTTGGCCGAAACGGATGTCAGGCTGCCCGTGCCCAGCGTCACCTTGTCGCCCTCGAGGATGAGCGTGCCCATAGGCGCTTTCAGTACGCCGTTCTGCACGATCTCGGTGGCGCTCAGCGTCAACTTGCTGCCGGCGGACAGCACCGTACCGCCTGCCGTGTCGCCGGGCAGGATGGTGATGCTGCCTGCCCGCGCGCCCGCGCCGTCCTCAACCGACAAATTGTATTGCGCCAGCGTCGAGGCATAGACCTGGTCCGCCTGCAGCACGATGTTGCCCTGCGTGCGCAGGCTGCCGGTCAGCGAATCGGCCTGGGCTTTGTTTGCCACGAAGGTGCCCTGGTCGAGAGCGCCGTTGAGGCGGATGTCGCCGCTGCTGGTGATGTCCAGCCGCTCCACGCCCGAGACCATGAAGTTGCCCGTCACATCGACCATCTGCCCGGAGACACTCAGGGTCCCGGTACCTGCGGTCGGCTTCAACAGTGGCTTATCGTTCTGGACGCGTTGATCCAGCAACTCCTGGTTGTTGGTGCCGTCGGCATCATAGAGCTGGCCGATGGTGATCAGCGCCGAGGACACGGAACTGTCGCCATGAGAGACCAGTTCCGGCGCGTCCAGTGTCAGGCTGCGCCTCGTGTGCAGGTCGACCCCATCGGCCAGCACGATGGCATGTTCGCTGCGCAACGCCACCTGGTCGAATCCCGCATCCTTGAGTGCGCGCGCATCGACGAGGAAGCGGTTGGCCACGCCGGCCAGCGAGGAGGTGCCCGCACCCGCATCGTCGCCCGGCGTCAGGCCGACCTCGTCTGCGGCATAGCTGCCCGTACCACCGTCGGTGACCACCACTTGCGGCAGGGTCAGCGGCGCATAACCCGGGAGGACGGTATCGCTGAAACCGGGGTTCAGTTGCAGGGTCAGCGCGAACTTGCCTGCCGCTGCCTGGCTGCCCGCCTCCACGCCCGCCTTCATGGTGCCGTCGAGGAACCCGCCTTCGCTGGTCTTGACGGCGATGGAGCCGGCGTCACCGGCGACATGCGTACGGCGATAGACGAGGTTGCCGCCTTCGAGCTGCGGCAGGTCGATGTCGGCCGAAGTGCCCGACACGTCCATCAGCGAGCCCTTCTGCGCGACGACGAAACGCCCTTGACTGTCGATGTTGATCTTGCCGCCGGCCAGCACCTCGCCCTTCACCAGGTTCTGCGTATTGGGCTGCGCCTGCTTGAAGTAGCCCGCGCTCAGCAGCCTGCTGTTGCTGCCCAGCCAGATGGAGCCGGTCTCGGCCTGGGGGAAACCGAGGTTCTGCGCTTTCAGGCTCAGGTCTATGCTGCCCGCCGCCGCTTCCAGCGTGCCCAGCACCGTCAACTGGTTGGTCGCGCTCAGCTTGATGTTCCCAGTCGGGTCGACGCGGATGACCGCACCCTCGTCCACCTTGAGCGTGCCGTTATTGTTAGCTTCCAGAGTGATGCTGGTAGCCGCACGTTGCCAGTCGGGCAGGTATTCGACCGTCGAAAAAGCAGCCACATCCGCACCGCTTTCCTGCCGGTAGGCCGTCCTGTCCAGCACCAGCGACTGCGCCTTGGGTTCGATGATGGCGCCCGCGCTCACCAGCAGGCCGCCGAAGCCCTGCGCGGTCAGGTTGTAGGAGGTGAAGCCGCCGCTGCGGAAGAAGGACTCAGCCAGCGCCAGCGTGGTGTCGTCCGTAGTGGCGCTACCGCCCAACACGATGTCGTTGGCCGCAATGGTCAGCGAGCCACCCTTGCCGCCCGCCGTGCCATAGCTGCGCAGCTCCACGCCGTCCAGTTGCGTATTGAACGCCTTGCCGATCACTTTGCCGCTCTTGAGCGTGATATCGCCGCCGTTGCCGCCGGTGGTCTTGCCGTTCATGTCCAGCCATGCGCCACCCGATGCATCCAGCCGCGTTCCGCTGGAGACCAGCAGGTCGCTGCCGGAAGCCAGCGTGATCTTGCCGCCGTCGATAGCCAGCGGCCGGCTCAAGTCGGGCACGCCCGAGCGCGTTGAATCGTTCACCCACTGGCCGCGGGTCGAGATGACGCTGCTGCCGTCCGCCGCGCCGGCGGTGAGCGCGCCCGCCAACTGGTTGGCCGAGGCGGTCGTCGCGGCGGTGCCCAGCGAGACCATGCCCGAAGGCGTGTCGATGCTGCCCAGCATGTCGACCGTGTCGCCCTTCAGCGTGAGCGAACCGCCGGTGGCGAGATCGATCGTCACCCCCTCATCCACCGTGACTTTCCGGTTGCTGTACACCTCGAGGTTGTTCACCTGGCCGGGGCCACCAAACAGATCGGCATCCAGCACGATGTCCTGCCGGAACTCGGCAGGCAGTGCGCCGGAAGCTGTGAAGCCCTCGTCCAGCGTTGTCCTGTCCTCGCGTATCGCCACGTTGCTGTCGTTGACGTAGTTCGTCAGGCCGTTTTCGTCAGCAGACGCGTCGGCGTTGCCGATGACCAGCGTGCCGCCCTTCGCCAGCATCTGCCATGTGTCCTTGTAAGGGAGGGCCACATCCTTGCCGGTCTCCGGATCTTTGGGCGGAGCGACGTAGACTTGGCGCTGGTAGGCGCCGGCGACGGTATTGGCGACGATGTCGCCGTCGATGACCGCGGTGGGTGCCAGCACCGTCAGCTTGCCGGCCGACTTGCCCTCGACATAACCGGGATCCCATCTCGTGTCATATCTTAGTGTCGGTGTGTCGCGCAGATCCCCGCCGCTCATCGTGCCGAAGGTCTCGGTGATGCCCCACTTCTTGTGTTCCACCGTGTAGTCGCCCAACACTGCGGCATAGATCTGGTCCGGCGGCGCTTCGGAAATGTCATATGCCACGCCGTGCGATATCACCTTGGTCGTTTTGATGTTCGCGCCGGTGTATTCGACCTGCCCGCCGGAGATGTCCACCACGGCGTCCTGCTTCATCACCACATCGCCGGTGGAGACCAGTTTCACCGTGCCGCCCGTGGAGGTGCGTTCCGCCACCGTGCGGCCAACCTGCGATTCTTCGGCGGCATAACTGGCCAGCGTCGTGCCGTCGCGCATGTCCACCTGCACATCCTTGCCCCACAGGGTGCGGCTGGTGCGCTGCACTGGCGCATCCGCGAGCTGGCTGCCGCGCAACTGCACGGTCAGGATGTTGCGCGCCACCGACACGCTGGCATCGCTGCCGGACACGTCGATCAGGCTGCCGCCGTCGAGGAACACGCGCGCCTGGTCGCCCGCGGTCAGGGGGACATAATCCGGATTGAGGAAACTGCTGAAGGGTATCTTCGAGCTCACCTGCTGGTACATCGCACCCGTCGCCGCCGACAGGCTGCCGATGGCCGCCAGCGTCACCTGCCCCGAGGGCGCGATGATGCTGCTGCCGTTCTGCATCTCGATGGTATTGCCCATCACCTCGACGATGGATTTTGCGAAGTCCTGACCATCATTAGTCGTCGCAGGATCAGGAATCCACTTCTGCTGTACAGGATCCCATATTTCCTGCGCTGTCACAGAAGTCACGCTGCCGGAAGCCAGCGTGACCTTGCCGGTCTGTTTCGCGCGGATGTCATAGGAGACCGGGGTGGTTGTGCCGTTAATGACGGTGTTCTTGTTGGTCTCCACCCCGTAGCGCGCCAGCAACTTGATGGAGCCATTCTCGGTGACCGAGGTGGTGGCCGAGAGGCGGCCCTGCTGGTTGACGGCGAACCCCACCAGCGTGATGTTGCCGCGCTGGGCGATCACATCGCCCGAATTGGTGACCACGCCCGCTTCGGTGTGCTGCAATGCCACACCGGCCTTCGCCGCGTTATCCGCCAGGATCGCATTGGCCACACCCGGATTATTGATGTCCACCTCGACCAGTACGCCGCGCAGGTTGGGGTCCTGGCTCGCCTCGATGTATATCTTGTCGCCGGCGGCCAGCACCGTCTGCCCGTCCGGCGTGCTGATGCTGCCTTGATTTTCTACCACCGGCGCGAACATCATGATGCGCGAGCCGCTGAGTATTGCGCCGGTCTCCACCTTGACGAAACCGTCCAGTCCGTAGACGCCGTCGCCGAAAGCGGGCATCACCCCGTTCAGCACATTAGTCAGGTAGCCGTCCTTATACAGATCGTCGCCAATATCGAGCGAGGAAGCGATCAACGCGCCCGTATTCACCTGCACCCGCGCGTCTTTGGTGAAAACGATGCCGTTGCGGTTGATCAGATAGACCTGGCCGTTGGCAGTGAGCGAACCGGCGATCCTGCTGGGGTTCAAAGTCGTATCCCAGACGCGATTGAGCGTGCTCGCATTGTTGTTGAGCGTAACTTCGTCGGAGTAGTACTGGTTAAAGACGACCTTGTGGCCTTCGCCGATATTGAATTCTTTCCAGTTAAGGATGGCCGTTTGCGAAGACTGATTGATGGTCATGATAGTGCCATCGCTGCTCACTGCGGGCAGCCCGGTGAACGGATCAAGGTTGAACAGCGTACCGGACTGTTGGAAGGGAACGGCGATGTGCGCGTTGTTGAAGCAACCACCGCAAGGCATTGGCAGAGGCGCCGCCGCCGCTTCAGGCAGCGACAACGGAAGCAACACGCCTGTGGCAACCAGCGCGCTCACGAGCAAAGACAGCCTGCCGATCTGGGGCGCGCGTAATCGCTTAATGCCGGGTGTTTGCCTGTCTTTTTTCATCGCTGTTCCTTCCCGAAATTTTTGTGCTGAGTCGGTAAAACCCAATCAATCCTTGAGCCCGTCATTCCGGCGCAGTTTTAAAACGCCAAACCCGCCTTGAACCCCACACGCGCTTTTCCCTTCGTGGTGTACAGCGTGCTCTTGCGCGGCCAACCCGCGTCCATCCTTACGTTCAGACTGCTCCAGGCCTGAAAGCGCAAGCCGACCCCGTACGAGGCCAGGTTGGAACTCTCGGTTTGTCCCGGCAGCGCTTCCCTGATGCGCAGATGCGCAGCGTCGATGAACGCCAGCACGCGCAGGTCGTTCACGCTGCCCTCGCCCCACTGCGGGCTGCGCAGTTCGAGCGTGCCGCGCGCTCCATCGTCGCCCGCCTGTTCCGCCTCCCTGTATCCGCGCACGCTATCGGCGCCACCCGCCACGAACTGCTCGTTGCTGATCAGCGGACCGCCGGTCATCTGGCCATCCAGTTTTGCGTACAGCGACATATTCCCGGGCAATTTCTGGGTGCGGTCGAAACCGCCGCGCAGGTAAAAATAATTCGGCTTGGCGTTGAATCGTTTGCATTCGAACTGCGTCACTGTCTGCCCGTAACAATCCGCCGTCTTGTCGTGCAACCCGCGCACCTTGAAATTGAGCGTGAGATTGGCGGTGGTCATCCCGTCATCGTCCGGCATCCCGGCGTTGTATCCCACCGAGAACGGGATATAACTGATCGGCAACTCATCGGTAGTCGCTCCCCCGACGTTCTG
>JAHJNJ010000042.1 GCA_018820925.1 Gammaproteobacteria bacterium | reverse complement strand
GGAAATCAGCAGCTGCGTCTTGGAACTTCCGCTTCGCGCGGGACAGCGGACATGGGTAGGTTGGGTGGAGCGGAGCGATACCCAACAGATGACAGAAGAATATGATGGGTATCGCTCCGCTCCACCCATCCTACGCTTGCTCTTTTAAGGGCCGCCGCCCCCCCCATAGCAGCCAACTAACGAATGCAACTCTCCGGCTGCTTCGGCCGACAAACAGCCACACAAGGCGCGCCGTGCAATCATCTCATACGGGTTAAGTTTTTCTGTCGCCACCGTCTTGCTTTCAGGCAATTCAATTTCCAATTGCATCGGCGTGAGGCAGCAAGAACGACTGCAGCAATCTGACCGATTGTGTCAGATCAAGTCGCGACTACTGCAATTCAGCCGCTCCCCAGCGTCCGGCTTGCGCTGGGCTGGTTGGGTTGGCCGTTGGCGCCGTACAGGCCGGCGGTACTTTGTGCGGCGCTGAAGAGTACGCCGAGCGCCTGCTGGTTGTAGCGCAGTTTGATCTGGATGAGTTCGCCGTTGGTCTGGTTGAGACGTTGTACATGGGCTGCCAGTTTGCGCGCCTCAAGCCATGCCGGCAATGCCTGGGGTACGTTTTGTTTGAGCCATTCCGCTGTATCGAGGGTTCCTTGCGGCACGTATTTCTGGCGGGCGCTGGAAAGTGCTGCGATTTTGCTGGCGAGTTGTGTCTTGGCTTCGGCCTGTGATAACAACTCTTCGGTGTGCTGGCCGAGCAGGGTGCGTTGCTCGTCATCAAGCAAAACGACGAATGCGCGCAAGGCGGCACATTCGTCGTTCAGGTTGGATATGAATTCCGCCGTCGCGGAATTCGGCAGTTTTTGGGTCAACGCTGGCTCGCGGTAATCAGGTCTTGTACGGTGCTGATCAGGCGGTCCGCCACCACGCCGGAGTTCACCTGGAAACGTCCCTCGGTGATGGCTTGTTTGATCTCGGCGACCTTGTGCACATCCACCAGCGGTGTGCTGGCGATGCTGCCCTCGATGCTGCGCAATTGCGCCGTCGTGGTGCCCAGATGCACGCTGGTTCCGCTGTTCTCGGCAGCGCCGGTTTTGTTGCTCGTGGGGCGCGCCACTGCGGCATGCGCACCCGTTTCCCCGGCTTTGGAGACAGGCTGCGGATTGCTGGTTTTTTCGATCTTCATTGGGGTTTCCCCTTTATACAGTCACGGTTAAGCATTACATCGGCAAACGCTTGAGAAACTTTAGGGTGCCTGCAACTGCGCGGCATTATAGTCGGTTCAGGGCCGTACCTCCACGCCGCCATCTGCGGCTGCAGTGCCACCGACAACCCGACCGGAAGGCATGCGCATCTGCACTTGCTGCCCTTCTGCCGCGTTGTTGAGCGCCTGGCCGGACGCGCGGACGGAAAAATCCCTGCCGAGGACGCGCACTTCCGCCGCTTGTCCCTGGGTTACGACATAAGGGGCGCGCAGCATGTCCTGGCGCAAGACCTGTCCGGCGCCGATGCCGAACTTGAGCGTCTTGCCGATGGCTTGTGCCGGATCGATCAGGATGCCGGGTTGTCCCAGTTCTCCGTTTTGCAGGCTGAAGTCGTTCGCGCTCAATACCGTGTTCTGTGCCAGGGGCCGGTTGGCGACCAGCATGTCGGCGCTGACCCTGATGTATGCCTGTACAAAAATCGACCAGCCGGGTTTTGCGTTGCAGCGCACGCCGATACTGGTTTTGCCCAGCAGTTGCGAACCGCTGGGCAGAAAGGCCTCGAGCGGAGTGCAGGCAGCCAACACGATGCGGCGGTCGATGTCTTCCACCTTGATGCGGACTTTGCCGGGCAGCGTCTGTGTCTGCGTTTGCGCGTATGCCAATGCAGTCTCGCGGATTTGCGCATGGCTCTGCTGTGCTGCCGCCTGAACCGGCAGTGCGCAGAATATGCTTGACGCAAGCAGTGTTAACCACAGGTTTTTCATGGACATATTGTGCGGCAGGCAGTGTTTTTCTAAAGCGCGAAATAAAACGGGTTTCTACCCTTATTCATCGGATGACGCATGACGTGTGGTGATTAGTATGCAAGGCGTGAAGTAGACCGAAAGCAAGGGAGGGCGAGATGAGCAGCAGGATAGACCAGATGTTCCAGTTTCACCAGACGGCGTTGAATTTGCGTGCCGCGCGGCAGGAATTGATCGCGTCCAATATAGCCAATGCCGATACCCCCAACTACAAGGCCAAGGACATCGATTTTACGAGCGCGCTGCAGGGTGCTTTGCAGGGCGGCAGCGAGAAGCTGGCGGTGGCGACAACCGTGCCGGGCCATCTGGCGGGCACAACGGGGGAGAGTGTGATGGGGGCGCCGGTGATGTATCGCAAACCGTTGCAACCCAGTGCCGACGGCAACACGGTTGACATGGATGTGGAGCGGGCGCAATTTGCCGACAATGCATTGCGCTACGAGGCCAGCGTGCGTTTTGTCAGCGAAAAGGCCAAAGCAGTGCTGGCCGCGCTGCAAGGTTAAGAGGAGAAAGGATCATGTCCCTGTTCAATATTTTCAACATCGCCGGTTCCGCCATGACGGCGCAATCGCAACGGCTCAACGTGGTGGCGAGCAACCTCGCCAACGTGGACAGTGCCACCGGGCCGGACGGCAAACCGTATCACGCCAAGCAGGTGGTGTTCAGCACCACGCCGGTCGCCGGGCAGGTTGGGGAAGGTGTCAAGGTTTCGGCGGTGGTCGAGGATACTTCGCCGATGAAGGTCATGTACGACCCCAAACATCCGATGGCGGATGCGCAGGGTTATGTGACGTTGCCCAATGTGAATCCGGTGGACGAAATGGTGAACATGATCTCGGCTTCGCGGTCTTACCAGAATAATGTGGAAGTCTTGAATACATCCAAGACCCTGCTACTCAAGACGCTCACCATCGGACAATAAAGGAGATAAGCCATGACCACAGTACAGAGCAGCACTGCATCGACTGCGGCGGCGAGTGCGGCAGCGACCGCTTCGCAGATGTCGGCAACCCAGGATCGATTCCTGGCGCTGCTGGTGGCGCAGATGAAGAACCAGGATCCGCTCAACCCGATGGACAACGCGCAAGTCACTTCGCAGATGGCGCAGCTTTCCACCGTGAGCGGTATCGAGAAACTGAATACCACGGTGGCGGCGCTGAGCAGCAGCATGGCGGCAGCGCAGTCCCTGCAGGCGGCCTCCATGATCGGCCATGTGGCGCTGGTAACGGGTGACCAGATTGCGATGGCGAGCGGCAGTTCCAATGCCGCAGTGGAACTGAGCCAGCCCGCAGACAAGGTGACGGTGACCATCTCGAATGCCAATGGCGATGTTGTGCGCACGCTGGAACTCGGGGCGCAGGATGCCGGGATTATCGATTTTCAATGGGATGGCACGAACAATAGCGGCACGGCACAGGCGGACGGGGTGTATACCTTCAGTGCCTCGGCCGTCCTGAACGGCGCCAAGAGTACGCCGGCGACGCTGAGTTACGGTCTGGTGAACAGTGTGTCGCTGACGTCGGGAGTGGCGCAACTGAATGTGGGGAATCTGGGGGATGTGGGGCTGGATGCTGTGCGCCGCATTTTGTGATGGACACGGTTGCTCTGGGTTACGGGCGTGTGATGGATTTAATTAGGAGAATGTCATGGGTTTCCAACAAGGATTAAGCGGTCTGAATGCGGCAGCCAAGAGTCTGGATGTGATCGGCAACAACGTTGCCAATGCCAGCACCGTCGGTTTCAAACAATCGCAGGCACAGTTCGCCGATGTCTACGCCAATTCGCTGGCCGGTGGCGGAAATCAGGCAGGTATCGGTGTACGGGTGGCGACTGTGGCGCAGCAATTTGCCCAGGGCAATATCACAACGACGAATAACTCGCTGGATATGGCCGTCAGTGGCAGCGGATTTTTCCGCATGGACAACAATGGCTCCATCACCTATTCGCGCAACGGCCAGTTCCAGGTTGACAGCAACGGTTACATCGTCAACAGCCAGGGATACAACCTGACGGGTTATCTGCCGAATGCGGCGGGTGTGATCATGGCGACTTCGCCTGCCCCCATCCAGATATCCACCGCCGATTTGCTCCCGAATGCAACCACGGCGCTGACGGCCGGACTCAATTTGAATGCAAATGCATCGGTCATTCCGGTGGCGCCTGCATTCGATCCGAACAACGCGGCAACATTCAACAACTCCACCTCGTCGACGATTTATGACAGCCTCGGCGGGAGTCACGTGGCATCGCTGTATTTCGCCAAATCCGGGATAAACACCTGGAATGCCTATCTGACCGTGGACGGGGTTAACACGCAGGCGGCCAATGCGCCGTTGACGGCGATGACCTTCAATACCAACGGCACGCTGGCGGCACCGGCGGTCGCCGTGACGTCGGCTGCGTTTACCCCGGCAGGCGCGGCGGCGCAAACGTTGAGCATCGACTTTGCCAGCACCTCGCAGTTCGGCACCGCCTTCGGCGTGAATTCGATGAGCCAGGACGGCTACACCTCCGGTCACATGACCGGCTTCAGCACGGGGGCCGACGGCATCATCTCCGGCCGCTATTCCAACGGCCAGACACGCACGCTGGGGCAGGTCGTGCTGGCCAATTTCAGCAACGCGCAGGGGCTGCAGCCTTTGGGCGGCAACCAGTGGGCGGAGACCTCGACCTCGGGCACGCCGTTGGTGGGTGTGCCGGGATCGGCCAGCCTGGGCGTGTTGCAGACCTCGGCGGTGGAAGATTCCAACGTCGACCTGACGGCCGAACTGGTGAACATGATCACCGCACAACGTGTGTACCAGGCCAACGCGCAGACGATCAAGACGCAAGACCAGGTGCTGCAGACGATCGTCAATTTGAGATAAATAATGGGTAGGTGCGAATTTATTCGCACGTTCGTTGCATGCTGTGCGAATGAATTCGCACCTACGCGAGGAGGCTGACATGGACAGGCTGATTTACACCGCGATGACCGGCGCTTCGCACACCCTGCAGCAGCAGGCGTCGGTGTCGCAAAATCTGGCCAACACCAATACGCCGGGTTTTCGCGCCAGCATCGATGCGTTCCGGGCGGTGCCGCTGGTGGGTGAAGGATTGGCAACGCGTACTTTTGTGGTGGACTCGACGGCGGGGACCGACTTTACGCCGGGCGTGATGCAGACCACCGGACGGGAACTCGATGTGGCCATCGACGGACAGGGCTGGATTGCCGTAGAGGATGCCAACGGCAAGGAAGCCTATACCCGCAACGGCAGCCTCAAGGTTTTGCCGGACGGCATTCTGCAAACGAGTAACGGGATGAATGTGATGGGCGATGCGGGCCCGATCACGATTCCGCCGGATACCGAAGTGACGATTGCCAAAGACGGCACCATCTCGACCGTGCCCAGCGGAACGCAGGCTTCCCAAGTGGTGGTGGTGGGGCGGATCAAACTGACCAATCCGCCGGAGAACCAACTGGTGCGCGGCGAAGATGCCGTGTTTCGCACCCTGGATGGCAATCCAGCGGAAGCCGATGCCAATGTGACCGTGGTGTCGGGCAGTCTGGAAGGGAGCAATGTGAATACCGTGGAGGCGATGGTCAACATGATCACGCTGGCGCGCCAATTCGACATGCAGATGAAGATGTTGCAAACGGCGGACAACAACGCCAAACAAGCCGGCACGCTGCTCAGCATCAGCGGCTGAATATTTTAAAGGATACTTATCATGATTCGTTCTTTGTGGATTGCCAAAACCGGCCTGGAAGCGCAGCAGACGCAGATGGATGTGATCTCGAACAACCTGGCCAACGTCAGCACCAATGGTTTCAAGCGGGCGCGGGCAGTATTCGAGGACTTGTTGTACCAGAACATTCGCCAGCCCGGCGCGCAGTCGTCGCAACAAACGCAGATTCCCTCCGGTTTGCAAATCGGTACCGGCGTGCGTCCTGTTGCCACCGAGCGCATTCATACCCAGGGTAACCTGCAACAGACCAACGGCCAGCTGGATGTGGCGATCCAGGGGGCGGGGTTCTTCCAGATATTGCAACCCGACGGCACGACGGCTTATACCCGCGACGGCGCTTTCCAGACGGATAGCCAGGGACAGATCGTGACGTCCAACGGCTATGTGGTGCAACCCGCCATCACGATTCCGGCCAATGCCATCACGGTTACCATCGGCCTGGATGGCGTGGTCAGCATCACGCAGGCGGGGGTGGCAGCGCCGGTGCAGGTCGGTAGCCTGCAATTGGCGACGTTCATCAATCCGTCCGGTCTGCAAAGCATGGGGCAGAACATGTACATGGAGACGGCCTCATCCGGCACGCCCAGCACCAATGTGCCCGGCACGAACGGGACGGGTACCTTGAGCCAGGGATATGTCGAAACATCGAACGTGAACGTGGTGGAAGAACTGGTGAACATGATCCAGACGCAGCGCGCATACGAGATCAACTCCAAGGCGATCACTGTTTCGGATCAGATGTTGCAGAAATTGTCGCAGATGTAAGCCATGAAAAAAGTATTTGAAAATGGGATCGGAACGATGTGCCTGCTGGCGCTGGTGTCGGCGCTGGCGGCATGTGTACCTTCCACCAACATCAAGCAGCCATTGACTGCCCTTCCGCCGCCGCAAACGGCGCCGGTAATGGCGGGCAACGGTGCGATCTATCAGGCCGGGGTGAATGAACGGCCGATGTTCGAGGACAGGCGCGCGCGCAATGTTGGCGATGTGCTGACCGTCAATATTGTCGAGACGACATCGGCTTCCGGCAAATCCGGTCATAACGACGACAATAGCGGCAGCATCGCGTTGAGTACCCCCACGATAACTGCCGGGGCCACGGCTGGCGTTATCCAGAACCCGGTCGGTGTGGAGAGCAACAGTGCGGTCAAATCCGCAGCCAAGAGCGACAGTTCGGGCAGCAACACTTTCTCCGGTTCGATCACCGTAACGGTGACGGAGGTGCTGGCCAACGGCAATCTGCGCGTGGCAGGCGAAAAACAAGTGGCCATCAAACTCGCCGAAGAGTATGTGCGATTTTCCGGTGTGGTGAATCCTTCCACCATCAGCGGCAGCAATACCGTGCAATCCACCCAGGTGGCGGATGTGCATGTCGAATACAAGGGCGCGAACAATATCGACACGGCGGCGGTGATCAGCATGTTCAACCGCATCTTCTTCTCGGTGTTGCCGTTCTAGCGGACAAGGGGTGTGATCATGAATACCAGATCGTTTGCATTCGCATTATTGCTGCTCGTTTCGATGAGCGCGGCGGCGGAGCGCATCAAGGATCTCGCCACCGTATTGGGCGTGCGCGAGAACCAGTTGCTGGGCTACGGTCTGGTGGTCGGCCTGGACGGCAGCGGCGACCAGACCACGCAAACGCCGTTCACGGTGCAAAGCACGGTCACCATGCTGGCGCAGATGGGCATTACGCTGCCGCCCGGTACCAGTCTGCAATTGAAGAACGTGGCGGCGGTCACGGTGACGGCTTCGCTGCCGCCGTTCGTACGGCCCGGACAAACGATCGACATTACGGTGTCGTCCATCGGTAACGCAAAAAGCCTGCGCGGCGGCACGCTGTTGATGACGCCGTTGAAAGGCGCGGACGGCCAGGTGTATGCCATGGCGCAGGGCAACATGCTGGTGAGCGGCGCGGGTGCGGCGGCGGGCGGTTCCAAGGCCCAGGTCAATCACTTGAGCGTGGGGCGCATTCCCGGCGGCGCGACCGTGGAGCGCTCCGTACCGACCCCGCTGGGGCAGGGCGAATACATCTATCTCGAATTGAATACCGCCGACTTCACCACGGCGACGCGTCTGGCGGACACCATCGACCGCGAAATTTCACCGCCGGCGCGGATCGCCGCCGCGCTGGATGCGCGCACCATACAAGTCAAAGCCCCCGAAGGCAGCGCGCGCGTTGTATTCATTTCGCGTATCGAAAACCTGCTGGTCAACGCGGCAGCGGGCAGTGCCAAAGTGATCGTCAACGCGCGCACGGGTTCGGTGGTGATGAACCAGCATGTCGCTCTCGACGACTGCGCGGTGGCACATGGCAACCTCACGGTGGTGATCAGCGCCGAAAATACCGTGAGCCAGCCCGCCCCTTTTGCGCAGGGACAGACGGCAGACGTGACCAACGCCACCATCGATATCAAGGCGGACAAGGGCAACCTGTTGCTCATGAAACGCGGTGTGGATCTGGGCGATGTGGTCAAGGCGCTGAATTCCATCGGCGCCACCCCGCAGGATATGCTGGCGATATTGCAGGCGATGAAAGCGTCGGGGGCATTGCGGGCGGAACTGGAAGTCATCTAACCGCCATGACCATCTCCGGCACAAATGTCAGCAGCTTGGCGATCGACAGCCAGAGTCTGAACAATCTGCGCCTGCAGGCCAAACAATCTCCCGATCAGGCGTTAAAAGCTGCCGCACAACAATTCGAGACGGTGTTCCTGAACATGATGCTGAAAAGCATGCGCGATGCGACGCCGCAGGACGGCATGTTCGATAGCGAACAGACCAAAATGTTTACCGGCATGCTCGATCAGCAACTGGCACAAAGCATGGCGTCTTCGCGCGGCGTGGGTCTCGCGGAAATCATGGTGAAGCAACTCAGCCGCACCCAAGGTGCCGGCGCGACAACCCCTGAAGTGACGCCAGCGGCAACTGCGACACCCGTGCCGAACGTCACGAGTGTTCTTCCATCGCCGAATGTCACGAGTGTTCTTCCATCGGCTCACCCGGCAGATATACAACAAACCTTCGTCGATAAAATGCGGCCGCATGCCGAGCTGGCCAGTCTTGCCACAGGCATTCCTGCGCACCTCATCATGGGCCAGGCCGCGCTGGAAAGCGGTTGGGGCAGGCGCGAGATCAAAATGGCTGACGGCAGGGACAGTCATAACCTGTTCGGCATCAAGGCGGGCAAGGATTGGAACGGCAAGGTGGCGGCAGTGACCACCACCGAATACCACAATGGCGTGGCGAGTAAACAAGTGGCGCGCTTCCGTGCCTATGACTCTTACAGCGAATCGTTCCAGGATTACGCCCGGTTGCTGAAAGAGAATTCCCGTTATGCGGAAGTGGTGGGGCAGGGAGATGCCAAAGGATTCGCGCAGGCATTGCAGCAAGCCGGGTATGCCACCGATCCGCATTATGCGGACAAATTGGCAGGGGTGATCGGCGGCATCCGGGCGCGGGCCTAAAGTTTAATTATTTTTTGCCGATAGTTGGGCTATGTAGAGCTGCGTGGCGGCAAAAGGACTGGACATGAATATATACGGCATCGGAGTAAGTGCACTCAATGCGGCGCAGGCGGGGATCGCCACGACCACACATAACATTGCCAATGCCAGCACGCCGGGTTATTCGCGGCAGGGAATTCTGCAAACTGCGCAGTTGCCGCAAAACACGGGTTCCGGATATTTCGGGCAGGGTGTCAACGTGACGAACGTGGTGCGCCAGTACGACCAGTTTCTCAGCGCACAAGTGCTGGAAGCGCAGACGCAATCATCCAACCTGAATACCCAGCTCGGACTGTCGCAGCAAGTGAGCAACCTGCTGGGCGATTCCAGCGGCGGCCTGACGACCGTGCTGCAGGATTTTTTCAGTGCGGTGAACGCGGTGTCCAACGCGCCGCAATCCGTTCCTGCACGTCAAACCATGGTCTCCAGCGCGCAATCGCTGGTGGGGCGTTTTCAATCCCTGGACCAGAACCTGAACCAGATCCGCGATGGCCTCAACGGGCAAATTTCCGCCAGCGTGACATCGATCAACAGTTACGCGAAACAGATCGCCTCGCTCAACGACAAGATTGTGCAACTGCAGGCAAATTCGCCCAACCAGCCGCCCAACGATTTGCTGGATCAGCGTGATCAACTGGTCAGCCAACTCAGCCAGGAAATACGCGTCACGACGCTTAAGCAGTCGGACGGTTCGATGAATGTGTTCATCGGCAGCGGACAATCCCTGGTTGTCGGCAGTCAGGCATCGACTTTACGCACGGTTACTTCCGCCACCGACCCATCCGCGTTGGAGGTTGCGTATTACAACCTGAGCAGCGGCACGGTGAGCACGATTCCGCAGAGTTCCTTGCAAGGCGGCAATCTCGGCGCTTATCTCAGCTTCCGTCAGGATGTGCTCGATCCGGCGGTGAATGCGTTGGGCCGCATCGCGATGGGGCTGGCAGACACCTTCAATCAGCAACAGCAACAAGGGGTTGATCTGCAGGGTGCGCTGGGCGGCAGTTTGTTTGCCTTGGCGACGCCGCGCGTGACGCCTTCTTCCAACAATACCGGAACAGGCGTACTGACGGCGACCGTGACCAGTACTTCGGCATTGACTGCCGCCGATTACAGCGTGCGTTTCGACGGGACAAACTATAACGTTTATGACGCCGCTACCAACGCAACCATCGGCGGACCTTACTCGGTTGCGGCCATGACCGCAGGCCAGGCAGTTGCCGGCACCGGCATCACTTTGCAATTGACTGCCGGTGCGGCGGCGAATGGAGATACATTTCTCGTCCGCCCTACAGCGGACGGGGCAAGCGTCATTTCCCTGAACTTCACCGATCCGACCAGGATTGCGGCGGCGTCCCCCATCCGTTCCAATGCCTCGACCAGCAATCTGGGGTCGGGCGTTATCGCAGCGGCAACAGTGGTTCCCGGATTGCCGCTGGATGCGAACTTGCAACAGCCGATCACGATCACCTTCGATAATCCGCCCACGACCTATACCGCAACCGGAACCGGCGCCCCGGTGGGCCCGCAGGCTTACACTTCCGGCGCGGCGATCACCATCAACGGCTGGACGACACAGATCAGCGGCACCCCGTCAGCCGGCGATACCTTCACCGTCACCCAGAATACCAATGCCACCACCGACGGCAGCAACGTCCTGCTGATGGCCGCATTGCAGACGGCCAATACCCTGGCGAACGGTACGACCAGCTATCAGGGGGCGTATGGACAACTGATCGGGCAGGTGGGCAGCCAGACACGCGAGCTGACTGTCATCAGCCAGGCACAAACCAGTTTGCTGGATCAGGTAACCGCATCGCAACAAGCGGTATCCGGTGTGAATCTGGATGAGGAAGCGGCGAATCTGATTCGTTATCAACAGGCTTACCAGGCGGCAGCCAAGGCGATGCAGATTGCCAGCTCCATGTTTGACACGTTGCTGACCCTCGGCCAATAGGAGCAGATCATGCGTATCAGTACCAGCCAAATCTATAATGCGAACATCCGCTCCCTGAATACGCTTCAGGTGCAGATCGCCAATACGACGCTGCAGATGTCGACCGGGCAGCGTATTCTGAGTCCCGCCGATGATCCGATCGGAGCTGCGCGCGCCACGGAACTCACGCAGTCCGCCGCAACGAATACCCAGTACTCGACCAATCGTACCGCCGCAACCAATACGCTGTCGCTGTCGCAGGGCGTGCTCGAAAGCGTAACGTTACTGCTGCAGGATGTGCAGGAAACGGCGTTGACGGCAGGCAACGGCACGTTGTCCGACATCAGTCGCCAGGCGCTGGCGACCGATGTGCGAAGCCGTTTGCAGGATCTGCTTGGTCTGGCAAACAGCACCGATGGTGCGGGGAGTTACCTGTATTCCGGCGCGCAGGGCAGTGTGAAACCTTTTGTGGAGACGGCAGGCGGGGTGGTCTATCAGGGCGACGATGTGCAGCGCAAAGTGCAAGTTGCCGCTTCGCGGCAAATTTCCAGCTCCGATTCCGGATCCGATATCTTCGTGCGCATCCGTAACGGCAATGGAACGTTCCAGACTGCGCCCGCTGCGGGCA
Organism: Gammaproteobacteria bacterium; assembly: GCA_018820925.1. GTDB lineage: Bacteria > Pseudomonadota > Gammaproteobacteria > Burkholderiales > Gallionellaceae > Sideroxyarcus. The sequence continues at coordinate 119,999 of JAHJNJ010000042.1, read as the reverse complement.
ACACCGGCAGCGGTATCATCAGTCAGGGGTCGGTGACCAACCCGACCCTGGCCACCGGCCACAACTACCAGGTGGCGTTTACCGTGGCAGGCACCACCACCTACACCGTTACCGATGTCACGACCGGTCTGCCGGTGGTGGGCATGAGCAATGTAGCCTACGTCAGCGGACAAGCCATCAGCTTTGAAGGCATCCAGTTCGATGTAAAAGGCACACCGGCCAACGGCGACACCTTCACCGTCGCACCCAGCAGCAACCAAAGCGTATTCGACACACTCAACAATCTCATCACGACCTTGAGCATGTCGCTGCCGACCGGCGATGCGGCTGCCGCAGCAGCGTACACACAAGGGCTGAACGATGCGTATGGCGCCTTGAACCAGGACCTGAATGCCGTGCTGGGGGTGCGCGCCACAACGGGTTCGCGTTTGAACGAACTGGATGCCTTGCAAACCACCGGCGATCAACTTGGCCTGCAATTCCAGAAAACGCTGTCTTCAATACAGGACACCGACTACACCAAGGCCATCACGGATTTGACGCAGCAGAAACTGATTCTGCAAGCGGCCCAGCAATCGTTCGCGCAGGTTTCCCAACTGACGCTGTTTAACTACCTGTAAGTTTGTCATCTCGATTTGAGCGGCGCGCAATGATCCTGCGCGCCGTTTGTATTTTCTGTGCATGAAGAATCCGCCGGACGTTTTAGAATACGCACCTGTCCAATCAGGCGAACGGGTTGTCGTTGCTATGAGTAACCAGAAACGTGCAGAAGCTGAGGCGCTTTTTTATCGGGGAACCCGCTTGCTGGAAGCCGGTGATGCGACCGGCGCCGAAGCCTGCTTCGGGTTGGCGGTGAAAATCGCGCCGGATTTTGCCGAGGCGTATGCCAACCTGGGGCTGCTTCTGGAAAAACGGCTGGATACGGAAGCCGCCGAGATGTGCTACCGCGTATCCATCGGACTTGATCCGAACTACGCAGAAACCCATCTGGATCTCGGCGCGCTGCTGGCAAGCCAGAAACGGTTCGGCGAGGCCGAGACGGCCTACCGCCAGGCAATTTCCCTCAACCCGGATTCCCCGGTCGGCTGGTCGAACCTGGGTGTGCTCTACGCCTGCATGAAGCGCGAAGCGGAAGCCGAGCAATGCTATCGCACGGCGCTGGCGCTGGATGATGGTTATGCAATGGCCAGATACAACTTGAGCTATATCCTGTTGCGACAGGGCAGGTTCGAGGAAGGCTGGGCTTGTCTGGAAGCGCGCAACTGGTATGCGGCTTGGGCAGCCCATCTGGGCTTTCCGCGCTGGCGAGGCGAATCGCTTGCCGGTAAATCCGTCCTGATCGGTTATGAGCCCGGCCACGGCGACATGATCCAGTATTGCCGCTACGCTTCAGAGTTAAAGAAGCAAGGCGCTGCCGCGATTACACTGGTCTGTCACCCGGCTTTGAAAACGTTATTTGCGACGCTGGAAGGCGTGGATCAGGTTCTGTCATTCGAGGATCAGATACCCTTGTCCGGCCCGGATTTCTGGACGCCTCCGTTAAGCATCCCTTGCTACTGCAAAACGCGCCTCGATTCCATTCCGGCAAAGATTCCCTATCTGCATGTGCCGACAGACCGGTCCGAAAAATGGGCCGCGCTTCTGCCCAAAGGCGGACTTCGTGTCGGCCTGGTGTGGAAGGGAAACCCGCTGTTCGAGAATGACGCCGACCGCTCTCTTCCGTCACTTGATGCATTGCTTCCCCTGGGTGCCGTGGGCGGTGTGAATTTCATCAGTCTGCAGAAAGGTGCGGGTGAAGATGAAGCAACGCGCCCGCCCCCTGGATTGCATCTCACTCACTTGGGTTCGCAGTTGACCGACTTTGCGGATACTGCCGCCGTTGTCGCAAATATCGATCTGGTCATTTGCGTCGATACGGCGGTAGCGCATCTGGCTGGTGCGCTTGGAAAAGCCTGCTGGGTCTTGTTGCCGGACTACAAGACGGACTGGCGCTGGATGACGGGCCGCGCAGATTCGCCGTGGTATCCCGGAACCATGCGCCTGTTCCGCCAGCCTGCCATGGGCGATTGGGACGCCGTTGTGGCCGAGGTGGCTGGCGCACTGGCGCAGTGGGCGCGTAGATAGGATTGGGGATATTGACGGGTTGATGGTGGCTGGTTAGTGTGATGGCACGGCAACCCCTATTTTGGAGAAATGATGTCAGTCAAAAACAAATTCATGCTGGAACCCGCAAAGGCTGTGCTGGTGGTCATCGACGTGCAGGAAAAACTCTGCGCCGCCATGGATGCAAACGTACTGGCGCAACTGACCAAAAACGCCGGCATCCTGCTGGAAAGCGCCAAGGAGCTGGCGATCCCGGTGGTCTTTACCGAGCAATACGTGAAGGGACTGGGGCCGACATTGGCCGAACTCAAGGAGAGGGCGCCGACGGCCCCCTGTCATGAAAAACTGACTTTCAGTTGCTGCGGCAACGAGGCCTTCGTCAAACAACTCAAAGACAGCGGCAGAACGCAGGTTATCGTCACCGGCATGGAGACCCATGTGTGTGTGCTGCAGACCGTCATCGACTTGCTGGATGCCGGGTTCAATGTGCATGTGGTCAAGGACGCCATGATGAGTCGCAGCGGCGATAACCGGCAAACTGCTCTGGAAGCCATGGTGCTGGCCGGTGCTGTACCTACTTCCACGGAGGCAGTCGTATTTCAGTTATTGAAGATTGCCGGGACAGAGTCGTTCAAGAAACTTTCGAAATTGGTCAAGTGAACTGATGGACAAAAATAGAAAAAGGGCAGAACCGCATGGCTCTGCCCTTTTTCTATTGGCAAGTTCGGGATGCTAAAAGCTTGTCAGTGACTTAAGCCTGGCAATTTTGGCATTTGCGGCCACTCCACTGCGTCGAGCATGTTCTTCACCACCAGCCCGAGTTCGGTATCGCCCTCGATCGATAGTTCGCGGTTGAAGAACAGGGTGTCGGGGTCTTCTTGGCGGGCTATCATCTGCATGAAGGCGGACAGGTTGGCGCGGAAGGATAGGTCCGGCGTCTGTGGTGCGGAAAATAATGGACGGAACAAGCCGTTGCGGTAAGTGAAGTTTGCCTGCCCCCCGGTATCCAGCACCTGGACCAGGAAGGTGCGGCCTTCGAGCAAGGCAAGGCTGTCCAGCGGCAGCAGTTTCATTTTGGCGGCGGCGTTCAGTCCGGCAATGAGCGTCAGGGAGTGCGGCCATTGCGGCAGACGACCGCCGATGCGTGCGACCAATCCGGGCAACTTGAATTTCGGGATATTCATTTTTTCACTCCTTGCAGTTCTTTAATTCAGGACAGGTGATGTTGTGCAATGCCGGCATCGCCAAACCAGTAACCGTCCACCAGACCGTCGGCGCACCATGCACCGGTATCCGGATGCGGCGTTTCACCCTTTCGCGCCGCATCGAAGGCGGCAATAATTTCCGCCATGTGTTGCGACTGCGGACTGACGCGGATGATGTCTATGCCCATCTTCAGCATGTCCGGCACTTCGTTGAGCAGATTATAGCTCTGCGCCGACATGGTCTGGATGCCGTTGATGGTCAGGAACGGCTGGCCTTCGCGCGTTTTCAGCGTGATCCCGTCCGGATGTTCCATGCACTTGAATTGGCAATCGTCCTTGTTCAGGTCGTAATGGCGTGCAGTGAAGCAGCGTGCCGAGAAAGCCAGCGCTAACTTGCCGTATACGAAAACCTCGGTCTGCATCCCGGCGGGGCGGTTCTTGTGCAAAATCTCGATCAGCTTGCGGTCGGCTTCCAGCGGCGGCACCCAGCGCTGCATGCCGTAGCGCGCGTAAGTGGCCATCGTGCTTTCGTTGTAGATGTTCAGGTGCGGTCCTGCAACAAAGGGGCGTCCGGCGGCGATGTTCACCGCGCCCAGATCGTTGGCTTCGACCTTGCAATTGGCTTCGTCCATCAGGCGGCGCAGCGACTTCAGGTCGCTTTCCGATTCGAGCAGCGCCTGTGCCGACACGACAACTTCCTTACCTGCATCGGAAAGTTCACGTGCCAGTGCGATCCAGTCCTGGACACGCAATTGCTGGCGGCGCGAACACACCACTTCGCCGACGTAGATGATGTCGAGCGCGGGGTTCTGCGCCATTTCGGCGTAGAAATCCAGAACGGTTTGTTTTGGCCAGAAATAGAGCAGGGGCCCCAGAGCGAGTTTCATGTGCTTATCTCCAGGGGCGGCTGTAAGCGCCCAATGTTGCCTGACTGCCTTCCGACACCTTGGCCAGTTCCGCCTGCCATGCCTGTTTAACCAAGTAGCGTTCACCATCCCTGGCCAGCGCATCCAGCGCGGCACGCATGGTTCTGGTGACCTGCGCCACATAAGTGGGGCTACGCTGCCTGCCTTCGACTTTGATGGCTGCTACGCCGATCCTGGCGATCTCCGGGAGTATTTCCAGCACGTTCAGGCTGGTCGGTTCTTCCAGCGCGTAATAGGTCGAGCCGTTCACCTCGAAGCGCCCCTTGCACAATGTCGGGTAACCGGCCGGTTCGCTGTCGCCGAAGCGGTCGATCAGGATCCCGTTCAGGCGCGTCGACATCATGCCCGGCGACTTCTCCCATTTGACGTACTTGGCCGGTGAGCAGGCACCCACTGTGTTGGGCGATTCGCCGGTGGCGTAGGAAGAAAGCCAGCAACGGCCTTCGTTCATCACGCACAGGCTGCCGAAGCCGAACACCTCGATCTCGACTGTGGTGTTCTTGATCACGTTCTCGACCTGCGCCAGCGTCAGCACGCGCGGCAGCACGGCGCGGCGCACGCCGAATTCGCGCTGCGCGAAATTCACCGCCTCGTAACTGGTGGCCGAGCCCTGCACCGATAAATGCAGTCGCAAGTCAGGGTGCCGTTTACAGGCGTAATCGAGCAGGCCCACATCGGCAAGGATTACTGCGTTGACGCCAAGGTTTGCAGCGCCATCGACGGCGCGCTGCCAATCGGCGACGCGGCCCGGCTGGGCGAAGGTGTTGATCGCCATCAGCACTTCACGATTTTTCGATTGTGCGTAGCGGATGCCTTCGCGCAGCGCCTTGTCGTCGAAATTGAGCCCGGCGAAATTGCGCGCGTTGGTATCGTTCTTGTAACCGAGATAGACGGCGTCCGCGCCGTTATCGATTGCCGCCTTCAGGGCGGGCAGACTGCCGGCGGGGCAGATGAGTTGGGGTGTGTTTAAGGTCGACATGAAAATCTCTTGATGCAAAGGTGACAAGTATAGCCATGCTATGCCCAAGTCCATTGATTATTGTCAAACCCCGGCCAGCCAAAACTGATAATGCAATGTGGTTATAACCAGGCTTTGCAACTTTGATCCTTGCGGTACCGGGTCAAAGCGCGAGCGTTATTGGCGGCAACCAGTTGAAGGAATACCGAAAGCAAATTGAAATTACTTTTTTGTGCGCGAACCCGAACGATTTTCAGTTGCCGGCTGGATTGAATTTCTCTCGCGCAACTCATGCATTTTTGGAGAGGTTGGCGGATAGTCCGAGCCGGGAAATACCCTGGATAACGGGCAGTTATCGGAGACACGGCGAGCAGGATGAAATACAGCACCGGGCAATTCAGAAACTGATGCGCCTTTTTTTTCTGTCACCGAAGGGTTGGCCGAACCCGGGAGGTCGGGTGTTTTGGGAAGTTTCATAGGAGTCTCCTGCCGAACAGCCACAGGAGAAATTAACATCAACCCTGCACTGCCATTTGAGGCTACTCCTCAGTCAAACGTTGGTCAATATTCAAAGCTGAATACACATACTTTCCGGATGGATGTCGAGTGTGCGGCGTCCTGAGAAAGTCATTCATATGAACGACTTGAGTGCACGACGGCCACTATTCATAGTTTCGATCAGTGGCATGCGGGATTTTCATAGGTCAACTAGCCGAACAGTCTGCCGAGAAATCCTCTTTTTCCTTCCGAAAAATCTTCTTGCAGGGAATAATTATTGGATATTGAAGAAACATAGTCCATGTCGTCATGCTTGATGTGGCCGAACAGCCAGTTGAACATCAAATCGTGCAATTCTTCAGTAATGTTTTCACCAAGCTTGAACCGGTTCTGGTATTCGCTTACGCGTCTTACAAAAAGCTCGTGAATATTTTTGTGTGCTTTCAGGAAGGGATATTCCGCCTGTTCCAGCATGCGTTCTTCATATTCGAAGTGCGAAATAGTGTAGTTCACCAGATTCTTGATCACTTTGGCGACAAGCTCCTTATTTCCAGCGCAGGATTTTGCGTCGTCAAGCTGGTTGATGTATTCCACGATCATCTTGTGTTGCTTGTCGATCGCCTCAATCCCTGTGTTCAGATTTGAAGTCCATATTGTTTTTGCCATGACACACCCTGTTGTTCCGAAGTTGATTTCAGTATTGCCAATTGTTGGGCAGAAAAAGCCTGTTGCGTATATGGGTATGCAAGACACGTGCCACGCTGTTGTGCTCCGTACACCCGCGTGGAATCATGGTGTTGAGTGCGGGGGTTCATGCCCGGATGTCGAATCAATGACAGTTTTCGACGATTTTTAACCAGAAGGACGAATGCCGAAAATGATATGCGGGCAGTTCGGCTGGCTGACGCTGCAATGAGTCATGCGGGTATGGCAAACACAATGAATCGCCGGATTCAATGCCCGCCGAGCTGATGCATGATGCGCGATACCGCATCCAGACTGGCGTGGGTGAAATATTCCATCAGCGGTGCGAGATAGGGGATGGAGAGCAACAGTGTGGTGAAGCCAACGGCGATCGTTATGGGGAAACCGACCGCGAAAATGTTGAGTTGGGGGGCGCTACGGGTGAGGATGCCGAGGGCGAGGTTGGTGATGAGCAGCGCGCCAATCAATGGCATGGCGAACTGCACGGCGTTACTGAACAATGTGCCTCCCCATTCAGCGACAGTGCGGAGAGCATTGGCAGAAGGGACGCCGACACCGATGGGGAATTCCCGGAAGCTGTCGGACATTGCCGCAAGCATATACAGGTGACCATCGGCAGCGAGAAAGACCAGCGCAGTGAGTATGCCGAGAAACTGCGCGATGATGGGCGTGAATGTCGCATTTTGCGGATCGTAAAAACTGGCGAAACCCAATCCCATTTGCATGCCTGCGATGTCTCCCGCCATTTCCAGAGAAGCAAAGACCAGGCGGATGGTGAAGCCCATGATGAGCCCGGCGACGATCTGCTGCATCAAAACGAACAAACCCTGCGCCGAGGCCGGATCAAGACCGGGCGGAATGCTGAGGGTGGGTGAGATGATCACGGTGATTGCAAACGCAAACCCGACTTTGACGCGTGCAGGCACTTGTTTATTGCCGAAGATTGGCGCGCTGGCGATCAGCGCAAGAATGCGGGCGAGCGGGAAGATGAGGGCGGCAAACCAGGCGGAAAGTTGGGCGCTGGTAAAGCTGATCACGACGTCAACCTACCATGTAGGGAATGCTGTTGAAGAGCCGGGTCATGTAATCCAGCAAAAGCCCGATTATCCATTGGCCGGAGACCATCAACACGATGAAAATACCGAGCAGTTTTGGAATAAACGACAGCGTCATTTCGTTGATCTGCGTAGCAGCCTGGAAAATGCTGACGAGCAAACCGATGACCAGTGCGGTGAGCAACAGCGGTGCGGCCACTATCATGGTTAGTTCCATCGCCTGCTGTCCTATGGTCATTACCGATTCGGGGGTCATGTGTTTCTCCTCAGGTATAGAAGCTCTGCACGAGCGAACCGATCAGCAAATTCCAGCCGTCGGCCAATACGAACAGCATGATCTTGAAAGGCAGCGAGATGATGGCGGGAGACAACATCATCATACCCATGGACATCAGCAGGCTGGCCACGACCATGTCGATAATCAGGAAGGGAATGAACACGACAAATCCGATCTGGAAAGCGGTCTTCAACTCGCTGGTGACATAAGCGGGGACCAAAATCTTGAGAGGTACATCTTCCGCACTTTCCAGCGGCTCGCTGTTGGAGACGCGCACGAACAGGGCGAGATCGGCTTCGCGCGTCTGGCGCAGCATGAAAGCTTTGAGCGGTGCACTGCCTTTGTCATATGCTTGCTGCAGCGAGATTTTGTTTTCGCTGAAGGGCAGGTAGGCCTCGGAGTAGATCTTGTCAAACACGGGAGCCATCACAAACAAGGTCAGGAACAATGCCATTCCGACCAGCACCTGATTCGGTGGCGAGGAAGGTGTGCCGAGGGCGGAACGCAACAGCGCGAGTACGATAATGATGCGCGTGAAGCCGGTCATCATCAGCAGGATGGCGGGCAGGAAGGTGAGCGACGAGATCAGGATCAGCGTTTGCAGGCTGAGCGTGTAGGTCTGTCCGCCGCCGGGAGCCGGCGTGCTGGTGAGCGCCAGCATGCCGGTTTCGGCGGCGAACGCGGATGTGCTCATCGCGAGCAACAGTACCGCAGCAAAGAACCTGTTAACGGGCATTGCGCTTCTCCATCATCTGTTTCAGCCAGCCTTGAAATTTATTGTCGTCACCGGTTTCGCTATTGGATGCGGAGGGCAGGGCTCCCTTCGGCATGGTGTGCAGCGCGTTGACTTGACCGGGAGCCACGCCGACCACCAGCCAGGTATCGTTCACTTCCACCAGCACGATGCGTTCGCGCTGGCCGACGGCAACGCCGCTGATGACTTTGAGCGCGTTGCCCGCGCCTTGCTGCGGCAGGTTGATGCGTTTCAGTATCCAGCCCACCACGACCACGGCAACCAGTACCAGCAGCAGGCTCAGGACGACTTGCAGAACGCTGCCGGAAGTCAGTGCAGCGGCAGGCGGCGGCACATAGGCCGGGCGGGTTGTCTCTGCGGCGAAGGCGAGCGGGGAGAAACAGGCTGCGGTCAGGGCAGCAAGAATGCGTGTTTGCATGATGGCTACCCGGCTATTTGTTGATGCGGCGCAGACGCTCCGACGGGGTGATGATATCGGTGAGACGGATGCCCAGTTTGTCGTTCACCACCACCACTTCGCCCTGCGCGATGAGGAAGCCGTTGATCAGCACGTCCAGCGGTTCGCCCGCCATGCCCGCCAGTTCCACCACCGAGCCTTGCGCCAGTTGCAGCAGGTTCTTGATCGGCATCTTGGTGCGCCCCAGTTCCACGGTGAGCTGCACCGGGATATCGAGGATCATATCCAGGTCGTTGTGTGCTGTTGCGCCGCTGTCGCCGCCGAATTGTTCAAACACAGCCGGTTGGGCTGCGGGTGCCGCCGCCGCTTGCTCGGCCATGGCAGCACCCCAATCGTCCGCGCTGATCTGTTCCTTGGTATCTTCAGCCATGATTTTTTCCTCCACTAATCGGTTCGCCGGGCTCCGTTGCCAGCATCTTTTCCACCCGCAGCGCATACTGGCCGTTGGAAGCGCCGTACTTGCACTCCATCACCGGTACGCCATCGACTTGCACCTGAATGTTCTCGTCCACTTCCAGCGGGATGATGTCGCCGTTGTGCATCTTCAACACCTGGTCCAGATTCATTTTGGCGTGACCGAGCACGGCAGTCAGTTCGATCTCCGCAGACTGTATCTGCCTGGAAAGCATATGCAGCCAGCGCTTGTCGGCGATGAAGTGATCGCCCTGCATGGTGCTGTACAGCAACTCGCGGATAGGCTCGATCATCGCGTACGGCATGCAGATGTGGATGGCGCCGCCGACGCCGGTGAACTCGACTTCGAACGTCGTCACCACGACCACTTCGTTCGGCGTGGCGATGTTGGCGAACTGCGGATTGACTTCCGAACGCACGAATTCGAAATCCAGCTTGTACACGGGATCCCAGGATTTGCCGTAGGTCTGGAACAGCACTTCCAGCAGTTTCTGGATGATGCGGTGCTCGGTCTGGGTGAACTCGCGGCCTTCGACTCGCGTATGAAAACGCCCGTCGCCGCCGAACATGCTGTCGACCACCATGAACACCAAATTGGGATCGAGAATGAACAGCGCATTGCCGCGCAGCGGCTTGACCTGCACCAGGTTCAGGTTGGCGGGAATCGGCAGGTTGCGGATGAACTCGGAAAACTTCATCACCTTCACCGGCCCGACCGACACTTCCGAACTGCGGTGGATGAAGTTATACAGCGCGATGCGGAACAGGCGTGCGAAGCGTTCGTTGATGATTTCCATGGTGGGCATGCGCCCACGCACGATGCGTTCCTGTGTCGCCATGTTGTACGGGCGCACACCTCCCTCGGGAACGTCCGAAGCGGCTTCTTCGGCTTCGCCCGTGACGCCCCGCAGCAGCGAGTCGACTTCGTCCTGGGAGAGGAATTCGTTGCTCATGGCATCAATTCGTCGTCACTGGATAATGAATGAGGTGAACAGCACGTCCACCACGCCCGTTGTTTTTGGCTCAGCCGGAGCCGGCTGGGCGGCTGCCGGAGCGGAAGCTTCAGCCTCTGCCGGTTCGGCTACATCTGCCGTTTCTTCCGCCGGAGCGTCGCTTATACCGAGCACGGTATCAGTCACGGCGATGATCTCGGCGATCAGTTTTTTCTTGCCCTCAATCGTTTGCAATTCGGAAGGTTTCTTGCTGGACAGCAGGAACAGCAGCTTGCTGCGGATTTCCGGCATCAAGGCCTTGATTTTTTCTTCCAGGTCCGGTTGCAGGATTTTCAGCGTGATACCGGCCTGCAGATATTGGTCGCCTTCCTCGCGTTGCAGATTGACGGTGAAATTCTCGCCCAGTGGGACGAACTTCGCTTCATACGCGGGTTCTTCCTTCGCTTTTGCAGTTTCGGCCTTTTCTTCAGCCGGGGCAGAGCCTTTGCTGAAGAACCAGCCCGCACCGCCGGCGATGCCCATCAGCAATATGACGATGACGATCATCAGCATTTTCTTGCTTTTGGGAGGCGCAGCGACAGGCGTTTCCTCTTTGGCGGCTGGTGCTGCTGGTGCTGGTTTTGCGGGTGGTCTCTGCATCTCGCTATTCCTTCCGGTTGATTGGCATTATGGAGTTGATCATTCACATGCCATCAGTGGAATAAGGCGGAAAAGCAGCCCTATTTCACCTTCAGGCGAAGGTGTCCACTATACCGTTATGACGCGAGATTGGGGATACCCGTGCCGTGCTATTGCTCGCTGCGGGGGTATCCTGAATGCTATTTCCCTGATCTGACGCACGCTGCGTGCCGGACTGTCCCTGATCGCGCGGCGCCTGATCGCTGACTGTGGCGTTGCCCAGCATGATGCCGCTGTCAGCCAGCATTTCGCGCAGACGGGGCATTGCCAGCTCTACTGCTTCGCGTACGGCGGCATGCGGCGAGGTGAACTGCGCGGTGGCCTGGTCGCCGCTCACTTTGATCACCACATCCAGCGGTCCCAGTTTGGGCGGATTGAGGTGCAGTTCGGCCGTCTGATTCTTGTTATCGGAAGACGCCAGCCAAGTAATCTTCTGGCTGAACTCGTCGCGCCATTTGCTCTGGTTGACGGGGGTATTGATCGTCACTTGCACGGGTTGTATGGCGGGTGCGGCGACATTGGCGGCGGGATTCTGCAACGAAGCGAGTGCCGCAGCATTGGCTTGCGGAACGGCATCCGGTTTCTGGGCGGCCAGGGCGATTGCCTCGCGCACGACTGTTTTCAACTCCATGCCGGCAGCAGGGGGGCGATTGGCGGACTCGGTGACCGTTGCGGCAAAAGACCGTTCTTTTGCCTGGGCGCCCGGCTGCGCCCCTGTTGCCGCTTGCAGTGTTGCATCGGCCTTGACGGTGCCGGCGGCGGCATCGGCTCTTGTCGATGCCACGTCGCGCCTGCCTTGAGTCGTATCGGTGCCGATTTCAGTGCGGTCTGATTTTGCACTCGCATCCGCACCCGGGGTGGAAGCATTGGAGGTGTTCATGCCTTGCGGCATTAATGCCGCAAGCATGTCGGTTGGCAAGACAGATGTGCCGTCCGTTGCAGCGATGTTGGTCTTCTTGTCGTCGGCGGCATCAATTTTGTTGGCGCCGGTGTCGGTGGCGAGTTGTGCAAGCGCGTCGACGCCGAGTTTGCCATTCGCTTTCGTGTCTTTTAGCGACGGATCGCTGATCTGGCGCGCCAACACCTCTCCGAATGGCGGACTGTTCTGCGCGTCCCCGGTTTCGGCAGTGTTTGCGGTCTGTTTGGAGGGCGCCGCATTTTGCGGGGCGTTGGTGGTGATGGGCAGGCTGGTCATGGTGTTTGCTCCCGAGATTATTTTTCGCCGTTCTTTTCCACCGTGCGATAGGCGGCCAGACGTCCGGTGTGTTCGTCCTGCAAGCGTTGCTCGTTCCTGGCTTCCAGTTTCTTTTCCGCGTCGACATGACGCTGGGCCAGGGTGTCGAAGGATTTCATTTTGCGGGTTGCGTCCATCAATTCGGAACGCCCGCTTTGCACCCCGGCCTTGGTCTTTTCGATGACCGAGGTCTGTTGCTGGATGGCTTGATCCAGTTTTCCGATGAAGTCCTGGAAATTTTTCATGTCGGCCGGTGTCATGCCTGTCCTGGCCTCTTCCTGGAACTTCAGCTGATAGTCCTTGCGGAATTGCTGCAGCGCATCCAGTTTCTGCTGCGCGGTCTGGTGCTGCTGGTTGAGCTGGCCGAGTTTTTTCGTGGCGGCATCATTTTTCTGTTGCGCCAGATGAACCAGGGGTTGCAATGTAAACGGTTTGATCATGTTCTTTTATCAGCTTTCATTCGGAAACAGTTCGGAAAATTTTTCCATGCTTGAAACATACGCCTCGGATTCATACATGCCTTGCTTGAGGAAATGTTCCATGTGCGGATAGAGCACAATGGCTTCATCCAGCAGCGGGTCGCTGCCTTTTACATAGGCGCCGACACTGATCAAGTCGTGGTTGCGCTGATAGTGCGCATACAAATGCTTGAAGCGCTGCACCTGCAGGAAATGTTGCGGACTGACCAGGTGGTTCATGGCGCGGCTGATCGAGGCTTCGATGTCGATTGCCGGATAATGCCCCGATTCGGCAAGCCGGCGCGACAGCACGATGTGGCCGTCGAGGATGGCACGCGCACTGTCGGCGATGGGATCCTGCGGGTCGTCGCCCTCGGTCAGCACCGTGTAAAAAGCGGTGATCGAGCCGGCACCCTCGGCGCCGTTGCCCGCGCGTTCCACCAGTTGCGGCAACTTGGCGAACACCGAGGGCGGATAGCCCTTGGTGGCGGGCGGTTCGCCGATGGCCAGCGCGATCTCGCGCTGTGCCATGGCGTAACGGGTGAGCGAATCCATGATGAGCAGCACGTTTTTGCCCTGGTCGCGGAAATATTCGGCGATGGTGGTGGCGTAGGCGGCGCCCTGCAGGCGCATCAGCGGGCTGGTGTCGGCAGGGGCGGCAACCACCACCGAACGTGCCAGGCCTGCCTTGCCCAGAATATCGGTGATGAATTCCTTAACCTCGCGGCCGCGTTCGCCGATCAGCCCGACCACGATCACATCGGCGCTGGTGTAGCGCGCCATCATGCCGAGCAGCACGCTCTTGCCGACGCCGGAACCGGAGAACAGCCCCATGCGCTGGCCGCGTCCGACGGTCAGCAGACTGTTGATGGAACGCACGCCGACATCCAGCGCATCCTTGATCGCCGCGCGTTCCAGCGGATTGATCGGGCGGCTTTGCAGCGGCGCGCTTTTGCTTTCCAGCAAGGGGCCCAATTGATCGAGCGGACGACCGGCGCCGTCCAGCACGCGTCCCAGCAGATGTTCGCCGACCGGCAGATGGCGCGCCAGGTCGGCGGCACGGCGGCGCAGCGGCTGCCGTTGTCCGATGGCGACCGGGACGCGCACCGGTTCGGCAGGGGTCACGCGCGCACCCGGCACCAGTCCCTGTACATCGTTTTCCGGCATCAGGAACAGCTTGTCGCCGGCAAAACCGACCACTTCCGCCTCGATGCGGTTGTTCGGCAGTTCGATCCAGCAGGTGCTGCCCACCGCCATGCGCAGACCGACCGCCTCCATCACCAGTCCGGTGACTTTGGTCAGGTGTCCGCACAGCTGCAAGGGGCTGCTCTGCGCGACGAGTTCGCGATTCAGGTGCAGCAAGTCCTGCCAGCGCTGTTGGTGGAGGTTGCGACACGTTACCGCAGAGCCGCCGTTTGCGGGATAACCAGCGACTTGCCCGATTGCGGGCTTAGTCGAATGGCTAGTAGTTCCATCAGCAGCCTCCGGCAGCCCGTCACGTACCGGAGGATCTAGTTCATCAAGGTTAGGGCTGCTGTTCATTTTAAGAACCTTCATCCTGTATCAACCACGACTTGTCTTGCCCCAGTGCGGCGACCACGCGATTCCAGCGGGTCTCCAGCGATGCGTCGATCTGGCTGTTGGCGGTTTCGATGCGTGCTCCGCCGCGTTCGATGCGCGCATCCTCGAATATTTTCCAGCCGGAATGCGCCAACTGTTCGCCCATGCGTTCGCGCACCAATGCCGCATCGTCCGGGTGCAATACCAGATGCGCGCCCTGATTGACGTGCGGCAGCGTACCGATGGCTTCGCGCACCACGCCCAGCAACAGTTCCGGATTCACCTTGAGCGCCTGGTGCAACACCTGGCGTGCGATATCCAGCGACAGGTCGAGCAGTTCGCGCGCGACCTGCTCGTCAATTTGTTGCTCGAAAACGCCGAGCAATTCAGCCACACGCCGGTTCTCTTCCACTGCTCTCTGCAGGCCTTCGGCACGACCGGCCTGATAACCTTCATTGCGCGCCTGCTGCTGTATTCCTTCGACCTGCGACGCCGTGGGAAGTGCCACGCCGCCGGCGCGGAAAACGGTGCCCGCTTCGAAATTAGGGGCTTCCCAGCGCTGCCAGGCGGTGAGCTTTTCGGGATCCACTTCCGGTGCGCGCGCTGTGACGGGGTCAGACATATTCTTCTTCTCCCTTGCCGCCTATCATCACCTGGCCTTCGTCGGCCAGGCGGCGCACGACCTTGAGAATCTCTTTCTGTTCCGATTCCACTTCGCTGAGTTTGACCGGTCCCTTGGCCTCCAGATCTTCGCGCAGCATTTCGGCGGCGCGCTGCGACATGTTCTTGAATATTTTTTCGCGCAATTCCTCGCTGGCCCCCTTGAGTGCGACGATCAACGATTCGGATTGCACTTCGCGCAACACCAGCTGGATGCCCCGGTCTTCCATTTCCAGCAAGTCCTCGAACACGAACATTTCATCCATCATCTTCTGCGCAAGGTCCGCATCGTGGCCGCGCACCGACTCCAGCACGGCCTCCTGGTTGCCCATGTAGTTGAGGATCTCGGCGGCGGTCTTGATGCCGCCGCGTATGCTCTTTTTGCCGACGGCATTGCCGGCCAGCAGTTTGGTGAGCACATCGTTCAACTCCTGCAGTGCGGCGGGTTGCACGCTGTCCAGCGTGGCGATGCGCAACATCACGTCGTTGCGCAGCCGTTCCGGCAACAGCGCCATCACACTCGCCGCCTGATCCGGCTCCAGGTGCACCATGATGGTGGCGACAATCTGCGGATGCTCGTTGATGATCAGATCGGCGACCGAAGCGGGATCCATCCACTTCAGGCTTTCGATGCCGCTGGTGTCGCTGTTGTGCAGGATGCGGTCGAGCAGGCCGGCGGCCTTGTCGTCGCCCAGTGCCTTGGTCAGCATGTCGCGGATGTATTCGTCGGAATCCATGCCGATGGCGGTTTTCTCGGCCGCGACGGCATGGAATTCGTTGAACACGCTCGAGATATCCTCGCGCGACAAATTTTTCAACGCGACCATCGCGGTGCTGATTTTCTGTACTTCTTTCGGCTCCAGATATTTCATCACCTCGGCCGCCTCGCTGGTGCCGAGCGTCATGAGCAGGATGGCGCTCTTGTTGGCTCCGGCATCACTCATCTTTGTTCACCCATTGCTTGACGACCGAGGCGACGATCTTGGGTTCCTCTTTTGCCAGTTGCTTGGCGAGCTGCAGGTTGTCTTCGTAGGAGTTGTTACGCTGCTGTGCGGCATACAGTCCTGACGCATTGCCCGCATGCGAGACCTGGCTGCTTGCCCAGGCTTCTTCCTGCGCTGCGCTCTGCGTGGAAATGGTCTTGAAGGCCGGTTTGATGACGCCGAACAACAGGAAACCGATACCGCCCGCGATCAGCACAAATTTCAGGGCGTCCTTGACCATGGCGATGGTACCGGGCTGCTTCCAGATCGGTACTTCGGGCAGGATTTCCTCGGGTGTGGTGCTGAAGGCGCTGTTGAGCAGGTTGAAGCTGTCGCCGCGTTTTGCGTCGAAGCCGACGGTCTCCTTGACCAGTGCGGTGATCTGCGCTTTTTCGGCTTCGGTGTAGGGGCGGGAAGTGACCTTGCCGTCCCTGCCGGTTCTGCTGGGGTTGTTCACCACCACGGCGATGGACAAACGCTTGATGCTGCCCGACGGCGACTTGGTGTGCTGGATGGTGCGATCCACTTCGTAGTTGGTGGTCAGTTCCTTGTGCGTGTTGCTGATGGCATTGTTGGCTGCGGCTCCGGTTGCCGCATTGGCCGGGGTAACGATGGGCGCGGTGGCCGGAACCGGCGGCTGGTTGGTCAATGCGCCGGGGACGCCCCCGCTGCCGGTGGTTCCGTTCTGCGTTTCCAATGTTTGCAGGCTGCGTATCGATGCCTGACCGGGCGGCTGGTTGGGCTTATACAACTCTGCAGTTTGCTCGGTCTGCGCAAAATCGAGACTGGCGGTGACCTGCGCGCGCACATTCTGCAAGCCGGTGATCGGGATCAGAATATCCTCGATGCGCCTGACGTAATCCTGCTCGATCTGGCGCACATATTTGAGCTGTGTCGCATCCATCAATTGCTCGGCGCTGCTGTCGCGCGCCGAACTCAACAAGGTGCCGGTCTGGTCCACCACGGTGACACCCTGGGCTCGCATGTTGGGCACGCTGCTGGAAATCAAATGCACTATCGCGCTGACCTGGCCCGCTTCCAGAGCGCCTCCGGCACGCAGCGCCAGCACGACGGAGGCGCTGGGTTTTTGCTGTTCCTTGACGAATACCGTTTGTTTGGGAATGGCCAGATGCACGCGCGCACTGGCGACCGAGGCCATGGTTTCCACCGAGCGCGCCAGTTCGCCTTCCAGCGCGCGCTGGTAGTTCACCTGTTCCAGGAACTGGCTGGTGCCGAACTTCTGGTTTTCCATGATCTCGAAGCCGACCGTGCCGCCCTTGGGCAGGCCCTTCGCGGCCATCTGCAGGCGCACTTCGTGCACCCGGTCTTCGGGCACCATCAGCGTGCCGCCGTCGGTGAATTTGTACGGGATGTTCTGCTGCTGCAAGGCTTCGATGACGGCGCCGCCATCGCGTTCGGGCATGTTGGCGTAGAGCACGCGGTAATCCGGCGTCTGCCCCCACATGAACAGGCCAGCCAGCAAAGCGACGGTTGAGGCCACGGCAATGATCAGGCCGAGCTTTTGCTGGTTGGGCATGCCGAAGAGCAACCGGGTCAAGGAAACGTTTGTATTTTCAGCCATGCTTTTCTTCCGGATGGAAACAAGGGTCACTCCCTCATGCTGGGCATTATCTGCCTGCAAGACAAGTTTGGTAAGCCGAAAAGCGGGGTAAATCGGGTGCTTTTCATCAGCTTGAGTGGCAGTTCCTGCGCGTACAGTGCGGTCATGAAAAAGAGCGCCGCGCGTTTCTCTGGAACGAACTCCAACTTGTTAGACATGACGGGCGCGGCGAGTTTCGTCGAAAAAGGAGGTGAACCATGAGTATGAATGTTTCCAATGTGGATAATCTGCTGAGCCAGATGCGCGCGGCGATGGCCGCCGCCCAGGGACAGCCGGTGCAAACCCCGGCATCGACCAGTGGTGTCGATTTCGCCAATGTGTTGAAATCCTCGCTGGATGGCGTCAACCAGGCGCAACATCAGGCGGAAGCCCTGCAAAAAGCCTTTGTGCTGGGCGACGACAAGGTGAGTTTGAGTGATACGATGATTGCCATGCAGAAGGCCAACATCTCGTTCCAGACCGCCGTGCAAGTGCGCAACAAAGTGGTGGCGGCGTATAACGACATCATGAACATGCAGGTCTGATTAATTGTCATGATCGGGCCGCGCTTGCCGGCAGGCCGGGCGACGGAATCATTTGAAACGAACTTGAAAGTGACGGGCAAATGAGCATTGATTTTTCCTCAGCGCAAAGCGGGTTGTCGGCGGAAGAACAGGCGTTCGGCCGGGCTCTGGAACACCAGCAGGCCGGCCGGTTGCGGGAAGCCGAAACAGAATATCGGGATGTCCTTCAGATCAATCCGCATCATGCCAAAGCCAACCACAATCTGGGCGTAGTGTCGGTGCAGATGGGACAGCCTGCTGCCGGACTGGCTCACTTCCTGGCCGCACTTGAGGCCGAGCCGACGCACGGACAATACTGGTTGAGTTATATCGATGCGCTATACCGGGCCGGTCAACCGGACGATGCACGGCAGGTGCTGCAGATCGCACGGCAGCAGGGCCTGGATGGCGAGGAAGTCGAAGCGCTGGAACTGCTTTTGCAGAGCGAGGGGCAGGATGCGGAACAGGCGGATGGTCAGCCCGGGGTGAAACAGCCGCCAGCACCTCTATCCGTGCACGGCGCCAAGAAGGACAACAATAGTAAATCAGGCAAGCCAAACCCGAAGCCGTCATCACATCACGGAAAAAATCCCGGCCAGAAGGAAATCGACACGCTTGTGGCATCGTTCAACCAGGGACGCATGCAAGAAGCGGCAGCGCTCGCGCAGACCATGACGGAGCGCTATCCGCAGCACTGGATCGGCTGGAAGATGCTGGGAGTGGTGTTCCAGCAAATGGGGCGCCACCGGGATGCGCTGCCCGCCATGCAGAAAACCGTGGCGCTGTCACCGCGCGATGTCGAGGCGCACAACAATTTCGGCATCATCCTGCACAATCTGGGCAACTTCGAGGAAGCCGAAGCCAGCTACCGGCGGGCACTGAAGATCAACCCGGATTATGCGCAGGCGCTCAATTGCCTGGGAGCCACGCTACAGGAATTGAAGCGCCCGGACGAAGCCGAAGCCTGTTACTGCAAGGCGTTGCGGATCAAGCCGGACTACGCCAGGGCGCACGGCAACCTGGGCGCCTTGCTGCATGATCTGGGACGTCTGGACGAGGCGGCTGCCAGTTGCCGGTGCGCGTTGCAAATCGATCCGCAATACACGCAGGCGCGCAACAACCTGGGTATCGTGCTGCATGATATGGGACGCGAGAAGGAGGCTGCCGATTGTTTCCGCCAAGTGTTGCAAATGGATCCGCAATTTGCTGAGGCGCACTTCAACTTGGGCAATGCGCTCAAGAACCTGGGCAAACCGGATGAAGCCGAAGCCAGCTACCGCAAAGCGCTGCAGATCAAGCCGGATTATGCCGAGGCGTATTGCAATCTCGGCGCCACCTATCAGGACATGAGCAGGCCGGAAGATGCCGAAACCTGCTACCGCAAGGCGCTCGAGATCAAGCCCGATTATGCCGAAGCGCACAGCAACCTGGGTAGCACGCTCAACAGCTTGGGACGCACCGCAGAAGGCGAAGCCAGCTATCGCAAGGCGCTGGAATACAAGCTGGACCTGGCCGAGGCGCACAGCAACCTGGGCGGGACGCTACACGATGCGGGACGGCTGGAAGAAGCAGTGGTCAGCTACCGGCGTGCACTGGAGATCAAGCCGGACTTTGCCCAGGCGTACAGCAACCTGCTGTTCTGCCTGACGCAGAGCGCAACGCTGGATGCGCACGCACTGTTTCTCGAACACCGCCGTTTCGGCGAACAATTCGAAACCTTGCCGCCGGATGCACTTGCGCAGCATGTCAATTCACGCGATCCGGAACGCTGCCTGCAAGTCGGTTTCGTCTCCGGCGATTTCCGCGACCATGCAATTGCCTATTTCATCGAACCGATACTGGCCTGCCTGGCCGGCAATGCACGGTTGACGCTGCATGCCTATTACAACCATGTCGTGGACGATGCGACCACGCGGCGCATCAAAAAACATTTTGCGCATTGGTACCCGGTTACGGGCATGTCGGATGTGGCGCTGGCGGATAAGATATCGGCCGAAGGGATCGACATCCTGATCGACCTCTCGGGGCATGCGAACAATAACCGCTTGCCAGTATTCGCGCGCAAACCTGTGCCGGTGCAGGCAAGCTGGATGGGGTATCCGGGTACGACCGGCCTGACGACCATGGATTACTACCTGGCAGACCGCCACCTGTTGCCGCAAGGCCGGTTCGACGACCAATTCACGGAAAAGATCGTGCAGTTGCCCGCCAGCGCGCCGTTCCTGCCAAGCCGGGAGGCGCCGCCGGTTAGTGGCCTGCCCGCGCTGGACAACGGCTATATCACTTTCGGCAGCTTCAACCGCATGAGCAAATTGAGTCCCGGCGTGATCGCGCTCTGGTCGCAACTGCTGCGCGCCATGCCCGATGCGCGCATGCTGTTGGGAGGGATGGCTGAAGACGAAAAATACAAGATGCTGATCGAATGGTTTGCGCAGGAAGGCATCGCGCGCGAACGCCTGGATTTTCATGCGCGCAGCGGCATGGCGGAATATCTGGCGCTGCACCGGCAGGTGGACATCTGCCTGGATACCTTTCCCTACAACGGCAGCACGACGACCTTTCATGCGCTGTGGATGGGTGTGCCGACATTGACCCTCGCGGGTAATACCGTGGCGGGCCGTCCGGGCGCGCAGATTCTCGGCCATGTCGGGCTGGAAGCTTGCATCGCCAGCGATGCGGCCGATTTCGTGCAGAAAGGGCTGGCGCTGGCAGGCGACACGGCGGCGTTGTCCAGTCTGCGCGCCGTGCTGCGCGAACGCCTTTCCGTATCGGCACTGGGCAAGCCGGAACTGATCGCCGCAGGGCTGGCGCGCGCCCTGCGTACCATGTGGCGGCGCTGGTGCGCCGGGCTGCCTCCGCAGGCATTCGAAGTGAACATGCAGGAAGCGGATGAAACGAGGCAGGAGGAAGGCAAATGACCGACCAGCAAAGAACATCGCCGATTTATGTCACGCAACCCCTGTTGCCTCCGCTGGAGGAATTCATGCCCTATCTGCAAAAGATATGGGACAGCAAACAACTCACCAACAACGGCCCCTACCATCAGGAGCTGGAAAGGGAACTGGCGATATATCTCGGTGTGGAGCACATCTCGCTGTTCGCCAATGCGACGCTGGCGCTGGTCATCGCATTGCAGGCGCTCAGGGTAACGGGAGAGGTCATCACCACGCCTTACAGTTTCGTGGCGAGCAGCCACGCACTGGATTGGAACGGCATCAAGCCGGTGTTCGTGGATATCGACCCGGTGAGCCTCAATCTCGACCCGAAGCAGATCGAAGCGGCCATTACCCCGCAGACCACAGGCATCCTGCCGGTGCATGTGTACGGCGTGCCCTGCGCGGTGGACGAAATAGAGCGCATCGCCGATACCTATGGTCTCAAGGTGATCTACGACGCGGCGCATACCTTCGGCATGCGTATGAGCGGCGGACATTCGGTACTGGAATACGGCGACATGTCCATCCTCAGTTTCCATGCCACCAAGGTCTTCAATACCTTCGAGGGCGGCGCAATCATCTGCCGTGACGCCAAAACCAAACACCGCATCGATTACCTGAAGAACTTCGGCTTTGCCGATGAGACGACGGTGATTGGCCCTGGCATCAACGGCAAGATGAACGAGGTGCAGGCCGCATTCGGTCTGTTGCAACTGAAGTACATCGACGATGCGCTGGAGCGGCGCAAGCAGGTGGATGTGCGCTACCGCCAAATACTCAAGGACGTGCGCGGCATCCGCATGCACGCCATCCCGGATGACATCCGCTACAACCATGCCTACTTTCCCATCTTCATCGAAGACGATTTTCCCATTTCGCGCGACGAGTTGTACCGGCGCATGCGCGAATGTGGCGTCTATGCCCGGCGCTATTTTTATCCGCTGATCAGCGAGTTTCCAGTGTACCGTGGCCTTTCTTCTTCCGCGACGGTCCACCTGCCGGTGGCGACGGACATCTCGCACCGCGTGCTGTGCCTGCCGATGTATCCCGATCTGGATGTGGAGACGCAGGACGTGGTTGTGGAATGTCTATGGCGCGCACTGCGCGAGGGAGGACAGTGAACATGGACGCGACGCAAGAACCGGCCACACTGGTGTTCCCCGCCTCTCATCCCGACGGGCGCGAATATCTGGAAGTGTCGCGCGAACGCGACGAGCGCGTGGTGGCTGCTTCATCGGTCTGGGATGCCGGACTGGCTACCCATGAGGGTGAACTCGCCGTGCTGCCTTATGTGGATGACCCAGAGTTTCCCGCGCGCTTCTTGGCGCTGGTGCAACAGCACAACATCACCCGTATTTACGCACCGGTAGCTGCCGCCTATTCCTGGTTGGAACGTTTCATTGCGGAGCAGAGCCTGTCTTTGCGGCTGATTGGCAGTTCGCCGATCAAGCGCGAGATCGAACGCTTCGACAGGCTGATGGCGAAGGTGTCGTTCTGGCGCGCTTTCATAGACCAATGTGCGGGCGGCAAGAGCGATCTAAGCGACATCGAGATCGCGGCGGCGTTCCGCATGTCCTCCCATATCTACGGCGAATCGAACGAACAGAAGATTGCGGCGATGATGGCCATTTTCGCCAGCGCACCCAAGGGTGACGTGGTCGAGGTCGGATCATTGGTGGGCAAGTCGGCTGCGGTACTGGCGCTGTTGGCGCGGCGTTACAACATCGGCAACGTGCTCGCCATCGACCCCTGGCAGGCCGCCGCCGCCACGCAGCATGATTCGCCCGAGACGGTCCGGGTCGGGCTGGTGAACGAATGGCGCTGGGATGTGCCGCCGCAGGATTTCGCCGTCAATACTTATCCGATCGGTTTCGGCAGTTTCAATTACCTGCAGCAGGAATCGGTGCACGGCTGCGAAATATTCAAGAAGGAGAAGTCGGTTCATAGCCCGACCTTCGGGCATGTGGACTACGAGGGGCGCATCGCGGTCATGCACATCGACGGTAATCACGACTATGCGCAGGTCAAGCAGGATTGCGAATCCTGGCTGCCGCTGCTGGATCCGAACGGCTGGCTGATCCTTGACGATTATGTCTGGGTGCACGGCGATGGCCCCAAGCGCGTCGGCGACGCACTGTTGCAGGAGCGCGCAGGTGATATCGAACGATCATTCGAGTGCGGCAAAGCACTGTTCATCAAATTCAGGGGATAGAAAAATCATGTCTAAAGGCGATTTCGTACCTGGCGATCTGGAAAGCAGCAAGTTTGCAGCCATGAGGGAGCCCTACTATCAGGCGCTGGAGACCATCAAAGGGCTCGGCTATAGCACCGAGGATTACATCCACAACTTTCCCTGCTTCACCGGGCATCTCACGCTGGCACGTTTCATGGCACTGATCGAGACTTACCAGAAGACATTGGGGATCGCCGGGCATATGGCCGAGATCGGCATGTACAAAGGCGCCGGTTCCATGCTGCTGACCAAGCTGAGCCAGTTGTACGAGCCGCACGCGCTGACCCAGGTGCACGGCTTCGACTGGTTTCAGGGGGAGCGCGACATTTCAGAGGAAGACAAGGCGCACCTCATCGAAGGTGCGTATGCCGAACCCAAGTCACGCGTGGATAAACTGATCGAGGCGCAGGGGCTGGGGCACATCCTCAAAGTGCATGACATGGATATGACATCGAGTGCGGTGGGCGAATTTTTCAGCGCACATCCGCATCTGCAATTCAAGCTGGTAATTTTCGACATCGGTATCTATAAAGTCGTCAAAAACAGCCTGCCGTATTTCTGGGAACGCATGACGCCGGGCGGCGTCGTCATCTTCGACCAGTACAACCTGGATATCGCCCCCGGCGAGACGCGCGCGGTACGCGAGGTGTTGCCGCATGCGGTGATACGCACGTTCCCCAACGGCTGGATGCCGACGGCGTACGTGATCAAGGACTGACCGGACATCAGGGATGGATCGAGATGCGCAAAGTCGATATTTTCGGGCTGAATGATTATGAGGATGTCGAGAGTTTCTATCCGCCGGACGCATGTTATTTCTTCGCGCCGAAGTCGCCCGGGAACATGAACCGCGACCACGAAGCGATCTACGATGAAACTATAGGCGCAGCAATTCAATTTTTCGCAGCTGTGAGCGCTATGCGCTTTTTACCGGTGCGGGGAAGGGGAGGGGGCTAAGTTGAATTCCAATCTGGCGCAAAGTAATGCTCCATCCGGTGTCGCGGCTTTGCTGGAGGCTGCTGTCGCTCTTCATCGGCGTGGGCAGCTTGCGGAAGCCATCATGGCATATCAGAAGGTGTTGGCGCAGGATCCGGCGAATTTCGACGCTTATCACGCGCTTGGGCAGGCCGCGAACAAGATGGGGCAACAAACGATGGCCGAGGGATTTTTCCGTGCGGCGCTTTCCATCCGGCCGGATTCTGCTGCAGCGCTCAATGAGTTCGGCATGCTTCTGCTTGCGTCGGAGCGGCTGGATCAGGCGCTCGATTGTTTCCTCAAAGCGCTTGAGCTTTGCCCGGACTCTCCGGAAGTAAACTTCAATGCAGCCACGGCTTATTACGACAAGGGCGATATGGATGCTGCCATGCGCTATTACCAGACAGCGCTGGCGCTCAAGCATGATTCGGTGTCTGCACACTCGCGCGTGGGGATGATTCATTTCACGCGGGACCATGATTTGAGTGAGGCCTGGGAGAGTTTTGTCAGGGCGCACCATCTCGAACCCGACAACATCGATGTATTGAACCTGCTTGCCAAGATCAGGATCAACCAGGGAAGAAGTGACGAGGCCATACCTTATGTGAGCAAAGTATTATCGCAGCATCCGGAGCATCAAATGGCGAGCATGTTGATGAAACATGCTGAGGCCGATATTCAGGATCACACACCTGCCAAAGAGGCATTCTTTAATTCCGGCCTGATTGATCTTGCCGAGGCGTTGGCGCGTGACGATCTGTCCAAAGACAATTCGGTGGAGAACCACAACTTCCTGCTCAAGTGCTATCTCGCGAGCGACAGGCATACTGCGGCGGATTACTTTCGGGAAAGCCGGGAGTGGTCGAAATTGCATGCGCATGAGGAGTTGCTGCCGCATCCCGGAGATTTCAAAAATGATCGCAACCCGGATCGGCGCCTCAAGGTCGGGATTGTCGGCGACTACTTCGATAGTGTGATCGGCGCGCATACGCTTTACCCCTATTTCAGGGCGCATGACCGAAGCAAAATCGAGCTGTATTGCTATAACTTCGGCATAGGCGAAGCGAAGATTCGTCCCATCGTCGACCAGTATCGCGATATCCGCAAACTGCCCGGCGCGGATTTCTTTGCGCTGGTTCGCCGCGACGAGATCGACATCATGCTGGATATCAACGGGCGCATACGCAGCCCGAACTACTTCGAAACGCTGCTCAGGCAACCCGCGCCCATCCAGTTGAACTGGTACAACCTGCCGTGTACGGTGGGGGTGAAGGCATACAACTACGTGATCACCGACGAATATTGCGTCCGCGAGGGCGAGGAAAACGTCTTTGTAGAGAAAATATTCAAGATGCCGCCGGGAACGATTTGCGCATGGGACATGGGCGAGCCACCCGTTGTAGCGCGACCGCGCTGCGAAACAAACGGATATGTGACTTTCGGATGCTTTGGCGATTTTTTCAAGGTTAACGAGCGGGTGTTGGCCACATGGGCCGACTTGCTCGGTCAGGTGCCGCGTTCGCGCCTGTACCTGAAATCCAACAATCTGCGTTTACCGGCGGAGTGCGTCCGTGTGCGCGATTTCTTCAAGCGGCGCGGGATTGATGCGGAGCGGTTGATTCTGGAGGGGATGTCGCATTACAAGCACATGAAGAAAAGTTATGAACTGATCGATATTGCGCTGGATACTTTTCCCTACAGCAGCGGATCGACCACCATCAATGCGCTGTGGCAGGGCGTGCCGGTGATTACCATCGAAGGCAACGATTGGCGCGGCAGAAGTACCGGCGCCATTCTTGCGGGTGCCGGACTGGACCGGTTCATTGCCGGTGATACCGCCGGATATATCGCCAAGGCGGCTGCGCTGGCGGCCGATCCGGCCCGGTTGGTGGAATTGCGCGCCACGCTGGGCAAGCATGTGGCTGCCTCACCGCAATGGCAGGTTGCGGCGTTTGCGCGCAATTTCGAATCCAGGTTGCGCATGATCTGGCAGGATTGGCTGCGCGAACCGCAATGAATCATGAGACAAGGAAGAAAGCGTCATGGCTTAGGTGCGCAAGGATGTCAGTCTTTGGCTGGAAATGCTCAACGGGAGATTGGAAGAAAGAGATGCAGTGCTATCCCTATGTGATCGATGTCACTGGTAAGCGCTATATGTTCTATTACGGCAATGGTTTTGGGGCGCAGCGGGTTCAGCATCGCCGAGTGGCAGCCATAATCAGGGTGGTTCAAAAATGAATTTTCGCTTATTACTGAAAGGTCTTATTCATGGTTAAGACAAGGTTGCTTCACATTGGGTATCCAAAATGCATGTCCACGAGTCTGCAACTGGACTATTTCAATAAGCATCCGGAAATCTATTTTCTCGGCTGGGGCAGGGCGGAAAATGTGCATGGCTGGATAACCGAGGAAATGGCTAGCATCGGGGAAGTCGATCTGCGATATGCCAAATCGTTCGTGTACGACGATCAGAAGACGCGCGACTATTTGCAATCGCATATCGAAAAGTTCGAACAGGATGAATCAAAGAAATTGCTCTGCTTCTCCTCAGAGAGTATGGCGTTCACCTTCCATTACGACATTGATGTGGTGGAAAAAGCGCGGCGGCTGCATTCTCTGTTCGGCCCGGATTGCAAGGTTCTCATGGTTATTCGCAACCAGCTTGACCTGTTTCTTTCGTTCTACTTCGAGTGCGTGCGCTGCGGTTATCAGGGAGACTTCCCCCGATTTATCGAATACCACTATTTCCATCAGTTTCGCACGATCCTTTCCGATCTGTATTACGACCGCATGTTCGATCTCTATGCCGGGCTCTTCGGGGCGGAGAATGTGGCCGTGATTCCCATGGAACTGCTGGTTCGCGAGCAACAGGAAGTTCTGAAGGAAATCAGCCTGTTTACAGGTATCATCCCGCTGGATCTGGAATTGAAGAAATACAACAATTCAGATGACAAACGCTATATCGAAGCGGTGCGCCAAATGAACGAGAAATACCCGAACAATATGGGGAGCGGGCATTTTGGCATGACGGATACGGAAAAATTGAGGGCGCACTGGAAGGTCAACTATGGTGGCAGCGTTCCGGCAGAGGCGGAAAAAAGCTATTCGATGCGGACGATGATCTATCGTGCGGCCGCAGAGGTGATAAAGGACTATGTCCCTCCCATGGCGGCGGAATATCCGGCGCGTTGGCGGGATGTACTCAATAACATGTTTGTTCCCCACAACAGGGCATTGGCCGAAGTGACGGGGTTGGATTTGCAGGCATTAGATTATCCATGTGAATTGCAGCCTATGGCCGATCTCGCCATATGAAGCAAAAATCAAACATTGTCTGGCATCATGCAAGCGTGACACGTGATCGCAGGGAGCGGCTAAATGATCACCATAGCGCGGTAATATGGTTCACAGGTCTTTCCGGGTCAGGGAAGTCTACGCTATCTCATGCAGTTGAAGAAAAACTGTTTCAGATGAAATGCCGCACGTATGTTCTGGATGGTGACAACATACGGCATGGGTTGTGTGCAGACCTTGGATTTTCTGACAATGATCGCAAGGAAAATATTCGCCGGATTGGCGAGACAGCAAAGTTGTTTGTCGATGCAGGCGTTGTAACGCTAACGGCCTTCATTTCCCCCTTTCGCTCAGATCGGCTGGTGGCTCGCCAGCTATTTGATGTCGGGGATTTTATTGAAGTGTACTGCCGTTGCCCCCTGGAAATCTGTGAGAGCCGGGATGTGAAGGGGATGTATCGGCGCGCTCGCGCTGGCGAGATTCAAAATTTCACAGGCATCTCATCCCCCTATGAGGAGCCGGTAAGTCCGGAACTTATTGTGGATACAGGGAGTTTATCTCTGGCTCAATGTGTCGATGAAATCATCGGTTTTCTGCGAGAAAGCGGGGTCATTATCTCGTTGGAAGGTGTGCGATGAGTGTCTGGTGCGATTCTCTTTGCAACCAACAGAATGAGGAAACGGGTGCGGTTGGGTTTGCCGGATTGCGATGCCTATATTTTTGCCCTTGACTACCGGCCGACTAATGAGTGTCCATAATTCCGGTTTGTCACTTCATGGTTTCTGCCCAGCCAAGTCTTTGGGCGCCACTCTTCAAGCAATCATAGTAATAACCGGAAAAGCCCGCTTTTTCCATCAGGTCGCCGACTCGATTGAAATCGTACTCGACCCGATGAAGGTGAAACATTTTTCCATCAAATGTTGCGAAAGCGGCTCTTGGATCATTGTCTCTGGGTTGTCCGACAGAGCCGGGATTGCAATAAACCTTGTCCTCAAATTGGCAGATTACCTGTCTATGAGTGTGTCCCGAGGCAAAAAATTTTCCATCGATCTGCGAAAAGTAATCCTCAGTTGGGTCCACATATTCGTCAATAGGGTCGCCCCATCCTCCGTGCACCATCGACAGTTCACCTGCGTTCAGAAAAATGGGCAGGCTACGAATCCAGGCGAAATTTTCTTCGGAGATAACAGACCTCTGATACTTGAGACAGTCATTTACACTCTTTGACCTTGGGCAGAAACTCTTTCCAGCCACATACCAGTCATGATTCCCCATTACTGTTTTAATGTTTCTCCTGCGTATCTCATCGCAGCATGCATTTATCTCGGTATAGTAACCAGCCACGTCTCCAAGGCAGTAAACCTCATTGATGCCCATGCTGTCGATTTTTGCCAACACTTTGGTTAACGCTTCATGGTTACCGTGGATGTCAGAGATTAGCGCTATCATAAAATATCTTGTCCTCTGTATATCTGACCGCATGACCACGTTTTATTTGTGGCTGACCAGGGCTTATGCCTAGCAGGAACAGGTCGACGGCCATGGCGCTTTCATTGTAGCCGAATGCTGTCCTGATCGATGTGGCTGAGGAAATTCGCGGATTGATTTCCAGCAGTTTCAGCCACCCCTTTTCAACTCTGAATTGAAAATTTGTCGGACCAATGGGCTTGAATATCCCGCCCAAATGGAAAAGTGCATCATCGACTCCGGCCAGTTCGGCGGTTTCTGCGCTTTCAGTGAAACCTGCTTCGGAAAGTTTTCTTTTCAGCGTGATAAAAGAACATATCTTGCTGTTCTTATCAAAAAAGGCGGAGACCGTATATTCCTCCTCCGTACTGCCAATTTCCGGCTGATACATCATCATGGGCTTGGGGTTGCTAAGGTGCTTCTCAAGGCTCTCCCTGTTTTCGATGATGGTTATTCCTTGTGACGCTGATCCTTTCCTTGGCTTCATCAGTAAAGGAAACTGCCCCAGTTTTTCGTCCAACTCCAGGCTTGTTGGAATGGCGTATGGTGAATTGTTTTCTATGAGGCATTGGTAAAAGAGCCATTTGTCGGAGCACAATCTGATTAGTTCAGGATTGTTCAGCAGAGCGACAGCTCCACTTTGTTCAATTGCTGCACGGTGCTCATTCCAGGCAAACACATCCGCTTCAATGCCGGGAATGACAAGTGAAACTTTGTATTTCTTGATCAAGTTGACCAACCATGGGAAATAACCTGCATCATTGGTCATCGGGGCTTTTTCAAAAATATCGCAAAAAGCCGGTGCTATGCTGCCGTCATGTACGGTAGTGCCGATCAGCCGGCAATCCGGATGACTCTGCCTCAGAGATTTTAGAATGCCATATCCAACGATACCGGAGGCACCTGAAACCAGAATTGTGCACATCAGAACTTGCAATCCATTTTAATCTGCTCGTTTTCTGTTTCGGAGAGCAGCGGCGTCTGCAAATCGATCTCGGCGCCAGGCTCGGGGTTGTTCATTATTTTCTGGGGGAGTATTACTTCTACGAGAACAGAGGCGGGGCTGTTTAACAGATCCTTCATAAGGCAATATTGATCTGCCGAATCAATCTTTACATACTGCAGACCATATGCAGGGGCTATTGCGGAATAATCGGCAGACTCATAGCCCTGCACCGTGGCGACGGTACGATCATCAAAAAGTCTTTCCTGCAACCTCCTGATCATGCCAAGACAATTGTTATTCAGGACGATGATTTTGATCGGGAGTTTGTCTCGCTTGATGACCTGCAATTCTTGTATGTTCATTTGCAGCCCGCCATCGCCGTTTATGGAAATGATAGTTGCGTCTGGCTGGGCGTATGCCGCACCTATTGCGGCCGGGAGGGAATATCCCATTGATCCGTACCCCGCAGAATTCAGAAGTCTATTGCCTTGCCGCAGCCGTAATGACTGCGCCGTAAACATCTGGTTCTGTCCAACATCGACACAGACCACGAGATTTTCCGGAAGATACCCGGATATGGCGTTCAGGAAATTGTGAGCATTAACTTCATCGAGTTTTATGTCGTGAGATGGATAGCGCTTCTTCCATCCGGCAATCGCGTCGTGCCATTTTGGAAAATGCAATCCCTGGTAATTTCCCTCAAGGACTGTCTTCAGGAAATTCTCGACACTTGAATAAATGCTGACGTGAGCCGCAATACTACGGACATGTTCTACGCGATCGATATCAACGCGGATAATCTTCGCATCCGGGGCGAATCTGTCCTTGTTGCCGGCAATTTGCCTTTCGTCCAGCCTTGATCCCAACACGATCAGCGCATCACAATTTGCCAGCGCGAAGTTGGCATATCGATTGCCATAATGTCCTATGAAACCGGCAAAACAAGGGTGGTCGTGGGGTAGTACGTCAAGTCCGCAGAGGGACGCCACGGCGGGAATGGCCACCTTGTCGAGCAGTTCGCCTAGCGCTTGTCTCGACGTCGCACTCCTGCACCCTCCGCCGAGAAGCAGCAATGGCCGCTTGGCATTTTCCAGTGTCTTGACGAATTCGTGTACATCGATTGGATCGAAGTTTTCTTCTTGCGGCGGAGAAAAAGCCTTCAGTTCCTCCACATTGACGTCGCTGCGGGCTACGTCATAGGGAATGTCGAGGACTGCAGGTCCTTTGCGCCCTTCCCTGGCGACATAAAGAGCCTTTTCCAGGCAATACCGTATATCCTTTGGATCGGTTACCTTCACCGCATACTTGGAGATCCCTGCGACCAGCGAGACCATATCGATTTCTTCGAAGGCGTTCTGCCTGATTTCGGGAGACTTCCTGACCGCCTTGGTGTGGACGCTGCCAACCAGGAAAAGGCAGGGGACCGAGTCAAAAAATGAGTTGGCGATACCCGCCACCAGATTGCAGGAACTGGGTGCGCCGGAAGAAGTGGCTACCCCCAGATTTTCCCTGACCATGGCAAAGGCATTGGCCGCAAAAGCGGACGCTTGCTCGTGGTAATTCAGTACGAATTTCTGTTTCCCGCTCTCGGTCATCGCGTCAATCATGTCCGCATTGAATCCGCCGATATGGCCGAATACCGTATCGATTCCGTTGTCGCTCAGCACTTGCGCTACATACCTGGCAACTTTCATGCGATCTTCCCCGGATATGAATCCGATCTATATCTCCAGCTCTGCATATCCGAATCCTTCTTTTCCGAAATGGTTGCCGCAATAAAACATGATGAATTTTTCGTTGATCTTTGCGATGTGCGGGTATTCGATCATCTGTGAGTCCCATCCCGTCTCGGAGACATCGATTCCGGCCCGTGAATCGTCGCGGGTCCAGTTAACCAGATCGTCTGAATAGGCGTAGCCGATGCGGTAGGATTTATCCTTGTCAGCCCTGAAATCCAGCCCGAAACGGTAACAAAAAAACATATGAAATCTGTCCCCCAGTTTCATGATTGCGGGAGTAGTCTGGCATTCGTTTTCCACCTTGAAGGGGATCACCTGAATATTGTTTCTGTTCCAGTCCAGACCATTTCTGGATGTTGCGTGCTTGATGACATATTGTGACTCAAGCTTGTCGCCTTCCCGGATCCACTTTACGCCAGTGTGGTAAAACATATGCCAGTCATCTTCTGCCAGTTTATAGACTACCGGGGTTGAATTTAAGTAAGGTTCATTCAGGGTGGGGCCGAGAAGCGGTCCCTTGCCCACTTTGGTAAATCTTTCGCCGTTCACGCTTTTGGCCAATCCAATCTCCCAATCATAGGGCACACTGTAATGGCGGGACCAGCCGACATAATAAAGATAGAACTCGCCGTCATGCCTGACTACGCTTATCGGCATGGAACCAAATTCGTCGAATTCACCCACACCGCCTAATTCGATTAATGGTTGCGAAGAAATGTTAATAACCTTGAATGTGTATTTGTCCAGATCCACGAATCCGCCAAAGGCTCGGCACATTCCGTCTTTGTAGTCCTCCCGCGTGGCGAAATACACTCTGATGAAGCCGTCAAACTCTAAAGGAAACGGGCACTGGGCATGACTGAACATCCATGGGAAATTGTTATTCGGGACAAATATACGCCCCTTCTTGATCCATTTGAACATTGGCTTTCCCTCTACATATCTTACTGTGTCATCAAAGTAATCGCGGACTGATCTAATTGCAATGCTGCTGAGCGCCGATCGACCGATTCAGTCAGGCAGCCTGTAGTGCAAAACGCTTTACCGCTTCGGCCAGTTCTTCAGCGGGGTTGTGCATCAGAGAGTCGAGGATGGATAACACGCTGCCGTCGCTGGCGCCGGTGCGCAATTCATTCTGGTGCAAATCGGGCTGCAGGAACATCAGCTCTATCCCGGCTTGCCGAAAAGCTTCGGCATCGTAAAGTTCGCGTCCGCCGGGCGGATTGACGTAGACAGAAGCTCCCTCGCGCTGGCAGATATCAAGGATGCGGTCTGCACCTTTCAGCTCCCCTTTGGGATAGATACCGCTGCTGGGCACGATGGTTGTTTTGATGTCGATCGCGTCGGCTACCTGGGTGATGCTGTGATGCAGCGCAGCGGAGAGGTTGCCGTCGGCATGCGCCAGCCATTGTTCGAACAGCGCCAGCACGCTGGCGGATTGCGGTGCCTTGGCGTAGGCGGTGGAGAGCGTGCGCTGCATGCGCTTTTTCCAGCCGTCGTCCGGTGCGATCTCGATGTCACAGATGAGTTTGTTCTGACTGGCGCCCCGTAACGGCACGGTCAGCCAAGTTGGTTCGCCGTTGAGGGCGATGCGGTTGCGATTGATCCAGCCGCGGTTGATGTAATTCACATCGTCGAGCAGAACTAAAGTGTCGACAGCTGCCAGCAACTGCCAATAACCCAGATAGGGGAAAAAGTAGGGCTGCATAATGGCCAGCTTCTTCCTGGCGGGTGTCGGAATGAGCGTTGAGCTCTCCATGAGCGATGGAGTTATTTCGTGAACGATTGAATGGTGTTTTGTTGCATCTGCGCCACATAGCGCTGCAGCAGTATCGTGGTCTTGCCATCCGGTTTGACAAAGACGCAACCGGCGCGGCGCTTCACCTTGCCGCTGCGGTCGGTGATTTCCAGGGTGTTTTTGACCTCGATGGTGGCTTCCACCTTACCGATTTCAGGCAGTTCGATCTGGCAGTGTTTGTATACCGTACCCGGTTGCAGTTCGATGCCGGTCGCTTCGCATACCAGCGCCACGCCACCGATGCTGATGTCCATGATGGTGATTTCGTGCTGGATATGATCCTTTTCAGGGACGGGGTGAATGATGCATTTTGGCGCATTTGTTTCCGGCGTGACCAGCCGGTAATAGTCGCGCCGTTGCAGGCGCAGCAATTTTTGCGGCAAGGCCAGGCTGAACGCGGGAGCGTCTTCGTATGTCCCCAGCATGACGTCGTCCGCGATGAATTGCACTTTGGCCTGATTGTGCGTGCTGACGAAAATGATGCGCTTGCTGCGCTCGATGAGGCGGTTGTCGTTCGGGTTGGAGGTGGCATCGATCCAGACGCCGTATGCGTCCGCAGCCAGGATCATGGTCAGCACCATGCTGATGCCTTCGTTGTAATACAGGGCGACGCGCGATTTGCGCTGCGCGATGGTTTGCAGGATAGAAATAATCTCTTTGGGGTTGGTAACGAGGTATTTATTCTCGTTATCTTTGGAAAACAGTTCTATCTTCAGCGGAATTTCTTTGGTACGCATGGGGCAATCGTCAACGTGGTTTCACCGGTGACGATTGTAGCGGGTTTGCAATCGGGGCAGTACCGGGAAATGCGCCGGTTTCACCCCGTTCCAAACGGTATAGCCAGGCCAACAGTTCGGCCACGGCCAGATAGAGTTGCGGCGGGATGTGCTGATCCAGTTCCACCTGCATCAGCATGCTGACTAATTCTTCAGATTCATGGACATAGACGCCGTGTTCCTTGGCACGCTCGATGATGGCCTGTGCAATCAGTCCGCGGCCGCTGGCGACCACCTTGGGGGCGGCATCGCCGTTGCGGTAGGCGAGGGCGACCGCCATCTGCCTGACCGGGCTTTTATCCGGCGTGCTCATTCTGGGTGATCTGCGTATGCGTGACGGGGATGCCGCGCTCGGAGAGTGCGGCGACCAATTGCGAACTGGCGTTGCCGAGTTTGTCCCGGGTTTGCGCATCGGCAACTTCGAACGAAAGATTCAGGGCATTGCCGTTGAAACTCAGGCGCGCCGAGACACCTCCCAGGTTGGGCAAATCCAGGTTGACCTGGGTTATCCACTCTCCCTCTTCCGTTCCTTGCGCGTTGCGATGGGGCGACTCCTCGCTGACCTCCCAGCGCATCTCCTGTCCTTGCCACACTTGTCCCTGCCACAGCACCTGGTGCGTTTCCAGCGCGCCCAACTGCTGCTGTACCAGCGCCTGCAGATGTTGCGGGATGGTGGGCGCTGCCGCGCGCTGTTCGCTGCCGCCCTGGACGAGCGGAGCCGGGTTGACCGGGGTTTCGGGATTCCTGGCACTTGCATTTTGCGAAGGCGGCGCCTGGGCTGCCGGGTTCTGCGGCAACAGTTTTCCCGTGAGCTGGTTTTGCGGTTCCAGCAGCAACTGTGTGGTGGGGCGCGTGCCCGCGATCCACTGCGCCTGGTGCGATTCGTAGAACAGGCCGCTGTGGCTCAACGCATCGTGCAGTTTGCCGGCGAGTTGCGTGGTGTCCGGCAGCGCCTGGGCACCGGTCCACAGCGGCGAACTTTGGATGGGACGCACATAGCTTCTTTCCAGCGGTTGTTGGGACAGCGAGGAGAGCAGGCGCGCAGTGGCGCTGAGCGATTCGGGGGTGGAGACCGGGTTGGAAGAAGCGGCCAGGGAGAACGTCAGGCGCGGTTGCAGGGAAACAACTTGCAGCGAGATGATGTCGCCGGAGCGGATGAAGGCAGGCAGCTGCATTTGCATCACCTGGTTGGCCACGCGTACGTTAAAGATGCCGGGAGTAACTTGCGTTTGCACCGTGCCCTGCACCCTTTGTCCCGGCTCGAATTGTTTGGCTGCATTCGCGGCGTTCTTGTCCGGCGTTGCAGTGATCAGCGGCTTATCGTTGAGTGCGAGCGCCTGGAGCGTGGAGATGAGGTTGGCGGGTAGCATGCATTACGGAGACGATCAGTAATTGGCCAGGTAAGTCTGTTTCAGGCGTTGCTCGCTGCGCGGGCTTTGCATGATGCGTTGCAGCTGTTCCATCCAGTTCTCCGTGCGGCTGCGGATGTCGGCATCGTCGGCAAGTATCTTCTTGAGCAGTGCGAGTTTCTGTGCGCGTTCGTCCGGATTGGCGGGAATGACGTCGCGCGGCTTGATCTCCTCGACCTTGCGGTGGCATTCCTGTTCCAGCGCGATCAAGCGATCCCATTCGCCCCCGACGGCGGCTTCACGCATTTGTCCGGTGATGCCGGAGAGGCGTTGGTAGTCTTCGAGAAGTAGCGACATTATCAGCCCTTTCCGTAGACCAGTGCGGTCGGCTTGTTGACCGGGCGGGGCTGTTGCGCAACAGGCGCTGGTGCGGCATTCGGCTGGCGGATGCTTTCCCATGCGCCCTGAAGTTCGGTCAGCAGCCTGCTGACTTCGTCCAGCATGGCGGGATCGTTGTTCAGGTTGGCTTGAAACAGGCGGTTGTTCATGTAGTCATACAACGATGCAAGGTTGTGCCCGATCTCGCCGCCGGCTTCAAGATTCAGCGAAGCTCTCAGGCCTTCGCCGATGATCATGATGGCCTTGCTGATGGACGCGCCCTTGGCGGCGGTTTCACCCTGCAGCATCTGGTTCTTTGCCGTGGCGATGGCAAGCAACGCCCCCTGGTACAGCATCAAAATCAGCTTGAGCGGGTCGGCAGCGGTCAAACCCGATTCAAGTCCGACATTCGAATATGCTTTTATTCCTGCTGCAGCGTTCATGATCTGCTCCTAACGAAATTTAGTTGTTGTTTTGCATTGCGGCAAACTGTTGAGTCAGGTATGCGCTGGTCGAATTCATGCTGGTCAACGCGACATCAAGCGCGGTGAATTGCGCGGTATATTGTCTTTGCAGTACCGTCATTCTCAATTCCAGCGCGCTGATCTGATCGCTGATCGTGCTGATGCGCTGGTTGATTGCCGAGGTGTGATTGGCGAGCGTGCCTTCCACAGAAAGGGTTGTCGTCGCCCATGCTTCAAACCTCGTGGCGAAGCCGGTGGCAGAATTGAACAAGGTGGCAACGTCGCTGAAACTGGATGCCATGGCGCTGTTCAGCGTGGCGCTGTTCAGTTGCATGGTGCCGTCCGCCTTGAAGCTGATGCCGACTTCAAACAGGTGAGTCAGGTTGCCGCTGCCGACTGCCGAGGCGGCAATGTCGCGCATTTGCGATTGCAGGTTGCGTAACGTGGCATCTCCTGCCAACGACGATCCGGAATCATAGGCATAGGAATTCTTCATCGAGCTGTACAGGTCGTTGTATGCCGTGACAAAGCTGGCTGCCGCAGCACTGACGGCAGCCGTGTCTCTTGCCACCGTCAGCGTGGCGGGCGTGGTCGTGACAGCGCTCAGTGTCAGTGTGACCCCCTGGATGGCATCGGTGACCGTGTTGGAGGATTTTGTGATTGCAATCCCGTTTACATTGAAGGCGGCATTCTGGGCGGCCAGGGTCTGGGTCAGGTTTTGCGTGCCGCCGGGATCGTAGGCCAACAGGTTGTCCACGCCGTTGCCCGCACCGTCGGTGGTAATTCTGAGGCTGTTGCTGGCGCCGGTATTGTCCGAGGACAGGGCGAGACGATAAGGGGTACCGCTGCCGTCGTTCACGATGGTCGCGGACACGCCCATGCCGGCAGCATTGATCGCGTCGCGTATGCCTTGCAGCGTATTGTTCGAGCTGTCTATTGTGATGCTCTGGGTGCCGCTGCCATTGGAAGTAAAGACAGAACCCACCGTGGTACCGAAATCGAAGGTGACCGTGGTCGAGGTGCCCGCATCGATTGTGGCGGTGTCACTGACCTGCCCGACCGCAACCAGTCTTTGCGACTGGGCAAGCGCGGTTACATTTACAGAATAATTTCCCGCGACTGCTGAGGTGCTGGCAGTGGCGGAAAGGGCGGACGTGTTGGACGAGGTGGCAGTGAATGCGAGCAGGCTGCTCGAGCTCGTGCTGCCCAGACTCTGTGCGGCAGTTTGCAGCGCGTCCACTTTGCTCGTGATCAGCCCCAGCGCGGTAATCTGTGCCGAATAGTTGCTGGACTTGGTGTTGAGCTTGTTGATGGGTTGGCGCTCCGCCGTCATCAACTGCGAGACGAGCGATGGCACGTCCAGGGTTGCGCCCGTCGTCGATGAGGATATGCCGCTGGTTGCCATGATACGTCTCCCGAACTATGCCTTCTGTTTCAACAACAAACCCTGCTGGAATTCGTCTATTCCTTGTGCGATCGCCAACACGGCTTCCGATGGAATTTGCACGATGGTGTCTCCGGTAGTTTTATCCATCAGTTTGATGACTTGTTTGTTGGTGGTTTTGTCCACGCTGAAGCTTAATTCCAGACTTTTGTTGGTTTGTTGGAGGGCCACGTTGATTTTGTTTACTTCATTTGCCAACTGGGCGTTAGTAGGCTGCTGGGCAACTGCAGACTTTACTGCTTCAGGCTTTACTGCTTCAGCTGACGCGCCGGAATGCGCAGCAACAGCAACAGGCCCGCCGTTGCCGGGGAGCTTGACTGGCATTGCTACTGTCGCCAAGTTGCTTGTGTTCTGGATGAGCATTTTGCCTCTCCTTCATTCGAAATCCCCCAGCCGGTTTAGCGGCCGGGGGGTGTTACTTGCTTATCTCAGCAGCGTCAGAACCGTGTTCGGAACCTGGTTGGCCTGGGCCAACATCGCGGTACCGGCTTGTTGCAGAATCTGGTTGCGGGTCATGTTCGTGGTTTCTGTCGCGTAATCGGTATCCATAATGCGGCTATACGCAGCAGACAGGTTCACCGATGCAGTCTGCATGGTGGAGATCGCGGATCCGAAAGTCGCCATGTCGGCACCGTAGTTGGCGCGTGATGTGTTCACTGTGGCGATATCTGCGGTGATGCCGGTGACCGTAAGCGCGGTAGGGGCTGCAATGACAGCACTGAGACCGGTGACTGTACTACCTATCCCGTCCACCACTGTGGCGGCAGCGGCGGTTGTCTTGCCGGCAATACGCGCGTTTTCCGTAACGAGCGCGGTCGCTTCAACGCCGGAGGCGGTGCCGCCCAATTGAACTGCAATTTCATACAGCCGTTGCAGGTTTTCAATGATCTGTCCCGCATAACCGTCGTTGGTCTGCGCCGTCGAGATCGCGTCATTGGCGCCGCGGATGGCGACGTTGGTGCCGCGCACTTGGCTGTCATAAGTCGTGGCAGTAACCAAGCCAGTGGGGTCGTCCTTGGCGCTGTTGATGCGCAGGCCGGAAGACAGGCGCTGCATGGCAGTTTGCAAGGCCAGGTTCGATTTGTTCAGGGCTGCTCCAGCGAACAGGGCTGAAACGTTTGTGTTGATGACTTGTGCCATGATAATTCTCCTAATTTAGCTTGGTTCGCAATACGCGGCTATTTCACCGCTTACTTTGGTTGGCTGTTTCGTGAAACTGTGCAACCGCCGTTGAACCAGTTATCGGAGCATTACGGGAAAACTTTAGCGCAGGATGAAATTCGGGAAGACTGAAATACCTCATGTTGCAGCACCCGCAAGGGGTACGCCGCCAGACGCTCGCCCTGAACGGGCGGTCATGATGCAGCACCCGCAGGGGGTACGCCGCCAGACACTCGCCCTGCGGGCGGTCATGGCGCAGCCTCCACGCGGTTTTTGCCGGCCAGTTTGGCTTTGTACATGGCCTTGTCGGCGCGACCGACAAGATCCTCGGCATCTTCACCCTCGCCGCGCAAGGCGACGCCGGCGCTGAAAGTGACCAGGATTCGCTCGTTGTTATGCAGGAAAAATTTCTTGGTCAGGTCGCGTTGCAGGCGCTGCATGGCCTCGATCGCCGACTTCAGATCGGTATCCGGCAAAACAATGAGGAATTCCTCGCCGCCGTAACGTCCTACTGAATCGGCAGGACGCAGCGTTTCTTTAATGACTCTTGTCAGGTGCTGCAGCGCGCGGTCGCCCGCCTGGTGGCCAAGGGAATCATTCAGGTGTTTGAAGTTGTCGATGTCGAGCAGGGCGACGCTGAAGGCGACCTTGCTGCGATCGGCCCGTTTCAGTTCGCGTTCTACGGTTTCGTCCAGCCCGCGCCGGTTGAGCGCGCCGGTAAGCTGGTCTTCGCGCACCAGTTCGCTGACCTGTTCCAGTTCCTGTTCCAGTTCGCGGATGCGCGCTTCGGCTTCGTCCGCCTGTTTCTTGGAGACAAGCAACTCCTCATGGGAGCGCAAGGCGCTGGCCTGGATGATGCGGGTGTCGTGCATGACATCCTTGAGGATGTGGCTGAGCTCGGTCAGGTTGTCGGCCTTGCCGATTTTCTGGGTGTAGCCCTCGATTTTGTTGTGATATTCCCCGGTGCTTTCAGTCAGGTCGCCCAGGCGGTCAATGAAAGTGGTCATCATGCTTTTCAGGGTCGCCTTGGCGTCGGTCAGGCTTTGTTTGAGCATGCCCTGCTTGATGACGGTATCGCGCAGATTGCGTTCGGCATCGGCGATGGCGCGCTTGTCCAGCGGTTTTGTGATGATTTCCTGCAAGGCGGCTATTTGTCCGTGCAGCCATTTGTCGTCCTCCACCATTTCGCTGACGTTTTCCACCAGCAGGCGCAACAGGCGCACCAGACCTTCCTGGATCTTTGCCTTGTCGCCGCCGCGCAGCTCCAGCTTGAGCCAGAACTGGCGCAGCTGTTTGGCGAGGTTGTTCAGGCTGTCCTTGTTGTCGCTGGCACGGACTTGCGCTGCCAGCGCCTGAATTTCGCTGGCCAGTTCGGGCTGGGTGGCGAGCGTGTTTTCCAGCGTTTGTGCCAATAGCTCGCGCAGTTGGTTGATCAGCTCCTGATGTTCGGCCTGTGCAGGCGATGCAGCAGGGATTGCGGATGATTGCGTGGCACTGGCGGAGGGGGCTGCACCCGGTGAAACGGAAGGAACCAGATCGTCGGGTCCGGGGGCGGTAGGTGCCGCAGACCAGGAGCGCAACAGGCCCTGCAGTTTGCCGAACAGGACTTCCGGATCTCTGGAAAAGCGATTCAATACGGTTTCCACGCCGTCTTTCTTGCGCGTAATGGTGATGCCTTTGTGCGGGGTATCCAACTGGTGCAGCAAGTCGCGGATCAGTTCCGACCAGGCGGGAACGAGCTGGCCTTTGCTGGTGGTTGCGCCGCTGTCGGCAGGTGCCGCTTGTACCGGTTCGCCGCCAATCTCGCGGTACATTTGCGCGTAATTCTCCGGGGTGGGCGCAAGTCGCTTCGATGCGAGGCTGGTGAGCGTCTCGCGGGCGATGTCCGAAGGGTTTTTTGACTTACTCATGTGCGGATTGTCGCTGATATTTCATGCCTTGCATTATCCGGCAGCAAGTCTGGCATGAATCAATGAATAGCGGTTGTTTCATGCGTTAATTTGCGTCAGCTATTCAATCAAATGGTTGCTGATGGCGTAATGAATCGCTTCCGCATTGTTCTTCAGTTTCATTTTTTCCAGCAGACGCGAACGATATACGCTCACTGTCTTGG
This sequence comes from Gammaproteobacteria bacterium, assembly GCA_018820925.1. GTDB lineage: Bacteria > Pseudomonadota > Gammaproteobacteria > Burkholderiales > Gallionellaceae > Sideroxyarcus. Next base: position 78,885 of record JAHJNJ010000042.1, on the reverse strand, counting down.
GGCTGAGCGTCATGATATCCGCCATCTCGCTCAGTTTTTTGCCCGAAGCCATCAGGCACAGTGTCTGGTACTCGCGGTTGGACAGGGTCTGGTGCAGCAACTCCTGGTAGCCTTGTGAAAGTCCATCGGCCAATTGCACCGCCAGTTCGGTGCTGATGTATTTTTTGCCGCTGGCGACCTGGCGGATGGCGGTCACCAGTTGCGCGGGAGCGCTCTGCTTGTTGAGATAGCCCGCAGCGCCGGCTTTCATGGAACGCAGGGCATACTGCTCTTCCGGGTGCATGCTGAGCATCAATACCGGCAGTTGCGGTTGGTTGATCTTGATCTGTTTGAGCACGTCAACGCCGTGCTTGTCCGGCATGCTGATGTCGAGCAGCACCACGTCGTAGCGCGCTTCATCCACCATGCGTATGGTTTGCATGCCGTTCTCGGCTTCGCCCGTGACGCGCATGTCGTCCGTGTCATCCAGCAATTGCTTGAGGCCTTTGCGGATGAGCGCGTGATCGTCGGCTATCAGCACTTTTATCATTTGGTGTCGCTCTTCAGAAGAGTTTTTGTTGCGCCAGCCAATCGTCCGTCGCCATGCTGCCGTTTGCGTGCGGAATGAATACGCTGACTTTGGTTCCTTGCCCGGGGAGGCTGTCGATACGCACATCCCCGCCGAAATATTCTACTCTTTCGCGGATGCCGCGTAAGCCGAATGAACGCGGTTTTGCACGATCCGCTTCCGAGAGACCGCGTCCGTTGTCTTGCACCGTGAGCACAACACCCTCCTTGCGGTTATGGATATATACGGTGACTTCGCTGGCGGAAGCATGTTTGATGATATTGGCGAGCGCTTCCTGCAGGATGCGGAACAGGGCGATGGAAATATCCGGAGGAACGGCAGGGCCTTCATCCCTGGACTCGAGAATACAGGAGATGCGGGTGCGCTGCTCGAACTCATCCGCTTCCATTTCAATTGCGGCCACGATGCCGAAGGTATCCAGCACACTCGGGCGCAGGCTGCGCGATATGTTGCCGGCTGCCGCAGTGCATTTGTCCACCAGCGCTTCAATACTCCTGGCTTTTTCGGCGAGCAACGGGTTGTTGCCCAGGCGCCCTCCCAGCCACGCGATATCCAGCTTGATGGCGGTGAGCGTACTGCCCATATCGTCGTGTATCTCGCGGGCGATGGCGATGCGTTCCTGTTCGCGCACGTCCTGCAAGTGCGAGGAGAGCTCGCGCAACTGTGTCCTGGAACGCAAGATCTCCAGTTCCGCTTCCTTGCTTTGCGTGATGTTGAAAATGATGCCTTCCCACTGTATTCCGAGCGGAGTCTTGCGCGGCGTGCCGCGCACGTTGATCCATTTCACCTCGTTGTCGGGCATGGTCAGGATGCGGCCCTCCCAGTTCCAGAATGACAAATCCTTGGCGGAGGCCTGCAGGCTTTGCTGGTAGGAGGCGAAATCTTCGGGATGCAGCAGAGCCTCGAACAGCATGACGACGTGGGTCAGATCTTGCGGGGTGATGCCGAGCAGGGATTGACATCCTTCACTCACATAGGGGTAGGTGATGCTGCCGTCGTTTTTCAGAAGCATCTGGTAGGCCATGCCCGGCAGGTCGGCAATAAAGGCATGCAAACGGGTCTGGTTCTCCTGCAGCGCCAGCTGCGCAGCCCGATGTTCCTGGCGGATGCGCGCTTCGCGCAGATTGTGTTCGATGGCCGGGGCGAGGCGGTTCAGGCTGCCCTTGAAGATGTAATCGTCCGCACCGTGCCGCATGGTGTAGAGGATGGTCTCCTCGCGCAAGTCGTGGGAAAGAAACAGGAGCGGCAGATCCACACCGCTTTTTTGCAACAGTTCGAGCGCGGCCAATCCGCCAAAGCCCGGCGGATCGTAACTGCACAATACGACATCGAATTGCCCCTTGCCCAGCGCCGCTTTCATGCCCTTGGCGCTGTCCACGCGGCGATGTTCAAGCAGATAACCGGCTTGCGACAGTTTGTTCAATGTGTGCTGTGCATCGGCGTTCGAAGACTCGACCAGCAATACGCGGAGTTTTTTGGCAGTCATTCTATTTTTCCGTACAGGTGACCCGATTATAAGCGGCGCCCGCGCTGCACACTAGGCCGGATATTTCGGTAGAATACCGGCTGTTACCGAGCCCGCCCATTATGTCTTCTGTCCGCCCCGTTGTGGTTCCCGCAAACCCGCTTCGCCTCGAAGTGATGGCGTTGCATGCCTATCATGTTGCTCCCGCCAGCGGCATGATCAAGCTGGACGCGATGGAAAATCCCTATGTGCTGCCGCAGGACTTGCGCGACGAGATTGCGCGGCTGGTGGCGGATGCCGAGATCAACCGTTATCCCGATGCGGGGGCGCAGCTGCTCAAGGCCGAAATTCGCAGGGTGAGCAACCTGCCGCACGGTATGGATATCCTGCTGGGCAATGGTTCCGACGAGATCATCCAGTTGCTGGCGCTGGCAGTCGCCAGGCCCGGCGCGGTGTTGCTGAGCGTGGAGCCTTCGTTTGTCATGTACAAAATGATCTCCACCTTTGTCGGCATGAGGTACGTCGGTGTGCCGCTGGACGACGATTTTTCGTTGAACCGGAAGGCGATGCTGGACGCGATCCGGCAAGAACAACCCGCACTGGTGTTCCTGGCTTATCCCAACAATCCGACGGGGAACCTTTTCGATGCCGCGACTATCAAGCAGATCATCGAGGCAGCCCCCGGCCTGGTGGTGGTGGACGAGGCTTATTATGCTTTTGCGCGCGACAGTTTTATTCCGCATCTGGCGCACTATGACAACCTGCTGGTGATGCGCACTTTCTCCAAGCTGGGGATGGCGGGATTGCGTCTCGGCTTTTTGGCGGGTGCAAAGGCCTGGTTGAACCAGCTGGAAAAGTTGCGCTTGCCGTATAATGTGGGCGTTCTGTCGCAACTGGTGGCGGTGAAGTTGCTGCAGCATCACGATGTGCTGCTGGAACAGGCCGAGCGCATCAAGCAGCAACGTGCCAGGTTGCTGGCGGCATTGAATACGGTTGTCGGTGTAAGGACGTATTCCAGCGAAGCCAATTTCATCCTGTTTCGCGTGGCAAAGGCCACGCAGGTATTTGAAGGCCTGAAGCAGCGCGGGGTACTGATCAAGAACTTGAACAGCGGGCATCCGGCATTGACCGATTGCCTGCGCGTCACGGTGGGAACGCCGGACGAGAACAGAAGTTTTGTTGTCGCATTGCAAGACACCATTAACCAACTCGCATAAGGCGAATCATGCGTAGCGCAAAAATCAGCCGCAACACGCTCGAAACCAAAATCAGCGTCGAGCTGAATCTCGACGGGACGGGCAAGGTCAGGCTGGATACCGGTCTGCCGTTTCTCGAGCACATGCTGGACCAGATCGCGCGCCACGGCCTGCTCGATCTGGATATCGACGCCAAGGGCGATCTGCACATCGACGCGCACCACACCGTGGAAGACATCGGTATCACACTGGGACAGGCGTTCAACCAGGCGATTGGCGACAAGAAAGGCCTGCGCCGCTACGGTCATGCCTACGTGCCGCTGGACGAAGCCTTGTCACGCGTGGTGCTGGATATTTCCGGACGTCCGGGTCTGGTGTTCAATGCCGAGTTCGTGCGCTCCAATGTGGGTGAATTCGAAGTTGACCTGATCCGCGAATTTTTCCAGGGTTTCGTCAATCACGCCCTGGTCACGCTGCATATCGACAATCTGGCGGGCGACAACGCCCACCACCAGGCCGAAACCATTTTCAAGGCGTTCGGCCGTGCGCTGCGGGTGGCTTTGGAGATCGATCCGCGTATGGCGGGTGTCATGCCTTCAACCAAAGGAACGCTGTAACTTCAATTATGGTTGATATCGCAGTTGTAGATTACGGCATGGGCAATTTGCGCTCGGTGCAACAGGCCATGCACAAAGTGGCGCCTGAAGCGGAGATCGCGGTGACTGGCGATGCCAAGGTGATTGCCGAAGCCGGGCGGGTGGTTTTTCCGGGACAGGGTGCGGCGCCAGACTGTATGCGCGAGATTCGTTCCCGTGGTCTGGATAATGTAATCGCCGCCGTCGTCAGCGAAGGAAAACCGTTTCTTGGCATTTGCATGGGTTTGCAAGTGTTGTTTGAACACAGCGAGGAAGGTGATACCCCTTGTCTGGGGCTGTTTGCGGGGCCGGTCAAACGCTTCGCTTCCGGTCTGCACGATGTGCAGGGGAATAAACTCAAGGTGCCGCACATGGGCTGGAATCAGGTACATCATGGCGAGCATGTTTTATGGAACGACATCGCACAAGATGCGCGCTTCTATTTCGTGCACAGCTACTACGTGCAGCCCAAGGATGCGAGTCTGGTACAAGCGACCACTGATTATCCGCAGCCTTTTGTCTGCGGTGTGGCGCGCGATAATTTGTTTGCTGTTCAGTTTCACCCCGAGAAAAGCGCGGCGGCTGGTTTGCAGTTGCTGCGGAATTTTATTAACTGGAATCCTGTTTAATCGTTCATATCATGGATACTAAGACACTGATTATTCCCGCGATCGATTTGAAAGACGGCCAGTGCGTGCGTCTGCGGCAAGGTGTAATGGAGGGCGCTACCGTGTTCTCCGACGATCCTTCCGCGATGGCCAAACACTGGCTGGCACAAGGCGCACGCCGTTTGCACCTGGTGGATTTGAACGGCGCTTTTGCCGGCAAACCCAAGAACGAAGCAGCGGTGCGCGGCATTGTCGAAGCGGTGGGCAGCGAGATCCCAGTCCAGTTGGGTGGGGGTATCCGCGATCTGGAAACCATAGAGCGCTATCTCGATATCGGCGTGACCTACGTCATCATCGGCACCGCTGCGGTGAAAGTGCCCGGATTCCTGCATGAAGCCTGCGATGCCTTCCCGGGACACATCATGGTCGGTCTGGATGCCAAGGGCGGCAAAGTCGCCGTGGACGGCTGGTCCAAACTGACCGGGCACGATGTGGCCGACCTGGCGCAACGCTTTGAAGGCTACGGCGTGGAAGCCATCATCTATACCGACATCGGCCGCGACGGCATGATGAGCGGCGTGAATATCGAAGCGACGGTGGAACTGGCGCGGCCATTGCATGTGCCGGTCATCGCCAGCGGTGGCATCACCAATCTGGATGACGTGCGCGCCTTGTGCGCGGTTCGGTCGGAAGGCATCACCGGTGCCATCACTGGCCGCGCCATCTACGAAGGCACGCTCGATTTCAAGGCGGCACAAGCCTTGGCGGACGAGTTGTCTCCGAAAATCTGATGCTCGCCAAACGCATTATTCCCTGTCTGGATGTAACTGCCGGCCGCGTGGTCAAGGGCGTCAGCTTTGTCGAACTGCGCGATGCGGGCGATCCGGTGGAGATTGCGCGCCGCTATGACGAGCAAGGCGCGGACGAACTCACTTTTCTCGACATTACCGCCAGTTCCGATGATCGCAGCATCATTTTCCATATCATCGAAAAAGTGGCGGAGCAAGTGTTCATTCCGCTGACGGTGGGCGGCGGGGTGCGTGAAGTGCAGGATGTGCGCAACCTGCTCAATGCGGGCGCGGACAAGGTCAGTATCAACACCTCGGCGGTGGTCAATCCGCAATTGGTGGCCGATGCGGCGGGGCGCTACGGTTCGCAGTGCATCGTGGTCGCCATCGACGCCAAGCAAATTGCACCGGGCAAGTGGGAGGTTTTTACCCACGGCGGACGCAAAGCCACCGGGCTGGATGCGGTGGAATGGGCGAAGAAGATGCAGAACCTGGGCGCGGGCGAGATACTGCTGACCAGCATGGATCAGGATGGCCAGAAACGCGGCTTCGATCTGGCGCTGACGCGTGCGGTAACCGATGCGCTGGAGATTCCGGTGATTGCCAGCGGCGGCGTGGGCAACCTGCAACATCTGGCCGACGGGGTGAAAATCGGTGGGGCGGACGCGGTGCTGGCGGCCAGCATATTCCACTTTGGCGAATACACCGTGCAACAGGCCAAGCAGTACATGGCGCAACAAGGGATAGAGGTGCGGTTATGACACGGTGCGCGACAGCGGTGGGTGCGGGAATAACCGCATTGCACCTCCTCCCGCAGCGGGAGGGTGGCAGCGAGGCTGCCGGGTACCCACCGGCGTACTTCTCGCGGGTGCAAACGGCCGGCTACGCCGGTAACGTGTCGGAGGTGCGGTTATGACCGAGAGTTGGCTGAACAAAGTAAACTGGTCGGAAGATGGCCTGGTTCCAGCCATCGCGCAGGATGCTGCGAGCGGTCGCGTACTGATGGTGGCCTGGATGAACCGCGAAGCGCTCAAACGCACGGTAGAAACAGGCGAGGCGATATACTGGTCGCGCTCGCGCAAGAAACTGTGGCACAAGGGCGAGGAATCCGGGCATATCCAGAAAGTGCAAGAGATACGCATGGATTGCGACAGTGACGTGATTCTGCTGCAAGTGGAACAGCAGGGCGGCATTGCCTGCCACACCGGGCGCGAAAGTTGCTTTTACAGCAAACTGGAACAGGGCCGCTGGGTGGAGATTGATCCCGTGCTCAAGTCACCAGACGAGATATACAAGAAATGAACAACGACATTCTGCAACGATTGACCGAGACTTTGGAGGCGCGCAAGCTGGCTGCACCCGAATCTTCATACGTCGCCAAGCTGTTCAGCAAGGGCGACGATGCCATTTTGAAGAAAGTCATTGAAGAGGCCGGGGAAGTATTGCTGGCAGCCAAGGATACGGACAAGCAACATTTGGTATACGAAGTTGCCGATCTTTGGTTCCACAGTCTGGTGTTATTGGCGCACAAAGGACTGCGTGCGGAGGACGTGCTGCAAGAATTGGCGCGGCGAGAAGGCGTCTCCGGCATCGAAGAAAAGGCGAAACGAAAATGAGCGACAACTGTCTATTCTGCAAGATTGTGCGCGGCGAGATCCCGTGCAAGAAAGTGTACGAGGACGATGAAGTGTTTGCTTTTCACGACATCAATCCGGTCGCGCCGGTGCATTTCATGCTGGTTCCAAAGCTGCACATCGTCTCATTGCTGGATGCGGGAGAAGCGCATGCTGCCTTGCTGGGCAAGATGCTGTTATTGGCGCCCAGGCTGGCGCGCGAACAAGGTTTGGAAAACGGTTTCCGTACCGTCATCAATAGCGGCAAGGGTGGCGGGCAGGAAGTATTTCATTTGCATATTCATGTCATCGGCGGAGGCAATATTCCGCCTATGGTCAAACGAGATTAAACGAGGAGTACATCATGGGGTCACTTAGCATCTGGCATTGGTTGATTGTGTTGTTGGTGGTCGTGCTGGTCTTCGGTACCAAGAAATTGCGCAACATCGGTAGTGATCTGGGTGGCGCGGTAAAGGGTTTTAAAGAGGGTATGAAAGAAGGGGAGGAAACACCCAAGCCGCAAGATCCCAAAATCATCGAAGGTGAAGTGAAAGACAAAACCCACACGAACAGCTAAGCCTGTTCCGGCCGCGAACGGCCCTGCCGACAAGCGGGGCGCTCGAGCTGCATCCCACAACGCCCCATTCAAACAAGCATGAGTGAATCACTAATCGCCCACCTGATCGAGTTGCGCTCGCGCCTGTTGAACTCGGCCATCGTCGTGTTGGTGGCGTTCATCTGCCTGTTTCCCTGGGCGTCGGACTTGTATGGCTTGCTGGCTCATCCACTGCTGGCAAAATTGCCGCATGGCGGGCAAATGATCGCCACCGATGTCACCACACCCTTCTTTGTGCCGCTCAAAGTGACGATGATGACGGCCTTCCTGATATCCCTGCCGTATATTCTGTATCAGGGGTGGCGTTTCGTCGCTCCGGGATTGTATGCGCACGAGAAAAAGTTGGTGTTGCCGCTCATTTTGGCCAGCACGCTGCTGTTCTTCTGCGGGATGACTTTCGCCTATTTCGTGGTATTTCCCGTGGTATTCGGTTTCATCATCTCTTCAGCGCCGCTCGGCGTGGCGGTGATGACCGACATCGACAAATACCTCAGCTTTGTGCTGGGCATGTTCATGGCGTTCGGCATCACTTTCCAGGTGCCGGTGGTCGTGGTGGTGCTGGTGCGGATGGGGGTGGTGTCGGTGGAGAAGTTGCGCGAGATACGGCCTTACGTGTTCGTGGGGGCGTTCGTTGTGGGCGCCATTTTCACCCCGCCGGACGTGGTGTCCCAGTTCATGCTGGCAATCCCGCTCTGGCTGCTCTACGAAGCGGGAATTATGGTTTCGGTCTGGGCTGCACCAAAAGCGTAACTGCCAAGGCCCGAGAGTTTTATTCCTGAGCCTTGGGTTTCGGACGTTTGCCGACTTTTACTTTTAACTCGATCTCGGATTGATTGCGCAGCAGCATGAGCGCAGCCTCCTTGCCCGGCGGCAGCGACGAGATGGTTTCCAGCATGGCGGTGGAATCGGCCAGCGGTTTGCCGTCGATGCTGACGAGGATGTCTCCGGCTTTGATGCCCGCTTTGTCCGCCGGACTGCCGCGCACTACTTCTGCAATCAACACACCCTGAGTGTCTTTCAGTTTGAATGATTCGGCCAGTTCCGGCGTAAGTTCCTGCACGGCAATCCCCACCCAGCCACGCGTCACAGAGCCGTTCTGGATGATTTGCTCCATGACTTTTTTTGCCGTGCTGGTCGGGATGGTAAAGCCGATCCCGAGCGAACCGCCGTTGGGTGAATAGATTGCGCTATTGATGCCGAGCAGGTTGCCTTCCACATCCACCAGTGCCCCGCCCGAGTTGCCGGGGTTGATGGCGGCATCGGTCTGGATGAAATTCTCGAATGTGCTTAATCCCAGATGATTGCGCTTCAATGCGCTGATGATGCCCATGGTGACCGTCTGGCCGACGCCGAACGGGTTGCCGACGGCCAGCACGATGTCGCCAACGTGCGCCTGATCGGATTGCCCGAATGTGATGGCGGGCAAGTTGTTGCCCAAGTCCACCTTGATCACGGCCAGGTCGGTGTCGGGGTCGGAGCCGATAATGTGTCCCTTGGCCGTGCGTCCGTCGGCGAGTGCCACTTCGATCTCGTCGGCGGATTCGACCACGTGATGGTTGGTGAGGATATAACCGTCATGGCTGACGATGACGCCGGAACCCAGGCTGGAGCTTTGCTGCGGGACATTGTTGTCAAACTCGTCGCCAAAGAAGAAGCGGAAACGCGGGTCGTCCATGAAGGGAGAGGCGGGTGTCTTGACTTCGCTGCTGGTGAAGATGTTGACCACTGCAGGCATGACTTTTTGTGCCGCCTTGCTGAAACCGACCGAGGGCAGATCGCCGCCGTTCATGGCACTTTCATAGAGTGTGACTACGCCGCTACGCGCTGCGTTGGGCAAAAGCGAAGGCCGCAGCGTGTGGACAACAAACAGCAGCGCGAGGCCGACAGTTGTGGCTTGGGCGAAAAGGAGCCAGAATTTGCGCATGATATGATTTAAGCCGCTAAATTGATGGGGCGAACCCGATGCGATTGACAGAGTTGCGTGATTATATCGAAAGCGAGCTTGGCGTCAGTCGTTTTCGTGATTACTGCCCCAACGGGGTGCAGGTTGAAGGCCGGGCTGAAGTACGGCGTATCGCCACCGGCGTCACAGCCTCGCAGGCCGTGCTGGAGGCGGCCACGGCCTGGGGGGCGGACGCCATCCTTGTGCACCACGGCTATTTCTGGCGCAGCGAAGACGCCGCCATTACCGGTATCAAAAAACGGCGTGTTGCCCACCTGCTCAAACATGACGTCAGTTTGCTGGCCTATCATCTGCCGCTGGATGCTCACCCCGAACTCGGCAACAACGCCCAACTTGGCGAAATGCTGGGATTTGTTGAGCAGGGACGCTTCGGCGAACAGGATATTGCCATGCACGGCGCGCTGGCGCAGCCGCAGACCCTGCAACAACTTACTCATCTGATCGAACATACCCTGCAACGGGTGCCGCAGGTCATCGGCCATGCCAATCCCAACATTGTTCGCATCGCATGGTGCAGCGGAGGCGGACAAAGTTACTTCGAACAGGCCGTGGCGCTGGGGGTGGATGCTTTCTTGACGGGGGAAATTTCCGAGCAGAACGTGCATGTGGCACAGGAGACCGGCGTCGCCTTCATTGCTGCCGGGCACCATGCCACTGAACGCTACGGTGTGCAGGCGCTGGGGGAACATCTTGCTGCACGCTTCGGACTGGAACACCGATTCTTCGACCAGGATAATCCGGTTTAGCGGGGCTTGTATGCGCAAACAGCCAATCAGCCAGGATGATCAGTTGCGTGCGTGAGATAGAGAGAAATCTTCCACGCCTTGCAGCGTGCTCAATCCGCTTGCCAGTTCGTTCATTGCTACGCCACTGTTTTTATTGAAAGCGATGGCGACAAAGTGCCATTCCAGTTTTTCGTTATTGGAACGGATGGAGAAGGAGCCCGTGGCGACCTCGTAACCGTGGGAGTGGACGACATCGCGCAGGGTGTTTTCCTGAGGCACGAAATTCTTTTCAAACTCGAGCGAAATGGCGATGGCGGGGCGCGAAGGCAGCCAGTTTTCCAGCCTGGATATCCACATCATGCTCATCGCCGAGAGCATGGTGAGCAATATCGCCGACGCGTAAAACCCGACGCCTACCATAATGCCGATGGCCGCGCAGGTCCAGATTGATGCTGCGGTGGTCAGCCCGCTGATGTTAAGCCCGTCGCGCATGATGACGCCGGCGCCGAGGAAGCCAATGCCGGTGACGATGCCCTGAATGACCCGGGTGGGATCGCCCGCAAGATAGGTGTTTACTTGTCCGCCATACCAGAAAGACGGGTACCCGGCGATGGCGGTGAGTGCGGCGGCGGCCATGCAGACCAGGCCGTAGGTGCGCATACCTGCTGCCCGGCCATGGTAGGAGCGCTCATAACCGACGATCAGGCCGAGTATGAGTGCCCCGAACAGGTTGAAAAACACGATTATATTGGTCGCAACTTCCGGGGCGGACCAGTAAGCTGACAGATTCGCAAACGATAGTTCGTTCATTCCCGCTCTCCCTCTTATCGGTTGAGAGTGTACAAGAATCGGGCTTGAATTTCTGCTGCGCAGTTTTTGGCGCCTTGCAGCCTTGACAGGGTTTGTCGCACACCCAACTAACGTCAGTTCGACACATTTTTTGCATGAGGGAACAGGTTTCATGATGCTGACGAAAGCCGTTTCAAGTGCAGGGGCCAGAATAATAAGGCTTATCTGTCACCGATAAATTCATTGGCCAGTTTCAAATCAATAAAACCCCTTATTTTCCATCCCCCTGCTTGCGACAGGGTGTGTAACTGGGTAAAATTATCGGTTGAATGACAGTTGTGGCTGGGGTATTCCATCAGGGGTGTTTGCTTTTGAGGCGGTTCCGCTGTGTTCCCGATGTTAGCGATAACGAGTGGTATGCATATAATATTTTGATCGGCATGAATCTGACTGTTCGTGTCGAAGCAATGCAATTTTTTCTTTATTTATGAAGGGATGAGAGTCATGACTGACAATGTAGATCGCAGCAAGCGGCGACTATTGCTTGCCGCCACCTCGGCGGCAGGTGGTGTAGCCGCAGCGGGCATGGCAACGCCATTTGTGCTGAGCTTTATGCCCAGTGAGCGTGCCAAGGCTGCCGGAGCGCCGGTCGAGGTGGATATCAGCAGTATCAATCCGGGCGAGCAGATAGTCGTCGAGTGGCAGGGCAAGCCGGTATGGATCGTGCGCCGCACCCAGGAAATGCTTGATTTGCTGACTAAACATGATGGCGAATTGACCGACCCGACCTGCGCAGTTCCCCAACAACCCGATTACTGCAATAACGCAACCCGCTCCATCAAGCCGGAAGTGTTCGTCGTGATCGGTATCTGTACTCACTTGGGATGTTCCCCGACCTACCGTCCGGAAGTGGCGGCAGCTGACCTCGGTGCCAACTGGGGCGGTGGCTGGTTCTGTCCTTGCCACGGTTCGCGTTTCGACATTTCGGCCCGCGTCTACCAGGGCTCTCCCGCGCCGACCAATCTGATTATCCCCCCGCATCAATATCTCAGTGACACTCTGCTGCTGATTGGCGATGACAAGAAAAAGGGAGTTGCATAATGAAACTATTGAACGATTTTATTGGCTGGGTCGATGATCGCTTCCCGCTGATCGAAACCTGGAAATACCATCTTTCCGAGTATTACGCACCGAAGAACTTCAACTTCTGGTATTTCTTCGGTTCCCTGTCGCTGCTGGTTCTGGTGATCCAGATCGTCAGCGGTATCTTCCTGACCATGAGCTACAAGCCGGACGCATTGTTCGCTTTCGCATCCGTCGAGTACATCATGCGTGATGTGCAATCGGGCTGGTTGTTGCGCTACATTCACTCCACTGGCGCTTCCTTTTTCTTCATTGTGGTGTATCTGCATATGTTCCGCGGCATGATGTACGGTTCCTATCGCAAGCCGCGCGAATTGCTGTGGATCATCGGCGTGGTCATTTATCTGGCGCTGATGGCTGAAGCTTTCATGGGTTACCTGTTGCCATGGGGTCAAATGTCGTTCTGGGGTGCGCAGGTGATCGTTAACCTGTTTTCTTCCGTGCCGTTCATCGGCGAAGATCTGTCGGTCTTGATCCGCGGCGACTACGTGATTTCGGATGCGACCCTGAACCGCTTCTTTGCGTTGCACGTGGCCGCGATCCCGCTGGTTCTGGTGGGCATCGTTTTCGTGCACCTCGTTGCCTTGCACGCGGTCGGCTCCAACAACCCGGACGGTATCGAGATCAAGAAAAACAAGGACGCGAATGGCATTCCGCTTGACGGCATTCCTTTCCATCCCTACTACACCGTGAAAGATATTGTGGCGGTGGTGGCTTTCCTCATGATTTTCTGCGCGGTCGTATTCTTTGCGCCGGACATGGGCGGTTATTTCATCGAAGCCAACAACTTCATTCCGGCCGACCCGATGAAGACTCCGGCACATATTGCGCCGGTCTGGTATTTCACTCCCTATTACGCCATCCTGCGTGCGGTGCCGCCAATGTTCGGTTCGCAATTCCCGGGGGTGGTCGCCATGGGTATCGGTGCAATCGCCGTCGTGTTCCTGCCCTGGCTGGATCGCGGCAAGGTCAAATCGATCCGTTATCGCGGCCCGATCTATAAGGCTTTCCTGGCTGCTTTCGTGATCAGCTTCCTCGGTCTTGGTTATCTGGGCATGATGCCGGTGACCCCTACCTACACATTGCTCTCTCAAGTGCTGTCGGTGGTGTACTTTGCATTCTTCATCTTGATGCCGTGGTACACCAAGATCGACAAGTGCAAGCCCGAGCCTGATCGTGTGACGTTCAAATAGAATAACTGTGAGGGATTCGTTGACATGAAACTAATCAATAAACTATGGATGCTGGTGCTGCTGATGGTACCGGCGATGGCGTTTGCCAGCGAGACGCTTCATTTGGATGCTGCCCCCGGCAGCCTGAGTGACAAGGCTTCGCTGCAACGCGGTGCGCAATTCTTTGTTGCCAACTGCCTGGCTTGCCACAGTGCGGCTTACATGCGTTACAACCGGCTGGCGGATATCGGCATGAGCGATGAAGAAATCAGGAAGTTGCTGCCGGAAGGCGGCAAACCGGGTTCAACCATGAAAGCCGCAATGGATTCGGAAACCGCAAAAGCGGCTTTCGGCGCTGCACCGCCCGATATGAGCGTGGAAGTGCGCGCGCGCGGCGCAGACTGGGTGTACACCTATCTGCGCAGCTTCTACGTGGATACCGAACGTTCGTCTGGAGTGAACAACCTGCTGTTCCCGCTGGTTGCCATGCCCAATATCCTGGGTACGCTGCAGGGCGATCAGGCATTGGAGGTGGTAAAACACGAAGGCGGTCATGAAGTGCAAACCTTGAAACTGACCTCTCCGGGTTCCATGAGCCCCAAAGAGTTCGATGCGACGGTGGGCGATCTGGTCAACTTTCTCGATTTCATGAGCGAGCCGGCCAAGCTGGTGCGTTACAAACTCGGGTATATCGTGCTGGGTTTCCTGTTCATACTCCTGATTCTGGCTTATCTGTTGAAGAAAGAATTCTGGAAAGATATTCATTGATTCAGTGAATTAGATGGCGTCGGATTGAATTTCCGGAGTCATTTGTGGTAACTTCCGCAACCCGTTTTACCAAGTGCCAAACGGCGGAGCTATAAAAGCTCCGCCTTTTGGTTTTATGTCATAGCGTTTTTTTGTGTAGGTGGTTTTTTTATGATGACACTTTATTCCGGGACGACTGATCCCTACAGCCACCGTTGCCGCTTCGTTTTGTTTGAGAAGGGCATGGATTTCCAGGTCATAGACGTGGATGTCTTCAATAAGCCGGAAGACTTGGCGGTAATGAACCCGTATAACACCGTGCCGGTTCTGGTCGAACGCGACCTGATCCTGTACGAGGCCAATATCATCAATGAATACATTGACGAGCGCTTCCCGCATCCGCAGTTGATGCCACCGGATCCGGTCATGCGTGCCCGTGCGCGTTTGTTTTTGCACCGCTTTGAGAATGAGTTGTTCTGCCATATCCAGGGTCTGGAAAGCAACAACGCCAAGGTCGCGGAGAAAGCACGTGCGTCAGTGCGCGAGAATCTGGCGCAGATCGCCCCGGTATTTGCCAAGCAGAAATACATGCTGGGCGATGAATTTTCCATGCTGGACGTGGCGATCGCACCCTTGCTGTGGCGCCTGGACCACTACGGCATCCAGCTCGACAAGGAGTCTGCAGCGCTGATGAAATATGCCGAACGCCTGTTTTCGCGCCCGGCTTACATCGAAGCAATGACGCCGGCCGAAAAAGCGATGCGCAAGTGATTTCGGGTTTGGCATGAGCGAGCCCTCTACCAAGCCATACCTGATTCGCGCCATCTTTGATTGGTGTACGGACGCCGGGTATACCCCGTATCTGGCGGTACAGGTGGATGAATACACCCAGGTTCCGATGGCCTACGTCAAGGATGGCAAGATTGTCCTGAACATCGGCATGGACGCCGTGCGCAATCTTCAATTGGGCAACGAGGACATTACCTGTGGAGGACGTTTTGGCGGCGTCGCGCATCAGCTTATCGTTCCGATGTCAGCGGTCATCGGTATTTTTGCCAAAGAAACCGGTCAGGGCCTGGTATTCCAGGGGCAGGAATCCTCGCCGATGGGTGCCACCGTGGCGAGCGATGGTGGATCGCCGGATGATGAGCCGCCACCACAGGGTAAACCGACGTTGAGGGTGGTGAAATAAAAAGCCGCAGAGAAATCTGCGGCTTTTTCATTGGCGGGTTGTTAAAACTAAACTGTCGCAGGCAATGCCAACTGCGTCTGCATCTTGCTCAGGGCTTTCTGCTCGATCTGGCGGATGCGCTCGGCAGAAACTTTGAACTCGGCTGCCAAATCGTGCAGCGTAGCCCCGTTTTCCTCGCGAAGCCAACGCGCCTCGACGATGCGGCGGCTGCGCTCGTCCAGGCTTGCCAGCGCCTGGGCCAAGCCTGCAGTGTGCAGGTGTTCACGTTCTGCTGCTTCCAGAATATGGGAGGGCTCATGCTCGGGGTTGTCGGCGAGATAGTTGATGGGTGCATAGCTCTCGTCATCTTCTCCGGCCAGCGGTTCAAGCGCCAATTCATGTCCGGCAAAACGTGCCTCCATATCCACAACATCGTGCTCACTCACGTTGAGTTGTTGCGCGATCTCGCGCACTTGTTGCGGTTTGAGCGGCTCCAGCCCTTGCTTCATGCTGCGCAGGTTGAAGAACAGTTTGCGTTGAGCCTTGGTCGTGGCGATCTTCACCATGCGCCAGTTGCGTATCACGTACTCGTGAATCTCGGCGCGTATCCAGTGCAGGGCAAACGATACCAAGCGCACCCCCCGTTCCGGGTCATAGCGTTTCACTGCTTTCATCAGCCCGATATTGCCTTCCTGGATCAGATCGGCCTGGGGTAGCCCGTACCCGGCATAGCCGCGCGCAATGCTGACCACGACGCGCAAGTGAGAAAGCACTAACTGGCGTGCAGCGGCCAAATCATTCTGTGTTTTGAAGCGGTTCGCCAGGGACAACTCTTCCTCATGTGTCAGCACAGGGAAGCGATTCACGGCCTGCACATACCCCTCGATACTGCCAACGGCAGAGGGTATCGGTAGACTCATGGATGTATTCATGGCATTTCCTCCTAAAGTGGGCGTAATTCTAGCACTCGGGCAATTCGAGTGCCAATCGAAGAATAAGTTCGCTCCTAGCCAGCCGGAAAAGGCGACAGGGAGCATTTGTAAGGCCTGTAGCTTGGCATGGTAGAATCCGCGCCTTCCTGTTTTTCAACTATTTTTAGGGATGTAAGCCATGTTCTCCAGCAAAAACACCATCGCCGTGACCGACCCCGAGCTCTGGGCCGCCATCCAGAACGAAAATCGCCGCCAGGAGGATCACATCGAGCTGATCGCCTCGGAAAATTACACCAGTCCGGCGGTGATGGAGGCGCAGGGCAGCCAGCTGACTAACAAATATGCCGAGGGCTATCCCGGCAAGCGCTATTACGGCGGCTGCGAATTCGTCGATGTGGCCGAGCAACTGGCCATCGACCGTGCCAAGGCGCTGTTCGGTGCGGAATACGCCAACGTGCAGCCGCATTCCGGCTCGCAGGCAAATCAGGGTGTATACGTCTCCGTGTTGAAGCCCGGCGACACGATCCTGGGCATGAGCCTGGCGCACGGTGGTCACCTGACCCATGGCGCCTCGGTGAACATCAGCGGCAAGCTGTACAACGCCATCCAGTATGGCCTGAACGACAAGGAAGAGATCGACTACGACCAGGTGCAGAAGCTGGCCACCGAGCACAAGCCGAAGATGATCGTGGCGGGTGCATCCGCTTACGCGCTGGTGATCGACTGGAAACGTTTCCGCGCGATTGCCGACAGCGTCGGCGCCTATCTGTTCGTGGACATGGCGCACTACGCAGGCCTGGTTGCTGCGGGCTACTATCCCAGCCCGGTCGGCATCGCCGATTTCGTGACCACCACCACCCACAAGACCCTGCGCGGACCGCGCGGCGGGCTGATCCTGGCCAAGGCCGAACATGAAAAGGCGCTCAACTCCGCCATCTTCCCCGCATTGCAGGGCGGCCCGCTGATGCACGTCATCGCGGCCAAAGCGGTGGCGTTCAAGGAAGCGGCGAGCAAGGAGTTCAAGGAATACCAGAAGCAGGTCATCGACAATGCGCGCGTGATTGCGAAAGTGCTGACCGAGCGCGGCTTGCGCATCGTTTCCGGACGCACCGACAGCCACGTATTCCTGGTTGACCTGCGCGCCAAGAAGCTGACCGGCAAGGATGCGGAAGCCGCATTGGGCAAAGCGCATATCACCGTGAACAAGAACGCCATTCCCAACGATCCGGAAAAGCCTTTCGTTACGTCCGGCATCCGCATCGGCTCCCCGGCGATGACGACACGCGGTTTCAAGGAACTGGAAGCCGAGAAGCTGGCGCACCTGATCGCCGATGTGCTGGATGCGCCGAACGACGATGTCGTACTCGCACGCGTTGTCGGCGAAGTGAAGAAGCTGACGACGCAATTTCCGGTATATGGAGCCTAGTTGCCAGACGTTAGTCGCTAGTCGTTAGTTAAAACCGCCGCGAAGCGGGGACAAAACCAACTAACAGCTAGCGACTAAAAACTAACGACTGCCCTTATGAAATGCCCTTTCTGCAAACACCCTTCCACTCAGGTCGTGGACACGCGCGAAAGCGAGGAGGGCGACAGCATCCGGCGGCGGCGGCGCTGCCTGTCGTGCGACAAGCGCTTCACCACGTACGAGATGGTGGAATTGCGCATGCCGCAGGTGGTCAAGCAGAACGGCATGCGCAGTGAGTTCGACGACGAGAAGCTGCGTACCAGTTTTACCCGTGCACTGCACAAGCGCCCGGTTCCCACCGAGCTGGTCGATGCGGCTATCGATAATGTCACCCAGAAAATTTTTGCCATAGGCGAACGCGAGATCGGTTCGCGCCAGATCGGCGAGATGGTGATGAAAGAGCTGTTGAAACTCGACAAGGTTGCCTACATCCGTTTTGCCTCGGTGTACAAGAGCTTCCAGGACGTCGGCGATTTTTCCGATGCCATCGATGCCGTAAAAAATACGCGGCGCCGCAAGAGTGACAATAAATGAATGGGGCAGACCAGCAATGGATGGCTCGGGCGCTGCGCCTTGCGGAACGCGGGTTGTACACGACCTCGCCCAATCCCCGCGTGGGCTGCGTACTGGTAAAAGCAAACAGGATCGTTGGCGAAGGCTGGCATGAGCGTGCCGGCGAGCCGCATGCAGAGGTACACGCCTTGCGCGAGGCGGGAAAAGCGGCGCGCGGGGCAACGGCCTACGTTACTTTGGAGCCCTGCAGCCATTTCGGGCGCACGCCGCCCTGCGCGGATGCACTGATCGCAGCGGGCGTTTCACGCGTGGTTGCGGCGATGCAGGATCCCAATCCGCTGGTTGCCGGTCAGGGGCTGGAAAAATTGCGTGCCGCCGGGATTGAAGTCGAACACGGCCTGATGGACAGTGCAGCGCGCGACCTGAATATCGGTTTTGTTGCGCGCATGACACGCGGTACACCCTGGGTGCGCAGCAAGATTGCCGCGAGTCTGGACGGGCGTACTGCCTTGGCGAACGGCACTAGCAAATGGATCACCGGCCCCGCTGCCAGACGCGACGTGCAACACTGGCGGGCACGTTCCTGCGCGGTGTTGACGGGCATGGGCACGGTTCTGGCGGACGATCCTCAGCTCAATGTGCGCGAAATTGAATGCGGGCGGCAGCCGCTGCGCGTGGTGCTGGACAGCCAGTTGCACATACCGCCGGATGCTTCCATCCTTTCAGGCGGGGCGCTGATTTATACGGCTTTCCCGGATGCGAGCAGGCTTGCAGCGTTGCACAGGAAAGGCACGGAAGTGATGGTGTTGGCGGGAGAGGATGGCAAGGTGGATTTGCCCGCCGTACTGCGCGACCTGGGGAAACGCGGGATCAACGAGGTGCTGGTTGAAGCAGGGCGCAAACTGAATGGCGCGCTCCTGAAAGCAGGCTTGGTGGACGAACTGGTGCTGTATCTGGCGCCGCAGTTACTGGGCGATGCGGCACGGGGGCTCGCAGACCTTGGGGAACTGACGCAACTGCAGCAACGCGTGGCATTGCAATGGAATGATGTGCGGCAAGTGGGCAACGACTTGCGCGTCGTGGTTAAAATATCAAAGGAGAAGTGACTATGTTCAGCGGAATCGTGGCCGATGTTGGTCTGATCAAATTGGCACAGGACAGGGAAGGCGGTTTGCGCCTGACCGTGAATACCGAAGCGCTCGGTATGGATGATGTGCAGCTCGGCGACAGCATCGCGGTAAACGGCGTGTGCCTCACCGTGGTGAAGCGCGAGGGCAACGATTTCAGCGTTGATGTTTCGCGCGAGACGCTGAACTGCACCACCGGCCTTCAGAAACAGGGCGGGCACGTCAATCTGGAAAAAGCCCTGCGCCTGTCCGACCGTTTGGGCGGGCATATGGTGAGCGGGCATGTGGACGGCGTGGGCGAGGTGATCGCGTTTAACGACATCGGCGAAAGCTGGCGCCTGGTGGTGCGTGCGCCACACGAGCTCGCCAAGTACATCGCGATGAAAGGTTCCATCACCATCGATGGCGTCAGCCTCACGGTGAATCAGGTTGCGGGCGCGGAATTCGAGGTGAATCTGATACCGCATACGCTGGATGTGACGACGCTGAATGAACTGAAGGTCGGTTCAAAAGTGAATCTGGAGATCGACCTGATTGCGCGCTACGTCGAGCGCATGCTGACAGCGGAAGCAGTTTGATTCATAGCGCGAAAGGCACGAAGCGTTTGGAGCGTTTCATGTATTCCCGGTATTTCGTGCCGAAGTAGCGAATATTCTCGTTTTCCTCGGCGAGCGTGGCGATCACCAGAAAGATGCAGGCGATCGATGCGAGGCTGGCACTCAACCATGACATGCGCTTGAAGAACAATCCCCAATCCAGAAAGATCAGCGAACTGTACATGGGGTGGCGGATGAAACGGTATATTCCGCTGGTGACCAGTTCAGTGGTTTTCTCGAACGGCAAAAGGTGCGGGTCGCTGCGTTTGTCATCCTGTTTTCCGTATTGCCGCAGTGATTCGTAACTGACGATGACCAGTAACAGCGAGATGCCCATCAATATCCCGCACACGGTCTGGTCAAGCGTGAGCGGGGCGCTATACCAGCCGTCCATGTTCAGCACGATCATGACCAGCATCAATTCCCAGGCAAAAAAACGGTAAAAACCGTGCGATTTAGGTATGCGCAATGAATTGCGCGAGACATAGGTCAAAAAAACAGTTCCGGTGAAAAAGGCGAGCCATTCCAGCATAGACAGATGTTCCTTGAGATGTATATATCCGCGAATACTACACGCGTCCGGGCTTGAGTTGCAGTGATGATGATAGAATCTACCCCCTTAATATTGAACACCAGAGCCGTACACATGACTGATATAGCACCAATAACCGAAATTATCGACGAAATACGCGCCGGACGCATGGTTGTTCTGGTGGACGAAGAAGACCGCGAGAACGAAGGCGACCTGTTGTTTGCGGCCGAATTCGTTACCCCGGAAGCGATCAACTTCATGATCCGCCATGCGCGCGGACTGGTTTGTCTGACCCTGACCGAAGAGCGTTGCAGCCAGCTCGGCATTTCGCATATGGCGCGTGACAACAAGAGCCCGCTCGGCACCAATTTCACCGTATCCATCGAGGCTGCGGAAGGCGTCACCACCGGCATTTCCGCATCCGACCGAGCCACCACCATCCGCGCTGCGGTGAAGAAAAAAGCAGGCCCAGCGGATATCGTGCAACCCGGCCATATTTTCCCCATCATGGCACGTCCGGGCGGCGTGCTGGTGCGTGCGGGACATACCGAAGCCGGTTGCGACCTGGCGCAAATGGCTGGGGTGATGCCGGCCTCCGTAATTTGCGAAATCATCAAGGAAGACGGTGAAATGGCCCGCTTGCCCGACCTGATTCCGTTCGCCAAGGAGCACGGCTTGAAGATCGGCACCATCGCCGACCTGATCGAATATCGCATGCACAACGAGACACTGGTCGAACGCGTGGCACGGCGCAAGGTACAGACTGCCTACGGTGAACTGGATCTGGTTACCTATACCGACCAGACCACGCAGCGCACCCATCTGGCGCTGGTGAAAGGCGATATCCAGCCGCAGACCGAGACGGTGGTGCGCGTGCATGAACCGCTGTCCGCCCTGGACTTTCTGGAGCAGGTCAGTTCTCCCAATACCACCAGCGTGCATGACGCATTGAAGAAAATCAGCCAGTCCGACGCGGGCGTGCTGGTGCTGATGCACCACACCGAGACCTCGGAGAACCTGCTGGCGCGTGCGGCGGCCACGCCCGAACCGCACCATGCGCAGTGGGACCCGCGCAGCTACGGCATAGGCGCACAGATCCTGCGCGACCTCAACGTCGGCAAGATGTGCCTCATCGCCACCCCGCGCAAACTGCCCAGCATGACCGGCTTCGGTCTGGAAGTGGTACGTTATTGTCAATGCAAGGAAACACAATGAAAGAGATCAAACAGAATCTGAACGGCAAAGGTTTGCGCATCGGCATCGTGCAGAGCCGTTTCAACGAAGTGGTGTGCGAAGGTTTGCTGGCGGCCTGCCGTGCGCAATTGGTGCAAAGCGGCGTGAGTGAAGACGACATCACACTGGCCAACGTACCGGGCGCACTGGAAATACCGCTGGTATTGCAAACCATGGCGCAGAGCAAGAAGTACGACGCACTTATCGCACTGGGTGCAGTGATACGCGGCGATACTTATCATTTTGAAGTGGTTTCCAACGAATCGGCGCGCGGCGTGGGCGAGGTGCAATTGCACAGCGGCGTTCCCATCGCCAACGCGATCCTGACCACCGATACCGACGAACAGGCCGAAGTGCGCATGAACGTGAAAGGGGCCGAAGCGGCCCTGGTCGCCATCGAAATGGTGCACCTGTTGAAAGGCATTGCGTGAGCGAAGTGAAGCAGAACAACCCGGCCAAAAGCATGCGTCACCGCGCACGCGAACTGGCGATGCAGGGCATATACGAATGGCGTCTTTCCGGCAAAAGCGCGGCGCTGATCGAAAAAGCCACGCGCGACGAGAAAAGCCTGGGACGCTATGACAGCGAATTCTTCGGGCAACTGCTGCACGGTGCAATCGCGCAGCACGAGGAATTGTCGGAACAGATCGCCCCGCATCTGGATCGCGCCGTTAAGGAACTGAGCCCGGTTGAATTCTCCGTGCTGCTGTTGGGCGCGTATGAATTGACCCATCATCCCGAGGTGCCCTATCGCGTCGTCATCAACGAGGCGGTGGAGTTGACCAAAACCTTTGGCGGCAGCGATGGACACAAGTTTGTCAACGGCGTGCTGGACAAGTTGGCGGCACAAGTGCGTGCAACTGAAATAGTCGCTAGTCGTTAGTTTGTAGTCGCTAGTTGATATGGTTGCTGCGCAGTTTTTGTAACGACTAACGACTGTTCCTATGTCCGAATTCGATCTCATCAAGCGCTACTTCACCCGTTCCACGCCGAACGTAATCCTGGGCGTGGGCGACGATGCCGCACTGTTGCGTATCGCCGACGGTATGGAACTGGCTGTTTCCACCGACATGCTGGTGGGCGGCACCCACTTTTTCCCCGATACCGATCCTTATTTGCTGGGCCATAAGACGCTGGCGGTCAATCTCTCCGACCTGGCGGCGATGGGCGCAGTGCCGCGCTGGGCGACGCTGGCCTTGTCGCTGCCGAATGCGAACGAAGACTGGCTGCAACAATTCAGCGCGGGATTTTTTGCATTGGCGGAAGAACACGGCGTTGACCTTGTCGGCGGCGATACCACGCGCGGGCCGCTCAATCTGTGCGTCACCATCATGGGCGAAGTGCCTGCAGGCAAGGCGTTGCGCCGCAGCGGCGCGAAGGCCGGGGACGACATCTGGGTTTCCGGCACGTTGGGTCTGGCGGCACTGGGACTGGCCCATCTGCAGAAAACGATCAAATTGCACGAAGATGCCCGCCTTCCCTGCCTTGCCGCCTTGCATCAACCGCAACCCAGGGTTGCGTTGGGCGTGGCGTTGCGCGACATTGCCCACAGTGCCATAGACATCTCGGACGGCTTGCTCGCCGATCTCGGGCATATTCTGGAAAGCTCCGGGGTCGGCGCGGAGTTACAATTTGCTGCCATCCCGAAGGTTAAGGCACACGATATCGATGAATCGACACTCCGGCACTGCGTGCTGGCCGGCGGCGACGATTATGAATTGTGTTTTACCGCACCCGCAGCAAGATCAGGGGAGATCGAAGCGCTTGCGTTGAGACTGCAGTTGCCGCTCACGCGCATCGGCAGCGTCAATGCAGGCAAAGACTGCACGGTGCGTACGGCAGAGGGTGGCGTTCTGAAAATAAAGGAAAGCGGCTATGACCACTTCGAATGACCAATTGAAAGTCAAACCATCCTGGGGATTCTTGTTCAGCCACCCCGCGCATTTCCTTTCCTTCGGCTTCGGCGCGGGTCTGTTCCCGCGCGCGCCCGGCACGGCAGGCACGCTGATCGCCTTTCCCATGTACTGGTACCTTGCGCCCCGGCTGAGCGAAGCGCTGTTTCTGCTGGTGCTGATCTGGGCTTTTTCTTTCGGTGTGTGGGTGTGCGACATCACGGGCAAGGCGCTCGGTGTGCCAGACTACGGCGGCATCGTCTGGGACGAGATTGTTGCATTCACGCTGGTCCTGTTTTTCACGCCGGAGGGGCTGGTCTGGCAGGTGCTGGCGTTCGCACTGTTCCGCTTCTTTGATATCGTCAAGCCGCAACCCATTCGCCATTTCGACAAGACATGGCATGGCGGATTGGGTGTCATGTTCGATGACATCCTGGCGGCCGGTTACGCGCTCCTGTGTCTGGCCGTGGTCAAAAGCATTCTGGTGTGAGACTCCTGCTTGCGCTGTACTGTTGCTTTGTATGGGGCGCGCAAGCCGAGACCTTCAGTGCCAAAGTGATCGTGGTGATGGATGGCGACACTGTCATGGTATTGCGGGGCGGTCACAAGCTGAAAGTCCGTCTGGCCCACATCGATGCGCCGGAAGTGGGTCATGCAGGGATGGGCGGCAAGCCGACCAACTCGCAAAAAGAGCAAGCCTTCGGCCGACAATCCCGCGATTCGTTGCTGGAAATGGTGGGCAAAAAAATAGTGCGGATCGACAGCCTGGCCGTTGACCAGTATGGACGCATCGTCGGACTGATTTCAGTTGACGGGCGCGACATCAATCGGGAACAGGTGAGGCGGGGAATGGCGTGGGCTTCTGCCGGAGGGCGAAAAAGCGGGCGCCCGGAGTCAAGGCCGCCGCAAGATCAACAATCAAACGACGTTCTCGCCGACAAGAAGCTATCCCGCTTTCCTGCCGATGAGACCTACATCACGCTGCAAAACGAAGCCCGGCTGGCTCGTCGCGGGCTCTGGGCGCAATCCGACCCGCAGGCCCCGCGGCAGTGGCGCAAACTGCATCCATCGTTTATACCCGCCACGCAAGCCGATCCCCGGGATAGTACCGTCCAACCGGACAAACTCATGAAGCCGGATATGAAGTGCGGAGAAAAACGCCGCTGTTCGCAAATGGACTCCTGTGACGAAGCACGTTTCTACTTCACACATTGCGGTCTGAATACGTTGGACGGAAATCACGATGGCTCGCCTTGCGAGAGCCTGTGTGGAGGGAAATAGTATTCCGCTTTCCCGATCAATTGCCGGTTTTTCTGCAGGCGCGCACGGAGGGTAAGGATACTGGCCTATATATTCAGGCATATATCGGGAAAGGGTCTTTGGTGTTAAATTGCGAATCGGCGTATCCTTCTTTCACGGGTTTCCTGTTCGGCCAGGTGAAACGCAGCAACGGATACCCTCTTTATTGAGTTCTGTTATTGAAGGATGACTGGATATGGCGATCAATATAGTTTCCCCCAAAATACCCAAGCAACCGGCGCTACCGCCGGATATCGCGCCCGATTTTTCTTTGGTTCAACAACAATTTCCGAAAGTTGCCGAGAAGATTTCAGTGATGTGGGGGACGATCGGGTTGCAGGAGTATCTCAGCAAAACCATCTTCGATGAAAGAGGTGGGCGTCAGGGTTTCCCCATGCCGGTTGTTTCCGCATTGATGCGATTGTTTGAATATCACACAACGTTGATTCCAGTTGTGCCTTCGAGTGATGCTTGGGAAGACACTAAATAACTAGTGCCGCTACGAATGGCCACTACTGACCAGACAGTGGTCATCCAATAAACCCGGCCTTTGCAATCGGTCTCCCCTATCCGGAATTGGTTTGCTGCACGTTTCCGGATAGGGGCGCCAGCCAACAGTGGCCGGTTGCAATACCCGGTAATTCTTGCTGCATCTCAGTCTTCCAGCGCCCGCACCTTCACCGTCTTGCCTTTGACTTTGCCTGCCGACAATCTTTTAACTGCTTCGCGGGCGATGTTGCGTGTCACGGCGACATAGGTGGACATGTCGGTCACGGTGATCTTGCCGACCTGTTCGCGCGTGAATCCGGCTTCCCCGGTCAATGCACCCAGCACATCGCCGGGACGAATTTTCTCTTTGCGGCCGCCGAGGATTTGCAGCGTGACCATGGGCGGAATCAACGGCGCGTTGTTTTCGCTCTTCAGCGATTCCAGCGAGTGCCACTCCGGTTCGTTGCCCGTCATTTTGGCGATATTGGAGACGCGGTTCATGTCGGCCGGGCTGCACAGGCTCAGCGCCCAGCCGTCTTCGCCGGCGCGTCCGGTACGGCCGATGCGGTGGATGTGAATCTCGGGATCGGGCGTGACATCGACGTTGATGACGGCTTCCAGTTGCGCAATATCCAATCCGCGCGCGGCCACGTCGGTCGCCACCAGCACCGAGCAGCTGCGGTTGGCAAACTGGATCAGCACCTGGTCGCGTTCGCGTTGTTCCATGTCGCCGTTCAGCGTCAGCGCGTGGATGCGTTGCGCATGCAGCACGTCGACCAGGTCGCGGCATTGCTGTTTGGTGTTGCAGAACGCCAGCGTGCTCACCGGGCGGTAATGTTTGAGCAATAAGGCAACCGCCTGCAAACGCTCATCGTGTTTTACCTCGTAAAAGCGTTGGCGGATCTTGCTGCCTTCATGTTGTTCCAATAGTTTCACTTCCTGCGGATTGCGCAGGAACTTCTGCGCCAGGCGCGCGATGCCTTCGGGATAGGTGGCCGAGAACAGCAGGGTCTGGCGCCGGGCCGGGCATTGTTTCGCCACAAAAGCGATGTCGTCGTAAAAGCCCATATCCAGCATGCGATCCGCCTCGTCCAGCACCAGCGTGTGGAGCCCGTCCAGCTTGAGGCTGCCCCGCTCCAGGTGATCCATGATGCGGCCCGGCGTGCCGACGACGATATGCGCGCCGTGTTCCAGGCTGTCGCGCTGCGGCCGCATGGTGCTGCCGCCGACCAGCGCCAGAATCTTGATGTTGTCGGCAAAGCGCGCCAGACGACGCATCTCCTGCGTGACCTGGTCGGCCAGTTCGCGCGTCGGGCACAGCACCATGGCCTGCACGCCAAAGTGGCGCGGGTTCAATTTGGTGAGCAGCGGTAACGCGAAGGCTGCGGTCTTGCCGCTGCCGGTCTTGGCCTGGGCGATGAGGTCGTGCCCGGCCAGCGTGATCGGCAGGCTTTCGGCCTGGATGGGCGTCATTGTGCGGTATTCGAGCTGCTGCAGGATATCCAGCATGGCCGGTGACAGCGGCAATTCCTTGAAGGTGCGGCCGGTTGTGCCGGTCGCGGGAGCGGGGGAGGGGGGATTGGTTTTGGTCATGCGCAATTATCCCCGTCTGCAGCAAGGCGCGCCTGAAAATATTCGTCGATTCGGACCGTAGTGCGCTGATGCAAGCCCGTACGGGCAGCAATTATGAGCAAGATCAAATAGTGAGGGAGCCGGTTGTTGCAAAATAGCCGCTTGGGCGAGTCGGCTGTCAACCGGCCGCGTTTCACTGATCTTGCCGTAGCACAACACAAGAACAGCCAACTTTCAGCGCAGAAACAAAATGAACACCAACACCAATAATTTGCCTGCTTTTGAAAACAAAATTGCCGATTCAGATGCCGACCCTGTCGTCGGCGGACGTGTCGAACTGCAACTGCTCACCACGCTCAAGTGCAACCTGAAGTGCAGCTACTGTTCGATGGAGGTGGGTGATGTGCTCGGCTCGCAAACCGAGCTGAAATACGACATCGAACAACTCGCCGCCTTTATTGAACGGCAGCTGGCCGGCAAGGAAATCTACGTCACCTTCTATGGCGGCGAACCGACGCTCAACCGCGAGACGATGGAGACGGTCATGCGCCGTTTCCCGGCTTTCCGTTACCAGTTGCAGACCAATGGCACGCTGCTGGATAACCTGCCCGACTGGATGTTGCACCGATTGTCCAATATCCTGGTTTCCATCGATGGCGGAGAGCAGACCACGGATGCTTACCGCGGCCGCGGCGTATGGCGCCAGGTGCTCAAGAACGTGAACCATGTGCGCGACCGGCTCGGCGGCAGCGCCACGGCGCGGGTGACCTGGGGACATCCCGATACGAGCTTCGAGGAACTCGACGACCTCGCGGAATCCTTCGATTACCTGTACTGGCAGTTTGTTGCCGATGAACAATATTTCGAAAACTCGCTGGGAAAACGCAAAGCGGTGCTGACTCAGCTCATCGACAAATTTTTCCGCCGTACCGACAAACTCTATCCGTTGATCCCGATCATGGGCATTGTGCGCAACAAGGTCATGCCGAGCCGCACCCGGGAACTTTACGCCGGACAGACCCAGTGTCGCGTCTCGACGCATATTCTCAACATCATGCCGGACGGCAAGATATTCCCCTGTCCCGACATGACCTACGTGCCGAGCATGCAGATGGGCGAGATACAGGGCAACTGGTTGATCAGAAGCCCGTTGCAAGCGCATCCGGACATGCCGTGCAACGCTTGTGAAGCCTATGCCTGGTGCCGGGGCAACTGCATGAAGAATCTCTATCTGGGATATGTGAAGAAGGACGAGCGCTACCGGGCCAATGTGGTCGAGCCGATTTGCGAATTGGTCCGTTTCATGGGCAGCGAGATCGATAAACATGACCCGCACGCCTGGTTCGCCGAGGCTGCACTGGCGGTGAGGAAGCAGTTGATTGATGCCGAGGTGTACGAGTACGTCGAGATCATGCCTTGAGGATGCGCGGCGCGTATGCGCCGGTTGCTACTGCAATCGCTTAAGCTGATCAGTCCGGAATCTCTTCCCACCTGATGCCGCTGTGGTCGCAGCGCAGGGCGTTCGCCTTGCTGTCCCAGTCTCCCAGCACCCAGCGTTTGCAGGTGTGCCCGTCCACATGATGCAGGTGCTTAGCCGGGCGGTGCGTGTGGCCGTGGATGAGGCGCGGGTAGTTATTCTGGCGCAGCAGTTCGTTCACCGCTGCGCTATTCACGTCCATCAAAGCCATTTCCTTGCCGCGTTTTTGCGCTTCGCTCTGCAGGCGCAATTGCTCGATCTGGGCTTTGCGTTGCGTCAACGGCTGCGACAAAAATTGCGTTTGCCAGGCATTGTCGCGCACCATGCCGCGGAAACGCTGATATTCCGTGTCGTCGGTACACAGGGTATCGCCGTGCGTGAGCAGGGTGGGTGTGCCGTAAAGATCGATCAGCGTCGGGTCGTCAAGCAAGGTGGCATTGCAGGCCGAACCCAGCTCCTCATCCATCAGAAAATCGCGGTTGCCGTGCATGATGAAAATGCGTGTGCCGCGCGCATTGAGTTCACGCAGGGTGTTGCAGATGCGCTGATGGAACGGGTCGTTCAGGTCGTCATCGCCCGCCCAATATTCAAACAGGTCGCCCAGGATGAAAAGTGCTTCGGCTTCCGGGGCGATGTCCGCGGCGAAACGCAGGAACAACTCCGTGCTGCGCGGGTGCGCTGTGCTCAGGTGCAGGTCGGAGATGAACAGGCTGTGGGACATAAAGCAAAACGGCGCCGAGGCGCCGTCTTCCTGTTATTGCACCACTTCCGCCTTGGTGATGATGACGTCCTCAACCGGAACGTCCTGATAGCCGCGACTGCTGCCGGTCCGGACTTTGCCGATGGCATCGACCACTTCCTTGCCTTCCACCACTTTGCCGAACACGCAGTAGCCCCAGCCGTCCTGTCCGGGATAGTCGAGGAAGCCGTTGTTCTTGGTATTGATGAAAAACTGGGCGGTGGCGGAATGCGGATCGCCGGTGCGCGCCATGGCGATGGTGTAGATGTCGTTCTTCAGGCCGTTGGCCGCTTCATTCTTGATCGGCGCGTTGGTCGGTTTCTGTTTCAGGCCGGGTTCGAATCCGCCGCCCTGGATCATGAAATTGGGGATCACGCGATGGAAAATCGTGTTGCTGTAAAAGCCGCTGTTCACGTAGTCGAGGAAATTCTGGACGCTGAGCGGTGCTTTCTCGGCGTCGAGTTGCAGGGTGATGACGCCTTGGTTGGTATGCAGTTTTACCATTTTCATTTTTCCTTTGGTTGCGGTGGTGGATGCGGCTTGTGCGGGCAGGACACAGAGTCCGGCCAGTAATAATGCGAGAACGATACGGATCAATTTCATGTTATGCGGCTCCTTCATAGACGATCAGCCAGTGCCCGTCCTGTTTCTTCCAGTACTGGCGCTTGCTCATGCGGTTGGTGAGGTTGTTGCTGTCGTAGTCCTGGTCAAAATCGACCACCACCAGATCCGGCTGGCTGGGATAGGGGAACGCGCTCAGGTTGGATAACTTGACCTTGATCCAGGTCTTGCCGGAATTGACCAGCCGCTTGTGTTGCGCAAATGCGGACAGATTCATGTTGCCGGCGGAGAAGTCGCGCGCGTAATGCGCCAGGTATGCCTCGGTATTGCGGCTGGCCCAATCGCTGCGCCACTGCTCGATTGCTTTCAGCAAACCGGCACGATCGGCATGATCGGCATCGTCGCTCCAGTCGATCGTGCTGGCGATAATGACCGGTGTAAGCCCGATTTGCAGATGGCGGCCGAGATCGTTGAGATCGTTGTTGGCGAGTACCACGCAGCCGTTGCTGGCGCGCGGCGGGCGGCTATAGGTGTCGCTGGGCGTGCCGTGCAGCCAGATGCCGTGGCCGTTGCGTCCCAGGCGTTTGTCCCATTCGTTGGGATAGCTCAGCGGATACGCGCCGGTACCGTAAAAGTCGGTGAGCTTGTCTTTGGTCAGATGCGCGTTGACGAAATACACCCCCAGCGGAGTTTTCTGGTCGCCTTCCGAGACTTTGTCCGCCCCTTTTTTGCCGACGCTGATGTAGAAATCCGCCACATAGCGCGGTTCGCCATTCACGTTCTCGAACAGGTAGAGCGTGGATTTGTCGGTGTCGATGACCACGGCGTAACGCTGTTTTGGCGAAAGCTGCCACAGATACTTCGGCACGCCGACGGGTTGCTGCTGCTGTGCGCGCTGCAAACGCGCATTGGCTTCTTCGCGCAGATCCTGAATCTGGCTGCGCGGCGCGTTTGGCGCGTTTCCAAAACTGCTGATCGGTCTGGCGCGCGCCAGCAGCAGATCGCCCCTGACCAGTTGCGCCAGTTTGAAATTGGGGTTGACCTTGAGCAGCGAATCGACTTCGGTCAGTGCCACATCGAGATTGTTGTTGCGCACTGCATGCAAGCTCTTCGCCAGCCCCAGCTCCATGTCGCGCGATGCGGAGTCTCCCGCCGCAACCGGGACAGAGAATAAAATCAGCAACAGGGCGAGTAAACGGCTGGGCATGGTTTACTTACCCGAACGCTCTTCGGCGATCAGCCATTGTCCGTCCGCCATCACCCATTCCAGTGTTTTGATCGAGTAGCTGTTCAGGTGGCTGGCACGGTAATGCTGTTTGAAACTGACGCTCACGTGCGTGTCATCCACCACTTTGGTTTTGGCATCGATTATTTCGACCTGGATGGATTTGGGGGCGGCAATGCGCGCTTTGCGCTGTGCTACCCACGCGCTATGGCTCAGGCCCGGCATATTGAAATCCCTGGTATAGAACGCGAGGTATTTGTTGCTGTTTTTTGCAGACCAGGCTGCAGCCCAGTCATGGGTGGCCTTCAACACGTCGGCTGCGGGATCGACGCTGATTGCAACAACAGTGACGGCCGGCTTGGGCGGTGCGGCCTGTGTAACCACCGGGGCGGCAACAACCGCAGGCGCGGCTACAACAACGGCAGGCGCGGCAGGTGCAACGGGCGTCACTGCCGGAGCAGTATCGGCTTGCGCAGTAACCGCCGGCTTGCCGGTGCGGACGTTTTTGCTGAAAAGCTCGCGGATCAGCGCCAGTTTGGTTTTGGTATTGGTATTGCTCTTGTCCAGTTGCAGTGCCCGGTCATAGGCCTGGCTCGCCATTTTGGCGTAGATGTCGCCGAGGTTCTCGTGGGCGGTGGCATAGCTGGGATGGGTGCGGATCGCCATTTCCAAAGCGCTTTTTGCTTTCTCGTATTGGCCCTGTCCGGCGTAAAGCACGGCAAGGTTGTTATACGGTTCCGGCAACTCGGGATAGTCCTCGGTGAGACCGGTGAAAATCGCGATGGCCTCATCCGCATTGTTTTGTTCGGCGAAGATCAGGCCTTTGAGAAAACGCGCCTGTGCATCTTTGGGTTTGGCGGCGAGGAAGGCATTGACCTTTTCCATGGCCTGGGCGTGCAATCCTTGCTTTAACAGTTTGTTTGCGTCCTGCAGGTCATCCGCCTGAACGGGAATGGTGATCGCCAACAGGAGACCCAGTACAGCGGCCCGACTAAACAGTTTTAACATTTTCATCGTGTGGTTTTTCCGGAAAAGTTGCCATGGCAACGCCAATTCAAAGAGGGGCGATTCTACCAAATATGCGGCAGGCTTACACGGATTGCGCTGCGGCGTGGGACGGGCGGTTTTCGGGTAGAATTCCCAACCTTCAATGCCGACACTTTTTTGACAAAAATGAGCAGCAAAACACCCCCCTCCACCGCCCCCGTTTCCAATTTTATCCGTACGATTATCGACGGCGACCTTGCCAGCGGCAAACACAGCAGCATCGTCACCCGTTTCCCGCCGGAGCCGAACGGTTATTTGCACGTCGGCCACGCCAAATCCATCTGCCTGAACTTCGGTCTGGCAAAAGACTACAACGGCAAATGCAACCTGCGCTTCGACGACACCAACCCGGAGAAGGAAAGCGAGGAATACGCCCAATCCATCCAGGACGATGTGCACTGGCTGGGTTTTCAGTGGAACGGGGAAGTGCGCTGGGCGTCGGATTATTTTGATGCGCTGTACGACTATGCGGTGGAACTGATCAACAAAGGTCTGGCCTATGTTGACGACCTCACCCCGGAGCAGATGCGCGAATATCGCGGCACGCTGACCCAGGCCGGCAAGAGCAGCCCGAACCGCGATCGCCCGGCGAAGGAGAGTCTCGACCTGTTCACGCGCATGAAGAACGGGGAATTTGCCGACGGCGCCATGGTGCTGCGCGCCAAGATCGACATGGCCTCGCCCAACATCAACATGCGCGACCCGGTCATCTACCGCATCAAGCGCGCGCACCACATCCGCACCGGCGACAAATGGTGCATCTACCCGATGTACGACTACACGCACTGCATTTCCGACGCGCTGGAAGGCATCACCCATTCCATCTGCACGCTGAAGTTCGATGATCACCGCCCGCTGTACGACTGGGTGCTGGACAACATCACCATCCCCTGCCATCCGCGCCAATACGAGTTCTCGCGGCTGGAGTTGCACTACACCATCACCAGCAAGCGCAAGTTGCTGCAATTGGTCACTGAAAAACACGTGAGCGGCTGGGACGACCCGCGCATGCCCACGATTTCCGGAATGCGCAGACGCGGCTATACGCCGGAAGGCATACGCGAATTCGCCAAACGCATCGGTGTCTCCAAGAGCGAAAACACTGTCGACATGGCGATCATGGAAGGTGCGATCCGCGAAGACCTGGAACTGCGCGCTCCGCGCGTGATGGCCATCATCAACCCGCTCAAAGTGACCATCACCAACGCCGAAGGCGCACAAGCGCGCGAAGCCGATTTTCATCCGAATATGCCGGAACTGGGCAAGCGCATCGTGCCGTT
Organism: Gammaproteobacteria bacterium; assembly: GCA_018820925.1. Lineage (GTDB taxonomy): Bacteria > Pseudomonadota > Gammaproteobacteria > Burkholderiales > Gallionellaceae > Sideroxyarcus. The sequence continues at coordinate 45,707 of JAHJNJ010000042.1, read as the reverse complement.
CAGTCGCGAACTGTTGATCGAAGCCGACGACTTCGCCGAAGTCCCGCCGCCCGGCTGGAAGCGCCTGATCCTTGGCGGCGAGATACGCCTGCGCCACAGCTACGTGATGCGCTGCGACGAAGCGGTGAAAGATGCGAACGGCAAAGTGATTGAACTCAAGTGCAGCATCGACCACGACACGCTGGGCAAGAATCCGGAAGGGCGCAAAGTCAAAGGCGTGATCCACTTCCTGTCGCGCGAACACGCCTTGCCCGCCGAGATTCGCCTGTACGATCGCCTGTTCAACGTGCCGGAACCGGACGCCGACAAGGAGGTGGATTTTTGCACGCACCTGAACCCGACCTCGCTGACGGTGGTGCAAGGCTGGGTGGAAAGCGCCGTGAAAGATGCCGCACCGGAAACGCGCTACCAGTTCGAGCGCCTGGGTTATTTCGTGACCGACCGCCGCGACCATCAGCCCGGCGGCATGCTGGTGTTTAACCGTACCGTGACATTGCGCGATTCCTGGGCTAAAGAGCAGGGCTAAAGGAGGTTTCCATGTACAAGCGAATTGCAGTTGCAGTGGATGGTGGCGATCCATCGACCATCGCCTTGAATGAGGCCATCAAACTTGCCAAGCTGATGAACTCGACCTTGCTCTTGCTCCATGTGTGCGAAGAAATGCCCGTTGTCTGGAATGTGGACGGCATGACTTCTTTCCCGATGGAAGATGTGACCAGGGCACTTGTCGAGTCGGGCAAGCAATTGCTGCACAAGGACAAGCAGCGCGCGACGGAATCGGGCATCGACGCCGAAACCAGGCTGGTTGAAGACTATAAAGGGCGTATCGGCGCGGTAATCAGCCAGGAAGCCGAACAATGGCTGGCCGACTTGCTGGTGATTGGAACGCACGGACGCAAAGGGCTGGACCACTTGCTAATGGGAAGCGTGGCAGAAGGTGTGATGCGCACGGCGAGCATGCCGGTGTTGCTGGTGCGCGGCGCATAGTTTTTGGCGAAGAGACAAGGCGATGCACGAACATTCCCTCCCCCTTGCAGGGGGAGGGCTAGGGAGGGGGTAGAAGTATTGAAGAGTTTACCCCCATCCCAGCCTTCCCCCTGTCAGGGGGAAGGAGTCAGCGGTAATTATTTTTTGCGGTAAAGGTTTCCATGTTAAAAATCTACAACACCCTCGCCCGCGACAAGCAGGACTTTAAACCCATCGAGCCGAACAAAGTGCGCATGTACGTGTGCGGCATGACAGTCTACGACTACTGTCACCTCGGCCACGCGCGCGTCATGGTGGTGTTCGACATGGTGTACCGCTGGCTCAAGGCGAGCGGTTACGATGTCACCTACGTGCGCAACATCACCGACATCGACGACAAGATCATCAAGCGCGCGGCGGAGAACAAGGAATCCATCCATACGCTGACGCAGCGCTTCATCGACGCCATGCACGAAGATGCCGACGCGCTCGGCGTGCAGCGCCCCGACCACGAACCGCGCGCCACGCAGTTCGTGCCGCAGATGCTGGAGATGGTCGCGCAACTGGAAAAGAACGGTTTGGCCTACCAGGCGGCGGACGGTGACGTGAACTACGCGGTGCGCAAATTTGAAGGTTACGGCAAGCTCTCTGGCAAATCGCTGGAAGACTTGCGCGCCGGTGAGCGTGTGGAAGTGGCTTCCGACAAGAATGACCCGCTCGACTTCGTGTTGTGGAAACACGCCAAGGATGGCGAAGCGGACGAAGTGAAATGGGATTCAAAATGGGGCAAGGGCCGTCCCGGCTGGCATCTGGAATGTTCCGCGATGGGTTCGGAATTACTGGGCAAACATTTCGACATCCACGGTGGCGGCGCCGACCTGCAGTTTCCGCATCACGAGAATGAAATCGCGCAGAGCGAAGGCGCACACCAGTGCCAGTACGTGAACTACTGGATGCACAACGGCTTCGTGCGCGTGGACAACGAAAAAATGTCCAAGAGCCTGGGTAATTTCTTCACCATCCGCGAAGTGCTGAAGAAATACGACGCCGAAGTGGTGCGCTTCTTCATCCTGCGCGCGCACTACCGCAGCCCGCTGAATTATTCCGACCAGCATCTGGACGATGCCAAGGGCGCGTTGACGCGGCTTTATACGGCACTGAAATCCACCTCCGTTCGTGCTGAGCCTGTCGAAGCACATGAATCTTCGCAAGGTCGTTCCCCTTCTACAGACTCAGGGCGGACGGGCTTGGTTGACTGGAATGATTCATATGCCCAGCGCTTCAAAGCCGCCATGGACGACGACTTCAACACCCCCGAAGCCGTCGCCGTGCTGTTCGACCTCGCCAACGAAGTGAACCGCAATCAGTCGGTCGAAGCGGCAACACAACTCAAGGCATTGGCAGGCGTGCTCGGGCTGTTACAACGCGATCCGCAAGCGTTTTTGCAGGGCAAATCAGTCGCAGTTGTATCAAGCTCGGCTGAGGCGGAGATTGTGCGAGGTGAGGAATATATCAACGCCCAGATCGAAGCCCGCATCGCCGCCAAAAAATCCAAGAACTTCGCCGAAGCTGACCGCATCCGCAAAGAATTGCTGGAAGCGGGAATCGTGCTGGAAGATACCGCAGCCGGAACGACCTGGCGGCGAGCGTAGTTGTAGGAGCGCAATTTATTGCGCGATAATTTCAAGGTCGCCCGATGAATCGGGCTCCTACGGCGTGGCAAATTCCAGGAGCGCAATTTATTGCGCGAATGCCGTGCGATTCATACGAGGCTTTCGTCATGAGCGACGCAGCAAAACAACCTGGCGGAAAGAACCTGCGCAAAGGCCGCGTTTCCCTGCCGAACCATGCCTATTTGGTGACTGCCGTCACCGCATCACGCAAACCGGTTTTTATGTCTTTTGCCGCCGCACGTCTGGCAATACAGTGTTTTCATGACGGGGATGTTGTGCGGCATGCGCAAACGCTGGCCTTCGTCGTGATGCCCGATCATATCCATTGGTTGCTTCAGCTTGCAGACGATGGAAACTTGTCCGAAGCCGTCCGTCTATTCAAAGCCAAGGTTTCGAATACTCTCCGGCAGCAGATCTGGCAGCGGGGATTCCATGATCATGCGCTGCGCGACGATGAAGATATACGCGACATAGCGCGATATGTTGTAGCCAATCCCGTGCGTTCGGGTCTGACCAAGAGTGCGGGCGAGTACCCGCATTGGGATGCGATATGGCTGTAGGAGCGCAATTCATTGCGCGACAATCTCAAGATCGCCCGATAAATCGGGCTCCTACAAGAGCGCCACTGTGTACAACCTGGCGGCGCGCCTGATAGCACGCTTAAAGCAGGAATTCCTTCGGCGATAAAACAGGAATACCCTGGTAAGGGTTCAGTGCCTGCAGATCGTCGTCACTGGATACCAGCACATCCGCAGAACAAGCCAAGGCGAGTGCCAGGAACTTGTTATCGCGGGGATCTCGACAGGAAAGGGGTAAAGCGGCTTCTTCGACCTCGGTAACAGGAAACAGCCTCACATGGTTGCGATACATGGATAAAAACTCCCGGCGAGTTTCCTGATCCAGATAGCGATCCAACTTTTCACGCATCAGCACCAGTTCAAATTCGTTCAGTGTGGACGGAGAGGCGCATAACGTACCATTGGCGAATGCCTTCAATAGCGCCTGTCTGGGCACAGATTGCGGGCGCAACACAGCACCGATCAGCGTGCTGGTATCCAGCACGATGCGCCTAACGAAGTTCATTCACCATCCGGTCGATGTCGGCATCGGTCAGGTTTTTCGCCTCCGCGCTTAATTTGGCGTCGGCGCGCGAGAAGAATGCCTCGAAATCGGCCAACGCCTGCTCGCGTTTTCGGCGGGCATCAGTCAAATCTTCCATATCCTGTGGCGACACCAAAAAAGCCACCGTGCGACCGCGCCGAGTAATTGTCACTGGCTCACGCTGGGCGGTATCCAGTAACTCTCCAAAGTTGTTCTGGGCTTGCACCGAACTCATTGTTTTCATGTCTATCTCCTTTTAACTAGCTATTATGTACAGTATAGCCATGTTGATGGATTTGGCAATACCACTTTGCGGGGTGAGCTGATGCCAAGAAAACCGGGAATTTCTCCGAAGTAGATGGAATTCGTAAGGAAAGGCTGGAAGCGGGAATCGTGTTGGAGGATGGGGACGCGAATCCACGCATACGTTAAGGAAGGTCTGATTAAGTCCTCATTCGTCATTCCGGCCCTTCGGCGAGCTCAGGACAGGCTGACCTGTGGTCAGGCCGGAATCCTGTGCTTTCAATGAACTGGACACCGGCCTTCGCCGGTGTGACGGACTTAATCAGACCTTCCTTAATCCATATTGGACGGATGAATAATCCTGATTGGACGGGAAATTACTGCCAGCGGACTGATGCCCGACATTGAGTCTGCCTGACTACTCATCCCACGCCACGGATCGTTTCGCGGCATTCAGTTTCTCTTCACTCCAGCGGATGGGAGAGGAAGGCGCGGTCTCCGCGTTCTGCACCGTGGTGCCTTCGCCCGCATTGGTGATCTCGATGCGGCCGGCCGCATTCTCCACATAGATACCGTCACCGCCCAGCAGTGCCACATCCAGCGCCTCGGAGAAATGGAAACCGCCCCAGAAATCGGTGCCGCGAATGCCGATCACACCCGCCGTCGTCCTGACCTTGAAATCCCGCCCCTTGAGCTTGCCGATGGCGCCGGTCACCGCGCGGAAAGCGCCCCGCACCAGTTCCAGCGTGGCGGAACCCTGCTGAAGCTTTTTCGAGTAACGGTAATCGCCGATCACGAACTCGGTATCCGCCCCCAGCGTCAACACCGCCCCGTCCGACATCTTCAACGACACGCGCGCATTGCGCCCGGTCACGATGCGGTCGCCGACATGCACTGTCATGCCCCGGTACAGATTGTCGGAGGAATCCTGATGGTCGGCATACGCAGCCCCGCGCATCTGCATGACCGAGCCGACGATGGCGGGTTCGGCAGCGTTGGCGCAGGGGACGCAGAGGCTGCTGGTCAAGAGAAGGAGCAGGACAACGCGACTCATGGTTGGGTGAACTATCGTCATGGCAGTTGGCCCGCAGCAACCATGCGGTTGAATAGGATGTTGGGAGACAGCCAAACTACAAGGTCGTCAAAGTTCGTTGCAAAATCATGGCTAACAAAATCGGTGTCGGGATCAGTGTTTTCCGTCTCGTCGCCTACTGCGGGGCTCCCCCAATTAGCGCCACGCGAGACGATTACTACTACGGCATTATTAGTGAGGTTGGCTGTGCAGGCAGCAGTGGTGCAAACTCTCATCGTATTCGCGACTCCCACTGTGCTCAAAGTGAAAGGTGATCCGCTGTCGGCGAACTCCTTGGTTACGGCATATATGAGCACACCGCCAAAAGCATCTTTGTCAGTTACGCCTAAGTCTTTGTAAGGCAATGTGCCAATCTGCGATGCGGTGGTCGTACATGTTGCTTCCGCAGAACCATCGCCGTTGCCATCGGGACATGGCAGGTACTTGTGGACGAGGGCATATCCCAAGAGTGCATCGCGTACATCATTCATATACTTGCGTGTTTCATTCCTGTGTTGTCGCTCCATCTGGCCGGACAACGTGGGGAGTAAGCCACCGAGCAACAGTGCAACGATAGTGAGCACGATAGCCATTTCGACAAGCGAAAAGCCTTGATGTTGATTTGTCAGAGCGCTTTTACGAATCATAAGATGCAGGCCAAAATGTCTGAGGAAGGTGTTGCGGCAGTGAACGCCGATGCGCCTGAGAAAGAGTTTCCGCCCGTAATGAATTCAGTGAGGTTGGCATTAGGGGTATCCTCCAAATAGTTGCTCCACGTATTCTTTTGGGTGTTATTGAGTCTCGTTTGAAAAGCATTTCGTTCCCCAGCAAAGATAATGACGCCCCTACAGCTTGTTCCGTTTACCGTCAGGCAACTTAATCCAGATGTACATCTGGCATATAGAAAATTATCCTGCCAATTATCTAAGGGGGAAGCGAGGCAGGCTTTTGGAACTCGTCCAATATCAAGAATTCCCACGGAAGTTCCAGCCGATTCTGTCGGTGGCGCGTTGTTGAAATTTATAGCTACTGGCTGAGGGGGAGGGAGGGGTGTCATGCAAGCTGAAGTGGCAGTACTGCTTAGTCCATTGGAAATAAATATCCCGAAGTCGTTACGTTTCTTTATCGCGTTGAAAATATCGCTTTTGGTAATGAATACAATTCGGTCGTTGATATTTGTTGTGGCACCAGTATTGAAAAACTGACTGACTGCATTTGCTGTTGTTGACGGGGTGGCATTGTTGGCTCCGATAGCAACATCGCTATCAAGAAAGTTGCTGTCGGTGTAATTGCCGCCACAAATGGGGGCTAGCCCATCGGGTGCGCGATTCTGACCTTGGATGTTAAGCGGTAGGTCGGGATCGAATATGACCGCAGCTGCGTTTGAGTCCATTGTCTGTCCGGTCAGAACCACGCCGCTTGCAGCAAGCACCTGAAACAAACCATTGTTATCCCAGTTCATCATATTGTAGGTCATCGGGTTGTTTTTATATGTGCCCGCCACGGCATACCATAGACATTCGTTATTACCATTGCGCATCGGCATTAGCCCAAGTGTTTTCCACGGCAGCCTGCCAATCGCGCTGACATTTTGATTGCCGCAGGTTTCGGAAGATCCCTCTCCATTTACGCCAGCAGTACCATTTTGATCCGGGCAGGGCAGAAAGCCGAACCCCTGTCCAGGGTGGGTATCGCTATAGGTGACGGCATAGCTGATTAACGCTTCCTTGGCTTGCGCCAATGCACTTACAGTAGTCTCGTCCCGTTTGTTACTCACCGCAGTGTTGCTCAGAGCACTCACGAGATACGCAGTTATGCCCATGATCATAATGACCAACATCACAATGAATGCCGCGCCGCGTTGCCGCCGCATGATCGAATGAGTTGTGCGCAAGGTATTCATGATGCGCGCCCCGCCTATTTTTCTTCTTCAGGTTCGGTTGTATCAAGCAGCAGTTTTTGCCCGACCTTGAGCTGCACAGGCCGCGATTTGCCCGGTACATCGACGGTGGCGGTGGACGGAGCTTTGTCATTGCCTTGCTCGGCGGTTTGGGCTGTGCCATTGATCCACACGGTGCGTTTGCCGCCTTTCTTTTGCACGACGCCGTTGACGATGATGTAGTTGCGCTGTGCGTTGTTGTCGCCGCTGTTCCCTGTCATATCCAGTTGCTGGCGTTGTTGCGGGGTGAAGAACAGGCGGCCCAGTTCGCCCGCCTGCGCGGTGGGGAGCAGGCCGATCAGGGTTAGCAGCAGGAACGTTAGCGAGTATCTGTTCATGGCGCGTTCTTGTTTTTCATGGTGAACCAGCCGCCGGTGCAGGTGGCTTTGAGCGGGGCGAGTTCTTCGGTGGTGCTGGTTCGGGAGAGGGTGCAGCCGTCGAGCATGAACCAGCCGTTCAGTTTGCCGCGCATTTCGGCGAAGAGGTGCAGCAGTTGTTCCTCATGCAGCAGGTCGATTTGCAGTGACATGCCGCTGCGGCTGAGTTTGAAGTTGCCGGCATCGATCGGGGGATTGGGGGCGTAATTTTGCTGCGGGGCAATGGTGTATTTGAAGTCGAGGACGCTGCCTTGCTGGCGCAGTTTTTCCAGACCTTCCAGCCAATCGAGCCGTTGTTCGTCGCCGATGACTTTTTGCAGCAGTAGTGAGTTGTATTCGTATGCATAAGCGGCCATGTTTTCCTTGTCGTTCTGTGCGGAAAGCAGTTGGGCACGCGCGTCGAAAAGCTGTTGTTGTGCGGTTTGGCGCTCTTTGAGGGACTGTTCCAGATAGCTGTTGCTCAAGTAAACGATGCCGGCACTCAGGGCGAGACTGAGCATTAAAGCCCCCAGGCTCCATTTGAGTATCGGCAGGTCGGCTGAGGAGAAGCTCATTCTTTCTGTCTCCAGATGATCTTCAGCGTGAACAACGCGGGATTGTCATCGCTCTTGCGGATGTCGCCGCTGATGCTGCCTTTGGGGGTGATGTCCAACGGCAGTTTTAGCACGATAACAGTATACCCCTGCTGCACGAGCGCTTGTTGGAAGCGATCCAGGTAGTCGAGTGCGATGCGGTAGTCGTTGCCGAAGTCGGTGAGACTGCCGTCGAAGGTGATGACCTGTGCCGGATAGGAAGAAGGGGCTGCGTCCGTTGCGCTGGTCTGCCAGGCGAGTTTGTCGACTTTGATCCGGGAGAATTTGTCCAGGACGAGGGTCAGGCCTTGCAGAAATTCCTCGGCCGGAGGCGTGTATTTGTTCAGGTTGCGCGCCAGCAATACCGCCGTCTTCATGTCCGCGGCGGGAATTGATGAGTTGGCGAAGCTGCGCTGAATGTCCTGCTTCTGCTGATTGATGCGTTCAGTTTGCATGCTGAGCGGATCGGTATCCGCAACATATTCCCGCCCTTGCCAGAAAGCCATGCCGCTCCATAGCGCGCTGATGGTGAATATCAGTGCGGCGAGGATGAACATGAGGAGGCGCAATTGCCACAACAGGTAGAAATGCGTGTGTCCGGAATTGGCGTAATGGCTGCCCGGCGCCTTGCTGGCAAGCAGATGCAGGAATAGCGGGGTGGCATCCGAATCGGCAAAGCTGTCTTTGGATTTGACGCGTTTGCCCAGTTCCTGGATATCCAGGTAGGTGTAGCGCAGTTCGCTGCTGCCTTGGAGTTTGGACTGCAAGTCGAGGCGGTCTCTGGCGTGGCAGATGATGTAAACGTCCAGCACTTCGCCGGGCGGCGGCAGGCTCAGGCTTTTCAGGTATTGCTGTGTGCGCGGCGTTTCCGTGGCGACGGAGTCGCTGAATGAATCGCCGGTGTTGATCGGGATCAGGCGCGAGAAATGCAGGCTCTTGTTGTTGAAATAGGTTTGCCGCAGCCCGGCATCCTTTTCCCATGACAACAGCAGCACATGATCCGAGTCGATGTCCTTGAGCAGCGGTGTGCTGATGTTGGGCAGCGAGTAAATACCGACGAGCGGTATTCGATTCGACAGCAGGGCATCGAGCCAGGGTGAGATGCGTTGCGGGTTGGTCAGCGCCGAGAACAGCATGTCGTCGTCGCGGCGTCCTTCTTCCTGGCGCCGGATGAGGGTGGCCTGGCGGAACGGTGTGCCGCGATAAAACTGTTCAAACTTTCTTTCCCGCAGGTTGGTACGGGCGGAGCCGGTCAGATGCGGCACGGTTTCCAGCCGGAAGTCTTCTTCGATGACGTCGACCAGCAGGTAGGCCGGATTGCGGTGCTGTTTCAGGAAGGCGGAAAAATACTCGCGCCCGCTAACGTCATTGGAGAAATAAAGCGGCGCCCCCAGCTTGCCGCCGCTCCAGATGGAGGCGTGGAAGGATTCGGCGCTGAGGAAGAGTAGGGTGTGGGCCATTTACAGTTGTACCTTGCCAATGAGGTCGTAGATGGGCGAAAGCACCGACAGCATGACCCAGCCCAGTATCGCGCCGAGAATGATGGTCATGGTCGGTTCGATCATCACTTGCACTTTCTTGATTGAATCTTTCACGTCACGGTCGTAAAAATAACTGACATTGAGCAGCGCGTGGTCGAGTTGTCCCGTGGCTTCCCCCACTTTCAGCATGCGCACCACCAGCGGCGGGAAGATGCCGGTCTGCTGGAAGCTCTGGGTCAGGTTTTTGCCCGCCTCGATTTCCTGCATCACATTTTGCAGACTGCGCGCGATAACCTGGTTGTTGACCAGGTCGCGTGAACTGGCGAGGCAATCCAGAATGCTGATGCCCGAACTGTACATCATGGCGAAGGTGTTGGCGAAGCGCGCCAGGATGATCTTGCGCAGGATGGGGCCGGTCGGCCACACGTGCAGCTTGAAATTGTCCAGATGGTATTGCAGGCCGGGGTTGCTGATGAGCGCAACCTTGTAGATGCCGAACAGGACCGGCGGGGTGAGCAGGATGACATACCAGTAGTTGACGAAGAAAGCGGAGGTCGCCAGCAGGATGCGCGTCTGGATGGGAATTTCCTGCCCCATGCCCTTGATGAAGCCGACCAGTTGCGGCACCAGATAGATCATCAGGAAGAAGGTGATGGCCAGGACCACGGTACCGACGAAGGCCGGGTAGATCATCATGGTTTTGGTCTGCGAGGCCATTTCATCCTGCCACTTGAGCGATTCGGTAAGGTGGGCGAACACATCGACCAGGCGTCCGCTGTCCTCGCCGGCCCGGGTCAGGTTGACGGTGATTTTGTCGAATGCATTGGGATGCTCGGACATGGCTTGCGAAAGTTTTTTGCCGCTGACGATGGATTCCACCATGCTGGCGATAATTTCGCGGAAAGCCGGTTCTTCCATGGTGTCGCGCAGGTCGCCCAGACATTCCAGCAGGGGGACGCCGGCACGCACCAGTTGTTCGAGATTGAAGAAGAAGGTGATGAGGTCGGCGCGCTTGATCCTGTTGCTGCCGAAGGAGGACGTATTTTCCTGTTCTTTGGCGCTGATGAGGTCGATGCCGCCGCGTTTCAGGCGCTGTTCCAGGTCGATCAGGTTGGCGGCATCCTGCAAGCCCTTGGCTGTTTTGCCGGCACTGTCGATGGCCTTGTACGAATAGAGCGCCATGGTGTGTTTTACATCCGGTCGCTCAGGTCGACCACGCGCGAGACCTCGGCGACGGAGGTTACGCCCTGCAGGATGCGCCGGATGCCGTCCTGTGCCAGCGGCCGGAAGCCGCGCTCCAGTGCGTTGTTTTTCAAATCACGGATGCTGGCACGGCGTGCGATCAGGTCGTCCATATCGCTGTCCAGTTTGAGAATTTCCATGATGGCTTGCCGCCCCGAATAACCCTGGTGCTGGCAGGCCTCGCATCCGGCAGCGCGATAAATGGTGATGTTTTCGTCCGGGCTTACGCCGAGCATCTTGCATTCGTTGTGATCCGGGTGGTACGGGTATTTGCAGTGGCGGCACAGTATGCGTACCAGGCGCTGGGCGAGGATACCGATAATGTTGCCGGCCATGATGTCCGGCAGGATGCCGATGTCCAGCAGGCGCGGAATGGCGCCGATGGCGGAGTTGGTGTGCAGCGTCGAATACACCTGGTGACCCGTCATCGCGGCGCGGAACGCCATCTCGGCGGTCGGGTGGTCGCGAATTTCACCGACCAGGATGATGTCCGGATCCTGGCGCATCAGGGAGCGGATGCCGCTCACGAAATCCAGCTTTGCGGCTTCGTTGACCGAGCTCTGGCGGATCAGCGGAATGGGATATTCCACCGGATCTTCCAGGGTCATGATGTTCACCGACTCGGTATTGACGTGGTTCAGTATCGAATACAGTGTGGTCGTTTTACCGCTACCCGTGGGGCCGGTCACCAGCACGATACCTTCCGGTTTGGCGATGATGGATTTAAGGGTGTTGAGCGCAGTGTCGTCCAGACCGATCTGGTTGATCTGCACCAGCCCTTTCAGCCGGTCCAGAATACGCAGCACCAGGTTCTCGCCGTACGAGGTCGGGTGCGAGGCGACGCGGAAATCGATGGGGCGGCCGGAAAGGCGCAGCGAGATGCGGCCGTCCTGCGGTGCGCGTGTTTCGGCGATGTTCATGCCGCTCATGACTTTCAGGCGTACCACCATGGCCGGCCAGAAACTTTTGTGCAAGCTGCGTACCTGGCGCAACACGCCGTCGACGCGGTAGCGGATGCGCAGGAAGCTGCTTTCCGGCTCGAAGTGGATATCGGATGCGCCCTGCTGCACGGCCTCGGTGAGCAGCGCGTCGATCAGGCGCACCACCGGCTGGCTGAATTCGTTCACCCCCTGCTGCAGGTTCTGGTGATCCATCTCGCCCGGCTCGATCTCGTGCAGGATGCCGTCGATGGACAGTTCGAAGCCGTAGTACTGGTCGATGGCGCGCAGGATGTCCGACTCGCTGGCGAGTTGCGTGACGAGACGGTATTCGTCGCGCAACAAGGCTCGCACCTGGTCGAGCGCAATGATGTTGTCCGGGTCGGCGATCGCGATGGTCAGAGTCTTGTTGGCGCTTTCGACCGATAGCGGCAACAGGATATAGCGGCGCGCGATTTCTTTCGGGATCAGCGCAATGGCAGCCGGGTCAACGAGGACGTTGGTAAGGTCTACACTTTCCTGGCCGAGATTCTCGGAAAGTACATCGCGGATGGTCGCTTCGGACAAAAAACCGAGACGCACCAGCAACCGCCCCAGCGGTTGCGGGGTTTTATTCTGCTCCTGGGTGGCGATGCGAAGCTGGTCTTCACTGATCACCCCCTTCGCTATCAGCAAATGCCCGATGGGCTGCTGGGTCTGTTGTTGCTGTGCAGCCATCTTTTTCCTTAGTGGACGGAGTTCAGTTCATCCAGACGTTGTTGCGCTTGAGCGTGGTCGAACCCGGAATTGCCGGACTTGTCGAGCATCACGGCTTGTTCGTAATACCTGGCGGCAAGTTTGCGCTGGCCCAGATGATCCAGACTCACGGCAAGATTGAAGGCGAACTGCGCATTGGTTGGCGCCAGCGTGAGTGCGTTGAAATAATATTGCTGTGCATCACCCCAGCTCGACAGGTCGGCGTAATAGTTACCGAGCGCAAAATGCAAAGCGACGGAGCGCGGGTTGTCGGCCAGCATGGTTTTGAGGCGGCTTTCAGTATTGCCTTCATCCGGCGCGTAAGTCATCAGTGCAGTCAGTGCTGCAGGGTCGCGCGGGTCAAGCACCAGCAACTGACGATAATACTGCTGGGCCGCCTCGTCCTGTCCCTGCTGCTGGGCGATGGCTGCCAGACCGAGCAGGGCATCCCGGTTGTGCGCATCCTGACCTAAAACCTGGCGGTAACCTTGTGCGGCAATGACGTAGTCGCCGCGCTGATAGGCCTGGTAAGCGTCAAGCAACGACGGCGTGACGGTATCGGTTGCCACTTTGCGCTGGATATTGACGCTCTTCGTGGCGGCGTAGCTACGCTGCCTGACCGGTGCCGGTTTGCTGCGCGGCGCATCGAAATCCTGGTTTCGCGCCGTGACCATGGGTTGTTCAGGTTGTGCGGGCGGGGATTGCTCCTGCTGCGGCGGGATAAACGGCACCAATGCGGGGGCAGCCCTGACAACGGGAGCGGCAGGCTGGGGCGGCGGTGGTGCGGTGCGCTGCGCCACATATTGTTTCGGCGGCTGTATTTCCAGCCAGACGTAATAACCGTATGCGGAACCGAACACCAATGCGAACAATAAAGTTGTGGGAACCAGCCCCAGCTTCCATTGGAAACCGGCCGATTTTTTTTTCTTGGCAGCGAACATGGTTTCCCCGGCGGCTCGGGACGCCGCCGTTGCCGAAGACGTTGAAGAAGAGCGCGATGCAGGCGCATCTTCCAGTGCCAGGTTGGAAAGTCCGGTGCCCTGCTGTTTGTTATCGCCGGACTTTTTTAGCGCGTCGAGTAACAGACTCATGGCTTCGCTTTCTCGTCTTCAGGCTTGAGATAGTTGGCATCCGGCAGGTTGCTGCGATACGCGCTGTAATCGCCATCCAGACTGGCGTCCTTGATTACGATCGGGCGCAGGAAAATCACCAGTTCGGTCTTGCTTTTGGAGTCGTTGCGGTTCTTGAACAGGTTGCCTGCGACCGGAATCTCGTCCAGCATCGGAATGCCATCGGTCGCATTATTCAGCTCGTCCTGCATCAAGCCGCCCAGCACGGCGATCTGCCCGCTGTTGATGCGAATGATGGACTCCATTTCACGGGTCCGAAGTTCGGGAATCTGGTTCTTGACGGCCGCGATGTTACAGTTCTCAACGCCAACTCCGCAGGGATTGGCCAGGCTCGGGTTGGGGTCGTCCACGTAGCGGATGATGCGCGTGATGGTCGGGCGCACGTTGATGGTCACATAGTCGGTATCGTTGATCTCGGGCGTGACATTCATGGTGAAGCCGACAGAAACCGGGACGGGTGTTGTCGTGTAGACAGGCTGTGTGATCGTACCGTTGGTGATACTGCCGGGCGTGACGGTTATGGAGAAATAAACCCGGTTATCCACGACCTTGAGAGTCGCCGTCTGGTTGTTCATCACGCTCAACTTGGGGCTGGAGAGCACCTTGACATCGCCGAAGGAGTCAAGCAGCGAGACACTCGCTGCGAGCGCACCAAGCTTGGAAGTGGGGTTGGCATAATCCAGCAGCAGCATCTGTCCGGTTTGGCCGGCAGACAAGGCAGAACCCGTTCCCAGGTTCGTTGCCGCTTGCGTAAGCTGGAATCCTTTTGCACCCAGACGCATGCGCGACCAGTCGATCCCTTGCTGGAAATTGCTGCTCAGCGTGACTTCCGCGATGGTCGCTTCGATCAGCACCTGACGCCGCGCAGTGGTCATGACCTTGTCGATGAATTCCTGGATTTTTTTGTGCTGGCGCCCCGTGGCACGAACGAGCAACACGCCGGTTTCCTTGTTGGCATTGATGTTCACGGCGGGTTCGTATTTGCCTATTTGCTGTACTTCTGAGCCTTTTTTGGAAAGGTCCTCATTGCCTTTGCCGGAAACCCCGTCGCCAGTCTTGCCGGACGATTCTTTGCTGCCGGTAAAGCCATCGGATGCGCTACCCGTGCCTCTGGCCGAGGCGATCATGTCGTTGCGACGCTCGACTCGTTCCGTATACCTGATCCGGTCTTCGTCGGAGAGGATGGCCTTGACGTTGGCAACCAGGCTTTCCATCAGGTCATTTTTCGTTTCGCTGGTGACCGAGGTTGAAGCGGAGTTTCCGCCGGCAGTTGTGCTGGCAGCAGTTCCTCCGATCTGGCTGCTGGTGAAAACAGAGCTCTTCACCGTGCGCGACATGTTGATGAAATCGATTTTGTAGGTTTTCAGGTAAGGCTTGTCCGCTTCCACGAACAGGTTGCCGTTTTCGATGGTGTAGCGAATATCAACCTGCTTGGAAATGCGATCCAGAATTTGCGGCAACGTCTGGTTGATGGCGTTCAGCGTGACGACGCCCTCGATCCCGGAGCCGATGTCGATATTGATTTTGGCATCGCGTGCCAGGGCAAACAGTATTTCGCGCGCGGAGACATTGGTGACAACCACGCTATAGGTCTCGACTTTGGCTGCGGGTTTGGGTGGCGGGAGGACAACGGAGCGTTTGCTGGGTTGCGGGATTTCGCCCATGGCGGCGGGGGGGACGCTGCTCTGTTGGATATGCTTGTCGGAAGGGGCGAACGACCTTGTGCTGCAAGCGGCAAGCGAGATACAAGCCGAACACAGTAGTACGTGAGTGAACCTCATTCCCTTTTCTCCCATTCTGCATATTGTTTTGGTGAAAGGTAACATCATTTCCCTACCGCAGCAATATGTCTTTATGCCCTATATACTTGCTCCTTCAAGTGCTTAGGGCGCATTTTGCGAGTCATCTAGCATGTACAAAGTCGGCGCAAAAGCTTCCTTGTAGCGTTGCGGCAAATCGTCCATGCCTGCGAGGGCCGCGTCGCTATTGGCATAGGAGCCAAATAGTACACGGTATCCGCCTTTGCCCCGCAATTTGATCGGCACAATGTATATCTCGGCAAGTACGCCCAATTTTTGAGCCCGGGCAAGGAAACGTTCCATGCGCTCGGGGCGGACATCGTCGGTATAGAACAATTGGATGCTGGCGCTTCCCGGGGTGGCTGCGGACAATGCAGTTTGAGTTGAGTCGAGTCTTTGACGAAGGAGCGGAACCATTGCTTCGGCAATAACCGGTTTTTCCGCCACCTCTTCGCGCGGTGCGGCAGAGGGGCGCGGCGCGGGCTGTCGTGCGGGTTGCGCAGCAGGTTGCGCTGCAGGTTGCGCTGCAGGTTGCGCTGCAGGTTGCGGCGATACGGCAGCACGATGTTCCGCAGGCAGTGTGAGCGTTCTTTCAAGGGGCAGGATCGTGCCGTTTGATGCGTCTGCGACAGTCGATGCGGCCATGTATTCGGCAGCAGAGGCATCAGCCACTTCGGAAGCGGCTCCCGTGGATGGTGGCTGGGCGGCGGCGTCAACAGCCTGCGCCGATTGGGCAGGGCGCGCCGCCACTTCGTTCAGTTGGCCGGTCTTATGTCCCATGAACCAGCCGGCGCCCGCCAATGTGGCAGCGAACAGGATAGTACCGCCTGTCATCGAGATGATCTTGCGGTTGAACCAGTTATGCATGGGAACCATTTCGCTGTCGCGAATGGCGGCTTGAACGTGACGCGCTTCGATCTTGTGCGTGTTCTCGACGAAGGCCGCCAGCAGGGCCTTGTCGGCGAGAATGTTGACGCGGCGCATGAGTCCCTGCGAAGCCTTGCCGATGTGGAGTACGGCTGCGGCTGAAAATACATCGGGTCCCTTGTAACCGGCGGCACGCATGCGGAACATCAGGTAGTCGTCGATCACTTTGCGCGAGATCGGCAGGATGCTGAAGTGATGCACGATACGGTCTTTCAATTGGCGCATGTTGCTCTGGTCGAGCTTCTCGTCCAGTTCGGGCTGCCCGAACAGCACGATCTGGATCAGCTTGTGTTTGCCGACTTGCAGGTTGTACAGCAAACGCAACTCTTCCAGTGTGTCCAGCGGCATCGCATGCGCTTCGTCAACCAGGACAACGCAACGTTCGCCGCGCGCATACATGGCTTCCAGCTGGTTCTGCAGGGTCTGCAGGATGACGTTGACGCGCTGTCCTTCCAGGTTGAGGTCGAGGCGGTCGGCGATGGCATACAACAATTCGTCGCGCGACATGCTCGGGTTGGCGAGGTAAATGGCTTTGATGTTGGAGGGCAGCTTGTCCAGCAGCATGCGGCACAGCATGGTTTTGCCGCTGCCGACCTCGCCGCTGACCTTGATGATGCCTTCGCTGTCCTTGATGGCATAGATCATCGCATCGAGTATTTCGCCGCGGTTGGCGCCGGAGAAAAAAAAGTCGGTGATGGGCGTGATCTTGAAAGGCGGCTCGGTCAGGCCGAAGTGCTCCAGGTACATCTGCGTCCCCCTTATTGAACTTTCTGTGCTTTATGTTTTTGTACGGCTTCCATGCGACTGTATAGCGTGGTGCGCGCGATACCCAACAATTTGGCGGCTTCGCTGACGTTGCCGTGCGCCAGATCCATGGCGGCGTCGATGTAACGGGCAGTATAGCCCATCAACAGCTCATCCAGATCGAATCCACCCTGTTGCAAGACCTGCCGGATCTCGGCCGATTGTTCGGCCTTTGCGTCTCCGTTCATTTCCGGTTGCGGATCGAACTCGGCCTCCAATTGCCGGGAGTTGACTTCGGCGCCCGGATATTTTGTAGTCAGGCGGATGACGATATTGCGCAACTCGCGGGTGTTGCCGGGGAAGGAATACCGGCGCCAGGCGTCCTGTGCGGCCGCATCGAGCCGGAAAGGCGGGCGCTGCGCCTGTGTGGCGTAGAAGTCCTTGAAATGCTCCAGCAGCAGCATTTTGTCCTCGTCCAGCGTGCGCAGCGGCGGGACTTGAATGGTGAAGATGCTCAGGCGGTGGTAGAGGTCGGTGCGGAAGGTTCCGTTGCGTACACCCTGTCGCAGGTCGCGGTTGGTGGCGGCGAAGATGCGCGCATTGCTCTTGCGCGTGTTGGCTTCACCGACGCGCTGGTATTCGCCGTTTTCCAGTACGCGCAGCAACTTGGCCTGCAATTCCTGCGGCATTTCGCCGATCTCGTCGAGGAATAACGAGCCGTTTTCGGCTTTTTCAAAGAAGCCGACCTGCGCGTTGGTGGCGCCCGTGAAGGCGCCCTTGGCATGGCCGAACAACGTGGATTCCAGCAGGTTGGGCGAAATGGCGGCGCAGTTCAATACAACATAGGATGCGTCGGGTTTGCCGCTCAGGCGTTGCAGGGCATCGGCAACCAGTTCCTTGCCGCTGCCGGATTCGCCTTCAATCAACACCGGGTAGGGGGTCTTGGCATACAACTCGATCTGGCTGCGCATCGCCTGAATGGGGGGGCTGTTGCCGATGATGCCGAGTTGCGAATGAATTGCACCCTGTTCTGTCTGTTCGCTGTGCTGGAAACGCAGCGCATCGCGCAGCAATTCCCGCAATATTTCCGGCCCACAGGGTTTGGGGACGAACTCGATGGCGCCCAGCGTGCGCGCATGGCGCGCATTGCTTTCCTCGTTCTGTCCGGACAGGGTGATGACCTTGATGTTGGGCGAATGCGCCAGCAGTTCGGTGATGAGCCTAAAACCTTCCTCGGGACGGTGCGGCGTGGGCGGCAAACCCAGATCGACCAGAGCCAATTCCGGCGGTTTCGCCATGTCGCGCAGCAGGCGGATGGCTTGCGGGCGGTCTTCGGCGAGATGAATGTCGAATTCGTCGGACAGAATCAGTCGCAATGAATCGCGAATAAGGGGGTCGTCATCGACAATGAGCAGGGCTGGGAGCGTCACGTAGTTATCCTGAATAGTGGTCACGAAGCGTGTAACAGGCGCAGGATAGCCCGCATTCGCGCCAAGCTCAAGTTGTGGCCGGTTTCCAAGTTGTGGTGGCGTAGTTTAGAATGCGCATCTCTTCAACGATTGATAAGGTCGCAAGTGTCTTCGCAATCACTAGTAGAGATACGGGATGTCAACTTCGCCTACGATAACCGCCCTGTTCTGAAGGGCATTAATATGTCCTTCAACAAGGGCAAGGTCATTGCCATCATGGGCGGCAGCGGTTGCGGCAAGACCACGCTGTTTCGCCTGATCGGCGGCGCGCTCAAGCCTACCAAAGGCGAGATCACCATAGACGGACAGGTCATGCACGAGCTCGATCAGCAGGGCTTGTATGAGATGCGCCGCAAAATGGGGGTATTGTTCCAGTTCGGGGCGCTGTTCACCGATATGTCGGTTTTCGACAATGTGGCGTTCCAGATGCGCGAACATACCGACTTGCCGGAAGAAGTCATTCACGACCTGGTGATGATGAAGCTGCATGCGGTCGGCCTGCGCGGTACGCACAACCTGATGCCGGCCGAACTGTCCGGCGGCATGGCGCGGCGCGTGGCGCTGGCGCGCACCGTGGCGCTCGATCCGATGCTGATCCTGTACGACGAGCCGTTCGCCGGTCTCGATCCGATCTCGCTCAGCGTGGTGGGGCAGTTGCTGCGCAAGTTGAACGACGCGCTGGGTGCGACTTCGGTGGTGGTGACGCATGATGTGCAGGAATCGCTGAAGATCGTCGATTACATCTATTTTGTCTCCGATGGCGTGATTGTGGCTGAAGGAACGCCGGACGAGATACGCGCTTCCGGCAAATCGTTCGTGCATCAATTTGTGCATGGCGAAATGGACGGTCCGGTGCCGTTCCACTTTCCCGGCGGGGATTACCGTCAAGATCTGGGAGTATCTGCCTGATGCCTATCGCAAAGAGTCTGAGGACGATCGGTCACCGCGTTATCAATGCGGTGTGGCGCATCGGCTTTGCCGCGCGTTTCTTTGTCATGACGCTGTTTTATTCCGGCACCAGCTTTCGCCGTTTCCGCCTGATCGTAAAAGAGATGTTTTCCAGCGGCGTGATGTCGCTCATCATCATTCTGGTGGCAGGCATGTTCGTCGGCATGGTGCTGGGACTGCAGGGATACGAGACGTTGAAACGCTACGGATCGGAATCGGCACTGGGTTCGCTGGTGGCGCTGAGCCTGGTGCGCGAGCTGGGGCCGGTGCTGGCGGCGCTGTTGTTTGCCAGCCGCGCGGGATCGGCGATGACCGCCGAGATCGGTTTGATGAAAGCCACCGAGCAGATCGCGGCGATGGAAATGATGGCGGTAAATCCGGTCGCACGCGTGGTCGCACCGCGGTTCTGGGCGGGCGTGATTTCCATGCCGTTATTGGCGGCAATGTTCTCGGCGATGGGCGTGTTCGGCGGCTACGTGGTCGGCGTGGTGGTCATCGGCGTTGACGAGGGATCGTTCTGGTCGCAAATGCAGAGTTCAGTGGACTTTCAGCATGACGTGCTGAACGGCGTGATCAAGAGCCTTGTGTTCGGCCTGGCGGTTACTGCCATCGCGTTGTTCGAAGGCTACGACGCACCGCCTACAGCGGAAGGCGTGTCGGGTGCCACCACGCGCACGGTGGTGGAATCGTCGCTGGCGATACTGATGCTGGATTTCATTTTGACCGCATTCATGTTTCAAGGAGCTTAAGGTATGGAACGTACAACATTGGATTTGTGGGTGGGCGCATTCGTGGTTGCGGGTATCGGGGCGCTGGTGGTGCTGGCGCTCAAGGTGGGGAACCTGAGTACCTACAACGTGTCGGAGTCATACCAGTTGCAGGCGCATTTCACGAACGTCGGGGGACTGAAGCCAACGGCTTCGGTACGCAGCGCCGGTGTATTGGTGGGGCGTGTCACAAACATCGTGCTGGATACCAACCTGTATGAAGCCAGAGTGACGATGAGTATCGACAAGCGTTACCAGTTTCCCACGGATACTTTTGCCAACATCCTGACTTCCGGGTTGCTGGGTGAACAATACATCGGGCTGATGCCGGGCGGCGATGACAAGATGCTGCAGAATGGTGATGAGTTCAAGAAGACGCAATCGGCGATTGTGCTGGAGGATTTGATCGGCAAATTCTTCACATCGAGTGTTGATGCCAAATGATTGACGGAGAGCGTAATACATGAAAAAGATAATTGCCTTGTTGTTTGGCGTTTTGCTGCAGTGCGCGGCGTCGGGAGTACGTGCCGATGTGCCCGATCCTGACGTGCTGATCAAGGATACGGTGCGCGATGTGCTGGAGATCGTGCGTAACGACAAGGATCTGCGCGCCGGCGACCAGAAAAAATTACTGGAACTGGTGGATGCGAAAGTCCTGCCGCACTTCAATTTCGAGCGCATGACAAAGCTGGCGGTTGGGCGGGCGTGGCGCACTGCGACGCCGGAGCAAAAACAGGCGCTGATAACCGAGTTTCGCACCCTGTTGGTACGCACGTACACCAAGGCGTTTACCTCCTATCGCGATCAAATTGTCGAGGTTAAACCGCTCAAACTGGACTTATCCATGACCGAAGTGACGGTCAAAACCGCCATCGTCAAGCCGGGTTCGCAACAGCCGATCCTGGTGGATTACGACATGGAGAAGATGCCGGACGGCTGGAAAGTTTACGACCTGATAGTGGAGGGCGTGAGTCTGGTGACCAGCTATCGCGGCACCTTTGCCGATCAGGTGCAGCAAGTCGGTATCGACGGTTTGATCAAGACGCTGACTGATATGAATAAAGCGGCTGCGGACAAGGCAAATCTGGCGCAAAAGGCGGAGGCAAAGTGATTCAACGCGAAGGTGAACACCTGCGGGTGTCCGGTCAACTGACCATGGATACGATAGGTGCGTTGTTTGCAGAGGCCATGCTGCCGCCCGAGGGCAAGAGCTGGACAGTCGATCTGGCGCAGGTCGAGGCGGCAGATTCCGCCGCAGTAAGCATGCTGTTGTCCTGGCTGCGCAGTGCGCAGCGGCATGATGCCAAACTGACTTTCGTCAATGTCCCGGATAACCTGCGCAGCCTCGCCGATCTGTATGGGGTGGCCGACGCGCTGCCATTGAGCCAATCATCATAATAAACGCCGCAGCAGCGGCAAGAAGAATCCCAAATGCAAAAATTAGCCATTCAAGGGGGCATCCCGTTACGCGGTGAAGTGCGTATCTCCGGTGCCAAAAACGCCGCCCTGCCCATCATGTGTGCCAGCCTGTTGACTGCAGACACGCTGCGCCTGACCAATCTGCCCGACCTGCACGATGTCGGCACCATGCGCAAATTGCTGCAGCAAATGGGGGTGACGGCGGAATCCGCGACGAACGAGATCACCTTCAACGGCGGCAAGGTCGACAATTGGGAAGCACCGTACGACATGGTGAAAACCATGCGCGCGGCCATCCTGGTGCTGGGCCCGCTGGTGGCGCGCTTCGGCGATGCCAAGGTTTCCCTGCCCGGCGGCTGTGCCATCGGTTCACGGCCGGTCGATCTGCACATCAAAGGCTTGCAGGCGATGGGTGCCGAGATTGCCATCGAACACGGCTACATTCACGCCAAGGCGAAGCGCCTCAAAGGCGCGCGTATCTTCTTTGATATCGTCAGCGTGACCGGCACCGAAAACCTGATGATGGCGGCAGCACTGGCCGACGGCGTGACCACATTGGAGAACGCGGCGCGCGAGCCGGAAGTGGTGGACTTGGCGAACTGCCTGCGGGCCATGGGTGCGCAGATTGCCGGCGACGGGACAGACACCATTACCGTTACCGGTGTGGATAAATTGCATGGCGCAACGCATCGCATCATGCCGGATCGTATTGAATGCGGCACTTTCCTGGTAGCGGCTGCGGCAACCGGCGGCAGCATCACCCTGCGCGAAACGCGTGCCGATATTCTGGAAACGGTACTGGAAAAGCTCACCGAGGCGGGCGCGCAGATCAAGGTCGATGGCGATTCAATCCACATCGAGATGAACGGACGCCCGAAAGCAGTGAACGTGCGTACCGCGCCGCATCCGGCGTTCCCCACCGACATGCAGGCGCAATTCATGGCGCTCAATTGTATTGCCGAGGGGAGTGCGATGGTGGTGGAAACCATTTTCGAGAACCGCTTCATGCACGTGCAGGAGCTGCGCCGTCTCGGTGCGCAGATCGACGTGGAAGGCAATACCTCGGTGGTGCGCGGTGTGGACCGTCTGGAAGGGGCAACGGTCATGGCCACCGATTTGCGCGCTTCTGCCTGTCTGGTTATTGCCGGATTGGTGGCGCAGGGCGAAACGGTGATCGACCGCATCTACCATCTGGATCGCGGCTATGAGCACATCGAAAGCAAACTGTCGCAGCTCGGTGCTAACATTCGTCGGCTGAAATAACGGAAAACAGAGAAATGATTACCATCGCCTTATCCAAGGGCCGCATCTTTGAAGAAACCATGCCGCTGCTGCAGGCGGCGGGGGTGACCGCGCTGGAAGACCCGGAGACTTCGCGCAAACTCATTCTGCCGACCAATCGCGACGACGTGCGGCTCATCATCGTGCGCGCATCCGATGTGCCGACTTATGTGCAATACGGCGCGGCGGACATGGGCGTAGCGGGCAAGGATGTATTGAATGAACATGGCGGTGAAGGTTTGTACCAGCCGCTGGATTTGAACATCGCCAAGTGCCGCATGATGGTGGCGGTGCGCAACGATTTCGATTACGAATCGGCGGTGAAGCAGGGCGCGCGTCTGCGCGTGGCCACCAAATATGTCAAAACCGCGCGCGAACATTTCGCCTCCAAAGGCGTGCATGTCGACCTCATCAAGCTGTACGGCTCGATGGAGCTGGCGCCGCTGGTGGGGCTGTCCGATGCCATCGTCGATCTGGTGAGCAGTGGCGCAACTTTGAAGGCGAACAATCTGGTCGCGGTGGAAGAAATCGTGCATATCTCGTCGCGCCTGATCGTCAATCAGGCCTCGTTGAAACTGAAACGCGCAACCATCCAGCCGATGCTGGATGCATTTGCGGGTGCCATTAAATAGAGACACGATTCATGAACATTACCCGACTCACCACCCGACAACCCGATTTTGACGCCAGGCTGGGCAAGCTGCTGGCCTTCGAGGAGACGGCCGACGAAAAACTGGAAGCGACCGTTGCCGCCATTCTTGCCGATGTGAAGAAGCGCGGCGACGATGCCGTACTGGATTACACACGCAGGTTCGACCGCCTGCCGCTGGCCAATGCTGCAGCGATGGAATTGCCGAAATCCGAATTGAAGACGGCCTTCGAGGGGCTTCCGGCCGATCAGAAGACCGCGCTGGAACAGGCCGCCACGCGCGTTACCGACTATCACAAGAAGCAGGTGCAAACCTCCTGGAATTACCTGGATGACGACGGCACCATGCTCGGCCAGCAAGTCACGCCGCTGGATCGCGTCGGACTCTACGTCCCCGGCGGCAAAGCGGCTTATCCGTCATCCGTGCTGATGAATGCCTTGCCGGCCAAGGTGGCGGGCGTGGCCGAGCTCATCATGGTGGTGCCCACGCCGGATGGTGTGAAGAACCAACTGGTGCTGGCGGCCGCGTACTTGTCGGGGGTGGATCGCGTATTCACCATCGGCGGTGCGCAGGCCGTGGCCGCGCTGGCCTATGGCACGGCGACCATCCCCAAGGTGGACAAGGTCGTCGGTCCCGGCAATGCCTATGTGGCCTCCGCCAAACGCCGTGTGTTCGGCGTATGCGGCATCGACATGATCGCGGGCCCGTCCGAAATCCTGGTCATCTGCGACGGCAAGACCAACCCGGACTGGGTGGCGATGGACTTGTTTTCGCAGGCCGAACACGACGAACTGGCGCAGGCCATCCTGTTGTCGCCGGATGCCGCTTTCATCGATGCCGTGGCCGCCAGCGCCGACAAGCTGCTGGAGCAGATGCCGCGCAAGGCCATCATCCAGACGGCGCTGGAGAACCGCGGCGCACTGATTCACGTCGCCGACCTGGACGAAGCCTGCCGCATCAGCAATCGTATCGCCCCGGAACACCTGGAGCTGTCCGTGGGCGAGCCGCAGGCCTGGTTACCCAAGCTCAAGCACGCCGGCGCCATCTTCATGGGGCGTTACACCTCGGAATCGCTGGGGGACTACTGTGCGGGTCCCAATCACGTCCTGCCCACCTCCGGTACGGCGCGTTTCTCCTCTCCGCTGGGCGTGTACGACTTCCAGAAACGCAGCAGCCTGATCCAGGTTTCCCCCAAAGGCGCCCAAAAACTGGGCGAAATCGCCTCTACATTGGCTTTCGGCGAGGGTTTGCAGGCGCATGCCCAGTCGGCCCTGTACCGGAAAGGGAATTGAAACTTTGGGTTGTGTCTTTGCGGGTGTTTATGTAGAATCCGCGCCTCTTTGAAAAATGGTTGGAGTGATTGTCATGGCACGCGTCTGTCAAGTAACCGGGAAAAAGCCCATGGTGGGCAACAACATCTCCCACGCGAACAATAAAACCAAGCGCCGTTTCTTGCCGAATCTGCAACGTCGCCGCTTGTGGGTAGAGTCTGAAAATCGTTGGGTGTCTTTGCGCCTGACCAATGCTGGTCTGCGTACCATCGACAAGAACGGCATCGACGCCGTCCTGTTCGAGATGCGTGCTCGCGGCGAGAAGGTATAAAGGAGAAGCAACATGGCATCTAAAGGCGCACGCGAAAAAATCAAACTGGAATCCTCCGCCGGTACGGGGCATTTCTACACGACCAACAAGAACAAGCGCACCACCCCGGAAAAACTCGAGTTCATGAAATTCGACCCGGTGGTTCGCAAGCACGTTGCATACAAGGAAACCAAGCTGAAGTAATTCAGTGAGTTTCAGGTGTGCATTAGAAAACCCGCGAAAGCGGGTTTTTCTTTTTACACGACTAAATTTCAGAAGCTGCTTTGGGTTTGTTTGAGGTCTTGAGGAACATTTCCTTGACGGCATTAAGATAGCCGTCGCTGCACGTTCCCTGGTATTCCAGCCAATGAATGGTGTTGCCGGTGAGTACGATGCTGCCCGAAATGAGCACGCTTCCCGCAGAAATGGCCAGCACCACAGCAAAACAGGCCTCGTCATTGCAGCGGGCATTGTTCGGCGTCATCTCGACCGCCTTGAGCGACATGCTCCTGGTGTAGGTTTTGCAGGTGGATGGCGTGTCGTCGTATCGGTCTACCACGGGTACGACGACACAGGCAGTCAGTGCACAGGCCAGGGAAATCGTCGAGGCTGCCTTCGGAAGTTTCATCTCACCCGGTCGGGCAGGAGGTCTACTTGCTGGCCCAATCCTGAGCTTCGCTGTAATCGCTGAATGCGCGTATATCCGCATCCACGAACAGGCGCGACAGCCAAGCCTGCCAGGTGAGCCACTGGTCGTCGGTGACGACGGCGATCTTGCTGAAGTCGTGGTTGTGTTCGCGGCTGAAGAATTTGATCTCTTCCCAGGCGACATCCGGGGTGTAGGCGAGCATGCCGCGCAGGTCGAACAGCAGGTTTATCTTGCCCGGCGCCTTGAGTTTGTACAGCGCATGTTCTTCAAATTGTTTGAAATCCGCTATCGTGAATTCGCCCATCACGGCGATATTGACGAAATTGTTGCCTTCTTCGATGGTAATCATTTAACTGCCCCTGCGTTTGTTGGTCCCAGACGCAAGCTTAACATGCCGCTGGCGATGATGAGCGCGATGCCGAGCCATGCGCTCAAACTCAGCAGTTCGTGCCAGAACAACAGGCCGAACAGGGCGGAGAACACGATGGTGCTGTAGGCCAGGCTGCCGACCACCAGCGTCTGCCCGGTGCGGTAGGCACGGGTCATGGCGAGCTGCGCAAACGTGGCGGAAGCGCCGATGGCGGCGAGCAACGGCAGATCCGACAGCGCAATCCTGTGCAGCCCGCCGGCCAGCATCCATACGCCGCTGGCCAGGGCGGAAATCAGGTTGAAATAAAAGACCACCCGCGTGCCCGGTTCGCCCAGTACACCCAGGTGGCGCACATTGAGCAGCGCAACCGCAGCGAGGAGGCCAGAGGATAGCCCGAGCAGTCCGGGTATCAGTTGATCGTGTTCCAGCGTCGGGTGCAGCAGCAATACCACACCGGCAAAGCCGACTGCCAATGCGCTGCTTAAAGGCAGGTGAAATTTTTCCTTCAGCACCAGAACGGTCAGCGCCGAGATGAACAACGACGAGGTGTAGTTGAGTGTGATGGCGGTCGCCAGCGGCAATACGCTGATGCAATAAAAGAACAGCATCATGGCGGCCGTGCCGGACAGTCCGCGCCACAGGTGATTTTGCCAGTGGCGCGTGGACAGCGAGATCTTTCTGCGGCGCAACATCGCGTACAGAATGAACAGGCCAAACAGCGAGCGATAGAAAACCAGTTCGCTGATGGAAAAGTGCGCTGCACCGTATTTGACCAGCACGCCCATGCAGGAGAAGAGCAGGCCTGCAACCAGCATCCAGAGTGCACCCACGTTACGTTATTTCAAATGCGGCTCGAGGTTGCGGCGCAGGAACTCGTGGAAGTGCAGCATGCCGTCTTCGGTCGGCGACTGGTAGGGGCCTGCTTCCTCGACGCCCTGCTTGTACAGGGCGCGCCGGCCCTGGTGCATGCGCAGGCAGATGATGTCGTCTTCCACTGCGGTTTCGCGGTAAGCCTTCTTCTCGGCCTCGATGTATTCGCGCTCGAACAGCACGATGTCCTCGGGATAGTAGAACTCCACGATGTTGGTGCAGGCATCCGTGCCGCGCGGCACGACGGTGCTCACCACCAGCGTGTTCGGGTACCACTCGACCGTGATGTTGGGGTAGTAGGTCAGCCAGATCGCGCCGTACTTGGGCATCTCGCCCTTGCCATAGCGGTGTATCTGCTTGGCCCATTGTTCGTAGACCGGGCTGCCAGCCTTCTTGTGCAGGTCGTTGATGCCCACGGTCTGCACGCTGAACTGCTCGCCGAAGGTCCACTTCAGGTCGTCGCAATTGACCAACTGGCCCAGTCCGGGATGGAACGGCACGACGTGGTAATCCTCCTGATAGACCTCGATGAAGGTCTTCCAGTTGAAGTCGTATTCGTCGATCTCCACACGGTCCAGCATGTAGCCGGAGAAATCGATCTCGTCGAACGCGGGCATGTTGGCCAGATCCCTGGCGATGTCGCGCTTGCCCGCGAACAGCAGGCCTTTCCAGTTCTGCAACGGGGTCTTGTTCAGGTGTAGGCAGGGATTGTCGGGGAAATGCGGTGCGCCGATCAGTTCGCCGTCGTTCTTGTAAGTCCAGCGATGCAGGGAACACACGATATTCGTGGCGGTGCCGCGCCCTTCCAACATGGTGGCCTGGCGGTGGCGGCAGATGTTGGACAGCAACTCGACGCCGTTCTCGTTGCGCACCAGCATCTTGGCTTTGTCCATCCACTCGATCACGTGGTAATCGCCGGGATTGGGCACCATCAGTTCGTGGCCGACATACTGCGGTCCGGCATCTAGCAATACGCGCTGCTCGACTTCAAGAATCTTGGGATCAAAATACCAGCGCAACGGCGGTTGCGCGGATACCGGGTTGAACTGCTGTTTTTTTGCGATTTCTGACATACCCACTCTTTCTGTGAATACGGTTTTAAGGACCCGGGATTGTCCCCGAAATCACAAGGAGGGGCAATAAAAAATGCCGAAGCAGGGCCTTCCGACTGGCTTTGAAAGATGAAAAGTTACAGCCAGCCGGAACGTTTGAAACGATAGTACAGATATCCGCAGGTTCCGCCGATCGCAATCAGCGCCAGCGGGTAGCCGTATTCCAGCGACAACTCCGGCATGTGGTGGAAGTTCATGCCCCAGATGCCGGCAAAGGCGGTGGCGACGGCGAAGATACCGGCCCAGGCGGCCAGGCGTTTGTTGACCTCGTTCTGTTCGATCGATACCGTGGATTGGCACACCAGGATGGCGGTGGTGATGGTGTCGCGTATGGCGTCTACTGTGGCGTTGATGCGTGTCAGGTGGTCATGGACATCGCGGAAATAATCCTGGGTTGTCACGCAAATCGGATATACACGCATGCCGTGCAGTCTTCCGGCTGCTTCCATCAGCGGCATGACTGCATGTTTGAGTACCACGACCTTGCGCTTGAGTGCATAGAGCTGCTCGATGTTGGAGAGTGCCGCATTCTTGTCGAACAGGCGTTCCTCGATGGTTTCCAGTTGCGACTCCAGATCGTCTATCGCCGGGAAGTATTGATCTACGACCGCATCCATCAATGCATACAGCACGAAGCCCGAGCCCATCCGCAGCAATTCCGGCTCGCGTTCACAGCGCCCGCGCACGCCGAGAAAACTGTGCTGGCTGCGGTTGCGGATGGAAAGGATGAAGTTGTTGCCGACGAAGATGCTCATTTCGCCGACCGTCAGTTCGCAATTGTCGACTTCCACGACGTGCATCACCACGAACAGTTCATTGCCGTATTCCTCGATCTTGGGGCGCTGGTGTCCGTGACGGGCATCCTCAACCGCCAGATCGTGCAGCCCGAATTCCTCCTGCATCTGGTCGAGCTCCTCATTGCTCGCGTCGCGCAGCGCCACCCAGACGAAGCAATCTTTTCGTTCAAGGTAATTGCTGATTTTTTCGACAGGGAGATCGGCGAGTTTGACGCCGTTCTGGTAGGCAACGCAATTGAGCAGCATGGGGGCTCGGCAGGAAATTTTGATTGTGCAAAGTATATGTCAAGTGGAGCAGTCACGTCTTTTGTCCACTAAAACAGCCTTATTGAGGCCATTCAGCCATATGGCCGACAAGTTATCAAAGCCGCTGACGGGCATGGCTGCCAGACACAAAAATTGTCCTGTACCAATGCCTTTGGGTAGAATGCTGCCCTTACGCAGATATTGGTGCACAAGGGAATCGAGATGGTGGCAAAATCCGGCAAGACACAGAGTTTCGAAGCGGCGCTGGCCGAGCTGGAACAGGTGGTGGCGGACATGGAGTCCGGCAAGCTGACACTGGAGGATTCGCTGGCGGCTTACAAGCGCGGCGCGGAATTGTTGTCGTTCTGCCGCTCCCGGCTGGACGATGCGCAACAGCAGGTACGTGTGCTGGAAGAAGGTGTGTTGAAGGATTTTACCGCATCCCCCGATGCGAATTGACGATGTCTGATTTTTCTTCCTGGGTATCCACCCGTCAATCCCTGTTTGAAGCCGTATTGAAGCGCCTGTTGCCGCAGGCCGAGGTCACACCGCAACGCCTGCACGCCGCGATGCGTTACAGCGTGCTGGACGGCGGCAAGCGCGTGCGTCCGTTGCTGGCTTACGCTGCCGGTGAATTGAGCGATGCGCCGGTTGAACGCGTCGAGATTGCCGCCGCTGCCGTCGAACTCATCCACGCCTATTCGCTGGTGCACGACGACATGCCGTGCATGGACGACGATGTGCTGCGCCGCGGCAAACCGACCTGCCATGTCGAATATGACGAAGCGACGGCGCTGCTGGTGGGCGACGCGCTGCAAAGCCTGGCTTTTCAGTTGCTGTCCGAACATCGCCTGAGCGACGATCCGGCCAGACAGCTGCAGATGGTGAAGCTGCTGGCCGTGGCCAGCGGTTCGCGCGGCATGGCGGGCGGCCAGGCCATCGACCTGGCCAGCGTGGGCAAACAGCTCACGCTGCCGGAACTGGAGCAGATGCACATCCACAAGACCGGCGCGCTGATCCGCGCGGCCATCATGCTCGGCGCACATTGTGGCGGTCTGGACCAGGCGCAACTCGACAAACTCGACCACTACGGAAAATGCATGGGGCTGGCGTTCCAGGTGGTGGACGACGTGCTGGACAGCGAGGCGGACACCGCTACGCTGGGCAAGACGGCGGGCAAGGATGCGGACAACAACAAGCCGACTTATGTCACCCTGCTCGGTGTGCCTGCCGCGAAGAAAATGGCAGAGGAATTGCACCACGAAGCACTGGATGCACTAACTGAATTCGGCACGGCAGCCCGGCGCTTGCGCGAGTTGGCCGACTTTATCGTGATGAGAAAGTATTAATGTTCAAGCTGCTTGAAACCATCAATTCCCCGGAAGATCTGCGCCAACTGGAGCGCGAGCAGTTACCGCAGCTGGCGGCCGAACTGCGCGAATTCCTGATCGAGTCGGTGAGCAAGACCGGCGGGCATCTTGCCTCGAATCTGGGGGCGGTCGAACTGACCATTGCGCTGCACACCATCTTCAACACACCGGAAGACAAACTGGTGTGGGATGTGGGCCACCAGACCTATGTGCACAAGATACTGACCGGACGGCGCGCTGCGATGGGTGGTTTGCGCATGGCGCACGGCATCTCGGGTTTTCCCAAACGCAACGAAAGTCCTTACGACACCTTCGGCACCGGCCACTCCAGCACCTCCATTTCCGCCGCACTCGGCATGGCGGTTGCCGCCAAGCTGCGCGGCTCGGACGAGCGCGCGGTGGCCATCATCGGCGACGGTGCCATGACCGGCGGCATGGCCTTCGAGGCGCTGAACAACGCCGGGGCGATGGATGCCAACCTGCTGGTGATCCTCAACGACAACGACATGTCCATCTCGCGTCCGGTCGGCGCACTGAACAACTACCTGGCCAAACTGATGTCGGGCCGTTTTTACGCCGCGATGCGGCGCGGCAGCGAGAAGGTGCTGAAAGGCGTGCCGCCCATGCTGGAGTTCGCCAAGCGCGCGGAGGAACACTTCAAAGGCATGTGGATTCCCGGCACGCTGTTCGAGGAATTCGGCTTCAACTACATCGGCCCGATCGACGGCCATGATATCGATGTACTGCTGGATACGCTGGGTAACATCCGCCAACTGGAAGGCCCGCAGTTCCTGCACATCGTCACGCAGAAGGGCAAAGGCTATCCCCTCGCGGAAGAGGACTGCCAGTTGTATCACGGTGTCGGCAAGTTCGACCGTGCCAACGGTGTCGTGTTCAAGTCCGGTTCTCATCCGACCTATACCGAGGTGTTCGGAGACTGGCTGTGCGACATGGCGGCACAGGACGAAAAACTGGTCGGCATCACGCCGGCCATGTGCGAAGGTTCGGGCATGCCCGACTTTGCGGAAAAATTCCCGGATCGTTATTTCGATGTGGGCATCGCCGAGCAGCATGCGCTCACGTTTGCCGCAGGGCTGGCGTGCGAGGGCTACAAGCCGGTGGTGGCGATCTACTCCACCTTTTTGCAGCGTGCCTACGACCAGCTCATTCACGATGTCGCGATCCAGAACCTGCCGGTCACGTTTGCCATCGATCGCGGCGGCCTGGTCGGTGCGGACGGCGCCACCCATGCCGGGAGTTTCGATCTGTCCTACCTGCGCAGCATCCCCAATATGACGGTGATGGCGCCGGCAGACGAGAACGAATGCCGCCAGATGCTGAGCACCGCGTTCCGGCTCGGCACACCCAGCGCGGTGCGTTATCCGCGCGGTACCGGCCCCGGCGTGGCGATACAAGCGGATTTACAGGTTTTGCCCGTGGGCAAGGGCGAAGTGCGGCGCGAAGGACACAATGTGGCCATCCTGGCGTTCGGCTCCATGCTGGCCCCCGCGCTGCAGGCTGCCGATCAACTGGATGCCACTGTCGCCAACATGCGCTTCGTCAAACCGCTGGACGAGGAACTGGTACTGAAACTGGCGCGCGAACATGCGCTGCTGGTCACGGTGGAAGAAAACGTCGTGCAGGGCGGGGCGGGCAGTGCCGTGGCCGAATGCCTGGCACGGCATGGTCTGCATATCGCCATGTTGCACCTGGGGTTGCCGGACGAGTTCCTGGAGCAGGGCAATCCGGCGCAAATGCTGGCCGATTGTGGCCTGGACGGGGCCGGCATTGCCCGTTCCATCCTGGAAAGAACAGTTAACTGACCTTGCCCGACGGTAACTGTCGGGTATTTGGTATAATTCATCACAAACATTACTCAGAGAGTTCGCCATGAATTCCGTTACACCCATCGCAGACGTACAAAACAGCGCCGACACCCGCCGTCTGGCGATCAACAAGGTCGGTATCAAGAGTATTCGCCACCCTGTCGTCGTCAGGGACAAAAGCGTGGGCGTGCAGCACACCATTGCCACCTTCAACATGTACGTGCATTTGCCGCACAACTTCAAAGGCACGCACATGTCGCGTTTTGTGCAGATTCTGAATCAGCGCGGACGAGAAATCTCGGTGGAATCGTTCGAGGGTATCCTGCGCGAGATGGTAGAGAAACTGGAAGCGAAATCCGGGTATATCGAGATGTCCTTCCCCTATTTCGTGAACAAGACCGCACCGGTGTCCGGCGTACAGAGTCTGCTGGATTACGACATCACTTTCATCGGCGAGATCGTCGATGGCAACTACCGCTTCACCATGAAGGTATTGGTGCCGGTAACCAGCCTGTGCCCCTGTTCCAAGGAAATCTCCGACCGCGGCGCACACAACCAGCGTTCGCACGTGACCCTCACTATCCGCACCAAGCGCTCGGTGTGGATCGAAGAAGTGGTGCGTTTTGCCGAAGAACAGGCATCCAGCGAGCTGTACGGCTTGCTGAAGCGCCCCGACGAGAAATTCATCACCGAACACGCTTATGACAATCCCAAGTTCGTCGAGGATATGGTGCGCGATGTGGCGGCCGTGCTGAACGCGGATGACCGTATCGAGGCTTATATTGTCGAGTCGGAGAACTTCGAATCCATCCACAACCACTCCGCTTACGCCCTGATTGAGCGGGACAAGACCAAAGTTTGACGAGATATCCGCCAGATACAGCCGGTAGGATGGGTTGAGCATAGCGATACCCATCAACTATCTCGATCAACGATGGGTATCGCTACGCAGTTTCCCACTCCTTGCTCTTGAAAAAGCAGCGGCACGCCCCCAGTTAGCCAAAACCAATTTTTCAAGGAGATACCATGACCGAGAGCACCACTGCCAGCCGCGAAACGCTGGGCTTCCAGACCGAAGTCAAACAGCTGCTGCACCTGATGATCCACTCGTTGTATTCCAACCGCGAGATTTTCCTGAGAGAACTGATTTCCAACGCGTCCGACGCCTGCGACAAACTGCGCTTCGAGGCGCTGCACAACGACGCGCTGTATGAAAGTAATTCCGACCTCAACATCCGCGTGAGCTTTGACAAGGAAGCGCGCACGCTGACCATCAGCGACAGCGGCATCGGAATGAACCGCGACGAAGTGATCGCCAACCTCGGCACGATTGCAAAATCCGGTACGCGCGAATTCTTTACCCAGCTTTCCGGCGACCAGCAAAAGGACGCACACCTGATCGGCCAGTTCGGGGTGGGTTTCTATTCCGCCTTCATCGTGGCCGACAAGGTAACCGTGCTGACGCGCCGGGCGAGCGAGAAAACCGACCAGGGTGTGCGCTGGGAATCCGACGGCGGCGGCGAATTCTCCATCGAGATGGTGGACAGGGCAACGCGCGGTACCGAAATTACGCTGCATCTGCGCGAAGGCCAGGACGATCTGCTGGCCGGTTACAAGCTGCGCGAAATCATCAAGAAATATTCCAACCACATCGTGCAACCCATCCTGATGCTCAAGGAAGAGTGGAAGGACGGCAAGTACGAGACGCTGGCCGAAGACGAGACCGTCAACCAGGCCTCCGCACTGTGGGCACGCGGCAAGAACGAAATCACCGAAGAACAGTACAAGGAATTTTACAAACATGTCGGCCACGACTTCGACGATCCGCTGGCGTGGACGCACGCGCGCGTCGAAGGCAAGCAGGAATACACGCAGTTGCTGTACATCCCCGGCCATGCGCCATTCGACCTGTACGACCGCAACACGCGCCACGGCATCAAGCTCTATGTGCGCCGCGTGTTCATCATGGACGATGCCGAACAACTGACGCCGCAATACATGCGCTTCGTGCGCGGCGTGGTCGATTCCGCCGACCTGCCGCTCAACGTGTCGCGCGAAATTTTGCAGGAATCGAAAGACATCGAAGCCATCCGCAAAGGCTGCACCGGCAAGGTGCTGGGCCTGCTGTCCGACCTGGCCGGGAACGATAAAGAAAAGTACGCCAAATTCTGGGGCGAGTTCGGCCAGGTGCTGAAGGAAGGCGTGGGCGAAGACTTCGCCAACAAGGACAAGATCGCCGCGCTGCTGCGCTTCGCCACCACCAAGGCCGACACGGCGGAACAGAGCGTGTCGCTCAAGGAATATATCGAGCGCATGAAAGACGGCCAGGAGAAAATTTACTACGTCACCGCCGACAGCTTCAACGCCGCCAGGAACAGCCCGCACCTGGAAGTGTTCCGCAAGAAAGGTATCGAAGTGTTGCTGCTGTCCGACCGTGTGGACGAGTGGGTGGTGAGCAACCTGCCCGAGTTCGAAGGCAAGCAACTGGTCTCCGTCGCCAAGGGCGGCCTCGACCTGGGCTCGCTGGAAGATGCAGCCGAGAAACAGGAACAGGAAAAACAGGCCGGCGAATTCAAGGGCCTCACCGACAAGATCAAGACCAGCCTGGCGGACAAGGTGAAAGAAGTGCGCGTCACGCACCGCCTCACCGATTCCCCCGCCTGCCTGGTGGCGGACGAACATGACATGAGCGGCAACCTGGCGCGCCTGCTCAAGGCTTCCGGGCAGAAGGCGCCGAATTCACAGCCCATCCTCGAAATCAATCCCGGGCATCCGGTGGTACTGCGTCTGCAGAATGAAGATGCGCACTTCGACGATTGGGCGGCCGTGCTGTTCGACCAGGCGCTGCTGGCCGAAGGCGGCCAGCTCGACGACCCGGCGGGCTTCGTCAAACGCATCAACCAGTTGATGCTGGAGATGGGGAAATAAGGCAAATAACGGGGACGGGCAAAAAGGGAAGAGAAGAGTAAAATCCGCTCTATCCCTTGAGCGCCGCAGGCGCATTCCCAGTTCCCTTGACTCTTCCCGGATCCGATATGAAACCTGTCGCCATTTTTCGCCACTCAGCTACCGAAGGTTCCGGTTACATTTCCACCTTCTTCAATGAGCACGCCATTCCGTGGGAACTGATTCGTATTGACGGCGGCGACCCCGTTCCGTTCGATGTGCGGGAATATTCCGGACTCGTGTTCATGGGCGGGACGATGAGCGTGAACGACGACCTGCCCTGGATACCGCTTACGCTGGCGCTGATCCGCGATGCCTATGCCAAGGATGTTCCCGTACTCGGCCATTGCCTGGGTGGTCAGCTCATGGCCAAGGCGTTCGGCGGCGTGGTGACGAAGAATCCGGTGAAGGAGCTGGGCTGGGGCAGGACGGAAGTCGCCGATAACGCCACGGCGCGCGAGTGGTTCGGCAATGCCCGCGCTTTCGATTCTTTTCACTGGCATGGTGAAACCTTCAGCCTGCCGCAGGATGCGGTGCATGTGCTGTCCAGCGCCCACTGCGCGAACCAGGCTTTTGTCATCGGCAAACACCTGGCCTTGCAATGCCACGTCGAGATGACCGAGCACATGATCCGTGAATGGTGTTCGGTCGGCGCGGCAGAACTTGCTGCCAATGCCGCCAGTCCGGCGGTACAATCCGCCCAGGAGATGCAGGCGCAAATGAAAGAAAAATTGCCGGAATTGCATCGCGTCGCGGATCGGCTTTACCGCTATTGGTCGCGCGGTTTGGCAAACTAGAGGTGTCCCATGACTTACGTCGTCGCCGAAAACTGCATCCGCTGCAAATACACCGACTGCGTCGACGTGTGCCCGGTAGATTGCTTTCGCGAGGGCGAGAACTTCCTGGTGATCGATCCGGACGAATGCATCGACTGCGCGCTGTGTGTACCGGAATGCCCGGCGGGCGCGATCTATGCCGAAGATGATTTGCCGGAAAATCAGCGCTTGTTCATTTCCCTGAATGCCGAACTCGCCAAACAGTGGAAACCCATCGTTGTAAAGAAAGACGCCCCTGCAGATGCGGACGAATGGCTCAACGTGAAAGATAAACTCAAATTCCTGAAACGGTGAGTGTTTCCGACGACTTCTTTGACCGTATCGCCCGGCGCATCCTGACTGCGCACGCAAGCTCGCTTCCCGATCTGCGCGGCATCACAGTACTGCTTCCCAACTTCCACGTTGCCCAACCGCTGGCCCGCGCGCTGATGCGCGGTGCGCAGCGTCCGGCGCTGCTGCTGCCGCAAATGGTGACACTCAACGACTGGGCGCAAAACATTGTGCCGGATGCGCTTGTCGTCAGCGACAGCCAGCGCAGCGCGCTGCTGTATCAACAACTGCGCGATAAAAAATGGTTCGAGAACGCCGACCTGTGGAGCATGACGCAGGAACTGCTGGCGCTGTTCGACGAACTGACATATTCGCTTGCCGACTTGCCGGGCAATGCTGAAGAGTTTGCGGCTGCCGTGCAGAAAGCGTATCAGGCGCGGCAAAACAGCACATTGCAGCTGGAAGCGCGGCTGGTATTCGAACTGTGGCACGCCATGCAGAGCGGCGCGGAGCTGGATGCGGCGCGCGTTTACCAGTCGCGGTTGGCCGGGCTGGCGGGGCAGGCCGCACAACCGCTGTATGTGCTGCGCACCTCGGACTGGAATGCGCTGGAGCAGCGTTTCCTGGATGAGTATGCAGAGCGTGCGGCGGTCGTGGTGTTCGACTTGCGCGAGATGGATACGCAATGGGGCGGCTTGCTGCGCGCTACATCCAACGGGTTGCGCGAGCAGAGTATCCCCGCGCTCGGGGATAGACTGCACTTCTTCGCCGCCACCAGCCTCGAACAGGAAGCCCGCGCCGCCGCCATGCAAGTACGCTTGTGGCTGCAGGCCGGCAAACGCGACATCGCCATTGTCGCCCAGGATCGCGTGGTGGCTCGGCGCATGCGCGCCTTGCTGGAACGCGCCGAGATACTGGTGGCGGACGAAACCGGCTGGACTTTCGCCACGCTGTCGGTGAGCACGGTGCTGGATCGCTGGCTCAGTGCACTGCAAAGCGACTTCTATCATCAGGATCTGCTCGACCTGCTCAAGTCGCCTTTCATTTTTGCCGACATGGCGGCGGGCGAACGCAAGTCGGCGGTGTACCAGCTCGAACAACTGCTGCGCAAACAGGGTGTCGTCGCCGGACTGGAAAAATTCAGCGCACTCGCCGAATCCGAATTGGTGCTGCACCAGCCGCTGGCCCGTTTGCGGCAGGCGGCCGCATTGCTGGAGCAAAACAAAAAGAAAACCCTGGCCGAGTGGCTGGATGCATTGCGCGAAAGCCTGCAAGTGCTGGGTATCGACAAGGGTTTGCAGCAGGACGATGCCGGTTTGCAATTGCTGGGCGCGCTGCAGCACTGGCAGCAGGAATTGGCGGCTGACGCAGGCCGCTACCGTTTCGCCGAATGGCGGCGCTGGCTGGCGCAACAATTGGATACCGAAACCTTTCGCGACAGCAGCATCGACAGCCCGGTGCGTTTCACCCACCTCGCGGCCACGCGCTGGCGCGCTTTCGATGCGGTGCTGCTGCTGGGCTGCGATGCGGATCATCTGCCCGGCGTCTCCGACGGCGGGCGCTGGTTTAACGACGCCGTGCGCGCAGCGCTGAACCTGCCCACGCGCGCCACGCATGCCGCACGGCAGCGCGATGACCTGCTGGCTTTGTTGGCCCTGAACGACAGTGTGCTGGTCACCTGGCAGAAGGACAGGAACGGCGAAGCGGGGCTGCTCAGCCCGTATCTGGAAATGCTGCGCGACCTGCATGAGCTGACTTACGGCGACGATCTCACGGAATCGGGGTTGCATGCCTGGCTTGCGGCGGAAGATGCGCATTCGGTCGAGCTGCCGGCGGCGACGCAACCCGCCCCGGCGGCGGCAGCCGATCTCGTTCCCCCGAGTGTCTCCATCAGCGGCTACAACTCGCTGGTCGCCTGTCCCTACCAATTTCATGCGCGTCATATCCTGCGCCTGAACGAACTCGACGAAGTGCAGGAAGTCATCGAGAAACGCGACTACGGCGAGCGCGTGCATAAAATATTGCAGCGCTTCCACGGGCGCTATCCGCTGGCAAGTGAACACCCGGATGATGAACTGCAGACTGCATTGCGCCAGATCAGCGAAGACGTGTTTGCCGACCTGCTGCAGCAGGATTTCGAGGCGCGGGCCTGGCTGGCGCGCTGGTTCAAATCCCTGTTTGCTTACATCGAATGGCAGAAACAGAACGAAGCGCAAGG
Source organism: Gammaproteobacteria bacterium (assembly GCA_018820925.1). Taxonomy (GTDB): domain Bacteria; phylum Pseudomonadota; class Gammaproteobacteria; order Burkholderiales; family Gallionellaceae; genus Sideroxyarcus. Next base: position 7,143 of record JAHJNJ010000042.1, on the reverse strand, counting down.
CTGGCGCCATGCCGAGTCGGAGAGTGCCTTCGACTGGGACCTGGAAGTCGTGAGGCTACGCGGACGTATCGACCGGCTGGATGTGAACGGCGAAGCCAAGCGCGTCCTCGATTACAAGACGCAAAGTGAGCAAGTGCTGCGCAACAAATTGCGCGAACCGGGCGAAGACGTGCAACTGGCGTGCTATGCCTACGCGCATGAAGCGGCGGATGCGGCCTTCGTCAGCATCGAGAATGGCAAAGTGAAACTGGTCGAGCCCAAACACGACGTGCCGTTGCTGGCGCAGCTGAATGCGGAGCGCTTGGTGAACGTGATGGGCGCGATACGCGGCGGGGCAGGGTTGGTTGCGAACGGCATTGATGCGGTGTGCGGATATTGCGAGATGCGCGGAGTATGCCGCAAGGGGGAGTGGTTATGAGTAACCACATTGCTCTGGATCCAAAACACAGCGTCGTCGTCGAAGCCTGCGCCGGCAGCGGCAAGACTTGGCTACTGGTGTCGCGCATCGTGCGTCTGCTGCTGGATGGCGCGGCACCGTCGCAAATCCTCGCCATCACCTTCACGCGCAAAGCCGCGCAGGAAATGCAGGCACGCCTGCAGTTGTGGCTGCGAGATCTGGCGATGGGTGATGAAGCTTCTGTGCGCAAATTCTGCGCCGAGCGCGGCGTGGATGAACTGAGCGATGCGCAATTGCAGCGCGCCCGCAGCCTCTACAGCAGCGTGTTGCTGGCGCAACCCGGCATCACCATCAGCACCTTCCACGGCTGGTTCATGCAAGTCATGCAGCGCGCGCCGCTGAATGCGGACGTGATGCAGGGGATGAGTTTGCTGGAACGCGCCGGGGCTGAGCAGGAAGAAGCCTGGGAAGAATTGCTGGAGCAGATGCGCAAGCAACCGGAGAGTGCCGAAGCGCAGTACATGCAGTGGCTGTTCGGCGAGTGCGGGCTGTTCAATACGCGCAAACTGCTGTTCAACTTCCTCGCCAAGCGCGCGGAATGGTGGGCGTATACATCTCATCTCCCCTCGCCCGCCCCTCACCCCATGCCCTCTCCCGGTGGGAGAGGGGGTATCAACGGGGCCGGGGGGGAGGGTTACGATTCAGTGAACTTCGCTTTGGATAAACTCCTCGCCGATCTTGACGTGGAAATGGAGTTCGACCCGGTGGAAGACTGGGGCATGTGTGGCAACAGCGAAGAAGCGCTGTTTGCCTTTGTCCATCAGCTCAAGGGCAACGGTACGCAGACGCAAAAAGATAAAGCTTCCGAGCTGGAACGCGCCTGGACGGATATTGAACCGGAAGCGAGATTCGATGCAGTCTGGCCGTTGCTGTTCACGCAAAAAGACGAGCCGCGCAAACTGAAGTCCACCAAGAATCAGGATGAGAATTTATTTGCTTCAGCCTTGGCCATGTTGCACGCCAATCTGCAAATCGTGCGCGACATTCTGGCCGATCAGCAAACCTACCGCCTGAACCAAGCCGTACTGCATTGCGGCGCGGCCTTCCTCGAGCGCTACCAGGCACTCAAGGCACAAAAGCAGCAGATGGACTTCTCCGATCTGGAATGGCAGCTGTGCCGCCTGCTGCAGCAGGGCGAGCACGCCGAGACCATGCAGTACAAACTCGACAGCCGCTACCGCCATGTGCTGCTGGACGAGTTCCAGGATACCAACCCGCTGCAATGGCAAATCCTGCGCGCGTGGTTTGATGCCTCGGTGGCGGTCGATTCGCAACCCACCGTGTTCGTCGTCGGCGACCCCAAGCAATCCATTTACCGTTTCCGCCGCGCCGATGCGCGACTGTTCGGCGTGGCGCGCGAATACCTCAAAGCACATTTTGCGGCGCATGAGCTGCACAACAACCATACCCGCCGCAACGCACCGGCGGTGCTGGCCGCCGTGAATGCCGTGTTCGCCGGGCATCCGGAAGGCTTCGTGGATTTCGAGCCACACACTGCCGAGCATACCGGCTTGCCCGGCTCTGTCGTGGTGCTGCCTTTGGCTGTTGCCGAGCAAGGCAAGGAAGAGGCCGCAGAAGATGTGCTACTCGTTCTGCGCGATCCCCTGACGACAGCGCGCGACGAAGCCGAAGAAGGTGGACGCCACAAGGAAGCGATCCAGTTCGCCGACCAGCTGAAAACCATCTCCAGCGATTGGTCTGTCAACGACTCAGGCCAAACACGCCGCGCCACCTGGGGCGATATCATGGTGCTGGTGCGCAGCCGCACCCATCTGCAAGTGTACGAAGAAGCCCTGCGCGCAAAACACATCCCCTTCATCAGTTCCCGTCGCGGCGGACTGCTCGACACGCTGGAAGCGGAAGACGTGCAGGCGCTGCTCATGTTCCTCATCACCCCGTTCGCTGATCTGGCGCTGGCGCAGGTGCTGCGCACGCCGATCTTTGCGTGCAGTGATGCGGACCTGATGTGTATCGCCCAAGATGCTCCCTCGCCTCAGCGGGGAGAGGGCGGGGGAGAGGGGGTAAAGCTTTGCTGGTGGCAGCGCCTGCAACACCTGTCTGAACCATCACCAGCGCTAAAACGTGCAACCGAACTCCTGCAACGCTGGCTCGCCCTCGCCGACAAACTCCCGGTGCACGACCTGCTCGACCGCATCTATTTCGAAGGCGACGTGCTGGCGCGCTACACCGCCGTGCTGCCCATCGAAATGCACGCCAAGGTCGCCGCCAACCTGCACGCCTTCATGAAGATGGCGCTCGACATCGACGCCGGACGCTATCCCAGCCTGCCGCGATTCCTGCAGGACCTGCGCGAATTGCGCGACAGCAGCGACGACGCCCCGGACGAAGGCAAGCTCGGCACGGCAGGCGATGCAGTGCGCATCTACACCGTGCACGAATCGAAAGGACTGGAAGCGCCCATCGTCTGGCTGCTGGACGCAAATGCCGAGCAAAGCAAGAAGGATAACAATGACGTGCTGCTGGATTGGCCCACGCACGAACCACGACCGCAACACTTCTCTTTGTATGCCGACCAGGCTTCGCGCGGCAAAAAACGCGCGCCGCTGTTCGAGCTGGACGCCGCCCAGCAGGCCCGCGAAGAAATGAACCTGCTCTACGTCGCCATGACCCGCGCGCAACAGGCGCTCATCGTGAGCGGCAACAGCAAGGGCGAAGACAAGGAAGAAAAGAAGAAAGCGCCGTCGTGGTACGACCGCATTGCGGCAGCGCAGGAAAATCAGAAGGGGCCGTTCGGGCTGAGCCCTTCGACTGAGCTCAGGACAGGCTTGTCGAAGCCTCCACAAAGTCCACTGGGTTCATCCATTCACCCTTCGACAGGCTCAGGGCGAACGGCAGTTGTGTTGCCCCCCATCCTCACCACCGGCAAACGCACCACCCGCAACACAGCGCAGCAACAGCGCGGCATCTGGCTGCATGCTTTGCTGCAACACTTGGCGTCAGATTCCCCTCTCCCGCCCCTCACCCCATGCCCTCTCCCAGAGGGAGAGGGTGTTTTCACGGGGCCAGGGGAGAGGGATGATGCGCAGAGAGCCGAACTCCAACAACGCCTCGCCATTCCATCGGATGAAATAGTAACCCTCTGGCAACAAGCCCAACACCTGCTCGCCGCACCCCATCTCGCCCGCTTCTTCGATGCAAAGCAGTATCGAACAGCCAGCAACGAAATGCCCTACATCAACGCCAAAGGCGAACTGAAACGCATCGACCGCCTGGTGGAATTCGACGGCGAAGTGTGGGTGCTGGATTACAAGCTGGGCGATTCAGGGGATGCAGCACGTTACCGTGCGCAGATGCAGGAATACCGCACAGCGATGCAGTCGGTGTATGCGGGAAAAGAAGTCCATTGTGCGCTATTGTTCGCAGGCGGAACGCTGTCGGAAATTGACTGAAGGGAGACGCGACGATGTCTTGGCTCGACAAGTTGGGAAATGCGCCGGATCATCCGATGACCAATGTGGATGCGGCCAAACAGCTGCTGGCCGAACTGCCGGAGGACGATCCGCTCGAGGCATTGAAGGAGATCTCCGATTGGATGAATTCTTTTGGCGGCACGCCCGGCTTCAAGCCCGGTAATCGCCTCGGTGTGTCCATGCTGCTGGATGACACGGCCGCACCGATCTATGCCGAGGTGAAGCGCGGCTACACCGCAGCTTCCCACTTGCAGGATCTCGAAGGCATGAAGCTGTGGCGGGCCATGCATGAATTCGCCATTGCCCGCATCGAGTTGTTTGCCGTGTGCTTGCGCGAGCTGACGCAATCGGCAAAGAAGAACGAGACCGCGAACGAACAAACCGCCATCGTCTGTGTGCGCTTCCTGCGTTCGGTGATCGAACAATTGAAGCTGGAGCTGATGCGCTACATGGACGTGCAGAAGGAGGTCTGGGAAAACCTGTGCCGGGGCTATCAACTTGCGGAGGAGGCCGGCCTGGCCGAGACCATGGTCATCGCCTATCCGGGGCACGTCATCCATTCGTCGCCGCAGCGCGAACTGCTGTGCGCGCTGGTGCTGTTCGAATCGGCACCGGGCGCGCTCTCTTCCAGCCAGATTGAAATGAGCAGCCGCATCGCGGCGCGCCTGTCGAGCTTCTTCGACCTTGCGCGCGAATACAGCGCGGAAACGCCTTACCTGATCGATCTTGCGCATCCGGCCATGCCGAAATGGATAGCCGCCAAGCCGGAGGTCGGCGAGAGCATGCGCTTCTTCGGCGCATCCAGGGCCGTATCCCGGCTGGAAGAAATCATTCACCAGAACGAGCGCGGCCAGGTCGAGGAAGAATACCGCTTCGAGAGCGAATTCACGCCCGAAGGCAAGCTGACCATGCTCAAGCACTTGCTGGTCTACTGGAGCAAGGAGCACGTGCATCGCAATCAGGATCGCCACGCGATCCAGACCGAGATCGAAGTGGTGCGCAGCCTCAAGACCATCAGCAAACTCGTCAAGCATTTCGATATCGGCGAGGCTACCAACCTCTCCGAAGAAGACGCCGCCCAGCTCAAGGAACGCTCCGGCTTCGGGCTGGTGGGCGAGGAGATCAAATACACTTCCGAGACCTGGCCGGTGCTGGACATCAGCACGGAAGGCGTCGGCGGCATCGTCCCGCGCACGACCGGCGACTGGGTGAAGATCGGTGCCCTGTGCGGACTCAAGGGCAAGAACGCCAACCAATGGTGGGTCGGCATGATCCGTCGCCTCAAAACCGACATGCAGGGCAAGGTGCACGTCGGCATCCGGGTGCTGACCAAACAGCCGCTATCGGTATGGCTGCGCGTGCTGGGCAAGGGCGCGGAGCGCGTCTCCAACTGGCAGACCAGCTCGGGATCGTTTGCTTTCGACTACTTGCCGGTCATCCTGATTCCCGACGAACACAACTCCTACGTGCATGCCACCATGCTGATGGAATGCGGCAGCTTCGTGGTTGGTACGTTGTTCGAGGTGATGCTGGGCGAAAAGAGCCGCACCATCAAGCTGGTGGCGATCATCGCCGAGGGCGACGACTACGAGCAGGTGAGTTTTGAGTGGCAGTGAGAATGAATGCCCGCAATTCGGCCTTAGCGGAAATTCAGGAAAGAGGTGCGGTACTTCCGCTATGTGCCCAGTTGGAGACATCTGCACCCGCCTGTACTATTACGCATATGCGGACAGACAAAAATAGGCAGTTCAATATCAACCAATTAGTTATGAAAATAAAGCACGCCTCACTATTTTTAATAATACGGACCGGCGGGTCCGTCTAATAACTGTTAGAGGACGCGGAGAAAGTGGTGGACGATCTGTATCTTGAGCCAAATCGCAGAGCGCAAGTCATCGTGTTGCTCGCAATCATTTTTGCGGCCTTATTGGCCGCATCACTTAACCCAATCATCAATTACCTAACACCAAGCCAAAGCGCGCCCTTGCAAGAACAAGTAGCAGCAACAAGACTCATGCTCTTTCTCGCTCTTTGTACCAACGTCATTGCCTTTATCATTGCACTGTTCTGGGTTGTGCACTTTGGCCGCCAAGGTTACCTTACGCTCAAGCTCGGTAGTTATCCGCCATCCGGCACTATCGTAGTTAGGAGAACTAAAGTCCGTACAGGGCGGCAAGCAATTTTTGCAGGCTATCTTTCCATCTTGTTTGCAGTTTTAGTTGCAGTGGTTTTCGGCGTACCATGCAGTTACGTGCTATGGCAACTCATATGCTCCCTCTAACCCTACGCTCAAGTTCGCTCCCTCCGGTCGCTGGGACGCGCCTTCGGCGCGCCCCTTAGCTGCACGTTAGGTGAAATGTGTATGAACAAACATCAATGGGAAAATCACAGAATTGAAGTAAGGTCACATTCGCTACCGAAATATTTGTGGAATGTTTTTAGATTTAGCGTAGAGGTTGACGGCAAAGATGTTTACATGGGGTCAATAAATATGCGTCTTAAAGAGGTTGTAAATTTTAAGATACATGAAGCCGAAAGAATTATTGAAGGTGAAGTTCAAACATTATTTCCTTCTTCAGCAATTTATGTCCGCTACAAACTTATTATCAATAATATAGAAATTGAAAGGGGTGGTGTTACTGCAGACAATTGGTATATGCCTTTTGTGTTCTTAAGTTTAATCGCGCTTGGTATCATACTTCTATGAATCACCTAACCCTACGCTCAAGTTCGCTCCCTTTGGTCGCTGGGACGCGCCTTCGGCGCGCCCCTTATCTGCACGTTAGACATAGTCATGGCAAAAGAAGGCGATGACATTGACTACAAGCTTGCTCAGCGCGAGTTACATGACGCTATGCAGGCGCTCAGTGCGCTGACGGGAGCCCCACTCCCTGAATTTGTTGCGCCAAAACCGCCGTATTGCTCTTTCTGTGGCAAGGGTATCAACGAGGTTCGAAAAATGGTCGCTGGTCCTTCGGTTCATATTTGCGATGAGTGTGTTTCTTCTGTTCAGAAAATCATGGAGGAGTCATAGTGTTGGTTATGTCTAACCCTACGCTCAAGTTCGCTCCCTTTGGTCGCTGGGACGCGCCTTCGGCGCGCCCCTTAGCTGCATACATGGACGCCCACTTTTGCCAAGCTTTCAATCGGTGATTTTGAGGTAGGTGTTGATTGCAGCCATACATCCGGATTTCTCGTGAGGCTTTCGCCTCTATCCCTGATGGAATTCGCTGAATGAGGTCCCATCACGTTAGC
>JAHJNJ010000041.1 GCA_018820925.1 Gammaproteobacteria bacterium | reverse complement strand
GATGGGTGGAGCGGAGCGATACCCATCATATTCTTCTGTCATCTGTTGGGTATCGCTCCGCTCCACCCAACCTACCCATGTCCGCTGTCCCGCGCGAAGCGGAAGTTCCAAGACGCAGCTGCTGATTTCCGATAAGGCCGAGTTTGAGACATCTGATACCCACCGTCCGACCGACATTATCCGTTGGGCCAACGTTGAGCAGAGACGATCTGTCTGATTAAGCTTGTACTACTACGGCCAAAAAGCATTCATTGCTTCTGTCTGGTTTATTGCAGCTCCGCTGCCGACTCCGCCACGGGTTCCGGGTTCAGCACGGTGATGGTCACGCGCCGGTTGCGGGCGCGACCTTCTGCGGTATCGTTCGATTGTACCGGGCGATTGTCTGCTGAGCCGACTGCCTTCAGGCGCTTGGCATCAATCCCCTGTTCGATGAACAAGCGCACCACGCTGCTGGCGCGTGCCGAGGACAACTCCCAGTTGGATGGAAACTTTGCGGTGTTGATGGGCAGATTGTCGGTGTGTCCTTCCACTTCAATCGCGAATTCATTGTCCGCCAGCACTTTCGCCGCATCGGCCAGCGTTTTTTTTGCACCCGGCTGGATGTCCGCCTCGCCCTCGTTGAACAGCGCGCTGGCGTTGATTTCCAGTTCCACACCGCGACCGCTTTGAGACACATTCATCTGTCCGCTCTTTACGAACTGGGCCATGGCCTGGTCCAGGCTCTTGACGAGATTTTGCATGCGCTCGTTCTGTTTGCGCTGTATCTCGGCCAGTCGCGCATCGCGCCTGTCGATCAGCGATTTGAAATAGATTTCCTCTTCGGTCAGGCGCATGGATCCGCCTTCCGTTTCACTGGATTTGGTACCGAATGCCTTGTTGATGGCGGCGCCGAAAACTTTGTATTTGCCCTCGTTCACCGAGGAGATGCCGTACATGACCACGAAGAAAGCAAACAGCAGGGTAATGAAGTCGGCGTAGGAGACCATCCAGCGCTCGTGGTTGTCATGCTCGGGTCTTTTCGGACGGCGCGCCATGTCAGGATTCGATGTAGCCCCTGAGTTTATTTTCGATGAAGCGCGGATTTTCGGCATTGGCGACCATGCACAATCCGTCGATCAACATCTCGCGCATATTCACCTGCTGTGCGATGAGTATTTTCAATTTGCCGGCGATGGGCAGGAACACCAGGTTGGCGGAGCCCACGCCGTAGATGGTGGCGATGAAGGCAACCGCGATGCCCGCGCCCAGCTTGGCAGGTTCCGCCAGACTCTGCATCACGTGCACCAGCCCCAGCACCGCGCCCAGGATACCGATGGTCGGCGAGTAACCCGCCGCCGATTCCCACACCCGCGCCGCCTGCCAGCGCAAGGTCTCGTAGGTTTGCAGATCGATATCCATCACTTCGCGTATCTTCTCCGCGCTGTTGCCGTCCACCAGCATCTGCAATCCCTTGTGGACGAAAGGATCCTCAATATTTTTCAGTTGGGCTTCCAGCGCCAATATGCCGTCGCGGCGTGCCACGCTGCCCCAGGCGGTGATCTGGTATGCCAGTTTTTGCGTATCGATCTGTGGCGTATAGAAAACCCAACCGGCCATCCTGATACCGGTCATGAACACCTTGATGGGATGTTGCAACATGACGGCACCGATCGTGCCGCCGAACACGATCAAAAATGCCGCCATTTGCACCAGCACATCGACCGAACCGCCTTCCAGCAATTGCCCGCCGAGGATGCCGGTAACGGCAACCAGCAATCCAAACAGGCTAAGCTTGTCCATTAATATCCCTTCATTGAAGCCCGCAAGCGCGCCACGGCCTGGCTATGCAACTGGCACACGCGCGATTCGGAAACACCCATGACCTCGCCGATTTCGCGCAGGTTCATGTCCTGCTCGTAGTGCATGCCCATCAGCTGGCGCTCGCGCTCCGGCAGGCGTTCGATGGCCTGAATGAGTGCCTCGCGGAAACGCCCATCCTGCAACAGTTCCAGCGGGTTGCTGTCGCTGTCGATCACGAAGCGGTCGAAAAAATCCTCGTCCCCGTCACCGTGAAAATCCTCGTAATAAAACAATTGCGCGCCGCGCGCCTCCTGCAGCATCTGCTGGTATTCCGGCAGGGACACTGCCAACTCCCTGGCGATCTCGCTTTCGCTCGGCGCCCTGCCCAGTTTTTGCTGCAGGCGGCTGACCGCCGTTTCGATGCTGCGCATGTCGCGGCGCATGCTGCGCGGCAGCCAGTCGGCATTGCGCAACTCGTCCAGCATCGCACCGCGGATGCGCTGCGCGGCATAGGTCTCGAACTGCGCGCCGCGCAGCTCGTCGTAACGGCTGGCGGCATCCAGCAGACCCATCATGCCGGCCTGGATGAGATCGTCCACTTCGACGCTGCCGGGAAGCTTGAGCATCATGTGATGGGCGATGCGCTTGACCAGATGCGCATACTCCATCAGACACTCTTCTTTGTCGTTCAGTCCGTTCGGCGTGTACATGGCCTTCGTCTTTAGATTTTCGGCGATTCTCATGTGAGCGTCGCCATTCTGTTGTTTGCCGGACGCGCCTGGCGCATCAGACGTTGCATTACATTGCCCAGCGCATCATGCCCCTCATCCGCCGCACCCGGTGCCCGCAGCAAACCTTGTGCAATCTCGCGCATCGCGTAGGAAGCCTGGGCCGCCGGAAACGCCTCGATCACCGGACGGCCCAATTGTGTCGCACGTTTGAGCTTTTCATCAACCGGAATATAACCCAGATATTCCAGACGTACCTGCAGGTGTACCCGCGCAACCAGCGACATATTGTCGAATACCGCCAGCGCCTCGCGCTCGCTGCCCACCTTGTTGACCACGATATCGAATGCCTGTCTGCCATTATGCATTGCCATTTGCTTGAGCAAGGCATAACTTTCGGTGATGCCGCTGGCGGTGGCGTTCAGGACCAGCAACAACGGCTCGTCGCCGGACAGGCTGGCGCACACGGAATGACCGGCACGCGCCGCATCGACCAGCACCACATCCGTATCCTTGGCGGCGGCGCTCAGCGATTCCAGCAATTGTTCGCGTTGCGTCTCGTCCAGTTTTGGCAGGCTCTGCATCGCCCGCGCCACCGGCAGCACGCGCACCCCCTGCGCGCTGCGCAACATCACTTCCTGCCAGGTTTTGTCGCCGCGCACCACATTCAACAAATCATAGCGCGACTTCAGTGCCAGCGTGTTGGCCACATTGTCGTGCGACAGGTTCTCGTCCAGCACCAGCACGTCTTTGCCGGAATGCGCCAATACGGCCGCCAGATTCACCACGATACTGGTCGCTCCCAGACCGTCGCGCGCGCCAATCACCGTCACCACGCGCGACATGGAGCGCGCCAGCAGACGGCGCAGTCCGGCTGCCTGGTCATGTGCATCAGATCGCATATTGCCCCCGCATGCTCTGTGCGCTGCCCATTCCGGCCATGAAGGCCGGCAACTCCGCGTCCTGCATGGCCAGCGCCGGGTTGGTCTTGCCCACATCCTTGAACACGCGATGCAGCAGGTATTCCAGGTTCACTTCATACAGATCCTCCGGCACGCGTTGCCCGCTGGCGACATAGTGCATGGTCAGTTTGTGGCGTACCACCACATCCAGCACCGTACCCAGTGTGACCGCCTCGTCCAGTTTGGTCGGGATGCAACCGATCACACTGGTCCCGCCGTACATTTTCACCACATCGTCCAGTGTGCTGCCGGCGCTGGTGGCGTTCAGCAACAACAGGCGTTGCACGCCGACCGCGTCGAACATCTGCGCCTGCTCCGCCACGCGGCTGTCGCGCTGCCCCACGCCCATGGTGTCGATCAATACCAGGTGCTTGCGTTTCAATCCGGACAGGGTGAGCTTCAAGTCCTCGGTATCGCGCACCGCATGCACCGACACCCCCAGTATCTTGCCGTAGATTTTCAACTGTTCGTGCGCACCGATCCGGTAACTGTCGGTGGTCACCAGCGCCACTTTGTCCGCGCCGTAGCGCACCACAGCACGCGCCGCCAGTTTGGCGGTGGTGGTGGTCTTGCCGACGCCGGTGGGTCCGACCAGCGCATACACGCCGCCGCGCGCCACCACATCTTCCTGCAACGTTGACACGCGCAAGTTGTGGCCGAGGGTGCGGCGCAACCAGTCGAGACCGCCTTTGGCAGGCAACTTCTCCAGCAATTGGCGCGACAGCATGGGACTGAAACCGACATTGAGCATGTCGCGCAACAGGCCGCCGCGCGCGGGATCGTTTTTCTGCATATCCGACCAGGAAAGACGCGCCATCTGCTCCTGCATCATGTTGCGCATGGTCTTGATCTCGGACAGCAGTGTTTGCTGTTCTGCCGTCGTATCCCCGGATTTGCGTACCGCAACCGTCTCGCGCCCGGCGTTCGCTTCCAGCACCTTGGCCCCCAGCGCTGCTGCCTGATTTGCCCCCTGCGCGGAAATTCCGGCGGAGCGCAGCGGCGGTTTTGCGCTGTTCCCGGTTGTTCGCGTTTCGCTCAAATGCGCCAGTTCGGAACCGGCCACCGCCACGATCTCCACGCCCTCCGCGACTTTGCGGTTGGACAGGATCACGGCGTCCGCACCGAGTTCGACACGGACCAGCTTGAGTGCGTCACGCGAACTGGCTGCAATAAATTTTCTGGCGTTCATGCTCTACCCCCTACCATGGATGTAAACCGTACCGTCTTGAAGCCCGGTACTTCTTCTTGCGAAATAACCCTGAGTTGCGGCAACGATCGTTTCAGGAAACGCGCCAGCAAGTCGCGGATATGCCCCGGTACCAGCAACACCGTGGGCAGTCCCATCTGCTCCTGCGTCTGCGTCGCGTTGCGCGCTTCGCGCAACAGGGTATTGGCGAGGCTCGGCTCGATGGCCGAACCGCCCGCCTGCAGGGCCTGCGCCAATACGTATTCCAGTTCCTTGTCCATGCCGATGACTTGCAGTTCCTGCGCCGACGGGTAGAACTGCTGCACGATGGCCGCGCCCAGCGCGATGCGCACCAGCCCGGTGAGCACGTTGGTGTCCTGCGTATGCGGCGCATGCTCGGCCAGCGTCTCGAGGATGGTGCGCATGTCGCGGATATGCATGCCTTCGTCCAGCAGGTTTTGCATCACTTTCTGCACCGTTGCCAGCGGCAGCAACTTGGGCACGAGGTCTTCGGTCAGTTTGGGCGCCAGCTTGCCCAGATGGTCGAGCAGTTGCTGCAACTCCTGGCGGCCCAGCAATTCGGCGGCATGGGTGTGGATCAGGTGGCTCATGTGCGTCGCCACCACGGTACCCGCGTCGACCACGGTGTAACCCATGGCCTGCGCCTGTTCGCGCACCGCCGCGTCCACCCAGACAGCGGGCAAACCGAAGGCCGGATCCCTGGTCTGGGTACCGGGCAAGGTACCGCTCACGTTGCCGGGGTTGATCGCCAGAAACAAGTTGGGGAAGGCCTCGCCGCTGCCGATCTCCGCGCCTTTCAGCGTGATGCGATAGCCGTTGGGACGCAGTTCGAGGTTGTCGCGAATATGCACGGGCGGCGGCAGGAAACCCATGTCCTGCGTGAATTTTTTGCGGATGCCTTTGATGCGCCGCAACAAGTCGCCGTCCTGCGCCTTGTCCACCAGTGCAATCAGGCGATAGCCCACTTCCAGCCCCAGCACGTCGACTTGCGCCACGTCTTCCCAGCTTGCTTCCGGCGCTTCGTTGCTCGGCGCCACCACGGGATTTTCTGCGGCCGCAGCCTGTTCTTCTTCCAGTTTGGTGCGCTGCAGCAGGTAATAGGCGAACCAGCCCAGCATGCCCGCCAGCAGCAGGAAAACAAAGTGCGGCATGCCGGGAATCACGCCCAGCATGCCGATGATGGCGGCAGTCAGAATGAGCACCTGCGGGCTGGAGATCAATTGCTTGGCCAGTTGCTGGCCGATGTTGTCCTCGCTGGCTACGCGGCTCACCACCATACCGGCCGCAGTGGAGATCACCAGCGCGGGAATCTGCGCCACCAGACCGTCGCCGACGGTAAGCAGGGTGTAATTCCTGGCCGCAGTGGCCAGATCGAGATCGTGCTGCAATACGCCGACCACCAGGCCGCCGATCACGTTGATGAGCATGATGATGATGCCGGCCACGGCGTCGCCGCGCACGAATTTGGAGGCACCGTCCATCGCCCCGTAGAAGTCCGCTTCCTGCGCGATCTCGGCGCGGCGCTTGCGCGCCGCGTCTTCGCCGATCAAACCCGCGTTCAGGTCGGCATCGATCGCCATCTGTTTGCCCGGCATCGCATCCAGGGTGAAGCGCGCCCCCACTTCGGCGATACGTCCCGCGCCTTTGGTGATGACCACGAAGTTGATGACGACGAGGATGACGAACACCACAATACCCACGGCGTAGTTGCCGCCGACCAGGAAATGGCCGAACGATTCGATCACCTTGCCCGCCGCCGCCGGACCGGTATGACCTTGCAGCAGCACCACCCGGGTGGAAGCGACGTTGAGCGACAGGCGCAACAGGGTGGAGATCAGCAGCACGGAAGGGAACACCGCAAAGTCCAGCGGCTTGGTGGTGTTCATCGCCACCAGCAGCACCATGATCGCCAGCGCGATGTTGAAGGTAAACAGGATGTCGAGCAGGAACGGCGGCAGCGGCAGCACCATCATCGACAGGATCATCACGATCAGGACTGGCCCGGCCAGACCGCGCACGCCACCGCGCATCATCGCGGTCTTCAACATTTCAAACATATCCGCACTCCCCGGGTTTCATTCCTGCAGTCTGCGAAGACTGCTTCTCTTGTGCGTATTATCTGAAACGGGCGTCAATTCGATGGGGTGAATAGAGGGGGATTTAGGCGGTAATTCGAGGGTGTGATTTCAGTTACAGATAAACACAGCGTAGGGTGGGCACGGTTCATGTGCCCGCGCGGAAATTTCTCTCGCTAACCGCGTGGGCACCAAAAACGTGCCCACCCTACGCATTCTCCGGATCAAGCTCTTTGGGCACCGGCAATTCATGCGGCTCCTGCGGATATTCGCCGCCCGTTTGCTTGAAGCGGCGCAGTTGGTAGACGTAAGCCAGCACTTCTGCAACGGCATTGAACAACGCCTCGGGAATGGCCTGGCCGAGGTCGCAGTGCTTGTGCAGCGCGCGCGCCAGGGGCGGCGCTTCGAGTATGGGCACGTTGTGTTCTTTGGCAATTTCCCTGATTTTCGCCGCCAGCAAATGCGAGCCTTTCGCCACCACCACGGGCGCACGCATTTTTTGATCGCTGTACTTGAGCGCCACGGCGTAATGGGTCGGGTTGGTCACCACCACATCCGCCGTCGGAATTTCCGCCATCATGCGGCGCCGCGCCATTTCGCGCTGCATGCTGCGCACGCGCGCCTTGACCTGCGGATCTCCTTCGGTTTCCTTGGCTTCCTGGCGCACTTCTTCCTTGGTCATCTTCAGTTTCTTGTTGTGCTCCCACAACTGGAACGGCACATCCACCGCCACGATCACCAGCATGCCGCCCATGATCGTGGCAAAGGTGCTCCACATCAGACTGCCCAGATGCGGGACCGCGTAGGCAATCGGTTCGCCCACCAGTTGCAATACCGCCTGCTTGTTGTGCCAGATCACCAGAGCGCCGATGCCGCCCACCACCACCGATTTGGCTATGGCTTTCACCAGCTCCATCAGGCTGTTGGTGGAAAACATGCGCCCGATTCCCTTGAGCGGATTGAGCTTGCTGAATTTTGGCTCCAACGGTTTCATCGAAAACAGCCAACCGTTCAGCAATAAAGGGGATGTCAGGGCAACGATCAGCAACAACCCGAGCAGCGGCAGGAATGCCAGCAGTGTCGCTTCGCTCAATTCATGCAAGCGCGGCATCAGCAATTCGGAATGAAATGCCAGTCCCGTGTCCAGGGTAAGCCCTTCGCGGATCAGCGTGATGAGTTGCGCGGACAGCATCGAGCCCATCAGCCAGATACCGGCACCGCCCGCCATCACGACGGTAAATGTGGAAAGTTCGCGCGACCGCGCAACCTGCCCGTCTTCGCGCGCCTTATCCAGACGCCGCTGCGAGGGCGATTCCGTTTTTTCCAAATCACTGTCTTCGTCGGCCATGGCGGGATCCTTTGCTCATGGCGATTATCGGCAATCCCGGAAAATTCAATCCGCCGAACAGCGGGGGAAATATGGCTTATCTAATTGTGGCGATGCGCGCCAGCAAGGTCGGGTGGGCACGTTTTCGTGCCCACGATGAACCCCTCTTTGCTAACTGCGTGGGCACGAAAAACGTGCCCACCCTACAGTTGTCTGCCTATCGCGAGCCGCGCCAGCACGCGCTCCGCCATTTTCGGAAGCGGCACAACCTCGTCCACCGCCCCCAGCGCGATGGCCTCGCGCGGCATGCCGAATACCACGCAGCTCGCTTCGTCCTGGGCGAAGTTGTAAGCACCCGCTCGCTTCATCTCCAGCATGGCGGCGGCACCGTCCTTGCCCATGCCGGTGAGCATCACCCCGATGGCATCCGCGCCGAGGCACTTCGCGGCCGCGCGGAACAAGACATCGACCGAGGGGCGATGGCGGTTCACCGGCGCTTCCTGGCTGAGCACGGTACGGAATTTTCCGGCAAACCGTTCCAGCAACAAGTGCGAGTGTCCGGGCGCAAGATAGACCCGGCCCGCCACAATATCCTGGTGCTGTTCCGCCTCCGCCACCCTCATTTTGCACAAATTATTCAGCCGTTCGGCAAACGATTTGGTAAACAATTCCGGCATGTGCTGCGCGATGAGAATAGCGGGAGCGTGTTCCGGCATGCCGGATAAAAACAGCTTGAGCGCCTCTGTCCCCCCCGTGGAGGAGCCGACCACAATGATCTTCCCGCCCATCAGCGTTTTCCCTTTTCGCTCAGTTCATAAACGGTCTGCCCGCGCAGTTTGAACAAGGCTTCGGCATGATAAAAATTTTCCGAATGTCCGGCGAACAGCAAACCGTTACCGCGCAGCAACGGGGCAAACTTCCGCAGAATGGAGAGCTGCGTATCCTTGTCGAAGTAGATCATCACATTGCGGCAGAAGATCGCATCCAGCGGCGCATGGATGGGCCACACCGGTGCCAGCAAATTGATGCAGCGGAAGTCGATCATTTTCTGCAACTCGGGCTTCACCTGCATATATCCGGCATTCACACCCGTGCAGCGCAGGAAAAAGCGCTCGACCTGCTGTGGCGGCAGTTTTTCCACCGCATCCACCCTGTAAAGGCCTGCGCGCGCCGTTTGCAGGACTTTGGTGTCCAGGTCGGAAGCGATGATGTGTACGGGATGCTCGTAACCGCCCAGCGCTTCCACCGCCGTCATCGCCATCGAATAGGCTTCCTCGCCCGTAGAGCATGCAGAGCACCACAAGGTGAGCGGGCTTGATTTATCCTGCTTGCGCAGATGCTCGGAGAGCAGCGGAAAGTGATGCGGCTCGCGAAAGAAAGAAGTGAGATTGGTGGTGAGCGAGTTGGTGAACGCTTCCCACTCCCCGCCGTCGCCGCGCTGCAGATGATCCAGATAGGCGGAAAAACTGCGCATGCCGGTGGCGCGCACACGCCGCGCCAGACGGCTGTACACCAGTTCCTGTTTGTTTTCCCCCAGCGCAATACCGGCGCGCTCGCGGATCAGCTTGCGGATGCGCTGAAAATCCTGGTCGGTGAATTCGAATTCGCGGGGCCGTGCATCGTTCATGCCGGCATTTTAGCTTGGAGACTGGCAGAGCAGGCTGCTATCTCCTTCCCCCAAGACTTTGTTTTTGTTTTACCTTCAATTTCCTTACACCCTGAATATTTCGACCGCCTGGCGCATTTCGCCCGCCTTGCCCTCCAGTTCGTTGGCAAGACCCAACAGCCCCTTTGCAGCGCCGGAATCTTCTTCCGACATTTGCGACACACGCTCGGTACTGTTCGCCAATTCGGCAGCGGCCGCATTCTGTTCCAGCAGCGCGGAGGCAATATCGTCGATCACAGCGGATACTTCGGCAAAGCTGGATTGAATGTTCCTGATCGAGGTTTGAGCCGTTTCCGCATCGACCACGCCCTGCCGGGTGGTCTTCACCACCTTGTCCATGCCGCTCAGGGCATTGTTCGCCACATTGCCGATTTTCGAGGACATCTGGTTGATCTCGCTGGTGGCGCTGGCGGTGCGTTCCGCCAGTTTGCGCACTTCGTCCGCCACCACCGCAAAGCCGCGCCCCTGCTCGCCGGCCCGCGCCGCTTCGATCGCGGCGTTCAACGCCAGCAGATTGGTCTGGTCCGCGATCTCCTTGATGACTTTGACCACATCGCTGATATGCGTGGCGTCTTCTCCCAGGCGGGAAACCTCGCCCGATGCCGCCTCGATCTCGCGCGCGGTTTCCAGCAAGCCGGCCACGGTCTTGTTTACCACTTTCGCGCCTTCTTCCGCATTGCCGCGCGAATCGGTGGCAATGCGCTTGGCGTTCGCGCCCTGGTCGCTGATATGCGAGGTGGAGACGCTCAATTCTTCGATGGCGGCCGCCATGCTGGAGACCGCATCGGATTCGAGGTTGACGTTGCCGGAGATCTGGTTGGCGGAACTCGCCAGACTGTGCGCCATATCGCCGACCTGGTTCGCCTGTTTCTTGACTTCCATGATCATGTCGCGCAGCTTGCCCTGCATCTGATAGGCATGCGCCAACAGGCTCCCCGGCTCGGGCTGTCTGGGCGGCTGTTGCGAGAAATCGCCGGCGGCCATGGTATTCACCGCTGCCGCAACTTCATTCGGGTCGCCGCCGAGCTGGTGCAGCACACTGCGGCTGATATAGATGGCAAGCCCGATAGACAGGCTCGTCGATAAAACAGTCACCAGCAACAGCAGCAGGTTTACCTGATTGATGAGCGTCCGCCCCCTGGCTTCGTCCGCCGCATTCCGGTCATTGGTCATGGCGACCACGCGGTCGATTGCCTGACGGTGATTTTCATAGACGGATTGCAGCTCCGACATCACGCCCCTGATCCGGTCCTTATCGCCGGATCGCAAGGCGGGCAGGTATTGTTCGTCCAGCTTTTTGTAGAATTCCTGGGCGAACCCGTGCGCATCGGTCAGCAGCGCCTGCTTTTGATTGGGTTCCAGCGACTGCTTCAGCCAGAACGCATGCCGGTCATCGTAGTCCTTGCGCAACGCCTCCAGTCTGGCGATACCTTTATCGCGCTGCCCGGGCGAGTCGACATCCTTCAATTCGAGGGCGACCAGATACGTTTCAATGATGTATTCGGGCGGCGGCAGAATGTCGGCGACCAGATCCTTGCCCTGCACGATGCGCTGGTAAAGAGGGCCATTCACCTTGAGTTCGGACAAGGCCCAAAAAGACGCGATGCTTGCAACAACAAAGCCCGCAAGACTTGCGAGCACGAGCACGGCAAACTTCTGTGAAAGTTTCAGATTTTTCATGATGACCCTCCTGGGGTTCTGCGATGGCGTTCATGGACGCCATCTTATTAGGTGCTGATGTGCTGCCTGTTTCTGCTCATATTTTCATACTTTGAATATCTCTACTGCCTGGCGCATTTCGCCTGCCTTGCCTTCCAGTTCTTTTGCGAAATCCTGCAAGCTGCGGGCGGCACCGGCATTTTCTTCCGACATTTGTGAAATACGCTCGGTGCTTTTTGCCAATTCAGTCGCTGCAATATTCTGTTCCGCCAGCGCAGGCGCAATTTCATCGATCACGCTGCCGACCTTGCCGAAGCCGGTTTGAATGTTCTTGATTGAAATTTGTGCCGTCTCCGCATCGCCCACGCCTTGCCGGGTGGTCTTCACCACCTTGTCCATGCCGCTCAGGGCATTGTTCGCAACATCGCCGATCTTGGCGGACATCTGGTTGATCTCGCTGGTGGCAGTGGCGGTGCGTTCCGCCAGCTTGCGCACTTCGTCCGCCACCACCGCAAAGCCGCGCCCCTGCTCGCCGGCCCGCGCCGCTTCGATGGCGGCATTCAACGCCAGCAAGTTGGTCTGGTCGGCGATTTCCTTGATGACATTGACCACATCGCTGATGCGCGATGCGTCTTCTCCCAAACGGGAAACTTCGCCCGATGCGGCCTCGATCTCGCGCGCGGTTTCCAGCAGGCCGGTTACGGTCTTGTTTACCACTTTCGCCCCTTCTTCGGCATTGTTGCGCGAATCGTTGGAGATACGTTTGGCGTTTTCCCCCTGATCGCTGATATGCGTGGTAGAGACGCTTAATTCCTCGATTGCGGCAGCCATGCTGGACACCGCATCCGATTCGCGGTTGACGTTATCGGCGATCTGATCGGCGGATGTCGCCAGGCTGTGCGCCATGTCGCCGACCTCGCTAGCCTGGTTTTTTACCGCTGCGATCATGTCGCGCAGCCGGGTCTGCATCTGGTATGAATTCGCCAGCAGGCTATCCGGTTGCGGATCATTTTTCGGCAGTTGCGAAAAATCGCCGGCAGACATGGTATTCACCACTGCCGCGACCTCGTTCGGGTCGCCGCCGATTGTCTTGACGATGCTGCGCCCCAGCAGCATCAGCGAGACAAAAATAAACCCGCCAATAAACAACCCCCAGGCGAGAAATTTCATTGCATTCCGGCGGAACAGCGCATCGACATCGTCCAGGTAAATACCGCTACCGATTACCCAGTGCCAAACCGGTGTTCCCTTCACATAGGAAACCTTCGGCACCGCCTCGCTGAAGCCCGGCTTCGGCCAGAGATAGTCGACAAAACCTTCACCGCTGGCGCGAACCGTGTTGTTGAATTCGACAAAAATGTGCTTGCCATTCTTGTCCTTGAACTGTGTCAGCTCCTTGCCGTCGAGTTCCGGCTTGATCGGGTGCATGATCATCTTGTCGTTGAGGTCGTTGATCCAGAAATACTCGTTCTTGTCGTAGCGCATATTGCGCACGGCGTCGATGGCGAGTTTCTGGGCGCTCTCGACATCAAGCTTGCCTTCCGCAGCCTGCTTCTCGAAATAGGCAACCGTCGAATAGGCCACTTCCACCAGGCCGCGCACCTTGTCCTGGCGATCGCTGAGCAACTGATTTCGTTCATTCGAGAGCAGGACGGTGAACAGGACACACAAAGCCACCACCGTAGCAGCAGTTATCCCCCGAAATTTGGCTAGTAATGAAAATGATCGCATGGCAAGCATGGCATTTCTCCCTGTTTTTTTCCTGCTTTATTATTGAAAACGGGGTCTCAGGCTCCGTTTACACCGCTCAACAACTCCTTGATATCCAGAATCAATACAATGTCGCCCTCGCTGGACATGGTGACGCCCGCCACGCCTTTGGGGCGGAACGTGTCCAGCGATTTGATCACCACGTCTTCATGTCCGACAAAGCCGTCGGCGGTCAGGATAAAGCTGTTGTTGCCGAACTGCATGAGCACACCGACTTCGGAATTCTCGCTGCTGCCCCAGCCGATCATCTGCGCCAGGGGCAATACCGGCAGCACTTCGCCGCGCACCACCATGGTCGCCTTGCCGGAAATCTGCTGCAGTTCGCCCTGGGTGACCGGCAATATTTCGCGCACCATGGACAGCGGCACGGCAAACGACTGGTCGGCCAGGCGCAGCACCAGCACCGGCAGGATCGCCAGCGTGAGCGGCAGCGAAATCGAGAAAGTCGAGCCCCGGCCCGCTTCGGAATGGATATTGACCGTGCCGTTGAGTTTCTGGATATTGGTCTTCACCACATCCATGCCGACGCCGCGCCCGGAGACGCTGGATATTTCGCTCTTGGTGGTGAAACCGGGCAGCAGGATCAATTCCAGACAACGCGCCTCGTCCAGCGTATTCGCCATTTCGGCGGTAATGAGCCCCTTCTCCACGGCCTTGTTGCGGATGATTTCCGGGCTCATGCCCTTGCCGTCGTCGGTGATGGTAATGAGGATGTGGTCGCCTTCCTGGCGCGCGGAAAGCTCGACATAGCTCTTTTCCGGTTTGCCTGCGGCAAGACGCTCTTCCACCGTTTCCACGCCGTGATCCACCGCATTGCGCACCAGATGCACCAGCGGATCGTTCAAGTCCTCGATCATGGTTTTGTCCATCTCGGTTTCTTCGCCGCTCAGCACCAGTTCCACATCCTTGCCCAGGGAGCGCGCCAAATCGCGCGCCAAGCGCGGATATTTCTTGAATAAACGTCCTATGGGTTGCATGCGCGTTTTCATCACCGCGTTCTGCAAATTCACCACCAGCATGTCGAGCTGGCTGACCGACTGATCCAGTTCGCGCAAGGTGTCGGCATCGTTATGGCCCTGCAGAATGCCGGAACGCAAGTGGGTCAGGCGGTTTTTGGTCAGGCCGATCTCGCCGGACAGGTTGAGCACCTGGTCGAGACGGTCGGTATCGACGCGAATGGTCGTTTCTTTTGCTTCGGTGGCGGGGACATCGCCGGCACGGCGCCCGACAGTCGCGCCGGGCACATCGGTCGAACGGCGCCCGAAAGCTTTTTTGGTGGATTCTTCTTCGTTGATCGCCGCAGCAATCTTTTTCTCGTCGCGTACTGCACCGACCTCCTTGACGATATCGTTACCGCCGGTGATCGCGTTATACAGCGCGTTCCAATCCACATTTTCCGCTCCCGCCGGCGTTGGGGGTGTTTGTGTTTGCGGTTCCGATACTGCACTTGTTGCTTGTGCTGCTTTCGCAGGTGCCGGTTTGGGCTCGCTTCTGGGTGCAGCCGCGACTGCCTTGCCGCTCAACACATCCTTCAGCGCCTGAATTACATCTGCGGGCGCGGCCGCAGGCTGCTGGCTTTGCTGCAAATCACCAAACATCTTGCGCACTTCGGCAGTGGCCGCAAAGATCACGTCCATCAACTCGGCTGTCAACTGCAATTCATTGTTGCGCAATTTGTCGAACAGGTTTTCGGTCAGGTGGCACAACGTCACCAGTTCCGACGCATTGAGGAAGCCCGCCCCCCCTTTGATGGTATGGAAGCCGCGGAATACCTCATTGAGCAGCGCTGCGTTGGCCGGGTTTTTTTCCAACTCCATCAACTTGCTGTCCACATCGGACAGCATATCCCCGGCCTCCATCAGGAAATCCTGCAGCAACTCTTCCATTCCCACGAAATCGTTCATGATTAACTCCAGTCGTTAGTCGCTAGTCGCTAGTTATTAGTTAAAACCGCGTAGCGCCAACACCAACTAGCGACTAATAACTAACGACTAACGACTGCTTTCAAAAGCCCAGACTTTCCAGCAAATCGTCCACCTGATCCTGGCTGGTCACCACATCCGTACGGCCTTTAGGGTTGATCACCGGGCCGTTCAACAAATTGGAATTCAGTTCCGCCTTCACCGCCGGCGGGGCATTCTCCAGCAACAGCGCCAGCAATTGCTGCTCCATGCTCTGCGTCAGTTCGATGATTTTCTTGATGACTTGCCCGGTCAGATCCTGGAAGTCCTGCGCCATCATGATCTCGGTCAGGTAGCCGTTGGTTGTCCTGATTTGCTTTGGCGACTCGTGCAGATATGCATGGGTCTGGGTGACCAGATCCTTGAACTGCGGCACATCGAGTTTTTTCTCAAACAGCAAATCCCATTGTTTGGCCAGATGCTGCGCATCACCGCCCAGCTTTTCGACGACGGGTTGCGCCGCCTCGGTCGCATTCAGCACGCGCTCGGCGGCTTGCCGTGTCAGTGTCGCCACATAGTTCAAACGGTCGCGCGCATCGGGGATGGTCGAGGCCGCTTTTTCGATCTCCTTGTTCAGTCCCAGTTCGCGCAAGGTGTCGTGCAGGGCGCGCGCCATGTGGCCGATCTGGTTGATGACCTTGTCCGGACTCCCGTCACTGGTCACTATTGGCGTTTTAACTGCGGCTAATGCCGCCGGTTTTCCTTCACTCGCGTTCGCCGCAATGATGCTGTCGAACAGCGCTTCGAGATCGTCCGAGTCCTGGGTTGCAGTATTGGTAGCCATGGCCTGCCTCACTTGTTGAGCTGCGGAAATGCCGCAAATATTTTTTTCAGCTTCTCGTCCAGTGTCGCCGCAGTAAACGGTTTCACCACGTAGCCGGAAGCGCCTGTTTGTGCCGCCAGGATGATGTTTTCTTTTTTCGCCTCAGCCGTCACCATCAATACCGGCAGGTGTTTCAAATTGGCGTCGGCGCGGATCTCGCGCAGCATGTCGATGCCGGACATATTGGGCATGTTCCAGTCCGACACGACGAAATCAAACGGTTCGCTGCGCAACTTGTTCAGGGCGTCCACGCCATCCTCGGCTTCCTGCACGTTGGCGAACCCGAGTTCTTTAAGGAGATTGCGCACGATGCGACGCATCGTGGAAAAATCGTCCACCACCAGGAATTTCGTATTTTCGATGCCCATCAACTTCTCCTAATATCATCCCTGTAGGGTGGGCACGTTTTTGGTGCCCACGCTGACACAACGCATCTATTCTTTGCGGATGCACGCGTGGGCACAAAAGACGTGCCCACCCTACATTTTCTACGTCAACAACGGCCTTAACGTTGACGACAACATCACCGAATCAAACTTGGGCACGTAGGCATCCACACCCACGCGCTTGCCCATGGCCCGGTTCGCGTCCGACGACAGCGACGAGTGCATCACTACCGGGATGTTGTCAAAACGACTATCTCCTTTTATGTACTGGGTCAGCACGTAACCGTCCATCTCCGGCATCTCC
The DNA here is from genome assembly GCA_018820925.1 of Gammaproteobacteria bacterium. Taxonomy (GTDB): domain Bacteria; phylum Pseudomonadota; class Gammaproteobacteria; order Burkholderiales; family Gallionellaceae; genus Sideroxyarcus. The sequence goes on along the minus strand of JAHJNJ010000041.1, from coordinate 85,207 downwards.
GCATCCGTGAGAATGACCTGTATCTGGTCGTGCAGGTTGAGTCCCGCATTCTGTGCCGCATCCGCCATGGCTTTCAGCCTGTCCCAGGCCTCGCGCCCGTTGTTGGATTGAACATGTTTGATACCCATTTTGTCCAGCACCTCAATGATCTTGCGGCGCGCCACCAGAGAATCGTCGGCGAAGAAAACGCACAGTTCGTGCTCCGATTCTATCTTTTCAACATTGCCGACCACCGCTTCGCCGAAGGCGTCTGCCAGTATCTGCTCGACATCGAGTATGGATACCAGCGAACCATCCTCCAGCTCGGTAATGGCGGTAATGAGCGCCCCCTTGTCGGAGAGCATGCCCTCGGTGGGATGAACCTTGTCCCAGTCGACACGGATGATGCGATCCACGCCTTCGACCAGAAATCCGAGAATGTGGCGGTTGAATTCGGCAACCAGCATGGTTCCGTGTTTTTTCTCCGGATGCATACCCATGAAATTGGCCAGGTTCAGCACCGGCATGACATGGCCGCGCAGACTCACGATGCCATCCACTCCGCCGGGCATGTTCGGTGTGCGCGTGATCTTGCCGATCTGGCACACTTCCTTGACCTTGAATACATTGATGCCGAACTTCTCGTTGCTGCCCAGGCTGAACAACAGGATTTCCATCTTGTTGGTGCCTGCCAGATTGGCGCGCGCGTCGATCTGGTCCAGCAGTCCATCCTGCCCGCTCTTCAACATGTCTTCCGCGTATGTCATCTTTTCCCCTCCCCGGATCAGGCCAACAGCCGGGTCAATGTCTGCGCCAGCTTCTGCGGCTCGAATTTCGGCACGTATTCATCCACGCCCACCGTCTTGCCCAACTGCTGGTTGGATGCGCTGGACAGCGACGAATGCATCAATACGGGAATACCGGCAAAGCGTTTGTCCGCCTTGATCTTGCGCGTCAGCATGTAGCCGTCCATTTCCGGCATTTCGACATCGGTGAGGATCACTTGTATCAGATCCTTCATCGGCGTATGTGAAGCATCGGCAGAATCGGCCATCTTCGACAGCTCCTGCCATGCCTGGTGCCCGTTAATGGCGGCGATGGATTTGATCCCCATTGCGTCCAGTGTGCGCTGGATCTGATGCCGTGCCACCGAGGAATCGTCGGCATAAAACACCGTGCGATCATTCTTGCCTATCGGTTTCACCGTCTTGTAAATCATATCGTCGGCGTCGAAACGGGTGGTTTCGGACAGGACTTTCTCCACATCCATCATCATGACCAGCCGGCCGTCTTTCAGTTCGGTAATCGCCGTGACCAGACCGCCCATTTCCGCAACCAGCATGGAGGGCGGCACACGCATCGCCGACCAGTCCAGGCGCAGGATATTGTCCACCGCCTTGACCAGGAAACCCTGAGTATGGCCGTTGTATTCGGTGACGATCATGATGTCGGCCTTGTCGTCCGTCTGAATCCCCGCGTATTTTGCCAGATCGATTACCGGCACCAGCGAGCCGCGCATGCTGACCATGCCTTCCACCGACTCCGGCATGTCCGGCGCGCGGGTAATCGGCGGGATGCGCATCACTTCGCGCACCTTGAATACATTGATGCCGTAGGTTTCCTCGCGCCCGCTGCGGTTATCTTTTCCCAGCGTGAACATCAATATCTCGAGCTTGTTGGTACCGGCCAGTTTGGTGCGGGCATCGATGTTCTTTAACAGATCAGACATTTTTTTCTCCTTCGGGCGACATGGTTATTGCCCCCCATCCCTACACTTTTTTGCTTACCGCACATTTGGTCAGCGGATATCCCGCCCTGCTCAGCTCATCGGCAGATTTTGCCAATTCTTCAGCGGACAATTTGGCGTCCTGGGCGGAAAGCGTGTTGTTATCCACCAGCCCGGTGATGTGTTCCAGGCTCTGCGCCACGCTTTCACCTGCTATCGACTGTTCCTTCGAGGCATTGGCGATGTGGTCGATGCGTTCGGACACGTTCAGCGTTGCGCTCATGATCTGCTTCAACCCCTCGCCATTCTTGCGAATCAGTGTGATCCCGCCTTCCACCTCGGATACGGCACTCTGCATGGAAACCACTGCCGCATCGGAAATCGAGTTGATCTCGGCAATGGTTTTGGCGATGTCCTTGGTGCTGGTTGCGGTGCGTTCCGCCAGTTTGCGCACTTCATCCGCCACTACCGCAAATCCGCGTCCCTGTTCGCCCGCGCGTGCCGCCTCGATGGCCGCATTCAAGGCCAGCAAATTGGTCTGTTCGGCGATTTCCTTGATGGCGTTGGCGATCACGCCGATACGCCGGATGGATTCCCCCAGATCGGTGATGGTCTTGCTGGATGACTGCACCGTGCTCGCCACCTTGCCGGTGGCCACGATGCTGAGCTCCATATTGCGGTTGTTGTCATCGACAATTTGCTGCATCGCCTTGGCGTCTTCAAGCGAATCCGCCGCCATGTTCGCCACTTCCGCCACGGATTGGCTGAACTGTTCCATGGTCGCGGCAATCTGCTGGATATGATCCTGCTCGGTCACCGCGTTGTGCGCAACACCGGTCACCTTGGCATCCATATCCACGATGCGTTCCTGCATTTTCTTCACCGGGGTGACAATCTCGTCCACCATGGTGCGCAAATAGGTCTGCATGGTCTGTATCTCGCACAACAACATTCCCATTTCGTCACGGACAGAAATGTCCAGTTCGCCATCCAGGTTACCTTCCATGATGCGCCTGAACTCTGTGCGTACCATGTCCGCCGGACGGCGTACATAGCGCTTAACGCTGAATCCGATGAAAAAGAACAGGAAAACTTGCAATGCAACCTGCCCCAGTATGCCCTCCGTCTCCAAACGGCCAATGCGATCCAGACCCGGCTGCAGGTCGATCACCACATCGGATGCGCCGAGTACCGTACCCTCTTCTGTCTGATGGCAAACGGTACAGTCGGTACCGTGGAAATCCTTGCTCGCCTTATATGGCGTGATGACTCGCAACATATGATCACCCTGTGCGTCCTTGAAGTAGGTCACACTGGCCTGTTTGCTCTCGATCACCCGGCGTTGCGCGTCGTCCTTGATCACTTCTTCCGGCAACCCTGCGCCGTACAGATCGATTACCTGCTTGGCACGCACGATCTGCGCCGATTTGACATTCACTCCGGCGGTGATCTTCTGGATCAGTAATTTCCGGTTGTTGGTATCGCCGATCTGTCCCGTCACCATCAATAAATTTGAACTATCGATAATTTCGCTGGCGATCTGGGCGCCTTTTTCTTCAGCCAGCGTTCTGGATTCTTCGCGCAAATTGGAAGTAACAAATGTTTGCGCAACCGTCAGCACGATCAGAAGCAATGTCTGGATCAGAAACTGCAATTTGGCAATCAGCGACCAGTTTTTGAATTTGTATCGCTCGTACCTGGAAACGACCGGCTTTCCGGTCCGCTTCAGTTCCCGGTAAAACGCTTCCGCTTCGGCGACTTGTTCACGCGTCGGCGGACGGCGCACCGACACATAGCCGGTGATAACGCCGTTTTCGACGATGGGCGCGACGGTGGCATTCACCCAGTAGTGGTCTCCGCTCTTGCAACGGTTTTTCACCATCCCGCGCCATGGGCGCGCCGCTTTCAGCGTATCCCACAACCACTCGAACGCCTGGGGCGGCATCTCCGGGTGACGCACGATGTTGTGGTTCTTGCCGACCAGCTCTTCGCGCGAATAGCCGGAAATCTCCACGAACGCGTCATTCGCATAGGTGATGATGCCTTTGGTGTCTGTCTTGGAAATCAACACCGCCCCTGCCGGGAACGGTATTTCCTTTTGCGACACATATGCATTCTTGTTTTGCACGATTCCCCCTGTTACCGCCTACGTTTTGAACCGGCTGATCGCGGTCTTCGACGTTTTTGCATGTATTACAGGATCCCCAATATCCCGGGATCCTGAATGCGCGGCTGTGTAACGTTTCCCGGTCATATCATAATTCCCGGCGCATTAAACCTTGAACCGCGCGACGGCGTACTGCAGTTCTGCCCCCATGCGTTCCAGTTCGGCGATGTCGGTTGTGGTTTGTTCGATTGCAACATGGTTCTTTTCCGCCATTTTGGCAATCTGTTCGATATTGCGCGTAATCTCGTTGCTGGCTGCACCTTGTTCGCCCACCGACACGGCAATCTCGCCCACCCCGACATTCGATTCCTTCACCGCCGCGCCGGCCTCGCTCAGCACGACGGACATCTGCTCGACATGTTTGTGCGTGGACTGCAAGGATTGCACGCCCGAGGCGATGGATTGTTCGACGCGCGCGGATTTCTCATCCAGGCGGCTGGTCACCTTGTCGATCTCGCTGGCCGAATGTGCGGATTTCTCAGCCAACTTGCGCACTTCGTCCGCCACCACTGCAAAACCGCGCCCCTGCTCCCCGGCACGGGCCGCTTCGATTGCCGCATTCAACGCCAACAGATTGGTCTGGTCGGCAATGTCTTTCACTTGTTGCGTCATGTTGGCGATGGTGCGCGCGCTTTCAACGAATTCGTTGGCGGAAAGGGCGATCTGTTGCACTGCATTCTCGATGATCTGTATTTCATGCACCATCTCCTCCACGCTGCGGTTACCCTGCTCGGTGTGTTGCAGGCTCTTTTCCGACAGTCCGCGCACCACGTTGGTATTCTCCGCAACCGAGTTGATGCTGACCGTCACCGCACCCACTGCCGCCGCCGTGGATGAGACCGCCTCGCTCTGCGCGCGCGAACTTCCCGCCACCTCCGCCGAGGTGATCGCAATATGGTTGGTGGTATTGTTGATCTTGGCAACGCCATCCAGCACCTGGCGGATGATGGCGGTAAAACTGTCGAGCAAGGCGTTGAAAGCCATGGCAGTCTGCCCAACCTCATCCTTGCTGTGCACAATGGCTCGGCGCGACAAATCGCCATCCGCCTGCATGGCCAGCATGATCTGCTGCAACTCGCGGGTCGGGCGTGTCACCTGATTGATCAGCCAGCCGATGAGGAAGAACAACACCATTTGCACCACGATCTGTCCTACCCACAACACCGCACTGGCCTTGTTCATCGCTGCATATTCACTGGTCATATCCAGACTCACCGTCACCGCCCCGATCACGGAGCCCTCTTCCACCACATGGCATTGCAGGCAATTTGTCCCGGTGCCGCGAAAATTCTGCGCCGCCGCAATCGGTTCGACCACGCGCAGCATGCGCTTGCCATCTTTTTCAAAAGACTCGCTCTGCTGCTTGCCCGTATCCAATGCAGCGCGATCCAGTTCGTCCTTGGTCTGTTCCTCCGCCAATCCTGTGCCGAACTGCGCCTCCAACCCTTTGCCGCGTATGAGGCGCAACTCTTCCGCATTGCTGGATGCGGCCATTTTCTTGACGAACAGCCGCCGCTGCTCGATGTCGGAAATGGTGCCGTTCAGCATCATCATGTTCAAACCGTTGAATACGCCATCTGCCGGGATTACCGCGCGGTTCCTGGCATCTTCCAGCACCCGCACCTCGTAACGGTCGAAGGCCCAGCGCTGGGCCACCACCATTACCAACAGCAACATCAATTGGATGGGTATCTGCAATTTGTTTTTAATTGAAAGACTGCTCCACCATTCGTTCATTTTGTCCACCTGTTACTGATTAGTTATTCGTCATGCATAGCCATATTGCTTTGAGGTGCCCCATGCTTTTGTTCAGGTTCTTCACCCCTCTGCGGTTCAGGAACACGACAGGCCATGAAAACCACCTCCGGGCTGTTTTGCCAATTTATGCGAACCTCTTCTTCAATTTTCCCTTTCTTGCAAAACGGCCTCATGGTTCCATAGCGGCAAGAGGTTGCGATTCTTTAATGCAGCGTGAGCGGCCCGCTGGGACTCATATCTGCATCCTGCGCTCTCCCGTCAGCCGCGACCGCCGAAGCTGCCGGGGCTGTCATGGCAACACCCGAAGCCGCATCCGGTTGCGACATATCCAACAGCTCGCCTGTTTCGGGATCGATATCGACGCTGCCGCCGTCCTTCAAAGCCGCTTCCTCCGCCCGTTTGTTCATCACAATGATGCTGATGCGGCGATTGATCGGATTGAGCGGGTGCGCCTTGTCGAACAGCACGGCCGATGACAAACCGACCACGCGCACGATCTTGTCCTCCGCCAAACCGCCGCCGATCATCTCGCGCCGCGAAGCATTGGCCCGGTCGGCCGACAACTCCCAGTTGCTGTAATGCCGGTCTGATGTGACATAGGGTTGCGCATCGGTATGCCCGGACAGGCTGATCTTGTTGGGCATCTCGTTCAGCATCTTGCCGATCTCGCGCAGGATGTCCTTGGTGTAGGGCTCCAGATCGGCGCTGCCGCTCTGGAACATGGGGCGATTCTTTTCGTCCACGATCTGCACACGCAACCCTTCGGAAGTCAGATCGAGCAGAATCTGGTCCCTGAATTTCTGCAGCTTGGCGTCGGTCCCGATTGCCTTCTCGATGTTGGCTTTCAGTTCCTTGAGCTTTTCCAGCTCCTTGACGCGTTGCATGCGCATAAATTCCTGTTGCGTTGCCTTGATATTGATAATCCGCTTTTCCTGCGGCAGATCGCCCGACTTCACCTCGCCCTCGCTGCGCGTAAGATCCTGCCCGCCCCCCTTGATGATGCTGGAGCTGTCGCCGCTGCCCGATCCGCCCATCAAAGCGACCTTGAGCGGCGTTTTGAAATATTCCGAAATGCCGTTCAAATCGCCTCTTGAAGTGGAACCCAGCAGCCACATCAGCAGGAAAAATGCCATCATCGCCGTCACGAAGTCGGCATAGGCGATTTTCCACGCGCCGCCATGACCACCGCCCACCACTTTCTTGATGCGCTTGATGACGATGGGTCTTTTTTCTTCGTTCGCCATGATCTGTTTCTATCGACGAGTTTGCGGGAGACGACTAGCGCTTTTGTTTGACATGCGCTTCCAGCTCCAGGAAGCCCGGACGCTCCGTCGAATTCAGTACCTTGCGGCCGAACTCCACTGCCATCGCCGGCGCATAGCCGTTGAGATTCGCCAGCAGCACCACCTTGATGGCCTGGAGCATCTTGGTTCCCTCGTCGGCTTTTTGTTCCAGCAATCCGCCCAGCGGGCCGACGAATCCGTATGCCAGCAAAATACCGAGAAAAGTCCCCACCAATGCATGCGCGATCAATATGCCCAGCTCGGCCGGCGGAATGCCCACCGACTCCATGGTATGCACCACGCCCATCACCGCAGCGACAATCCCGAATGCCGGCATCGCGTCTCCCAATTTGGAAATCACATGCGCGGGCACCATCGCCTCGTGGTGATGCGTCTCGATTTCCACATCCATCAAATTTTCGATTTCCATGGCATTGAGATTGCCGCTGACCATGACGCGCAGATAATCGGTCATGAATTCGACCACGTGATGATCCGAAGCGATGATCGGATATTTGGCGAACACCGGGCTTTCATCCGGATTTTCAACATCGTTTTCAATCGACATCAGGCCTTCTTTGCGCACTTTGCCGAGCAGCTCATACATCAGCGCCATCAGCTCCATGTAATTTTCTTTGTTGTATTTGGATCCCTTCAGCACGCTTGGCAAAGCCTTGAGCGTCGCCTTGACCACTTTCATGCTGTTACCCACAAAGAAAGCGCCCAGTGCAGCCCCCCCGATCATCAACAGTTCGATTGGCTGCAACAAGGCAGCCAGATGTCCGCCTGCCAGCGCGAATCCGCCAAACACGGAAAACGCCACCACAATATATCCAAGGATCACCAGCATAATTCCGCTCCCAAAAGTCGAGACTTGTCCAATCTACTGCGCTATCGTAGCAGCAACGCACCTTCCTCATGCAGGGAACAAGATACAAATTCACAGGCATTTCCACTTTTCGGCATTTGAGACGCGACAACGCCGCCACTGCTGATCCCTCTCGTCAGTAGTAGCGGCGCTCGAAGCAAGAACTTTAGGCGGTCGCTGCTTCTGCTTGCGCAGCCTTTTTCGTTTTCCCGGCCCTGGATGGGGGACGGCAAATACCGCAAGTATAGTCGCTGCACAGCTCGTTGGTATGCACGACGAATTGCCCGCCGCACTCCTTGCATGTCGTCAGTTGCAGCATCTTCGCATCGAAAAAACGAACCAGGAACCAGGCCCGGGTAATGCTCAATACATTTTCTCCCGTCGTGACTGCCACCTGCTCAAGATACAAACGGTAACTCTTGATCAGCGCCTCGACGCCGGAGACACTGGCATTTTTCATCAGGTACTGATGAATGCCCATAAATAAAGAGGAATGAATATTCGGCAACCAACTCATGAACCAGTCGGTTGAGTAGGGCAGCATGCCCTTGGATGGCGACTCGCCTTTGACTTCCTTGTACAGCCGCAGCAAGCGCTCGCGACTCAGGCCTGTCTCTTCCTGCAACAACTGCAGGCGCGCGCCCAACTGGATAAGATCGACCGCAATCTGTATTTCGCGGGCTTCGTTCACAACGCTCTTGTTTTTCATGATTTCCGCCGCTCAGAGCGCCAGCGTTTCGGCGGGTTGCCCTGCCATCAGGATGGTGGCATGCGCCTGCGACATCATCCTGTCCTTGTTGTAATCGGTAACCATGTTGAGCAGCAGACGCTCGTCAAACCGGAAACAGCACAACAACATGTTCGACCCGGCCATCTTGAGCATCTGCGCCGGAGAAAGTCCGACGATCAGATCAGCCAGCTCCTCGCTCACCCCGAGCCGGAAAATCGCGCTGGCCTTGTCATCGCGGATCATTTGCTGTGCCAGCATCATGTAGGAAAGATTGGTTTCCCTGATTTCTTCATGCAATTGATTAGTGTTCATTGCGGTCCCCTCGCTTAAACAGTGTGATGTCTTGTTACGACGCTTGCATCTTCTGCGAGATAAGCCAAGGAAAATATCGGAGGATTTCCGATTATCGTGTAGGAATATGACTTACAAAATAACCGGAACACCCCCGTTGGCATTAAGCCAATGGGGGTGTTCCGAGTTGTGCTTGCCGACGCGAGGGGACGCAATCAGACGCACGAATTGTTTATCGGCGGGGATTTTGAAAACTTTAGGGTAATTTTCGATTTTCACGAATCTCACCACAAAAGCTTCGCGGCTGCTTGCCCGCTCGCCCTGGTCGGCAACGTCTCCTCTTCTATCTGACTCTTGTTCATCGGTTCGCAGCTTCACTCCACGCATCCTCTCCACACTCAGTCACCATCATGCAGTTGCGCTTCGCTTCGTTCGCTGTGATCAACCTACGGTGGGACTTTTACCCTCAAGAGTGCGCCCATGCTGGGCGCACCATAAAAAAAGCCCCTCTCAAGGAGGGGCTTCATGACTTGATGAGATCAGCTATGCTCAACCCATCTATGCATCATGCAATTACTTGCACTCGGCTGGCACGTAACGTGCGGGCATTGTGCCGGCTGCCAGTATGGGAAGACCCTTGAGGCCCGCAGCAATACTCGTAACCGACGAACATCCCCAGTCGATAGTACCAGTGGTACCTGCAGCCTCGGCTGCCGGAAGGGTCAAATTTACAGGAGCAGGGCCGCCAGGGTTGATGCTAGGCGACATAGTCAGTGTCGCAGCAGCCGGGATACTACCCACGGTTGCAGCATTATAGGTGATGGTAATCATGCCGTTAGCTGGATCAACCGCAATGCTTGTTACATATTTGGATGCCGGCGGTTGACCATTAACTGCATTAGCATAGGCAGTAACACCATTCATGCCGTCGGTCATAAAAGCAGCGCCCATATCCTTGCCGATTGCAGAAGCCAGACTCTGACCTTCGGAAAGTTTTGCACGTACTGAGTAATCCTGATACGCAGGCAATGCTACTGCGGCCAAGATACCGATAATCGCAACCACGATCATCAGTTCGATCAGGGTGAAACCTTTTTGAATTTGTTTCATGTTGAGCTCCTCATAATAAAATTATCGTTGCCTGTTTGCGGGCTACACACGAGGTGTGCATGTGGATAGTAGCAGAAGCCGTGCCAACTGGTAAACCTGTGCAAAAAAACGCCGTCGTTATTGGCTTGGCGGCCCAATATCATCTATCCGGACAAAATGCCGTACATGCTAGGATCAAAAAAAGCGTCAGGCAACTGACGATATTTGTCACTTTTTTTAAGATATGTTGAAATTAACCCGGTCAAGGGACATAGCCAGGAATTTTGCTTTCATCGACTGCGTCGATCTGCTCCGCCGCCAGAAACTGTTTGGCGTAGGTGAGATAGACCTTTTCGCGTATGAATACGTCGAACAGGTCGGGGTCGATATGCCCGTTTTGCTTGAACTTGCCCAAGATGGTCAACGATTCGGTCAGCGTCTTACCCTCCTTGTAGGGGCGGTCTTTGGCGGTCAAGGCTTCGAAAATGTCGGCGATACCCATGATCCTGGCCTGCACCGGCATCTGCTCGCGCGTCAGTCCCTTGGGGTAGCCTTTGCCGTCCATGCGTTCGTGGTGCCCGCCTGCATATTCCGGCACGCGCTTGAGATGGTTCGGCCAGGGCAGCGCTTCCAGCATCTTGATGGTGACATTGATGTGGTGATTGATGATCTCGCGTTCCGCCGCCGTGAGGGTGCCGGCGCGAATGGTGAGGTTTTCCACTTCTTCCGCGCTCAGGAAATTGGCCTGCTGCCCGCGCAAGTCGCGCCATTGATAACTGGCAATCTGCTGCACACGGGCGATATCGGCATCCTGCATTTTTTCCGAACCGATGTTGCAGCGGCGCAGAAATTCACGGTCATCGTCCAATTGCCGGACTTGCGCCGCATATTCAGCCTGTGTTCTTGCACCCTTGAGCATTTCAATCTCGGCATCGCGCTTGAGCACCTCGAAACGGGTATCGATCTGGTGGATACGGTCATAGATGGTTTGCAGCTTGGTGGATTTGTCCACCACATGCACCGGCGTGGTGATTTTGCCGCAATCGTGCAACAAGCCGGCGATCTTGAGTTCGTAGCGATCCTTGTCAGTCAGGTTGAAGCCTTTGAGCGCCTCCGGTTTGGCGCGATTGGCCGCTTCGGCCAGCAGCATGGTCAGCGCGGGAACGCGCGCGCAATGGCCGCCGGTGTAGGGCGATTTGTCGTCGATGGCGGTGTTGATCAGATTGATCAACGACTCGAACAATTCCTCGAGTTGCTGGATCAGCCTGCGGTTGCTCAGGGCGATGGCGGCCTGCGACGCCAGCGATTCGAGCAGTTGCTGGTCGTCCTTGGAGAACTGTTTGACCTCGCCGTTCGTTGCATCCAACGCATTGATAAGCTGCAACACGCCGATGATCTCGTGTTCGTGGTTGCGCATCGGCACCGATAAAAAAGACCGCGAGCGGTAGCCGGTCTTGGCGTCGAAATTTTTCGTGCCGGAAAAATCGAAACCTTCGGCAGTGTAGGCATCCGGAATGTTGACGGTCTCGCCGCGCAGTACGGAATAACTCACCACCATCGCCAGATTCGGGTTGCCGTCGTGATACAGCGCGATCGGGTAGAACGGGATCGGGTTGCCGGAGGTGCCGCCCATGCGGATTTTGAGCGAATCGTTGTGCAATATCTCAAAGGTCAACACCTGCTTGTCCGCATCCACCAGATACAGCGTCCCGGCGTCGGCATTGGTGATCTTGCGCGCCGCAGTCAGGATGCTTTCCAGCAGGCGATTGATATCGCGCTCGCTGGACAACGCAGCGCCGATGGCGTTGAGATCGTTGAGGCGGCTGAGCAGGCTTTCCAGCGTGGCACGCTGCGCCCGCTCTTCCGCCATATAAGCTTTTACTTTGGCGGTTTCCATTGAATCCTTTTTACTTGATACATACGGCGCGCACCTGATGGATGTCGGTGATGCCGCTCAATACCTTTTCGATACCATCCTGCTTCAGGGTGCGCATCCCCTCTTCCAGTGCAAGCGCCAGCAGTTCGGCAACGTGCGCGTGATCCTGAATGGCCTTCTTTACCGGATCGGTGCCGATCAGCAATTCATGCAAGCCGACGCGCCCGCGATAACCCGTGTTCGAACATTTGTCGCAACCGACCTTTTCATACAAGGTGATCTGACCTTTCGCATCGCCGAACAACTTGACCCATTCGCCATACAAATTTTTGAACGCAGTATTGGGGTCTTTTTTCCAAGTTGCTGTATTGCGCATTTCTTCGGCAAACTCGGTGAGCAGCGATTTGATCTCGTCCTGGGATGCAATATGCGCCTTTTTGCAATCCTTGCACAGGCGCTTGGCCAGACGCTGTGCCAGGATGCCGAGCAAGGCGTCGGCGAAGTTGAACGGATCCATGCCCATGTCGAGCAAACGCACGATCGATTCCGGCGCACTGTTGGTGTGCAAAGTAGCGAATACCAGGTGACCGGTGAGCGAAGCTTCAATGCCGGTGGAGACCGTTTCCTTGTCGCGCATTTCGCCGACCATGATCACGTCCGGGTCGGCACGCAGGAAAGAACGCATGATCGAGGCGAAGTCGAGTCCGGCCTTCTTGTTGACCTGTACCTGACGCAGGCCTCGTTGCGTGATTTCCACCGGATCTTCCACCGTCCATATCTTGGTATCCGGCTTGTTGATGTATTTCAGGATCGAGTGCAGCGTGGTCGTTTTACCGGAACCGGTGGGGCCGCACACGAAGAACAAACCATAGGGCTTGGCGATCGTCTTCTTCACCAGATCCAGGTTGCGCACCGAGAAGCCCATGTTATCCAGCGGAATGGGTTCGCCGGAAGCCAGAATACGCATCACCACATCTTCAACGCCTCCCTGCGAGGGAATGGTCGCCACGCGCAACTCGATATCCAGCGGACCGTATTTCTTGAACTTGATCTTGCCGTCCTGGGGTTTGCGTTTTTCGGAAATGTCGAGATCGCACATGATCTTGAGGCGGGTGATCATCGCGTTGCGGTAGGTGGCGGGCACCTCGATATAGTTCAGCAACGATCCGTCTTTGCGCAGACGCACCAGGGTCTTGAGCTTGCCCGGTTGCGGTTCGATATGGATATCCGATGCACCCATCTTGTAGGCATCGATAATGATCTTGTTGACCAGCTTGACCAGTTCATTGTCGGCCGCCGCGCTGACATCGTCCTGGCTGACAGTGCCCGATTCCTCCTCATCCCCCCCCAACGAGGTCAGCAAGTCATCCATGCTTCCCAGATCTTCATAGCTGCCGGTGACGTCGCCAGCCCCCGCAGTGCTGCCACCGCCATAAAACAAGTCGAGCGTGGCTTTGAATTCGCGCTGTGTGCAGACTTTGTAGATCAGGCGGTTCTTGGGGAAGATATTGTTAACGACGCGCGACGCCTGTATCCGCTCCGGGTCGGTGGTGAGAATGACCACGCCTTCATGCGTATCATCGACCGGCACCCAGTGGCTGGTCTCCACATACTCGCGCCTGAGGTTGCGCAACAACTCGGAAGGCTTGATTCGATCCGACTTGAACGGTTCGTAAGGCACGCCAAAGAAACTGGACAGCGCCTTGCCCAACGCCTCGGGCTTGACCTGAAACTCGTCCAGCAGCACATCTTCTACATCCACTCCTTTGCGCCGCGCGGTACGTGTCGCGAGTTCAAATTCGGCGGCCGACAGCACGGCATCGGAAACGAGGTAATCGTATTTGGTCTTGACCGTGCCCGCTTGCTGCTGGCGCTGTTTGAGCGCAACCGCCAAGGTCTGGGTCAGTTCGCGCGCACCCTCTTCCACCATGGCAAGAAAAGGGATTCCCGCCTTGTTGTTGATGACCTGCATCACCCCGATCAGTTCGCCGCCTTCCACATCGACAATGGGCGCCACCAGCATCTGCTTGGTGCGATAACCGGTGCGACGGTCTACATCCTGCAGAAAACGCAGGGTCGTACTGAATTTCGCCAGCTCATGCTCGTCGTAGACATCCTTGATGTTGAGCATCTTCTTGTGAAAAGCGGCATAGCCGGCGATGCTCTGTTCGGCGATGGGCAACTTCAGATCCTTGAACGAGTTCAGTCCGGTCTTGACCTTGGAAATCAGCGACGCCTTGTCTTCTCCCACCACATATATAGTCAGCCGGTCTGCGTTGAACAATGCACAGATGTCCTTGCTGACATCGAGCATGATCTCGTCAATGTTACTGGTGGCGTGAATCTTGTTGGTCACCTGATTGAGGTTCTTGGTGAACTCCAACCGCAGTCCCATCTCGTTCACATTGCCTTGTCCCGGAATCGCCATACTTTTTCTCCTCAGCCTTTCAACTGCTATTGTTGCTGCGCCTTGAGCACAGACCACAAACCATTTTCCAAAACGTACACATCGTACCCTGCTTGCGCCAGAATGAACGCAGCCGCGGAACTGCGGCGGCCGCTCTGGCAATAGGCGATATAGGGCGTCGCCTTGCTCAATACGCCGATTGCATTGCGGATGTCATTGAGCGGCACGTTGATCGCGCCCGGCAATTTATCGTAGCGGTATTCCGGCGGATGACGCACATCCAGCCACACCGCGCCTTGCGCCACTTTCGCCTTGGCATCCTGATAGCTGATGCGGTGCAGCAGCGGTTCCTGCATCAATTCCAGGAAATCCTCTTTCTTCAGGCGCAACAGTACACCATTGCTCTTCATCGTCACCGTGGCATTGCGTTTGGAATCGGAAATCAGCGCTTCCTCACCGAACACATCGCCGGCCTTGATATCGGCGAGTACCAGATTCGCCCCGCCGACCAGACGCGTCACCTGCGCCCGCCCGCTTTCAATCAGATAGTAATAGTCACCCTCGTCGCCTTCGCGGATGATGACATCCTTGTCCCAAACCGCAATGGCCTCGATACGGTTGAGCAGCTTGCCGATATTGGCCGCCGGCAAATGCGCGAACGGACTGTTACTCAGGTTTTCCGCGCTGAACATGCCGGAATTGAGCAATTTTTTCACGGCGGATTCCGAGCCGTCCTTCAACGCCGCCGGCCTCATATCTTCGTGATACGCAAACTGATCCCAGGTCACCATGCGATCCAGCAGATCATCGTCCACACGCAACAACTGCACCTTGCTCATGGCCTGTGCCGAGCGGATGGCGGGTTGCCGCTTGCCGATCGGGTGGCGCGCCCATTCCGAACCGGATCGGATCAGCACACGATTGCCGTCTTCGTACACCACTTCCAATTCGCCGCGCAACAGATAGACCGATTGCCCGGCAACCGGTTTATCCCGGAACGGGTCGGTGCCCTCCGCCACACTTTCCACATGACAATAGTCGAGCAGTTCGCGCAAGCGCGCGGGGCTGAACGAGGAGATCGGCTCCAGCGCGGCGAGGACTCTGATATCTAAAATGTCCAGCATGACGTTCGCCTGTCTTCGCTAGAACTCGAAAATCTGGCCGTTCTGCAGCATTTTCGGCACGAAATTCTTCACGCACTCGCTGATTTCCTGCATGGTCAGCTCGACCTCGCCGGGTTTCAGGTGGGTGATGTATATTTTAGGGTCAAGCTTGAGCTTGCGTAGCTCTTCGTCCAGCAAAGAAGGGCAAAGATGCCTGGAAACGACGGCCAGCTCTTTTTCCGCATTCGAGAATGCGGTCTCGACGATCAGGTATTCCAGATTCCGGATTCGGTTAACCGATTCCCACAATGCATCGCATGTGGTCGTGTCGCCGCTGAATACCAGACTGGTTTTGCCGCTGTCGATCCAAAAGCCGACCGCCGGAACAATATGGTTCGCAGGCAGCGGCGTAATTTTGCGCCCCCCCATATCCACCGTTTCCCCCAGCTCGATAAGTTCGTAACGCAACAGAGGCTGGTGCAGGGTGGGTATTTCGGTAAAGTCCGGCCAAATTTCCCAATTGAAAATATGTTCCTTGAGAATTGCCTGCGTCTCCTTCGTGGCGTGTATGACCAGGGGATGATCGCGCATGAAACCCACGCTGTCGATCAATAGCGGCAGGCAGGCGATGTGGTCAAGATGCGAATGCGTCACAAAAACATGATTGATCGCGCACATCTCGGCCAGGCTCAGGTCTCCAACGCCGGTACCGGCGTCGATCAGCACATCGTGATCGAGCAGCAATGAAGTGGTGCGCAAATTGCCACCGATTCCGCCGCTGCACCCCAATATTCTCAATTTCATCGTTAGCGCCCCTGACCCGCTTATTTCGTCTTGAAGACGAACACGCCGTCCCAATTTTCGCCGGGCGGGCTATTGCGGTAATGCACAACACGCTCGGAATACACTTCATACAATCTGGAATCCGGGGATATTTTCAGCAGGTTGAACAACTGCAGTTCCGCCCTGTCCCAATCCTGCTTGCGGTATAAACGCAGCGCCTGCTGGAATAACTTGATCTCCTCCAGCAGCGCCTGCCCGACTTCCCCAACCAAACCGAGCGGCTCGAAGATCGCAACCGGTTTATCCTTCCCTTTGACGCGCACCAGATCCAGTTCGCGATAGATGAATTCGGGCGCTTGCTCCCTGGTGCTCTCGCCCACCACCACGCCTGCGCCATATTCCTTGGTGATCCCCTCCAAGCGCGATGCCAGATTCACCGCATCGCCCATCACCGTGTAAGCCACCCGCACTTCGGAGCCCATGTTGCCCACGCTCACCCGTCCGGTATTGATCCCCACTCCGATATGGATCTCCGGCCAGCCGCGCTCCTTGAAATGAGGCTGCAAGTCACGCAACTTGCGCTGCATCTCCAACCCGGATAACACAGCCTGGTAGGCATGGCGCTCATCCGGCAGCGGCGCCCCCCAGAACGCCATGATACAGTCGCCCATGTATTTATCAATTGTGCCGCGATGGCTGTAAATCACGCGCGAAAGCGGCGTCAAAAACTCGTTCATCAACAACGACAAATCCCGTGGCTCCAAGCCTTCCGAGATTGTGGTGAAGCCGCGCACATCCGAGAACAGAATGCTCATTTCCCGGCTTTCGCCTTCCATCGAAACCTGTTCGGGATTCTTGCTCATCTCGTCCACCACTTCGCTCGGTACATACTGGCCGAACAGGCCGGTAATCTGGCGTTTGGTGCGTTCCGTCGTGAAATAACCGAAAGTCATGTTCAGCGCGAAAAGTGCCAGGACCATGATCAGCCCACCCGCCAGGGGCAGGGCCAGGTTGCCGTATTGCCACACCGTGCCGCTAATGACAACCTCAAGCAAAAGCATACCGGCAGAGAGCAAGGTACCGTAAACAGGATTCAGCATGGGCAATAAAATGGCCAAAGCCACACCGATGACCAGCAATAGCAATACGTTCGCCCCCAGCACATAGGGCGGGTTCTGCTTGATGTCCTGATCGAGGATGCCGCTGATCATGCTGGCGTGCGCCTCCACACCGGGATAAACCTCTCCGACCGGCGTGGAACGCATATCCCTCAGTCCCGGCGCGGTGGTTCCGACCAGCACGATCTTGTTTTGCAGATCTGCACGCGGGGCGCGTCCATGCAATGCATCGGACATTGAAATATAGCGGAACGTACCGCTTTCCCCGCGGAAAGAAACCAGTGAACTGACCTCCGCATCCACCGGGATACGCAAATTCCCCTGCGCCGACTCCAGCGTCAGCCACTCCAGTCCGCCGTAGTTTTTGTCTTTTTCGGTCGCATAGCCGGGAGATAACTTCGGCATTCCCAGCACGGCACGCACCACAGCCAGGGACAGCGATTCGTAATATGCGCCGTTGTATTCAACGATCATCGGAATGCGGCGTACTTCGCCGTCGAAATCAATCAACGGGTTGAAGTGTCCGGCCGAGGCCGCACTGCTTTGCAATTCCGGCAAATTCGCGCCGTAACTGTCCCAGTGCGTAAAAGCAATCGGACGCCCCTTGAACGTTCCTGCGGTGAATACCGGCTCGGGCAACATGCCGGAAACGCTTTTTTCGGCACCGCGTTCGCTGTTGCTGAAATAGTATCCCAGCACCACGTTACGCTGCCTGATCCTGTCGGCAAAGCGCCGGTCGTATTCGAGCTGCGGCTCAATGCGGGCCAGCGCCGATTGAAACTGTGCCACCCCCTTGAGCTGGTTGCGCGCCAATTCCTGCAACACTTTCAGACCGGAACTGTCGTCTTTCTCTGCAAAAACCACGTCAAAGCCGACCACTGCCACGCCATAGTGCTCAAACAATTTATCCATCAGGATCGCCATCTTGTCGCGGCTCCACGGCCAGCGGCCTTCTTCCTTCAGGCTCTTTTCGTCGATATCGAGAATGACGATACGGTCATCGCCCGTTTTCGGCATGGTCAGCCGCAAACGGTAGTCATAAAGCTTTGCGTCGACATATTGGACAAAACCGAGGCGGTAGAATTTTGCGGCGTCACCCAGAAACAGCATGACGATGGCCAGACCGAGTGCAATAAGAAGTGCGTGCTTCTTCACTTGCCACCCCGCTTCTCACCCGGCCGGATTGCGCGTGGACAGATCACTTTGGGTAATCAGGCCTTGAAGTAGAACTCCATCTTCACCCCGGCAAGTTCGATGAGATCGTGGTCTTTCAGTTGGTGCGGCTGTTCGCCGATGGACGAACCGTTCACGGTGGGGAAACTTCCTCCTTCCACATGCGTAATGAAATAGCCGTGCGGACGGCGCGCCAGTACCGCCACCTGCACACCGGGTTTGCCCAGGGTCGTCAGGTTCTTCACCAACTCGAGTTCCTTGCCCGAATTGGGGCCGTTCAATATCTGCACCAACGCGGCAGGCAGCGGCCCGCCGGATGATCCGGGGGCAATGCCGCTGTTCGTGTTATTGAACTGCGTGGAGATCACGGCTTCCGTCTTGCGTGTCGCCGTCACATCCAGCGGCGATTTCGGGAAAGCCTCGCTTTGCGAAACTCTTACCGGAGCGCGCAACACCATGGTTTTTTCAAACTCTGCCGCCGAGGTCTGCGTGGGCTGGTCGTTCAGGTATTTCAGCTTGTATTTGCCGATCTCGATCACATCGTTGTTTTGCAGGAAGTGTTTTTTGGTCGGCGTGCCGTTGACCGCCAGACCGTTGGTGCTGTCCAGGTCTTCCAGAAAGGAATCGTTGAGTATGGTCACGATGGCCGCATGCTCGCTGCTCACGGCGAGATTGTCGATCACGATGTCGTTGTGCGGTTTGCGACCTATCGTGGTGCGTTCCTTGTTCAGCGGATATTCCTTCATCACCGCCCCATCCATGCTGAGTATCAATTTAGCCGGCATATCATCAATCCCCGTAGTTAACTTTTGCTATTTCAGTTTGCGAACCATGAACGCAACTTCGCCCACCACTGACGAGGAGCAGCGAAGCGTCCTTTTACCTTGACCAGAATGACCGACACATTATCGCGTCCGCCATTGTCGTTGGCCATCTGTACCAATTGCGTTGCGGCCAGCGGCAAATTGTTCTGCAGCAGTTGCAGCGTCATCCCGATATCCTCGTCTTCGACCATATCGTTCAGCCCGTCGGAACAGAGCAGGTATACATCGCCGACCTGAATATCATGCATGTGAATCTCCGGCTCAACGTCGGCATCGATACCCACTGCGCGCGTCACCAGATTCTTGTTTTTGGACAACCTCGCATCTTCTTTGCTGATTAACCCGCTGTCAATTTGTTCCTGCAACAGCGAGTGATCCCGCGTCAGGCATTCGAGTTCCTCACCCCGCAAACGGTACATGCGCGAATCGCCAATATGCGCCACTGCCACACGGTCATCGTAGAACAAGGCGGTAACGATGGTCGTCCCCATCCCGGCATATTGCGGCTGGCTCTGCGCCGCGCGAAAAATGGACAGGTTGGCCTTCTTCACATTGTCGCGCAACAGCGTCACACCCAACTCTTCACCGGCTTCATTCAATGCCTCGGGGCGCGCATTCTTGAGATGGTGTCCCACCTCACTGGACAACACCGAGACTGCAATGCCGCTCGCCACTTCGCCCGCATTATAGCCGCCCATGCCGTCCGCCAATACCACCAATCCGGCGTCGGCGTCGTAAGTGACGCTGTCCTCGTTATGCGAGCGCACCATCCCGGGGTTGGTCTGGCTGACTATTTCAAGCGCATCTTGTATATCCACGTACCACCCCTGAAAAGGTCATGTTTCGTATCGTTATCGCTGATGACTTGTTCACAAGCTGGCCGCGCACTGCCGGATCGCTTCAGCCATTGCGCCGCCACTTTCATAACGGTCTCCGACCTTCTTCGCCAGCGCCTTGTTGATGATGGCAACCACGCACGGCGGCACGTTCGGATTGATGCTCAAAATGTCGGTGGGCGGCTCGTTGGCGATCCTGAACATCAGTTGCGCCATCGAATCGCCTTCGAATGGCAGCTTACCACACGCCAGTTGGTACAGGCTCACCCCCAGGGAGAACAAGTCCGAGTGCCCCTCGATCTTGATGCCGGACAACTGCTCCGGCGACATGTAGGAAGGCGTGCCAAGCACCATGCCGGTCTTGGTCTTGGAAGAATCCGTGATGCGTGCGATACCGAAATCGGTGACCTTCACCGAATCGCTTTCCGGGTCGTACATGATATTGGCGGGCTTGATGTCGCGATGCACGACGTTCAGGCCATGCGCGTAGCCCAGCGCGTCCGCCACACGGGCAACGATGCTCAGCACCTTGGGCAGCGGCAATAAATTGGGCTGTTTGGTGTACCCCGTCAAATCCTTGCCCTTGAGGAACTCCATCGCGATGTAGGCAAGGTCGTGTTCCTCGCCCGCATCGTACATGGTGACGATATTGGGATGGTTCAGGCGTCCCGCTGTTTCGGCTTCGCGGAAGAAGCGAGCCTTGACGTCTTCCAGCTCGTCCGCCTCGAACTCCTGTGCCAGCGCCATGGTCTTGATCGCCACGACACGGCTGATCTTCGGGTCTTTGCCCAGATACACCACGCCCATCGCGCCCTTGCCCAGTTCCTTCTCGATCTGGTAGCGGCCCAGCATTGGCTTGGCGATCCCCGCCTGATCCAGCTTCATCGTGCTGTCGTTACTCCGACCGGAAGGGCCGCCGAGCACGATGGTCTCCGCCATGGCCCTGGATTGCGCCCTGCGCGCTTCCAGATCGCGGAACTTGGGGTTGAACTCCGTCATGTAATTGAACACGGATTCGGCCTTGTTGAACTGACGCTTGCGCTCGAAATCCAGTCCCAGGTTATACAACACGTCCATCAGGCTGTCGTCCAGCGGCACTTTGCGGAACTTGTCGAAGGCCATATCCAGCTGGCCCTGTCCCTGGAACGCCAGACCCAGCATGCGATTGCTCTCGGCCGAATCTGCATCGGATTTGATCTTGCCCTTCTCCGTCAGCAGGAAACGCTTGGTGGTTACCAGCAAGTGACCGACCAGCAGCAGGGCCGCCGGCAACATCAACTGCAGCCACATCGCCTGCGTCGTCATCAAAATATAATGCGTCGCCAACAGCAGAACAAACAGGGTTCCGGTAATCGCCGCAGCCAATCCCGCGCTGAGACGCGGCAACAACAGGATCAAGTACAGGGAAACCGCAAGGAATACACCGCTCTCCGCCCACAGGCCCCAGCCTGGAACAACGAAAAAGTCCTGCTTGAGAATACTGGACACCGAATGCGCCAGCGTCAGCACCGGCGCCATTCCGGCGGAAATCGGCGTCACTTGCGAAGCGCCCACCCCGGCCGCGGTGGCACCAATCAGCACGATTTTGTCGCGATATTTCTCTGCGGGAATCCTGCCGCTCAACACATCGTAGAACGAATCCACCTGGAAAGCGGATTTGCCGTCACGGTCGCCATAAAAGAAAGTATGCATGCGCAATGCCGGATCGGTGGCAATGTTCAGGTTGCCCAGCTTGACGCCCTGCCCCAAAGTGACCTGGATGTCTTTGGGCTCGAGGTTCAGGCTTTTCGCGGCCAGCATCAGCGACAGCGAGGGGTAGTACTGGTCAAAATAGCCGATCACCAACGGTTCGGTGCGCACCCCGCCATCCACATCCGGGGTGGCATTGAGGTGGCCGATGGCCACTGCTGTGGATCCGATTGCCGGGATCGGGTATTGCGCGCCCAACGAAGGAATTGGCAAGAACGAATCTTCATTGCCGAGAATATTGGTCAGGTTGTTCTTCAAAATGTATTCCGGCAGCGGGCCATCCGGTTTCCCTTGTGGCTCGCCCAATTCGAAGAACATGCCCAGCAGCACATCGTTAGCCTTGAGCATGCTTTCCGCAAGCTGCTGATCGTTATCCAGATGCAGCAACGCATCCTGCATCAGCGCATCCAACTTTGCCCATTCGGCAGGATTGCTTTTCTTCAGGGAAGATTCGGCAAGAATCGCGCCGATCTTGTTGATGTAATCCAGTCCCGCATCGACCTGGGGTTCAAAGAAGAAAACCGTGTTCCCGACTTCCTTGACCTGGCCTGCGGCCAGGATATCCAGCATCTTGCCCTGAATCGCACGCGGCCAAGGCCAGCGGCCAAGGTTGGCAATACTCTGGTCGTCAATGGCGATGACAGCGACCTTGTCGCTGGGTACCCGCGAAGAAGACCGCACACCCCAATCATATGCCCTGCGTTCCAGACTCTGAATCAGATCGCTGTTGGCACTGAACAGGAACAACAAAGCGACCAGCAAAGCAGTGAACCAATCGGCCTTCCAAAATGCTTTTCTCATATTCGCCATGCCCGTATTTATTCTTTCCCTGAGGCTACGGAACGAATACTAAAACATTTTTCAAGCCCAAACCATACCTGTTTGATTTATCAGTTATTTCACTTCACCAGCAAGACGGGGATCGGAGCCAGATGAGCGACCTTGGTGGCCACTGAACCCAGCAGCATTTTACTGAGCGTGCCCTGACCATGTGCGCTGATCACAATCTGGTCCGCATGCTGCTCCTGTGCGGCCTGGACAATGGCTTCCGCCGGGGTGCCGATGGCGATGTGGTAGCTGTAAGCCAGTCCCGCCGCCTCCAGCTTGGCGCGCGCATCGGCCAGTGCGGCCATGCCTTGCTCGCGGTAATAGTCGTTGATGGTGTCCTGGCTGATGAACAGCTTCACATTGGCGGTCGCCAGCTTCCATTGCACATTGAGCAGATGAATCTGCGGCGGTTCTTTCAGCCAGGCCACGCTGGCGATCACATGTTCCACCGCACGGTTGCCCGGGGCCGAACCGTCTACCGGAATCAATATTTTCATGCCTTCCTCCGCTTCATGATTCGTCGCGGGTCTCGCCGACCCGCTCATCGACCAGGTGCACGGCAGGCGCTTTTTCCGCCATGCGCCTCGCCAGCCACAAGCCCATCGCCAGCACGAACACCGCTCCCAGCAACGGGACCAGCCAATGCAGATAATGCCGCGCCTCGACCAATTCCTTGAACAAAGCCTCAGTCACCAGCATCTCGCCCGCCACATAGCCCAGCAATGCACCGCCCGCATAGATGATGAAGGGATAGCGATCGATCAGTTTCAGCACCAGTTGGCTGCTCCAGGCGATCAGCGGGATGCTGATCAACAGGCCAAACACCAGCAGGAACACGCTCCCCTTCGCCGCTGCGGCCACACCCAGCACGTTGTCCAGACTCATCACGAAGTCGGCGATGATGATGGTTTTCACCGCGCCCCACAGATTCGCCTCGGCCTTGATGTTTCCCTCGCCATGCTCTTCTTCCGGCAGAATCAGCTTGATGCCGATCCACAGCAGCAGCAACGCACCGACCAACTTGAGATAGGGCAACGACAGCAAAGTCACGGCAAAGAAGGTCAACACGATGCGCAAGCCGATCGCGCCGCCCACGCCGTACAGGATGCCTTTTTTGCGTTGCGCCAGCGGCAGGTTGCGGCACGCCAGCGCAATCACCACCGCATTGTCGCCGGACAGCAGCAAATCGATAACAATGATCTTGAACACATCCACCCAGAACTGGGTGGTTTGGAACATCTCCAGCATTACTTCCCCCTTAGACCGGGTAAGCGGGAAGTTGCAAGTAGCAAGTGGGAGTGGCGCCTCCACTCACCACTTACTACTTTCCACTCACCACTACTTCTTCAACACCTTCTGCATTGTGCGCCCCATTTCCGCCGGGTTGCGCGTGATATGGATGCCGCATTCTTCCATCACGGCCAGCTTTTCATTGGCGCCGCCCTGGCCGCCCGAGATGATAGCACCGGCATGACCCATGCGCTTGCCCGGAGGCGCGGTCACGCCCGCGATGAAACCGACCACGGGTTTTTTCATGTTGCCCTTGATCCAGCGCGCGCATTCTTCCTCGTCGGTACCGCCGATCTCGCCAACCATGATCACCGCATCGGTCTCGGGATCTTCGTTGAACAGTTTCAGCACATCGATGTGCTTGAGTCCGTTGATCGGATCGCCGCCGATGCCCACGCAGGAAGACTGGCCGTAGCCCAGCGCAGTGAGCTGCCCGACCGCTTCATAAGTCAGCGTACCGGAGCGGGATACCACACCGATGCGGCCTTTCTTGTGGATATGACCGGGCATGATGCCGATCTTGATCTCATCCGGCGTGATCAGGCCGGGGCAGTTCGGCCCGATCAGGATGGTGCGCTTGCCCTGCATCTTGTAGCGTGTCTTCAGCATGTCGTGTACGGGAACGCCTTCGGTAATGCAGATCACCAGATCCAGATCCGCCGCCACCGCTTCGTCGATGGCTGCCGCCGCGCCCGCCGGCGGCACGTAGATCACGGACACGGTCGCACCGGTCGCATTTTTCGCGTCAAGCACGCTGGCGTAAACAGGAATACCTTCGAAATCTTCACCCGCTTTTTTCGGATTCACGCCCGCCACAAAACAGTTCGCGCCGTTCGCATACTGCTTGCAATGGTGTGTGTGGAACTGGCCGACCTTGCCGGTCATGCCCTGCGTGATGACTTTGGTGTTTTTATTGATGAGTATGGACATGTTATTTACCTTTCGCGGCTGCAACGACTTTTTGTGCCGCGTCCGCCATATCGTTACCGGAGATGATGGGCAGGCCGGAGTCGGCCAGGATCTTCTTGCCCAGATCGACGTTGGTGCCTTCCAGACGCACCACCAGAGGCACATTCAGATGCACCTCGCGCGCGGCCGCAACCACGCCCTCGGCAATCACATCGCAGCGCATGATGCCGCCGAAAATATTGACGAGGATGGCCTTGAGGTTGGGGTTCTTCAGCATCAGCTTGAAGGCCTCGGTCACTTTCTCCGTCGTCGCGCCGCCGCCCACATCGAGGAAGTTGGCCGGGCTGCCGCCGTACAGCTTGATGATGTCCATGGTCGCCATGGCCAGACCGGCACCGTTCACCAGACAGCCGATATTGCCGTCGAGCTGGATGTAGCTCAGGTCGAACTTGGACGCCTCGATCTCCGCCGGATCTTCTTCATCCAGATCGCGCATGGCGACGATCTCGGGACGGCGATACAGCGCGTTGGAATCGAAGTTGAATTTTGCGTCCAGCGCCACCACGCGGTTATCTGCGGTGACGATCAGCGGATTGATTTCCGCCAGCATCGCATCTTTTTCGACAAAGGCGCGATACAGGCCCTGCAGCACTTTGACTGCCTCGGCATTGGCCACATCGGGAATGCCGATGTCGCGCGCCACTTTCGAAGCTTCCGCATCGGTCAATCCGCTGGTCGGATCGATGCGCACGGTATGAATCTTTTCCGGAGAGTGTTTGGCGACTTCTTCGATCTCCATTCCACCCTCGCTGCTGGCCAGCAGCGCGACGCGCTGCGAAGCGCGGTCCACCACCATGCCCACATACAATTCCTTGACGATCTGCGCGCCTTCCTCGATCAGCAGGCGTCGCACCTTCTGGCCTTCCGGGCCGGTCTGGTGTGTCACCAACTGCATGCCAAGAATCTGGCCCGCATACTGGCGCACTTCATCCGGCGACTTCGCCACTTTCACGCCGCCGCCCTTGCCGCGACCGCCCGCATGAATCTGCGCCTTCACCACCCAGACTTTGCCGCCCAGTTTCTGGGCTGCCGCAACCGCCTCATCAACGCTGAAGCAAGCCTCCCCGCGCGGTGTCGGCACGCCGAACTCGCGCAATATTTCCTTACCTTGGTACTCGTGTATTTTCATAACTCCACCCCTTATTTTTGGAAATGCGAAATTTACCAGACCGTGATCGATTGCGCAGGCCTTTCATTAAAAAATGCACGGCCCATTATTAAAACGGGGACGTCAGATCCGCGTCCGACGCCCCCGTACATTTTCTCTGCAACTGCGAACCTAGAAATCCCAGCGCACTCCGCCCGAGACGGCAAGTCGTTTGGTTTTGGTACTCATCTGCGGGCCGCTATAGTCCATGTTTTCATAAGTAAAATCCGCATCAAAGTAGAGCTGCTCCCTGAAGCGATATGCGCTGCGGACTAATGGCGAAATGCGTCTGGTTGTTCCACCATATTGATCCTTGTAGCTGGACAACTGCAGCGAAGTGTCCAGATTCCAGGCCGGGTTGAGTTGCGTATGGTTGTAAACATAGAGGGTCTTGCCGTCTACATTGTTGCTGATACTGAAGGTAATACTTCCCGACCAGATATCTCCCTGCGACACGAGACTGCTGCCGATAACCTGCCCCGTCACGCTTTTCTCCAGGCCGCGACCCGGCTGCGCATCGACACAGCCTTGCGGGGTTTGCGTGCCCGTACATTGCGATATGCGCAAGAGGGTATTGGGGTCGATGGTCTGTCCGCTGGCCGGCAATCCTGTCGTATTGGTCAGCCGGAAATCGCCGCCCACTTGCCATTTCTCGCGCCAGGGGAGCGTGATTCCGATCTGCCCCATATTGGTGGTTGCCGTGCGCGCCAGCGCCAATTCACGCAAACTCCCGGCTGACACGGCTTGCAGCAAATCATTCTGCACTTCGATGATGGACGACGTGTTCGCACCGTTCAGGGCATTACGAATGCTCAGCGAAGGTGTCCTGCGATGATCCAGCATAAAATTCAGTGTGGCATCCGGCAGCAGCTTGAAATTGGCCAGCTTGCCCATGCCCATGAATTGCACGGCATTCACCGCCTTGAAATAGGTGTCGTAGTCCAGCAATGCGAAAGCAGATTTCCTGTCGTCGAAATAGCGGAATTCCGTACCTACTGCACGCCTGTCCTGCACGCCTTCCACGGTTTGGTTGATGCCATAGACCGAAAACATCCCGCTATCCACACCCGCGCCAAAGAACCTGGGTTTGCTGCCCTGCGAGTAATCGTCCAGTACGCCCGCCACTGCATTCACACGCATATCTTGTGCATCGCCATAATATCCGGCAAGACCGTCAAACCGTCCCAACACGCCGCCGCCCATCGGGGATTGCCGCCCCAGACGCAACATATAGTTCTGCGTCCGACCCTTGAATTCGCCGTAAGCCGCGCTCAGCCGGTTCTGGCTGTGTTGACCGGCCTGGAGGTTCAAGGTGCTGGTATCGCGGAACACCAGCCGCGCATCGTATTTTTCGCTCCTGTAACGCTCGGAGGCATCCACGCTGGTGATGAGCATGGACTGGTCGGTAAACGATAATGAATCGGTCGTCGTGGTATTGTTGAACGTGTTGGTTGCGTCGAGCTGGCTTCTGCCGTAGTAATAACGCGAAGTGATGCTGCCGAACGACGTCAGGCTGGCGGCCTGTTTCTTCTCCGTCGGCACAGCCATCGGCTTGCCGTTGCTGTCCACGCCCGACAATCCGTCCAGGCGCTGCGCCACACGTGCCGCACCCGCTCCGCCCGGGAACAGCCGCAAATAAAGGTCGTATTCAACCTTTGCCTTGTCGGATTGTCCCGCACGTTCGCGTGCCACACCTATCCACTCCTGCCCGTCCTCGGTGTAGTCGTTGGGCGGCAGCAACAGCAATTTGTTCAGCACGTCCACCGCCGCATCGTTCTTTTTGGCGGCCAGCGCCTCGCGCGCCTGCACCATCAAATCATGCGCCTCATTATTTGCTTCAGCGATCGCGGCTTGTTGTTCTGCCGTGAGCGTTCCGCTTGCTGCGGCCTTGGCCACCGGTTTGACCGTCGGCAGGAAAGGCAAAGGTTCATTGCTCACCGGTCGTCTGTCCGGCTGGATCGTGATCAACAGACTGCGATTATCCTTGCCCGCAGCGACGCTGAATTCCGCCTCGCGTGAAAACTCCAGCACCAACCTCGGTTTCGTCTGCTGATCGCGCGTGGTCACCGTGAAGCTGGGAATAAGCCTGGAAGGGGGAGATCTAAGTACCTCGCCATCCACCCATTTCACATTGCTATTCGCATCCTTTATCCGGTCGTAATAGATTTCCAGCGTGTTGCCGTGACTCGCCGGAAAATGGCGCTGGTACTGCACCGGCCCGGACAGCCGGATGGTGGCGACGACACCCTGACTCTGGTACTCGAGACTCACATCCTCCAGCGGCTGGGCAGTTGCGGCACCGCACCACATCCCCGCCAATAACGCTATCGAAGCAATTAAGCGCTTCATTCCTGAAGCCAAATTGATTGACATAGTTTCACTCCCTGATTTCTTATATTTATATTTTTCCCAAAAGGCCGTGCAATGCCAGTTTGCACGGCCTGCGTATCAATGCTCAATCCCATCTGATATATGCAGTTCCTCTGCTGCCCGCCGGTCTGTGGCATCCGGACTTGGAGCAGTCGTCACCGGATTTCATTCCCTCATGCCCAATACTTTTCTTATCCATGCGTCCCAAGTAGCTCGTCCCGCTCAAGTGACAAGTCGTGCAGGCAAAAGTGGAAACATAAGCATGCAGGGTCGGTCCAGTCGTTACAGATGTGCCCACATGGCATGAACTGCATGCGACTCCGGCATTGTAGGGAATGTGGTTGCTCGGCTTGGCGCCCAGCGCGCCCGACCAGCTAATGGTATTGGTATGGCAATCGTTGCATTCTGTTGGCCAACCGACAAAACTGGAATGACTAGAGGGCTGTCCCACTGCACGCACGCCATTGAGGTGGCAACTCGAGCACGCCGCCCCGGTGTTGTGCTTGAATCTGGCCGGAATCCAAGCGACGAAACCATGGCAGTCGTCGCATTGATTGTCACCTTTCAATGTACCCGCAGTATGGCTCGCCGGTTTGCTGTAGGAGCTTTCCCCGCCCGGGATGTGGCAATTCGTACACGTCCCTGGTGCCACGCCAATGTGATTCCAGCTCGCACTGAACCAGGTAAAGGACCGGTGACATTGGTCGCAGGACTTGATCGCTTTGTTGCCAGTGTTATGGCTTGTCGGCTTACCCTCGCTTTGTCTGCCGTTATGACAGTTCCTGCATTGTCCCGGCACTGCGGTCCCGTGGTTGAAGCGGGCGCCCAGAAAAGTGGAGGCATTGAAGTGACAGGTATCGCACGGCGCATCGGTCACGATGTGGCTGGTGGACTTCGGTGTCGCCACGACACGCTTGCCCAGCGCATGGCAACCGTCGCAATCCCTTGCCGTGCCTTTGAACACACCGGCAACGTGACACGTTTCACACGCTGCGCTGGCATGCACGCCGTGCAGCGGAAAACCGGTGGCCGTGTGATTGAAGTCGCGCCCGGCCATATTGGTCTCAGCCGGCGCGTGCACTGAAAACACGGCAAGCATCACGGCAAACAGGTTGCCAATAATTTGTCCTGGTCGTTTCATCAAAATCCTCCCCAATTGATCATTTTTTCAAATACGCTCATTGACTCTTCGCTCTTCTGCGTCTTTTTCTTTTTTGCAACTTTCTGTTCCGCCACTTTCTTATGGGCTACTTTCTTCTTTGCGACTTGCCTGTGAACCACTTTCTGCCGCGGCTCCTGCTTCTTGAAGCGCGAGGCAGTCACACCCATTTTCACATGCTTCCAGTCATTGCCGTCGTGGCAGCGCTCGCAACGGTCGCCGAAGCTTCCGTTATGCACATCGTCGCGATCGTGACAACTGCCGCATGCCGTGGGTGCCAATACTTTCTTGTCCATCGGCAGCTTATGGCATGCATAGCAATTGCTGCCGATTTTCTTATGCGGGCCGTCCAGCCTGAATCTGGTCTTGTTGTGATCGAAGTCCCACGCCTTCCAGTCGCGCGTGTTGTGGCAAGTCTGGCATTCCGAGCCGAACTTGCGTTTGTGGACTTTGCCGTCGTCTTTTTCGTGGCACGACCAGCAATCCGACTTGGCATCCTTGAAGGTTGGCGCAGCGTGGCACTTCTTGCACGCCACCAGCGCATGCCGTCCGAGCAACGGGAAAGTGGACATCTTGCCGTGATCAAAAGTGGTCTTGTTCCACGCTTCCTCTTTGTGACACGTCTCGCATTTCTTGCCTTCCTGTCCTTTGTGCTTGTCATCTTTCTCGTGACAGGAGAGGCAATCTGACTTCAGCTTGTCCTTGTACAGGTCGCCTTTATGGCAATCCACGCACTTGATCTTCTGGTGTTTGCCGAGCAGCGGGTACTTGGTCTTCTTGTCATGATCGAACAGGATTTCCTTCCAGTCTTTTTCCGCATGGCAGGTTTCACACTTCGGACCGAATTTGCCCTTGTGTGCCTTGTCGTCATCCTTCTTGTGGCAGGAACTGCAAACCTTGGGCGTATCCTTGTACTTCTTGTTGATGTGGCATTTGTCGCATTTCACATCCTGGTGTTTGCCCAGCAGCGGGAATTTGGTTTTCTTGTCGTGATCGAACAGAACCTCTTTCCAGCCCTTCGCAGTGTGGCATGACTCGCACTTCGGGCCGAGCTTGCCCTTGTGCGCCTTGTCGTCGTCCTTCTTGTGGCAAGCCTTGCAGGCTATGGGCGTATCCTTGAACTTGTTGTCGATATGACACTTGGCGCATTTCACATCGACGTGTTTGCCCGACAATTTGAACTTGGTCTTGTCGTGATCAAAGACGGCAGTTTTCCAGTCTTTCGCGCTGTGGCACTTGGCGCAGTCCGTTCCCAGACCGCCTTTATGCTTGTCGTCTTTCTTGTGGCAGTCGTTGCAATAGCTGGGCGCTTCGCGGAACTTTTTGTCCGCCTTGTGGCAATCGGTGCACTTCACCTTTTCTTTCAGGTGGCCGCCCTTCAATGCAAAATCGGTTTTGTCATGGTCGAACTTGCCATGATCGAATTCGGCGACCTTGGCATTGCGGCCTTTGTGATCGGGATGGCATTCCTTGCATTCCTTGCCGGCTTCCATGCGGCCATGGAAACCTTTTTTCTCGTTAATGTCCTTGCCGATTTCCTTGTGGCAATCGGCACACAGACCGGATTGCGCGGCCTTGTCGAATTTCTTGTGGCATTTTTCGCAATTTTCCTCTTCCTTGGCGTGGCTCTTGATGACGTCTCCCGGCATCAGCAACTTGTTTGCATGTGCCTGCATGGGGCACGCAACCAGGAGACACGCAATAACCAGCGTGCGAGTAATTGTCTTCATATGTTGGATTCCGGAATCAATACGCATGCACCGCATACACGTGGTAAAGCGCACTGAACACCATCATGTAAACCAGCGGGATATGGAAGATATGCCACCACGAGAATAGCCGCTCATAGGTATGAAACGTCGCAGCGTCGCGCACTGCACCTAGGTAAGTAGCGATCTTTTCGCGATAATCGACAAACATCCCCTCCATTCCCTGGAGTTGCGCCGCAGAGAAATTACTTTCCTTCGCCTGGGTATGCATGGTTCGGCGCAATTCTTTGGATAAGGATCTGGACAAGAGTGCGGTTCGAAATCCGATCGTGAGAAAGGTGATCAGTCCGAGCCCCGAACTTTTGGCATACTCGTCGGCACGCACACGGAAATCTTCCAGCGATTTTTCCACGGCGGGTGCAAAACTGAACAGCGATTTCACGTCGCCGGACTGTTCCAGTTCCGCGCGCAACTCGTTCACCGTGGCTTGGCGTCCGTACAAACCGTGGTGAATCTTGGTGTAGAAAAAACGTCCGAATGTCCCGCTACCCGACACCAGCAGCATGCATAGCATGGCTACCGCCGCATTCGGAGAACCCATGGGGTGAATATAAGGAATATAGACGTGATAGGTGGAATGAAAAATGATGGTCAATGGCCCCAGAATCCCAAATACCATATGCCACTTGAACCATGAGGGCAAATAACCCAGGTTTTCGAAAAACTTGACGCGCTTGCGCAATGGATAGAGCAGCAACGTCAGCATCATCAAACCGCCCGCCAGCCCGAGGTTATAGCCCAGATCAAACATCCGTTCGCCCGGTTTGAAAAGGGTTTGCGGATACAACACAAAGTATCCCGCAATAGTAATGATCGCGATGATGCCGATAAATATCAGCCAGTGTCGATGCTCGGATTGTGCTTTTGTCCTCATGCAGTCTCTTTAAAATATGTCTAAAACATTGCCCCGTTCGGGGGTCTCGAATTGGAATTGCCACATCAGTGCCATCAAACCGGAAATGGTTTCATTTACGGCAGCTTATTATTTATTTTGTTTCTTAATTCCTGCTTAAGCCTGTGGGCGATGAGAGTATGCGAGCAAAGAATAGTTGCAGGCACAAAACTGCCGTAATCATTTTTTCCCGGTCGCAATTAAACCCTAATATTTTTGATTTAACGCAATTTTCACATTGCATATCCTTATCTGCTGAGCGGGTATTGACTTGCGAGTGGGGCGACTCTGATATATCGAGGTCGGCAAAACAGGAGGGGGCAATTTGATGTTACATCTTGCGGCTTGCAAACATACTATTGTTGTTTCTGCCGTGAGAAACGATCTTGTCCACATCAATGCCCATTGCACACTTCAGGGAAGTGGCGGAAATAATTGCTTCCCGGTTTCGCATCTTCAAGCGTGTTCGTTACCCGCAAGTTCATTCTTCCGGCATCAGGGGACTCGAATAACGCCGGATGCATGCCCGGTTTATTCTTTCCGGTTGACAGACGCGCTTTCGCAATTGAACAAAAAGCAACTTCAAATTGTCACACTTCCCGACTCGACATAGAATGCCCGACTCCTGCTGGATATTTCCCGGTCAGTGTCGGCAAACAAACACACAAGTTCATAATCTCCCATTTAACGGTTAATCCCGAACTCCATGAATATCGAATCCTTTGCAATCTATCTGGCCCCACTCGCACTGATCGTGTTCTTCTATTTGCGTGGCCGCCATAAAAAAGAGTCCTCTGCAGTCGAAGTGCTCAACGAAGCCGTTGAAGCCGGCCTCACCGAGCCTTCGTCCTTGCACCCCGAGATCAACCCCAACATATGCATGGGCGCGGGTAGCTGCATCACCGCCTGCCCGGAAGAGGCCATCGGCATGATCAAAGGCAAGGCGGTGTTGATCAACCCGACCCATTGCATCGGTCACGGCGCCTGCGCCACGGCCTGCCCGCATGATGCGATCAAGCTGGTATTCGGCACTTCCAAACGCGGCATGGACATCCCGCTGGTGAATCCCAACTTCGAGACCAATGTGCCCGGCATTTACATCGCGGGCGAGCTCGGCGGCATGGGACTGATCCGCAAAGCCGCAAGCCAGGGTAGCCAGGCGATGGAGCACATTGCCAAACTCAAAGGCAGCAAGAATCCTTACGACGTGGTCATCGTCGGCGCGGGCCCTGCCGGACTCGCAGCCACCCTGGGCGCGATGGAGCACAAGTTGCGCCATGTCACCATCGAACAGGAAAGCTCGCTGGGCGGCTGCATCTTCCAATACCCGCGCAACAAGGTCGTCATGACGGCGCCGGTCAAGTTGCCCGTCGTCGGAAAAATGCAATTCAAGGAAGTGAGCAAGGAAAAACTGCTTGAATTCTGGCACGGCATCATCGCCAAGACCGGGCTGAAGCTGAATTACAACGAACGCATGGAAGCCATCACCAAAACCGACAAAGGCTTTATCGTCAAAACTTCCAGGGGCGCGTACGAAACACGCACTGTACTTCTGGCCATCGGGCGTCGCGGCACGCCGCGCAAACTGGGGGTTCCCGGCGAGGATTTGCCCAAAGTGGTGTACCGCCTGATCGAGCCGGAACAATACAAAAACATGCACGTATTGGTGGTCGGCGGCGGCGACAGCGCGCTGGAAGCCGCCATGGCCATCGCCGAACAACCCGGCGCCACCGTTACGCTTTCCTACCGAAGCGAGGCATTCGGCCGCGGCAAACCGAAAAACCGGGATCGCCTGAAAGAAATGTCGGACAGAAAAATGCTTACCGTGCGCCTGAAATCGAATGTGAAAATGGTCGAGAAGGACAAAGTCCTTCTCGAGCAGGATGGCCAGAAATTGGTTCTCCCCAACGATGCCATCATTGTTTGCGCGGGCGGCATCCTGCCCACGCCGTTCCTCAAGGAAATCGGCGTGATCGTTGAAGCCAAATTCGGCACAGCGTAAATTTATTCGGAAAAGCAAAAAGGCTTGCGAGGTGCAAGCCTTTTCAATTGGTGGCTTGTCTCATCCACATTGATGGCGCAAAGCCGCGCCAATCGGCAATCTAAGCAATTCGACAAATGAATGTGCCCCCAGATATGCCCCCAAATCCCATTCGCACCGGGCAACGATAAACAAGACTCACCCCAGTTTATTAGCATATTGAGCAGGCTTCCTCTTTGGGTATTTCGTGGTGGACTTGTTCCGCATCTGTTCCAGTGGGCGCATCGCAATCGAAACATAGGACGGCAAACTCCTTATCGTCGAGCACCCGCTCAAAGCACCCCCACGACTTTGACTCGTCGACAACCTTATAGAGATTTAAGGAAACGTAGGGCTTTGTGCGGTTCACAGTAGCGCCACAGCGAGAACAGGTGGCTATCCACTGGAATGACGGGTAAGTGTTTTTTAATTCGTAAGCGGCCATCACTTCCGGCTCTCGAGCAGCCCAACATTTGCTGTTGCAAAATTCCATGAATACATCGTCAGAAAAAATCTTCACGGACTTAAGTTGTTTTCCTTCTTTCTCCTCAACCACCATTTGCTCCATCCGTCGAGCGAATTGAACCTTGAGCTCTGTAAGCGGCACCAAGCACATGCCGCAGAGGTGTCGATTCATATCCATACGATTCCTCATCCACGTCATTATCGTGGGCTAAATATAGCTCACTATTTTCGCTCACAGCGAACATTTTTTATGTATTTTTCAGAACTCTCTGTTATAGTGCGCGCACTTGGGCTAAAGAGAGCATTCGTTAAAAGCGGGGCATGAAAGTGCTCGTGGCAGTCGCAAGGCTGCTAATGTTCACGCAGGCACGCGGTCGGTCGCATATGACGGTGTATGCCGTGAAGCCGGTCCCGAACGAGATTCGGGACCGTTTGAGAGTCCAAGGGTAAAACTGCCAGCGCTCTTTCGTTCTTTTCAGTGGCTAACGAGAGGCTCCGTAATTGTGCGGAGTCGTTACTGAGAAGGAGACATTTATGTCTGATGCAGAAAAAAAGCGCCCAAGCCGTTGGCAGGCTTGTTTGAACAGTATCCGGAAGTGGCTTCGCCGCCCCGGCGTCCTTATGAAAATCATTTCAGCTGCAAGGTTGATTTGGTACGTTTGGAACAAGCTGTTCGGAGATGACCCTTGGTCTTTTTATCTATATTTTTGGAGGCGCTTGTCATGCAGCACGAAGCACTTCGATTGGTGCGTGTGTTTCACGACCTCAACCAGACGACATTGGCAGAACGTCTAGGCATTTCAAATTCATATCTATCGGAAATTGAGAGTGGCAAGAAGGCACCAACTCTTGAGTTGCTTCAGAAGTACGCCACCACTTTTGACATGCCCGTATCATCACTGCTTTTCTTCTCGGAAAACTTAGACAGCCCGACTCGTTCTGATAAGGTCCGCGCAACAATTGCCCGCAAGACGATAAAGATGCTTCAGTGGATTTCTGCCAAGGACACAATTGCGTGAAATCCAGAAAGACCTATCCGATTGACCAGTGCCCGCTCTATAGATTGCAGAGCAGAAAAAAACTGGCGAAGGATGTCTTTAATCTAGAACTGTCGCACCTTGAAAGCTTAGCCAAAAACACCTCAAACTATCGTATTTTCAAAATACCCAGTGGCGATAAAGAACGACAAGTTGAGGTTCCAAAACCAATTCTTGAACGTATCCATAGGCGGCTATTTGCTCTGCTTGAGCGCATTCACAAACCGCCATACCTGCAATCTGGCGTAAAGGGTCGCTCGTACATCACCAACGCGCAGCTTCATGTAGGCCTCGCTCCTTTGGTAAAACTGGATGTAAAAAAGTTCTACCCCTCAATCGATTCGGCAAGGGTGTATCGCTTCTTCAATACAATACTGCTCTGCAGCCCTGATGTATCCGGACTACTAACGAAGCTCACAACTTGCGAGGGCCATGTACCCACAGGCAGCTGCGTGAGTCAGCTATTGGCGTTTTTTGCAGCAAAACCCATGTTTGACGAATTGGACTACCTTGCAACAAAACAAAGTCTCCGATTCAGCTGTTACGTGGATGACATGACTTTCTCAGGCACTCTCGCGACACCATCTTTATTGTGGGCAGCAAAACAGATTGTGCACTCTCATGGGTTCGGCTATCACAAAGACCGCTGCTACACAGCAGAGCAGGATAAGCTCGTAACCGGCGTGATGGTAACTAGTGACCGCATAGCCATACTCCCCTCGAGAGAATTTGAGCTTTGGCGAAAAACTCAGGACCTAGGAACTGGTGACATTGAACAACGAATTGCGGCGGTGAATAGCTTGATTGGAACTGTAGTCGCTGCCAGCCAAATCGAGGCGCGCCTGCTCTCCCGCTTGAAACGGCTAAAGGGTATTAAGGCCGCCTTTGAACAAGAAGCTTCGACTTCCTCTCCTAGTCAGCGTTGAACATCTAGCGTTTTGGCAATCCCAGAGCGCCGTAATGAACCTATTGGGATAGTCATCTCTTTCATTTTGCTCGAGCCAGGTTAAGTTCAAGCAAACGTCGCAGGATTTCCTCGTCAGCCATCTCCGGCGTGTAATCGTTCCAACCGTAGGCTTTTGCGACAGCGGCATCTATTGTCTTGTGAGCGTTATCCAACCAAGCAGGACGTGCATTGTAGAGGTTGGTCAATGTGCGTTTCTTCAGCTCATCCTCATGCCCTGCTTTTGCAACAGGACGAGCCGGATAACCTGCTTTTTCTTCTTCCGGCGTACGCACCCAATCCACCCACTCAGCCGGATTGAGCCAGTTCTCACGCAGCTCATTCAACTTCTGCGCAGCGTTTGCTATTTCATCCTGTTGTGATGATTTGACCGGAAAAGGAAAAGCCTCGAAGCAAGTCTTGGCATTGTAGGTCGGGTCATTACCTACGCCATGCATAGAAGCATTCGCCAAAGCCCAGACCTCGTGAATGCGTGACGAAAGTATGCCAAAAGCAACATCGTCGTCCCGAGCTATGGCGTAAAGGCGACTGTCTGGCAACACGCTCACATCCAACCACATAAACATCCGATGCTTGGCTACCCGCGGCGTAACAATGTAACGTTTGAGGGGAGCTAGCGCGGCGCGTAAGTCTGCCCCACTTCTTCCATGAAGCCACCATTTCGCTTTGCGACCGGCATCATTTTGTGCATCACGTTGCGGCTTAACTTCACGCAGCACATGCGCAAATGGTGCTTCGTAGAACGCAGATTCCTGCTCCGCACGGTCTGCCCCGAAGTCGACAATCCAAGTATCGGATGGCCGCCCTGTAAGGTCCTGACCGTTCGCCCACGGTCGCACTACATCACTGTTCGGCCTGCCGTTGGGATTGGGTTGTGTGAGCCACTGTCGCGCCTGCTCGCCAGGTATATCGAAAGAGCCCACTTTGACCGGCCCTTGGAAGGCAATGCCAGCGTTCTCATCAAGCGGCATCGCTTGGGTCAGATTACTACCTGCGGACAGGTCGGCATGGATGGCCTCAACGTCCTCGCCATCCAACTTAGTGTTTTCACCATTCCCGAAACAAGTCAGTGACACACGAACAGCCGCCCCTTCGTTAATCCATTCCTCGTCGCTCCACGCATTGAAGATACGGGTCGTTTCACATATGCGCGCTAGCACTTTCTGGTTCGCGCCCTTTCGTACGGATTGGGTGGCGACCAGCCCAGCTCGCTGGCAATTGCCCGCCTCAATCTGCGCACGCGCTTTCTCAAACCAATATGTCACCAAGTCAGCGCCACCCGGCACACGGTCTTTGTAAAGGCCGCGCAAAGCTTCTGTGTATGCATCACCCAACTCGGCGCGCATCTTCTTGTCACCAAGAAAGGGTGGGTTGCCAATGATGACATCCACTACAGGCCATCTCGCCTCTAGGACTCCATCCAAGGAAAGTGGCACATCAAGCGATTCCATCATTTCCAACACTGCGTCGCGGTTCTCGATATGGTCGAGCGGTTGGAGGATGGGGTTCTTACGAATCGGATATCCATTCTTGAGCATCCATTGGATTTCACCAATCCAGACAGTGACTCGCGCCAGCTCTGCAGCATAGGTGTTGAGTTCAATGCCCAGCACGTTGATAGGAGATGTTTCGATGCTGACTTGCCGGTGGAGGCCAAGTTGTTCTGCTTCAAGGTTTGCTTTGTGTTCGAGGTCCTTCAGCACGCGAAGGGCGAGATAGAGAAAATTTCCGCTGCCGCAGGCTGGGTCTAGCACTTTGAAGTTCTTGAGGTGCTCCAGGTACGTATGAAAGACCGCCTGCGCTTCGCGCTCTGCCTTGTCTCCGTGTTTCTTGCTCTTGGCTACGTGCGCTGCAATCTTGGTCTTGGCTTCTTCCCACTCTGCCGTCAACGGGTCGACGATAACCGGGTTGATGATGCGCATGATGGATTGCTGGTCGGTGTAATGCGCACCAAGCTGAGAGCGTTTGCTGGGGTCGAGGCCGCGCTCGAACAAGGTGCCAAAGATGGATGGCTCGATACCACTCCAGTCGAGTTTTGAAGCTGCATGAAGCATCTTGATTTCGGCGGTATCGAGCGGAAGCACTTCGACCTTCTCGAATAGGCCACCGTTGAACCAGTGGATGTCCTCCAGCGCGAAGTCGCCCCCCTTGCGCATGGCCTTGAACAGTTCCTCAAAGCGGCTCGAAAGCTTGGCAGGGTCGGTCTGGCTCTTGTCGAGCAAACGCTCGAATAGCTTCTCAGGCAAGAGCTCCGCATCTTCCGCGAACAGGCAGAATAGGCATTGGTTAAGAAAGTGCGCTATGGTCTGCGGGGCATGCCCACGCGCATTCAGCGACTGTGCGAGTTCTGCGAACGTACCTGCAGCTTCTTCAGTGATTTGGAGGATGGTGCGCTTGGGGTGAAACTTCTCGGGGTTGGTGAACAGCCAGTGCAGCTTGTCGAGGTTTGCCTGCTCGGCAAGGTCTGCCAGCGCGATAGTATGGACTTCGCTTGGCGCGCTGGTGAAATGGGTGTGTATTTGGATGATATTGGTGTCGCACACCACCAGCAAGGGTGGATTGTCGAGCGCCAAGGCGTAGGTCATTAACTGCTTCAATGCTTCGCCAAGGTCGCGCCTAGTGGCCTTGTACTCGAAGGCGAAGTGGTCCTTCATCCATACATCCGCCCAACCACTGCCCGCCCCAGTGCGGGCCGCGCCGCGCTCAAAGCAATAAGTTTCGTGGCTGGCAGGCGAAGGATGAGGAACACCGACAAGTGCGCAAAGGTCAATGAAGTGGAGCTGATAACTTGCCCGTTCTTTGAGCGGGTTGTCTTTCCACTTATCTACAAACTGTTGAGGTGTCATTGGCTCGGTTTGTGGTTGTTTTTGCGCGCGTATCGTACTACGGATGAAAGCCGATGTACGCATCTGTATGCAAGCGTCCTACACTTGCAGGAGCCGTTCACGCTGCTCACGCAGTAACGCAGACATTGACCTGAGCAGTGGACGTAGGCCGCCCTTGTAGGCATTCTGTGACACCACCGCCTTACCCTCCGGCGTCCGCGCGCCTGTTGACCCCTCCCAAGGCCTCCATCGGCGGATGTTCTCCGATTGCATCACCCGTTGTTCCGCTGTCCACTGACGCGCCGCCATATTGCACCTCTAATAGTTCGTTTTGCTGATTCACGTTTTTCCCCGTGCGCGAAAGCGCAGGGCTTGACCCATTATTTACTTGCTGGTTGCCATTCCCTTGGTTGATGTTTGCCTGCTTTGCAAACAGAACAGGTGGATTTTTGATTTTCGACAGCGTCTCCAGCGTGCCTCGGCATTGGTATTGCGCCTTCAGCGCAAGGCGCATGAACGCTTCATACTGAGGTAGCTGCTGCTGGATGGACGCCCGTCGAGCCAAGTTAACAAAAATTGATTGAAGTGCATGGGCCTGCCCTAGCAGCATAGCCTCACACTGCCCCAAATCACCCCCAACCACTTGGCCGATGTTCTCCCGTAGCAGATGCGATAAAGCGGCCATATCTTGCTCGCCAAACACATCGGCATACTCAGAAACGACAGCCGCTGCATTTGCACTTGCCATCAGTGTTACCTTGGCAACGCGTCCTACCTTTCCCCCGGCAATATCTGCGAGCTTATTTGCTTCAGTCTCTGATTCCTTCTTCGCAGCCATGCTCCCCCTCCCCCAGCAAGTTACTGTAGATGGTAATTCTAGAAAGGTATGCAGCTAGTGCATCAGAACAGAGCTGAATATCACTGCCAGTGATGCTCCCTGTGCATCAGCAATGCTTTACCCGCTCTCCCACTAGTGCAGCTAGAGCATCAGTTAACGAGCACCTGATGCAGTGGCTGCACTAACCGATGCGTTTTCCTTGGCTTCAATTAGCACGGGCCGGGGGTCTTTTAACCTGTATAGGCCGCGCGGGAACGACCGCGAGCTAATGTCCAGCTTTCCACCACACTCATCAAGCGCGCACCACGTCAATGCATATAAAGTTGCCTTACTAGGACGAGCTCCTTTCCGACTTTCGACAATCAAACCCGCTGCTATCAATTCAAGTTTTGCTTCATGAAGCGTGTGTGTGGATTTCCACCCACGTAATTTCATCATGCTATAGGGTGCGCACAGGTCGCCGTTGTTATCACCGCGGTACTGTGTCGCCAAATCAAACAGCAACATCCGCGCATGGGCACCCAAGCTGAGATAGGCTGCGCCATTGAGCACGCACAGCGGCACCGATATAAATGTGGTGCCGTCGCGTTTCTCCTTCGCGTTCTTATACCTGTTCTGTTTTGCCATTGCTCAGCCGCCCGTAAAATGCAAAGTAGACACTTGCAAGAATTTCCACCACGGAATACTGGTCATATGGACACCTCACCAGCCCGCAATACATAGAGGGCGACGGTATGCAGCTTCCCCTCATCAGTTGGGCGCAACACCTTCACCGTATCTATCCGCCTGCCCAGCTTACGCAGCTCGAAAATGCGGGCAGCTGGCATCAGAATGTCCAG
This sequence comes from Gammaproteobacteria bacterium, assembly GCA_018820925.1. Classification (GTDB taxonomy): domain Bacteria; phylum Pseudomonadota; class Gammaproteobacteria; order Burkholderiales; family Gallionellaceae; genus Sideroxyarcus. The sequence continues at coordinate 44,035 of JAHJNJ010000041.1, read as the reverse complement.
CCATTTGCGCGCAAGCAGGGTGTCTACTGGGGCAAATTGCAGCGCGCGGTCCAACCTCTCACATTGAGCACGGGCAGAATTGCCCGGAAAGCACTTAAGCAACATGGCATAATGACTGCGCTTCACTTCATCAGCCGCCGGAATGGTTTGGACGCCCTCGGCGGCTTTCTCTTGCCTGTTATTCTCCATGGTCGCGCCTCACTTTCCTGCCTGCGAAGCTGCTATGCGTTCAGCCGCCCAGCGGTCAACATCGGCTGCGCACCACGCAGTGCAATTTGCTGAAAGTCGTATCGGCTTCGGGAATGTCCCCTGCTTGACCCAAGACCAAATGCTGGAGCCTGATACACCAAGACGCTGCCTTAAGTGTGGGAGACGGTAGAACTGTTGTGGAGTAGTTTGCTTTTCATTCACCATGATTGCACCTCTTGAGGTTGCCCAAGGCCACCCTGTGCGGCCCTGCATGGGAATGAATCTTGTTGTCACGACTTGCGCCGGAATAGAGACTATTTTCAGAATCAAGCCAAATTTGTAGCCCGGCTTAAACTTTTTCTGCCCCCCTGAACGGACTATGCGCGTAGCGCAATTACTTGTCCCACCTGATAATTTGCTCCGGTTGGCTCATAGTCTGCCCACCTTGGTAGCTTGCCGCCATGCTCCATCATGTGCAGCGTATCCGCCCAGAATTGCATCATTGCCTTGCGATAGTCCAGGTAATCTGCCCGATTGTATGCGGCACGTACACGGTCTTTATCGCCATGCGCCAGTTGCGCCTCAATCATGTCCGGACGAATCGTTCCAAGATTATTGAGGTAGGTTGATGCTACCGAGCGGAAGCCATGTCCGGTCATACGGCCTTTGTAGCCAATATTCTCAATCACTTTCAGCACGGTGTTCTCGCTGATGACTTTCCCCTCCCCATTGCGACTGGGGAACAACACCGGCAAATGCCCAGTAAGCGGCTTCAGGGCCTTGATAACCGCGACCGCCTGCACAGATAGCGGAACGGTGTGCTGGGCTCGCGCTTTCATGCGCTCTGCAGGTATTACCCAAAGAGCACCATCCAAGTCGAACTCGGACCAACGCGCGCCGCGCACCTCCCCTGTACGAACAAAGGTCAATGACAGCAAGCGGGTGGCAGCGAACACCACTGGGCTAGATTTCGCGAGGTCCTGATATTTTGCAAGAGCATGCAAGAACTCCGGCATTTCTTCAGCCGACAGCGCTGCGAAGTGCTGCACCTTAGGGCGAGGCGCAAGCGCCCCGCCAAGTTCTGCAGCAGGATTATGGCGTGAGCGCCCACTGGCAATGGCGTAGGCAAACACAGCACGAACCCGCTGCATCACCCTGCCGCGCACCTCAAACGCTCCCCTTGCCTCGATAGCACGCAATATGTCGAGTACGTCAGGCGCTTCGACTTCGACAATCGGGCGGCTTCCGAATTTTGGAAAAACCTCGCGCTCCAGCGTACCAATCCAGTCGGCTGCGTGATGAGGGGTCCAGATAGGAGATTTCAGTGCATGGAACTCGCGGGCGATAGCCTCAAACGAGTTTGCTGCCGATACCTTGGCCTGCCGCTTTTGGATTTGCTTCGCCGCGCCGGGGTCATTGCCATTCGCCAGTACCTTGCGGGCTGTATCGCGGCGTGAGCGGGCATCGGCTAGGGTGGTGTCAGGGTATACGCCCAAGGCAAGCCGTTTCTCCTTGCCTGCAAAGCGGTACTTGAGCCGCCAGTACTTCGAGCCGTTGGGCATGACTTCGAGGTACATCCCGCCGCCGTCCGCCTTCTTGTAGGGTTTGTCTTCCGGCTTCGCCTTCCTTACCGCTGTATCGGTCAGTTTCATCGCATCACCTCGCTGGGGGCATAAATTTGCGAGCTGGGGGCATATTTCTTGGAGCCAGACCGTTGCTCCAACCCTCAGTCCACTTGCCAACCAAGCGCCTTGCCCGCTGTGGGGGCATAAATTCCGCGCTGGGGGCATAACCGGTCAAATTGTGCCCCCAGTACCACCGCGATTGCATCAGACGGGGCTGGACGCGAATAGGCGACAACCGCCTATTGCGCAGGGCTTTTCGTGACTTGTTTGGATTGGACTGAACGTGGATAAACAGGAAACTGGTGCCGCTTGTCGGATTCGAACTGACGACCTACCGCTTACAAGGCGGTTGCTCTACCAACTGAGCTAAAGCGGCGGGTTTGAAACTGGTGGGTCGGCCGAGATTCGAACTCGGGACCAACGGATTAAAAGTCCGCTGCTCTACCGGCTGAGCTACCGACCCCCTCCCAAAAGGGAGCGCGCATTATACGGGTTTGACCTCGAGTGTCAAACGAGCGGACAGATTGTCTACTCGCTGCGATAGCGCGTGGAATCTGGCACTCCGGCTGATTGAAATCCTTCCCGGCGCAAACGGCACGAGTCGCAACGACCGCAGGCGCGGCCTTGTTCATCGGCCTGGTAGCAGGATACGGTCAGCGCGTAATCAACCCCCAGTTTCATACCCTGTTGAATGATTTCGGCTTTGCTCAAGTGCAGCAGCGGCGCATGCAAAGTGAGCGGCTTGCCTTCCACGGCCGCCTGGGTCGCCAGGTTTGCCATGCGCTCGAAGGCGGCGACATATTCGGGCCGGCAATCCGGATAACCGGAATAATCCACCGCATTGACGCCAAAAAAAATGTCTTGCGCATGCAATACTTCGGCCCACGCCAGGGCGAGCGACAACATGATGGTGTTGCGTGCCGGAACGTAGGTAATCGGGATACCGCTGCTGGCATGCTCCGGTACGGCAATACTGGAATCGGTCAGTGCCGAACCGCCAAATCCGGTGAGATCGATGTTCACCACCCGGTGTTCGCGCGCACCCAGCGCCTGCGCAACCCGCTGTGCCGCGGCCAGTTCGGCGTGATGACGCTGCCCGTAATCCACGCTCAATGCGTAGCACTCAAACCCCTGTGCACGCGCCATCGCCAGCACCGTGGCCGAATCCAGGCCGCCCGACAGTAACACTACCGCTCGCTTCATGATCAATGCCCCGCCTTATTTCCCCACAATAACTTGTGTAACTGCACCTGCAAGCGCACCGGCAAGCGGTCGCGCAATATCCATTCGGCGACATCCCTGGCGGCAAGCTGCCCTTGCGCCGGCGAGAACAGTACCTCACAACGTTGCGCCAACTTGCGCTCGGCAAGCACCTGTTTCGCCCACTGGTAATCCGCCTCGTCGCACAGCACGAACTTGATTTCGTCTTGCGGATTGAGATGTTCCAGGTTACTCCACAGATTTTTTTCCATTTCACCCGAGGCGGGCGTCTTGATGTCCAGTACTTTCATCACCCTGGCATCCACGCCCCCCACATCGAGCGCACCGCCGGTCTCCAGCGAAACTTCATAACCCGCATCGCACAGCGCGCGCAACAAAGACTGGCAGTTCTTCTGCGCCAATGGCTCGCCGCCGGTAACGGTGACGTAACGCGGTGCGTAGCGCGCCACCTCGGCCAGAATCGCCTCCAGAGACATGTTTTGCCCGCCGCTGAAAGCGTAGGTCGTATCGCAGTAGTTGCAGCGCAGAGGACAACCCGTCAGGCGCACGAACACGGTCGGCAGGCCGACACGGCTGGTTTCGCCCTGCAGGGAAAAAAATATCTCGCTGACTCGCAACGGTTCGCTGGCGGAGGATATGACTGACACCCCGCTTACTTGATGGTGGCAAGGCGCTTTTTCGCCTTCTCCGATGCATCGCTCCCGGGAAACCGGGATATAAGCTGTTTCAAGGTTTTCTTTGCTGCCGTTTTCTTGTTCAGCCTCAGCTGGCAATCTGCGATATTGAACATCGCCTCCTGCACGCGCGGATGATCCTGATATTTCCCGATCATCTCCTCATAGCTGCTCATGCTGTTCTTGCAATCCCGCTGCAGAAAATACGCGTTACCCATCCAGTACAGGACATTCGCCTCATGCATGGATTGCGGATAGCTCTTCAGGAAATCGCGAAACGCAACTGCGGCGTTCGAATAATTCTCCGCCTTGTACAAGGCATAGGCGGCCTCGAATGCGCGGCTCTCGCCGGCATGACCGGCATCCTTGCCGGCGGCACGATTTGGCGCATTTGCTGCAGCATCGCCCGCTTCGATACGACGCAGCCGCGTATCCAGATCGATATAGAAATCTTTTTGACGTTTTTCGGCATCCTGCAAGCTATGCGTGAACTCCTCATTCTGTCCGCGCAACTTGCGCAACTCTGCGCTCAACGTCTCCATCTGTATCTGCAAATCAAGCGTGGAACGAATACTTTGCTCCTTGTCCGCCTCCGATACAGCCAATGCTTTTTCCAGCTTGACGATACGCGCCTCCAGCAGTTGCACTTGCTTGCGTGCGTCGTTATCAGCGAACAGCCCCGCCATAGCGGGGCCGCTCGTGATGCACAAACATGCCAACAACCAGAAACGCATATGAAATACGACTACTTGGCAACGATGTCCGCGCGGCGATTTTGCGACCAGCAGGATTCATTATGCTCGGCGCAACGGGGCTTTTCTTCCCCGAAGCTCATCGTCTCGATCTGCGATGCCTGGGCGCCGGACAGGATCAGCAATTTTTTCACGTTGTTGGCACGGCGCTGACCCAGGGCCAGGTTGTACTCGCTGCTGCCGCGCTCATCCGCATTGCCTTCCACGCGCACCTTGGCGTCTGCGTTCTTGCTCAGATAGTCGCCGTGGGCTTGAACGATGGCACGATCCGCAGCTTGCACCGCATCCACATCAAACGGGAAATACACACTGCGTTCTTCCGGCATAGCCGCTTCGACTGTCTCAACAGGAGCTTGCGCCGGTTCTACAGGCGCGGTTGCTTCAGTTTCGGTTACCGCCGGAGTGGGCTCTTCGACAGCTTCTTTGGGCGTCTCGCTCGCACAAGCAGCGAGAAGATTAACCAAAACAATACTCAAGAAAATTTTCTTCATCGTGATCTCCAATTTTACTGTTTAAGGAAAGGACCCCAGATCGGCTCACGTATATCACCGCGTTGCGCGACCATCTTTTGCTTCACCCTGCCATCGCTGGATACAGTCGCCAATATACCACGACCTTGCGATTCGGTTGCGAACAAGACCAGCTTTCCATTGGGAGCGAAACTCGGTTTCTTCTCCCATCCGCCACCGGTCAAGACTTGCATCTGTTTGTTCTCAAAATCCTGCACTGCGATATAAAACACGCCGTCGACAAAATGAGAGAACACGAAATATTTTCCATCGGGGCTGACTCGCGGCGAAAAGTTGCTGTTGCCCTCGAAAGTCAGGCGTTCGGCGTAACCCCCTTCAACCGGAACACGATAGATCTGCGCGCTTCCTCCGCGGTCCGAGGTAAACAGCAACGATTTGCCGTCGGACAAAAAATTCGGTTCGGTGTCGATACTGTCGCCAAAGGTGATACGGCGAAGATTTTTGCCATCGCCGTTCACGGTATAGAGATTCGAACTGCCATCGCGCGACAGCACCAGCGCCAGCTTCTTGCCGTCCGGCGACCATGTCGGCGCGCTGTTGCTTCCCGGAAAATCCGCCAGCACGATGCGCTGACGCGTCGCCAGAGATTGCACAAAAGTCGTCGCATGCCCCCTCTCAAAACTCACATAGGCGAGTTGCTTTCCGTCCGGCGACCATGCCGGCGACATGATCGGCTGATTCAACGCCAGCAGGGTCTGCTCGCCATAGCCGTCGCTATCCGCCACCACCAGCCGATATTGTTTGCCGTCACGGTTCACATAGGCGATACGCGTGCTGAAAACCCCGGCACTGCCCGTCAGCTTTTCGTAGACCAGATCGGCGACACGATGTCCGATGGCGCGTAACTGCTCGCTTTTGGCTGTCACCGCCAAACCGGTCAACTCGGTCTGGCGCACCATATCCAGCAACCGGAACCTGACTTCCACGCGCCCGCCCTCCACCGTGCGCACCTTGCCGATGAGCAGCGCTTCAACCCCCGGCCACTCAACATAGTTCACATCGCCAGGCTCGTGTGGCGCCTTGCCCGCCGGGTCGATCAGTTTGAACAACCCGGTACGCATCAGATCGTTGGAAACCACACTGCTGATCGCCTGCCCGACCATCGTCTCTTCACCCGCAAAACGCACCACTGAAATCGGAATCTGATGCTCACCCGCGCCGGTGATCTCAATGGTCAATTCAGCCCGTGCAGAGCACGCAACCAACAACAAAACGATGGCACCCACAAAACGCATATACATCCTCTTTACTATGGCCTGATCGACAGCTTCAACTCGCGAAACAACTTCTGCAACGAAACATCGGAAGGCACCGGCAGGGGCTCCGCCGACAGAATGGCCCGTTCGGCCGCTTCATCATATGCGGGAAAACCGCTGCTTTTTACCAGCAGCGGGTCATCCATCAACGTACCGTCCGGCAGCAGAGTCACTTTGAAAATCGCTTCCGCCGTCTGCGGTACATCCGCCACCATTTTCATTTTACGCCGTATCTTGTTGCGTATCAGACTCTGGTAGCGCTCCACCTGCGTCTGCACCGCCATGTTCACCTCGGCGCGAACCCGCTCCTGCTCGGCCTGAATACGCGCTTGCTCGGCCTCTCTGCGCCTTGAGTACGCTTCCAGTTCGCGCCGTTCCGCCTCCTGTCTGGCTTTGGCGGCCGCTTTTTCTTTCTTTGCGTTTTTTTTGCTTTTCTTGTCACGCAACTCAATATCGGCCTTCTCGGACGGCGATACGACCTTGGGGGGCTGCATTGGTTCCATTTTGGCGGGCGGCATCGGTTCCCGCTCCGGCAAAGCTCCGGTATCCGGCAAGCTCTCCCACATCTCCACAACAAAGTTCTCGGGCGGTCGCGATTGCCAGTGGACACCCAAATACAGCACGGCAAGGAAAACAAGATGCATTGCCAACGCCAACAGCCCGGCATAGAAGCGATACGGTTCCTGATATGCCAGCGCAGTACTCATCGAGTCTTGGTCAGCAGCCCGATCTTTTTGATGTTCTGCTGTTGCAACATATCCATAACATTGATCACTTCTTCATAGCGCACTCTTTTGTCCGCAGAAATCACTACCGCCTGCTCGGGGTTTTTCGCCAGACTTTTTTTCAATTGGCCCACCAGCTCGTCAATCGATACCGGAAATTCAACTCCGCCCCTGCCGTGATCACGCAAGGCCAGCGTCGTATCCCTCTTGATAATGATCTCCAGCGGCGCAACAGGCGGCGCCAGCGACTTGCCCACACTGGGCAAATCGATCTGTCCCGGATTCATCAGCGGCGCCGTAATCATGAAGATCACCAGCAACACCAGCATCACGTCGATGTAGGGCACGACGTTGATCTGACTCATCGGCGGATGAGAAGAGCGTCGGCTATAGTTCATGACTGCACCTCACTCACGCACCGCACCAAGGGTAGGCAATCTGCCACTTCGCTTCGCTCGTGCAGAATTGACACTGTCATGGCTGCCTCTGCAGCACATTGGAAAACTCTTCAATGAAACTCTCGAAACGCGATGCCAAACGCGTGATGTCATGGGCATAGCGGTTGTATGCCACCACCGCCGGAATCGCCGCGAACAAGCCCATCGCCGTCGCCACCAGCGCTTCGGCGATGCCGGGCGCGACCTGCGCCAGCGTCGCCTGCCCCACACTGGTCAAACCCCGGAACGCGTTCATGATGCCCCACACCGTACCCAGCAGGCCGATATACGGACTGACCGAGCCGACCGTGGCGAGAAAAGACAAGTGCGATTCCAGATGATCCATCTCGCGCTGATATTTGGCGCGCATCGCCCGGCGCGCGCCGTCCATCACCGCCGCGCTGTCCACACCGTGCGTTTTTTTCAGTTTGACGTATTCGGCAAATCCCGACGCGAAGATGCGCTCCAGCGCGCCCACATCGCGGCGCGATTTATTCCCGGCCTGCAGGTAAAGCGCATTCAAATTCGGATTGCCCCAGAAGGCGTCCTCGAACTCGAGTGCCTGGCTCACCGCCGCACGCACCGCGAACATTTTCAGGAAGATGTACCACCACGACATCAGCGATACCACCAGCAACAACCCCATCACCAATTGCACCGGCAGGCTGGCATTGGCGATCAGATGAATAAGTGACAAGTCTTGAATCAGATCCATATGCTTAATCCCACTGTTTACGCAACATATCCGGCACACTCACCGGCTTGAAAGTATCCACACCCACACACACCAGATGCACTTCGCCTTCGACCAGCTTCTCTTCACCCCGCAGCACGGTCTGATGAATGTTTATTCGACTGCGCCCGACTTCCCTGACCTGCGACGTCACCGCAAGCATATCGTCCAGCAGGGCCGGTTTCAGATAGTCCAGCTTGAGCGAGCGCACCACAAACACCACACCCAGCTCTTTCATCAACCCCGCGTTACTGTAACCGAAAGTGCGCAACCACTCTGTACGCGAACGCTCCATAAAGTTCACGTAACTGGCGTGATAAACAACCCCGCCCGCGTCCGTATCCTGAAAATACACGCGAACCGGCCAGGAAAAGACCTTGTGCTTACTCATCCCACAATTCCTTGTTGTTGCTTTTACCCGGGTGGATCAGGCCGAAATGCTCATATGCATTGGCGGTCGCCATGCGACCGCGCGGCGTGCGTTGCAGGTAGCCCTGCTGGATCAGGTACGGCTCCAGCACATCCTCGATGGTGTCGCGCTCCTCGCCGATGGCGGCAGCAAGGTTATCCACGCCGACCGGCCCGCCCATGAATTTTTCGATGACCGTCTGCAGCAGTTTCCGGTCCATCACATCCAGCCCGCGCGAATCCACATCGAGCATGGTCAGTGCGGCATCCGCCACTTCGCGCGTGGCATGACCCTCGGCGCGCACATCGGCGTAGTCGCGCACGCGGCGCAACAGCCGGTTGGCGATGCGCGGCGTGCCGCGCGAGCGTCTGGCGATCTCCAGCGCGCCGTCGGGTGAGATGGGCAATTCGAGCAAACCGGACGAGCGCGTGACGATGCGCTGCAACTCTTCCGGCGAATAAAACTCCAGGCGCGCCACGATGCCGAAACGGTCGCGCAGCGGATTGGTGAGCATGCCCGCGCGTGTGGTCGCACCGACCAGCGTGAACGGCGGCAAATCGATCTTCACCGAGCGTGCGCCCGGCCCCTCGCCGATCATGATGTCGATCTGGTAATCCTCAAGCGCGGGGTAAAGAATTTCTTCCACCACCGGCGACAGCCGGTGTATCTCATCAATGAACAACACATCGTTGGGTTCGAGATTGGTAAGCAATGCGGCAAGATCACCCGCGCGTTCCAGCACCGGGCCGGACGTGTGGCGCAGATTCACACCCATCTCGCGCGCGATAATCTGCGCCAAGGTTGTCTTGCCCAGACCCGGCGGGCCGAACAGCAGCACATGATCGAGCGGTTCCTTGCGCTGCTTCGCGGCCTGGATGAATATCTCCAACTGCCCGCGAATCTTTTCCTGCCCCACATATTCATCGAGTTGTTTCGGGCGCAATGCGCGTTCCAGCGCTTCCTCTTTCGGCGAAGCGGATACGGCAGAAATGATGCGCGGTTCGGCGGAAAGATCGTCGTTGTGGATCATGCTTTGGATAATAACTTAAGCGCCTGGCGGATGCCGTCCGAGACACCGGACTCTTTGGGTAATTGTTTAGCTGCCCAGTCGGCTTCTTTCTCGTTGTAACCCAGCGCCAGCAGCGCATTGACAATGTCGTTGCCTGCAGTCGCCTCCATGACGCCGCTGGAGGCACTTGTGCCGCTCACCGCAAACTTGCCCTGCAATTCCAGCAGCAGGCGTTCGGCGGTCTTCTTGCCCACGCCGGGGATTTTGGTCAGGCGTGAAGCATCCTTGTTTGCCACGGCAAGCGCGAGGTCGCCGATGCTCAGCCCGGACAACACCGACAGCGCCAGCTTCGGCCCCACACCGCTGATCTTGAGCAACTGGCGGAAAGCGACACGCTCTTCGCGGGTCAGGAATCCATACAGAAGATGCGCGTCCTCGCGCACAATGAGCTGCGTGTGCAGCACGACTTTCTCGTTGAGGGCGGGCAGATTGTAGAACGTGCTCATCGGCACATCGACCTCATAGCCCACGCCCTGTACGTCCAGCAAAATCTGCGGCGGGTTCTTTTCCAGCAACGTGCCGCTCAGTCTTCCGATCATGCATTCCCTTTGCTCAATATCAGCGCCAGCGAAAGTAACGTGCCATGCACCATCATGGCACCGATGGTCGCCTTGATCGCATCACCCAGTTGGCGCGGCTGTGTAGCATGGCGCATCAATGAAAGCGCAGCCTTCACGCTCAATGGCAACGCGAGAAAGGCAGCCAGCGACCACGGCGGCAACCAGCCCAGCAGCACACTCAGAAGCAGCCAGCCATACGCCAGCGCCACGATCAGCGCATAACCCCAACGCGCCGACTGGACCGGCAACCGCGCCACCCAGTGCAACTTGCCCGCCGCCGTGTCGGCGGTGCGGTCGGGAAACTGGTTGATATAGAGCAGATTGGTCACCAGCAAAGCATAGGGCAATCCGGCGATGAACGGCAGCGCGTCGAATCCTTTGCGCTGCACGAAATCGGTGCCGACAGTGATGGCGAGAAATCCGGCCGCCACACAGAATTCGCCCAACCCGCGGCTATTCAGCCGAAATGGCGGTGCGGAATAGGCCCAGCCGATGAACAATCCGGCAAGGCCTACATACATCAACTGCGGCGCGGAGCGCGCCATCAGCCACAGTCCGGCTACTGCCACACAAGCCATCAGCGCAAAACCGTAATTGCGCGTCTGCATCGGCGAGAACACGCCGTTCTGGATAAAACGGCTGCCGCCCGTAAAGGGAAAGATGCGGTCGGTATTCTGTGCATCGGTGCCGTTGAGCGCGTCATAATAATCGTTCAACACGTTCACCCCCGCATGAGCCAACAACGCAAACAACAAGGTGACCAGCGCAAGTGAAATATCGAAAGCAAGATCACTATGCCAGGCGCTCGCCAGCCCGATCAGGCAAGCCATCAAGCTGGCTGTCAGAAAGGCCGGTCGCGTCGCCGCAATATAGCGGGCGAGCGGATTTGGAAATGCTGCGAGCGTCGGTTCCATCGGTTGCGTCATACCAGTCTTCCTCCTCGTACACTAAAACCTTTGGTCGCCAATGCGCCCAGCCCCATGCCGCCGTGTGCATGGCAGATCGCGCAAGCCAGCGCGTCCGCCGCATCGGGGCTGGGTGTGCCGGATAGTTGCAGCAACCGCCGCACCATCGCCTGCACTTGTTCTTTATCGGCGTGGCCGTTGCCGACCACCGCCTGTTTTACCTGCAGCGCCGTGTATTCCGCCACCGGCAGATCGGCCAGCACCGCCGCGCAGATGGCCGCGCCGCGCGCCTGTCCCAGCAGCAGCGTGGACTGCGGATTCACGTTCACGAACACTTTTTCCACCGCCACCTGCTGCGGCTGATGCTGCGCAATGACCTCGCTCAGCGAGCTCAGGATCACTCGCAACCGTTCCGGCAACTCCCCGTCCGGCGTCTTGATGCAACCGCTGGCAACGTAATGCAGGTGCTGACCTTCTTTATCGAGCACGCCAAACCCGGTGATGCGCAAACCGGGGTCGATGCCGAGGATGCGCGTGGCAAGAGAGTGAGTCACTGATCTCTCTCCTGTGAAAAGTGAAATGTGAAACGTGATGCCCACCCGGCGCTTTGCGCCACCCTCCCTGCCGGGAGGGTTTTCGTTTCACGTTTCACATTTCACCTTTCACTGTCTGTCCACACCTTTCACGTCTGTCATTCCTCAAGCACGGCGTTGGTATAGACCTCCTGCACATCCCCGAGGTCTTCCAGCGCGTCCAGCAGTTTTTGCATGCGTACCGCGTCGTCGCCAGTCAATTCGACATCGGTCTCCGCTTTCATGGTGACTTCGCCCATTTCCGGCTTGAAGCCCGCCGCTTCCAGACGCTGCTTCACCGCCACAAAATCGTGCGGCGAGGTAATGACTTCGATACTGCCGTCGTCGTTATTGATGATGTCTTCCGCGCCCGCATCCAGCGCCACTTCCATCAACGCATTCTCGTCGGTACCCGGCGCGAAGATCATCTGGCCGCAGTGCTTGAACAGGAAGGAAACGGAACCATCGGTGCCGAGGTTGCCGCCGTATTTGGTGAAGGCATGGCGCACGTCGGCCACCGTGCGCGTCTTGTTGTCGGTCATGCAATCCACCATGACCGCCGCGCCGCCGATGCCGTAGCCTTCGTAGCGCAACTCCATGTAGTCCACGCCTTCCAGCTCGCCCGCCCCGCGCTTGATGGCGCGTTCGACGTTGTCCTTGGGCATATTCTGGTCGTAGGCCTTTTCCATCGCCAGGCGCAGACGGGCATTGATATCCGGATCGCTGCCGCCCAGTTTCGCCGCAACGGTGATCTCCTTGATCAGGCGCGTGAATATTTGTCCGCGCTTGGCATCCTGGCGCCCTTTGCGGTGTTGAATGTTCGCCCATTTACTGTGGCCGGCCATGAAAATTCCCCGAATATACGAAATATGGCGGATGGTAACATTCCGCGCCCTATTGACCAAAACCACTACCCCGACAGGCAATTGACTTGAATCAAGAAATACGGGAACCTGCCGCTATAGGCTTTATATCGTTATCTCAATCCGAAGGAGTCCTCCATGAAGTTTCGTCATTTGTTGATTGTATCTACCGGTTTGCTGCTTGCGGGCAACGCGCTTGCCGACGAAGCCTTGCTCAGGAAGAGCGGCTGCTTTGCCTGCCATACCGTGGAAAAAAAACTCGTGGGCCCGGCACTTAAGGATATCGCGGCCAAATACAAGGGTACCAAGGGCGCTGTTGCCACGCTGGCGAAGAAGGTGCGCGCCGGCGGGGGCGGCAACTGGGGAACCGTGCAAATGGCACCGGCACCAGCCACCGTGAGCGATGATGACCTGAAGACCTCCATCGCCTACATCCTCACCCTCAAATAAGCACTGCAAAATGCAGCAGGCCAGCTTGAAGCTGGCCTGCTGGCTTGGCGTCGGCTATTTCCGGGAATTAAGTTACTGCTCGCGCATCATCATCGGTTCGCCGCGCTTTTCATGCATTTTCTTCATGTAGCCGGTCACTTCTTCCTTGCTGAACTTGCCGTCTTTGTTGGCATCAATCTTGTCGAAGCGCTTGAATAGATACGGCATCCCGATCTCCGCCTCGTCCTTGCTCAATCCGCCGTCGTTGTCGATATCGACCTCGTCGAAACGTTTGTCGAAGCTCACATCGCACTTATCCGCCATTTTCTCATGCACGCCATCCAGTTCCTGCCGGGTAAGCTTGCCGTCGCCGCTCTTGTCCATTTTCCTGAAAAGGGCGCCATGGAAGGCCTCGAACTCCTTCTGGCTGATCGCGCCGTCGGCGTTCTTGTCCAGCGCCTCGAAGGATTCCCCGCCGCATTCTCCGTTTTTGACATCACAAGCCTGCACCAGCGGTGCGGCACATAGCAGACAGCCAGCCACTATCATTCTTGAAAACATTTTCATACTTGCGCTCCCGTATTGTTATTGAACCTGCCTGTTAATCAGGCAGTGCCCGTGCAGACAGGCTAACACGAAGGAAGTTCAGCGGCAGGCCGGCAGGTTATAATCCGCCTGATTTTTTTCAGCACTTGCCAATGAACATATTTTACGAAGAAGACGGTGGTTTCAAGGTCGGCAATATCCTTACCGACAACACCACCTCCCTGCAGGTCGAGAACACCCACGGCAAGCGCAGCAAGATCAAATCGGCCAACGTCATGCTGCGCTTCGCCCAGCCCGGCCTGTCCGAATTCATGAGCCAGGCGGAGCTAGTGGCCGCCGGCATCGACGTGGACTTCCTGTGGGAAGCCTCGCCTCCCGACGAATTCGAATTCGGCACCCTGGCCCAGGATTATTTCGGCCACGTCCCCAATCCCATTGAGGCGGCGGGCGCCTTGATCCGTCTGCATGGCTCGCCCATGCACTTCTACAAAAAAGGCAAAGGCCGCTACAAGGCCGCGCCGCCCGATGCACTGAAAGCCGCGCTCGCCAGCGTGGAAAAGAAACGCCTGCAAGCCGAACTGCAAGCGCGCTATACCGAACAACTCGGCAACTTCCAACTGCCGGCAGAATTCGCCGAGCACCTGTCCATGATCCTGTACAAACCGGATCGCAACACCATCGAAGTCAAGGCGCTGGAAGCCGCCTGCGCCGCCACGCATTTGTCTGCAGCGCACCTGCTGGAAAAGTGCGGCGCGCTGCCGTCCACGCACGACTACCACCTGAACAAGTTCCTGTTCGAAAACTTCCCGCGCGGCACCGGCTTCCCCGAAGTCACGGTGGAAGAACACCCCGAATTGCCGCTGGCAACGGTCAACGCCTTCAGCATCGACGATGCCAGCACCACCGAGATCGACGACGCGTTCTCGCTGGAAAAGCTGCCCAACGGCAACTGGCGCATCGGCGTGCACATTGCCGCGCCCACGTTGGGCATCGCCCCCGGTTCGCCCATCGATGTCATCGCCGCGCAACGCATGTCCACCGTGTACATGCCCGGAGACAAGATCACCATGCTGCCGGACAACGTGGTGCAGGCCTTCACGCTGTGCGCGGACCGGGTCAGCCCCGCACTCTCCCTGTATGTGGAGGTGAACGAGGCGCTGGAGATCGTGAACAGCGAGAGCCGCATCGAACGCCTGCACATCGCCGCCAACCTGCGCCACGACACGCTGGAACCCCTGTTCAACGAAGAAACGCTGGCCGCGGGCAAGCTCGATTACGCCTACGCAACCGAACTCAAACTGCTGTGGGACTTCGCCAACAAGCTGGAAGCCATGCGCGGCAAATCCGCCGACAACAGCACACAGCAGATCGACTACACCTTTGATGTCGTGAACGACCGCGTCACCATCGGCCAGCGCCTGCGCGGCTCGCCCATCGACAAGGTGGTGTCGGAACTGATGATCCTGGCCAACAGCACCTGGGGCAAACTGCTGGACGACAACAAGGTGGCCGGCATCTACCGCACGCAAAACAACGGCAAGGTAAAAATGAGCACCGTCGCCGCGCCGCATCAGGGCCTGGGCGTGGCGCACTACGCGTGGTCGAGCTCGCCGTTGCGCCGCTACGTCGATCTGGTGAACCAGCGCCAGATCCTCAGCGTATTGCGCGGCGAAACCCCTGCCTACGCCAAAAACGACACCGCGCTGTTCACCATCCTGCGCGACTTCGACACCGCCTACACCACCTACAACGAATTCCAGCGCAACATGGAACGCTACTGGTGCTTGCGCTGGCTGCAACAGGAAAAGGAAAAGTTGGAAGCCCTCACCCGCTTACCCTCTCCTCAATCCTCTCCCGCAAGCGGGCGAGGAGGCGAACGAGAAGATCATTCTTCAATTCCGGCGGGCGAGGGGGCAAACGAATCGCTTCGCGAACTTGTCGTTCCTGCAATTGTTCTGCGCGAGAACCTGGTCAAGCTGGCCGACATCCCGCTGATCGGGCGCATCCCTTCGCTCCCGGAAACACCGCCCAACACCAAAGTCACCCTGGAAATCGGCGACATCGATTTGCTCGACCTGAATTTCGATGCACGTTATGTGGCCAGCATTGAGGTTGCCGCATGAGTTTTGCACCTGCCGAATTGCTGCAACAACCCAAGCCGCGACTGTCGTTCTCCGCGCTGGTCTCGCTCGGCCTGCATGCTTTCGTCCTGTTCGGCGTCGGCTTCGTCGTGCCTGACTGGAAAAACATCCCCATCGTCAGCCAGCCGCTGGAAGTCGTACTGGTCAACAGCAAATCGAGCGGCAGGCCGAATAGCGCCACCGCTTACGCACAGAACAACCTCGACGGCGGCGGCAACACGGAAGACCAACATAGCGCCAAGACCCCCTTCCCGGTTCTCGGCAATGCCAAACGCTTCACGCCGGAGCAGGTTGCGCAACATCTGCGCCAACTGGAACAGGAAACAAAACGCCTGCTCACGCGCCGCAAAAGCGACTACAGCGTAGCGGAAAACCAGACCCAGAAACAGCAGCAGGACAACTCCGGTTTCAACGGGCACGACCTGGTGCAACGCTCGCTGGAAATTGCGCGCCTGGAGGCACAGATCAACAAAAGCCTCGACATGTATGAAAAATTGCCGCGCCGCAAATTCATCGGCGCCCGCACGCAGGAATACCGCTACGCCCAATATGTCGAAGACTGGCGCGCCAAGGTCGAACGCATCGGCAACCTGAACTATCCCGAAGTGGCACGCCGCGACAAGATCTACGGCAAACTCGCCCTCACCGTCAATATCCGCTCCGACGGCAGCGTGGAAAGCATCGAGATCAACCGTCCCTCCGGCCAGCGCATCCTCGACGCCTCCGCCATTCGCATCGTCAAACTCGCCGCACCCTTCGCCCCCTTCCCGCCGGATATTCGCAAGGACACCGACGTGATCAGCATCACGCGCACCTGGATATTTACTTCTACGGATAAGCTGGAAAGCGAATAGCGTCAAAGAGCGAAATAAAAGCTGTCAAATATCCAGGATACATCCGCGTTCGTCCCACACTTGGAATGCCGATAGATTGCAACTAGAATGCACCGCATGTTGCGCTCTGCCTTTCTGAAATCCCTGCTCGTTTTCGCCCTGCTATTCGCCCAGCAAGGCGCGGTGATGCACACCATTTCGCATGTGCTGGCCGAACAGTCGCAGGACCAATCCCTGCCCCACCACCAGCATTGCGACTTGTGCGCGGTTTATGCGCAGATCGGCGGTGCGATCGGCAGTAGTCACGTCTCGTTCGATTTCGCTTCGTCTTTCGAAGAAACTCACACTGCGCATTTTGTTTCATTCCACTCAATCACATTCGCCGCGTTCACGGCACGCGCACCGCCCCGCTCCGCTTGATTCCAATTAACAGCCCACGACAGGCAGGAGCAAGCTTTCTCGCGAAGGGCATCTGAATCAATCTTCGCCAACCAGCTGGCTCCTGCAAGAAACGCAAGCTTTGATCACTATTTTTGTTGGAGCAAAACATGTTCAAGAACTTCTGTTCGAATACCGCTATCGCTGTACTGCTGAGCCTTTCCCTCGGCGCTTTTGCTGCCGAATCGGGCAGCGCAAATACCTTCAATCCGGCCTTTTCGCTCATCCTGTCCGGCACCTACGGCAGCTTGCAGCGCGATCCCGCGATACCCGCCACCGGTTTCGCCATGAACCCCAATCCGGGACACGAGCAGGGCTTCAATCTCGGCGAATCGGAGATGGGCATCTCCGCCAGCATCGATCCGCAGTTTCGCGGCGTCGCCACGTTGGCGCTGGC
Source organism: Gammaproteobacteria bacterium (assembly GCA_018820925.1). Taxonomy (GTDB): domain Bacteria; phylum Pseudomonadota; class Gammaproteobacteria; order Burkholderiales; family Gallionellaceae; genus Sideroxyarcus. The sequence goes on along the minus strand of JAHJNJ010000041.1, from coordinate 26,731 downwards.
CCCGGAAGGCGGCGTCAGCGTGGAGAATGCGTTCGTGCAGACCTCTTCGCTGGGCGAGGGGTTCAATCTCAAATTCGGCCGCTATTTTTCCGGCCTGGGTTATCTCAATGAGCAGCACGCGCATGCCTGGGATTTCACCGATCAGCCGCTGGTGTATGCCGTGCTGTGGGAGAACCAATTGGCCGAAGACGGCGTGCAACTCAAGTGGCTGGCACCGACCGAGATGTTCGTTGAGATCGGCGGTGAAACCGGCAAGGGTCGCGGCTTCCCCGGCACGGAACGCGCGAAGAACGGCAGCGGTGCGGGAGTCGTGTTTGTGCATATCGGCGACGACATCGGCATCGAACATAGCTGGCGTGCGGGCGCCTCGCTGCACCGCACACGCCGTGTCGATGCCGAAAGCACCGACGTGCCCGACCTGGGCGGCAACGCGGTGACCAATCTGTTCAGCGGCGACAGCCAGACGGTGGGGATGGATTTCGTGTGGAAATACGCGCCCGACGGCAATGTCCGCGACCGCTATTTAAAAGTGCAGGGCGAATATTTCCGGCGCAAGGAAAATGGCGAGCTGACTTACGACACTGGGACTGCGAACGTCACCGACACCTACTCCGTCACGCAAAGCGGCTGGTATGTGCAGGGCGTTTACCAGTTCATGCCGCGCTGGCGCAGCGGTTTGCGCTATGACCGGCTCGACCCGGGCGTCGCACAAGTGGGTGCGGCGAACGCTGCCAACGTCATCGCCGACTACGCCTACAACCCGTCGCGCATCACCTGGATGCTGGATTACAGCCCGAGCGAATTCTCGCGCCTGCGCCTGCAACTGGCGCATGACAACTCGCGCCAAGGACTGCCGGACAACCAGTTATTCGTGCAATACATCATGAGTCTGGGCGCGCATGGGGCGCACCAGTATTAAGACACCCTCTCCCGCGCTAACGCGCACCCCTCTCCCGCGTGCGGGAGAGGGGCTGGGGGAGAGGGTGGAATGCATTGCATTCACAAAAACATAAGGATCTTCCATGAAAAAATTTCTCTACATTATTTCGCTGCTACTGCTCAGCACCACCGCCCACGCCGCCCTCAACGTCTTCGCCTGCGAACCCGAATGGGCGGCGCTCACGCAACAACTCGCGGGCGATAAAGTCAGTCTGTACACGGCCACCGGTGCACTGCAGGACCCACATCACATCGAAGCGCGTCCGAGCCTGATCGCCAGGGCACGCCAGGCCAAACTGGTGGTGTGCACCGGTGCCGAACTGGAAACAGGCTGGCTGCCTGTGGTGCTGCGCGAATCCGGCAACAACTCGGTGCAACCCGGCGCTGCCGGATATTTCGAAGCCGCCTCGGTGGTGCACATGCTGGAAGTGCCTGCCCGGCTGGATCGCAGCGAGGGTGACGTGCACGCGCAGGGCAATCCGCATATCCAGACCGACCCGCGCAATTTCCTGCCGGTCGCCGAAGCGCTCGGCCAGCGCCTGATCCAGCTCGATCCGTCCAACGCCGCCGAATACCGGCAACGTCTCGCCGACTTTATGCAACAGTGGCGCGCGGCAATTGCGAAATGGGAACAGCAGGCCGCACCGCTCAAAGGCGTGCCGGTCGTCGTGCAGCACAGAGGCTTTCCCTACCTGAACAACTGGCTGGGACTGAAACAAGTCGCCGAACTGGAACCCAAGCCCGGCATGGAACCCAGCGCCGCCTGGCTGGGCAAAGTGCTGAACGATCTGCAACAACATCCGGCGCGCATGGTGTTGCGTGCGGCCTACCAGAACGAGCGGCCATCGGAATGGATCGCGGAACGCGCGCATATTCCCGCCGTGTTGTTGCCCTACACGGTTGGAGGAACGGCGCAGGCGACTGATCTGTTTGCGATGTTTGACGACACCATTCAACGTCTGCTGTCAGGGTTGCAATAATGTAGGGTGGGCACGTTTTTGGTGCCCACGCGGGCATCACAATATATTTTCCGCGTGGGCACATGAAACGTGCCCACCCTACGTGATTGAAAATAGGGATCCCCATGAGCACCATCGAACTCGACATTTTGCTCCCCGCCTTCATCGCCGGCCTGCTGGTGCTCGCCACGCACATCCCGTTCGGTATGCGCGTGTTGCAGCGCGGGGTGATTTTCGCCGACTTGGCCGTGGCGCAGATCGCGGGCCTCGGCGTGGTCATCGCGGGATTGTTCGATCTCACCGAACAGCCGTTGCTGGTGCAACTCATCGCGGCGGCCAGCGCGCTGTGCGGCGCGGCATTGCTGGCCTGGATAGAGCGGCGCGTGCCGGACGTGAAGGAAGCCGCCATCGGCCTGACTTTTGTGCTTTCCGCCAGCCTCGGCATCCTGCTCATGAGCCATGATGTGCATGCGGGTGAACATCTCAAGGATTTGCTGGTCGGCCAGATACTCTGGGTGAGCAACACGCAACTCATCGCCACCGCGCTGCTCACCGCCGTGCTGCTCGCGATCTGGAAAGGCTTGCGCCAGCACCTCGGCAATTTCGGCTTCTATGCCGTGTTCGCGCTCGCCATCACCGCCTCGGTGCAACTGGTCGGCATTTACCTCGTGTTCGCCAGCCTGATCGTCCCTGCGCTGGCGACCCATCGCCGGACCAAGCGACGTTACATTTTTGCGTTTGCGGTCGGCATTGCGGGCTATGCCCTGGGCTTGTTGCTGTCCGTCTGGTTCGACTTGCCGACGGGCGCGGCTATCGTGTGGGCGATGGCATTGTGCGGCGGCCTCATGCTGTTCACCAAAACCCGGGCCTGAACCTCCCGATCAGTCCATCCTGCCTGCATCCGCGTAACAACAGGTATGCTATATTCGCCCCCCGAAATATGGGAATAGCGCATGTCTTTTGGGAAAAAAGTCTTTGCAGCGCCCGCCAGGCTCTGGATGAACTGGCCGCTTTGGAGCGGCCTGCTGGCGACATTGCTGCTGGCGAAACATGTCTGGGTGCTGTTTGCGCCCGCCGAACATGCCGTTCCCGGCACGACGGTTGCAGCACAATCGGCGCAGGCCGAGCAGCTATTCGGCACCGTCAACACAACCGAATCGTCCGCTTCACTCAACGGTATCCGGCCCATCGGTATCTTTGCGAGCCGCAAGAACGGCTTTGCCGTGCTGATGACAGATACCGGGCAGATCGGCGTGGGGCTGGGCGGGGAAGTTGTGCCGGGCGTGCGCCTGGTCGAGACGCAGCCCGACTATGTCATTCTGGAGCGCAACGGTGTACGGCAACGCGTCGACCTGAGCAAGGCACCTGCGGCAAGTGACGGCATCACCCCGGCGAACAGCATGCCGCAGGCCCCGGTGCGCGGCTTCACTGTCCCCCCGGCAGGCGGACAACTGCTGGACCAGCTTACACCGGAGCAACAAAGGATGCTGCAACAGCAGCAGCGCGAACTGATAAGGGGAAGACCTTGATTTACACCATTATGCGACGCACCCTGCTGGTATTCAGCCTGGCGCTGCTCATCGCAACGCCGTGTCATGCGGAAAAGCAGAAGGAAGAAGAACTGGTCTCGCTGAATTTCGTCAACGCCGATATCCAGGAAGTCATCCGCGCCATTTCGCAAATCTCCAAAAAGAACTTTCTCGTCGATCCGCGCGTAAAAGGCACCATCAACATCGTCTCGGCGACACCGGTCTCGCCCGCGCTGGGTTATGACATCCTGCTCTCCGCCTTGCGCCTGCAGGGCTATGCCGCGGTGGAAGCGAACGGCGTGACCCAGATCATTCCCGAAGCCGATGCCAAGCTGCACGTCGACTCGCTGGCGCAGGGGCGCGGCGACAAACTGGTCACCCGCGTGTTTGTGCTGAAATACGAATCCGCTTCGCAACTGGTCAATGTGGTGCGCCCCATGATCGCGCCCAACAATGTGGTGGTGGCCTATCCGGCCAGCAACGCGCTGGTGATTACCGATTACGCCAGCAGCATCAGGCGCATCGAGAAACTCATCGATTCCATCGACCAGCCCAGTGCCGATGCGCCCATACTCATTCCCGTCCAGCACGCTTCGGCGGTCGATCTCGCCAACGTTATCAACAAGCTGATGCCGGAAGCCACGGCCACGCAAACCGGCGGCGACGACAACCAGCGTTTCGTGCTGCTGGCGGACAGTCGTACCAACGCCCTGTTGCTGCGCTCGGGGAATCCCGGCCGTGTCGCCCGCGTCAGGGAACTGGTGGCCAAACTGGACAGCGCGGCCAACACGCCCGGCAACATCCATGTCGTGCAACTGAAAAACGCCGACGCCACCAAGCTCGCACAAACCCTGAGTTCGGTGCTGAGCGGCGACACGTCCGCCCCCGTGGCAAACACACCGAACACACCGGGCAATGTGCGTCAGGTCGCCAGCTCCGCCCCCTCCGGCGGCGGCATCATCCAGGCCGACACCTCATCCAACGCGCTGATCATCACCGCCTCCGAACCCATCTATAACAACATCCGTTCCGTTATCGAAAAACTGGACGTGCGCCGCCCGCAGGTATTCGTCGAAGCGCTCATCGTCGAAGTGACGGCAGACAAGGCCGCCGAATTCGGCGTGCAGTGGCAAAACCTGACCGGCATCAACAAGAGCGGAAGCAATATCATCGGCGGCACCAATTTCGGCACGACCGGCAATATCATCGGTGCCTCGGGCGACATCACCACGGTCGGACAAGGCCTGAACATCGGGCTCGTGAACGGCGTGACCACGCTGGTGGACGGCACGACCATCCTCAACCTGGGCATGCTGGCGCGCGCGCTGGAGACCGACACCAACGCCAACATCCTGTCCGCGCCCAACCTGATGACACTGGACAACGAGGAAGCCAAGATCGTGGTCGGCCAGAACGTGCCGTTCATCACCGGATCGTATGCGCAGACCGGCTCCTCCACCACCGCATCGCCGTTCCAAACCATCGAGCGCAAGGACGTCGGCCTCACGCTGAAGATCAAACCGCAAATCATGCAGGGCGGCACGGTGAAATTGCAGGTGTACCAGGAAGTGTCCAGCGTGGTCGCTTCGGCCACCACCTCGGCGGGCTTCATCACCAACAAGCGCTCCATCGAATCCAACATCCTGGTGGACGAAAACCAGATCGTCGTGCTCGGCGGCCTGATCCAGGATTCGGTCAACGATGTGTCCAGCAAAACGCCGCTGCTGGGCGACATCCCCTTGCTCGGCAACCTGTTCCGTTACGAAACGCGGCAGCACACCAAAACCAACCTGATGGTATTCATCCGCCCCTACATCATGTATCAGTCGGACGGCTATCGTAAGCTCACCGACGAACGTTACGAACAGATGAGCAAACTGCGCCAGGACGCACGCATGCCCGATCACCTGATCCTGCCCAACGACGACAAGGACAAGGCCTTGCCGCCGGCGAATACCGAAGACAAGGTTCCCCCCGTCAAGGCGCCTGCTGCAGAAACTCCGCTCACCGATGCCGCCAGCGCACCGTCTGCGGCACCCACCGCAGACGCGGCCAGCGCCCCCGCAGCCTCGACCAGTATCGACCCTTTAAATAAAGAGCCGTGACCCAGACCGCGATCAACCGCCGCGCCGCGCGCCGCCTGCCCTACACCTTCGCCAAGACGCAGGGCGTGGTGCTGACGGACTGCAACGGCCGCGCCGCGCTGGCGGTACGCAGCAACGCCAAACCCGAAGCCATCGCCGAAGTCATGCGCCAGTTCGCGTTGCCGGTGGATGCCACGCTGGTCGATGCGGAAGAGTTCGAACGCATCCTGAGCGACGCTTACTCGCAGGCCGATGAATCCACCGCCATGCTGCTCGACGATGCCGAACAGGACATGGACCTATCCATGCTGCTGCACGACCTGCCCAAATCCGCCGACCTGCTCGAATCCGAAAACGACGCCCCCGTCATCCGCATGATCAACGCGCTGCTGGCGCAGGCCGTGCGCGACAACGCTTCCGATGTCCACATCGAACCGTTCGAGACGCGCTCCGTCGTGCGCTTCCGTCTCGACGGCACGCTGAAGGACATCGCCGAACCGCACCGCGCGCTGCATGCCGCGATGGTGTCGCGCATCAAGGTGATGGCCGATCTAGACATTGCGGAAAAGCGCCTGCCGCAGGATGGTCGTATCGCGCTGCGCCTCGCGGGTCGTCCCGTCGATGTGCGCGTTTCGACCTTGCCCACCGGGCACGGCGAGCGCGTGGTGATGCGCCTGCTGGACAAGGAAGCAGGACGCCTCGACCTCACCAAACTCGGCATGGGAGCCAAGTCGCTCGAAGCCATGCTGCGCCTCACCAAACAACCGCACGGCATCGTGCTCGTCACCGGCCCCACCGGTTCCGGCAAGACGACCACCTTATATGCGGCACTGGCGTGCATCGACGCCACCACCACCAACGTGATGACGGTGGAAGACCCGGTGGAATACGACCTCGACGGCATCAGCCAGACCCAGGTCAACCCGCGCATCGAAATGAGCTTCGCGCGCGCGCTGCGCGCCATCCTGCGCCAGGACCCGGACGTGATCATGATCGGCGAAATCCGCGACCTTGAGACCGCGCAGATCGCCGTGCAGTCCAGCCTGACGGGACATTTGGTATTGGCAACATTGCACACCAACGACACCGTCAGCGCCGTCACCCGCCTCACCGACATGGGCGTGGAACCGTTCCTGCTCTCGTCCAGTATCGTCGGCATATTGGCGCAACGCCTGGTGCGCCGCCTATGCCCGGATTGCCGCGAAGCCTATGCGCCGGATGAAGCGGAACTTGCGCTGCTGTCGCGCTTCGGCAAACCGAATGCGATCTACCGCCCCGTCGGCTGCCCCAAATGCAACCAGACCGGCTACCGCGGACGTACCGGCATTTACGAATTGCTGGAAGTGGATGAACACCTGCGCAGCATGATCCACTCGCGCGAAAGCGAGCAGCACCTGCGCGACTACGCAATGAAGAGCGGCATGCTGAATTTGCGCGATGATGGGCTGCGCTGGGTGGTGTCGGGGGATACTTCGCTGGAAGAAGTGATTCGGGTTACGCGGGATTGAGCGACAAAATGAGCTGATCGAAAATGACTAAACTCTGTGACCCTTTCGAAGAAAAGGTACAGCATTTGATTGACAACGGATGGATGGCAAGGACCCCCATGTCGTTTGTGAAATATGGTATCGAGATATTTTTTGACAACTCTACCGCCGTCGAAATTTATCCATCAAACGAAAGTGATAGACGCTTGGATGATCTGCAGATATGCACCATTGCCGATCTTGCCGGCTTGGTAAACGACATAAAGAATGGAAAATATCAGTCCTAGCTCGTAGGATGGGTTGAGCGTAGCGATACCCATCGCCAATGTTGAAAAATGATGGGTATCGCTACGCTCAACCCATCCTACACATTACTGAGATTCAAAACCCATTTGCCACAGAGGACACAGAGACCACAGAGAAAACCAGAACGAACACTGCAAGCCTCGTCATACCGGCCCTTCGACAGGCTCAGGATAGACTGACCTTCGGTCAAGCCGGTATCCAGTGGCGCGCATAGCGCGCCGGTTTTTGACAAGCTGGATTCCGGCCAGCGCCGGAATGACGGAAAATACTTTCTCTGTGTACTCTGTGTTCTCTGTGGCTAATTGTTTTGGCTTCTAAAACGTAGGGTGCGCTTGCGCACCAGACACTTTGGTGCGCAAGCGCACCCTACATTATTGAATATCAATCATGGCCGCATTCCACTACAACGCGCTAGACGCAGCAGGCAAAGCCAGCAACGGCATGATCGAAGCCGACTCGGCCCGGCTCGCGCGCACGCAGTTGCGCGAGAACGGGTTGTTCGTGGTCGAACTGAATGCGCTGTCCGACACACCCGCAAAAGGTGCCTCGCGCGATATCAGCCTGCCGTTCCGCAAACGTATCCCGCTGTCCGAAGTCAGTCTCATGCTGCGCCAGCTCGCGACGCTGCTCGAAGCGGGCCTGCCACTGGAACAGGCATTGGCGGTGTTGATCGAGCAGGGCGACAACCCGGCCATGCGTCAGGTCATCGCCGCGATGCGTTCGGAAGTGCTGGCCGGCAACACGCTGGCGCGCGCCATGGAAAAACATCGCGCCACGTTTCCCGAAATACACCGCGCGCTGATCAACGCGGGCGAAGCGTCCGGCGAACTCGCCACGGTGATGGACAAGCTCGCCAGCTACTCGGAAGCGCAACAGGCGCTGCAGCAAAAAGTCGGTCTGGCGATGGTCTACCCCGCCATCGTCATCCTCGTTGCCACGCTTGTGGTCGGCGGCCTGCTGATCTTTGTGGTGCCGTCGGTGGTGGAAGTGTTCCAGCAGACGCGCCAGGCATTGCCATTGCTCACGCGCGGGCTGATCCTGGTCAGCGATTTCCTCTCCGCCACCTGGCTCTATTTGATTGCGATTTTTGTGGTCGGTGGCTTCGCCGCGCAACGCGCCCTGCAGAATGAAGCAATTCGCTTCCAGTTTCACCTCAGACTATTGCGCCTGCCCATCGTCGGCAAGCTGATCCGCGGCAGCAACACGGCGCGCATGGCCAGCACCTTGTCGATCCTGGTCGGCAGCGGCGTCGGCCTGCTCACCGCGCTCAATGCCGCCTGCGGCGTGGTCACCAACCTGCCCATGCGCCGCGCGCTGGAAGATGCCGCCATGAAAGTGCGCGAAGGCGTGACACTGAGCCGCGCGCTGGCCGTTTCCGGCCTGTTCCCGCCCGTGCTGGTGCACCTCATCGCCAGCGGCGAGCAGAGCGGCCGTCTCGACACCATGCTGGATCGCGTCGCAAAACAGCAGACGCAGGAAGTTTCCGGCTTCACCACCGCGCTCACCTCCATCCTCGAACCGTTGCTGATCCTGTTCATGGGCGCGGTCGTCCTGCTGATCGTGCTGGCGATCCTGCTGCCCATCATCCAGATGAACCAGATGGTGAAGTGAGGTAGTTCCTCTTTTTCCTGTTGTTTTGTGACAAATTTCGCCACTTTTTCATCTAATGAAACATAGTAGCGATTATTAGTTTGTGGGTAATCGGGCGGATAAATTGCTGTTGCAGGTGTGGGTAGCCCAAATTAATTTCTGACTATGCGCATGAATTACCAATATTTTTCCAATCCACATAAAAATATATAGGTCAATATCTAGGCTGAATCTCCAGAAGGTATAGGCCTTTTTTCAGACTTGCCCCAGCAGATGGTGAACGGCTAGTGTGCCGGTGGGAATATTTCCCACACCAATATTTCCGAAAGGGGTGTTGCCATGCCAAGCAAGTCAAGTGTTCGAGTATTCAGGGGGCTCATTTGTGCCTGCCTGTCCCTTTTTCTGGCTGTTTCCGCCCAGGCCGACGACGGCAACAGAAGCGACAGTTCCCGGAATTCGTCAAGAAACAGCCTGAGTGTCAGCCCGACTTCTCTTCTCATCACGCAAGGTTCGTCCGGTACCGCCCGCGTCTCGAATGCTTCGGGCAGCGTATCGGTATCCACATCGAGATCGTCTGTGGCTACTGCCAGATATCGCAATGGCGTGGTTACAGTGAATGGCGTCAGGGTTGGCAATGCCACGGTAACGGTGAAGGACCGCAACAGCAGCCGGACCATCAGCGTCACGGTGACGTCCACAACCAGCAACCTGACGGTTTCGACTACCGCGCTCAGCATTACCCAGGGTTCCAGAGGGACATTCACGGTGTCCGGGGCTTCCGGCTCGGTGACCGTCTCCAGTTCGGATAGCTCGGTTGCGTCGGCGAGTTACGCCGGCGGCACCGTTACTGTTTCCGGTCTGAGGGCGGGGAGCGCGGCGGTGACTGTCAGGGACAGCCGGCAAAGCAAGTCAGTAATCGTCACCGTCACTGCGGGCGGTACACCTCCCCCTCCACCACCGCCACCACCGGTCAGTTCAGGCTCCTATTCGCTGCTGGCCTGGAACGACCTGGGTATGCACTGTGTTGACGGCAAGGACTATTCGGTATTTTCCATCCTGCCGCCGTACAACAACTTGCACGCGCAACTGGTCAACAAGACCACGAACAAGCAGGTCAATACCGGCGTGACGCTGACTTACGAGTCCTACGCCGACAACACGGTGGCTCAGACCGATCCGCTCTACGGCTCGATCAACACCATCAGTTCGACCAAGACGAACTTCTGGACCTACGTCAGTGCCTTGTTCGGTGCGCAACCCGCTCCGGATCACGGTCTGAACTTGAACGATCCCACGGTCAGCAACCGGACGCCCGGAACGACACCTTCGCCAATGCAGTACAGCAGCGGCCTAGGCGCCTTCGTGGCCGAAGGAATACCGATCATGCCGGTAGACGACATGGGCCGCAAAAATTTCTATCCGATGATCAAGGTGGTCGCAAAGGATAGTGCGACGGGCGCGGTACTCGCCACGGCCAGGACCGTCTTGCCGGTCAGCGACGAGATGACGTGCAAGGCTTGCCACAGCACGACGACGTCCACAAATGCGGCCGCCATTGCCGCCCGACCGGTCGCGGGATGGATCAATGATCCGGATCCGGAAAAAGACTGGAAGAAAAACATCCTGCGTCTGCACGACGAAAAGAAGTTCGCCGATGCGGCAAACCAGACGCTGTATGCCAATGCCCTGGCGCAGGTCGGCTACAATCCGGCCGGTCTCCTGGCAACCGCGACGGCGGGCCAGCCGGTACTTTGCGCCGCGTGCCACTTGTCCAACGCGCTGCAAACCTCGGGCGTGGCGGGCGTTCGCGCACTGACGCATGCACTGCATACCAAGCACGCAACGGTCAAGGATCCCGCCACGCAGGTTGCGCTGGGCGATGCGACCAACCGCAGCTCGTGCTACTCGTGCCACCCCGGCTCGGTTACGCAGTGTCTGCGCGGTGCCATGGGCGATGCGCTGGATGCAAGCGGCAATCCGGCGATGAGCTGCCAGAGCTGCCACGGCACGATGGCCCAGGTCGGCAACACCGCACGTGCCGGTTGGTTCAATGAACCGAACTGCCAATCGTGCCACCACGATGGCACACGCGAACTGGTCGGGGTCAACGCCAACGGCTTGCCGAAAGTCTGGACCGATGCGACGTTTGCCACCAATGCCAACACACCGGCCACCGGCGTCAGCCTGTTCCGTTTCAGCAAGAGCCACGGCAACCTGCAATGCGAGGCTTGCCACGGCGCAACGCATGCCGAGTATCCGAGCTCCCATTCCCAGGACAACGCCCTGAGCATGGACCTGCAAGGTCATGCCGGTACGGTTGCCGAATGCTCGGCATGCCACGTGACGGTGCCGAACACGGTGACCGGCGGTCCGCACGGCATGCATACGACGGGCGATCAGTGGGTGTCGTCGCACAAGAGCCAGGCCAGGAACAACAGGACTGCCTGCGCCTACTGCCACGGCGCCGATTTCCGGGGTACGCCACTGAGCCAGATCAAGGTAGCCAAAACCATCAACAAGAAGTCCTTCGCCGCAGGTCACAACATGAACTGCTACGATTGCCACAACGGCCCCAACGGCGACTAGCCGCCGGGTTGCAAGGAAAGGTCGGAAGCGCACTGCGCTTCCGGCCTTTTTTATTATTCCTGCAATGCGTGCCCGAGCGTGTTCGCACTGATTGCGCCGCCTGTTTTGCTGCCCGTCATCCAGATGATTCAGATGGTTAAATAACCTGCAACAAAATCCAAACCGTACAGCAATATTAGTTTCATCAGCCTGTTATCTTCGCAAATTAGTCTGCCGTCTCCCTACCACTCAACACTTGGAGACTTCAGATGGATATGCGCATGAAAACAATTTGCCTGGCTGTTGCATCGGCCCTGGCCCTGGCGGGCTGCGGCGGTGGCAGCGGCAGCTCTACCCCCTCCAGCACCGCGTTAACCGGAATTTTGTCCGACTCCTACGTCAAAGGTGTGACTTATTCCACCAGCGGCGGCGCTTCCGGCGTGACCGGGACCAACGGCGAATTCACTTACGCTGCGGGCGATACAGTCAGCTTCAAGATCGGCCAGGCAAATCTGGGTTCCGTCAGCATGGCCAGCACGGCACTGAGCGACCAGAACGGCAACAAACTCGTGCGCCCCAAGGATATCGCTGGTGTGACCGATGAAGTCGACCAGAAGGCGCTGGCTGTAGCGCAAGTCATCCAGACGGTTGCCGGTGCTTCCACAACCGCCACGAACATCGACGTCAGCGCCAATGCCGCCCTGCTTTCTTCCGCGTCCACCATCGATTCGCTCGCGGCAGCCAACGCGGCACTGACCGGCGCAGGACTGACACCGGCCCCGCTTTCCAACGTCACCACGCACCTGCTGAATGCGCCCGCCAAGGTTAAATCGGTGACCTTCACCCCGACCGACATCAGTGGCCTGTCCGACGCAAACCGCGCCATCGCCTACACCACCTCGACGGTGAATGTGACGTATGCCGACGGCAGCGTAAAGAACTTCCCTCTGTCGTATGCGCATCTGTTCAACAACACCGACACCGACAAGACCGCCGACGGCTCTGCCGCAGCGGTCGTGCGCAACAAGAATGGCGTAATCCAGAACGATGGCAACGGCAATCCCTACATCCCGCAAACGCCGGACGCCAATTCGCTGATGGACATCGGCGGCACGCCGTATCTCGTCACCCATTTCGAATATGAAAACGTCGACAGCACGGGCGCCAGCGGCTACGGAAAAATCCCGATGCTGATGACCGTGGCCAAACTCGCGCAGAACGGCACAGACGGCAAATTCACCGTCGACTCGATCAAGCAGGTGGATTTCTCCGGCGTCAACGGCCTGTGGATTCCCTGCGCCGGCAGCCGTTCGCCCTGGAACACCCACCTGGGCTCCGAGGAATATGAGCCGGATGCGCGTTGCGAAGTCGATGCGACCTATGCCGCACTTGGCGGCGGCTCGTGTCTCGGCATGGAGTACACCGCGCGCATGAATGCGTTCCGCACCCTCTACGGCGACGCAACTGCATCGCCCTACAATTATGGTCGCGTACCCGAAGTGACCATCGCCGGCAACGGCACTTCCACCGTGGAAAAGTGGTACACGCTGGGCCGTCTCTCGCGCGAAAAAGTGCAGATGTTCGGCGACTCGCGCACCGCGATCCAGGGCGACGACGGCACCTACACCAGCCTCACCATGTTCGTGGCCGACGCTGCCGGCGACCTGTCCGCAGGCAGCCTGTATGCGGCAAAATGGAACCAGATGTCGCCCATCGGCACCGACGGCGGCGAAGCCAACCTGTCCTGGATCAAGCTGGGCCACGCGACCCACGCCGATATCAAGGCCGCCGTCGACGCGGGCGTGACCTTCAACGACCTGTTCCTGACCGCCACAGTCCCCACCGCCGGATACACCGCGATCAAGACAGGACATGAAGTTGCCAAGGTCGAGTACTTGCAACTGCAATCCGGCAGTTTTGCAGGTGTACCCGTCGCGACATTGGCCGCCTTCCTCGAAACCCGCCGCTATGCCGCAATGATGGGCGCATCGACCGAATTCGAGAAGTACGAGGGCGTGGCTTACAACGCCAGGGACAACAAGGCCTACACTGCGATGTCGCGCATGAGCAAGGGCATGGAAGACGTGGCAGCCGATCCGGCCAACCACATCCGTCTCAAGAAAAACCTGTCCGGCGCGGTTTATGAGTTGTCGCTCAAACCGAACCAGGGTGATTCCCTCGGCGCCGCAATCGACAGCGATTTCGTGCCGGTCTCGATGAAGGCAATCGTGGTTGGTACAGACATCACCGCGGATGCCGACGGCAACAAATCCGACCTGAACGGTATCGCCAGCCCGGACAATCTGTCGTTTTCCGAACGCATGCGCGTGCTGTTCATCGGCGAGGACTCCGGCAACCACGTCAACAACTACCTGTGGGCCTACCACGTTGACACCGGCAGCCTGGTGCGCATCCTGTCGCTGCCGATGGGTGCGGAATCCACCGGCCTGCAAGTCGTGGACAACATGAACGGCCACGCCTACATCATGAGCAACTACCAGCATGCCGGCGATCCGATCGGTGATCCAACCCTCTATAACCGCATCAAGCCGCTGATCGACGTCAACAAGGCGGAAGTCGGCTATCTCGGCGGCCTGCCTGCCATGCATTAAACGACGTTCGCAGCAGTCGTTCTCCGAATTCCCCGGTCGCCACAAGCGGCCGGGGAATTTTCTTTGTGGGGTTAACCCCAATTATCCATTAGAGCCTAACAGTCCCTTCCCCCTTGCAGGGGGAAGGCTAGGATGGGGGTAGAGTCAGTGAGCTGACACGTTTCTACCCCCTCCCTAACCCTCCCCCTGCAAGGGGGAGGGGATGTTGTAGTCCCTAATGAACTTTGCGGGTTTAATGAATCTGCAATACCACTCCGGCAACATGCCTTCAGATTACTCTCGGCAATGTAAGGAGCCCCAATGCGCTCAATGAATACTTTTGCGGCCACGACCAGACAACTTGTCGTGCCGGTTTCGATCACTGTTTTATGTGCGCTGTTAACGGCATGCGGCGGCGGCAGCGAGGCCAGTCCGTCCGCCGGAACGCAAGCCGTGTCCAGGGCGGCAGTCGGGGAGAAGATATTTTTCGACACCAGTTTGTCCGAACCGGCGGGCATGTCGTGCGCCACTTGCCACGACCCGGAACGCGCCTTCACCGATCCGCGTGCGCTGGCGATCAGCATGGGCGTATCCGAGGGCGTGATTCCCGGCCAGTTCGGCGGACGCAATGCCCCGTCCATTGCCTATCATGTCCTGACGCCCGCCTTCGGTTTTGCCGAAGAAGGGCCGTACGGCGGGCTGTTCCACGACGGACGGGCTGCCACGCTGGCCGACCAGGCGGGAGGGCCGCCCTTGAGTGCGGTGGAAATGCACAACCCGGATATGGCCAGCTATGTCGACAAAGTCAAAAGCTCGGCATATGCCGACGACTTCAAACGCGCGTGGGGCAACAACGTCTTCGACAACATCGCCGATGCCTATAACAAGATCACCGCCACGGTCGCCGAATTCGAAAAAACGGATAGCCGCTTTGCGCCCTTCACCTCCAAGTTCGATTATTGGCTCAAGGGCAGGGTGCAGTTGAGCAGCGACGAACAGCAGGGACTCATCCTGTTCAATGCGCGCGACAAGGGCAATTGCGCCGCCTGCCATCCCAGTATCGCGCCGAGTTCGGCCACGCCGCCGCTGTTCACGGATTTCACCTACGATGCGCTGGGCGTGCCGCGCAATACGGCTATACCCGCCAATGCCGACCCGGACTATTACGATCTGGGGTTATGCGGCCCCGTTCGCACCGACTTCAGTTCACCCACCTTGTGCGGCAAATTCAGGGTGCCGACGTTGCGCAACGTCGCCATCACGGCACCCTATTTCCACAACGGAAAATTCTCGAACCTGCGCGATGTCGTCAAATTCTACGTCACCCGCGACATCGATCCCGAGCTCTGGTATCCGCTGGACGGCAACGGCAATGCGCTCAAATTCGACGACCTGCCCGATCAGTACAAAATCAACGTCAACATCAACGAACCGCCCTACGACCGCCGTCCCGGTGACGCGCCAGCCCTGACGGACGCCGAGATCGATCAGGTGGTGGCATTCCTCAACACACTCACCGACGGCTATAGTCCTCCCTGATTTTCCTGATTGCCCAAGCGCGCACGTCAAGGCCTGCAATGGCGCATTAGCGCCTGCTCAATGCAGGCTCTTGTCAAAGCGCCGCAAACGCGGACAGTATGTTTTGCATCTTCCAAAGGCAGATTTGCTAAACTCTGCGCATTCTTCATCACAAGGACGAACGATAATGAAATCCCGCAACAAACTGCAGCACAGCAGGGGCTTCACCCTGATCGAATTGATGGTCGTCATCCTCATCATCGGCGTACTGGCCGCGCTGATCGTGCCCAAGGTGATGAGCCGTCCGGACGAGGCGCGCATCACTGCCGCCAAATCGGACATTGCCACCATCACCCAGGCGCTCAACCTTTACAAGCTGGACAACCAGCGCTACCCCACCACCGAGCAGGGGTTGGCGGCGCTCGTGCGCAAACCCACCAGCGCCCCCGTTCCGGCCAACTGGAAAAGCGAGGGCTATCTGGATCGCGTGCCGAAAGACCCGTGGGGCACGCCCTACCAATACCTGCAGCCCGGCGTGCATGGCACGATCGACGTGTTCAGTTTCGGCGCGGACAAGGCCGGCGGCGGTGAAGGCAGCGATGCCGACATCGGGTCGTGGCAGGACTGAAACAACCAATGAAAACTGGTCCGTTCGGGCTGAGCTTGTCGAAGCCCGAAAGCGCGTTCATCTTCCGACAAGCGCAACAGGAACGGATTATTGGTTTGGATAACAACCTTGAGCGCGGCTTCACCCTCCTGGAAATGCTGGTGGTGCTGGTGGTCGCCAGCATCATGCTCTCCGTGGCGACGCTGAACCTGATGCCGAACGCGCAGTCCGTATTGCGCGAAGAATCGCAACGCCTCGCCTTCCTCATGGAAAACGGTGCGATGAGTTCGCAGGCGGGCGGACAACCGCTGGCCTGGTCCGGCACCGGCAACAGCTACCGCTTCTGGAACCGCACCCGGGAAGGCGAATGGGTGCGCATCGAACGCGACAACCTGCTGCACCCGCGCAACCTGCCGGATGACGTGCGCATCGGCGAAGTCAGCTTCAACGGACGCCGCATCGAACCCGGCGCGCTGGTCGTGCTCAGCCCCGAACTGTCGGCGAAAGATTTTCGGGTGATGCTGCTCAGTGGAGACTTGACGTCCGACATTGCCGGCAACGGGCTGGGCAAGGTGGAAGTGGTGGAGGGGAAGACGCCATGACGATAGAAAACATAAATCGTTCCTTCCCCCTGGCAGGGGGAGGGCGAAAAACCCAAGCCGGTTTTACCCTCATCGAGGTCCTCGTCGCCCTGTTCATCCTCGCCATCACCATGGCCGCCGTATCGCGCACCGCCAGTTCCGGCATCCGGCATGTCGATGCACTGCGCACCCACGTCATTGCCGACTGGGTGGCACAAAACCGCTTGGCCACGCACCAGGCGCGTGGCGATTATCCCGCGCCCGGTATCCAGACAGGTGAAGAGGAACAGGCCGGGCAAACCTACCCGTGGCGGGAAGAAATCATCGCCACCCCCAACCCCACCATGCGCCGCATCATCGTCGATGTGTATGCGCCGGACGACAAGACGCATTCGCTGCGGGAGTTGACGGGGTATCTGGTGCAATTTCCGCGATGAAGAAAAATACGATCAAGGGCTTCACCCTCATCGAGCTGCTCGTCGCCCTGTTCGTGTTTGCGATATTGGCGATCACCGCCTACCGCGGATTGAATGCTGTCACGCAGACGCGCGCGCACATCGACCAGGAAACGCGCAAGTGGCAGGCGCTGGAGCGCTTCTTTGCGCGGCTGGATGGCGAGACGGCGCAGGTGTTGCAGCGTCCCGTGCGCACGGCGAACGGTGCAGAAGCGCCGGCCTGGGTTGGTACGCCATCCGCGACCGAAAATCTGGAGGATGCGCAACTGGCTTTCACGTGCAACGGCGGTTTCGATGCCGACGGCTCACCGCTGCCGCCGCAGCGCATCGGTTATCGCCTGCGCCGGGACAAACTGGAATTGTTGCGCTGGACTGCGCTGGACAGCGCCCCGTACAATGCGCCGGCGGTGGATACGCTGCTGGAAGGCGTGAGCGAATTCAACCTGCGCTACCTGAACAGCCGCATGACCTGGGAAAAGCAGTGGCCGCCTCTGGTTGCCGATGTCGCGTTGCCCAAGGGAGTGGAAGTGGAACTGGTACTGCAGAGCGGCGAGAAATTGACCCGGTTTTTTTCGCTGCAATGAAGACGCGGACACAACGCGGCGTTGCCCTGGTAATGGTGCTGCTGATCGTGGCCATGGCGACAACCATCGCCGCGTTCATGGCGCAGCAGCAGGGTTTCTGGCAGCGTGCGGTGGAGAACGGGCGTGACCGGGCGCAGGCGCGGCGCATCGCCGAAGCCGGGATCGACTGGGCGCGCGCGGTGCTGGCGGACGACAGGTCGGTGAACGATTTCGATCACGGCAAGGAAATGTGGGCGATGCAATTGCCCGCCATTCCGGTCGAAGGCGGCGAGGTACAGGGCACGATTTATGACCAGCAGGGTTTGTTCAATTTGAACAACCTGGTGCGCAACGGCAAGGTGAGCACGGTCGACCTGGCGCGCGTCCAGCGCCTGCTCACGGCGCTGGGTTTGCCGCAGGAGATCGGCGGCGCGCTGGTAGACTGGATGGATACGGATAGCGAGGTTTCGGAAAACGGCGCGGAGGACGAGTATTACCTGAACCTCGCCAAACCCTACCGCTGCGCCAACCGCCCGCTCTCCGACATCGGCGAACTGGCGTGGGTAAAAGGATTCGATGCCAGCATCATCAAGCGCCTGCAGCCGTTTGTGAGTGTGTTGCCGGAATCGAACACGGCGGTGAATGTGAACTTCGCGCCGCCGGAAGTCCTGATGGCAATATTGCCGGGCTTGACGCTGCAGGATGCGCGGCAACAAGCGACACAGATCAAATCGAATCCGTTCAAGACCACGGCGGAATTTTTACAAAAACTGCCCAAGAGCGCAAAACAGGACAGCACGATGAACATCAGCGTAAGCAGCCAATATTTCATGGTGACCGGATACGCCACCCAGGGCGACGGCGCTTCGGCGGTGCACGCCCTTCTGCACCGCAGCGGCATGTGGGCGACACAAGCCAGGAAGAGTCTGCAATGAATCTGCGCATCTACCTCACCGCACACTGGCAGGACGCCGCAACGCCCTGCGCCTGGGCATTGCTCGACGACAACGGCAATGTGCGCGAATCCGGCACCGGCAACCTGGCCGCGCTGCCGCAGAGCGACGACGCGACCGTGATCGTCTCTGCCGACCGCGTGCTGGCGACCACCGCCGTGCTGCCCAAGATCAAACGCAGCAAGCTGGAAACCGCATTGCCTTTTGCGCTGGAAGACGCGCTGATCGACGAGGCAGGCGAAGCGCACGTCACCACCGGCGCGAAGCTGCCCGACGGACGCACCGTGCTCTACACGCTGAACAAGCATTGGCTGACGCGCTTCCTCGACGCGTGCAGCGCGGCCAAAGTGCGCGTGCGCCGCGTCGTGCCCGAGTTCTGTCTGCTGCCGACACGCGGCAGCGAATGGAGCATGGCATGGGATGGCGCACAGGGTTTTCTGGCGACGGCGCACAGCATGGGCGGCGCGCTGGATAGCGGCGACGATGCGCGCGCACCGCTCGGCCTGCAGTTGCGCCTGCACAGCGACCCGCCTGCCGCGTTGCGCCTGTTCGCGCTCGGCAGCGAGATCCAGGCGCCGGACTGGGGCATCAAGGTGCCGGTCATTTTCGAGAAACAGAGTTTCGATTGGCGCAAGGCACACATCCCCGCCGAAGCACCCAACTTGCTGTGGGGCAAGTTCGCCCCGCCGCCGCGTTTCCGCGAATACTTGCCCTGGCTGCGTCCGGCCCTGATGGCGGCGCTGCTGCTGTTCGGCGTGGAGGTGGTGATCGGCAATCTGGAATGGGCAGTGCTGGCGCATGAAAAGCGCCAGTTGGCGAAAGGCATGACGGAGACATTCAAGGAGACGTTCGGCGCGGATGCCGCCATCGTCGACGCGCCGTTGCAAATGCGGCGCAACATCGCGCGTCTGCGCCATGCGGCGGGCGTCAGCGACGACACGGATTTTTTACCGTTGCTGGAAAAATTCTCCGGGGCATTCAGTGCCGCTCCCGGCAGCACGTTGCGCACGCTGCGCTATGGCGACGGCAAACTGGATATCGAGATGACGCTCAGCGCTTCTGCGCTGGACACACTATTGCAACGCATCGCGGAAACGGGGCTGTCGGCGCAGGTGGTGGACAAGCATGAGTCGGGCGATACCGTGAATTTCCAGTTGCGCGTTTCGGCGGGAGGGGTGAAATGAAAAAAACAATCGCCCGACTGAAGGTTCAACACTGGGATACGCTGAGCGCCACCGAGCAAAAAACCATCCAGCGCGGCTCTTGGATATTGCTGCCGCTGTTGATGTACGGGCTGCTATGGCAACCGGTGCATCAGGCGCTGCCCAAACTGCAGGCCGCCTTGCCGCACTTGCGCGCGCAAGCCGACCAGATGCAGTCGCTGGCCGGACAGGCGCAGTCGCTGCGGCAAAAAGCGCAGCTCGCCGTGCTGGACAGCGATGCATTGCGGGCTGCCGTGGAAAAATCGGCGAGTGAAGCCAACCTGCCGCTGCTGGTCGTGCCGGGCGAACTGAACAGCGTGCGCATCAGCGCCGAGAACATCGGCTTCGCGCAATGGCTGCAATGGCAACGCACGCTGGAAACCACGCAACATATTCGCGTGGCGGCGGCCATGCTGGTCGCCTCGCCCGAAGCCGGCATGGTCAAGTTGCAGGCAACGCTGACCAACGGGGCGGACCAGTGACAATGCGCCGCGTGCTGCTGGCATTGTTGTTCGCCGCCATATTTGTCACCGGCCTGGTTGCTTTTGCCCCCGCAGCGTTAATGGGCGCTGTACTCGAACGCGCCTCCGGCGGCATGCTGACGCTGGCACAGACAAAGGGCAGCTTGTGGCAGGGCTCAGGTGTCGCGCTGTTGCGGCAAAAATCCGGTTACCAGACGCTGGGCAGCTACCGCTGGCACCTCAAAGTATTCAATGCGGCGTTCCAAGTGCAGGCAGGCGAAGCCGCGCCCATGACCGTGCGCTACATCCCCCTCGCCGGACGCATCAACGTCGACAAACTGCATCTCACCCTGCCCGCCTCCATCATCTCGGTCGCCGCACCGCAACTCGGCCCTTACCAACTGCAGGGATCGTTCGAAGCCCGCAGCGATCATTTGACGCTGAGTGCCGGTGGCATGGACGGCCAGATCGACGTGGACTGGCTGCACGCCGCCTCCGCCCTTTCCCCGATACGCCCGCTGGGCGACTACCGCATTGTGCTGCAAGGCAACGGCACGGTGCTGGATGCGCAACTCTCCACGCTATCCGGCAAGCTGCAGTTGGACGGCAAAGGCAGTTTCGACACCACCAACGGCATGCGCTTCACCGGCACCGCACAAGCAGCGCCCGGCACGGCCGCAGTGGAACTGAACGAATTGCTGCACCACATCGGGCCGGAAATCAGACCGGGCGTGTTCACGCTGGCGCTGATGCCGCAACCCGGGGCGCGTTGATACGGCACCATCTCCACTCGAATCGGGAAGCGGCAAAAGCACAACTCTCGGCATTTCTCTGCCGGTTCGGCAGCAGGATGAGGCATCAAGCGAACAGACTTCGATAAGATGTGCAGCTTGACTCCGTTAATCTAATCGCAAACATAATAGGCAATAACCTCATTTCCCTTCCCTGAAAACACAAGCTTGCGCACCATGCTTCTGGCCAAGGCAAGTCCTCTGCCGTACTGACCTTGTGCAATGTCATCGTGAGATGTGTTCTGAAAGGCGGAATAATCAAATCCATTACCGCTGTCGACCAGGTGAATTCTGACGCCATGATGGCCTTCGATCATCTCGCTCCCGATCTCGATCGAGATCGACCCCGCAGTCAGCGCGCGCAATTTTTCCTCGCGCAATTGCAGGTATTTCTCAAATCCATCAGGCCCGTGCTTGATCGTCGAATCCATTTGCAGAATGCCATGATCCAGCGCGTTATTGAACAGTTCGTTCAAAATCACATACAGACGTGAAGAGTGCTCGACCGTGGTGGAAATCTTGCTGATGATTTGTGTCAGCAGTGAAACAGCATCCAGATACTTCAGCTCATCTTTTCCCAGGCTGATCGATATCTGCCAATTGCTGCGCGCAGCCGCATTGTCACCGGAAGATTCGCCGGACTGCAGGCGTATTTCCGGGTCACGTTCAACAGCGATATTGACCATCGCAAGGGAAACATCATCGTGCGCCGGACGACCGCACAGATGATGATTCAACAACTCCATCAACACATCGAAGCGGCGGTCCGGCTCTGTGCTGTTGAGCAATTGCACGATGCGTTCACTTCCGAATTGCACGCCCTCGCAGGATTCGGCTTCCAGCAATCCATCGGAAAACAAAAATAGCTGGCAGTCGTTTTCGTAGCGAAAAACCTCGACATCAGACGAGAACTCCTCTTCGCCCAGTATCCCCAATGGCAAGTTGCAGGATCGCCATTCGTGCAGGATGGTTCCATCACCGTTAACCAATAGCGGCGCGGGTACTCCGCCATTCCAGACTTCGACAATGCGGTGGCGAAAGTCAACGGAAACCAGTGCCGCACCGATAAAGCGGTCGATCGGCATAAGCTTGTGAATTTTTGAATTCAATTCGGCAGCAATAAGCGAAAGTGAAAAACCTTTCTTCGTCATCGCATTGAAAATCTGACTTAACGGCAGCAAATTCATCGCGGCAACCAAACCATGCCCCACCGCATCCGCCAGCATGATATGCAGGGTTCCAGTCGGGGTTCGCGAAACCAGAATGATGTCGCCACTGTACAGCGCCGCCGGTTTGATCTGCGACCTGACCGCCGGATCAAGGGTGCTTTGCGCGTCCGTAATGCGCACCATGATATCGCTGCCTATGCGCAGGTCCTGCTCGGTTTGATCGTGGTATTTTTCAAGCGCCGATATCTTTTCGGCAAGCCGTAAATGCAGGTCTTCGATATAGGCAACAAATCCGTTGAATACTTGTGCAATCTGCCCGATTTCATCATTGCCGAAAACATCAACGCGTTTTGAAAAATCCGCTTCCTTTTTGATATGCAGCATGGCATTTTCCAGATACACCACGGATTTGGTGATGCTGCGAATCAACCAGCCAATCAGGAAAAACAGCAACAATTGAAGGAAAACCTGCCCTGCCAGCAGCACGGAACTAAGCTGCTGCATCTTGGTGTATTCCGATTCGAGGTTGATCTTCAGGCTGATGGTACCGAGTACCGTCCCTTCCGGAACGTGATGGCACTGCAGGCAATTGACCCCGTATAGCTTTTTACTGGCCGCGTAGGGAACCACCATACGCAGGGTATGCTGCCCGTGGCGGGAAAAGATCGTCTGTACTTTCCCGGTTTCAGCAGCCAGCCGATCCAGCTCATCGTTTTGTTGTTCCTCCTCCAGCCCGTAACCATACTGGTTTTGCACCGCGCTGGTGCGCGCCAGATGGAAATCTTCCATGTTCTTCTGTTCCGACATCCTGTTGAAGAAAACGATACGCTCCTTCTGATTGCTGATGGCGCCGGTAAGCATCATTGAATTGAGCGCAAGCATGGACTGCGTGGCGCTGTCCTGGGCCTTGAGCCGGACATCTTCCAGCATATTGGACTCGAACCTGCTCATGACCCACAGGTGCGCTGCCGGCAGCAACAAGAGCAATACAAGCTGTATCGGCAGATGCAGTTTGATATGCAGCGGCAAATTTCTCCACCATGCTGACATAACTCTATTTACCCAACATGGTGGCGGGGAGAAAACTGCATGGAGTATTCAAATTGTCTTTGTGATGTCAAACAGGCGATTGAAATTGGCCACCTCCAATACCTGACCTACCACTCCGGAAGGGTTCACGAGAGAGATGGTCTTGTTGGCCACCTTCGCCCGTTCATTCAACAGCATCAACATTCCCAAGGCTGAGCTGTCCAGATAATCGAGTCTGCTCATTTCAATTTCGATATGCCGTACAGCAGCATTCTCAAAGAGTCTGGTATAGGCTTCCTTGAATTCCTTGTGTATCTGGAAGTCGAATCTGCCATTCATGATGATGCGCGCAACGTTTTCCCCGATTTGCGTTTCCAGTGACATAACACCCCCGATATTTAATTCACACCCGATTACCTTTGCCGCTATGCGTGGCCAGATACTCCAGCGCATGGCGGGCAATGCCCTGTAACGGCAGGACCTCACAGGCCCCTCCCATCTGGATGGCCTCCTTCGGCATGCCAAAAACAATACAACTTTCCTCGTCCTGCGCAATGGTATGGGAGCCGGCCTGCTTCATTTCCAGCAATCCTTGCGCCCCGTCTTTTCCCATGCCCGTAAGAATGATGCCCAGCGCGTTCGCTCCGGCCACGTTGGCTGCCGAACGGAATAATACATCGACAGAGGGGCGATGCCTGTTTACCGGCGGCCCCTGATTGAGCTCGGTCACGTAATTTGCACCACTGCGTTTGAGCAACAGGTGCGAATGGCCCGGAGCAATGTAGGCGTGTCCCGGCAGAATGCGTTCGTTATGCTCCGCTTCCTTCACCGATATCTTGCACAAGCTGTCTAAACGATCTGCAAACGACTTGGTAAAGTTTTCCGGCATGTGCTGGGTCACCAGGATGCCCGGCACATCGGCCGGCAGCCGGGTCAACACCTCCTTGATCGCCTCGGTCCCGCCCGTGGAAGCACCGATGATGATCAATTTTTCGGTCGAGGAATATCTTCCTGCCAGACTGGGCAAAATGGCGTCTGCCGAGTACCTTTTTTCAATATCAAGCGCAGTGGCCAAGTGGGGTTTATGTACCCGCGCCAGCGCCGCCGCGCGAATCTTGTCCGTAATCTGGCTGGCATATTCTTCCATCCCGCGGGCGATATCCAGCTTTGGCTTGGAAACAAAATCAACCGCACCCAGCGCCAATGCACGGAAAGTAATGTCTGAACCGCGTTCTGTCAGCGTAGATACCATCAACACCGGCATGGGACGCAAGCGCATCAGGCGCTCCAGAAAATCCAGTCCGTCCATCTTGGGCATTTCCACGTCCAGCGTCAGCACATCCGGATTCAGCGCCTTGATCATTTCGCGTGCCACCAAAGGATCCGGCGCGGCGCCCACGCACTCCATGTCCTTTTCGCGATTGATGATCTCTTTCATGACACTGCGTATCAGCGCTGAATCGTCGACCACCAATACTTTTATTTTGTTGCTATTCATAATGAATATCTATGTGGCAATTGGACAGCATCCGCAAATCAATCGAATAATTCGACATCGCCTTCCATCTTGCCGAATTGCAGCCGCGATTTGTATTCGCTCTCGCGGTTGACGATCGTGTCGTTATGGACTGTTTTCAATTTCTTGACTCGCACCAGACCATTTTGCGGAAAGAAATATACTTTGCGCGGATATATATCGAGCAGATCCTGCGCAGCGATGTTGATTTTTTCCGTTTTAAGATAACGCAAAACGAATTCTGCATTACGTTCCCCAACATTGCCAACGGTAAACCCGCGCAGCACCGCACCGCCGCCAAACACTTTGGCTTCAAAATTACTGCGTTTCGCACCCATTTTCAGCAACTCGTTGATCAGTATTTCCATGGCATATGTGCCGTAACGCGCAGATTCTCCCAGAAGGTCGCTCTGGTCCCGTCCGCTGTCGGGCAGCATAAAATGGTTCATTCCGCCTATACCGCTCACTTTGTCGCGTATGCAAGCGCAGACACAAGATCCGAGTACGGTCACGATCATCATGTCGCGCGCAGTCACATAATATTCTCCGGGCAATATCTTGGCCGTTTCGGTATTGTGTTCCGGATCAAAATACAGATTCGGCGCCAGATACTCTTCGTACCGATGGTCGGCCATGACTATTCATCCTCCCGGCAGGCATCCATCATAATGAACAGGCCAAAAGCCGCCTGTCTGCGGTACTGCTATTTCTTTGCCAGTTCATAAACCGTCTTGCCGCGCAAACTGAACACATGCCCCGCATTATGAAAGCTTTCTGAATGGCCTGCGAACAATAATCCATCCGGTTGCAGCAAAGGCGCAAATCGCTCCAGTATTTTGAGCTGGGTTTCCTTGTCAAAATAGATCATCACGTTGCGGCAAAAGATTGCATCCAGCGGCCCGCGTATCGGCCAGTCATTTTCAAGCAGATTGATCTGCCTGAAAGTAATCAGTGCCTGCAACTCCGGCCTGACCTTGACCAACCCGGCCTGTTTGCCCGTACCCTTGAGGAAGAAGCGCTTCAACATGTCCGTGGAGAGCTTTTCGACACGATCTGCTGTGTAGATACCCGACTCGGCCTTGGCAAGCACGTTGGTATCGACATCACTGGCGATAATGGAAACAGGCGGGGCAAAACTGCCGAAAGCGTCCACCAACGTCATCGCCATCGAATAGGGTTCTTCTCCCGTGGAAGCGGCTGAACACCAGAGTTGAATGTGGTGATGTCTGGAATGTTCCAATGCATGCTCTGCCAACAACGGAAAATGGTGCGGTTCGCGAAAAAATGAGGTCAGATTGGTGGTCAGGGAATTAACAAAGGCTTCCCACTCATTCTCATTATCGCCCTCCAGCAGCGCCAGATAATCCTTGAAATCGTTGATTCCGGTGGCTCGCAAGCGCCTCGCCAAACGGCTATACACCATATCCTGCTTGGTTTTATTAAGCGAAATTCCCGCCCGTGCATAAATCATTTTCCGCACACGTTCGAAATCACGTTCGGTAAAAACGAACTCGCGATCCTGGCCAATAGCATTGCTGGATAACTGATTTGTGCTCATGGAATCATTATCAAATTCAGAAAATCAGATTCAGGCACACCCAATATGCCCACCCGCCTTAATGATTCTCAACCAAACACACTGCACCCCTAAAACTCCTGCCATTCGCCATCCTCGCCGGACTTGGGTTTCGGCCGCGCAACTGAAGCGGATTTGCCGCCGGCCGTCTTTGGGGGCGCGATCGCTTTGCGTGCGGGTGCCGCCGTCGTGTGCCGAATCGCAGCGGCAGCCGGCGCAAGTTGCGCGCGTGGCACAACGGCCTGGGTTGCATTGTTGTC
>JAHJNJ010000040.1 GCA_018820925.1 Gammaproteobacteria bacterium | reverse complement strand
GGCCTCATGTTCTTCCCCGACAGGCAAAAAGGCTTCGCCGAAATCCACCGCACGCTCAAACCCGGCGGCAGCATCGCCATCACCAGTTGGGCACCCGTGGACCAATCGCCCGCCATGCAGACCATGTTCGGCGCACTGCGCGCCATCAAGCCCGACCTGCCGCAACCGCAACGCTCCGTCACCACACTGGAAAACCCCGAACGCTTCAAACAGGAAATGGAAGAAGCCGGGTTCCGCACCGTCGAGATACGCAGCGTCACCAAAGCCTTTCCCGTCGGCAGCACCGCCGAATTCTGGGACAACATGGTCAGGGGCAGCGCACCGATACAGATGATGAAGAAGGGTCTGGGCGAAGAGTTGTGGCGCGAGAAGGAAAAGCTTGCGCTGGCTTGGCTGGAAGAGACTCTGCCTACGCTGAAGGGGCCGCTGACTTCGGATGCTTGGTTGGGGGTGGGGGTGAAATGATGGCTGCAAAGAAACCGGGGTGTCCCCAATTATTCCTGACCCGCTTTACTTGCGTTCAAATATCTATTTCGTAATAGACTTTCACAATGACATATAGCTCTGAAGAAGTAAAATTGCGCGCTCTCTTAATCGGCAAAAAATTGGAGCCTTACATTAGGCATATTCGCTTTCCCCGATACAAAAACCTGACTCCAAATACCCGCGTCGATTTCACTTACCCAATAACTGCATTCGTTGGCCAGAATGGAACAAACAAGAGCTCAGTAATTAGGGCGCTATTTGGCTCGCCTGGCCAAAATAATCTCGGAAACTATTGGTTTTCAACAAGCATTGACCCAATTAAGGAAACCGGTGATGAGCGCAATTGCTTTATCTATGGCTATTGGAATGTACATGCAGAAAAAACAGTTGAGGTGCTGAAAACAAGAATACATAAAGAAAACGATCCAGACTACTGGGAGCCATCTCGCCCGGTTTTAAAATACGAAATGGAAGAAATGCCGCCCCTCCCTGAAGGCATTACTCCACAAGGACGAAGCAAAACCCGGTGGAACACGATTGAAAAAAACGTAGTCTATTTGGATTTTCGAGCAGATCTAAGTGCATATGACAAATTGTTTTACCATGGTGAACTCCGAAACAAACAAAACTCTGTAAAAAGCAAAAAAGAATTTATTCGATCTCGTTCGCACCATCTACAGTACGCCATTCAAAGCAAGTCCTCATCGTTTCTGTACTATGGGGAACGCATCGTAGCAAAAGAAAATCGGCTTCTTTCGGCCGATGAGTTGTTAGCAATTTCGACTATTCTTGGCAGAAGCTACGCCGAAATCTCATTAATCCGCCATACATTTTTCAATTGTGACGCCTACACCGCACTCATGAAGACTGCAGACCTAAATTATTCCGAAGCTTTTGCCGGAAGCGGCGAATTCGCAGTTGTCCGTTTGGTAGTAGGTGTTATGTCATCACCGGAAAGTTCACTGATTCTGCTTGATGAACCAGAGGTATCTTTGCACCCAGGCGCTCAAGAGCGCCTGATGGAATTTTTGGCAACAATGGTGAAATTTAAAAAGCATCAAATTGTGATATCCACACACTCACCTGCTATTGTTAGACACTTACCACAAGATGCCATCAAAGTATTTGTGCTTGGTCCAGATGGAAAAATTGGCGTCCCTAGCCAAAAGGCACTACCAGAAGAGGCTTTCTTCCATATTGGCGAGCCTGTTAAAGGCAAAATCACTGTGCTCGTCGAAGATGCGTTGGCGCGAGAAATTGTATTGCGCGCAGTTCGGCTGACAGGTGACGCGATATCAAATATGTTTGAAATCCTATTTTTCCCTGCTGGCTCGCAAACATTATGGGGACATTATGTTCCCGTGTATTCCGCCGAAAATCGAACCGACATACTTGTTCTGTTTGACGGTGACAAAAAACTTAAGGTTGAAATCCCTGATCCAGACTCTATCCCCAAGACAGACGAGGCTTCTTTAAAACAACTCATTTTTGAAATTACAGGTGTTAATATCAACTTCAAGGTTGATGGTGGCGATGGCGGCACCAACGTCGCGCAACTAATTAAAATGCAAAGAGATTTTTTGCGTTGGTCAAAGCTGAATGTTTCTTACCTGCCTGGTACAAGTATCCCAGAAACATTTGTTTGGGAAAATATGGAGAAAAACACTCTTACCACCAGCGTAGAAGGCCATGCTAACTACAAGGAGCGATTTAAAATGCTCACCCAAAAAGAACTTGGTCTTGCTGATCATGAGAAAGTGGACGCAAAGGATATTTTGTCTACGCAACGTAGAAAGCTTGCAACAATTCCAGGCGATCATCCAGAATTAGTCAGATTAAGAGATCGACTATTGGCCGCGATTTCATTGCACAACAAATAGTATGGTTAAGGTATTTGATTTTTTTTCTGGGTGCGGTGGCACTAGCTGTGGCTTCCAACAGGCCGGCATGGAAATAGCCATGGGCCTAGATATTGACCCAGACTCGGCCCGCACTTACGCGACCAACTTCCCAGAAGCTGAATTCATTGAGTCGGATATACGATTACTTCACACAGATGCGTTAGCCCACTTATTAAGAGAACGGAATAGTCCTATCTTGTTTTGTGGATGTGCACCATGCCAACCATTTTCCAAACAAAATCTTCAAAAGAGTATTAACGATCCTAGACGTGAACTCTTAACAGAATTTGGCAGATTTGTTCGAGCATGGATACCTGATTACATATTCATTGAAAATGTTCCTGGCATGCAGCGCATAAAAGGTAATGATGGGCCATTGCAGGGCTTCACGAACCTGTTAAACGAACTAGGTTATAGCTACAAAATTGATGTATTGCCAGCACTCTGGTTTGGGGTACCGCAGACCCGCGAACGACTGGTATTGTTAGCCAGCCGAGTCCCAGGCATCAAGCTACCAGAACCTACTCATGGTTTAGACAAAGTTGCATTTTCAACAGTACAAGATTGGATTGGTAACCTACCCGAACTCAAAGCAGGTGAGACACATCCTTCCGATCCAGATCACCAAGCTGCATCGCTGTCTGCGATGAACCTAAAAAGAATCTCATTAACACCGCAAGGCGGCGGCAGAGACAGCTGGCCAAAACAATTTTGGCTCGACTGTCACCGTAATCACAACGGTCACACCGATGTTTACGGCAGGCTAGCCTGGAACAAACCAGCGGCGGGTTTAACTACGCGTTGCATTAGTTACTCCAACGGTCGCTTCGGCCACCCAGATCAAAACCGCGCCATAACCATTCGCGAGGCAGCTTGCTTACAGACTTTTCCGAGACGCTACACCTTTAAAGGTAATCTCAACTCAAGAGCTCGCCAAATTGGAAATGCAGTGCCTCCGCTCATGGCAAAGCGTTTTGGGGAAGCAATTCTAGAACATATAAGAACGACGACACCTACCGATTAAGCCTATAGCACTGGGGGGGGGCAATTTAACTCGGGGAAAGAATGACTCCAAGCGAATGACGGGGTCACCCATTAGCCTCCCCTGTCAATAGGGGCGAATAATACTCTGCGGTCGCCCCCGCCTTTTCTTTTACTACAAACCCTTGCCTGCAACCTCCGGCGTACTTGGTTCTCGAAATCTGGCTGCGCCACAGCGCACCAGTCACCCATCAGGATCAAGGCGTGCGCGATGTTTTGCACCTGCCCCTGGCGGCATTCGCCGCCCCAGAAAACCCTCTGTTCCCCATCGCGTCCAATTCACACGACCGCTTGGCGGTCGCACAGATCTTTGGCTTCGCTTTGCGATCCAACCCCTGGTGGCTCGCGATGCGGACGCTGTGTTGCCTTGCTCGGGCGGGGTGGTGGCGGCGTGTAATCAGGTCTAATGGTTGTGCCAACCCCGTGGCGACACTGCCGTCACTGCCCCATTGATCGCTAACCGAAAGCGCGCCTCACATCGAACGGCTCGCTTTTCTTCATCACGTGGTAGCAGGCACGCGCCAGTTTGTGCGCCACCGCCTTGATCGCCACTACAGACAAGCTTTTTGCGCACTTCTTCTGATAGAAGCGGGCAATGACCGGATCGTAGCGCACTGCGAAGTGCGCGGCTTCCACAAAAGCCCAGGCCAGGAATTTGTTGCCGCATTTGGTGTTGCCTTCGCCCTTCTTCTTTCCATTCGATTCGCGCCGACTGTTCACCGTGCGCGCGTAGGATGCAAACTTGCCCGGCGCGGCAAAGCGGGTGAGTTCTCCGGTTTCCAGTGCAATGGTCAGCGCCAGCACTTCGCCGATGCCGCTGACGGTGCGCAAGGATTTGTACTCCGATTTGAGCTTGCCTTTGGCGAGGATGGCTTTCTCCAGCAGGGTGATTTGTTCGTCCACGCAATGCATCAGTGCGAGGTTGCTCTTGAGCGCCATTTTCTGTTCAGGCAATAATTCGAGCGCGTCGATGTTGGTGTCTTGCCAGCTTTTGATCAGATTGCCGCTGGCTTGTATGGCCAGGTTGCGTGCCAGCAGGTTCTGGATGCTCAGAATCTGTGTGGTGCGGGTGCGCACCAGTTGGCTGCGTTTGCGCAGCAGATCGCGCACGGCGCGCTCTTCGCGGGGGTAGATGTAGCCTTCCGGCAAAATCCCCAGCTGCAGCAGGTGCGCCAGGTGGCGCGCATCGCTGAAATCTCCGCTGTATTTGAGACCGTCGTATTGTTTTACCGCCGCCGTGTTGACCAGATGCACCTTGTGCCCCACTTCCTGCAAGCCATCCACCAGCCAATACCAGTTGAAGGTGGATTCCACCGCTACGCCTTTGATCGCGCCCCCGCAGGATGCGAGCGCCGCCGCGATCTCCGCCAGCACGTTGTGCAGGCGTTTTTGGTAGATCACCCGGTCGCTCTCGTCGAGCACCACGAGCACGTTGTTGTTGGAATGCAAG
The DNA here is from genome assembly GCA_018820925.1 of Gammaproteobacteria bacterium. Taxonomy (GTDB): domain Bacteria; phylum Pseudomonadota; class Gammaproteobacteria; order Burkholderiales; family Gallionellaceae; genus Sideroxyarcus. Next base: position 77,061 of record JAHJNJ010000040.1, on the reverse strand, counting down.
TCTATCCACGCGTATAGTTCCATTTCGGTCTCCTCGTTGTGGGTTGTGGTTTGAATCGCAATCCAAACGATACAACTCCTTCGGGGAGGCCGGTCTATCGGGCTAGATGTTTATCAGGTCTTGCAATGCAACATCCTCTTTTTCTATTTTGCATGCATCAATGCAAGACCCCGAAGCCCATGACCCTTGACCCCGAAGCCCTGACCCCGAAGCCCAAAGCCCAACGAAGCCCAAAATAGAAAGGGACGCGCCTTGGCGCGTCCCTTTCGTTTGCAAGGTCAGAGTATTACTGCGCGACCAATTTGCACTCGTTAACACCTGTTTTGCCGGTTGCTTCGTCGACCAAACTCAATTTGTTGCGGGCGGACATGATGCCCATTTTTACTTCTTGCCATACGTAGTAGAGCTTTCCTGCTACCGCGTCAATGGTGACCTCGGAAGTGTTTTCAGCTTTGGATGTTACGGTATGCGAACCTGGTTGAACTTCGGTATAGATATAGGTTTTCTTCGCGGTCTGTCCCAGTGGCTTTCCATCAAGGGAGACATCCATTTTTACAGCGCCGCCCATGGATTCATTACGGTAAATGTAGACTCCGGCAACATCTGCCTTGGACATGAATTGCTTGGCTTGCGAATCTTGCGCTGGATCGGCCATTTTGACCGAAGCACAGCCAACCATCGTGAAGGACAGGGCAACAATGACGATTAATTTCTTGAACATATGCACTCCTTAGTTAACAAATCCGCTTTCTCGCGGGACTATTTGCGACTTACCAGCTCCGCAAATTCATTCACAACAACTGACTGTATACCCATGAAGAAACGCAGGTTATACAAATTCCACAACTCCTGCAAGGTTACCAATGCAAAGCGCGGCTACAACGAGCTAATGGGGGCGGGTTCGAAATACTTTTCAATTCACTCGAACACAAAGGGATTCAAGAACTGCCTTCCCCACAGCATTTTTCGCTCCAGTTCGGGTAGCTTTGCTTCATCGCACACTTGCTCCCAGTGCGTCTTGATCGATTCAAGCTGGTGATCGATGATTTCCCGCGCTTGTCTGGCGGTCAATTTGTAATTGGCAGATGAGGCGATGCATGTTTTCAGTTGCGACAGGTTGTTGTCGCCGTGGATCTTCATGGCTTGCGAGGCTTCGTTCCCCGCGCGGCTTTGCGGGCAGATGTCGTAGGCGGGTGTGAGCGCAAGATGTTTGCCGTCCCAGAAGGCGGCGTGATTTCGGGCATGGTCGTCCGTGTTGCCGCAAAGAATGTTGAATACGATGCGGCCGAACAGTTCGCGCAGCGTTTCATCCGGGCGCAGGAATCTGTGGCGGATGATCTCCGCGAGGTCTTCATAGCTGGCGTAGCGCGCGAACATCTCGTCCAATTCCAGCATGGTCAGGGCTGACACCATCATTTTTCGTTGCCACCCTGCTTCACTGGCGACGCGGTCGAAACGCTCAATCAGCAGCACATCCTTGTTCAGCGCGGTCTTCAGTTCTACCGGTGCAACATTCAATCCGGCCAAGTGCGCCAGGCGCATGGCGATGAACTCCGCTTTGACGATGTTGTACAGGTCGGTGCTCAGGGAAAATTTGGCGACATATTGTTTGTCGTCCGTTTCGATATTCGCCTTGGGGCGCGCGCCGCCGATGGATGTGCCGTGTTGTATCGCGGCAGCCAGTTCCGGGCTGAGCGGCTGGCCGTTGACGATGCGCTCAGTCGCTTCCGGATGATACGGGGTCAGCTTCGAATTACATTTCAAAAAAAGCCCGGCATCGCCGGGCTTGCTCTTTGCATCAATATCCAATTCAAAACGCCCGAAGGCAACCGCTCATCCTTCAAGCCGCCTTGAGCATGAAGTCCACATGGATGGCGTCGTAGGGAAAGACGATCATTCCATCGTCTGTTTTGGACAACAGACCGGCATTCAACAATGCGGTCACATCGCCGTGCACGGCTTTGACATCGCGCCCTACACGCCGCGCCGCCTCGCGGATGGACATGGGGCCAGCCCCGGTCATTGCGTTCAGAAGTTCCCAGCGCTTGCCCGACAGCACCTTGAACAACAACTCGGGCGATTCAAAACTGACGCGCGGTGCTGAAGGTTTGCCGCTCTTCCATGCCAGGGTGAAATCCCCCAGCGCGTCAGACAACGGCCTGACATCAATCGTTACTGTTTTCATCGCGCCACCTCCTTACATCCTCGAAAAAATCCGCCACCAGTTTATCCACCGAAACAAAGCGGTATTTCGCTTCCTTGCCTCGAACGTGCCGATGGTCGCCCTTGCCCATCTCGTTGTCATATCGCAGTACACATTCCCCCGCGACCACAAATGCCAGCCGATATTTGTAGCGGTGCTTGCTGCCGGAAAGCGGCTCGGGCACCTCCCACAGCACCAGTTCCGCAAAAGCCTGCTCGGTGACAGGCACGCGGCGGCTGAATATTTCGCGGGCTTTCATGTTGGAGACAATAACAACAGACTATGGCGTTGTCAACTTCTCCAACACCCAAATACATCAAGTGATTATGCATTGCCGGTGCAATTGGTCCGGTACGAATTATCCGCGAATGTGCAGTCTTGATTGCTCCCTCCCCATCAAGGGGAGGGCCGGGTTCTTCGGGTGCACCTGACGCAAAACAATTCCGCATTTCCTCAGATGCTGAGCGTAAGCATGAGGCGGGTGTCGGACATGGGGTCCTTGGAGTTGGTGTTCAAGAATATTCAGGGACAGACCTCAGGGACAGACCACGATTTCCAGAAGCAACCTCAAGCCGCCTTCAGCATGAGGTCCGCATGGGCGCAATGGAGCCAGACAAAAACCCTCTTCCCATCCGCCCCATTTTCCCCTACCATACAACTTGAAGTTTCTACTTTCAAATTGTAAACATGCTGAATCGATCCGCATTTCCCACTGCATTGCGTCTGGCGCAGGGTTTTCCTGTGCTGGCGATCACGGGGCCGCGCCAGTCCGGCAAGACGACGTTGGCGCGCACGCTGTTTGCCAATAAGCCCTATGTTTCTCTGGAAGACTTGGAGGAGCGTTCCTTTGCCGATTCCGACCCGCGCGGTTTTCTGGCGCGGTTTCCACAGGGGGCGATTCTGGATGAGGCGCAGCGTTGCCCGGATTTGTTTTCTTATCTGCAAGGCGTGGTGGATACACGGCGGCGGATGGGTGAGTTCATTCTCACGGGCTCGCAGCAATTTGGTTTGATGTCGAACATCAGCCAGTCGCTGGCGGGACGGGCGGGGTTGTTGCAGTTGTTGCCGTTCTCGTTGTCTGAGCTGAAGGATGGTGACTCGCTGCCGGCAACGCTGGATGAAACGATGTTGCGCGGATGTTATCCGCCTCTGTACGACCGCCCCGTTGCACCCGGCGACTGGTTCCCCAACTACGTGAGCACTTATCTGGAAAGAGATGTGCGGCAGTTGTTGGCGGTGCGCGATCTGTCGCTGTTCCAGCGTTTCCTCAAGATGTGCGCCGCGCGCTCGGGACAGTTGCTCAATCTTTCTGCGCTGGCGGCGGATTGCGGCATTTCGCATGTGACGGCGCGGGAGTGGCTGACGGTGCTGGAGGCGAGTTATGTCGTTTATCTGTTGCGCCCCCACCATCAAAATTTCGGCAAGCGGCTGGTGAAGATGCCCAAGCTGTATTTTCTCGATACTGGTTTGATGGCGTATCTGCTTGGCATACGCGATGCGAATACGCTGGCCACTCATGCCTCGCGCGGTGCGCTGTTCGAGACGCTGGTGGTGTCGGAGTGGGTGAAGCGCCAGTTCAATGCCGGTCAGGTTGCCGAGTTGTATTTTTGGCGAGACAACATGGGGCACGAGGTTGATCTGCTGATCCCGCAGGGCAATCAGTTCATGCCGGTGGAAATCAAATCCGGTGCGACGTTCAGCAAAGACTGGACGGCAGCGTTGCGCAAGTTGTCGGCCTTGTTCGGCGATGCCGCGCTGCCGCCGGGAATCGTGTTTGGTGGCGAAGGCCAGTATGAGCGCGAAGGCTGCCAGGTGGTTGGTTGGCAGGCATTGGCAAATTCATTGGAAACCGCAGCGCAGTAGCTTCGGGGCAAAAAGGGCAACGCTCAGATTAGTTTTTGCAGTCAGAGGAGCGCTCGCGTCATCACTATTCTTCGAGTGCACCTGACGCAAAGCAATTCCGCATCTCCTCAGATGCTGAGCGTGAGCATGAGGCGGGTGTCGGACATGGGGTCCTGGGTGCTGGTGTTCAATGGTTGCCGGGCTGCCTTGTTGGGTTTGATGCGACTCAGGTCCACCTTGATCAGAGACAGCAGCAGCTTAACCACGTCTTGGCGGTTGTGTCTGCATGCCTTTTGCAGGGCGTTCCAGCCGTCGCTGGTGGATGAGTTGATGTTGGCACCGCCCGCAATGAGTGCGGCACACGCGGACAGGTGGCCGTTCATCGCGGCAGCGATCAAGGGCGTCCAGCCTTGCTGGCTGGCGGCGTTCACATCGGCGCCATTCACGATGAGCAGTTTGATGATGTTTGCATGGCCATTGTAAGCAGCCCAGTGGATGGGCGAGTAGCCACCGACATCCTTGATGAGCACATTGGCCCCTTGTCGAATGAGCATGCTGGTAAGGGCTTCGCGTCCGTTGAAGGCGGCGATGGTCAGCGCAGTCCAGCGGCGCTCGTCGCGGGTGTCGATATTGATCTTGCAATCGAGGAACAGGCTGATGACGCCGACGTCGCCGACGCCCACGGCTTCCATGAAACCGGAAAGGGTGCACGGGTAGCCTTTGCTGAGAACCGCGCGTTGTTTCTCCGGAGCGATGTTGTTCCACAGGCTGTCATCGTCGGTGGCGCGCACGCTGACGAATTCCAGCTCGTTGTATTTGGTGAAGCTGCCGGTTTGGGAACCATCAAAATTGTTTCCGAAAGCGGGCTTTTCGTTCACATGGCCCAACAGGTTGTCGTCGCTCGTTTTGGGCAGATTGCGCGTGCCTTCGAACACTTTGCTCAGATAGTAGATCTCTGCCGCAATGTCCGGAGAGAAGCCTTGCCTGCCCCCGCGTTCATCGACCATGACCTCCTGGAAATACGCCTCCATCGCGGGCGTGTCCCACAGGGTGATGATCTTCTGCATGATGGCCGGATAAGCCTGCGCCAATTTATCCGGGTACAGATTCTCTATCCCGTAAACGAGTTTCAATATTGCGTCCTGCATTACTCTGCTCCTGTATGCCGCCCCAAATCGAGGCTGTGCGGTCACATTCGTTTGGGTTATTTGTGGAATGGGTTGCAATATCCATGCCTGCAAAAGGCGCGGAAAGCGTTGCGAAACGGGGTGTTTTGAAGGAAAAACCGGGGTGGTTGTCGAAATCCGGTCGCACGTTGATGAGGGCTGGTCAAGGTTCGAGGTGCTGACAGGTCACTATGGTTTTGACAGCCCCCTGCCCGCATTTTTCCTTACCGTGCAATTTGAAGTTTATACTTTCAAACTGTGCGGCCGAATGCACAATCCCCATGCTGAAATTATTGCGAGGCAAGAAATGACTGACGACGACCATTACCCGGCACACTCGCCCCACTCCCAAGCAGTGACGCGGCACGGAAAAACGGTGCAAGTCGAGATATACGAGGACGGTCAGGGTGGCTGGCTGTTGGAAGTGGTTGATGAGTTCAGGGCGTCCACTGTTTGGGACGATCCTTTTCCGACTGACAGGGAGGCGCTGGATGAGGCGCTGAAGACGATAGAAGAAGAAGGGATCGAATCGTTGATCAGCACGCCACCCGATCAGCAAATGCCACCCCAGGAACCGGAACTGATGGAGATGATGGCAGCGCTCTCCGACGAGGAGATGGACGAGCTGGATCGGTTCCTGATGTCCGATGCCACTTCAGACAACACGATGATGCTGGATTGCCTGGATGGATATTTGACCGCCCTCGCCACCGGCCCCGTATCAATCCTGCCAAGCCAATGGTTGCCGGGGATTTGGGGTCCCACCGAAAAAGATGAGCCCGTTTTCGATTCGTTCAAGCAGGCAGAACGGATCACCGGCCTTATCTTTCGTCAGTTGAATGGGATCATTTGGAGTCTGCAACACAACCCGGACGAGTTCGAACCGATATTCGATACCGCCATCTTCCCTGGCGACTCCCATGAATATGCCGATGGCGAGATGTGGGCTTATGGATTCATGTCCGGCATCATGCTTCAACGCGAAAGCTGGCAAGCTCTCTACGACGACCCGAATGGTGCCGAAGTGCTGCGCCCGATCTACTTGCTTGGGGCGGAAGAGGTCACCCCGGAAGAAGAGGCACTGACTGAAACGCCGGAACAACGCGAAAAACTGACCGAACAGATTCCAGCCAGCGTGGCGTGGATATACCGGTTCTGGCTGCCCTATCGTGTCGCAATGACAGAGCGAAGTGTCGCAACAACTTTCGAGCGCGGGCATCCCAAGGTGGGGCGCAACGATCCTTGCCCCTGCGGCAGCGGGAAGAAATTCAAGAAATGTTGCGGTGCGTCGACCATACTGCACTGAGAATTTTGGGCATGCCTGAATGCAATCCTCTTGGCAATTTGCCGGTTGGGACTTCCATTGCCGATGTGTCGCCGTCGGGCCGGGTTCCCTGTCTGCGGGACGGGGAACTGCGCGTGTGGGATTCGCTTGCCGTCGTTGAGTACCTGGCCGGGCCGCACTTCTCTGCGGTGGATGCTTTCTATGCGCCGGTTGCCTTCCGCGTGCAGACCTATGGCCTGCAAATGGAGCCGGCAGCCATGCAGTATGTATCGCGCCTGCTGGCATTGGCGTCGATGCGGGATTGGTACGCGGCGGCGCTGCAGGAACCCTGGCGCGAGGAAGAGCATGAGGCCGCAGTGCGTGACATTTTGCTTGAGGATCGCAGAAACACGTAGCAATTGGAACCAGTGGCGCTTTCGCCAATCAAACTGTTGCAGTCGATTGATAGCCGGAAGGCATGGCAGCCCCGAACAACCCTGTTGCAAATTTTCATTCTAGTGACCATTCGCAGGCGCGCCATGTTCTGGCGGTGGACGGTGTTTGTTGCCGCCCGATGTTCTTTCATCACAAATGGAGGTGATCATGCATACAGCCGACATGATGATTTATGTGCATCCGCAACTGGATGAGACAATGCGGATAGATCTGGAAAGGGACTTGATGGGACGCTTCGGTGTGGATAGCGCGGAGTTCGAACAGCGCGAGCACCCGCATTCGCTGAAGGTGAAGTACGACCCGGATGCAGTCCGGGATGTGGATATCCTGCAGATGGTACGCAGGCTCGATCCGCGAGCCTCGGTGGAAACGGTGTAAACCCCTGTTCCCGTCGCAAGTCTGTAGAGGGGGGATTTCCCTGTTTCAAAATCGCGCGTTATCGATGCACCGCACCAAAGCGATCCGATCATTCGGGCACCGTTCTGGTTGCTACCCGGAAATACTTTCTTGTTTGGCAAGAAAAGAGGCGACGCCATTGAAAAAGGTGTTCTGCTCTTTTTTTACTGTTACTTGATGCTCCGAGGTACAACTGACTATTTCACAGAAGCGGTACATCTGCTTCAGTTTGCGTTCGGCTTCATCTTGATCCTTGCCTAAAAACATCAGGCGCGCGATTGGCAGGCCGTCGCGAGTCCTTATGGAAAAGCAGAATTTTTGCATGAACTCCCCTCCTGAGGGTTTTCACTAAAGCGGCGATCTTGTTTTTTTGTGGTTTCGACCTTCTGGTACTACCTGCGATCAGCCGGACGATGACCGTACCATATTTATGGTTTTGTGTCTGCTTCCTGTAGCTAGTAGTTGACGATTGCCTTGCGGGTATTAACCCATCCCCCACCTGGACTCCCTCTTGAAGAGAGCGAACTTGGCTGCATCGCTTGTCACGGTTAATTGATGCTGGATCAATAGTTGAGGTCGGAAAATGAGAACTGATCCGCCGCTGAGCCACCCCTTATAATCCGGCTTTATCACTTTACGGTCAGAAGACAACATGGGATTCAGTATCACGCTCCAGCCGGACAACCTCACTTTTATTGCCGAAACCGGTGAAACCATCCTCGAAACTGCGAGAAGGCTTGGCCACAAATTGCCGCACGGTTGCTGCGATGGATGTTGCGGTTTATGCAAAGGCAATTTGCTGCAAGGTACGGTGGATCACGGCAAATCGTCGGAAATTGCGTTGTATGCGGAGGAAAGGGATGCAGGCAAGCTTTTGTTCTGCTGCGCCATACCCACCTCCGATGTGGTCATCGAGCGCCTCGAAACGGGCAGCAGCTGGGATATGCTCGATTATGAATGACTGGCGAGTTGAGGCAGGTTAATAACGAGTTGTTGCAGTGAATTCACGCGACAAAATTTCAGCCTCATCTCACTGCCCTACCGCATAGCCGGTATTGAACGATTGAAAAAAAGCCCGGAGGTTCATTCCGGGCTTTTCTTTGTCTCTACTGAAGCGGTATTGATCAGTTGAGATACATCTTGTTCTTGTCCAGGTTGTAGCTCCATGGAAGGCCTGCATTCTTCCAGCCATTCACGGTGCGCTTTCCTGCGTTGGGACCATCCTTTGCAACATCGCCTTCGAAGCCCTCAACCAATGAGTAGGCATTGGTGTACCCGGCCTTGGTCAGATCGTTTGCAGCCTTCGCGCTGCGGTCACCCGAGCGGCACATCAGGATGATGGTGGAGTCTTTCTGCAACCCGGCCTTCGACACCAGTTCGCCCACTTTGTTGACGAAGTTCGGGTTGGGAGAAAGTTGAAAGCGCGCCTTTTTGTCATCCCACGCCGAGAAATCGGCAAGCAGGTACGGGATGTTGGCATCCACCGCATCGGCTTCTCCAACGAATGCGATCTCGGCTTGGGTGCGGATATCTACCAGCAATGCTGCCTTGCCCATGCTCTGTTTGAGCGCTGCGGCTTCTTTGGCGCTCATGTATTTCTCCGCAATGGTTTGCTTGGGAGCGGGCACGCTCGCTGGGTCGACCTCTCCGGCAACAACAACGTTTGTGTTCAGCAGGCCAGCCAATAGCATCAGCGCACTCAGGTTAAATATTTTTTTTCATGTTTGATGCCCTTTCCTTAAAGAGATAAAAAAATGAATTCTTGCCGAGCAAACAAGTCAGGTGCAAACATGCAAGGAAACGACATCCCCTCGCCCAACCTAACGGCAGGCAAGATACTATTTCTTCCCCGCAAATTCGATAGCCTGGAAGGGTTATTCAGTAATGGGGCTATTAGGTGGTAGATGGATACAAGAGCTGGGGACGGTCAGGAAAATTCAGTGGGGTACCCCCGCTCTGCCGGGGGACTCGTAAATGAGGTCAAAAGCATCACAGTCGTTTTGGCAATAAGCCAGGGACGCACCACGAGCGGATTAATTCAGCGTCGGCTCCCCGCCTTTGGGAAACAGCACCCACATCCGCCCCGTCTGCTTCATGCTCCCCGCACGCACTGCGGCAATTTCTCCGAACCCCCAGAAGAAATCCGCCCGCACCGCGCCTTTGATGGCGCCGCCGGTATCCTGTGCGAACATCAGGCGGTTGAGCGGTTCCGGGCTGTTCGGGCGCGTGGTGGCCAGAAATACCGGCACGCCGAGCGGGATGGTGCGCTTGTCGACGGCGATGCTGTATTCCTCGGTAAGCGGCACGCCAAGTGCGCCCAGCGGTGCGGAGAGCTTGGCGGGCAGTTCGCGGAAGAAGATGTAGCTGGGGTTCTGGCCCAGCAGCGTCAGCAGGCGTTCCGGATTTCTTTCTGCCCAGTTCTTGATGCCTTGCATGGAGGCTTCTTCCAGTTTGAGCTCGCCCATGTCGACGAGCTTCCTGCCGATAGACGTATAGTCGTGACCGTTCTGCTCGGCATAGCCGATCATCACCCGTGTGCCGTCTTCCAGCTCGATGCGGCCGGAACCTTGTATTTGCAGGAAGAAGAGTTCGACCCGATTTTCGACCCAGAAAATTTCGCGGCCTTTCAGTGCCGTCGCCTTGCCCGCATTGATTTCGGCGCGGTTGAAGTAGGGCACGACGCGCTTGCCTTCAAGACGTCCGCGCACGGTCTGGCCCCTGAACTGCGGATAGAGTTCGCCCATGTCCACTTCGAGCATGTCGTCCGGCGGCGCATAGATGGGATAGGCAAAGCGTTTGCTGCGCGTGCGGCTGCCTTTGAGCAGCGGCTCGTAGTAGCCGGTGATCATTCCGGTGTCGGTGCCGTCCGGGTTGAAGACCTGGTAAGGCGTGAACCAGGTTTCGTAAAAGGCGCGTTGCGCGAGCACGTCATCGTTGCCCACCTTTGCCGCAGCGGCGCAGATCGGCAGCCACACCGGCCGGAAGCGGAGCGCACTGCAGCTTTGCTGCAAGGCGGGCCACGAAGATGCCAGGTCCTGGGTGGACCAATCCGGCAACATCGCCCACTTGCTGACCATGAATTCGGGAGAGGTTTTGCCAACCGGAGGTTGAATTACCACGGGGGGAGGCGTTCTGCAGGCTGCAATCCACACACTCAATACCAATACCAGCCAAACCGACTTGCTTTTGATCATTATTGCTTTCTTCTCTTAGTGCAGCACGCGCGGCACACTCAATACGAACTGCGGGATGGGAACGGTGAATTCTGCACCGTCCACCACTTGCATCAGATAACTGCCGGACATTGTACCCACTTGCGTCGCCAGCACGGTGCCGCTGGTGTATTCGAAACTTTGCCCCTGCTTGATGATGGGCTGCTCACCCACCACCCCTTTGCCCTTCACTTCCTGCACGTGGTTATTGGCATCGGTAATGATCCAGTGGCGGCTCAGCAGTTGCACGGCATGCTCGCCACCGTTGGTAAGCGTAATGGTGTACGCGAAAACGTGGCGGTTCTCGGCCTCGTCGGACTGGTCGGCAAGGTAACGCACTTGCACGGCAACCTGGACACGGTAGTGGGAGGTATCTTCCATCAGTGCATTTCACCGTATTTTGGGCGGCGTGACAAGCAAACCGGGAAAACCGGCTGCTTGCCATGCTTTCTTCACGAATCTAGGCCCCGCGCAGCAAGCCCAGGCTTCTCAGGATACTGACTGCGGCACTGGATTTGCGGACTTGCACGGGCGCTTCGACCTTTTGCGCCTGCAACAATTGCGGAAACTGCACGTAAGTGAGGTAACGATGCAATGCGGCATGCACGTGGCTTTTCATTGTGCCCACGTTGATCGGTTTGTTGAGTATGCGAAAAACCTGGGCCTGGTTGATGAGCTCGATCACCAACTCGGCGTCTTTGGCTTTGGTGACGACGATGGACAGGATTTTCGGATACTCCTGTTTCAGCAGCTTCAACATGGAGGTCAATTTTTCCTGGCTCGATTCGACATCGGCGATCACCAGCGCGATTTCGTATTTTTGCAGTATGGCCAATGCCGCATCAGTATTGGCGGCATAGAGTACCGGACACAATGACCCGACCAATTCGCGAACCACGCCATAGACCTCTTCGTCGCGATCCACCACCAGCACACCCGCCTGCATTTTTTCGGGCAATACCACGTTGGTGGATTTGGTATCGGCCAGTTCCAGCGCGATCGTGGCCGCTTCGCCCACCAGGGTTTGCAGCGCCTGGTTGTCCCAGGGTTTGTTGAGGAACCGGTATACCTCGCCGTCGTTGATCGAGCCCACCATGGCGGCCAGATCGGAATAACCCGTCAGCAGGATGCGCACGCTGTGCGGCGATATTTCCCGCGAGCGGCGCAGCAGCTCCACGCCCGTCATGATGGGCATGCGCTGGTCGCTGATGATGACATGCATCTGGTAACGCGTAATGAAGTCCAGCGCCTTGTTGCCATCGGTGGTCGTAAACACGTGGTACCGCTGCCGGAACAGGGATTTCAGCGCGTTCAGAATGCGTTCCTCGTCGTCGACGATCAACAGGCGCGCCTTCCTGATACCCGGATTGAGGATGATGGGGCTGTCGCCGTACATTTCTTCTTCCGCAGCGGTTGCGTTCCGGCTGGCCGAATCGACCTTCAGCCCGCGGGCTGCATCCATCAACCTGGCGGCATCGGGCATGCCGACGGCCGGTTGCGGCTCCCCGAGCATGAGGGAAGCATGAATCGCGGCCTTGAAGGCATCGGCAAACTCGCTTGCGGTACGGTAGCGGTCGGCCGGATTTTTTGCCATGGCCTTGGCGATCACCTGGTCGACTTCTGGCGACAGTTTGTGATTGATTAACGAAGGTTTGACAGGGGTCGCATTCACCACCTGCTGCATGATCACCGGAAGCGTGCCTGTGAACGGTTTCCTGCCGGTCAACAGCTCGTAGGCGATCACCCCGATCGAATACAGATCGGAGGATTTATCAACCTCCGCGCCGGTAAATTGCTCGGGCGACATGTAGGAAGGCGTGCCGATCAAATCCCCGACCTTGGTCAGCGTCGAGGTATCGATGCGGGCAATGCCGAAATCGTTGATCTTGATGCGCCCGTCATTGTTGATCATGACGTTCGCCGATTTCATATCGCGATGCACTACCCCCTGGGCATGGGCATAGCCGATGCCGTCCAGTGTCTGGGTGATGATCTGGGCAATTTCCCTGAGGCCGAAAACTTCCATGGCCGCGAGGTGCTGCGACAAGGTCTTGCCGTGCACCAGTTCCATGATGATGTAGGCCGCATTTTCATCCTCGATGAAATCGTAAATCTGGACGATGCGCGGATGCACCAGGCGGCCGACCGCCTGGGCTTCCTGGCGGAAACGGGTCAGCACGCTTTCACGCTCGTCCTCCGGCAACGAGTATTTTCTGACGCCCTTGATCGCCACCTCGCGATTGATCGCCGGGTCCCATCCCTTGTAGACGATGCCCATGCCGCCACTGCCAAGTTCGCCCTGGATTTCGTATTTGCCGATTTTCACAACAGGATCACTCATGAGTTGGCTAACCCTCTAATTGGGCATCGGCAGGCGGCGTGAGCGGCAGCCACACTGTAAATTTTGTGCCCGATCCGGGCTTGGATTCGACGTTGATTTTCCCGCCGTGTTGCTGAACGATCTTGTACGAAATCGACAGGCCCAGACCCGTGCCCTTGCCGATTTCCTTCGTCGTGAAGAAGGGATCGAATATTTTGGACATGACCTCCGGCGGCATTCCCGCCCCGTCATCCTGCACATCGACCGCAACGCCTTCGCCTTCGTTGCGCGTCGTCAGCGTGAGCGCGCCCCGTTCGCCGGGCATCGCCTGAACGGCGTTGGTCACGAGATTCAGGAATACCTGGTTGATTTGCGAAGGCGCGCAGGTGATATGCGGGATGTCGCCGAAATTCTTGTTTATGGTAACGGATTTGAGCTGGTGTTTGGCCAGCAACAGGGTGTTGTTCAGGCTCTCGTTCAGGTTCGTGTGGGAGACTTTGCTGCGGTCAAGCCGGCTGAAATTTTTCAGGTTGCCGACGATTTCCGACACCTGAACCGTTCCAAACAAGCCATCCTTGACCAGTTCGCCCAGTTCTTTGATGACATGCTGTTGCTTCAGCGCACTGATGCGATTTGTCGTTTCCTGAAATTCGCGCGACAAACCCTCCGGGTCGTTTCCCGCCTTGAGAAATTCCAGCAGGTTGTCGCAATGGTTGAGCGCGTCGGCGATGCCCGGCAACTGCTCCGAAACCTGGCCCAGGCTGTTTTTCACATAGGCCAGCGGCGTGTTGATCTCGTGCGCGACGCCCGCCACCATCTGTCCGAGCGAAGACATTTTTTCCGATTGAATGAGTTGCGCCTCGGATTCCTTGAGGTGTTTCAAGGCATCAGACACCTCGCGGGTGCGCTCTTCGACACGGTGCTCCAACGTCTGGTTGGCGGTTTTCAACCTGGCGCCAAAGTAAATCATCAACACCAGCAGGGCGGAAGCGTAATAAACCAGGTAAATCCGGTAACGTTCCTTTTCCTGGAACATCTCATCCAGTTCGCTGTTGAACGACAGCGTCAGGTTGATCAAGCGCGGCCCGGTATTCAACCTTTCCAACTCGGTGAAATGCCCAAGCTCGACGGGAACCTGCTGCAGCAGAACCTGTGCTGCTTTTTCTATCCGCGAACGTTCTTCATCTGCTGTTTGCAGCAAATCCAGCCGCGCCACAGCCGTTTCCAGGATCGCGCGTTGCACTGCTTCCCCACGCAGGAAGTATTTCGGCGCCACTGCATCCAGATCCTCCAGGGCCAGGGCAAGGGCCAGGGGGAGTTTTTTCGTTTTCAGTTGTGTATTCAGAGCCGCAACGGCTTGCGTCAATTCCTTCAGTGCTGCCTTGTTGGCCCGATTCTCCGCCAGGAACTGTTGAACCAGATCGGATTTGAGCTGAATGGCGCTTCTGAGTTCGGGAAGTCCGGTTCTGAGTGACTTGCTGGTGGTCAGCCCCGCGAAACGGGTAATGTCGCGCAGGGCTTTCTCGCCCATATCGGCACGCACAAAGAGGGCCTCCTGACTGGAAGGGTCAACACGGGCGCGGCGTACTTCCATATCCCAGCGGCTATCGATGTCCTTCACCTCGTTCAGCAGGCTCAGCACTTCGTTCTGCTCGCTCAGATCGACCGCTTGCGTTTTGTCGTATAAAAACCAGAGGGCGCCCAGCATGATCGAGACGACAAGCCCCATCAAAACATTCTGCTCTATCTCGGACTTGTTCATATCAATCCCGGGTTTTTGATATACATAAAAGTACTGTTTCCAAATTGAAGGCTGCCATAGCGGCTTGCATAAACAAAATCAAATTCGAAATTTATTGCCTATATTTCAAACATGGAACCACAGCGCTTCCATTGTTCGCCGGAAGTGACAACACGGCATCAATTTACCCGACTCTTTCGAAAAATTTCCATCTGATATGTCGCATCCGATTCAGTGCGGCTGATTACTCATGCCAGCTCATTCCACTATCCGGTATTCTTGCGCGAACACGTTTCCCCTGTCAGTACCTTGTATCTTATACCTAAAGCGGCGGGAATCACATATTCATTAATGCCTATGGAGCGGACTGCCACATCTCTGCGATCAACCCTGAATCATGCGGGGGTAAATCCGGATGATTCAATCATCGAACAATACTGATGCCCCTTGCTGCTTTCAACGGCACGCACGAAAATGAATCGCGACTTGATGACAAGGCCCTGCCGGCAATAGTGCATATATTCCCGTCCCGCCGAAAGGCGCCGATATGCCCGGAACAGTTCGGGTAAAATGTGCGTCTTGAATTCAAACTTATCCCGAGGACTTAACCATGTACCAAATCGCTCCCAGCATCCTTTCCGCCAATTTTGCCCGGCTTGGCGAAGAAGTCGACAACGTGCTTGCCTCCGGCGCCGACATCGTGCACTTCGACGTGATGGACAATCATTACGTGCCCAACCTGACCATCGGCCCGCTGGTGTGCGAGGCGCTGCGCAAGCATGGCGTGACCGCGCCGATCGACTGCCACCTGATGGTCAAGCCCGTTGATCGCATCATTCCCGATTTCGCCAAAGCCGGTGCGACCTACATCACTTTCCACCCCGAAGCGTCCGAGCACATCGACCGCACCATCGGCCTGATCAAGGAAAGCGGCTGCAAGGCCGGCCTGGTGTTCAATCCCGCCACACCGCTGGACGTGCTGGAATACACACTGCCCAAACTGGACATGGTATTGCTGATGTCGGTCAACCCCGGCTTCGGCGGGCAGAAATTCATCCCCTTTGTATTGGACAAGGCGCGCAAGGTGCGCAAGATGATCGATGACGGCAAATACAACTGCCGCCTCGAGATCGACGGCGGCGTCGGCCCGGGCAACATCCGGGAAGTGGCCGAAGCGGGCGTGGATACCTTCGTGGCCGGCTCGGCAGTGTTCGGCAAGCGCAACGAAAAAGACAAGAACCACTACAACACCGTCATCGGCGAACTGCGCGCGGAACTGGCGAAAGTCGGCAAGTGAGCTTCGGGCAGTTTCCGCTCCCCGTCTCAGCCATCGTTCTCGACCTCGACGGCACGCTGCTGGATAGCGCACCGGAGTTGGCCGGCGCGGCAAACCGCATGTTGCAGGACATGGGACGCCCCGCCGTTTCACAAGACCTGGTGATGAGCTACATCGGGAACGGCATTGCGTGGCTGGTGAAACGCGCACTGACCGGCGATATGCATGCCGAGCCCGATCCCGAACTGTACGACCGCGCCCTGCCGTTCTTCGAGCGCCATTACCGCGAGCTGCTGCTGCACAGCAAACCGTATCCGGGCGTCATGGAAGGTCTGGATGCCATGCAGGATGCCGGTTTCAAACTGGGTTGCATCACCAACAAGGCCACGCGCTTCACCGAACCGCTGTTGCAAAGCAGCGGTCTCGCCCGGTACTTCAGCATCGTGGTGTCCGGCGATACGCTGCCCGAAAAAAAACCGCATCCGCTGCCGCTGCTGCACAGCGCAGAATTCTTTGGCGTTCCCGTTGCCCGGATGCTGATGATCGGCGACTCGCTGAGCGACACCCTGGCCGCACGCGCTGCAGGCTGTCCCATATTCTGCGTGCCTTATGGTTATAATCACGGGGAACCGGCGGAAAAGCTCGATCAGGATGCCATCATCCCCGACCTGACTGCGGCACTGAAACTCATTAAACGCGTTTGAATATGAAACCGATCAACCTCCTCAACTGGCGATGGTGCTGATGCTTTTGCCGTAAAGCGTCCGCGTGGGCACCGTGTGCCCGCCCTACAAATACCGGAGGTTTCATATGCTGTCCCCCATCACCGAACAGGAATTCCAGACCCTTGCCAAACAAGGCTACAACCGCATCCCGCTGGCGGTGGAAACCTTTGCCGATCTCGACACACCGCTGTCGCTGTATCTCAAGCTCGCCAACCAACCGTTTTCCTACCTGCTGGAATCGGTGCAGGGCGGCGAGCGCTTCGGGCGTTACTCTTTCATCGGCCTGCCTGCCCAGACGCGCATTGCCGTGCGCGGCAAGCAGGTCACGCTGACCACAGCGGCTGGTGAGACCACACAGGAAGTCGCCAACCCGCTGGACTATATCGAGGAATATCAGGCGCGCTTCAAGGTCGCGCCGCTATCCGGTTTGCCGCGCTTTACCGGCGGACTGGCCGGCTACTTCGGTTACGACACGGTGCGCTATATCGAACCGCGCCTGGATAAAGTTGCCAAGAAAGACGTCATCGGCACCCCCGACATTCTGCTCATGCTCACCGAACAACTGGCGGTAATCGACAATCTTTCCGGCAAGCTGACATTCATTGTGTACGCCGATCCCGCGCATACCGACGCCTACCGCAGCGCACTGCAACGCCTCGATACCTTGCAGCGCGCATTGCGCCAACCGGTACAAATCCCCGATGCGCCGCAAGCACGCCGCCACGAGGCCAAATCGGAATTCGGCGAGGCCGCGTTCAAGGCCGCCGTGGAAAGATCCAAGCAATACATCTTCGACGGCGACATCATGCAGGTGGTGCTGTCGCAGCGCATGTCGCAGCCCTTCCCGGCTTCACCTTTGTCGCTGTACCGCGCCCTGCGCAGCATCAACCCGTCGCCCTACATGTTCTACTACGACATGGGCGACCATCATGTGGTCGGCTCCTCACCCGAGATTCTCGCGCGCCTCGAAGGCAACACCGTCACCGTGCGCCCCATCGCCGGCACGCGTCCACGCGGCAAAACGCCACAAAAGGATGCCGAACTGGCGGAAGAATTATTGGCCGACCCGAAAGAACTGGCCGAACACCTGATGCTGATCGACCTCGGCCGCAACGACATCGGCCGCGTGGCACAGAACGGCACGGTGAAACTCACCGACAAAATGGTGATCGAGCGCTACTCGCACGTGATGCACATCGTCTCCAACGTCGAAGCCCAACTCAAGCAGGGACTCAGCGCGATGGATGTGCTCAAGGCCACCTTCCCCGCCGGCACGGTAAGCGGCGCCGCGAAAGTGCGCGCCATGGAAATCATCGACGAACTGGAACCGACCAAGCGCGGCATTTACGCCGGTGCGGTAGGCTATCTCGCGTTCAACGGCGACATGGATGTCGCCATCGCACTACGTACTGCCGTGGTAAAAGACAAAGTACTCTACGTGCAAGCGGGTGCGGGCATCGTCGCCGACTCGGTACCGGCAAGCGAATGGCTGGAAACGCAGAACAAGGCACGCGCTGTGTTGCGTGCGGCGGAGATGGTGCTGGACGGGCTGGATGCCCAGGTGCATCGCTAAATCGATCAGTGGCCTTGCGCCCAGCTCATATCCGGCTTGAAATTTTCCAGCCAGCGCAAAAATTCATCCTCCGCCATGGGATAACCGATGGCATAGCCCTGGGCCAGGTGACAACCCATGCCCTGTAGCACGGCCAGTTGTTCGGTCAGTTCGACGCCTTCCGCCACGGAGGTTTTGCCGAAGGCTTTGGTCAGGCCCAGAATGCCCTGCACGATGGCCAGGTCGTCGGCGTTGTCCAGCATGTCGCGCACGAAGGACTGGTCGATCTTCACCGTATCCACGGGCAGGCGGCGGAAGTAGGTCATCGACGAATAGCCGGTGCCGAAATCGTCGAGTGCAAAACCCACACCCAGCGCCTTGCATTCGTTGATCAAACGCTTCACCTTGTCCAGGTCTTCCAGCGCGGCAGTTTCCAATATCTCCAACTCAAGACGCGCGGCAATATCGGCATGTCCTTCCAGTTCATCGCGCAGCTTGAATATGAAAATGGGAGACAGCATCTGCCGCGCGGCTACGTTCACGCTGGCAGACAGTTCCAGGCCCAACTCGTGCCACCGGGATAGCGTGGCGACTGCTTCCTTGATGACGTAATCGCCGATTTCAATGATGAGGTCGTCGTGCTCCAGCTGCGGCAGGAAGGTGCCCGGCAACTGGATGGAAGCATCCGCCTGCTTCCAGCGCAGCAGCGCCTCGGCGCCCACCACATGCCCGTGCACCAGATCCACTTTGGGCTGCCAGTACAGCACGAATTCTTTTTGCTCCAACCCGGCCCGAACTTTGCTCTTCAGCTCGCGCAGCTTTTTGGTCTGCTGGTCGTACTTGGGATCGAAAGGGTGCATGCGATTGCGCCCCAATTGCTTGGCCTGATACATCGCCTGATCGGCATGGCGCAACAGCACATCGGAATCGTTTTGGTCGTTCGGGTAGAAAGTGACGCCTATGCTCGCGGACACACTCACATTGACGCCGGTGTGCAGTTCGCAGGGTCTGGTCACGATTTCCAGCACACGGGCCAGTATCGGTTCGCTCTCTTCTTCGCTGGCAAGATCGGTCAATAACAAAACGAACTCATCGCCGCCCAGGCGGGCGGCGGTGTCTTCGATGCGGATGAATTCCTGCAGGCGCTTGGATATCTCCGTCAGCACGCCGTCACCGGCCTTGTGCCCGTAGCGGTCATTGATCGGCTTGAAGCCGTCCAGGTCCAGATAGCAGACCGCCACGATCTTGTTCAGGCGGTCGGCGCGGGCGAGCGCCTGCTGCATCCGGTCCGCCAGCAACACGCGGTTGGGCAGCCGGGTCAGCGCATCGTAATACGCCAGGCGCTCGATCTGTTCCTGCTGCTGTTTATGTTCGGTGATGTCGGAAAGAATACCGACGTAGTGCGTGGTTTTGCCGCTGGCGTCTTTCACCGCCGAGATGCTGAGCTGTTCCGGATATTCCTCGCCGTTCTTGCGCTTGTTCCACAGCTCGCCCGACCAATGCTCGGTCCGCAACAGCTTCTGCCACATTTTGGTGTAATACTCGCGTTCATGCCGTCCGGATTTGAGCACGCGCGGCGTCCGTCCCAGCACTTCGTCGCGCCGAAAACCGGTGATATCGGTAAATGCCCGGTTGGCGTCGATGATCAAACCTTGCGCATCGGTGATCAGAATGCCTTCCCGTGCCTCATGGAAAACACTGGCCGCCAGCTTGATCTGCTCCTCGGCTTTTTTGTGTTCGGTGATGTCGTTCCAGATCGCCAGCAGGTAACTCTTGCCGCGAATCGTCACCGGGCGGCTGCTCACCCGCGTCATGCGCACAGAGCCGTCCTTGCGCAGATGCTCGACTTCCAGCAGATTGTTTCCGCCTTTTTGCAATTGCCGCATCACCAGGTCATGGACTTGTTTGTGAGTTTTCGCCACCCGCAGGTCGGTCAGCGTCAATTGGGCAAACTCTTCGCGCGTATATCCCAGGCCCTCATGTGCAACCGCGTTGAACTCGGCAAATTCCAGCGTATCGCCGTCGATCAGCACGATGGCGTCTGCCGCCTGGTTGACCAGCGTGCTGTAGATTTCCTCGCGCTCGCGCAATTTCTGTTCGGCGGCCTTGCGCTCGGCGCGCAACGCTTCCAGCTCATGCAGGCTGTCGCCGATCATTTCCAGGCCGATGCGCTCCAGCAGGCCTTGCTGGCTGATCACACCGAGATAACGCCCGTGCGCATCGAGTACCACCAGGTGACGCAGGCTGAATTCGGTCATCATTGCGACCGCCTTGAACAGTCCCGCTTCGACGGTGATGGTGGTCAGCTCCGAACTCATCACCTGCCCCAGCGTCAGCGCTTTTACATCCGCCTGATCGCGCAGCAGACGCGGCACGTCGCGTTCGGTGAGGATACCGAGCGGCTTCTCCTCCCGCGTGACCACCACGTAATCCCAGCGCTCGAAAACCATGCGCTGCAAAGCGGCAAATACAGGGGTTTCGGGAGGAAACTTGGGGGATTGCCTGTCCATCGCCGAGAGCAGATTCTGCATCTTGCCCACGATGCCCAGACCGAGGTGACTGCGCATATCGCTCTCGCTGATCACACCCAACGCCTCTCCTGCGGCATCGGTCACAACCAGGTGATGCAACCCGTATTGGCGCATGAGCAACAGGCCATCGCGAAACGAATCGCCCGCATGCGCGGTAATCACCGGGGAACTCATAATCTCGGAGACGGGCACAGAAGAAACGACACGCTCATGCAACTGGTTCACCATGTCGCGTTCGGTCAGGATACCGAGCAGACGGCCTTGCTGTCGCACCACCAGGCAGGAAAAGGGGGTGTCGCTCATCAACCGCGCCGCCTCGCCCAGGGTGACGTCCGGCGCAACCGTCTTTACGCTGGCGCTCATGAGCTCGCCCAGCGTCACATCTACTGCTCGCATACTCTCACTCCGCCTAAGTCCTCTTTGAAACGCCGCACACTACAGGGCGGTTCTCCTGAGGCCGGTTTTAGGAGAGAATCCTCCCTTGCCGGATTAATTACTTCGTTTCCGCCATTTTGCCATCAATCGCAAGACTTAGTCTGACTAAAATACATTAAGCAAGGAAGCCAACATGCTGTTGATGATCGATAATTACGACTCCTTTACCTATAACCTGGTGCAGTATTTCGCCGAACTCGGCGAAGAAGTGCTGGTACATCGCAACGACGAGGTAACAGTGGAGCAGATCGAGAAATTGAACCCGCAGCACCTGGTTATCTCGCCCGGCCCCTGCACGCCGAACGAAGCCGGGGTATCGGTTGCCGCCATCAAGCACTTTGCCGGAAAAATACCCCTGCTCGGCGTTTGCCTGGGCCACCAGAGCATAGGCCAGGCCTTTGGCGGCAAGATCATCCACGCCAAGACGCTCATGCACGGCAAGACCTCGCAGATCCACCACAACAGCAACAGCGTCTTCACCGGATTGCCCAACCCCTTCACCGCGACGCGCTACCATTCGCTGGTCATCGAGCGCGAAACGCTGCCGGAGTGCCTGGAAGTGACCGCATGGACGGATGACGGCGAGATCATGGGTGTCAGACACAAAACCCTGGCCGTGCACGGGGTGCAATTCCATCCCGAATCCATCCTCACCGAACACGGCCATGCCATGCTGAAAAATTTTCTGGAAGGGAAACGATAACCATGATCACGCCACAACAAGCCCTGGTCCGCCTGATCGAACAGCGCGAAATTTTTTATGACGAGATGCTGTCGCTGATGCGGCAGATCATGAGCGGCGAAGTCACGCCCACCATGATCGCGGCCATTCTGGTGGGGTTACGCGTCAAAAAGGAAACCATAGGCGAAATCTCCGCCGCCGCGTTTGTGATGCGCGAATTCGCCAGCAAGGTGCCGGTCACGCAGCGCGAGCATCTGGTGGACACTTGCGGCACCGGCGGCGATGCGGCGCACACGTTCAATATCTCGACGGCCAGCGCCCTGGTTGCAGCGGCGGCGGGCGCACGGGTGGCCAAACATGGCGGGCGCTCCGTGTCTTCGACCTGCGGCTCGGCGGACGTGCTGGAAGCGCTGGGCGTCAACCTCAGCCTGACGCCGGAACAGGTGGGCCGCAGCATCGACCAGATCGGCATCGGCTTCATGTTCGCCCCCAACTTCCACGGCGCGATGAAGTACGCCGCGCCGGTGCGCAAGGAACTGGGCGTGCGCACCCTGTTCAACGTGCTGGGGCCGCTGACCAATCCTGCCGGTGCGGACAACCAGGTGATGGGCGTGTTCCACCCCGACCTGGTCGGCATCCAGGCGCGCGTATTGCAGCGTCTGGGCAGCCGCCATGTGCTGGTGGTGAACGGCAGCGACGGGCTGGATGAAATCACCCTCAGCGGCCCTTCCTTCGTCGCCGAACTGAAGGACGGACAGGTCAACGAATACACTGTCACCCCGGAGCAGTTTGGCTTGAAAAGCACGGCACTGGATGCGATTCGCGTCACCAATGCCGACGAAGCCAAAGCCATGTTGCTGGGCGTGCTGGACAACCAACCCGGCGCTGCGCGCGACATCGTGCTGCTCAACGCGGGTGCGGCGATTTATGCGGCCGGTCTGGCCGGCTCGCTGGCACTGGGCGTGAAGAAGGCGGACGAGATCATTTCCTCGGGCGCAGCCAAGGACAAGCTGGCACAGCTGATCCGGGTCAGCAACGAACATTGATATGACAACAATGGGGATCGGTAGGGTGGGCACGTCTTCTGTGCCCACGCGCAAACATTGGACGCTGACCGCGTGGGCACAAAATCGTGCCCACCCTACGTAAATTTATGGTCTCAATCCAGCACCAGTTTCCGCCGCTCGCCGGACAAGACAGCGCCGACATCCAGCGCTGGCTGGGTGCGCTGTCCGAAATCTTTGCGCCGGCCGAGATTGACGTGATCCGCCGTGCGTGCGAACTCGCCGCCCCGCTCTATCACGAAAAAACCGATATCACCGGCACGCCCCTGTTGCAGCATGCGCTCGGCTCGGCCTCCATCCTGCTCGGCCTGCACATGGATCACGAGACCATCGCGGCCACTGCCCTGCATGCCGTCCCCAACTACCTGGACGATTGGGCCGAAGTGCTCACCGAACGTTTTGGCCGCAGCGTGACCAGCCTGGTCGAAGGCATTTCGCGCATGGAGCAAATACGCCAGTTCAGCGAAGTGCGTGCTCCCACCGCGAAAGACAAGGACGAATCCGCACATCAGACGGAAAGCCTGCGCCAGATGCTGCTGGCCATGGTGGAAGACATCCGTGTGGTGCTCATCAAGCTCGCCGAGCGCACGCAGACCCTGCGCAATCTGTCCGGCGCGCCCGCCGATCAGCAACAGCAGATCGCGCAGGAAACACAAAGCATTTTCGCGCCGCTGGCCAATCGCCTGGGGGTGTGGCAAATCAAGTGGGAACTGGAAGACCTGTCCACGCGCTACCTGGAGCCCGTGCTCTACAAACAGGTCGCAAAATTGCTCGATGAACGGCGCATGGATCGGGAGCAGTACATCAGCGACATCCTCACCCAACTGCGGCAACATCTGGAATCCGCCGGTATCAAGGGCGAAGTGAGCGGGCGCCCCAAACACATCTACAGCATCATCAACAAGATGAAGCGCAAACATCTCAACTTCGACCAGCTCTACGATGTGCGCGCGGTTCGCGTGCTGGTGGACGACATCGAACAATGCTACGCGGCGCTCTCCATCGTGCATGAGTTGTGGCAACCGATCCAGAAAGAGTTCGACGACTATATCGCGCGTCCCAAGTCCAACGGCTACCGTTCATTGCACACCGCCGTGCTCGGCCCGCGCGACTTGGCCGTGGAAGTGCAGATACGCACCCGGCAGATGCACCACGACTCCGAACTCGGCGTGGCCGCGCATTGGCGCTACAAGGAGAACCGCAAATCCGAGAGCGGCGTGGATGAAAAAATCGCCTGGCTGCGCCAGATCCTGGAGTGGAAGGCCGAGCTGGCCGACAACAGCCTGCAGGAACAATTCAAGAACGAGGTATTGCAGGATCGCGTGTATGTGTTGACCCCGCAGGGCAAGGTAATCGACCTGCCCATGGGCGCGACACCGGTGGATTTTGCCTACGTGGTGCACACCGATCTCGGACACCGTACCCGGGGCGCGAAAATCGACGGCAACATCGTGCCGCTCAATACCAAACTGCAAAACGGACAGCGCATCGAAATCCTCAGTACCAAACAGGGAGGTCCGAGCCGCGACTGGCTGAGCCCGCGACTGGGATTTCTGAAAAGCGCGCGCGCGCGCGCCAAAGTGCGCCACTGGTTCTCCGAACAAAACCTGGACGACAGTATCGCGCAGGGGCGCCTCCTGCTTGACCGCGAATTGCATCGCCTGGGCGTGACCGACATCAATCAGGAAAAGCTCGCGCAACGCCTGCATTTCGGCAAGCTGGACGATCTGCTGGCCGAACTCGGACGCAGCAAGATCACGCCGCGCCGCATCGCGCTCGCCATCCAGCAGGAACTGCCGGCCAAAGCCGTCGTGCCCCAGGCCGCACCCCGTCAGGTCGCACAGCGCACCTCATCGACCGGCGTGCTGATCGAAGGCGTGGACAATCTGATGATACGCATGGCGAAGTGCTGCAAGCCCGAAGCCCCGCACGCCATCGTCGGCTACGTTACCCGCGACCGCGGCATCACGGTGCACACGAAAGATTGCTCGTTCATGCAACGCGTGCCGAAAGACAAGCGGGACCGTTTGCTGGATGCGGTATGGACGAAAAAAGACGGTTGAGGGCGGCTCGCTCACCAACTCACAAACGCACAAAAAAAAGCCCCGCAACTTGGCGGGGCTGTTAACAACATGATCAAACCTTGCTTAGCTGTGATTTTGTTTCTTGCGCCGTGCAGAGAAACCCAGCAAGCCAAGGCCCACCAGCATCATGGCGTAGGTTTGGGGTTCCGGAACCGGAGCATACGGGGTAAATACCACAACATCCTGCGCGTAACCCCTGCCACTCACCATGGAGTCTACTTTCCAGATGTTGGCAACGTAGTCGCTGACCGAAGCAACGCTCAACTCATTCAGCCAGATCTGGGCAAGGGCACCGCCGGTACCGGATGCCTTGAAAGCTCCACCGGTGAGATCATATGCAGAACCCTCCCCCGCACCTTCGTTTACGATTTCCCAGACTGCCAGCTGGAACGCAGACTCTTCGGCCGCACCGCTGTACGTCGAGTCTATGGCAGCATGATGATTTGTGTATAGACGCCCCAAATCGGCCGCCACAGTTGGACTAATTATCGTGGCGGGTAGCAGCGTGTCGTTAGAACGAACAGCGAAAGAGAAGCTGCTGAAAATGTCCACGCAAAACGATTGAAAAGCATTTTGTTTATTCGGATCCGTCGACAAATTATAGGTTTTGAACCCTCCCGATCCGCCCCACTCGTCCAAACCGCTCACATAGCTATTGTCGTGCCAGTTTATACCGGAGAATTCAATGTGGGCGCTACCACTCCCAGCCCAAAAATTATTGATTTCGATAATATCCGCTGTCGCCGGTTGCGCGACAAAAAGCGCAGTTGCTGCCAGCGCTGCTACGGACAACCCGCGAAATCCTTTGCCATTAGTCATAATCACATCCCTTCGTTGTAATCCCAGAACAGAATTCTTATTTTCCTCGCTGGCATTTAATCAACTTACAGGCATGTCAGACAATTGTACCAAGGTACAGTAGACGAATATCCGGGCCGAATAAAACCAAAATATATTTCTTTAACTCATTGTTTTGCATATATTAACAATGGCAAGCAACGCATCTCAGCAACATTCCTCCTCAAGCTGTGAAAGAAGTTCCAGAGCTTCAAAGTCTGTACATTCCTCGAAGAATTCGCGTATCTGGTTTATGTGGCAATGCACCAGGAACAGATCGTCCGGCGGCGGGCCGCTGCGCGGCTTGCGTTTTGCCAGGAAGTATTCCCAGAAGGGCCCGGCATTTTCTGCGCCGACCAGATTGCGCTCGATCAATGCCATTACCCGGCGGGCGTTGCCATTGCAGTCGATGCCGTCGAAACTCACGTAGCGGTCAAGTTGCTTGCCGCCGCATTCCGCGTTCTGGTATTGCTTGTCACCCATATTCCGTTTCTCAACCAATTGTGCTGCAAGAATCTAAAGCGGCAACCCGAATTCAGGCGCAATGCGTTTCAGCCATGTATCAAGGCGCGCCTCGGTCAGTAGCTTCTGGTTTTCCTGGTCCAGCACCAGACCGACGAATTCGTCGTTCAGCAGCGCCCTGGAAGAAATGAAATCGTAGTCGTCGGCAGGCCAGCTGCCGACCACCCTGGCTCCGCGTTCAACGATAAACCGGTAAATGATGCCCATCGCGTCGACGAATTCATCCGGGTATTTTGCCTGATCGCCCAGGCCGAAAAGTGCGACGGTCTTGCCGCTGAAATCGACATCCTTGAGCTGCGGCAAAAACTCTTCCCAGCCGCCGCCCATGCAATCCGTGGACAGCCCCGGCAATTGTCCGCCGCCCAGCGTGGAAGTACCCAGGATCAGATGCGAATACCCGGCCATCAATCCGGCACTGGCCTTGTTGACGTTGAGTGCGTCGGCCATGGTGGCATCGTCGAAACGCTTTTTGATCGCCTTGGCGATGCGCCGGGTATTGCCGGTGCTGCTGGCAAAAAACAGGCCGATGCGTGACATAACTACCTCCCCAAGATTAGGCCGCCGATTGTCGGGTTCACAACAATCGGCGACTGATGCGACAGAAGATCAGACCGGTCCGCGCCCGGCACGCTTGAGTTCCACCGTACGCGTCAGCGCTTCCTCATAGGACACCTTGTCGCCCTTGGGCTTGTAATCGCCCAGTGCCTTGTACACCGTGACGATCTTTTGCGTGGCGGACTGGCCCTTGAAATCGCCCTTGTCCAGCGCGGCGATGTCGATCAGTTCGTTCCAGATCAGCCCTTCCTGCATGCCGATCGCCGCGATAGCGAGGCCGCCGGCCTCGATCACCAGCGGCTTGTCGATATTGACCACGAACAGGATGATGCGCACATCCGGCGCGAAATCGGCCTGGTAGTAAGCCAGCACCCGGGGCAGCAATGCGAGTTCGTCGAGGCTACCGACGTACAGTTTGATCTTGTCGTTTTCCGCCAGAACAATCGTGTTTTTGATGGTGGCGGTAGGTGGTTTGCGGTGGCCGTGCACGTCGCCGACCTCGCCCAGTTCCAGCACCAGGTCGCCTCGATAAGCGGCGTAGCCGCTCTCGGACTCCTTGAAATTCATGTTGAACAGCAGACCTTTTTGTTCGTAAGCGTCAAATAACATGGGGCACCTTGTCGTATTGAATGATGGAGCCCCATGTTCAGCAATATTTGTACCAGCCCGCCAAAAAGCTTCAGGTCAATCGCTGAGCGCAGCAATTCAATTGAACCAAACCGGAGACGGGCTCACATTGCCGCATAGCGCTTCTTTGCCGCAACCGCATTTTCGATATACCTGCGCGTCTTCACATAAGGCAATCTGGTACGCAATGTGTTGTAAACCTCATCCGGCGGCATTGAATTGATTCTTCTCAACGCATCCTCCTGCAGCTCAATACCGCTCACTTTGCTGAACGCACGAAACACATTGTCCGGATCAGTGCTGTAAGCCGCAATGGCGCAATATTCGCGCGATACCGGGTTGCTGATCTGACTCAGCGGGGTGTCGTTGAGCAGCACCCCAAGATAGGTGGCCCCGAGTTCGATATTATTGTCGGCGTTAAACAGATACTCTTTGCCCGGTATCACATCCTCCCCTCTGGCTTTGCGATATGCCTCACGGCCGCCGCTGGAGGGCTCCAGTTGCATCATGCCGTAGGCCGGCGTACGGGAAATTGCGAAAGGATTGAAAGAACTCTCGACCGTGATGATGGCATAGATCAGGCTGCGGCTGACCTGCGTGGCTTCAGATTGCTTGCGCACAGTCTCCATATATTGCAGCGCGCGTTTATCCACATGCGCATTCACCATGCTCATCCGCACATAAAAAACGCTCCTGCTCGAATCGCCGACTTTGATGATGCGACGTTGCAATTGATTGGCCACCAGAAAATCGGCGTATCGCTCAATATCCTCGCGTGACATGAGCACCACGTTATTTTCGTCCACCACCAGTTCTTGCAGATAGGGGGTGCCACCGAGCACGATCTCTTTGTCGGAGAACAGGTCGACCGCGCCCGGCTCATCCGGCGTCAACAAGGCCACCACTGCAGCGTTGCGCAGCTTGTCTTTTACCTGCTCTTCTTCCAGATGCTCAATAAGAACGGTTCCCGCATCGAAGTCCACCACCACGCGACTTTTGTAGTTCTCGGTGTATTTCACATAGCGGGTGCGATTCGGCAGAACGCGTGATTCGCGCTTGCCCCATTTCGCAGCGCTCTCTTTTTGCACAATACCCGTCAGACGGTCATATTCCGATTTGGCCTTCTTGGAGTCTGAAGTGACCCGAGTGGGGTTGTACTTGTAGGCATTGGCATGCTTCTCCGCCATGCTTTTGGATGCCATCTTCGGCTCTTTTGCCGTCTCCGCCCGTTTCATCTGCTGCGTGGTGCATGCAGGCAAACTCAGCGTGACCACTGCAATCAACATCAATCCGCTTATTAACCTCAATTTGCTCTCCCTCAGCGACCCTCCAGAACCTCCCAGCGCGTCATCAGCTTCGACAGCTCGTCTTCGATCTCCGCCGCGCGCTGCTGCAGTTGTTTGGCATGGGACGGATTGTCGCGATACAGCGCGCCCGAACCCAGTGCCGCCGCAATGTCCTCCTGTTCGCGTTCCAGCATCTCGATACGCTGCGGCATATCTTCCAGTTCGCGCTGCTCCTTGAAGCTCAGCTTGCTGATGCTTTTCGGTTTCGCGTCCTGAGCCTTGACTACCGGCTTGGCGGGTACAACCGCAGCCCTCTGGCCGCTTTGAAACTTTTTCACCCGCACCCAGTCTTCGTATCCGCCCACGTACTCCATCAACTTGCCGTCGCCCTCGAAGGCGATGACTTGCGTCACCACATTATCCAGAAAAGCGCGGTCATGGCTGACGATAAACAAGGTGCCGTCATATTGCATCAGCAACTCTTCCAGCAGTTCCAGCGTCTCGATATCCAGATCGTTGGTCGGCTCGTCCAGCACCAGCACGTTGGATGGCCGCGTGAACAGGCGCGCCAGCAACAAACGGTTGCGCTCGCCGCCGGAGCAACTCTTTACCGGTGAACGCGCGCGTTCCGGCGGAAACAGGAAATCGCCGAGATAACTGATTACGTGCTTCCGGGCCCCGCCGATCTCGATGAAATCCGAACCCTTGCTGATGGTATCCGCCAGCGTCGCATTGTCGTCGAGTTGCGCGCGCAACTGGTCGAAGTAGGCCACGCTCAATTTGGTGCCCAGCTTCACGGAACCGGAGTCCGGCGCCAACTCGCCGAGGATGATTTTGAGCAGCGTGCTCTTGCCCGCGCCGTTGGGACCCAGCAAACCGATCTTGTCGCCGCGCTGGATGCGGCAGGAAAAATCGTCCACGATTTTTTTATCACCGTAGCTTTTGCAGACATGCTCCAGTTCCGCCACCAGCTTGCCGGAGCGATCGCCCGCATCCAGGTTCATCTCGACCTTGCCCAGCTTCTCGCGCCGCGCCGCCCGCTCCAGACGCAAGGCTTCCAGCCGCAACACGCGGCCTTCATTGCGTGTGCGCCGCGCTTTCACGCCCTGGCGAATCCACACCTCCTCCTGTGCCAGCACCTTGTCGAACTTGGCGTTCACCACCGCCTCATCCGCCAGCATGCGCTCCTTGATCTTCTGATATGCCGCAAAATTGCCGGGAAAGTTCGCCAGCTTGCCGCGATCCAGCTCGACGATGCGCGTGGCCACGTTGTCCAGGAAACGCCGGTCGTGGGTGACCAGCAACACACTGCCGCGAAAACTCGTCAGCAGACCTTCCAGCCACTCGATGGAGGAAAAATCCAGGTGGTTGGTCGGCTCGTCCAGAATCAATACTTCCGGTTCGGCCACCAGCGCCTGTGCCAACGCCACGCGCTTGCGCACACCGCCCGACAGCGAACCGACCAGCGCTTCCGGATCCAGTTCCAGCCGCTGAATCACGGTCTCGATACGCGCCTGCACCGCCCAGCCGTTTTGCGCTTCCAGCCTGGTTTGCAGCGGCTGCATCGCTTCCAGCAGTTTGTCGAAATCGGCATCGGGTTCGGCCAGTTGATGCGACAGATGATGGTAGTCGGTGATGATTTGCTGCAATTCGCCCAGCCCGCGCGCCACCTCGTCGAACACCGTGGCATTGGAATCCAGCACCGGCTCCTGGCTTACAAAACAGATGCGGGTGGCGGGTTGCCGCCATAGCGTTCCGTCGTCCAGCTGCGCCAGCCCGGCCAGCACTTTGAGCAGGCTCGATTTGCCGCCGCCGTTGCGCCCGATCAGGCCGACGCGCTCGCCTTCGTCGAGCTGAAAATCCACATGATCCAGCAGTGCAACATGACCAAATGCCAGTGAAGCTTTGTCCAGCGTGATATACGGCATTTATTGTTTTTCTTCCTGCGGCAACGAGGATTGATAGATGAGCGAGAAGCCGATCGCGAAACCGGCCATCGCAAGGTAACCGAACGGGGTGGTGATTTTCTCCAGAATCAGATGCATGTTGTGGTCCGTGATGGCTGCCTCGACGTACTGGAACACGAACACCACACTCGCCAGGAAATTGGCGGCCAACAGCACACGGTGACCGATCCTGAATCCGCTTCCTTCCGGTTTCCCCTGCGGCGGCAACGCGCGCAGGAAATACCAGACCAGGTAAATGGCAAACAGCAGCAGCAACGCACCGACCATGCGCCCCGGAATGAACCCCACCTGGGTCGGAACGCCCAGCATCTGCAACACCAGGTTTCCGGTCGCGGCTATCCAGGCCATCGCCATCGTTTCAAATAAAAAGAACCATGCAAAATAGATATTCAGATTCGGATACTTCATCACTTGCCTTTCCCGGTTAATGTCTTCAAATCCTCGATGATCTCGGTCGAATGTTTCGACGTCTCGACCTTTAAATAAACTTTGGCAACCTTGCCCTGCGGGTCGATCAGGAAGGTGTAGCGCTTCGCAATCCTGAACACCATAAGGTTCGTCAACGCGCCATAACGCTCAGCCACCCCGGCGGTCTTGTCCGCCAGCAACGGAAACGGCAGGTGGTATTTTTTGGCAAACTCGGCGTGGCTGCTGCTGTCGTCCACGCTGATTCCCACCACCTGCGCACCCAATGCCTCCAGTTTGTGCAGATCGTCACGGAAGGCGCAGGCTTCCTGCGTGCATCCGGGCGTGTCATCCCTGGGATAGAAATACAGTACCAGCCACTTGCCCGCAAATTCTTTCAGGTTATGCGCCACCCCGTCCTGGTCGGGCAGCTCAAAATCGGGTGCCGCCTCACCCACTTTGGGTATTTCACCTGCGCGCGCCATCTGGGTGACCAGCAGCGCCAAAGCGGCAAACAGCCCGAATAAAATCAGCCATTTCATCTGGAACTCCTTGCGCCATATCAGCGAGAAGGGGATTTTACGTTAGAATGCGCACCGCATCGCACACATCTGTCCTCGTAGTTAAATGGATATAACCGCCCCCTCCTAAGGGGCAATTACAGGTTCGATTCCTGTCGAGGACACCAAACCAGGGCAGACAGGGGTAGTTGGTCCAATGTGCCTATTCCGCCTGAATTCATTCAGTGCATACCGGACAAACGCACCCTACCTTTATATCCTCCGGATTGCGTTTGACTTATCTGCCCGTCAGGCGACCCAATAGCCGATCGGCCTAATTCAATCTTCACCTGGCCGGATCAATAAAGCATATGACTTGCATTTAAACTTTACGTCAATTACATTGATACCAATACGTTTTAAGCTCGAATCATTGATAAGGTATCAGGGAGCAAAGTCTGACCTCCCCCGATAAGCCGCAAAGCGCTTTGACAAAGTTGCGGAACATTTCAGGCGGTACCGGCCGCAATGCAGATCCGAGGTATTCATTCCCGCACCAGGCGTCCGGAAAAATGAGCACGGCGACAACAGGCACAATTTATTCACTGTAGCGTTTGCGCCCCGATACCATTCAATAAATATTATTAGAAGAAATGGATATTCCCAGCACACTATTCAACACCACCAACATGGACGAAGGCAGCAGAAATTGGACAGCCATGAAAAGTGCGCCAATTAGACGCGATGGACCGGTGATACTGTTTGGCGAAGTTCTGGCAGACATCTTCCCCGACCGGACCGTTCTGGGCGGGGCGCCGTTCAACGTTGCAAGACACCTGAAGGCCTTCGGGCAAACGCCCGTACTGATCACCCGGCTGGGCAACGATGCGCTGCGCGACAAGGTGGTCCATGTGATGTCGCAGAACAGGATGGAAACCCTGGGCCTGCAGCGCGACAAAAGCCATCCGACCGGGCGCGTCCAGGTGCATATCGAGGACAGCGGCCACCATTTTGAAATTCTTCCCCTGCAGGCCTATGATTTTATCCATCCCGGCGTGGTGCGCCTGACAGCGCTTTCGGTGAATCCCGCGCTGGTCTATTTCGGCACCCTGGCGCAACGCTGCGACGTTTCCAGACGGGCGCTTAAAACCTTGCTGCGCAGCACGGGAGCGGCAAAATTCCTGGACATCAATTTGCGCTCCCCCTGGTACAACGAAAAAACGTTGCAGGACTCTTTGCAGCAGGCGGATATTGTCAAACTGAACGACGAAGAACTGGCTATCCTGACAAAAGTGTTTAAGCTACAGGGCAGCGACCCGCAAAAAAACGCGCAAGCGTTGATCGAGCGATTCGGTCTGGAACAGGTTTTAGTCACTTGCGGAGATGCCGGCGCCTGGCTGTTGAACCGGAACGGCAAAAAAACGGAGGCTCACGCGAAGAGCACCATGAAAAATATGGTTGATACGGTAGGTGCCGGAGACGGTTTCGCCGCCGTTTTCATTCTGGGAGCACTCAGGGGATGGTCCCTGGCAAAGACGCTGGAACGGGCCAACGCATTTGCGGGCGCAATCTGCGGGATCCGGGGTGCGGTTCCCGACCATGCGGATTTCTACAAGGCATTCACCGTTGAATGGGGTATATGAGCAAACGCTTGCCGGAATCCAGGAAACCTCTGTACATCGTACTGATCAGCGTGCATGGGCTGATACGGGGACACGATCTTGAACTGGGGCGCGATGCGGATACCGGCGGTCAAACCAAGTATGTGGTCGAACTGGCACGCGCCCTGGGGGAACGCGCCGATGTCGAAAAAGTGATCCTGTTGACACGGCGCGTCATCGACAGCCAGGTCAGTGAAGATTACGCCGAATTGAACGAACCCTTGTCCGAAAAAGCGTGCATCGTGCGCATCGAGTGCGGCGAGCAGAAATACCTGCGCAAGGAAATGCTGTGGGATTCGCTGGAGAATTTTTCCGACAACGCGCTTGCGTATCTCAAAAACGAGGGACGCATCCCGGATATCATTCACAGCCATTATGCCGATGCCGGCTATGTCGGGTCGCGGCTTTCACACCAGCTCGGCATTCCGCTGGTTCACACCGGCCATTCCCTGGGACGCAACAAACGCAACCAGCTGCTGGCCAGCGGCATCAAGCGCGGCGAGATCGAAACGACCTATCACATCTCGCGCCGCATTGAAGCGGAAGAAACCACGCTGGGCGTTGCCGAGCGCGTGATCACCAGCACGCAGCAGGAAATCGAGGAGCAATACGGCCTTTACGATTTCTACCAGCCCGAACGCATGCGCGTCATTCCGCCCGGTACAGATCTTGAGCAATTCTTTCCCGCGCAGGGAAACGAAAATAACAGCCCGCTTGCGCTTGAACTCAAGCGCTTCCTGACCCAGCCGAACAAGCCGATCATTCTGGCGCTGTCCCGTCCCGACCCGAAAAAGAACATCGTGGCCTTGATCGAGGCTTACGGCGAATCGCCGCAATTGCAGCAAGCCGCCAACCTGGTGATCGTGGCCGGCAATCGCGACGATATCCAGGACATGGAAAACGTTACGAAAACGGTGTTGAACGATATTCTGCTGGCCATAGACAAATACGATCTGTACGGCAAGGTCGCATATCCAAAACATCACAAGTCCGAAGAGGTTGCGATCTTCTTTCGTCTGGCGGCCGACTCGCGCGGCGTCTTCATCAACCCCGCGCTGATCGAACCCTTCGGCCTGACACTGCTGGAAGCGGCCGCCTGCGGCCTGCCGCTCGTCGCGACCGAGAACGGCGGCCCGATCGACATTATCAAGAACTGCCAGAACGGTCATCTCATCAATCCGCTCGACAAGGCGGGAATGGCTGAAACGTTGCTGCAAACCTTGTCCGACAGAAAAGAGTGGCGGCGTCTGTCCAGGAACGGCATTCAAGGCGTACGCCAGCATTATTCCTGGCAGGCGCATGTGGAAAAATATTTGTCCGTCATTCGGCCGCTGGTGGACAAGACCGAACCGATCAACAGAATGACCAACAGCCGCCGGCCGGGCATGTTCCGCGAGCGCGCTATTTTCACCAGCCTCGATTTGAACCTGATCGGCAATCAGGAATCGCTGTCACGGTTTCTGGAAACCATGCATGCTTACCGGAAGACGATAATTTTCGGCATCGCGACCGGACGCCGTCTGGATGATGCGCTCGCCACGCTGCGCCAATACCGCATCCCGCAGCCCGACGTATTGATCTCCGGTCTGGGTACCGAGATTCACTATGCGCCCAACCTGACCGAGGACGCCGTATGGAAATGCCATATCAATTACCAGTGGAATCCGCTGGCGGTACGCAAGCTGCTCAAGGAGATACCCGGTCTGGCAATGCAACCCAAGACATACCAGGGCGCATTCAAGATCAGTTATTTCATCGACCCCAAGGTGGCGGATATACAGGAAATCCGGCAAATCCTGCTACGCAACGAACAGGCCGTGAACGTCGTTTTTTCTTTCGGGCAATTCCTCGATATTTTGCCCGTCCGTGCGTCGAAAGGCCTTGCCTTGCGCTGGTGTGCCGAGCAGTTCGGCTTCCCGCTCGAAAATACGCTGGTCGCCGGCGTGACCGGGGCAGATACCGATATGTTGCGCGGCAACACACTGGGCGCAGTGGTGGATAACCGCCATCTTGCCGAACTGTCCGAATTAACCAACATCGACAATATCTATTTTGCCAACCAGCCGCATGCGGCGGGAATTCTGGAAGCCATGGATCACTACAAGTTCTTTGCGGGCGAATCGGAAAGGACTGTTGCGTGAAGCCGTTATTGTTGTGTACCGACCTCGACCGCACCCTGATCCCCAATGGCGCGCAGCCCGAATCGCCGCAAGCCCGGGAATACTTCAAGCGCCTGGCGCAACAAAAAGAAGTCACGCTTGTTTATGTGTCGGGACGCAACCGGGCGCTTATCGAACAAGCCATTGCGGACTACGACTTGCCGCAGCCCGACTTTGCCATTGCCGATGTCGGCTCGACGATTTACCGACTGGATTCGTCCGGCTGGCGGCAATGGGAAGAATGGGACACCCTCATCGCACCGGATTGGCAGGCTCTGGCGCATGACAACCTGTCCCGCCTGTTGGGCGCATTTCCTGCCCTGCAATTGCAGGAACGGGAAAAACAGAATCCCCACAAACTCAGTTTCTACGTTCCGCTGGCGACCGATGTGCCAAAATTGCTGGGCAGCATCGCCGCGCAACTGAAGTTCGTCGGCATTAAAGCCAACTTGATCTGGAGCATCGATGAAGTGGCACACATCGGTCTGCTGGATGTGCTGCCCGCCAGCGCCAACAAACTGCACGCCATCCGATTCTTGATGCGGCAAAACGGCTTCGACATCGACAGCACCGTATTTGCCGGCGACAGCGGCAACGACCTGGATGTCTTGCTGAGCGAGATTCCTTCCGTGCTGGTTGCCAATGCCGACGCCGGGGTCAGGGAAAGTGCAAGACTAGCGAACAAAAATGCCCTTTACATTGCCCAAGGGAATTATCTCGGCATGAACGGCAACTATGCGGCGGGCATTCTCGAGGGCGTCGCGCATTACCGGCCCGGAGTGGATACGTGTTTGACCCAACAAAACTGAACCGGAATAGCACTGATGTATGAACAAGCTTCCCATTCGCTGCTGAATGAAATACTGGTGCAGCTGAAACCGGAGATCGGGAATCTCCGGCTGCGGCATTTCTATACCCGCCTCGGCGCCAATTTTTACGCCATTCACTCCCTGTTCCGGCTGATCTATGGCGAACGGGCCGACTTCAAGGAACAGATGGTCAGCCTGGTGGAGACGCTCGCGCTGCGCTATATGGAACGTGCGCCCCATTTGCGCAAGTCGGACCTGGCGCGCGAAAAAAACTACAACTGGTTCCTGAGCCAGAAGTGGGTCGGCATGGCGCTGTATTGCGACCGTTTCGCCGACGACCTCAAGGGACTGCGCGAGAAACTTCCTTATCTGCAGGAATTGGGCATCAACCTGGTGCACGTCATGCCCATCCTCGACTGCCCGCCGGAACACAGCGACGGCGGTTACGCGGTGCGCGATTTCTGCAAGGTCGATGCCCGCTTCGGCAGCAACGAGGATATCGAGGCGCTGGCCTCTACCCTCAAGCGCCGCGACATGCTGCTGGTTCTCGATGTGGTGGTCAACCACACTTCAAACGAGCATGAGTGGGCACAGCGCGCGCGCCAGGGTGAGAAAAAATACCAGGATTACTACTACATCTTCGACAACCGCGAGATTCCCAACATCTACGAAGAATCCATGCCCGAAATATTTCCGAACAACGCACCCGGCAATTTCACCTGGGATGAGGAAATGGGCAAGTGGGTAATGACGGTATTCAACAACTATCAGTGGGACTTGAATTACCACAATCCCGCAGTACTGATCGAGATGATCGACATCATCCTGTTCTGGGCGAACAAGGGCGCGGATATCCTGCGCCTGGATGCGGTCGCGTTCCTGTGGAAGAAGATGGGCAGCCAGTGCCAGAACGAGCGCGAGGCGCACCTGATACTGCAATTGATGAAGGATTGCTGCCAGGTCACCGCGCCCGGCGTGCTGTTCATCGCGGAGGCGATTGTCGCCCCCGGCGAAATCGCCAAGTATTTCGGCGAGGACGCGATCAACGCCAAGGAATGCGAGATCGCTTACAACGCCGCGCTCATGGCATTGCTGTGGGATGCCGTCGCGACCAAGAACACAAATCTGCTCAGCCGGGGCGTCAAGAATCTGCCGGTCAAGCTGGAACGTGCAACCTGGCTCAATTATGTGCGCTGCCACGACGACATCGGACTCGGCTTCGACGACAACGATGTCCGGCTCGCCAGCTACGACCCGGTATTGCACCGCCGTTTCCTGGTCGACTACTTCACCGGAAAATTCCCGGATTCTCCCGCCAGAGGGCTGCCGTTCGGCGAAAATCTGAAAACCGGGGATGCCCGCATTTCCGGCTCCCTCGCCTCCCTGGTCGGCCTGGAATCTGCGCTCGAAAGCGGCGATGCGGCCGCTATCGACAATGCAATCAAGACCATCTTGCTGCTGCACAGCATCATCCTGTCGTTCGGCGGAATTCCGTTGCTGTATTACGGCGATGCGATCGGCATGCTCAACAGCCTGGAATATCTCGCCGATCCCGCCAAGCGCGAAGACAACCGCTGGCTGCATCGCTCGCATTTCGACTGGAGCAAAGCGAGCAAACGCCACCAGACAGGAACGGTCG
This sequence comes from Gammaproteobacteria bacterium, assembly GCA_018820925.1. Classification (GTDB taxonomy): domain Bacteria; phylum Pseudomonadota; class Gammaproteobacteria; order Burkholderiales; family Gallionellaceae; genus Sideroxyarcus. Next base: position 39,145 of record JAHJNJ010000040.1, on the reverse strand, counting down.
AAAACAGAATATTCTGCGCCTTGAAAAAAATGATCGCGCTGCGCAAGGAAACCCCCGTGTTCGCGGATTTCGATAACCGCCAATTGCTGCCCGTCGACAACGCCAACTTGCTGGTCTTCTCCCGCACCGACGCACAAAACAGCCGCAGCAGAGTGCTGGTGATTGCAAACTTCAATCCGGAAGCCCAGACTGTTCCGGTCGACACCCTGCAGCCCTTTGGCTTCTTCCTGAAAGAAAGCATGAAGAATTTGTGTTCCGGCACCAGCATCCCGATGGAAAATAATGCAATCACCATTCCCCCGCTGTCTTTCTATTGGCTTGCCGATTAACCCGGGGAAAGAACGATGCGAACAGTCCCTTTCCGCAATATCCTCCCTGGCCAGCTGTCTTACCCGCGCAAGGCACACCTAATGGTTATTGTCCGAGGCCCGCTTCCGGAGGAAGATATTCGGACAAATTGCGACAGCCGGTTCCAAATTGCCATATCCAAAAAATGAAATCCGATACTTCTCCCGGAAACAAACTTGACTTGAATCCATCGCACTCGGGCATGTGTCCCGAGTTGCCTACAATAATTCCGTGCAGGAGGTTGTCCTGATTCTCGAATGGAAACGCCGCCTCGTATTCTGGATCGGCGCGATCAGTGTCGGGGTTGTCGCGATCCTGTTTGCCGTCGCCTGCGAAGAGGCTAACATCCTGTTCCACAGGATACTCACCATCTCCCCCTATCTGCCACTGCTGCTCACCCCGCTCGGCATGGCGATGATCGTGATCGCCACCCGCAAGTATTTTCCGGGCTCGCAAGGCAGCGGCATCCCGCAGGTCATTGCCGCACTGGAGCCCAGCGAAACGCAGGAAGTCCGCGAACAGGTACTTTCGCTGCGCGTGACCGTCGGCAAGATCATTCTCACCATTGTGGGGCTGTTTTTTGGTGCCTCCGTGGGGCGCGAAGGTCCCACCGTGCAAATCGGCGCGTCCATCATGCATAAATTGGGCGGACTCGCGCGTTTCCCCAAGCACGATCTGGAAAAAGGCCTGATCCTCGCCGGCGGTGCCGCAGGCGTTGCGGCTGCATTCAACACGCCGCTGGCAGGCATCGTGTTTGCCATTGAAGAGATGGGCCGCTCCTTCGAAGAGCACAACAGTTCGACCATCCTCATGACGGTGATCATCGCCGGTATCACTTCGCTCGCCCTGCTCGGGAATTATTCCTATTTCGGCCACACTTCCGAATCGCTGGAATTCGGCAAGGAATGGAGCGTGGTCGTGATCTGCGGCATTACCGGCGGCTTGCTGGGCGGCGCATTCAGCCGTGCGCTGATTGAAGTCAACAAAGGCATCAGGGGCCGCATGGGCGCCTGGATGCGGGCAAAGCCGGTCGCCTTCGCCGCCGCCTGCGGCCTGCTGCTGGCGCTGATCGGCCTGGCGTCCGGCAACAGCACCTACGGCAGCGGTTACAGCGAAGCGAAGTCGCTGCTGGATGGCAGCGAGAACCTGCCGGAAAGTTTCGGACTGCTGAAAATGGCGGCGACCACGGTCTCCTACATCAGCGGCATGCCCGGCGGCATCATGGCGCCCACACTATCCGCAGGCGCGGGATTGGGCGCCAACATCGCGCACTTTGTTACCGCAATTCCGGTCGGTGCAACCATCATTCTCGGCATGGTCGCCTACTTCGCCGGTGTCACACAGGCACCGATCACCGCCTTCGTCATCGTCATTGAAATGACCGAGAACCACGAAATGATCCTGCCGCTGATGGCCGCCGCATTCATCGCCAAACTCTGCTCGCGGCTGGTCTGCCCCACACCGTTGTTCCACACGCTGGCGAACAATTTCCTGCACAAGTCCGGGCATGCGCACAAAGAGACCGTGCACAAGCCGGACTGAGCCGGCAGGGACAAATCGCGTTATCTGCCCCGAGTCTCTCCTTGCCTGCCGGATTGCGCGATATCCTCCTGCCACCCAATTACCCCTTATGACTACAATGGCTATGCGCTGTCGCTGATGGGGCGCATTCGATCCTACCTCCCGCACCACTGCCGAAGCGGGAAAGAACTATTTCTTCCCGCAGTACATCAAGATGGGAACCTTCAAGGGCAGCGCCGGTATTCAGGCCGTAAGCGAAGAAGAGGGAAAGCGGAACGTTCTCCAGTGCAGCGAAGCGAAATAACTTCCTGACTTCAAATCGCCGGACGGAGCGACGATAAAGTCCCGTCCGGATGGAAATATGAAAATCAATACTTGACCGGCACCCGCCCCGCCAGCGCACACATCAATTCGTAGCTGATCGTTCCTGCAGCGCTTGCCACTTCCTCCACCGGCAAGCCTGCTCCCCATAACGTCACGCGACTGCCGATACCGGCATTCGGCAGTTCACTCAGGTCCACACTCAGCATATCCATGGACACACGCCCAAGCGTGCGGGTGCGTTGTCCATCGACCAGAATCGGCGTACCGGTTTGAGCATGGCGGGGATAGCCATCGGCATAACCGCAGGTCACGGTTCCTACGCGCATCGGCCTGGCGGCGCGAAACAGTCCGGCGTAACCGACGCACTCGCCCGCTTTCAGATCGCGCACCGAAATAATTTCGCTGCTGAGTGTCATCACCGGCAGCAGACCGAATTGCTGCGCGCTGGTATCGGCGAACGGCGAAGCGCCATAGAGCATGATGCCGGGGCGCACCCATTCGCCGTGCGAGGCGGGATAACGCAACAGCGCGGCGGAGTTGGCCAGCGAACGCGGTGCTCGATATTGCGCTGTCAGTCCTTTGAATCGCTCCAGTTGTTCGGCAACACCTTCCGGCTCGTCGGCATGTGAAAAGTGCGTCATCAGCGTGACTTCGCCCACCGCCGCATGCGCTTTCAATTTTTCCATCACCGCCGGCACTTGTTCCGGCGCAAAGCCCAGACGGTTCATTCCGGTATTGATCTTGAGCCACACCGGCAAGGTTTTGCGGCGCGGGAAGGCATCGAGCATGGCCAGTTGTTGCGAACAGTGGACGACGGTGCTGAGTTCGTATTCGGCGAGCAGCGGCAACTCGTCCGCTGAAAAAAATCCTTCCAGCAGCAGAATCGTCTGGCGAAAGCCTGCTTCGCGCAGGGCAACTGCATCACGCACATCGAGCAGCGCGAAACCTTCCGCCTCGCCCAGCGCTTCGGCTGCCCGCAACAGACCGTGCCCGTAGGCGTTCGCCTTGACGACCGCCATGATGCGGCCGGAAGCAAGACGGCGCGCTACACGCAGATTGTTCTGCAGCGCGGAAAGATCGATATGGGCTTGTATCGGGCGGGACATGAATTTGTGAAATGACCTGTTAAACTGGCGCGAATGATAGCAGGCCTCATATTTTCGTGTTATAAAAGACCGTCTCTCAAACGATTATCCCACAGTGAATCGCGGCTTCCACACCATCCCTGTTGCGCAATTTTCCTGGCTACGGCCAGACGCAAAATCCGTCCATAACGCGCTACGCGCTTTAGCCTGCGCCGATAGAACATGAATCGCGGCTTCTACATCATCCTTGCCGCACAGTTCTTTTCAGCGCTTGCCGACAATGCATTGCTGTTTGCCGCCATCGCCCTGCTGAAGCAAGTGCATGCGCCCAGTTGGCAGACGCCCGTGCTGCAACAGGCTTTCATTCTTTCGTTCATCGTACTCGCCCCCTTCGTCGGCCCCTTCGCCGATTCGCTGCCCAAGGGCCGCGTGATGCTGATCAGCAACGCGATCAAGATGATCGGCTGCGTCGCCATGCTGGTCGGCGTGAACCCCTTGCTGGCCTATGGCATGGTCGGATTCGGCGCGGCGGCCTACTCGCCCGCCAAGTACGGCATCCTCACCGAATACCTGCCGCCGGAACGGCTGGTCTGGGCCAACAGCTGGATGGAGGGTCTTACTGTCGCTGCAATCATTTTTGGCATAGGGGTCGGCGGAATATTGGTAACCCCAAGCAGCGCCCTCGCCATCGAGCGTTCGCTGAATCTGCCTGCCATTGTCACCCCTGCCGAGATGGCGATCTTCATCATCTTCCTTTTTTACCTGCTGGCGGCACTGATCAACCTTTACATCCCGCTCGTACCCATCGAACACAAGTCGCTCAGCCGCAATCCCTGGTTCCTGCTCAAGGATTTCTGGCATGGCTTCTGGCTGCTGTGGAAAGACCCGCTCGGCCAGGTCTCGCTCGCCGTCACCACGCTGTTCTGGGGCGCGGGGGCGACGTTGCGCCTGCTGGTCATCGCCTGGGCCGGTGTCGCGCTGCATTACAGCCTGGGAGAAGCCGGTACCAAACTCCTTACATGGTTCGCCGTCGGCATCGCCATCGGCGCGGTGATAGCCGCGCGCCTGATCAAGCTGGAACATGCGGTCAACGTGCTGCCGGTCGGCATCGCCATGGGCCTGATGGTGCTGATGATGATCCCGATCACCCATCCGCTGCTCGCCATCCTGCTGCTCATTGCCATCGGCATGATGGCCGGCTTCTTCGTGGTGCCGATGAACGCGCTGTTGCAGCATCGCGGCCACTTGCTGATCGGCGCAGGACGTTCCATCGCCGTGCAGAATTTCAACGAGAACATCAGCATCTTCCTGATGCTGGGTCTGTATGCACTGATGGAAAAGCTCGGACTCCATCTGAATATCATTATTCTGGTGTTCGGTCTGCTGTTGGCGGGCCTGATGGGACTGCTTTACAGAAAACACGGCCACGACCAGGATATCGGCTAGCTATAAACTCCCTTTCAAGGAGGTCGCATGGAAATCTGGATACTCGTACTGCTGATCCTGCTCAGCGGATTCTTTGCCATGTCGGAGATGAGCATAGGCGCCAGCCGCATGGCGCTACTCTCGCAGATGGCCGAAGCCGGCAACGACGGCGCGCGCATCGCCGCCGAGTTGCGCAACCAACCTTCCCGTTTGCTGGCCGCCACGCAAACCGGACTCACCGCACTGGCCACCCTGCTCGGCGTATTCGGCGAATCGATGTGGGTGCCGCGCATCGAAGCCGCCATCGAAACCGATGCCGCCTGGCTGGCCTTCGCCAAATATCCGCTGTCCCTGTTGCTGGTGGTGGGCGGCATCACTTTCGCCACCATCGTCGTCGGCGAAATCATCCCCAAACGCATCGCGCTGGCAAGACCGGAATCCATCGCCGCATCGCTTGCGCCCGCCATGGCCATGTTCGCCAAATTCATCCGCCCCTTCATCTGGGCGCTGTCGGTATCCAGCGAAAAGATTCTCGCCCTGTTTCCCTTCAAGGAAAGTGCGGCGCATGTCGCCACCGATGAGATACGCGCCATGATCGCGGCCGGGCGGCGCGACGGCGGGCTGGACGAAACTGCAGGCGAACTGCTGGGCAATGTGTTCCGCCTCGACGACCGCAAAGTGGCGAGTGTGATGACCCCCGCCAACGACATCATCTATCTCGACCTGCAAGCACCGAGCCAGGTCAATCTGGAAAAGATCAAGACACAGCGCGTCTCGCGCTTCCTGGTCTGCAAGGGGGGCATCGCACAACTGGTGGGCTACATCGAAAGCCGCGAACTGCTGCAAAACCTGCTGGAGGGTAATCCGCTCGATCTCGGCAAATTGCCCACGCACGCGATCAGCTTCATCCCCAACACGCAGTCCCTCATCGGCGTGCTGGAATTCTTCCGTCAGCAAAAAACCCACCTTGCCGTCGTCGTCAACGAATTCGGCCAGGCCGAAGGTCTGGTGACCATGAGCGACCTGCTCTCCGCAGTGGTCGGGGACGTGCCCAGTTCGGTGGATGAAATGCCGCTGGCCGTGCAACGCGAAGACGGCTCCTGGCTGCTCGACGGCCTGCTGCCGCTGGACGAGATGAAAGAAAAGCTCGGCCTGACCGCGCTACCGGAAGAAGATCTCGGCAACTATCACACCGTCGGCGGTTTCGTCATCACCGCCGTCGGTCGCATCCCGAAAAAAGCCGAGACCTTCGACTGGAACGGCTGGCGTTTCGAAGTGGTCGACATGGACAAAAACCGCGTGGATGAAATTTTCGCGCGGCCGATTGGCACAAGTATTCCCAGCGATTGATCAGGAATTCAAAACCAGCCCGGCGAGACAGGCGCGTCTGGATGGAGAGTCAACACGCGGATTTACTCCGTCAACTTGTGTCTCCAATGCACCTTCAATAGCGCTGCGCCTCCAATAATTTCTCGAATTCCTCATACGGCACCGGCATGCTGAACAGGTAGCCCTGGAAAAGCATGCAGCCATTGGCTTCCAGGAAATCGCGTTGCTCCTGCGTTTCCACGCCTTCGGCGATCACCTCCATGCACAGATTGTTGGCCATGCCGATGATGGTCTGGATGATGGTCGCATCCGATGTCTTGGAGCCGATGTGGCGCACGAAGGATTGGTCGATCTTGAGCTGGTTGAGCGGCAACTGGGTCAGGTAAGCCAGCGATGAATACCCTGTCCCGAAATCATCCATGGCAAAACTCACGCCGATCTGCCGGAGCGCCTGCATTTTGGCGATCGTATCGGGAACATCGTCCAGCACGATACTTTCGGTCAACTCGAGTTTGAGGAGCAAGGGGTTGATGTCTATCCGCGAGATGACTTCGCTGACCTGCGCCACGAAATCGGCCTGCCGGAACTGGCGTCCGCTGACGTTGACGGCAAGCTGAAGATCGCTGGTGCGACGGTCTGCCTCCCATGCCTTGATTTGCGTGCATGCACTTTCCAGAACCCATCTTCCGATTGGCAGAATGAGTCCGGTTTCCTCCGCCAGCGGGATGAATTGCATGGGCGAGATCAGTCCGCGTTCGGGATGGAGCCAGCGCAGCAGGACTTCCGCGCCCAGAATGTGTCCGGTGTGGTCAACCTGCATCTGGTAATAAAGCCGGAACTCTTCCTTGCGCAACGCCTCCCGCAATCCGACTTCAAGCTGGGCGCGAACTTCCAGTTCTTCCTGCATTATCGGATCAAAGAAGCGCAGCGTATTGCGCCCCGATTTTTTCGCTTCATACATGGCCGTGTCGGCCTGCTTGAGCAATTCATCGAGCTTCTGCCGGTAATTGACAAACAGGGTGATACCCATGCTGGATGAACTGTGGAACTCGCTTCCCTCAAGGATATAGGGCTGGCTGAGCGTTTCCAGGACTTTTTCGCCCACTGCGCGCGCCTGCACTGCGGCCTGCGCTCTTTCCTCGCTCAAACCTTCCAGCAACAGCACGAACTCGTCGCCACCGAAACGCGCCAGCGTGTCTCCCTCGCGCACGCATTCCTGCAGACGTTTGGATACCTCGATGAGCAACATATCCCCGATGCCGTGCCCCCGGGTATCGTTCAGCGTCTTGAAGTTGTCGAGATCGATGAACAGCAAGGCACCGCCCGTCTGGTTGCGCACACTGGTTGCGACAGCCTGTCGCAACCGGTCGAGCAGCATGCGCCGGTTGGGCAACTGGCACAGCGGATCGAAAAAGGCGAGATGGTGGATTTCACTTTCGGCTTTTTTGCGTTCGGAGATGTCAACAAACGTGCCGACATAATTTGTGACCTTGCCGTCTTTGCCGATTACGGCGGTAATGGTCAGCCACTCCGGATAAATTTCCCCGTTCTTGCGCTGGTTCCATATTTCGCCTTGCCAGCTGTTGTATTGATGCAATCTTGCCCACATGCGCTGGAAGAATTCCTCGTCCTGGCGCTCCGACTTGAGCAGGGATGGATTTTTGCCGAGCGCTTCCTCCGGTTCATACCCCGTTATCCGGGTGAACGCTTGATTGACCCGCATGATCAGCGCATTCTCGTCGGTCACCAGCATGCCCTCCTCGGTTTCGAAGGCGATGGCGGCAATACGCAAGGCAGCCTCGCGCTCTTCCTGTACCGACATCATGTCGTTGAAAGCGTGCGCCATGTAGGCAATATCCTTGGGGCCACCGGGCTCGGCCCGAACCAGCGACTCGCCCATTTGGGCGCGCGCCATGCTGTCCGACAACTGGCTCAGGGGCCGTGCCATGCTATCCGTGAGAAAACGGATCAGGAACAGGAACAGCAGCGCGAAAGAGAACGAAGTGGCCAGGTTGGTGATGAAGATATCGGAAGTCATCCGCGTCAGCGCCGCCTTGCTCATCACCACCGAAACGTTTCCGAGCAACTCGGGCGCGACGGTATCTCCGAACGGCGATTCCACCGCAGGCTGCGAATAGACCGGAGCGGCAAAGTGCCACGCGCTGGAACTTTCCGCATCCAGAATGGCGGCAGCTTGCAAACCGCCAGTCGGTTCGGTCTGCTCCAGGAAATTGTTGAGATCATTGTCGCCGCGAGCCAACAATATTTTCCCGTTGCCATGACGTATCTCCACGCCGATCACGCCGGGGAAAGCCATGGTCGCTTTTACCGCCTCGGCGGCGTTATCGGCCGAAGAGTAGACCAATGCCAGAGAGCTTTGGCGCGCAAGGTTTTCGGTGATGCGCTGTCCCTGCTCGATCAGGTTGTGGCGCACCCGCTCATTAACCTGCCACGAGCCCACGACTGATGAAAGCAGCGCCAGGAAGAGGATGCCGAGCGTCACGGTAATACTGAGCTGCCGTCGGAAGGTGAAACGCTGAATAAATACTGAAAATATCTTGTTCATGACCGGCGGCGCCCCTATTGTTCAGGGTAAGCCATATCGAAACTCTGCGGACGGTCGATATTGAGACCGAGGTGCTTGGCTGTACGCAGATTGATCGCAATCAGGACTTCGCGCAATGGCAGCATGCTGGACGTCTCGCTCCCGCCGGCCGCAATCATGCCGAGCGCGGAACCCGCAAGATGGCGTCCCAACTCGACGTTGTTGGGGTACAGGGAAAACAGCACACCACGCCGGACATGACCGAAGCTGCTGGAGAACACCGCCAGATTGCGTTCCCAGGACTCCTTCAACACCATTGGCAGTACCGTACTTTCTTCCACTGTGGTTGAATCCTGAGGCAACCACAACGCATCCCTGCCACCATCCCCCCCTGCGAAAATTTCCTGGTAGGCACGCATCGCGCTGCGCAAGTCCTGCGCTTCGTAGGCCACCAGCTCCAATCCCTGCGCAACGGCGGCATTCCTCGCCAATTTCATCATCCACTCGTTCTGGCGCGGATCGTACACGGTGAATATCCGGCGCAACCTGGGATTCATTCCCTTCATGCGGGAAAATAGCAGCGCGGGATCTGGCGACAGGCTGTTCACCTGCAAGTTGCGCATTTCATCGTCCGGCGCCATCAATACGCCGCCCACTACTACGCCGTAGTTACCCTCCAGTGCGGAGGCAATCTTCACCCCCTGCCGACCCAGTGCGATCACGACTCTTGTATCCTGCCGGCGCAGCGAGTCGTTCAGTTCGCCGACATTCACGTTCGGCCCAACCGCAAAATTGACAACCCGTCCTCTGGCCTTTTCTTCGATGCCGTCAATGATCTGTGCAAACACACTGCGGTAAGGTTCGCCGATGTCCGGGTAGATTACGGCGATACCGCTGGCGATCGATGCCTGGGCAATTTTGTTGGCCAGCCTTCTGGCTTCTGTGGCAGAAATCGGGCCGGCGACCTGAATGGGATAAACAACCACTTCCGGATAGGCCTCGATGGCACGTATCAATTCATCGAAGTTGTCCTGTGCCAGCCTGGATCTGTCCGGTGAAGCAAGATACGGGTCAATTGCGGTAATTACCCCGGTCTTATCGTCGCTTGACGAGGTTGCTTCATGAGAGAGGGTGTCGATGCTTACCGGGAACGCCCACACTGACACTGCGACCATCATCAGTGATGACGCCGCCATCAAACAGACGCCCAAACCGGTTTGTCTGGGCGAATAGTGTGCGGAAAGTGACTGTATATTGAACATACAAATAATAAATTTTGTTCAGTTTCGTTCAACTAGCCGCGTTGTGCAAGTAGTTAACGCACTTTCAGCAATTATGGCTTGCGATGTCGCTATCGACTCATCCTTCGGTATTTGGCTGCCCGGGAATTGTCAAACTCGAAATACTTATTCTTATCAGCATAAACATCAATGCGTTAACTTGCCGATTGACGGCAAAACGTGGAACGAAAAAGCTAACCATTCCACTTGGTTAACTGGCGTTGCCAAACCACGATCCGGTTGTGACTCGGCGGACGCTTTAGCATCGTCACCTGACTTGCATAGGATAATATCCGGCTTTACACTGCCCCTATATAGATCGTGGTTAATTATTACTGAATCCGCGAAGTTACGTTTCAGATTTTCCCGATCATTTAATACATAAAACAGTCGGCAAAACCCGACACACGATCATCATCGGCAAACAATGATGAAAGTTTAAACAATAACTCTGGGAGGAGTTTGATGGGCGCTCACAATCCGCTTGTCACCAACCGTGCTTCTGCGGCTGGTGACAGCTCTGCTATTGATCCGACTCATACAGTTGAAGTGGCCGATTTGCTGGTCGCCTATCTGGAGCAGATGGGTGTCGAGTACGTGTTCGGCATCCCCGGCGGCGCCATCGAACCACTTTACAACGCACTCGCCAGAAGCACCCGCAGGGGCGGCATACGCCACATTCTGGCACGGCATGAATCCGGCGCTGCCTTCATGGCCGACGGATACGCGCGCGAGACCGGCAAGATCGGCGTGTGCTGCGCCACCTCCGGCCCCGGTGCCACCAATCTCATCACGGGCGTCTCCTGCGCCTACGGCAACAACATTCCGATGCTGGTGATTACCGGACAGCCCGCGATGCCTTCCTTCGGCAAAAATCCGTTGCAGGAATCGACCTGCACCGGCATCGACACGCTGGCCATGTTGCGTCACTGCACGCGCTACAACTCACTGGTCTCACACCCGAAGCAGATTGAAGCCAAACTGATTTCCGCATTGCAACGCGCAGTTCGCGGCCCCAAGGGGCCATCCCACCTGACCTTCCCGGTGGATGTTTTTCGCAGCCCCAGCCCGCATCAAACGCCCTCGTATGATTTGCGCAACCTGCTGGCAGCCTCTTCACTGGTGGATGACCATGCAATTGCAACGCTGCGCGAGATGTTGTCCGCCGCCAGGCATGTCGTCCTGCTGATCGGCAGCGGCTGCGGGGAAGCGATCGGTTCGATACTCCAGTTCGCCGCGATGAAAGGCTCGCACTTTGTCACGACACCCGACGGCAAGGGACTGGTCAACCCCAGGCATCCGCTGTTTCGCGGGGTTTTCGGTTTCGGCGGACACGCCTCTGCCGAAGAAGCATTGCGCGACAAATCCGTGGATTTAATCCTGGCAATCGGCACCAGCATGGGCGAATGGAACAGCGGCGGCTGGTGCGACAGCCTGCTCAATGAACGGCTGGTACACATCGACGAATCGGAAGAGCACCTGGCGCTGACGCCGATGGCGCGCTTCCACATACGCGGACGCATCATGGCCGTTTTCAACCAGTTGATCGAACAATCGTGCGACCAGAGCAAGACCGGCAATTTCGACTATCAGCATCTGCGCGAGTTGCACGAAGCGGAGGGTGAAGAATGGGATCCCCATCACATGCTGGCGGAACCCGGAAAATTCGAAAGCGAAGCAATACCGATCAAACCGCAACGGCTGATGCGCGAGCTGGGACGACTTTTTCCGCCGACCACGCGCTTCCTGGCCGACACCGGCAATAGCGCCTCTTGGTCGATTCACTATTTGCATCCCGCCAATAACCGGCGTCTGGGTGAAAGAAGACTGAGCGGAAAAAAACGAAAAGTCTCTCTGGGTCAGCGCATGACCGAGGGCGGCTGGCTGCGCGTCATGATGAACTTCGCCTCCATGGGCTGGGCCATCGGCGGCGCAGTCGGGACGGCAATCGCCAATCCGGAGGTGCCGGTGGTTTGCATCACCGGCGATGGCAGCATGCTCATGAGCGGCCAGGAAATCTCGGCTGCCGTCGCCGAAAAATTGAACGTCATCTTCGTGGTGCTCAACGACCAATCGCTGGGCATGGTCAAGCATGGTCAACGGTTGGCAGGCGTGGAGCAGATCGGCTGCGATCTGCCGCCCTCCGACTTTGCCGCGCTGGCGCGCGCCTTGGGCGCGGAAGGTTTCACCATCCGCTCGCTTGAAGATCTGTCGAAACTGGATGTCGCCGGCATGTGCACGCGTGGCGGCCCCACATTGCTGGATGTTTTCATTGACCCGGAAGAAGTGCCTCCGATGAGTGTGCGGATGCGTGTGTTGGCTGATAATTTTGTAAATGAAAAATAAGCAAAGATGAGGGGAAGGTGTAATTGATGACCACAGAAAGAAGAAAAGTCGAAAGCCGTAACGATGTTTTTGCAGAACGCACTGCGACAAAAATATGGCAGGAGATCGAAAATCAGCACAACCCCTATCTTGCCGATTCGTGCCTCTGTCACGGATATGATCTGCTGGAATTGACGCAAAAACGCAGTTTTGTTGAAGTGCTCTACTTGTTGTTTCGCGGTGAACTGCCAGGTGCTGACGAGGCAAGATTGCTGGAGCAGCTAATGATCGCGCTGATCAATCCCGGCCCGCGCCATCCGGCCACGCGGGCGGCGATGACTGCCGCGGTTGGCAGTACCGACCGCGAGCATATTCTGCCCATTGCCTTGTCCATCTATGGCGGCAGCCACTTGGGTGCCGGCGAGGTCGAGCCGGCCATGGATTGGTTACGAAAACACCGCAAACACGATCCTGGTCAGTTGGCTCAAGAATTGATTGCAAACGGTATACCACCTCAAGAAGGCGATTGGCACATCGCCCCCGGCTTTGGTAGTCGTTTCGGCGGGGTTGATCCGATGCCTGCAAAAATTGCCCACCATTTATCCGGGCTGCCGGGTCAACATGAAACCCTGTCATGGGGCTGCGCATTCGCCAATGCCCTGAATGATCATTCTCTCGGGTGGTTGACTCCAGCCATCGCAGCAGCAGTTTTTACAGATCTTGGTTTCACCCCTCGCGCTGGGGCCGGGTTATTCCAATTGCTGGCTGCGCCCGGCCTGTTGGCGCATGGTGTGGAGTTGGCCAATAAGCCCGTGACCGCAATGCCATTTGTGAAGGACGAAAATTATGTCATCCAGTATGAATAGCAGTCCCTACCAATTTTGGGACGAACGCCGTGGCAAGATTCAAAGCAAAAAAGGCGGTTGGGTAGTCGGCAAAGGGATATTCAATCATGGCTATTCCATGATGGATGACCTGGTTGGCAAGGTCTCCTACATGCAGGTGGTGGCACTCAACGCCACGGGACGTCTGCCGGAACGGCCTGTGGCTGATTGGCTTGAAGCGATTCATATTTGTTTGAGCTGGCCAGACCCGCGCATTTGGTGCAACCAGATTGGTGCGTTTGGCGGTGCGATGCGGGCATCGGTAGTGGCGTCGACCACGGCAGGCGTGCTTGCGGCAGATGCCAAGACATATGGGAATAAGACGGTTATTCAAGGTGTACGTTTTATACGGGCAGCACTGCTGGATTCTAAGCGTGGCTTGAGCGTCGATGAAATCATCCGCAATGAGTGTGCCAAGCATCGTGGCAAACCGAATATCATGGGCTATGCACGCCCTCTGGCCAAGGGCGATGAGCGGGTTGTTGCAATGGAGCGTGTTCAGCGAGAGCTTGGTTTGCCGAGCGGTGAGCATTTGCAATTGGCCAAGCAAATTGAGCAGTCTTTGCTAAAAGATTTTGATGAAAGCATGAATATCGGCGGCTACGTAGCCGCCTTTCTTTCCGACTTGGGTTACTCCGATGAAGAGGCATACCGAATTCTTGCTGTACTGGTAACCAGCGGTGTCACCGCCTGTTATGCAGACACATGCGACAAGGCACCTGATGCGTTTTTACCACTGCGTTGCGCTGATATTGAATACACAGGCATGTCGGCGCGGCCCGTGCCTTGATAATCAAATGTATGAAGTCGATAGAGTGAGTACACTTTTGAACCTTGGCAAATGCAATCATGAGTGAATACTATCTGTTTATGTTCCCTGCGTTCTTGACCGGAATTCAACCTTGCTTCATTGAAGCGCCGGTTGTCCGGAAGGTGCGTTGCATCCTAATTCCTTGCACCAATTTTCTGTATGAGGGAGAATCCAAACGAGCTGGCTTATACAAGAAAAATAGCTGATCAAGTTCCTTATGCAATACTTTAATCGGCAGCTGATAATTGTGAGGAGGAAGTGGAAGTTATGCAAACATTGAATCCCCAAGCACTCTGCGTATTTTTGGCGTTGGCCTGGATTGGCACGGCTGCCGCGCAATCCTCCGAAGAAGAAGATCTGGCGCTGGTCTACGGCGACAAATCCACCGTCAGTATCGCCACCGGTGGCAAGCAATCCATCACCCGTGCTCCTGCTGTGTCTACTGTCATCACTTCCCGCGACATTGAAGCCATGGGGGCAACCGATCTGGATCAGGCGCTGGAAAGCGTACCGGGGCTGCATATTTCGATGTTTTCCATGTATTCGATGCCGATTTACAGCTTTCGCGGCATCTCCACTGAATTGAATTCGCAAATCTTGATGCTGGTCAATGGCATCCCGATCACGAATGTGTACCGGGGTGATCGCGGCATGGGTTGGGGAGGGATGCCGCTGGAAAATGTGGCGCGCATCGAGGTGATTCGCGGGCCGGGCTCGGCGTTGTATGGGGCCGATGCGTTCTCCGGCGTGATCAATATCATTACCAAAACCGCAGATGACATCAATGGTACTGAAGGGGGAGTGCGCACCGGCAGTTTCAATAGCCGCGATGCGTGGATACAGCATGGCGGAAAGTTGGGTTCGCTGGGCGCGGCTTTTTATCTCAGAGCCGGGAAAACCGATGGGCAGAAAGGCATTATCCAGCAGGATGCGCAATCGACCTGGGATGCGTGCTTCACCTCCGGTAGTTGTCCAGGCATAGCCGCCATACCTGGTTATACCCCCGTGTCACGCGCTCCCGGTCCGGTCAACGCGCAACGCAAAGCGATTGATGCGCGCACCGACCTTGCCTATGACGCATGGCGTTTTCGTGCGGCTTATCAGAAACGCGAGGTGGGTATGGGCGCAGGACTTGCCGGTAGCCTGGATCCCGATGCATATTTGCCTGAAACCAGACGCTACATGGATCTGAGTTATACACAAGCCAACTGGGCGCAGAATTGGGATGTGTCCGGTGCCATCGGATATTATCAAATCAACCACGAACTCGGTAAACCGAACTATATGCTCTACCCGCAAGGCGCCTTTGGTGGAGCTTTCCCGAACGGGATGTTAGGTAATCCAGGAGCTATCGAAAAACACACCCACGCCAGTATTTCTGCCTTCTATACCGGCTTCGAGCAACATCGGGTTCGTATTGGTACGGGATTGCGCAAGGACGACATAACCGACACTTTTGAAATAAAAAATTATGACGCGAACCTGCAACCCTTGCCTGGCGGATTGACAGATGCGACCGGCAATCCTGACTTGGTCTTTATGCTGCCGCACAAGCGTAATGTGAGCTATGCGTTCGTTCAGGACGAATGGAGCCTTGCCAAGGATTGGGCCCTGACAGCGGGCGTTCGTTACGACCACTACTCGGATTTCGGCGGTACTACTAATCCCCGTCTTGCGCTGGTGTGGGATGCAGCCTACAACGTTGTGGTCAAACTCATGCATGGGACAGCCTTCCGCGCCCCCTCCTTCGCCGAGCTTTATGCCATCAACAATCCGGTGATTTTCGGCAATCCCAATTTAAAACCGGAGACCATCAAGACCGACGAACTGGCCTTTTCCTGGCAACCAATGGGTAACCTGCAAACCAACCTGAATTTTTTTCATTACCACATGAGCTCCATCATTCGGCCTAATCCGCAACAATATCAGAATACCGGCGACCAGATCGGGCGCGGTATGGAATTGGAAGCCACGTTGGATGCGACGAGCAACGTACGGCTGACCGGCAATTATTCCCTGCAGCATTCCAGGGATTCGGCCACAGGGCAGGACGCAGGCATGGCGCCACACCGCCGCCTGTTTGGCCGGGCCGACTGGCGTTTTGCGCCTTTTTGGCAGTTCGGTACGACAGTCAATCATGTCGCAGACCGGATGCGTGAGCCGGGTGATACCCGTCCGCAGATTCCCGATTACACAACGGTGGATTTGACCTTGCGCCGCGAGAGAATTGTGGATGGTCTGGATATAAACGCAACGGTGACGAACTTGTTCGATGCCGATGCCAGGGAACCGACTTTCATGTCAGTGGGTATGTATTCCGATCTGCCACTTCCCGGTCGTGCTTTTTACATCCAGCTCAAGCTTAATCTTGACTGAACAACTGTCTCTCTCAATCCTTCTATTTGTGTTTAGCGATGCTGCCGGGAGCATCTCGTAACCGTTCCTTATGCAAACCCAATACCTGCCATTCTCCTTCTCATCCCAAAATTCTTCCGTTTACGAGTAAAAACCGCCCCCAAATTTTGTTGAGGATGGGGGATAATGCGCTGAGTCAATAAAAACGAAACAGGCAGCAAGAGGAGGATTCGGCTTTGCAAGTATCGGAGCGACAAATACTCTGTGCATTGTTTGTTTTCGCCTGGATCGGCGCCGCTGCTGCGGAGTCTTTCGGAGAAGAAGACCTGGCGCTGGTCTACGGCGATAATTCCTTCGTCAGTATTGCCACCGGCAGTACGCAACCCATCAGACGCGCCCCTTCCACGGCAACCGTCATCACTTCCCGCGACATAGAGGCCATGGGCGCTACCGATCTCGATCAGGCACTGGAAAGCGTGCCGGGGTTGCATGTCACAATGTCAAGCATCGCTTTGGCCCCAATTTACGTTTTTCGTGGCATCCAGACCAAATTGAATTCTGAAGTCTTGGTGCTGGTCAACGGAATCCCGGTCACGCAAGCCTTCAATGGTGATCGCAGCCAGATATGGGGCGGTATGCCGCTGGAGAATGTGGCGCGCATCGAGGTGATTCGCGGACCGGGATCGGCGCTGTATGGCGCCGATGCATTCTCCGGCGTGATCAACGTCATAACCAAAACGGCGGCAGATGTCAAAGGGACTGAAACCGGTGTGCGTGCCGGCAGCTTCAACAGCCGCGATGCGTGGATACAGCACGGTGGCAAGCTGGGTTCGCTTGATGCCGCTTTCTATCTGCGCGCGGGGAATACCGATGGACAGAAGGGCATCATCCAGCAAGATGCCCAGTCTGCCTGGGACGGGGTTTACACCACAAATGCGTCGCTTGCTCCCGGTCCGATCAATGCGGAACGCAAGGCGATTGATGCGCGCACCGACTTGGCCTATGAAGCCTGGCGTTTCCGGGCGGCTTATCAGAAACGCGAAGTGGGAGGCGGGTTAGGGGTTGCCGGGAGCCTGGATCCAAATGGGCGCGGTCATTCGACCAGACTGTACTTGGACTTGAGTTATGAGCAGGCCAACTGGCTGCCCAATTGGGATGTATCCGGAGTGGTCGGTTATTATGACAACAAGGAATATGGAAATCCGACCTACACGCTGTTTCCCGCCGGCGCTTTCGGCGGAGCCTTTCCCAATGGCATGATAGGCAGCCCCGCCCATTCCGAGCGGCATACCCACGGCAGCATTTCAGCATTCTATAGCGGCTTTGATCAGCATCGAATCCGCATCGGCGCGGGACTGCGTAAGGATGATTTGTACGCAGTTAGCGAAACCAAAAATTACGACGCAGCATTTGCGCCCCTGCCTGGCGGATTAACGGATGCGTCCGGCGATCCGGCGCTAATCTATTTGCTGCCACACAAGCGCAACCTGTCCTATTTGTTTGCCCAAGACGAATGGAACTTCGTCAGGGACTGGACGCTGACGGCAGGCATACGCTATGACCACTATTCGGACTTCGGCAGCACCACTAATCCCCGCCTCGCACTGGTGTGGGATGCCGCCTACAACGTCATTGTCAAGGTAATGCACGGCAAGGCTTTTCGCGCACCCTCCTTCGTCGAGCAATATGCCATCAACAACCCGGTGACGGTCGGCAATCCGAACATCAAGCCTGAGACTATTACCACGGACGAGTTGGCGTTTTCCTGGCAGGCAACCTCCACACTGAAACATGATCTGAATTTTTTCCGCTACCGAATGCGCAACATCATTCTGCCCGTTGCCGTCGCATCGACAACAGCGTTTCAAAATTCCGGCGATCAGGTCGGGCGCGGGCTGGAACTGGAATCCACGCTGGATGCCAGCAGCAACGTACGGCTGACCGGCAATTATTCTTTACAGCATTCCAGAGATTCGACCACAGGACAGGATGCGGGCATGGCGCCGCATCGCCGCCTGTTCGGCCGGGCCGACTGGCGCTTCGCGCCGCTGTGGCAATTTGGAACAACGGTCAACTACGTGGCTGACCGCATGCGCGAACCGGGCGACACCCGGGCCAAAATTCCCGATTACACGACGGTGGACTTGACCTTGCGCCGCGAAAAAATTTCCGGTGACTGGGATGTGCGCGCCATGGTACTGAATCTGTTCAACCGCGATGCCAGAGAACCAACCTTGATGTCGGCAGGTACGACAATTCCCGGCAATCCCGTTACGCTTTCCGACCTGCCGCTTCCGGGTCGCTCCTTTTACATTCAGCTCACGCTGAACATGTAAGGTAAAGAGGCGTCATCTACCGCAAGCTAGATAGCGGCTACTGCCGACCGATTCGGGCAGTCAATAGACCTCACTGCCCCTGCTGTTCTATTGCCTTCCGTTGTTCTTCATTCTGTTTTTGCAGCGTCCCTTCCACGGCTTTTGCTTTGTCGAGGGTGTCAATCTGATCCTTGAACAGCTTGGGTGCAGGCTGGGTATCGCTCTTGCCGCAGGCACCGAGCAGCAGGACCGCGCAGAAAAGAATAACTGTCCGATAGGTCATGGTGATCTCCTTAGTTGTTATGCAAATATTGTCTGGCCGGAAGCTGTTCAAAAGCGGCACTCCGCCGGGCCTCTGTCCGGTTCAGCATGCCATGCTGCTGCAGGATGGCAATGAGTTTGCGCGGCGCCACGCTGAATCGCCGACGATCCCGACATGAAAGCATAATCCCCTATGCCATTAGACAGAGGGGATTATGTTTACACTTTCTATTCTGGGTGGTTTTTAGAACGGAATATCGTCGTCAAAGTTATCGAAGTTTCCCTTGGCCGCCGGAGCTGCGGCAGGTTTGTCTGCCGGCGCACTGCGTGCCGGAGCGGACGATTGGTTCTCCACCACTTCAAAGCTGCCACCGCCGGCTTTGCTGCCCAGCATCTTCATCTCGTTGACGATGATCTCGGTGGTGTAGCGATCCTTGCCTTCCTTGTCCTGCCACTTGCGT
Source organism: Gammaproteobacteria bacterium (assembly GCA_018820925.1). GTDB lineage: Bacteria > Pseudomonadota > Gammaproteobacteria > Burkholderiales > Gallionellaceae > Sideroxyarcus. Next base: position 19,876 of record JAHJNJ010000040.1, on the reverse strand, counting down.
GTCTGGATGCGGCCTTCGACATAGACCTGCGAGCCCTTCTTCAGGTATTCGCCTGCGATCTCGGCCAGGCGGCGATAGAACACCAGGTTGTGCCATTCGGTGCGTTCCTGCTTCTCGCCGTTCTTGTCCTTGTAGTTTTCGGACGTCGCCAGAGAAACATTGGTCACCGCCTCGCCGTTGGTCATGTAACGGGTCTCCGGGTCTTTGCCCAGACGTCCCACCAGGATTGCTTTATTCACTGACATCTCACGTCCCCTTTATAAATTAAAGCCGTTCGCCCTGAGTTTATCGAAGGGTCTGGCCGAACGGCACATGCCATCTAGTTGCATCCAGTCACTAATTTCTCAACCGCTTCCTCGTCAAACCCGCTCATTTCCACCTTGAGCAGCGCGATCTGTTCATTTGCCACCACCAGTACTTCGTTCACACCGCGTAATTGTGCCAGAGCTTGCTGCATTGTGCGCGCCGCATCTTCACCGAGCTCTTTCAGATGGTATATCCTGGTCACCAGCGCCCGTGGCGCACGCATGGTGGACGCCACCCCCAGCCACAGCAGCAGCATGAAGATGGCGAAGAACAGCACCGCATTGCCGCCGTAAAACTGCATCAACAACCCGCCCATGGCCGAGCCGAAAAAGGCGCCGAGAAACTGCACGCTGCTGAACACACCCATCGCCGTGCCCTTGGCGGCCAGCGGCGCGATCTTGCTGACAATGGAAGGCTGCGTGGCTTCCAGCACATTGAAGGCAGTGAAAAATACCAGTAATGCGCATGCAATGCCCCAGATGCTGTTTTCCAGGAACAGGATGGCAACTTGCGCCACGGCCGCCAGTGCAATCGCGAGCATGAACACCTGCTTCAGCTTCGCCTTCTTCTCCGCAATGACAATGGGCGGCACCATGAGCACAAAGGCGAGAAGCATCACCGGCAGATACACCTGCCACTGGTGCTGTGCATCCAGCCCGTCGGCGCGCAGGATAAACGGCACGCGCATGAACACCGACATCAGGATGGCATGCAGCGTGAACACCCCGAAGTCCATGCGCAGCAAATCCTTGTTGCGCAGGACTTCAAGCAGCTTGCCGGTGTTGGCCTCGGTATCGGAGTGGAAATGCGTGATGGTGGGCGTGGGAATAAACCACACCACTACCGCGATTGAAACGAAGGCCAGTACGCCGATCAGCGTGAACATACCGGACATGCCAATGAACTTGTACAGCAGCGGCGACAGCACCATGGAAAGCGAAAACGTAATGCCGATGGTGATGCCGATCATCGCCATCGCCTTGGTGCGATGCTCCTCGCGCGTCAGGTCCGCCGTCAGCGCCATCACCGCCGCATTGATCGCCCCCGCCCCCTGAATCACGCGTCCGGCGATGATCCAGTAAATATCATCCGCCGACGCTGCAATGAAACTGCCCGCCGCGAACAACAGCAAACCGGCAATGATCACCGGTTTGCGCCCGTAACGATCCGACAACCACCCCGCCGGAATCTGCAAAATCGACTGCGTCAGGCCATACGCCCCCAGCGCAATCCCGATAAGGAAATGACTCTGGCCGCCCGGCAACTTCTCGGCATACAGCGCAAAGATCGGCAGGATGATGAACAGGCCCAGCATACGCAGGCCATATATACCCGCCAGGCCGATACTGGCGCGGCGCTCAATGGGGGTCATTGCAGACTCTGAAGCGGACATGAAACGGCGATTGGTATTTGCGAAAGGGCGTATCTTAACAGGTCTGGCAGACAGCCCGGAAGCCGACATTCCAACACGCCGAATGAGGTTTCGCGGATCTCCGTTAAACAAGCGAAGGTTGAAGCAAACCGGTATTCCGGCTACGCACATGCACTCCCCTGCTTTCATCCCTGATTTAGCGGGTTGGGAAAGCCGACGTTTTCGCGTATATTGTCAGGTCGTTTCTCACCTCGTTGCCTCACATGGAATACATCAAAATACGTGGCGCGCGCACCCACAACCTGAAGAACATCAGTCTCGATCTGCCGCGCAATCAATTGGTGGTGATTACCGGGCTTTCCGGTTCCGGCAAGTCCTCGCTCGCTTTCGATACGCTGTATGCCGAGGGACAGCGACGCTATGTCGAGTCGCTTTCGGCTTATGCGCGGCAGTTCCTGCAATTGATGGAGAAGCCGGATGTCGATCTGATCGAGGGGCTTTCCCCCGCCATCGCCATCGAACAAAAAGCTACATCACATAACCCTCGTTCTACCGTGGGTACGGTGACGGAGATTCACGATTATTTGCGGCTGTTGTTCGCACGCGCGGGCGATCCGTTCTGTCCGCAGCATGACATCGTGTTGCAGGCGCAGTCGGTGGGACAAATGGTGGATGCGGTGCTGGCGCTGCCCGAAGGCACGAAAGTGATGATCATTTCGCCGCTGGTGGTGGAGCGCAAGGGCGAGCAACTGGATTTGATCGACGAGCTGCGTTCGCAAGGCTTTGTACGTCTGCGCGTAAACGGCAAGGTGTGCGAGATGGACAACCTGCCGAAGCTGGACAAGAACAAGAAGCACACCATCGAGATCGTGGTGGACAGGCTGAAGGTTGCGCCGGACATCAAGCAGCGTCTGGCGGAGTCGTTCGAAACGGCACTACGCCATGCCGACGGGCGCGCACTGGCGGTGGAGATGGATTCGGGCAAGGAGCATCTGTTCTCGGCCAAGTTTGCCTGCCCGGTTTGCAGTTATTCGCTGCAGGAACTGGAGCCGCGCCTGTTCTCGTTCAACAGCCCGATGGGTGCTTGTCCCAAGTGCGACGGACTGGGGGTGATCTCTTTCTTCGATCCGCAGCGCATTGTGGCTTTTCCGCAACTCTCGCTCAGCGGCGGCGCGATCAAGGGCTGGGACAGGCGCAACCAGTTTTACTACCAGATGCTGGACAGCCTGGCTAAACATTTCGATTTCGATCTGGAGCGTCCATTCGAGAGCCTGCCGGAAAAGATCAAGAAAGTGGTGTTGTACGGCAGCGGGCGCGAGGAAATTGCCTTTACCTATCTGAACGAGCGCGGCAGGAAGATGCAGCGCGAGCATGCGTTCGAGGGCATCGTGAATAATCTGGAGCGGCGCTACAACGAGACGGAGTCGCCCACGGTACGCGAGGAGCTGGCGAAGTATCTCAACGGCTGCACGTGCCCGGATTGCAATGGCACGCGTCTGCGCGAGGAGGCGCGCCATGTGCGCGTGGCTGACCGCACCATTTACGATTTGAGCGCGCTGCCGCTGAAGCAGGCGCTGACTTTTTTTGGCAGCGTGACCCTGCCCGGCAACAAGCAGGCCATCGCCGAAAAAATCGTGCAGGAGATCGCCAACCGTCTCACCTTCCTCAACAACGTGGGCCTGGAATATCTGTCGCTGGATCGTTCCGCCGAGACACTCTCCGGCGGTGAAGCACAGCGCATCCGCCTGGCCTCGCAAATCGGCTCCGGCCTGACCGGCGTGATGTATGTGCTGGATGAGCCTTCCATCGGCCTGCACCAGCGCGACAACGACCGTTTGCTGGATACGCTGAAACGCCTGCGCGACATGGGCAACAGCGTGATCGTAGTGGAGCATGACGAGGATGCGATCCGTACTGCGGACTATGTGGTGGATATGGGGCCGGGCGCGGGAGAACACGGCGGCAAGGTCGTTGCGCAAGGCACGCCGGACGAAGTGTGCGCCAACGTGCAATCGCTGACCGGCGATTACCTGACCGGACGGCGCAGCATCCCTTTGCCGAAGAAATATCACAAGCCGGATCCAGAGCGCCGGCTGAAGATCATCGGTGCTTGCGGCAATAACCTGAAAGACGTCACGCTCGATCTGCCCGTGGGATTGCTCACCAGCATCGCGGGCGTGTCCGGTTCGGGCAAGTCCACGCTCATCAACGATACGTTGTACCACGCCGTGGCCAAGCATTTGTACGGCAGCAATGCCGAGCCTTCGCCCTACGCCGAGATCCAGGGGCTGGAGTTTTTCGACAAGGTGATCAATGTGGACCAGTCGCCCATCGGACGCACGCCGCGCTCCAACCCGGCGACCTATACCGGATTGTTCACGCCGATACGCGATCTGTTCTCCGGCGTGCCGACGGCGCGCGAACGCGGCTACGGGCCGGGACGCTTCTCTTTCAACGTCAAGGGCGGCCGCTGCGAGTCATGCCAGGGCGATGGCGTGATCAAGGTGGAGATGCATTTCCTGCCCGACGTGTATGTGCCCTGCGATGTGTGCCACGGCCAGCGCTACAACCGCGAGACGCTGGAGGTGCAATACAAGGGCAGGAACATCCACCATGTGCTGAACATGACAGTGGAACAGGCGCATGAGTTCTTCTCCGCCGTACCCATCCTCGCGCGCAAGCTGCAAACGCTGCTCGATGTGGGGCTGGGTTACATCACGCTGGGACAAAGCGCCACCACGCTTTCCGGAGGCGAGGCACAGCGTGTAAAGCTGTCGCTGGAGCTTTCCAAACGCGATACCGGACGCACGCTGTACATCCTGGACGAGCCGACCACCGGCCTGCACTTCCACGACATCGACATGCTGCTCAAGGTTATCCACAAGTTGCGCGACCAGGGCAACACGGTGGTCGTTATCGAACACAATCTGGATGTGATCAAGACTGCCGACTGGGTCATCGACCTGGGACCGGAAGGCGGCGATGGGGGCGGCCGTATCGTGGCGCAGGGCACCCCCATGGAAATCGCGGCAAATCCGGACAGCGTGACCGGGCCGTACCTGAGACCGTTGCTGGCGAAATGACGAAGCGATTCCTGCTCGCCTGTAGTCTCCTCCCTGTTTTCTCGGCGCAGGCGCTCGACTTTGATGCGAACGAGATGGTTGCCGCGCACAATCGCTGGCGCAAAACAGTCGGTACGCCACCGCTCATTTACTCCACCAAACTGGCTGCTTCAGCACAAGAGTGGGCAAACCACTTGAAGCAGAGCAATCACTGCCACATGCGGCACAGCAAACCGGATGGGAAATACGGTGAAAACCTGTTCTGGGCGAGCGCGATTGAATGGTCGGATGGCAAACGCGAAGTGCAAAAACTCAGCCCCGATAAAGTGGTGGACGACTGGGGCAGCGAGCGTGCGGACTATGACTACAAGAACAACAGTTGCGCCAGTGGGAAGATTTGCGGGCATTACACGCAACTTGTCTGGAAGACCACGACCTCCGTGGGATGCGCCGCAGCAGTATGCGAGGACTCGCGTGATCAGGTCTGGGTGTGCCAGTACCAGCCGCCGGGAAACTGGGTCGGCAAGAAGCCGTACTGATCCGCGTTTATGCTTCGAAAACAACAAGGCCGGATAAATCCGGCCTTGTTTGTTCTTGCTGCAGCGTTTGTTGCTTATTCGCCTGCTTCCACCGGTTGCGCTTCTGCCGGACGATCCAGCAGCTCGATCAGTGCCATCGGGGCGTTGTCGCCCTTGCGGAAACCAAACTTGAGGATGCGCGAGTAGCCGCCGTTGCGGGTTGCATAACGCGGTCCGAGTTCATCGAACAGCTTGGTAACCATCTCGCGATCACGCAATCGGGCAAACGCCAGACGGCGATTGGCCAAGCTGGGGTTCTTGCCCAGTGTCAGGATAGGCTCGGCGACGCGGCGCAGCTCCTTGGCCTTGGGCAGGGTGGTCTTGATGACTTCGTGACGCAGCAGCGAAACGGTCATGTTGCGCAACATCGCCAAACGGTGGCTGCTGGTGCGGTTAAGTTTTCTAAGTCCTAAACGGTGACGCATGATTTTCCTCTCTTGCTTCCAGCCTCGCGGCTGAAGAAGTTTATTTCTCGGACATTGCCGTCCAGTTTTCCAACTTCATGCCCAGCGACAGGCCGTGTTCGGCCAGCACTTGCTTGATCTCGTTGAGCGATTTGCGGCCCAGATTCGGGGTACGCAGCAGATCCGCTTCGGTATTCTGGATCAGGTCGCCGATGTAATGGATGCTCTGCGCCTTGAGGCAGTTGGAAGAACGCGGTGTCAATTCCAGATCGTCAACCGGACGCAACAGCATCGGATCGACCTTTGGTGTTGCGGGTTTCTCGACCGGAGCAGGCGTGCCTTCCAGGGCGGCGAATACGGAGAGTTGATCCATCAGAATGCGTGCTGCATAGCGGATGGCTTCTTCCGGATCGATGGCGCTGTTGGTTTCGATATCCATGATCAGCTTGTCGAGGTCGGTGCGCTGTTCCACACGGGCGCTCTCAACAGCATAGCTGACGCGGGAGATCGGGCTGAACGATGCGTCCAGGGCAATATGACCGACCGGACGAGTAGCGCCGGGTTGCATGCGCGAGATGGCGGAAACATAACCGCGACCCTGTTCAACCTTGATTTCCATGTCCAGTTTGCCGCCTGCTGCCAGGTGGGCGATAACATGTGTCGGATTGATTACTTCCGTGTCGGCACCCACTTCGATGTCGGCAGCCGTTACCACGCCCGCGCCGGATTTGCGCAGATGCAGTGTCGCTTCGCGCGAATTATGCAGCTTCAGTACCAAACCTTTCAGGTTCAGCAGAATTTCAACCACGTCTTCCTGCACGCCGTCGATGGACGAGTACTCGTGCAATACACCCGCGATCTTGACTTCCGTCACGGCATAGCCGGGCATGGAAGAAAGCAGAACGCGACGCAGGGCATTGCCCAGCGTGTGTCCGTAGCCGCGTTCGAAGGGTTCCATCACCACCCGGGCCTGGGTGTCGGACGAACGCTGAACGTCAATGATGCGAGGTTTCAACAGATTATTGTTAGGCATATCCTACTCCGCGTGGATTACTTGGAATACAACTCGACCACGAGATGCTCGTTGATCGTGGCAGGCAATTCGGAACGCTGGGGAACCGCTTTAAAGGTACCCTTGAACGCCTTGGCATCTACCTCGATCCATTCCGGGAAACCGCGCTGTTCGGCAGCCTGCAAGGCAGCCTTGACGCGCAACTGGTTCCTGGATTTTTCTGCGACTTCCACCACGTCGCCCGGACGTACCTGGAAAGACGGAATGTTGACGCGCTTGCCGTTGACCATGATGGAGTTGTGACGCACTACCTGGCGGGCCTCAGAACGCGAGGCACCGAATCCCATGCGATAGGAGACGTTGTCCAGACGCGACTCGAGCATTTGCAACAGGCTTTCGCCGGTAATGCCGCGCGATTGTTCGGCGCGCTTGTAAGTCAGACGGAACTGGCCTTCCATCATGCCGTAGATACGGCGCAGCTTTTGCTTTTCACGCAGCTGACCACCGTACTCGGACTGGCGCTGGTTCTTCTTCTGACCATGCTGACCGGGCGGATAGGCGCGACGCTCTACCGAGCACTTGTCGGTAAAACATTTCTCTGCCTTGAGGAACAGCTTCTCGCCTTCACGGCGGCACTGACGGCACTTTGCATCAAGATTTCTAGCCAAGATCTATGCTCCTTAGATACGACGCTTTTTCGGAGGACGGCAACCGTTGTGCGGTACCGGCGTAATATCCGAAATGCTTGTTATTTTGAAACCTGCGGCGTTCAATGCGCGCACTGCGGATTCGCGACCGGGGCCGGGGCCCTTGATGCGCACTTCCAGATTCTTGACGCCGCATTCGACAGCAGATTTGCCCACTGTCTCGGCAGCAATCTGCGCCGCGAACGGTGTGCTTTTACGAGAACCCTTGAAACCCTGCGCGCCACTGGTGGACCAGGCCAAGGTATTGCCTTGACGATCCGTGATGGTCACGATGGTATTGTTAAAGGAGGCGTGAACGTGCGCGATACCTTCGGCAACGTTTTTCTTAACTTTCTTGCGCACTCTCGTGCTGGGCTTTGCCATGTCTTCGATCCTCTACTAAATTACTTCTTCGCGCCGGCGATGGATTTGCGCGGACCTTTGCGGGTACGTGCATTGGTGCGTGTACGCTGACCACGGCACGGTAAACCGCGACGATGGCGCAGGCCGCGATAGCAGCCCAGGTCCATCAGACGCTTGATGTTCATGGATATCTCACGACGCAAGTCGCCTTCCACCGTTATCTTGGCGACTTCTTCGCGCAGCTTTTCCATATCGGAATCGCTGATGTCCTTGACTTTGGTGGAGGTGACGACCCCGGCAGCAGCACAAATCTGCTGCGCGCGAGTGCGCCCGATGCCGTAAATCGCGGTCAATGCGATTTCGGCATGTTGATGATTTGGAATGTTTACACCAGCAATACGAGCCATGCAGCTACCCTATTCATTCAAAAGTCGTAAATTGTACCATCCAGCGGCGATTTTACTCAATCAACCCTGGCGCTGTTTGTGACGTGGATCGCTGCTGCAGATCACACGAACCACTCTGTTGCGCCGCACGATCTTGCAGTTACGGCACACTTTTTTCACGGATGCTTGCACTTTCATTTGCTTCTCCTTGCTTCTCTCAACTTACTTGGCACGGAACACAATACGCGCCCTGCTCAAATCATATGGCGACACTTCGACTGTTACCTTGTCGCCCGGCAGTATGCGGATGTAATGCATGCGCATCTTGCCGGAAATATGCCCCAGTACCACAAATCCGTTTTCCAACTTCACCCGGAACGTTGCATTCGGCAACGACTCCTCAATCTCACCCTGCATCTGGATGACATCTTCTTTCGCCATGTTTCTCTAACGCGTTAATCCGGCCTTGAAATTGGCCTTTTTCAACAGGTTTTCGTACTGGTGCGTCATCAGATACGACTGCACCTGCGCCATGAAGTCCATTGTCACCACCACCAGAATCAGCAACGAGGTGCCGCCAAAATAGAACGGTACGTTCCATTTCACCACCAGAAACTCCGGCAACAAACACACCAGGGTGATATATACCGCACCGACCATGGTCAGTCGCAGCATGATCTTCTCTACGTACTTCGCAGTCTGCTCTCCTGGGCGAATACCCGGCAGGAAAGCACCGCTCTTTTTCAAATTGTCTGCCGTCTCTTTCGGACTGAATACCAGCGCCGTGTAGAAGAAGCAGAAGAATATGATGGCCGCTGCGTAGAACAACACGTAAATCGGTTGCCCGGGCGACATCTTCTCGCTCACATCCTTCAACCAGGTCATGCCTTCTCCGGAACCGAACCAGCCAGCCAACGTCGCCGGAAACAGGATGATGCTGGAAGCAAAGATCGGCGGAATAACCCCGGCCATATTCAGCTTCAACGGCAGATGCGAACTCTGCCCACCGTAAATTTTGTTACCCACTTGACGCTTGGCATAGTTCACCAGAATCTTGCGCTGGCCGCGCTCCACAAACACCACCAATGCCGTCACCAGGATTGCGCCGATGAACAGCGCCAGCACCAGAGGTATCGAGAATGCTCCGGTACGCGCCATCTCCAGCGTGTTGCCGATCGCGCTCGGCAACCCCGCCGCGATACCCGCAAAAATAATCAACGAAATACCGTTGCCCAAACCGCGCTCGGTAATCTGTTCACCCAGCCACATCAGGAACATCGTCCCGGTAACCAGTGTAATCACCGTTGTCATCTGGAACATCGTTCCGGGATGCAATACCAGCCCGGCCTGCGACTGCAAAGCCACCGAAATGCCGAACGACTGGAACAACGCCAGCACCAGTGTGCCGTAGCGGGTGTACTGCGTAATCTTGCGGCGTCCTGCTTCGCCTTCCTTTTTCAACTGCTCCAGTTGCGGCACGGCAATTGCCGCCAACTGCATAATGATCGAAGCCGAAATATACGGCATGATGCCCAGCGCAAAGATGGTGAAGCGCGACAACGCGCCGCCCGAGAACATGTTGAACATCCCCAGGATGCCACCTTTTTGCGTGTTGAACAGATCTGCCAGCACGGTCGGGTCAATACCCGGCACCGGTATATGCGCCCCGATGCGGTATACGATCAAAGCGAGCAACAGGAACCAGAGACGCTGCCCCAGATCGCCATACTTGCCTTTGCTGACAGGTTTAACCACGGGCCATCCTTACTCGGCGATGCTGCCACCGGCAGCTTCCACTGCGGCGCGTGCACCCTTTGTCAACGACAGGCCTTGCAACTTGACCGCACGCTTGATCTCGCCGGCCAGCACAACCTTGGCGAACAATGCAGTTGCGGGCACGACGCCTGCTTGTTTCAAAGCCAACAGGTCGATACTGTCAACCGGCATCTTTTCCAGGTCGGACAAGCGCACTTGCGCTGTGTCATTGCGAGTCAAAGAAACGAAGCCGCGCTTTGGCAGACGGCGTTGTAGCGGCATCTGACCGCCCTCGAAACCGACCTTGTGAAAACCGCCGGAACGCGATTTCTGCCCTTTATGGCCGCGACCGGCAGTCTTGCCCAGACCGGAACCAATGCCGCGACCGACGCGACGTTTGGCATGTTTTGTACCTTCAGCAGATTTGATTTGATTGAGTTGCATTTACGCCTCGCACTTGACCAGGTAAAACACTTTGTTAATCATGCCGCGCACTGCCGGAGTATCTTCCACTTCGACGGTATGGTGCATACGACGCAGACCCAGGCCGCGCACGGTAGCGCGATGGGATTCCTTGGTGCCGATGATGCTGCGCACCAGTGTCACCTTCAATGTTTTGGCTTGCGCCGTTTTAGCTTTTGCCATGACTTACCCCGTAATTTCTTCTACGCTCTTGCCGCGCTTGGCAGCGATCTCGGCTGGCGAATTCAGCGACTTCAAACCGTTCAGCGTAGCACGCACCACGTTATACGGATTGCTGGAGCCGATACATTTGGCCAGCACGTTGCGCACACCAACCGCCTCGAACACTGCGCGCATCGCACCACCCGCAATAATGCCGGTACCTTCTGATGCCGGCTGCATATACACCTTGGCGGCGCCATGACGGCCGATCACTGCGTGGTGCAGCGTACCTTCCTTCAGATTCACTTTAAGCAACTTGCGGCGGGATTCTTCCATCGCCTTTTGCACGGCGACCGGCACTTCCTTGGATTTGCCCTTGCCCATCCCGATACGGCCATCGCCATCGCCTACCACGGTCAGTGCGGCGAAACCCATGATACGGCCACCCTTCACCACCTTGGTCACGCGGTTAACCGCGATCATCTTTTCGATGAGGCCGTCGCCCTTGTCTTCTTGCTGCTGATTCTTGCCTTGTTTAGCTTGTGCCATGGTTCACCCCAGATTAGAACTGCAAGCCATGCTCGCGCGCGGCATCCGCCAGCGCCTTGATGCGACCATGGTACTTGTTGCCGGAACGGTCGAATGCCACGGCCGTCACACCTGCGCTCTTGGCCTTCTCGGCAATACGCTTGCCCACAGCCGCCGCCGCCGCCGCATTTCCGCCATTACCGACGGTCTTGCGCACATCCGCCTCCAGCGTGGATGCACTTGCCAGCACTTTCCCGCCATCGGCGGAAATGACTTGTGCATAAATATGCAGATTGGTGCGGTGAATCGCCAGACGCACTGTCTTTTGCTCGGCGATTCTTGCGCGGGTCTTGCGTGATCTGCGCTGACGCGCTTCATTCTTGTTCAACATATCAACCTCGATTATTTCTTCTTGGTTTCTTTCAGGATCACCACCTCGTCGGCATAACGCACGCCCTTGCCCTTATAAGGCTCGGGTTCACGATAAGCACGAATCTCGGCGGCGACTTGTCCGACTTGCTGCTTGTCCGAACCGGTCAACACGATCTCGGTCTGGCTTGGCGTTGCCACTTTCACACCCTTGGGCATCTTGTGCACCACGGGATGCGAAAAGCCCAGCGTCAGGTTCAGCGAATCGCCCGCTGCTTGTGCGCGGTATCCCACGCCAACCAGGGTCAGCTTGCGCTCAAAGCCCTTGCTCACGCCCACGACCATATTGGCCAGCAGTGCACGCATCGTGCCCGACATCGCATCGGCCTGGGCGCTTTCGCTGGTCGCTTTGCACAGCAGCTTGTCGCCTTCGCGCTCGACCTTCACTTCGCCCTTCAACGCCTGGGTCAGGGTGCCCAACGGGCCCTTCATGGAAATTTTATCGGCGGCCACCGTCACTTCGACACCGGACGGAACCACTACAGGATTTTTAGCGACTCTAGACATATTTCCCCCTTATGCGACGATGCACAGCACTTCGCCGCCGATGCCATTGGCGCGTGCTTTGCGGTCCGTCATCAGACCTTTAGAGGTGGAAACAATCGCGATACCCAGGCCGTTCATCACCTTGGGAATATCCTCGCTACCCTTGTACACGCGCAGGCCCGGACGGCTCACGCGCTGGATCTTTTCAATTACCGGGCGGTCAGCGTAATACTTGAGACCAATCTCAAGTGTCGGCTTGCCATCATTCTCGGCAACTTTGAAACCTTCAACAAAGCCCTCATCCTGCAAAACCTTGGCGATTGCCACCTTGATCTTGGAAGACGGCATTGCCACCGTTATTTTTTCCGCCATTTGCGCGTTGCGAATACGCGTCAACATGTCGGAGATCGGATCACTCATACTCATAAATTCACCCTTACCAGCTTGCCTTGACTACACCGGGGATTTCACCGCGCATCGCGTATTCACGCAATTTGATACGCCCCAAACCGAACTTGCTGAACACGCCACGTGGACGCCCCGTCAACGCACAACGGTTACGCAAACGCACCGGGCTGGAATCGCGCGGCAATGCCTGCAATTTTTGGCGCGCCGCAAAGCGCTCTTCCTCGCTCAGCGACACATTTGTAATGATCGCCAACAACGCGGCGCGCTTGGCGGCGAATTTCTTCACCGTATCGCGTCGCTTCTGTTCGCGGTTAATCAGGGATGTCTTAGCCATTTCGCCCTCAGTTCTTCAGTGGGAATTTGAATGCCAACAGAAGCGCTTTCGCCTCCTCGTCGGTCTTCGCCGTGGTCGTAATCGTGATATTCATGCCGCGCAGCGCGTCAATCTTGTCGTATTCGATTTCCGGAAAAATAATCTGTTCCTTGACGCCCATGTTGTAATTGCCACGGCCATCGAATGACTTGCCGGAAACACCGCGGAAGTCACGGATACGCGGAATGGCAACCGTCACCAGGCGATCCAGGAACTCATACATGCGTTCGCGGCGCAATGTCACCTTGCAACCGACAGGATAATTCTCGCGAATCTTGAAACCCGCGATGGATTTCTTGGATTTGGTCACCACCGGCTTTTGACCTGCGATCTTCTGCATATCGCCAACCGCGTGATCCATCACCTTCTTGTCCGCCACCGCTTCGCCCACGCCCATGTTCAGCGTGATCTTCTCGATGCGCGGCACTTCCATGACGGATTTGTAGCCAAACTGCTTCATCAGCTGTTCAGTCACATTCTTTTTGTAGTAGTCGTATAAACGAGCCATGCCCTTACCCCTTACGCAATCACTTCGCCGTTGGACTTGAACACGCGCACCTTGCGGCCGTCCTCCAACTGCTTGACGCCGACACGATCCGCCTTCTTGGTGGCCGCGTTGTAGATGGCGATATTCGAAATATGGATAGGCTTCTCGATTTCCACGATACCGCCCGATGTACCTTTCACCGGATTCGGCTTCTGGTGCTTCTTGACTTTATTGATGCCAGCCACCAGGACGCGGTCGTTGTTCAGCACGCTCAACACGCTGCCGCGACTACCCTTGTCTTTGCCGGTAATGACGATCACGTCGTCGTTCTTTTTAATCTTGTTCATGATTTATCCTCGACTGCCGCTTAGAGCACTTCCGGTGCCAGAGAGACGATCTTCATGAAGCGCTCATTGCGCAGTTCACGAGTGACTGGCCCGAAAATACGGGTACCGATCGGCTCCAGCTTGTTATTCAGCAACACGGCCGCATTTCCGTCAAACTTGATCAGGGAACCGTCGGGGCGGCGCACGCCTTTGGCCGTGCGAACCACAACAGCGCTGTACACTTCACCCTTCTTGACGCGCGAACGCGGTGCCGCATCGCGGATGCTGACCTTGATCACATCGCCCACGCCGGCGTAACGGCGTTTGGAACCGCCCAATACCTTGATGCACATGACAGCGCGCGCGCCGGTATTGTCGGCCACATTCAAAACAGATTGCATTTGTATCATTTTTCAATCTCCAACTTTGTCCGCCTGCGGCGGCTAGTTTTGGAACCCGTTCGGGTTAGGCCGCCGCAAGCGACGGTGAAACGAAGCCGCGCATTCTATTCAAACTTGCCGAAATGCACAAGCTTTAATTTTAAAGGGTCAAATCTCGCTGGCTTTTTCCAGCAACTTGGACACACGCCAGGTCTTGGTCTTCGACAGCGGACGGCTCTCTTCGATGGTGACCACATCGCCCTGATTGAACTCGTTGTTCTCATCATGTGCATGGTATTTTTTGGAAACACGCACCACTTTGCCCAGCACAGGGTGTTTGACCTTGCGCTCGACCAGGACGGTGACGGTCTTGTCCATCTTGTTGCTGACCACAGTACCGGTCAGCGCACGTTTCAGATTCGTTGCACTCATTGCTGCACACCCTTCTCGGTCAATACCGTTTTCACGCGCGCGATGTTGCGGCGCACCTTGCCCAATTGGCTGGTGTTGCTCAATTGCTGGGTCGCCACTTGCATACGCAGGCCGAATTGTTCCTTGTTCAGGGACAACAGCTCTTGTTGCAGATCAGCCACCGACTTGTTCTTCAGTTCGCTTGCCTTCATGATCACGCCCCTACCTGTCTAACTACAAATGTGGTCTCGATGGGCAGCTTGGCGGATGCCAGCTTGAACGCTTCGCGCGCCAAGGACTCGGCCACGCCATCCATCTCGTACAGCATCTTGCCCGGCTGAATCTCGGCAACGTAGTACTCCGGATTCCCTTTACCGTTACCCATACGCACTTCGGCCGGTTTTTTGGAGATCGGCTTGTCCGGGAAAATCCGGATCCAGATACGTCCACCGCGCTTGATGTGACGCGTCATGGCACGGCGTGCGGCCTCGATCTGGCGCGCAGTCAGACGACCGCGACCCACGGCCTTGAGACCGAACTCGCCGAAACTGACCTTGTTGCCGCGGGTTGCGACACCGGTGTTGCGGCCCTTCTGTTCCTTGCGGTACTTTCTTCTAGCTGGCTGTAGCATGCTTAGCTCCCGACGACTTTCTTACTTTCTTTTCCGGCTCGGCAACAACGGGAGCAGCAGCTTCCTGCTGTCCAGCCTGATGCTCACCCTTGTAGACCCATACCTTGACGCCGATCAGACCATAGGTGGTCAGCGCTTCGGATGTCCCGTAGTCGATTTCCGCGCGCAAGGTATGCAATGGCACACGGCCTTCGCGATACCACTCGGTGCGGGCAATCTCGATCCCGTTCAAACGACCGGAACTCATGATCTTGATGCCCTGCGCGCCCAGGCGCATTGCATTCTGCATCGCGCGTTTCATGGCACGGCGGAACATGATGCGCTTCTCAAGCTGCTGGGTGATGGAGTCGGCGATCAGTTGCGCATCCACTTCCGGCTTGCGCACTTCTTCGATATTCAGCCCCACATCGGGCAAACCCATGCGTTTCTTCAGCTCGTTGCGCAGCAACTCGATATCCTCGCCCTTCTTGCCGATCACCACGCCGGGACGCGCCGTGTAGATGGTGATCTTGGCGTTCTTGGCGGGACGCTCGATCACGATCTTGGAGACACCGGCACCGGCCAGTTTCTTTTTCAGAAAGGCGCGCACTTCGATGTCTTTGAGCAGCAACTCGGAAAAGTGCTTGCTGTTGGAATACCACTTCGAGGTCCAGTTCTTCTGAACGCTCAGGCGGAATCCAATTGGATGAATTTTCTGACCCATGCTTTAGCTCCCGACGGTAATCGTTATGTGGCAGGTTTGCTTCTCGATGCTGTTGCCACGGCCTTTGGCGCGGGGAATCATGCGTTTCAGGGAAGCACCCTTGTCCACGTAAATAGTGGACACCTTCAATTCGTCGATGTCCGCACCGTCGTTATGCTCGGCATTGGCAATCGCGGAATCCAGCGCTTTTTTGATGATGCCACCGCCCTTTTTCGGGCTGAAGGCCAGGATATTCAGCGCTTGCGCGACAGGCAGACCACGAATCTGGTCGGCGACCAGTCGTGCCTTTTGTGCCGACAGGCGAACTCCACGGATGACTGCTGTTGTACTCATCATGTCTCCTTATTTCTTGGCGACTGCTTTTTTATCGGCAGCGTGACCTTTGAAGGTGCGTGTCAAAGAGAACTCGCCAAGCTTGTGTCCAACCATGTTCTCGGAAACGTATACCGGAACATGCTGCTTGCCGTTGTGCACCGCGATCGTCAGACCGACGAACTCGGGCAACACGGTGGAGCGGCGCGACCAGGTTTTCACCGGACGCTTGTCGCTGGTCGCGCGCACTGTTTCCACTTTCTTCAGCAGATGCAGATCGACGAATGGGCCTTTTTTAACTGAACGTGCCATATCTTGTTACCCCTTATGCCTTGAAGCGGCGGCGCACGATCATGCCGCTAGTACGCTTGTTACGACGTGTGCGGAAGCCCTTGGCCGGCACACCCCATGGGCTGACCGGATGACGGCCCGCCGCAGTTTTTCCTTCACCACCACCGTGCGGGTGATCGACCGGGTTCATCACCACACCACGCACCGTCGGGCGGATACCGCGCCAGCGATTTGCACCGGCTTTGCCGATGGAGCGCAATGAATGCTCGCCGTTACCCACTTCGCCAATGGTCGCACGGCAATCAATATGCACTTTGCGAATTTCGCCTGAGCGCAGGCGCAATTGAGCGTAGCTGCCTTCGCGCGCGAGCAATTGCACCGAGGCACCCGCCGAGCGCGCCAGTTGCGCACCCTTGCCTGGCAACATTTCAATCGCATGAATCGTCGAGCCGACCGGAATATTGCGCAACGGCAGGGCATTGCCCGGCTTGATCGGCGCTTCCGATCCGCTCACCAATTCGGCACCCGCCGAAATACCCTTGGGTGCAATGATGTAACGACGCTCACCATCCGCATACACCAGCAACGCCAGGTGCGCAGTACGGTTCGGGTCGTATTCAAGACGCTCGACCTTGGCCGGAACGCCGTCCTTGTCGCGCTTGAAATCCACCAGGCGGTAATGTTTCTTGTGTCCGCCACCCATGTGACGCACAGTGATGTGCCCGTTATGGTTACGCCCCGCAGTTCTGGTCTTTTTTTCCAGCAACGACGCTTCGGGCTTGCCCTTGTGCAACTCCGGAGTGACCACGCGCACGACTGCACGTGTTCCCGGTGATGTCGGTTTTAGTTTGATCAGTGCCATGATTTACCCCTGCTCGCTTGCGGCAAAGTTGATTTCCTGACCGGCAGCCAGGCACACATAGGCCTTCTTCCAGTCCTGACGACGGCCCATATAACGGCCGAAACGCTTTTGCTTGCCCTTGACGTTGCTGATTTGCACGCTGTCAACCGTAACGTTGAACAGCTTCTCCACCGCCGCCTTGACTTCCGGCTTGGTCGCATCGGACGCTACACGGAAGATCACTTGTTCGTTCTTCTCGGCAACATACGTCGCTTTTTCGGAGATCTGCGGAGCCAGCAAAATATTCAGCAAACGCTCTTCATTGAATTTTGATCCGCTCATGCCAGCATCTCCTCGATTTTTGCGATCGCACCGCGCGTCACCAGAACCCTGGGGAAACGCACCAGACTGACCGGATCGGCTTGATGGGCTTCAACCACCAATACATTCGGCAGGTTGCGCGACGACAGATACAGATTTTCGTCAATGCTGTCGGTGATGATCAGCACACGATCCAGCCCCATGGCCTTGATCTTCTGCGCCAGCAATTTGGTCTTGGGCGCATCGACGGACAACGCATCGATCACGCTCAGACGATCATCGCGCACCAGTTGCGAGAAAATCGAAGCCAGGCCCGCGCGATACATCTTGCGGTTGATCTTTTGCGTGTAGTTCTGGTCCGGGGTATTCGGGAAAATCTTGCCGCCCCCGCGCCACAACGGGCTGGACGCCATACCCGCACGTGCGCGACCGGTACCCTTCTGGGCGAACGGCTTGCGCGTGGACTTGGCGATCTCGCTGCGACCTTTTTGTTTGCTGCTGGCGGAGCGTGCGTTCGCCTGATAAGCCGTCACCAGTTGGTGGATCAGCGTCTCGTTGTATTCACGGCCGAACAGATCGTCGGAGGCGCTCATGCTCTTGCCCGCCTTGCCGTTTTCGTTGATAACTTTCAGTTCCATTATGCCCCCGCTTTCACTGCCGGACGTACGATCACGTCACCGCCGGGCGCGCCCGGTACGGCACCGCGCACCAGCAGCAACTGGCGTTCGGCATCAATACGAACGATTTGGAGATTTTGTACGGTGCGCTGCACGTCACCCAGGTGACCGGTCATGCGCTTGCCGGGGAACACGCGACCCGGATCCTGCGCCATACCGATGGAACCCGGCACGTTGTGCGACTTGGAGTTACCGTGCGTGGCACGGCCGGACTTGAAGTGGTAACGCTTGATGGTACCGGCATAACCCTTACCGATCGTGACGCCTGTCACATCGACTTTCTGACCGACCTGGAACAGATCCACGCCGACCTTGCCGCCCATTGTCAGGCTGGCAAGTTGTTCCGGCGTAGCGGTGAATTCTTTCAGCACGCTGCCAGCTTCAACACCGGCTTTGGCGAAGTGGCCCGCCGCAGCTTTGGTCACACGGCTGGCACGGCGCGTACCGTACGCAACCTGCACTGCACTGTAACCGTCCGTGGAAGCGGATTTAATCTGGGTGACACGATTGTTGGACACGTCCAGCACCGTCACCGGCAACGATGTTCCGTCGTCGGTAAATATGCGGGTCATGCCAATCTTGCGACCGACAAGTCCTAAGCTCATTATATTTTCCTCTTATTAAGGGGCTGACTTCAATTGGTCAGCCGATCTATGTACTGCAAAAACAATCTTGCTACTGCTTAAACTGCGAATACCAAAATTACTGCAACTTGATTTCCACATCCACGCCAGCCGGCAGATCCAGCTTCATCAGCGCATCCACGGTCTTGTCCGTCGGATCCACGATATCCATCAGGCGCAGATGGGTGCGAATTTCGAATTGATCGCGCGAAGTCTTATTCACGTGCGGTGAACGCAATACGTCGAAACGCTCGATCTTGGTTGGCAACGGAACCGGGCCCTTGACCACTGCACCGGTACGTTTGGCCGTATCCACGATTTGCAGCGCGGATTGGTCGATCAAACGGTAGTCGAACGCCTTCAGGCGAATGCGAATTTTTTGACTTTGCATAATCTTCTCTTGCATCTACGCGGCATTGCCGCTGGTTTAAAGAACGAAAACGCGTGGCCGCAGCCACGCGAGGGCGCGCATTGTATGCTTACTCGATGATCTTGGCAACCACACCAGCGCCGACGGTACGGCCGCCTTCGCGAATCGCGAAACGCAGGCCTTCTTCCATCGCGATCGGGTTGATCAGGTTCACCGTAATCGATACGTTGTCGCCCGGCATCACCATTTCGGTGCCGGCCGGCAGTTCGACCGCGCCGGTCACGTCGGTGGTGCGGAAGTAGAACTGGGGACGGTAGCCCTGGAAGAACGGGGTGTGACGGCCGCCTTCGTCCTTGCCCAGCACGTAGATCTCGGCGGTGAACTTGGTGTGCGGGGTGATGGAGCCTGGCTTGGCCAGCACTTGGCCGCGCTCGACTTCTTCACGCTTGGTGCCGCGCAGCAGTACGCCGACGTTGTCGCCCGCCTGGCCCTGGTCGAGCAGCTTGCGGAACATTTCCACGCCGGTGCAGGTGGTCTTGAGGGTGGGCTTGATGCCGACGATTTCGAGTTCTTCGCCAACCTTGACTACGCCGCGTTCGACACGGCCGGTGACGACGGTGCCGCGTCCGGAGATGGAGAAGACGTCTTCAACCGGCATCAGGAAGGCGCCGTCGATGGCGCGTTCCGGGGTCGGGATGTAGGTGTCGAGGGCGTCGGCCAGGCGCATGATG
>JAHJNJ010000039.1 GCA_018820925.1 Gammaproteobacteria bacterium | reverse complement strand
GGAAATCAGCAGCTGCGTCTTGGAACTTCCGCTTCGCGCGGGACAGCGGACATGGGTAGGTTGGGTGGAGCGGAGCGATACCCAACAGATGACAGAAGAATATGATGGGTATCGCTCCGCTCCACCCATCCTACGCTTGCTTGTTTGGTGTCTCCGTTTGTTGTTTCATTTCTTTTAGGCGACACTAAATCCCGAATCCCTGCTTAGACGTTGAACAGGAAGTTCATCACGTCGCCGTCCTGCACGACGTAGTCTTTGCCTTCCACGCGCATCTTGCCCTTCTCCTTGGCACCGTGTTCGCCGCCACAGGCGATGAAGTCGGCGTAGGAGATGGTCTGTGCGCGGATGAAGCCTTTTTCGAAGTCGGTATGGATGACGCCGGCCGCTTGTGGTGCGGTGTCGCCTTTGTGGATGGTCCAGGCGCGCACTTCTTTCACACCGGCGGTGAAGTAGGTCTGCAGGCCAAGCAGTTCGTAGCCGGCGCGGATGAGGCGGTTGAGGCCGGGTTCCTCCAGGCCGAGGTCGGCGAGGAATTCTTTTTTGTCGGCATCATCGAGGTCGGCCAGTTCCTGTTCGATCTTGGCGCACAGCGCGACCACGGGCGCGCCTTCCTTCGCTGCATGTTCGCGCAACCTGTCCAGATGCGGATTGTTCTCGAAGCCGTCTTCGAGCACGTTGCCTACATACATCGCGGGTTTGACGGTGAGCAGGCACAGCGGCTTGATGAGTTGTTTTTCGTCATCCGTCAAACCAAAGGTGCGCGCGGGTTTGCCTTCGTTGAGGTGCGGCAGCAATTTCTCCAGCACGGATACCAGTTTCTGCGCGTCCTTGTCGCCGGACTTGGCTTTCTTACCGTCTCGCTGGATGGTGCGTTCGACGACCGCGAGGTCGGCTAGCGCCAGTTCGGTGAGGATGACTTCGATGTCGGAGATCGGATCGACCTTGCCCGCAACGTGCACGACGTTGGCATCGTCGAAACAGCGCACGACGTTAACGATCGCATCGGTCTCGCGGATGTTGGCGAGGAACTGGTTGCCCAGGCCTTCACCCTTGGATGCGCCCGCGACCAGTCCGGCGATGTCGACGAATTCGACGATGGCCGGTTGCATGCGCTGTGGATTGACGATCTTCGCCAGCTCGGCCATGCGCGGATCGGGAACTTCAACGATACCGACATTGGGCTCGATGGTGCAGAAGGGATAATTCTCCGCCGCAATGCCCGCCTTGGTGAGCGCGTTGAACAGCGTGGATTTGCCCACGTTGGGGAGACCGACGATACCGCATTTGAGACTCATGGTTGTTTCCTTGGTTAGTTGCTATGCAGCTTCAACATCGCTGCTTCCAGCTTGCCTTCGATGATGAGCGGCGCAACATCTTGCGCATGTTGCATCGCTTCTTCGATCAAACCCTGTTCTTCCTTGCGCGGCGCATTCAGTACGTAATTGACGACCTGATCGCGCTCGCCTGGATGGCCGATGCCGATGCGCAGGCGCCAGAATTCTTTTGTGCCGAGATGCGCGATGATGTCCTTCAAGCCGTTGTGCCCGCCATGGCCGCCGCCCAGTTTCAGTTTGGCGCTGCCCGGCGGCAGGTCGAGTTCGTCATGTATCACCAGTATCTGGTCCGGCAATATCTTGTAGAACAGCGCCAGCGCGACTACTGAACGTCCACTCACGTTCATGAAGGTCTGCGGCTTGAGCAAGTGCACATCGTGTCCATGCAACGACGCGCGCGCAACCAGGCCGTGAAACTTGCTGTCGGTTTTGAAATTCGCGCCTTGCACACGCGCAAACTCGTCCACCCACCAGAATCCGGCGTTATGGCGTGTGGCTTCGTATTCCCTGCCGGGGTTGCCCAGTCCGACGATGAGTTTGATCGGTTCGCTCATAATGAAAAAACCCGCCATGCTCCGTTAAGTCGCATGGCGGGTCGTTCGAAGTGCAAATTACTTCTTGGCTGCGGGTGCTGCAGCGGCGGCGGCGGGTGCTGCAGCCGCTGTGGAAGCAGCGGAAGCGTCTGCGGCGGCAGCGGCTTCTGCGGCGGCCTCAACGTGGCCGCGCGGCACTTGCACCGTCGCCACGGCATCGCTGGCGTGGTGATGGCCTGCCACTTCAACGCCCTTGGGCAGCTTGACGTCGGACACGTGGATGGAGTGACCCAGATCCAGGTGCGCCAGATCCACTTCGATCGCTGCAGGCAGATCGGCCGGCAAGCAGGCGATGTTCAGATCGTTCAACACGTGGCTGATGATACCGCCGCCGGTCTTCACGCCCGGAGCGATGTCGGCGTTGATGAAGTGCAACGGCACCTTCATGTGGATCTTCTTCTTCGCGTCGACGCGCTGGAAGTCGATGTGCTGCACTTGCTGGCGGAACGGGTGCATCTGGAAGTCGCGCAGCAGGACGGATTGTTTCTTGCCGTCCAGGTCCAGCGACAGGACCGATGCGTGGAACGCTTCGTTGCGCAGTGCGTAATACAATGTGTTGTGATCGAGTTCGATCATGGTTGCTTCGCCCGTACCGTAAACGATGCCGGGGACGCGGTTCGTTTTACGCAGACGGCGGCTCGCACCCGTTCCTTGCGCTTTGCGTGTTGTTGCTGCAATTTCAATAGCCATTTTACTTCTCCACTTCTAGTGAAGCGCTCCGCGACCAGAGTGCTTCGGGTTGTGCGGCAGCCAACATGGCTGACGCGAAAAACTTAATCCATGAACAGCGAACTGACCGATTCTTCCGCATTGATGCGGCGCATGGTTTCGGCCATCAGTTCCGCCACGCTCAACTGGCGGATGCGCTTGCAATTGCGCGCTTCTTCGCGCAACGGGATGGTGTCGGTCACGACCAGTTCGTCGATCGCCGATTTCTCGATGCGCTCGATCGCCGGGCCGGACAGCACCGGGTGCGTACAGTAGGCGATCACGCGCTCGGCGCCCTTTTCCTTCAATGCGTTGGCCGCTTCGCACAGGGTGTTGGCGGTGTCCACCATGTCATCCATGATGATGCAGGTACGTCCTTCGACTTCGCCGATGATATTCATCACCTTGGCCACGTTCGGTTTGGGACGGCGCTTGTCGATGATCGCCAGATCCGATTCCAGACGTTTCGCCAGCGCTCGGGCACGCACCACGCCGCCGACATCGGGCGAAACCACGATCAGGTTCTCGTAGTTCTGTTTCCACACGTCGCCCAGCAGGATCGGCGCCGCATAGATGTTGTCCACCGGGATGTCGAAGAAGCCCTGAATCTGGTCGGAGTGCAAGTCCATGGTCAGCAAACGGTCAACGCCGACGCCGACCAGCATGTCTGCCACCACCCTGGCGGTAATCGCGACACGCGCCGAACGCGGGCGTCTGTCCTGGCGCGCATATCCGAAATACGGCATGGCGGCGGTAATGCGGGCGGCGGAGGCACGCTTCAGTGCGTCCACCATCACCATGACTTCCATCAGGCTGTCGTTGGTCGGTACACAGGTGGATTGCAGCACGAACACATCCTTGCCGCGCACATGCTCGAGCAGTTCGACCATGACTTCGCCGTCGGAGAAGCGGCCGACCGTGGCGCGACCCAGGTGGATATTGAGACGCTGCGCAACACCCTCGGCTAGCTTGGGATTGGCATTACCGGTGAAGACCATCATGTCGCCGGACATGAGCACCTCGCAAAATTAAAATGGGCGCAAACGCCCATCACGACTTGATTGGAAGAATCTGGCTGGGGAGGTAGGGATCGAACCTACGAATGTCGGAATCAAAATCCGATGCCTTACCACTTGGCGACTCCCCAATTAACTTATCAGAAACCGTTTAAAGCACTGCTTTCGCTACGTTTTAAACAGTTTCTGTTGCTGCAAAATCTTTCAGCGGATGCTGCTGCAAACCGCGCGCGACAAATCCGCGCATCGTCGAGGGCAACTGCTGCAATACTGCCTGTGCTTCGACTTCCGTGGCAAACCCGGCAAATACACAGGCACCGGAGCCGGTCATCAGTGCGGGTGCAAACTGCGCCAGCCACGCCAGATGCTCCGCCACTGCCGGGTACAACTTGCAGGCTACCGCCTGCAGATCGTTTTTGAGCCCCGCCTGGCTTCCCGCCCGAAAATCAAGCCCCTTCGGAAGGGCGCGCATTGTCATCGAAATCGTATTTCGTGTCAATTCTGGATGCGTGAATACCTGTGCCGTGGGCACCTGCACGGGGGGGCACAGCACCACATACCATGCCTCCGGCAGGGGATAGGGCTGCAACTGTTCGCCCACCCCTTCGGCAAAGGCGTTTTCGCCGAAGACAAAGACCGGCACGTCGGCGCCCAGACTCAATCCCAGCCGCATCAGGCGTTCGCGCGACAAACCCAGCTCCCACAGCCGGTTCAGCGCCAACAGGGTGGTCGCCGCATCCGAGCTGCCGCCGCCCAGGCCGCCGCCCATGGGGATGCGTTTTTCCAGTTCGATATCCACGCCCAGCCTGCAGCCGGTTTCCTGTTGCAGCAGGCGCGCGGCACGCACGCACAGATCCTGTTCCGGCGGTACGCCTTCCAGCGCATTGATGCGGCGCACTGCGCCGTCGCTGCGCAAGGAGAAATGCAGGGTGTCGTTCAGGTCGATAAAGCGGAACAGGGTTTGCAGCAGGTGATAACCGTCGGCCCGGCGCCCGACCACATGCAGGAAGAGGTTGAGTTTGGCTGGCGCGGGACAGGCAAGCGCGTTCATTGCGCTTCCCATTCGTCGATGAGCAACAATACTTCCATACCGTCGCGCTGCAACTTGAGGCGCAGCGGCAAGGCATCCGGCGTGGCTGCCGCATAACGCGCATAGTCGATTTCCCAGCCCTGCTGGCGCAGCACATTCACCTGGCCGTTCGCAGCGCGCTCAATGCTGAATTCGTCCCCGGGAACGGGCAAGGCGGTCACCCAGTAGCGCAAGCCGGATAACGGCAGATGCCACCCCAGCACCTGCTGCATCAGGGATTCCATATCATGATCAGTGTAGCGTTTGCCGGAGGCTTGCAGCGAGGCCTCATGCGCATCGCGGTGAATGCGCGCCATCGTCTGCCCCAACGGGGCGAGCAGCAGAATTTCATCTTCGGTCGCACTGTGCACCCAGCGCACGCCCGCATTGTCGCGCTTCTCACCCTGCTTGAACGCAACGCGCCCGTTGAATGCGAACGGCGCATCGGCCTGCGACGAACGCTGCACGGCGACAGGCACGGAGGTACACCCTGCAAACACGAGAACCAGCAGCAGAAGGGAACAGCGCATATCAGGGAATGAAACGCTTCATCACCGCTTTGAGCGCTTCGTTGTCGGGATTGGCTTTCGCGCTATCCGTCCACACTTTGCGCGCGCCTTCCTTGTCGCCCTTTTTCCACAGCACTTCGCCCAGATGGGCTGCAATCTCGGGATCGGGATTGGCGGTGTAGGCGCGGCGCAGGAATCCCTCGCTCTTGTCGAGATTGCCCGAAAGGTATTCCCCCCAACCCATGCTGTCGATGATGGCCGCATCGTCCGGTGCCAGCTGATACGCTTTCTCCACCAGCTTCATGGCCTCCGGGATGCGCACTTTGCGATCCAGCAGGCTGTAGCCGAGCGCGTTGTAGGCATGCGCGTTGTCCGGTGCGATTTTCATCAGCTTGCGAATCATTTGTTCGAACAACTCTGTCTTGTTCAGTTTGTCAGCCGCCATCGCGGTCTGATAGAGCATGTCCTGATTGTCGGGGAATTTCTCCAGCCCCTGTGCCAGCACCTGATAGCTGGCCTCGAATTTATTGCCCTCGCGCAACAATTGCGCATCGATCAATATCAGTTGCACACGTTGCTGGTCATTCTCCGCCACCACACGACTCAGGACTTCGCGCGCCTCGCCCAGCTTGCCCTCTTTATCCAGCAAGCCGACCTCGCGCAAACGCGCGTTATAGACATATTCGCCGTCCTTCACCTGACGGTAATGCGCCAGCGCCGCTGCATTGTCCTGTCTTGCTTCGTTCAACTGGGCCAGGTAATAATGCACCGTGCTCTCTTCCTTGCCGCCTTGTCTCAGCGCGCGCTGCATTTCCTGTTCGGCACGATCGTATTGCCCCATTTGCATGGAAATCAGCGCAACGGCGAAGGCCAGATCCGGACTGTCCGGCTTGTCTCTAAGCAGAAGCTGGAACTGGTCGCGGGCAGCCTCAAATTGCTTCTGCTTGAGCAGGGCTCGCGCATAGTACAGACGCAGGTCTTTATTATCGGGGTGTGCAC
Source organism: Gammaproteobacteria bacterium (assembly GCA_018820925.1). Classification (GTDB taxonomy): domain Bacteria; phylum Pseudomonadota; class Gammaproteobacteria; order Burkholderiales; family Gallionellaceae; genus Sideroxyarcus. The sequence continues at coordinate 75,296 of JAHJNJ010000039.1, read as the reverse complement.
CCAGGAATTTTTTCAGCAGTTCCAGACCTTTGGCGGGTTGGCTGTTGAGATACAGTTCAGCTTCGAACACCGCAGCCATATCCCAATCCGGCTTCAAGGCAACCGCACGGCGGGCTTCCGCAAATGCCAGATCCGTCTTGCCGGCCGCCAACGCCGCTTGTGCCACCGTCAAATGCCCCTCCGCCACTTCCGGATAGGGATGCGTCGCTTCGATCATCCAGTCAAGGATGGCGGATTTGTCCGGCGAACGCGCAATCAGCGGATAGATGCTGACAAACGTGCGCCCGGCATTTTCCGGATCGGCCTCAAGTACCGCCTTCAGGGATGGGCGCGCCTCTTCCAGCTTGCCGCCGCTCAACAGCAGGGATAGCAGCATCTGTTTGGCCAGCGGCGATGCAGGTTCCAGCTCCTGCCACAGCTTGAATGCATCCACCGCCTTGTCGTACTGGCGCGATTCGTATGCGAGTTGGGCGGCACGTCTTGCCACGCGCGGATCGCGTGTGGTTCTTGCCAGATCAAGATAGGCCTGCGCCGCCAATTCGGGCTTGTCGCGTTGCATGGCGATGTCACCCAGCAGAAATTCGTAAAGCATGGGCGCGGTCAGTTCAAGCTTGGGCAGATCGGGACTGGTTGTCTCGATAATCTGTTCCAGATTTGCATTGCCTGCAGGCGCCGGCAAGCTGGACACCGTTTCTTGCGGCGTGCTCGCGCAAGCCGCAAGCAGGGCGAAGAGTGCAAAAATTGAATAACGTGTGGGGAAGTTCATGATATCGATTTATTTCGGGGCAGGACTACATATTAGCCGAACTCCGGCTCCATCGTGCAATGGCTTGGGAGTAATGAGCAGTTAAACGGCCTTCTCCGGCGGGCATGCCCGGCACCAATATGCCGCAAACCGATCACCCTAATCGACCAGGGGTTGTTTTGCTGCGGTGTTATCCGTTTCGGCAATATTCCACCAGCGACCGCCCAGTGCCTGCAACAAGGCAACCGAATCGCCCATCCAGTTGGCCTGCGCCTGCGCCAGTTTGATGTTCGCGAGCTGTTCGTTGCGCTGCGCGGTCCGCAGGGACTGAAAATCGACAGAACCGGCTTCATAATTCTTGCGTGCCAGCTCTCCCGTCTTGCTCGCAGACTGCGCCGTCTGCGCAACCTCATCCAGCACCCGTGCGTCCGACTGGATTACTTTCAGCGTATCGGCCAGGTCATGCAAAGCGGCCATCACCACATAGCGGTATTGAGTGGCGGCCCGGTTCAGCGCCTGTTGGGCGGTGCGCGATCTGGATCGCACCGCGTTCTCGCCATAGATGTACTGTGCAACATTCTCGCTCATATCGAAGAATCGCCCGCCATCCCTGAACATCCACGTCGGCGAAGAGGTCGCCCCGCCTGTCGCGCCCGTGACTGTAAACAGCGGCAGCGTGTTGATCACCTTCAGTCCGTACCGCGCGCCGAGGGAATTCAATTCCGCTTCGGCAATGCGCACATCGGGCCGTTGTTCCACCAGTTTCGAAGGCAGACTCTGCGGCAATTCCTTGGGCAGATTCAACTCATCCAGGGCGAATGCGTCTTCGCCATCCCGGTCCGGATCCGGCTCATTACCCGTCAGCGCCAGCAACAGATCGCGCGTCTGCTCGAATTGTTCCTGCAGCGGAACCAGCGCGTGCTGGGCAAGTGCCGCGTTCAACTCGCGCTGCGTCACTTCGTCCTCGGTAACATAACCAAGCTTGAACTGGTTGTGCACGATTTCCAGTTCCTGCCGGTTCAGGCCGACGATATTGAGTTGCGCGCCGATCTGCGCCCGCAGCGCAGACTCCTGTATGGCAGCCGCAACCACGTTGGAAGAAAGCGTGAAATAGGCTGCTTTCTGCTGCATCTCGGTTTGAATCGGGGTGGCTTTGGCCGGGTTGATGTCCAGCACTTCCGGCGCATAGCCCACCGTCAATTGAGGGCTGCACAGGTTGTAGATGTCCCGTGCTTTGCCTTGTTGACCGGAAGCATTGCAGCCTTTGCCGGCAGGGAAATTGCGCCTGGTCAAGCCGGCTGCCCCCATGCCGGGATAGAAATATCCATGCTGAATGACGGAATGTTCCTGTATTCGCAGCAATGTGGCCTGTGCGGTTCCGGTATCGGGATTTGCCTTGAAAGCGCGCTTGATCAGCTCGCTGATTTGCGGCGACTTGAACAACACCCACCATTCAGTCGATATATCTCTGGCAGAAACCAGTTTACGTGCGTCCCCTTGCTGCGCCGGGGCCGCCGCCGCAGACGCCTCCGGAAGCTTGCTGTCCGGAGGCGTCGCACAGCCGTATAAAACGGCCAGCGAACAAAGCAACAGGTAAGTTCTTGCTGGTTTCATCAAATGAAGCATCCTCAATTCCCGGCCGGAGCGACTGCGCTCTTCGCGTGAGCCGGATTCTACCCGAGAACAAAGCCGCGATAGGAAAATCACTTAACCCGCCAATTCGCCGAATAGTCACACTCAACATGCGGATAACGCAGACAAAACCTTCTCAAAGTCAAAATATCCCTGTGCAACATGATGCCCGGCTGAAGCGGAATTCGCGCTTCGCGAGAACCGGTGGTCTGTTCGACCCGGCCTGAGTGTTTTGGTATCGCGCAGGGTATTGGGTTATATTCTATACAACATTCACGACCCGAGAACCGACAGGGCAATGACCGCACCCCTTACCCTTTCCGCACGCAACTTGACCCGGCGCCACGACAACCGCCTGGTCGTGGACGGGATATCGCTGGAATTGCGGCGCGGCGAGGTATTGGGGCTGCTGGGACACAATGGCGCGGGCAAGAGCACGACCCTGCAAATGCTGACCGGCGCATTGCCGCCGAATAGCGGCGAGATCGAGATTTGCGACTTCGACCTGATGCGGGAGCCGCAACATGCCAAGGCCTGCATCGGTTTTCTGCCCGAGCACCCGCCGCTGTACCGCGATATGCGCGTCGATGGTTTCCTGCGCTTTGCCGCGCGTCTGCACCTCATACCGTCCGCAAAAATCGACGACGCGCTGGCCCAGGCCAAACAACGTTGCGGCTTGCAGGATTGCGGCAGGAAACTCATCGGCTCCCTGTCCAAGGGCTACCAGCAGCGCGTCGGCATCGCGCAAGCCATCATCCACAATCCCGCAGTCGTGGTACTGGACGAACCCACTGTCGGCCTCGACCCGGCGCAGATACGCGACATCCGCACCCTGATCCGCGAACTCGGCGACTGCTGCAGCGTGATCCTGTCCACGCACTTGCTGAATGAAGTGGAAAGCCTGTGCGACCGCGTGATCATCCTGCAGAAAGGCCGCCTGATCTACAGCGGCAGCAGCGCCGAGATGCTGGCGAACGGCAATATGGAAGAGGCGTTCCTGTTGATCACCCAAAACGAGGCGGCTTCCCGATGATCCGCACCATCGCCAAAAAAGAGTTTCGCAGCCTGTTCGCCGCGCCTTCCACCTGGTGGATACTGGCCGTGATGCAGTTCCTGTTCGCCTGGTTCTATTTCGGGCGCATGGACGACTATCTGCAAGTGCAGGCGCAACTGGCACAACTCGACACCTCGCCGGGCGCGACGATCTCCATCGCCGCACCGCTGTGCAGCGTCCTGGCGCTGATGCTGATGATATTGATTCCGCTGTTCACCATGCGCCTCATCGCCGAGGAACGCCGCAACCAGACCTGGGTGTTGCTGCTCACCGCCCCCGTCTCGGCAACGCAGATCGTGCTGGGGAAATTTCTCGGCCTGTTGCTATTGCTGATATTTATCGTGGCCGGATGCGCCGCCATGCTCGCCACACTATTGCTTGGCACGCATGCCGACATCGGCCTCATGTCTGCCAATATCCTGGGTTTGCTGCTGCTTGCCGCCAGCTATGCCGCGCTGGGCCTGTATTTTTCGGCGCTGAACAAACAGCCCATCATCGCCGCGATCAGCGCGCTGGGACTGTCGTTCGGCCTGTGGCTGCTGGACCTGGGCGCCAGCGACAACCGCAGCTTCCTGCGCGCGATTTCGCCCAGCGCGCATTTCCAGAACCTGAACACCGGCCTGGTCAACAGCGCCGACCTGATCTATTTCGTGCTGATCATCACGACCCTGCTGTGGCTGACCATCCGCCACCTGAACCATGAAAGGCGGCAAGCATCGTGAAGCGCTTCCTGCCCCTGATCAATCGCATTGTTTCGTTGCTGCTGATATTGGCCGCAGCAGGCGCGCTGTTCCAGTTGGCCGCGCGCTATCCGGTACAGTGGGATGTCACACAGAATGCGCTGAACAGTCTGGAACCGGGCAGCGTGGACGCGCTCGCCCTGCTCGAAGGGCCGGTGAAAATCACGGTGTACGCCACCGAGCAGGATGCGCAACTCGGCGACATACGCAAACTCATCCGCGAGTTCGTCGCGCTCTACCAGCGCTACAAACACGACATTTCGCTGAATTTTGTGGATCCCGTGAAAGACGCGGAAGCGATGCGCAAAGCGTCGATCAGGAACAACGGCGAGATGGTGGTGGAATTCGAAGGCCGCAGCGAACACATCACCACCCTCAACGAGCAAACGCTTTCCAGCGCCCTGCTGCGACTGGCCCACAGCAAGGACCAGTTGCTCATGTATCTGGGCGGTCACGGCGAACGCAAGCTGGAAGGCGCGGCCAACCATGACCTCGGAGAATTCGGCAAACGCCTGAAACAACTCGGCTATCGCCTCTCCAGCCTCAATCTCACCATCGCCCCGGAGGTACCCGCCAACACCAGCATGCTGGTGCTCTCCCACCCGCAAACCAGGCTGATGCCGGGCGAAGTGAAAAAACTGCTGCGCTACATCGACAACGGCGGCAACCTGCTGTGGCTGGTGGATGCCGAGCCGCTGCGCGGGCTTGAACCGCTGGCGGAAAAACTGGGCATCACCATCATGCCGGGCATCGTGATCGACCCCGCCGCACAGGACATGAACGCGCCGCTGAACTGGACGCTGGGCGCGGGCTACCCGCCGCATGCCATCACGCGCAACTTCGACCTCATCACGGTTTTCCCGGATGCCCGCGCACTGAGCGCCGAACAGGACGACACCTGGGAGGCGCATACACTGGTGGAAGGTGCTGCACGCGGCTGGGTCAGCGAAAACAGGAACAGCAAGCGCTTCAACAAGAACCGCGACATTCCCGGCCCGGTGGATCTGGCACTCGCGCTGCTGCGCAGCGTGAACGACCGCGAACAACGCATCATCGTGGTGGGCAGCGGCGCTTTCCTCGCCAACGTCTATTCCGGCAACGGCGGCAACCTCGATCTCGGCATCAACATGGTGAACTGGCTGGCTGACGAGGAACGGCTCATCACCGTACAGCCGCACGCGGCAAAGGATGCCAGGATCACCTTAAGCAAACACCAACTCTCGGCCATCAGCGTGAGTTTCCTCGTCCTGTTGCCGCTGCTGCTGCTCGCGGTGGGCACACTGCAGTGGTGGCGCAGAAAACACCAGGGCGATGCCTGAATTACCCGAGGTTGAAACCACGCTGCGCGGCATTGCGCCGCACCTGAAAAACCGGCAAGTCGCCAGCGTCGTCATCCGCAATCCCAAACTGCGCTGGCCCATCCCCAAGAACCTGCCCGATTTATTGCGCGGGCAGACCATTCGCGGCCTGCAGCGCCGCGCCAAATACCTGCTCATCGCATTCGACCATGGCACGCTCATCCTGCATCTGGGCATGAGCGGCAGTCTGCGCATCCAGCCCGCCGGCACACCCGCCGCAATACACGATCACTTCGACCTGGTGATGAATGACGCGCAACTGTTGCGCCTGCGCGACCCGCGCCGCTTCGGGGCCGTGCTGTGGCACACAGGCGATGTCGCACAACATCCATTGCTGGCCACACTCGGCCCGGAACCGCTGCAACAGGATTTCGACGGAGCCTATCTGCACCGCGCCACCCGCTCGCGCAGCGTAGCAATCAAACTGGCGATCATGGACAGCCACCTGGTGGTCGGCGTAGGCAACATCTACGCCAATGAAGCGCTGTTCCGCGCCGGCATCCGGCCGCAACTGCCCGCCAACAAACTCTCCCTGCCGCGCTGCCGGCGACTGGCACAATGCATCAAGGATGTATTGCAGGAAGCCATCAAGCAAGGCGGCAGCACACTGCGCGACTTCGTGCACAGCGACGGCAGCAGCGGCTATTTCCAGCAGAATTATTTCGTGTACGGTCGCACGGGAGAACCCTGCCGCGTATGCCATACGACCATCAAGCAGATACGGCAAGGTCAGCGGTCAACGTTCTATTGCCCGAATTGCCAGCGATAAGCACCAAGGCCTGTTTGTATTTATTGCCAATTTTATCGCTGGCAACTTACGTACTAAATTGGCATCTTCCAATTTGCGCGCCGGATTGGTCACCAGCAAACGCAGGATGGGTTGAGTCCACGTAGGGCGCAATAAGCAACGGGCATTGCGCCGTATGGATTCACATTCGGTGCAATGCGTTTCGCTTTTTGCACCCTGCAACAACTCAAACGTCGGCTTCGGGTTACAAAGCGCCCTACGACCAGCAGTAAACCCTTGGCCCCCAATGTCCGCTTCTGGAGATACAGCGTTCATCGTTGCAAACTCAACACACCAAGCCCGGAAGATCCAAACGAAAAAACCCGCGCCTTGGCGCGGGCTTTTTCGGTTACGTGGCGAGACTTACTTCTTCTCCGCCATCAATTTCTCGTACTTGGCCTGCAACTGTTCCTTGGTTTCCACGTGTGCCGGGTCGTGCGGGATACAATCGACCGGGCATACTTCCACGCATTGCGGCGTGTCGTAATGGCCTACGCACTCGGTGCATTTTGCCGGGTCGATGACGTAAATCTCATCACCTTGCGTGATCGCGCCGTTTGGACATTCCGGTTCGCACACATCGCAGTTGATACATTCGTCGGTGATAATCAGTGCCATTTTAATACTCTCCTTAAGGTTGAAATTTATTGTTCAGTTTCTCCACGACCAGCGGGGAAACGAATTTGCTCACATCACCGCCGAAACGCGCGATCTCGCGCACGATACTGGCGGAAATGAATGTGTATTGTTCGGCAGGCGTCAGAAACACGGTTTCGATATCGGGATGCAGCGTGCGGTTCATGCCCGACATCTGGAACTCGTATTCGAAGTCCGAAACTGCGCGCAATCCGCGCAACACGACGCGGGCACCCTGCGCTATCACATAGTTCATCAACAGACTGTCGAAGCCTTCGACTTTGACGTTGCTGAAGCCCGCAAAAACCTCACGCGCCATCGCCACCCGCTCGTCCAGCGTAAACAGGGTCGCACTGCGGCTGGCCGCAACGGCCACGATCACCTCGTCGAACAGACCCGACGCGCGCCGCACCACATCCTCATGCCCGCGCGTAATGGGATCGAACGTACCGGGATAGACCGCCTTGGTCATGCTCATACAGGTTCCAATAATTGATAATGCACCGCACCCGCCTTGGCCCGTTTGACGACCCGCCAGGCCGCATCCGGTTCAAACACCGTACCGCTCTCCACATAGATCATCCCGCCTTGCACCAGACTGTTTTTCAGCAGTGGCAATAATTGGGGCAGACAATCGCTTTTAAAGGGGGGATCGAGAAAAACCACATCGAACAGCCCGTTTTGTTGCAGGGCGAATTTTAGCCCATCCTCGCAACGCAAAGCTACATTGATCAACGCCAGTTTTTTGGCATTATCCTGTAATGCCCTATAGACAGCACGATTATTCTCCACCATCAGCACCTGTTCCGCGCCGCGCGAGGCGGCCTCGAAACCCAACGCGCCGCTGCCCGCAAACAAATCCAGGCAGCGTTTTCCATATAAGGTCTGACCCAGCCAATTGAACAGGGTTTCGCGCACCCGGTCCGGCGTGGGGCGCAATCCTTCGGCATCGGGGAATTCGATGAGGCGGCTGCGATGGGTGCCGCCGATGATGCGAACCTTGTTTATGTTGTTCTCCTGGAGCGCCGACATCCTTGTCGGCATTTTTCAATAGTCTTGCCGACGGGGACGTCGGCGCTCCCCTATTTCATTATTCTTTCCCGGCTGCCGCCTCGGGTGCACCCACAATCACCGTCGCCAGCGCATCAGGATCGATGCGGCGTTTGAAGGCATCCTGTATCTGTTTGGCCGTGACCTTGTCCACCCTGGCAGTGAAATCATCCAGGTAAGTCAGCGGCAAGCCGTAGAAACCGATCACGCTCAGGTATTCGACAATCTTCTTGTTGCTGTCGATGCGCAGCGGGAAGCCGCCGATGATGTTTTGCTTGGCCGCGCGCAGTTCTTTTTCGGTGACGCCCTTGTCCACGAAGGTGCGCAGTGTCTGGCGCACCAGCTTCAGCGCTTCGTCCGCCTGGTCTTTCTTGGTCTGCAAACCGATCTGGAAAGCGCCCGGCTGCTGCATCGGCATGAAATAGCTGTACACGCTGTACGCCAGGCCGCGTTTCTCGCGCACCTCGTTCATCAGGCGCGAAACGAAACCGCCGCCGCCCAGGATGTAGTTACCGACATACAGCGGGAAATAATCCTTGTCGTTTCGCGCAATACCCGGCGTGCCGATCAGGATGTGGCTTTGGCTGGCCGGATGCGCGATGCGTTGCTCGCCGGGATTGATATGAATCGATACCGGCACAATGTGCGAGTCGGCACCGCCCGCGGGCAAACCGGCCGTCAACTGCTGCGCAATGGCTTCCGCCCGGGCACGGGTGATGTCGCCCATCAGCGCTACCACGGCGTGGTTCGCCGAATAATGGCTTCGATAAAAATCTTCCAGCCCGGCACGCTGTATCTTCTCCACGTCGGACACTTCCATATGCCAGCCGTAGGGATGCACGCCAAACACCGCCTTGCCGAACGCCTTGCCGGCGATACTCTCCGGCTGCGTTTCCGCTTCCTTCAGCGACGCGATCAGGCGCGCTTTTTCGCGCGCCAGTACCGGCTCCGGGAACAGCGGCTGCTGCAGGCAACGCGCGAGAATATCCAGCGCGGTATCGCGTTCTTCCGTTTTGCTCAAAGTGCGCAGGGTCAATCCGGCGCGGTCATTGTCAAAATGACCGCCCATTTGCGCACCGATGTCGGCCAGTTTGCGCGCGATGTCGTCCTCGCTCAAACCTTGTGCGCCCAGATCGAGCATGCCGTATGTCAGGCTGGACACACCGACCTTGCCGGCCACGTCGAAGCCGCTCCCGGCGGGAAAATCCACCGCCACATCCAGCATCGGCAGGTCGTGGTCTTCCACGAAATACACCTGCGCACCGCTGGCTGCCTGCCAATGCTGGATTTGCGGCGTGGCCAATACCGAGCCTGCGGCGAATACGAGAACAACAATGGAAAGGAGTCTAGTGAACATGGGCTGCTCCTGCCGGGCTATGTTTGGGTTTGTCTGACAACGGCTGCGGATCGAGCGTTGCCACGGTCAGGTGGTCATCGTTGAATATTTCCTTCGCCACATCCTGCACTTGCTGCGCGGTGACCGCCTGCAACTTCTGCAACATCACCGGGATGTCTTTGTGGGCAAGCCCCGCGCTTTCCAGTTGACCGATCTGCATGGCCTGGTAGAACACCGAGTCGCGCTTGTACACTTCGCCCGCCATCACCTGCGCTTTGACGCGCTTCAATTCGTCCTCGTTCACGCCGTCGCGCACCAGCAATGCCAGTTGTTCGCGCAACGCCGCTTCCACATCGCCCGCCGTTTTGCCTTCACGCGGCGTTGCATCGACCATGAACAGTCCGGGGCCGCGCGCCACACTGTCGTAGCCCGTGTCCACATCCATTGCCACTTGCTGCTCGCGCACCAGGGATTTGTTCAAACGCGCCGAACTGTTGCCGTCCAGCACGCCCGCCAGCACTTCCAGCGCATAGGGTTTCCAGTCATTCTGCGCATCGCGCAAGGTCGGCGCGTGCCAGGCCATGATGAGGTAAGGCAGCTCGGCCGGCGCCTTGACCGTGATACGCTTGATGCCCAGTTGTGCCGACTCGCCCATCGCCTTGCGTGGCGGCAATTTCACCCGGGGAATGGCGCCGTAGTATTTCTGCGCCAGCGCGAAAACCTCTTTCGCCTCGACATCGCCCGCGATCACCAGCGTCGCGTTGTTGGGTGCGTACCAAGTCTTGTACCAGTCCAGCGCGTCGGAGGCGGTCATGTTCTGCAAGTCGATCATCCAGCCGATGATCGGGTTATGGTAGGGATGCTCCTGGTATGCGGTCGCCATCAGCCTCTCGAACATCAGCGAGCGCGGCTCGTCCTCGGTGCGCCAGCGGCGCTCCTCCATCACCACGCGAACCTCTTTGCCGAACTCTTTTTCCGACATCAGCAGGTTGTGCATGCGATCGGACTCCAGTTTCATCGCCAGCGGCAGTTTGGATTTGTGCAACTGCTGGAAGTACGCCGTGTAATCGTAGCTGGTGAAGGCATTCTCGCGCCCGCCCGCCGCCGCAATGATCCGGGAGAACTCGCCGACCGGCACGTCTTTGGTGCCCTTGAACATCATGTGCTCCAGCACATGCGCCACGCCGGTGGTGCCGGTGCGCTCGTCCATGCTGCCCGCGCGGTACCAGATTTGCTGAACCAGCACCGGCGCGCGGTGGTCTTCCTTGACGAGGACTTTGAGCCCGTTGCCCAGCGTCTTTTCATAAACTTCCGCCTGCACCGCAAACGAAATCTGCAGCAACAGCGCAATGACAACTAAATGGATTCTCATTTCCCTACCCTATGAATGCGCGATTCGGCTTAAAATGAGCGCGCATTATGCGACATTTCTTCCACACCCGAATACTCTTGCATGTTTAGCTTCCTGAAAAAGACACCCGCCACCGCCGAATCGAAAAGCTGGCTGACCCGTTTGACGGGCGGTTTGGCGCGCACAGGTGGACAGCTCACCGCTCTGCTGGTTCCCGGCGGCCGCATTGATGAAGACCTCTACGAAGAACTGGAGACCATTCTCATTACCGCCGACGTGGGCATGGATGCAACACGCTTGTTGCTGGCAGATGTGCGCCGCCAGGTGAAAGAACAGCACCTGACCGAGGCTGGACAATTGAAAGAAGCGCTGGCGCACGCGCTGCTCAAGCTGTTGCAGCCCTTGGCAAAGCCGCTGCAGACCGGCGCGCATAAACCCTTCGTCATCATGCTGTGCGGCGTCAACGGCGCGGGCAAAACCACCTCCATCGGGAAGCTGGCCAAACATTTCCAGAGCCAGGGCAAATCGGTACTGCTGGCAGCGGGCGACACCTTCCGCGCTGCGGCACGCGAGCAGCTCATGGAATGGGGTAAGCGCAACGACGTCACGGTCATCGCGCAACAAAGCGGCGATGCCGCCGCGGTGATCTACGATGCGGTGCAGGCGGCACAGGCACGCGGCATTGACGTAGTACTGGCGGATACCGCCGGACGCCTGACCACGCAGGCGCACCTGATGGAAGAAATCAAGAAGGTGAAACGCGTCATCGCCAAGGCCATGCCCGAGGCGCCGCATGAAGTGCTGCTGGTGCTGGATGCCAACACCGGACAGAATGCGCTGTCGCAGGTCAAGGCCTTCGACGATGCACTGGAGGTCACCGGCCTGGTGCTGACCAAACTCGACGGCACCGCCAAAGGCGGCGTCATCGCCGCCATCGCCAAGGCGCATCCGATCGCTGTGCGTTTTATCGGCGTTGGCGAAGGTCTGGACGATTTGCGTCCATTCGTGGCAGAAGATTTTGTGGCAGCACTTCTGGGTCTTGAGTAATGATCAAATTCAACCAGGTCTATAAGCGCTACCCCGGCGGCCATGAAGCTCTGAAAAATGTGAACTTCGACATTGCCGAGGGCGAGATGGTGTATCTCACCGGCCACTCCGGCGCGGGCAAGAGCACGCTGCTCAAACTCATCGCCGCCATCGAGCGCCCCAGCAGCGGCGGCGTGCTCGTCAAGGGACAGAACATCCGCTCCATCAAATCCGCCGCCATCCCGCAATTGCGCCGCAACATCGGGCTGATTTTCCAGGACCACAAGCTGTTGTTCGACCGCAACGCCTTCGACAACGTGATGCTGCCGCTGCAAATCTGCGGCTTCGAGCACCGCGAGTCGGCCAAGCGCGTGCGCGCCGCGCTGGACAAAGTCGGCCTGCTCGACCGTGAAAAGGCCAACCCCATCGCGCTCTCCGGCGGCGAGCAGCAGCGCCTGTGCATTGCCCGCGCGATCGTGAACCGCCCCACCATCCTGCTGGCGGACGAACCCACGGGCAATCTCGACACCGAGTATGCCAACGAGATCATGAACATCTTCAAATCGTTCCATCAGGTCGGTGTCACGCTGCTCATCTCCACCCACGACGAAAGCATCCTGCGCATGTTCCCGGCACGCGCGTTACACCTCAAACAGGGAGAACTGCAAGCATGAAAACGCTGATCGAACATCTGCGTGTGCTGCACCATACCTTGCGCCGCCTGCTGCTCACGCCCAACTCCACGCTGCTCAACGTCCTGATCATAGGCATTGCACTGAGCCTGCCGGTCGGCGGCTATGTATTGTTGAAGAGCGTGCAGGCACTCGGCGCACAAATCGCGGGCACACCGCAGATCAGTATGTTCCTCGCCACTGGCACAGGCAGCGGCGACATCGAACACATCGGCGACAAACTCAAACAGCAGGCAGGCATCAAAAGCATCGAGTTCGTTTCGCGCGAAGTGGCATTGAAAAAACTGCAGCAAAGCACCGGACTCTCCGACGTGATCGGCGGCCTGTCGCAAAATCCTCTGCCGGATGCGTTTGTCGTGTATCCCGGGGACGGCAGCGTGAAGGCGCTGGAGGCGCTGCGCGATGAACTGAAGACCTGGCAACACGTCGAGCATGTGCAACTCGATTCGGCCTGGATACACAAACTGGAAGCGCTGCTGGATTTCGGGCGCATGGCGGTCGCCATTCTCGCCGCGCTGTTGAGCTTCGCCCTGATTGCCATCACCTTCAACACCATCCGCCTGCAAATCCTCACCCGCCGCGAAGAAATCGAAGTGGCGAAACTCATCGGTGCGACCGACGCCTTCATCCGCCGCCCTTTCCTCTATTTCGGCTTCACCCAGGGACTGCTGGGCGGCATCGCCGCATGGCTGCTGGTGGCTGGCAGCCTGTTGCTGCTAAACCACCAGGTCGGCACGCTCACCCAGCTCTACGCCGGCAACTTCAGCCTGCAACACCTCTCGCTGGCCGACAGCGTGACCCTGCTGGGGTTCTCGGCTTACCTGGGCTGGCTGGGTGCGTGGTTCTCGGTGTCGCAACACCTGTGGCAAATCGAGCCGCGCTAGGGAATACCCCTGAACACTTCAGCCCTATCCGGAATACGGCTTTGATGCCGGGCGCCAAATCGGGTATCGTGCGCTGAATAATCGCCGTTGCTCTAAATAATAACGAACTCAATCAGGGGGAAGCATGGCATTTCTGGAATGGACTCGCGATCTGGAATTTGGCATTCCGGTCATCGATGACCAGCACAAACGGATTGTTGCTTTCATCAACGAACTGAATGACGCGCTCGAAACGGGTAACGCCGAAGAGACCAATCACGTCATGGAAGGTCTGCTCAATTACACGGTTACCCACTTCGAATTCGAGGAAGACCTGCAGGAAAAAGCCGGCTATCCCTACCTGAAAGCGCACCGGCGCATCCATGAAGTTTTCATGAAGAAAGTGGCCTCCATCAGGGAACGCTCCTCCCATGGCGAAGATATCGCGCCGGAACTGCTGAACTTGCTGAAAGGCTGGCTGGCCAGTCACATCAAAGGCGAGGATCGCGATTATGTCGAGTCGGTGAGAACGATTACCGAGAGCGACGACCAGGAAGCGGCCGGCTGGCTGAATAATGCGCTAAAGAGATTCTTTGCTTATTGACACGTGTCCACAGGACGCGAATGCGATTCCACAAACTGGTTTTCCAACGGTCTCCTGGGCCGTTGGCTATTCTGCTCCGCAGAAATTGATGCGGCCCACCCTATTCTTCCTGGCGCAAAAGTTTGTTTAATTCAGTCAAATCCTGAATCACATCGCGGGATGCGCGTGCATATTCGTTATTCAACAACGCCTCCGAAGCGGCCAGATCGTTGTCCTTCACTTTCATCACCACGGAACCTGCCACAAAATGGAAATTGGCATGGTCTGAACGCAATTTTTCGAAGCCTTCGTCATCATGAAAGTATTGCAGCGCGGGGCCGAGTATCCATTTTCCCAGATCGCATTGGTCGTCGCGGCAAATAACCATTGGATCAAGTTGCTCCTTTGACGTCCCGTCCACATAGCTTTGCAAACGTCCCTTCCACCTCATATGTACATCGATAGCTTCAGGAATACTTATTTCCGAACGAATGGCCTCGCGCATTTTCGCCTCGTTGCCTGCGTTATGCCCGAACAATTTTGAAAAGAATCCCATGTTCACTCCCTGACTTGTAATAATTGTTCACTTCAGCATTCCACTCCGCGATTCTGTTTTACCCTTTGCCAACGGGAGAATTGGCGTTGCCACCCTATATATGCGCGCCATCCGGGTTGCAGCGCTTCTCCATCTTTTCCATTTCCAGTCCGCTCACCCTGGGAGCCCAGAGCGCCGGGTTCACCGGAAACTCGCTCAGCTCGCCGGTACGCCGGTAGCCGCGCCGCTCATAGAACGCGATCAATTCCTGGCGCAAGGTGATGACGATCATGATGCAGGAGGTCACGCCCCATTCTCTTCTTGCCTGAGTTTCGGCCTCTTCCAGCAAGCGCTTGCCGATTCCGGCGCCTTGCATATCCGGCCGCACAACAAACATGCCGATATAGGCCTGTTCCCCCTGCTTTTCGACTTGCACAGATCCTGCAAGCACTGCGCCACGCTGGCAGAGAAGAAAGAATGAATCCCGCCCCTCAATGAGCTGCCGTATCTCCTGCGCAGTGGTACGCAACCCGTCCAGCAGATCGGCTTCCGTCGTCCATCCCTTCCTGCTTGTTTCTCCCCGATAGGCGGAATTGATGAGATCGGCCAGGGCTGCCGCATCCGGAACTGCGGCACGGCGGAAAGTGAGCCCACCCGTCTCCATGCCGGCGGCTTCCTACCGACCCGCCACCGTCATGTTTTCGATCAGCACCGAACCGCACTGGCGCGCACCCTGCACCAGCACGTCGTTGCCGACGGCGGCGATGTGTTTGTACATATCCTTGAGGTTGCCCGCGATGGTGATCTCTTCCACCGGGTACTGGATCTCGCCGTGCTCGACCCAGAAACCGGCCGCGCCGCGCGAATAGTCGCCGGTAACAGGATTGACGCCGTGGCCGAGCAGTTCGGTGACCAGCAGGCCGCGCTGCATCTTGCGCAGCAGTCCGTTGAAGTCCAGCTCGCCCGGCCGGATGATGAGGTTGTGCGTGCCGCCCGCGTTGCCTGTGGTCTGCATGCCGAGCTTGCGTGCGGAATAGCTGCCGAGGAAGTAACCGCGCAGCACGCCTTCTTCCACCACGGCGCGGCGGCGGGTGCGCACGCCTTCGTCGTCGAAGGCGCTGCTGCCCAGTCCGCGCGGGATGTCCGGCACATCGTCGATACGGATGTTGTTGGAGAAAACGGGTTTATCCAGTTGATCGAGCAGGAACGAGGATTTCCGGTACAGGCTGCTACCGCTCACCGCATTGACAAAATGGCCGAACAGCCCGCCTGCGATGGGCGCTTCGAAAAGTACCGGGCACTGCACGGTGTCGAGTTTGCGCGCGTTCAGGCGGCGCACGGTGCGCTCGGCGGCGATACGGCCGATCTCTTCCACTTTCAATATTTCGCGCGCATCGCGCGCCGAACCGTACCAGTAGTCGCGCTGCATGCCGTCGCCTTTGCCGGCGATCACCGAGCAGCTCACGCTGTGGCGCGAACTGGGATAACCGGCGATGAAACCCAGGCTGTTGGCCTGCACGAAGCGCCCCTCATTGACGTTGACGGTGGCGCCTTCGGAGTTATTGACGCGCTTGTCGGTGCGGAACGCGGCCTGCTCGCATTCGCTTGCCAGCGCAATGGCTTGTTCGACGTTGATCTGCCACGGGTGATACAGGTCGAGGTCGGGAAATTCGGTGGCGAGTTGGTCGGCGTCAGGCAGCCCGGCGCAATCGTCCTCCGCGGTGTAGCGCGCGATGTTGAGCGCGGCATCCACAGTGTCGCGCAGCGCTTTCTTCGAAAAGTCCGAGGAACTCGCGTTGCCACGGCGCTGGCCGATATACACGCTGACGCTCATGCCCTTGTCGCGGTTGTATTCGATGGTCTCGACCGCGCCGTGGCGCACCGTAACGGTCTGGCCGAAACCTTCCGACACCTCGGTCGAGCTCGCGGAAGCGCCCTGCTGGCGGGCGTAGTGGACGACATCGGCGGCCAGTTGCTGCAGGGAATCGGCGCTGTGAAAGGCTTTGGAAACTTTGCTGTTCATAAAATTCGCGGGGCTGGTTCGTCGGGAGGCGCTATCATAGCAACATCTGTTGAACTTACCGACCCCATGAATACGCGCCAAAGACACGACGACGAACTGGAAGAAGAGCTTCCCCCCAGCAAAACCAAAATCAAGAAGCAGATGCTCGGACTGCAGGATCTGGGCAAAACGCTGACTGCCTTGTCCAAAGAGAAGCTGAAAGAACTCAATCTGGAAGAAGACTTGCTGCAAGCCATCCTGGACTACAAGCGCATGACCAAGTTCGGCGCGCTCAGTCGCCAACTGCAATATATCGGCCGTTTGATGCGCGAGGTGGACCCCGCCCCCATCCAGGCCAAGCTTGATGCCTGGAACGGCGTATCGCGCCAGCACACGGCATACCTGCACCAGGTCGAGCATTGGCGCGACCGCCTGATCGAGCAACCGGATGCGCTCACCGAACTGCTGGCTGCGCACCCGCAAGCCGATGCGCAGCACTTGCGCACCCTGATCCGCAATGCGCACAAGGAGAAAGAGCTCCTGAAACCGCCGAAGAGTTACCGCGAACTGTTTCAGGTTCTTAGAGACATTATTCCCGAACCAGATTGATTCAGACTGTACAGAGCGGAAGCACCGTAATGACCTCTATTCTCCCCAACATCACCCTGGATACCGGCTCCAATCCCAAACACAGCATCATCTGGTTGCACGGACTGGGCGCGGATGGCGAAGATTTCGTGCCCATCGCCGAAGAGATGCAACTCCCCGTTGCAGTCCGCTACATTTTCCCGCATGCCCCCATGCGCCCGGTAACCATCAACGGCGGTTATGTGATGCGCGCCTGGTATGACATCCTGACCGCCGCCGCATCGGCAGAGTTTTCCGCCAGCATCGGGCGGAACGAGGATGCGCAAGGGCTGCGCGAATCGCAGGCCGAGGTGGAAAAATTGATCGCGCAGGAAAGGCAGCGCGGTATTGCCGCCGAAAACATTTTCCTCGCGGGTTTTTCCCAAGGCGGCGCGGTCGTTTTGTATACCGGGTTACGCCACAAGGAAAAACTGGGAGGGATATTGGCGCTCTCAACTTATCTGCCGCTGAAGCAGACCTTGGCCGCAGAAGCGACTGCGGCGGCCAAAACCGTCCCCATTTTCATGGCACATGGGCAGATCGATCCGGTTATTCCGTATGCTTTCGGACGGGCGTCATGTGAGGAACTATTGCGGCAGGGTTACCCGCTGGATTGGCACGATTACCCCATGCCGCACTCGGTGTGCCCGGAAGAGATTCGCGATATTGAGCAGTGGCTGACGCAGAGACTTTCCGAATAAAGCGCTATTCGGCTGCAGCTTCCTGTTCCATGCGACGGTAACGCGCCAGGTCGTAGTCGTCGCCGGTCTCCACCAATGCCAGCGGCAGCAACAGGTATCCCTTGCCGTTCAAGTCCATGTTCAGGCTGCGGTTGGGAGAGAAGGTGTTGGGGCGCATCAGCAGCCAGGCTTCCCCGCTGGTATCGCCGGGGCGGTTCAAATACAAGGCGATCTGCATGTCCTCGTCGGCCGGCTGGGCACGGTCGGTCAGCGAGATGCCGACAATCTGTGTGCTGAGCACTTCCACGCCGACGTGCAGATTGTTTTTTTCGTCCCGGCTCAGGCGGCGCACGATGCCCGCACCCCAGTTCTGGACATTTTCCGGCTTGCTGCCGATCAGGGAGCCGATCTTGATCCCGTCCACATGCGAAGCCGGAAGCACGCTGCGAAAACCGGTGGCGCTGATGTCTTCGACATCCCAGATTTCCGCCGTGTCCGGATTGAAAAAGTTCAGCCCCACATCCGCCTGTTCCAGCATCCTGAAGAAGCCGTTCGCCACTTTCAGGTTCACGCTGATTTTGCGACGCGGGTTGCGGCGGGTTGGCAGGGGCTGGGTCAAGTGGTCTATCAGTTTGCGCAAAATATCGCGCACCAGTTCGACATCGTAGTTCGCCCCGCCAAAATTGACATCGTCCGGCACGATGCCTTTTTCCAGTGTTTTGGACAGCAATGACAGCTGTTTCAGCTCTTCAGCGACCGAAAAGAAACGCAGTGCGGGGTGTAGCGTGGCGTCGCTTGCCACGCGCATAGGCGGTGTCGGCTGGGCAAGATCGAACACGAACAGTGCATTGGCGTTGTACTGCCCGTCCACCCGCAGCCCCTTGCCCGCATAGGCAATCAGGCGTTCGGTGATATGTTCGTGCAAAGGGTTCAACACGCCCGCACTCACACCGTACCAGACCAGCAAAGCGGCAATCTCCTGTTTCACCGAAGTGTCACCGGGCACGCCCGGATACAAGCCCACGACATCGTCTTGATAATCGTGCGTCTCGGCATGTGCATAGAAATCCGCCAGGTGTTTCCATAATGACGGCTCAACCAGCGCATAACGTGCCGCCGACATTTTCAAACGCCCGGTCAGTGCCGCAATGCCGCGCGACACCAGCAATGCCAAATCCGGTTTGACGCCCGAAGCACCGCGACCATCGTTGATATAGCGTGTCAGCACATCGTAATGCACCAGTTCGCTCTGCGTATAAAACCCGTCGAGCACCATCCACAGGCGGTTCTCCTGGAATTTCGAAACGGGTTGTACGGCAAAGTAATCGCGCATCAGCTTGCGCACATGCGGTTGAGCCGCCTCGTCGAACATGCGCAGCACGGCAAATTCATGATCCAGACGGAAATCATCGGCCAACTCGAGGATGGATTCTATCCAGCTCGTCAGCTCCTGCACCGTACTCAGCGCATCGTTCTTGGGGATATCCTGCAGCACCTGCTGCGCCGATTTGATATCCGCCAGCGGGTGATCCGATTTCTTGCCAAATATGCCTAACATGGCGTCTCCCAGGTTCACGCTCTTTGTATGGGTCATAATATAAGCACAAATCGACAGCACTTACCATATGTCAGAAGTCCCAAAACATTAATTTGCAATGATTCCGCTACTGCACAACAATACTTTTCCGCCGGTCACGCAAGCCTTGCGCTCGCCCAACGGCCTGCTCGCGGCGGGCGGCGATCTCTCCGCGGACCGCTTGCTGGAAGCCTACCGCCACGGAGTTTTTCCCTGGTTCAGTGCGGGGGAGCCCATCCTGTGGTGGAGCCCGGATCCGCGCATGGTGCTGTTCCCAAACGAATTCAAAATATCCAATTCGCTGCGCAAAACCTTGCGCAATGGCCGGCACGAGGTGCGCTTCGACAATGCCCCTTCGACGGGGCTCAGGACAGGTCACTTCGACAAGCTCAGGACAGGCTTTGAGCAAGTAATGCGCGCCTGCGCCGCACCGCGCGCAGGCGCCAGCGGCACGTGGATACATGAGGAAATGATTGCCGCCTATTGCGAATTGCACCGCCTGGGCCATGCGCATTCGGTGGAAACATGGTTGGATGGCGAACTGGTCGGCGGACTCTATGGCGTGGCGCTGGGCAAAATGTTCTTCGGCGAATCCATGTTCAGCCGCAGGACGGATGCGTCCAAGATCGCGCTCGCCCATCTTGCCGCGCAACTCGCGAGATGGAATTTCGGCATGATCGACTGTCAAATGAATACGCCGCATCTGGCCTCGCTGGGCGCCCGCGAAATTCCGCGCAAGGATTTCATCGCCCGCCTGCAAGACTTGATAAACTGTAGCCCTGTACCTGTCTGGCAATTCGATAAAGACCTGTTCATATGAGCCTGCTCAACGACATCCCGCTGTCCGCTTTACACCTCTACCTGACTGCACCCTACCCGTGCAGTTATCTGCCGGAGGCGGAAGCGCGCTCGCAGGTTGCCACACCCAGCTTCCTCATCTCCACTGCCGTGTACTCGGAACTGGTACGCCACGGCTTTCGCCGCAGCGGCACTTTCACCTACCGTCCGCGTTGCGATACCTGCCAGCAGTGCGTGCCGGTGCGCGTGGTGACTGAAGACTTCCAGCCGACGCGCTCGCAGCGCCGCAGTTGCCGGCAGCATTACGACCTGAATGCGACGCTGCATGCGCTGCAGGACAAGCCGGAATATTTTGAGTTATACCGCCGCTATCAGGAGGCCCGCCACCGCGACGGCGGCATGGACGACGACAGCCCGGAGCAATACCGCAATTTCCTGCTGCAAAGCCATGTCGACACGCTGCTGGTGGAATTCCGGGAAAAGGATGTGCTGCGCATGGTGAGCGTGATCGATGTGCTGCAGGACGGGTTGTCCGCGGTCTACACGTTCTACGATACCGATGTGCCGCACGCGAGTTTCGGCACCTACAACGTGCTGTGGCAGATCGAACTGTGCCGCAAGCTGAAACTGCCCTATTTGTATCTCGGCTACTGGATCGCCGGCAGCCGCAAGATGGCATACAAGGTCAAATTCCAGCCGCTACAGGGCTTGCAGGATGGCATATGGCAACCCATCCTGCAGAAACAATCCCGATGCTGAACCGCCTGCTTACCTTCGCTGTCGCGCTGTTGCTCCTGCCCCCCGTCGCGCTCGTGCTCGCCGGACAGGAGTGGTTTGCCCCCGCGCCCATTGCAGGCGCGGTCTGGCTGCCGGCATTATCCGGCATCCTTGCCGTACTCGCTTTCGGCATCCTGCTGGACACACTCACCTTCCATCGCACCGGCCACAGCCTGTTGCGTTCGCAGCGCAGCTACCTGCTGTGGAGCGGCGTGGCGGGAACGGT
This sequence comes from Gammaproteobacteria bacterium, assembly GCA_018820925.1. Classification (GTDB taxonomy): domain Bacteria; phylum Pseudomonadota; class Gammaproteobacteria; order Burkholderiales; family Gallionellaceae; genus Sideroxyarcus. The sequence continues at coordinate 54,222 of JAHJNJ010000039.1, read as the reverse complement.
GACGGGCACGCTGATCGCCTACCTGAACCTGTTCGCGGAATCGTGGTTCACCGCGGCTTCGGCAACGCAGGCACTCCTGGTTGCTGCATTTTCCGGCACGGTGCTGTTGCCCGTCATCTTGATCTCGCGCCTGTGGCTGGCCGGATTGCCCGGCCTGGTTCGTCTGGGTACACGTCGCTTCGCCCTGCCGGCATTGCCGCCTGAAACCGCCGCCATTCTTCTGCTGTTGCTCGCGCTGACCGGACTGGCCGGCGGCACGATCCGGACAGACCTTCTGGGCTGGCTGTTCTGGCTATCCCCGTTGCTGCTGCTTGCCGCATTGCAATTGCTGTGGAACGAAAGCACCGTCTTTTCCGGCCTGGCGCAAGGCGACTGGAGCCGGATATTGCTGGGCGCAATCTCCGGTATCGTGGTCGGCGGCTTCGCACTGGCGGTATATCGCTTCAGCGGCGGCGCACTCTACCTCGACACCGGCACGTGGCAACTGGTCGCGGGGCTTGGCGTATTCGGTTTGCTCTGCCTGCAAATCGGCGATGCCGTTGCCGAACACTGGCGCGGAAAACCGCGCGGCGAAGTGTTCAGGAAAAAACCGTTCCCCATTCCCATTGTCACCAGGAAAGACCAGTAATGTCCCTGTTCCAGTTGTTCCGCCCCGCCCTGTTTGCGCTCGACCCCGAGATCGCGCACCACGCCACCATCGAAGGGCTGAAGACGGCAAGCTGCCTCGGACTCACGTCGCTGGTATTCAAACGCCCGGCCGACGATCCGCGCACGGTGATGGGCCTGACCTTTCCCAACCCGGTCGGATTGGCCGCAGGCCTGGACAAGAACGGCGAAGTCATCGACGCGCTCGCTGCCTTCGGTTTCGGCTTCATCGAGATCGGCACCGTCACCCCGCGCGCGCAACCCGGAAACCCCAAACCGCGCATGTTTCGCCTGCCCGAAGCGCAGGGCATCATCAACCGCATGGGCTTCAACAACGAAGGCGTGGATGCGCTCATCGCCAACGTCAAGCGCGCCAAGTACAAAGGCATCCTCGGCATCAACATCGGCAAGAACGCCGACACCCCCATCGAAAAAGCGGCGGACGATTACCTCATCGGCCTGCGCAAGGTGTACCAACACGCCAGCTACGTCGCCATCAACATCTCCTCGCCCAACACCAAGAACCTGCGCCAGTTGCAGGGCGGCGACGAACTCGACGCGCTACTCGGACAACTCAAAGCAGAACAGGAAAAACTGGCGCAACTGCATGGCAAGTACGTGCCGCTGGCGGTGAAGATCGCGCCCGACCTCGACGCAGATCAGATCAGGAGCATTGCTGCGCTGCTCATCAAGCACCGCATCGACGGCGTCATCGCCACCAACACCACGTTGTCGCGCGAAGGCGTGGAAGGCCTGCCGCACGGCAACGAGGCAGGCGGCCTGAGCGGCGCACCGGTGCGCGACAAGTCCACCGCCGTCATCCGCCAGCTTGCCGCCGAACTGAACGGGGCGCTGCCCATCATCGGCGTGGGCGGCATTCTGCAGGGCGAACATGCACGGGAAAAAATGGCGGCCGGAGCGGCGCTGGTGCAGATTTACAGCGGCATGATCTATCGCGGCCAGGAACTGGTGACGGAGTGCTGCAAAGCCGTCCGCCGCCCCTGATTGCACTCGGCCAACCCCAGGAGTAGAGTGCCGCCCCACTCTTCCGCAGCAAGCGGAAAAGGGAGGCGAAATGAACGTCCCGCACACGAATAAAAACGCATCCACCGGCGCTTTGACGCTGGCAGCACTCGGCGTGGTCTATGGCGATATCGGCACCAGCCCGCTGTATGCCTTCAAGGAAGCCTTCATCGGTCCGCACGGGCTCGCCGCCACGGAACCCAACGTACTGGCCACGTTATCTGCCATGTTCTGGGCGATGATGCTCATCATTTCGCTGAAATACGTGTGGATCATGCTCAAGTTCGACAACGACGGCGAAGGCGGCGTGCTCGCCCTGACCGCGTTGGCCAACCGCTGCGCACAACAAGCAACGCGCCTGAAACTGGCCATCGTCACGGCCGGCATCTTTGCCGCCGCCCTGTTCTACGGCGATGCACTCATCACCCCGGCGATCTCGGTGCTGTCCGCCGTCGAAGGCCTCAGTGTCGCCGCGCCCGCGCTGGAGCACCTCATCATCCCGGTCACCATCGGCGTGCTCACCGGCCTGTTTTTCATCCAGCACCGCGGCACCGGCAGCATGGGCAAATTATTCGGGCCAGTCACCCTGTTGTGGTTTACCGCACTGGCCGTGCTCGGCGCGCTCAGCATCGCGCAAACGCCATCGGTATTGCGCGCCCTCGACCCGATGTACGCCATCGGCTTTGCGCTGGAGCATCCGTTCGGCATGTTCATGCTTTTGTCCGCCGTTTTCCTGGCGCTCACCGGCGGGGAGGCGCTGTATGCGGACATGGGGCATTTCGGTGCCAGGCCGGTGCGCCTGGCATGGTTCGGGCTGGTCTGTCCGGCCCTGCTCATCAACTATTTCGGGCAAGGCGCCCTGGTGTTGCGCACGGCGGACGCAATCCAGAATCCGTTCTACCTGCTGTCGCCGGACTGGTTCATGCTGCCCCTGGTCGCGCTGGCCACGGCAGCCACCGTGATCGCCTCGCAGGCCACCATTTCCGGCGCGTACTCCATGACACTGCAGGCGATGCGCATGGGCTACCTGCCGCGCCTGTTCATCCAGCACACCTCCGACGCGCAGCGCGGACAAATCTACATCCCCGCCGTGAACTGGATGATGCTGACCGGCGTCATCATCCTCGTGTTCCAGTTCGGTTCGTCCAACGCGCTGGCTGCCGCCTACGGCATCGCCGTGTCCGGCACCATGATCATCACCACCCTGCTCACCGCATTCGTCGCTTTGCACCTGACTGCGCGGACGCGCGCTTACCTGTTGCCGGCATTGCTCATATTCGTGTTGCTGGAAATGACGTTTCTCGCTTCCAATTTGACCAAACTGTTCCACGGCGGCTGGATGCCGCTCGCCTTCGGCGTGGGCATGTTCGTCCTGCTCTCCACCTGGAAGAAAGGCAGTGTCCTCATCGCCGCACAACGGCGCAAGCTCGATATCCCGATGGATCAGTTCATCTCCGGCACGCAGCCCGAAGTGCCGCGCGTGCCCGGCACGGCGGTCTACCTGACGGCGGATCCGAGCATGGTACCCAGCGCGCTGTTCCACAACCTCAAACACTTCAAGGTGCTGCATGAGCAAACGCTGTTCGTGCATGTGATTACCGCCGACGTGCCCTATGTCCGACACAAACAACGGTTGCAGGTGAAAAGGCTCGCTCCCGGCATGTACGACATCGCCGCGCACTTCGGTTTCCGCCAGGAAGTCGATATCCCGGCGGCGCTGGAAGGCCTGGCGGAGCATGGCGTGGAACTGGAACCGATGATCAACACCTACTTCGTCGCCCGTTCCAGTGTCATGGAGGGCCCCGGCGGCATGTCCGCCTGGCGTTGCGCACTGTTTTCGTGGATGACGCGCCAATCCGAAGGCGCAACGAGCTTCTTCAACCTGCCCGCCAACCAGGTGGTCGAACTGGGCACCAGGGTCATGCTGTGACGGCGCTTCCTGCCGTCTCTCCAGGTCGGCCTGCCGGTTGCCGGGGACCCCGTTTTCGCGCTTGATTACACTGCAAAGTCCGGCGCAGCCTGTGTGTTTTCTTGTGGTTTCATTTGCCGGCTGCTGCGTTGGCGCGGGATACATCACGCGGTCTAACCATTTCTTCACGTCCTTGTCCGGAATATTGCAGGGTTATTCCCTTATTGTATTTGCGGTAGTTGAAGCTGCACCTGATTCGGCGGATAATCGCCGCCTTCTCAGGAGTGCTGGCTGAATGACCGAATACTTACTCATCCTCGTCAGCACGGTGTTGGTGAACAACATCGTGTTGGTGAAGATACTTGGAATATGCCCGTTCATGGGCGTATCCAAGAAGCTCGAAACCGCCATCGGCATGGGCGCAGCCACGACTTTTGTGCTGACCCTCGCGTCCGGCGCCAGCTACCTCATCCAGCACTACCTGCTGGGACCCGACCTGGCTTACCTCACCACGCTGTCGTTCATCGTGGTCATCGCCGGTATCGTGCAATTCACCGAAATGGTAATCAAGAAAACCAGCCCCGAGTTGTACCAGATACTCGGCATCTACCTGCCGCTGATCACCACCAACTGCGCCGTGCTCGGCATCCCCCTGCTCAACGTGCAGGCCAAACATGACTTCATGCAATCCCTGCTGTTCGGCTTCGGCGGCGCGATGGGCTTCACGCTGGTGATGATCCTGTTCGCCGGCATTCGCGAGCGCATGGAAGGCGCGGACGTGCCCGGCATCTTCAAGGGCTCGGCCATCGCCATGGTCACCGCCGGGCTGATGAGTCTGTCTTTCATGGGGTTCTCGGGCCTGGTGAAATGATCTCTGCACTCTGGGTAATGGTCGGCATCTCTTTGTTATTGGGCGCGGTATTGGGTTATTCCGCGATCAAATTCAAGGTCGAGGGCAATCCGCTGGTGGAGAAGATCGACGCCGTGTTGCCGCAGACGCAATGCGGCCAATGCGGCTTCCCCGGCTGCAAGCCCTATGCCGAAGCCATCGCCAAGGGCGAGGCCGATATCAACCTGTGCCCGCCCGGCGGCGAGGAAGGCATACGCAAACTGGCCGAATTGCTCGGCGTCGATTACAAACCGTTCGGCGAAGGCGCAGGCCCCAGAGCCAAAGCGGTCGCATTCATCGATGAGAACACCTGCATCGGCTGCACGCTGTGCCTGCAGGCCTGCCCGGTGGATGCCATCGTCGGCGCGGCAAAACAGATGCACACCATCATCGCCTCCGAATGCACGGGCTGCGAATTGTGCCTGGCCCCCTGCCCGGTGGATTGCATCAGCATGATGGGATTGCCCGAGAGTATTCAAACCTGGAAATGGCCTTATCCCGTCTATACGCTTGCCCAGCCAAAAAACCCAACCCGCGAGATGCCGACATCATGAGAAGGCTCGATCATTTTCATGGTGGTATCCACCCGGACGAACACAAGCTCGAATCGTCCGAGTTGCCGAGCCGAATCGCGCCGCTGCCGCCGCAACTGATCCTGTCCTTGCACCAGCATATCGGCGCCGGGGCCAAGGTGCAGGTGCAGGCCGGCGATCACGTATTGAAGGGACAGTTGCTGGCCAGTGCGCAGGGCATGGTGAGCGCGGCGATTCACGCCCCGACCTCGGGCACGGTCACGGCGGTCCGGCCGCACGCCGTACCCCACCCTTCCCAGTTACCCGGGTTGTGCGTACACATCGAGCCGGACGGGAAAGACCAGTGGATAGAGCATGCGCCGCTTGCATACCGCGCCATTCCGAAGTCCGAGTTGCTGGCCAAACTGCGCGAAGCCGGCATCGTGGGCCTGGGCGGTGCGACCTTCCCGACGCACGTCAAATACAGCCTGGCACCAGACCAGCGCATACAGACGCTGGTGATCAACGGTGCCGAATGCGAACCCTGGATCACCACCGACGACAGGCTGATGCGCGAACGCGCTGCGGAAATCGTGCGCGGTATCGAAGTGTTGCGCCATCTGGCGGCGCCGGCGGAAACCCTGATCGGCATCGAAGACAACAAACCCCAGGCCATTGCCGCGATGCGGGCGGCCTGCGCCGACAGCGACATTGAAGTCGTCATCATCCCCACGCTCTATCCCTCGGGCGGCGAAAAACAGCTCATCAAGATACTCACCGGCAAGGAAGTGCCTTCCGGCGGCAGGCCCACCGGCATCGGCGTGGCCTGCAGCAACGTGGCCACCGCCTTTGCGATCCATCGCTTCGTCGATTATGGCGAGCCGCTCATCTCGCGCCAGATGACCGTGACCGGCAATGTGCGCACCCCGCAAAACATCGAGGTGCTGATCGGCACGCCGCTGCAAGAGTTGGTCCGGCTCGCGGAACCTCTGCCCGGCGTGACGGGTTACATACTCGGCGGCCCGATGATGGGCGTGGATATCGAGGATTTGCGCTTGCCGGTGGTGAAGGGCAGCAATTGCATCATCGTCAAATCGGCAAAGCTGTTTCCGCCGGCCGAGCCGGCCATGCCCTGCATACGCTGCACACGCTGCGCGGCGGCGTGCCCCGCCGACCTGCAGCCGCAGGAGTTGCACTGGTTTTCCAAAGCCAGGGATTTCGGCAAGGCGCAGGAATACAACCTGTTCGATTGCATCGAGTGCGGTGCCTGCGCCTACGTCTGCCCCAGCCACATCCCGCTGGTGCAGTATTTCCGTTTCGCCAAGAGCGAGATCTGGCAGCGCGAGCGCGAATCGCAGGCCGCCGAAGTCGCGCGCGAACGCCACGAGTTCCGCCTGGCGCGCATCGAGCGCGAGAAACAGGAAAAAGCCGAGCGTCTGGCACAGAAAGAACGCGAGGCCACCGCAGCCAGGGAAGCTATCACCCTGGCCCAGGCACTGGCCGCCAAACAGGCGGCAAAACAGGCGGCAGACCCCGACTTTGAACCGGACAATACGCAGCAGATGCGCATCAACGCGGCCATCGAACGCGCCAAGGCGCAGGTCGCCGCCGAGAACCCGAAGAACACCGAGGTGCTCACCCCGCAACAACAGGCGGAGATCGCCGAGATCGAGGCGCGCCGCGCCAAGCTGCGCGAAGCTGCAGCACATCCGGGCGCTGACGACGAGCCGCCGAAACACAGTTAAGGGACAATCAAACCATGTGGTCATCGCCTTTCATCACTACCCCCAGCAGCGTCAGCCAGATCATGTTGCGCGTGCTGATCGCGCTGATTCCGGGCATCGCGTTTTATGTCTGGTATTTCGGCCCGGCGATCCTGGTGTCGATCACGCTGGCTTCGATCACCGCGCTGGCGACCGAAGCGCTTATGCTCAAGTTGCGCAACCGCCCGCTCAAGCCGTTCCTGTCCGACAACAGCGCGCTGATCACCGCCTGGTTGCTGGCCTTGTCCATTCCGGCGCTGGCCCCCTGGTGGCTGGTGGTGGTCGGCACCGCGTTCGGCATTGTCGTCGCCAAACATCTGTACGGCGGACTGGGCAACAACGTCTTCAATCCGGCGATGGTCGGCTATGCCGTGCTCATCATCTCGTTCCCGCTGCACATGACGCACTGGATTACGCCTAATTTGCTGGGCGGTACCGAACTATCGTTTGCCGGCCAATTGAATTACATCTTCTACGGCGTGCTGCCCGGCGGGATGACGCTGGATGCGGTGACCATGGCCACGCCGCTGGACACGCTGAAGACGCAATTGCACCTCGGCCTGCAAGTGAGCGACATACGCGACATGCCGATCTACGGGCGACTGGCCGGCAAAGGCAGCGAGATGGTGGCAATCGGGTTCGCCATCGGCGGGATATATCTGGTGTTCGCGCGCGTCGTCAACTGGCTCATCCCGGCCGTTTATCTCGGCACGCTGTTTGTCGTCGCCGGCATCTTTCATCTGGCCGATCCGGTGCACTACGTCACACCGCTGTTCCACTGGTTCGCGGGTGCAGCCATGCTGGGCGCGTTTTTCATTTTCACCGATCCGGTCGGCGGATCGACCACGTTCCGGGGCAGAATTTTCTACGCCGCAGGCGCGGCGCTCATCACCTTCCTGATTCGCACCTTCGGCAGTTTCCCGGATGGCGTGGCGTTCGCCGCGCTGCTGATGAACATCTGTGTGCCGCTGATCGACATCTGGACGCAGCCCAAAGTGTTCGGCAAGAAAGGGGGCGGCAAATGAAACGCATCGCGCGCTCCACGCTGCAGACCGCAGCCAACCTGGTGTTTTTCGCCATCCTCGCCACGGCAATCCTGTCCACCACCTTCTTCATGACGCGCGACGCAATCGTGAAAAGCGAAGAGGCGGTGAAGCTGAAACTCATCATGCAGATCGTCCCCGCGACCCTGCTCGACAACGACATCATCCAGGACACTCTCTCCATCCCCCCCAGCGAGCTGCTGGGCACGGATGACGTCACCATTGCCTACCGCGCGCGCCTCAAGGGCGAACCGACTGCCGTGGTGCTGGAAGCCGTCGCGCCGGACGGCTACAGCGGCAGGATATCGCTCGTGCTTGCGGTGCGCGCCAATGGCGAACTGGCCGGCGTGCGCGTTGTCGCGCACAAGGAAACGCCCGGCCTGGGCGACTACATCGAGCTGACCAAAAGCACCTGGATCAAGGTTTTCGACGGCAAGTCGCGCGCGGTGTATAAAGATGCCGACTGGAAAGTAAAGAAGGACGGCGGACAATTCGAGCATATGGCGGGCGCCACCATCACGCCGCGCGCCGTGGTCAAAGCCGTGAACAAGGCCCTGATATATTTCGGCGAGAACCGCGACAAGCTGTTGGCGGCAAATGAGCCGGAGAAGGAGACGAAGCCATGAATTTCCTGGAATTCAAAGACATCATGTACAACGGCCTGTGGAAACAGAACCCGGGCATCGTGCAATTGCTCGGACTGTGCCCGCTGCTGGCGGTGAGCAGCACCGTGGTGAACGGCGTCAGCCTCGGCCTGGCCACCACGCTGGTCATGACAGTCAGCAGCGGCAGCATCGCCCCCATCCGCAGTTACGTGCCGAACGAGATCCGCATCCCGGTATTCATCCTGATCATCGCGGTGCTGGTCACCGTGGTGCAATACCTGATGAACGCCTATATGTACGGCATGTACGTGGTGCTCGGCATTTTCATCCCGCTCATCGTCACCAACTGCATCGTGCTGGCGCGCGTCGAATCCTTCGCTTCCAAGAATTCCGGCCTGCCATCCGCGCTGGACGGATTCGCCATGGGGTTGGGGCTGACCGCCGTGCTCGGCGCGCTGGGCGCGATGCGCGAGATCGTCGGCAAAGGCACGCTGTTTTCCGGCATCGACCTCGCCCTGGGCGATATGGCGCAGGGCTGGGTGCTGCATGTCATTCCCGATTACAAGGGCTTCCTGCTCGCCATCCTGCCGCCCGGCGCCTTCATCGGACTGGGCCTGCTGATCGCAGGCAAAAACTGGCTCAATCTGCGCGCCGAGCAAAAAGCGCGCAGCAAACCCGCCGCCGTTGCGAGCGCCAGCCCGGAAGCCGCACAAGGATGAACCCTGCGAAACGCCGCGAGATCTTCTTGCGACTGCAGGCAGCCAACCCCCACCCCACCACCGAACTCGTTCATTCGACGCCGTTCGAGTTGCTGGTTGCAGTGATCCTCTCGGCGCAGGCCACCGACAAAAGCGTCAACCTCGCCACGCGCGAACTGTTCCCCGTCGCCAACACGCCACAAAAAATCCTCGACCTGGGCGAAGCCGGCCTGCGCGACTACGTGCAGCGCATCGGCCTGTACCAGACCAAGAGCAGGCACATCATCCAGATGTGCCGCATGCTGCTGGAGCAGCACGGCGGCCAGGTGCCGCAGACGCGCGAAGCGCTGGAAGCCCTGCCCGGCGTGGGCCGCAAAACCGCCAATGTGATCCTCAATACCGCCTTCGGACAGCCCACCATCGCTGTCGATACGCATATCTTCCGCATCAGCAACCGCATCGGCCTGGCGCCCGGCAAGGACGTGACTGAAGTCGAGAAGAAACTGTTGAAGTTCGTCCCGGACGAATTCAAGCACGATGCGCATCATTGGTTGATTTTGCACGGGCGTTACGTGTGCGTGGCGCGCAAACCGAAGTGCGCCGAGTGCATCATTCAAGAACTGTGCGAATTCAGGGAAAAGAATTTCGAGTCCCGGCAGCCGTAAATCTTCCGGCTGTTTCTGCCTGATTGGCGACCCTTATCCGTCAAGCGCTGACCGCCCCCCGACAGCCGCCATTCATTCCCATTATCAGAGTAGGCCATAACCCATAAGGGGCGTATCTCCTGGTGTTTTGCCGAGTTGGCATGGATATTGCGGAACAGTTGGGGAAGTTTAAATTCCTCATGGAAACGGATAATGCCGCAAAAAATACAATCGGGATTCTCCCTGTTCGAAATCACCTTTGTGATCGTACTCACCTGTCTGCTGGCCACTATTATGGTGATCGGGCAGAATTTCACGATCAGCTCGAAAGTGAACCGCCTGAAGCAGGACTTCAACAGTCTTCAGATGGTGCTGTATGAAACTCAAATCAGTTCAGGCTCAAAGCAGGGTAATTTGCAGAAAGCTTCTTCGCGTTCGCCGGATGCAACCACGCACATCAACAGGCGTGAAAATACTTTAGGGAGCTGGAAGTCGGCTTCGGGAGAAATTTTCAATCTCTGGCAGAATGCCCGTCCGGCCGATCCGGCAAAGGGCTCGGTATATTCGAGCACTTATATTGCACTGGGAGCGTCCGGCAGCAACATTGGCAAACCGGGAACTGCCAGCACGCCGATCGCCGGCTTCAGAAGCAATTACGCAATCTGTACGAACAATATCGACGGCAAGCTCGTCAAGCAGCTCGACCTGGTCATGGATGACGGAAATACCGCAACAGGCGCCATGATGGCATCCAAAACAATTGGCGGCACGAGTATCGACACGGACAGCATCGTCAAGGGTTCCACATTTCTGGTTTGCCTGGGAGTTTGATCAACTCGCGCGCGATTCGATCATTCGCATGAATGTTCCCGGCATGCTCTCAACGCGCTAGTAGAGAACTTCCAGCCAGCGGCCTGCAGCAGCCATCTCGTTGCGTTTTGACAGCCACGCATCGGGGGATCCGGCAATGCCGGCCATCGCATTGTCAATCATGCCCAGCATCTGCTTCATGCCCGCGACATAGATACAACTATCCGGACTGTTGACGATTTCCCAAACCTCGGCCGCATTCTGTTCAACCACTTTATCCAGCGCGATGGGCGCATTGAAGACGGGACGCGGACTCACCGCCTGGAAGGCTTTGAAAGTCGGCTGATCGAAATAGTTGCCGATATCGTTGTTGACATCGTTCATATACAACGATTCCAGACCCGTGCGCGATCCGTGGAACAGCCGCACCTTGCCTTGCCAGCCGCCGTGTTTTTCGTAGATCATCCGGATCAACCCGCGGAACGGGGCGACACCCGTCCCCATGCCGATCATCAGCAGGTTCGCATCCGGATTTTCCGGAACCACAAACGGATAGCCGACCGGACCGGAAAATTTGATGACGCTCCCCGGTTTCAGATCGCACAGGTAAGTTGAAGCAACGCCTTCGTATTCTTCGCCGCTCGCGTCGTCGATGTAAAAACAGCGGCGGACGCAAATCTCGAACTCGGCAGCATCGTCGGGTTGTTCGCAGTCGGCAATGGAATAGAACCGGGCGTGATAGGGATTGCCGTACTGTCCGGGAGCCAGCACGCGGATGCAACTGCCCACCTTGCAGTCGAAATAACGATTGTCCGTATGGAAAACCAGTCGCCGGACTTCTTCCCGCGAAGATTCCGGTGTGATGCGCTCCGACTTCAGGAGTTTTGCCGCAAAGATCATGGAATCGCCAGCACCGTCTGTAATTGCGTTCTGCATCTTTCTCTCCTTTAACTGAATGTTTTTTCCGGATGAGACATGCTCACGCTCATTCTACATGAACTTGTTTCCGGTCCAGCCCGAAGCGGTGCGCGGCAGGAGTGCGTTGACGGAAGCGGCCGATGCAAGGACAATCCAGCGCACTAAATAGGCAAGCCTTATGTTCAACCCGACCCGAGACGAAGCAAGAAACTTCCTGTTCGAATCCTGGCGCAAACGCCGTGCAGGCGAGCTGCTTACGCCGCTTGAAGACCTGACCGCCCAGCTCATCGACAAACACCACGAATATCACGAGCTGTTCAGCGATCCGGAACGCAATCAGGACAAGGACTACGCGCCGGACGGCAATGCGGTGAATCCGTTCCTGCACCTGATGATGCACCTGACGATCGAAGAGCAGATTTCCATCGGCCAACCGCAGGGTATCCGCGAGCAGTTCGTGCGCCTGACCCAGAAATACGAGTCGGAGCATGAAGCGCAGCATGCCATCATGGATTGTCTCGGCGAGATGATCTGGCAGGCCCAGCGCAACAAGACTGCGCCGGATCCCCTGATTTATCTGGACTGTCTGGAGAAGCAATAGCATGCGCCTGTCCAAAATCACCACCCGCACGGGTGACGATGGCACCACGGGGTTGGCCGACGGATCACGCTTGCCCAAGGATCATCCGCGCATAGCCGCCATCGGCAGCGTGGATGAGCTGAACAGCCATCTCGGCGTATTGCTCGCCGAAACCCTGCCGGAGGATGTGCGCGGGGAATTGCTGCGCATCCAGCACGATCTGTTCGATCTCGGCGCCCTGCTCGCATCGCCCGGCGCACCGTTCGATGCGGCCAAACTCTCCCGGCTGGATGACGCCATCGCCCGCCACAACGCGAAATTGCCGCCGCTCAAGGAATTCATCCTGCCCGGCGGCACGCGTGCCGCCGCGCTGTGCCATGTCGCGCGATGCGTTGCACGGCGAGCGGAGCGCGACTACCTGCAGTTGTCGCAAAACAGGACAGCCCCGCAAGAGGGGCTGCAATATCTCAATCGGCTTTCGGATTTGTTGTTTGTGTTATGCCGCGTGCTGAATCAAGCAGCTGGACAAACCGAAACGCTGTGGCAACGCTAGCCAGACCGCTGCGCTCGCGGCTTATTCAACAGGTGGCTAAGGCAGGGGTGGCGGTGTTTTCGGCTTGCGCAAACCGAGCAGCCACATGATGTATCCGGACAGGCAATAGCCGAAAAACAGCAGGAATAAATGCAACGGCGGATCGACCGAGACCAGGATGAAGAACAGCACGAACAGGAAAATGACGATGAATGGCACGCTCTTGCGCATGTTGAACGATTTGAAACTGTAGTACTTGAGACTGCTCACCATGCTCAGTCCCGCAAACACGGTAAGTGCCACGGCATACCAGCGCAATTCGTAACCGGTGAAACGGTTGTCCAGCATGACCCAGACGAATCCGGCCACCAGCGCCGCCGCCGCCGGACTGGGCAATCCCTGGAAAAACCGCTTGTCGATCACGTCGATATTGGTATTGAAACGCGCCAAACGCAACGCCGCTCCCGCGCAGTAGATGAAGGCAGCGAACCAGCCCCACTTGCCCAAGTCGCGGAACGCCCATTCGTACATCAGGATGGAGGGTGCAACCCCGAACGACACCATATCCGACAGGCTGTCGTACTCCGCACCGAATTCACTCTGCGTGTGCGTCATGCGCGCCACACGCCCGTCCAGGCCGTCCAGCACCATGGCAATGAAGACGGCCACGGCGGCATATTCGAACTTGCTGTTCATCGCCTGCACGATGGCGTAAAAGCCCGCAAACAGCGCAGCCGTGGTGAACAGGTTGGGCAGCAGGTAGATGCTGCGCCGCCGTAAGTTCATTTGCTGCTTGCGCTGAATCGGGTCGGTCATTGGATTGGGATTAGAGCTTGGCCAGAATGGTTGAAGTGGCAGACACTTTATCACCGATGGCAACCTTGACGGTAGCCGTCAGCGGCAAATAAATGTCGACGCGCGAACCGAAACGGATAAAGCCGTAACGCTGGCCGCGCGCCAGCTTGTCGCCCTCCTTGATGTAGCACAGGACGCGGCGGGCAATAAGCCCGGCAACCTGCACGCAGGTGATCGTCTGCCCGTCCGCTGTCGTCAGCACCATTGCGTTGCGCTCATTATGCGTGGAGGCCTTGTCCAGATCGGCATTCACGAATTTGCCGGGAAAATATTGCACTTTTTTTACAATGCCATCCGCCGGGCTGCGGTTGGAATGAACGTTGAATACATTCATGAACACGCTGACCAGAATCGCTTCGCGTTCAGCATAGGGATCCTGCGTACGCTCGACCTTGATGACACGGCCATCGCAAGCCGAAAGAACCAAGCCGGCTTCTTGCGGAATGACACGCGCCGGATCGCGGAAAAACTGCAAAACGAATATAAAGATGATCCACAACGGTGTAGCCCAGGCTGCGCACCAGACGGTGACGGCGATGGCCAATACCAGTGAGATCGCCAGGAAAGGCCAGCCCTCGCGGGCGATGATGGGATGTGGATAGTTGTTCATAGTCATTAGTCGCTAGTCGCTAGTCGCTAGTTGAAAGCCAGGCCGTGCCTTAACTAACGACTAACGACTAACGTCTAACGACTGCCTTTCAGTTTTTAGATTGATCAACCAGCTTGTTCTTCGCGATCCACGGCATCATGGCGCGCAGCTGGCCGCCCACGACTTCGATCGGATGCTCGGCGTTCAGGCGGCGGCGGGCGGTCATTTCCGGATAGTTGGTGCGGCCTTCCAGGATGAACTGCTTGGCATAGGAACCGTTCTGGATGTTCTTCAGGCATTCCTTCATTGCGGCGCGGGCCTGGTCGGCGATCACGCGATTGCCGGTCACATACTCGCCGTACTCGGCGTTGTTGGAGATGGAGTAGTTCATGTTGGCGATGCCGCCTTCATACATCAGGTCGACGATCAGCTTCAGTTCGTGCAGGCACTCGAAGTAAGCCATCTCCGGCGCGTAACCGGCTTCGGTCAACGTCTCGAAACCGGCCTTCACCAGTTCGACCGCACCGCCGCAAAGCACGGCTTGCTCGCCGAACAGGTCGGTCTCGGTCTCTTCGCGGAAGTTGGTCTCGATCACGCCGCCCTTGGTGCCGCCGTTGGCAGCCGCATAGGACAACGCGATGTCCTTGGCCTTGCCGCTCTTGTCCTGGTACACGGCGATCAGCGTGGGAACGCCGCCACCCTTGAGGTATTCTGAACGCACGGTGTGGCCGGGGCCCTTGGGTGCGATCATGATCACGTCCACGTCGGCGCGCGGCACGACCTGGTTGTAGTGCACGTTGAAGCCGTGGGCGAAAGCCAGCGCGGCACCTGCCTTCATGTTGGGCGCGACTTCCTTGTTGTAGACATCGGGGATGTTCTCGTCGGGCAACAGCATCATCACCACGTCGGCGTTCTTCACCGCGTCGGCGACTTCGGCGACCTTGATACCGGCAGCTTCCACCTTCTTCCAGGAAGCGCCACTCTTGCGCAGGCCGACGGTCACGTTGACGCCGGACTCCTTCAGGTTCTGCGCGTGGGCATGGCCTTGCGAGCCGTAGCCGATGATGGTCACTTGTTTGCCCTTGATCAGGGAAAGGTCTGCGTCTTTGTCGTAATAAACTTTCATGTTGGCCTCTCAGTAAAAATAATTATGTAGGGTGGGCACGTCTTTTGTGCCCACCCTACCTGTTTAAAGCTTCAAAATCCGGTCGCCGCGCCCGATGCCCGATGCGCCGGTGCGCACCGTTTCCAGGATCAGCGCATGATCGATCGCCTGCAGGAAGCGATCCAGCTTGAGCTCCGTGCCGGTCAACTCGATGGTATAGGTATTGTCCGAAACGTCGATGACACGTCCGCGGAAAATGTCGGCCATGCGCTTCAGCTCTTCGCGGTCGTTGCCTACGGCACGCACCTTGACCAGCATCAGTTCGCGCTCGATATGGTCGCCGTCGGTCAGATCCATCACCGTGACCACATCCACCAGTTTGTTCAGTTGTTTGTTGATCTGTTCGATCACGTCGTCGGAGCCGCTGGTAACAATGGTCATGCGCGACATGGTCGGGTCTTCGGTCGGCGCCACGTTGAGCGACTCGATATTGTAAGCCCGCGCCGAGAACAGGCCGGATACGCGCGACAGCGCACCGGATTCGTTTTCCATCAGCAAGGAAATGATATGTCGCATGTTACAGATCCTCCGCCAGAATCACTTCGGACAAGCCCTTGCCGCCAGGAACCATGGGATACACGTTCTCGGTCGAGTCGGTACGGAAGTCCAGGAACACCAGCTTGTCCTTGCGCGCAAACGCTTCCTGCAGCGCGCCTTCCACATCGGAAGGTTTCTCCACCAGAATGCCGACATGGCCGTAAGCCTCGGCCAGCTTGACGAAGTCAGGCAGCGCATCCATATAGGAATGCGAATAGCGGTTGCCGTGGAAGAACTCCTGCCACTGGCGCACCATGCCCAGATAGCGGTTGTTCAGCGCGATGACCTTGATCGGCAGGTCATATTGTTTGCAGGTGGACAATTCCTGGATGTTCATCTGGATACTGCCCTCGCCCGTCACGCAGGCCACGGTTGCGCCCGGGTGCGCCAGTTGCACGCCCATCGCCGCAGGCAGGCCGAAGCCCATGGTGCCCAGGCCGCCGGAGTTGATCCAGCGCCGCGGCTGGTCGAATTTGTAGTACTGCGCCGCCCACATCTGGTGCTGGCCCACATCCGAGGTCACAAAGGCATCGCCGTGGGTGATCTTGTGCAGGGTCTCGATCACATATTGCGGCTTGATGAGTTCGCTGGAGTTCTTGTACGACAGTGAATTCGCACTGCGCCACTCGGCGATCTGCTTCCACCAGTCTTTCTGTGCAGTCGCATCCGGCTTTTGCTTGCTGCTTTTCAGCACCTCCAGCAGACCGGACACCACATGCGCCACATCGCCGACGATGGACACATCCACCTTCACGCGTTTGGAGATGGAAGCGGGATCGATATCGATATGGATGATCTTGCGCGGCACCGAATTGAAGTGCGACACGTTGCCGATCACGCGGTCGTCGAAACGTGCGCCCACCGCCAGCAAAACATCGCAGTTCTGCATGCCCATATTGGCTTCATAGGTGCCGTGCATGCCGAGCATGCCCACGAATTGCTTGTCGCTCGCCGGGAAGCCGCCCAGGCCCATCAGCGTGTTGGTGCAGGGCGCGCCCAGCAGGTGCACCAGTTCGGTCAACTGTTTGGCCGCGTCGGACAGGATCACACCACCGCCCGCATAGACCATCGGACGCTTGGCTTCCAGCAGCATCTGGACTGCACGCTTGATCTGGCCGATGTCGCCCTGAACCTGCGGATTGTAGGAACGGATGTTCACGGTCGCGGGATAGGAAAATTCCGCCTTCTGGTTCGATACGTCCTTGGGGATGTCCACCAGCACCGGGCCGGGACGTCCGCTCTTGGCCAGGTAGAACGCTTTCTTCAGCGTGCTGGCGATGTCCTTGGGGTCTTTCACGAGGAAATTGTGCTTCACGCAGGGGCGTGTGATGCCGACTGCATCCACTTCCTGGAAAGCATCTTCGCCGATGAAACTGGTCGGCACCTGCCCGCTGATCACCACCAGCGGAATGGAATCAAGGTAGGCTGTCGCAATGCCGGTGACGGCATTGGTCACACCGGGGCCGGAGGTGACCAGTGCGACGCCGACCTTGTCGGTAGAGCGCGCATAGCCGTCTGCAGCATGCACCGCCGCCTGCTCGTGGCGCACCAGCACGTGTTTGACCTGTTCCTGTTTGAACAGCTCATCGTAGATGAAAAGAACCGCGCCGCCGGGGTAGCCGAAAACGTATTCGACCCCTTCTTCCTGCAAACAGCGGATGGTAATTTCTGCGCCTGTCAGTTCCATGAACCCACTACCTTGAGAATGCAATGAAAGACCGCGCAAGATAAAGGCTGGCGGCGTTTTGGTCAACCCCCGCAGGGCTCCAAATAGCGTTGGAATCCCTAATCTGCGCAGTATTTTGCTAGTATCCGCCCCGTTCACGCCGGAGCCCACGAAACTGTCCACGCCACAGCAACTTTCCGAATTCCTCACCCAGGTCGAACGCCGTGCGTACAAACAGGCGCAATTCGCCGTTCGCGACGGGCATGTCGCACTGGATATCGTGCAGGATGCCATGCTCAAGCTCGCCGAGCGCTACGGGGATCGTCCGGCCGAAGAATTTCCCATGTTGTTCCAGCGTATCCTGCAGAACACCATCCGCGATTTTTACCGCCGCCAGAAGGTGCGCTCGTTCTGGACCACCCTGTTTTCGTCGTTCACGCCGCGCCACGAGGAAGAGGCGTTCGACCCCCTGGATACCCTGCAGGATGAAGGCAACAACACGCAACCGGCACGCCCGGACGATGCATTGGTACAATTGCAACTGGTTGCGGCAATTGAGGAAGCATTGGGCAAACTCCCGGCGCGTCAACGCGAAGCCTTCCTGTTGCGTTACTGGGAAGAAATGGATACGGCAGAAACGGCAGCCGCGATGGGCTGCTCGGAGGGCAGCGTCAAGACGCATTGTTCGCGCGCTACGCACACGCTCACCGTGCTACTGAAAGAGAAAGGCATAGACCTGTCATGAACGACACATTGAATACTCGCGAGGTCGGACGGTTGCTTGACCGCTCCGCAGATCAACTCGACCGGAAAACTTTGGACAAATTACAGTCCGCCCGTCGCACCGCACTGAATTACCAGAAAAAACACCAGCAAGCGCCCGTACTTTCCTGGCTGACGCAACACGGCTTGATTAACAATCATTCGTCAACCGGCCATAAAACGCTCGGTTTCGGGATAACCATGCTGCTGGCAATAGTTCTACTGGGCAGCGTTTACCATGCGCAACAAACCGGCGAACGCGACCACGCCGAAATCGACATTGCCATATTGACTGACGACCTGCCTGTCGGCATGTACGTCGATTAACCCGGTGCGGATCGCCTGATGCCCAGTTTGCCTAGAAAATACTTGTCCATCGCGTTCCTGGTGCTGTTGTGCCTGCCTTTGGCCGCCAATGCACAATCCTGGGAGAGCTTGAATCCACAACAAAAGGAAGCGCTGGCACCCCTTGCCGGCACATGGGATTCCTTGTCCGAAGTTCAGCAGACCAATTTTCTGGCGATTGCCAAACACTACCCCAGGCTGAATGCGCAAAAACAACAACGTCTGCACTCGCGCATGGAACACTGGAGCAAACTCACTCCCGAGCAGCGGCAGCGCGCCCGTGAAAAATACAAGGCCTTCAGCAAAGTCCCGCCAGACAAACGCGAAGCGGTCAAAAAAATGGTGCGCGAGCAACAAGCCCCCGAAACACCCGCCGCGCCCGGCCATTAGCAGCCGTTTTTCGACCCGGCACAAGAATAACGTGCTTGCATGCGAATGCTCAGCACCAAAGGCAGGCAATTTTCTGTGCAGTTAACCTGCACGAAAATGGTCACCGCCGTTCGGTACGCCAGAGCATTCCCAACGCCAACGCCAGAAACAACCAGCTCATCGTGGTAGCACTCAACAAGGGCGACCAATCGTTCAAAGCACCGACGTTGGCAAACAGCCTGCCGATAAAGTGAAAACTCAAGCCCAGCACGATGCCCATGAATATCTTGCCGCTGATGCCGCCCTCGCGGCGCTGATAAGCGGAGAAAGGCAAGGCGAGCAGCATCATCACCAGCACCGCGAACGGATAAACCAGTTTGTTCCACATCGCGATTTCATAGCGTGCGGTCTTCTGGTGGTTGTCTCTCAAGTGCCCGGTATATTGATACAGGTTCCAGGCCGACATCTGTTCGGGCACCACCAGCAATACGCTCAAAATGTCCGGATTCAGCGAGGAGTGCCACTCTGCGCGCGGCCGGTTGTCGGTAGTGGCCCCATTGCCATTGAAAAGTGTCTGCCGCACGCCTTCCAGTTGCCAGCGTTCAACAGCCAGGTACGAAGCCCGTTCCGCGACGGTAATGCTGCGCAAATGATACTGATCATCGAACTCGTAGATACTGACTTCCAGCAACGAAGTATCGGGCAACACGCTCCTCACATTGATGAAGCTGCTCTCATCCTTCACCCACACGCCCGACCTGAATGCCTTTACCGACACTTTCGCTTTCTGCGCCTGCAACCGCAATTGCTGTGCCATGCGTTCGCTCGGCGGAGAAACGATTTCCCCGAACAGGAAACACAAAACAACCAGCGGCAAACCGATCTTGAGCAATGCGCTTATCATCTGCTTGAGCGACACGCCGGAGCTGCGATACACCGTCAGTTCGGAATTGGCCGCCATTTGCACCATGGCAAAAATGGTTCCTATCAGCACCGCGACCGGAAACAATTCATAGATATGCCCGGGAACGGTCAACACCACAAACAACAGCACATAACCCAGACTGTAGTCGCCGCGCCCCATTGAGTTCAGTTCGTTGATCAGGTCAAGCAAGGCAAACAGCATGATGAGTGCCGCAAATACCAGCGCGATGCTGGCATAAACCTCACGCCTCAGATAACGGGTAAGCAGTTTCATCGCTTGAACCAGCGCCAGGCAGACGGCGACGAGCGGTGATAGAACAATATCAGCATCACCGAGAACATAAACAGATGAATCCCCCACAGGCCGAGCGCCGGGTTGATCGTGCCGCGCCCGACCCAGGAATTGGTTACGCTGATCATATTGTTGTAGAACATATAGATCGCCATGGCGGTGATCAGATTCAGGGAACGTCCGGCACGCGGATTCACAAAACTCAGCGGAATCGCCAGCAATGCCAGAACGAATGCACTGAGCGGCAAGCCCACGCGCCATTCCAGCTCGGCAATATTTTCCGGCGTCATGTTCCTCAGCAAATATATAGTGGGGTAAGCCTTGTGGTTTGGCTGCTCCTTGCGCAATTCAGCCGGTTCGATACGCATGGCATAACGTTCGAATTCGACGATCCTGAAATCTGCGTGCCCCGGAATTCCCTCATAACGGGTGCCGTTAAGCATCACCAGAAAACGGTCGCCGTTGGCGGCCGTTTCCTGGAAGCCCTCCTTGGCGACCATCGTTCCTTCCCGGCCATTCTGTGAAGATTGCACGAAAATGTTGCCGACACGTTTTTTCTCCACATCCACTTCTTCCAGAAAAAACACGCGGTCGGCCTGTTTGGATTCGCGGAATGCGCCCGGCGTCGCGGCTGACACGTCATCGCGACTGTCCAGCCTGCGCTTGAATTCGTCGACCCTGGACAAGGCCCACGGCGACAGCACCAGACTGAGCAGCGCAATCAAGACAGTCACCGGCAGCGCATAGCCCAGCACCGGGCGTATCCAGCGCGTCAACCCGATGCCGGAAGTAAACCACACCACCATCTCGCTATCGCGATAGCTGCGCGTCAGCGTCAACAGTACGGACAGAAACAGGCCGATGGAAAGCAGGACGGGCAGGTAATTGAGCGAACTGAATCCCATGATCGCCAGTACGCCATCCACCGCCAGCACGCCGCTGACCGAATCGCCCAGCAAGCGCACCAACTGGGTAAACACGACAATACCCAGCAAAATGGAGGACACAAGCAAACCCGTACTCGCAAATTCGCGCACCAGCGACCAATAAAAGATGCCGTGCTTGCAAGGCCTTTTTGACTTTAGTGGTTGGGATTGCGGATAATCCGGCATCGGGAGCAATTTTGAGTTTAATGAGGAGAATCGCGTGGAATTTAGCATAAAACAAGGCAGTCCGGAAAAACTGAAGAGCGGTTGCGTGGTGGTTGGCGTGTTCGACGGCGGCAAATTGTCGAAAGCGGCACAGGTGCTCGACAAGGCTGCCAAACATGCCCTCAGCGATCTCATCGCGCGCGGCGACATGAAGGGCAAATCCGCCTCTACTCTGTTGCTGCACAAATTGGCCGGTGTCGCGGCCGAGCGCGTATTGCTGGTCGGCTTGGGCAAAGTCAGTGAGCTGAACAACAAGACCAGTCTCGAGATATTGAATGCGACATTCAAGGCATTGAACGCAACGCAAGCCAAGGATGCGGCGCTGTATATCCTCGACGAAGGCGTGGGCAAGGATGGCGGATGGGTCGTCAAGCAAGCCGTATTCTCCGCGTCCGGGCAGGCTTTCCGCGCCGACGGCATGAAGAGCAAACCCTCCAAACCCGCCGCGCTGAAAAGCATCACCTTCGCCACTCTGGATAAACCCGCAGCCGCATTGAAGGTCGCTCTCGACCAGGCCGCCGCCACCGCCAGCGGAATGGAACTGACCAAGACCCTCGCCAACCTGCCGGGCAACATCTGCACCCCGACCTACCTCGCCGCCAGGGCGCTGGCTTTGGGCAAGGCGCACAAGAGCATCAAGACCACCGTGCTGGATGAAAAAGCCATGCAGAAGCTGGGCATGGGTTCGCTGCTTTCCGTCACGCGCGGCAGCGAACAACCGGCCAAGCTCATCACACTGGAATATTCCGGTACGGCCAAAACACAGAAACCCATCGTGCTGGTGGGCAAGGGCATCACTTTCGACACCGGCGGCATCTCGCTCAAACCCGGCGCCGACATGGACGAGATGAAGTACGACATGAGCGGCGCGGCCAGCGTGCTCGGTACGCTGCAAGCCATTGCCGAGATGGGCCTGAAGATCAACGTCGTGGGCGTCATCCCGACTTGCGAGAACATGCCTTCCGGCAAAGCCACCAAGCCCGGCGACATCGTCACCAGCATGTCCGGCCAGACCATCGAGATATTGAACACCGACGCCGAAGGCCGCCTCATCCTGTGCGACGCGCTGACCTACTCGAAGAAATTCAACCCCGACACCGTCATCGACATCGCCACCCTCACCGGCGCCTGCGTCATCGCGCTGGGGCATGTCGCCAGCGGCATGTTCGCCAACGAAGACAAGCTCGCCAGGGAACTGCTGGCAGCGGGCGAGCAGTCGCATGACCGCGTGTGGCAACTGCCGCTGTGGGAAGACTACCAGCCGCTGCTGGACAGCAACTTCGCCGACATGGCAAACATCGGCGGACGCGCGGGCGGCACCATCACCGCAGCCTGCTTCCTGGCGCGCTTCACCAAGGACTATCGCTGGGCGCACCTGGACATCGCGGGCACCGCCAATGTGTCGGGCAAGGAAAAGGGCGCAACGGGACGTCCGGTGCCGCTGCTCACGCAATACCTCATCAACCGCACGGCAACCAAGTGACCAAAGTCGACTTCTACACAGGCAGTGAAGACAAGCTGCGCACCGCCTGCCAGCTGAGCCACAAGGCAATGCAGAACGGTCTGCGCGTGCTGTTGCACGCGCCGGACGAAAGCGTTGCCCGCAAGCTGGACCAGTTGTTATGGCACTTCCCGGCAACGGCTTTCATGCCGCATTGCCACAGCCACGAGGCGGATGCGGCGACCTTGCCTGTCGTCATCGGTCGCGACGAAAGTTTTCCGCATTCCGAACTGCTCATCAGCCTGCATAACGTATGCCTGCCCTTCTTCAGCCGTTTCGAACGTGTGATCGAAATCGTCGGCCAGGACGATGAGGATGCCAAACAGGGGCGCGATCGCTACAAGTTCTACAAGGATAGAGGCTACGAGCTGCGCCATTTCGACCTGCGCAAGACATAAAACGCCGCCGTAGGATGGGTGGAGCGTAGCGATACCCATCGTTTTTCACATTCAATTGATGGGTATCGCTACGCTCCACCCATCCTACAACTGTATAATTCCGCCCTCTCTAGAACCCCTGCATTTCCCGAAATGACCGCAATGGAACTCGCAAAAAGTTTTGACCCGAAAGATATTGAAGCCCGCTGGTACCCCACCTGGGAAAACGCCGGTTACTTCAAGGCCGGACTCGACGCCGCAAAACCAGACAACTTCTGCATCCTGCTGCCGCCGCCCAACGTCACCGGCACGCTGCACATGGGCCACGGCTTCAACCAGACATTGATGGACGCGCTCACGCGCTACCACCGCATGCGCGGCGACAACACCCTGTGGCAGCCGGGCACCGACCACGCGGGCATCGCCACGCAGATCGTGGTCGAACGCCAGCTCGATGCACAGGGCGTCAGCCGCCACGACCTCGGCCGCGAGAAGTTCATCGAGAAGGTCTGGGAGTGGAAGGAATATTCCGGCAACACCATCACCAGGCAGATGCGCCGCCTCGGCACCTCGCCCGACTGGTCGCGCGAGCGCTTCACCATGGATGAAGGTTTATCCAAATCCGTCACCGAAACTTTCGTGCGCCTGTTCAACGAAGGCCTGATCTATCGCGGCAAGCGCCTGGTGAACTGGGACCCGAAACTGCACACCGCAGTGAGCGACCTTGAAGTGGTGCAGGAAGAAGAAGACGGTTTCATGTATCACATCCAGTATCCGCTGGCGGACGGCTCCGGCCATCTGACCGTTGCCACCACCCGCCCCGAGACCATGCTCGGCGACGTGGCGGTGATGGTGCATCCCGAGGACGAGCGCTACAAACACCTCATCGGCAAGCAGGTCACGCTGCCGCTGTGCGAGCGCACCATCCCCGTCATCGCCGATGAATACGTGGACAAGGAATTCGGCACCGGCGTGGTGAAGGTCACGCCTGCGCATGACTTCAACGACTATGCGGTAGGCCAGCGCCACAAGCTGGAGATGATCTCCGTCCTTACGCTGGATGCGAAGATCAACGAACATGCACCTGTCAAATATCAGGGCATGGACCGTTTCGCCGCACGTAAACAGATCGTGGCCGATCTCGAAGCCATCGGACTGTTCATCAAAGCCGACAAGCACAAACTCAAAGTGCCGCGCGGCGACCGCACTGGTGTCGTCATCGAGCCGATGCTGACCGACCAGTGGTTCGTCGCCATGAGCAAGGCGGGGCCGCAAAAGGATGGGAAGCCATCCAAATCCATCACCGAGCAGGCGCTGGAATGTGTGAGTTCCGGCGAGATCAAGTTCCACCCCGAGAACTGGGTCAACACCTACAACCAGTGGCTGAACAACATCCAGGACTGGTGCATCTCGCGCCAACTGTGGTGGGGCCACCAGATTCCCGCGTGGTATGGCACCAACGGCGAAGTGTTCGTCGCCCACGACGAGACCGAGGCACGCAGGCTCGCCGACAAGGCCGGTTATGCCGGAATGCTCATGCGCGATGCCGACGTGCTCGACACCTGGTTCTCCTCCGCGCTGTGGCCGTTCTCCACGCTGGACTGGGAAGAAGGCAGGCCCTTCGACGCGCAGAACGCATTCGTGAAGCAATACCTGCCCTCGTCGGTGCTGGTCACCGGCTTCGACATCATCTTCTTCTGGGTGGCGCGCATGGTGATGATGACCAAGCACATCACCGGCAAGATCCCGTTCAAGGATGTGTACGTACACGGCCTGATCCGCGATGCGGAAGGCCAGAAGATGTCCAAATCCAAGGGCAATGTGCTCGACCCCATCGACCTGATCGACGGCATCGGCATCGAAGACCTGGTGAAGAAACGCACCACCGGCCTGATGAACCCGAAGGACGCGGAGAAGATCGAAAAACGCACGCGCCGCGAATTCCCCGAGGGCATCACCGCCTTCGGCACCGACGCGCTGCGCTTCACTTTCGCCTCGCTCGCCTCGCCCGGTCGCGACATCAAGTTCGACATGCAGCGCTGCGAAGGCTATCGCAACTTCTGCAACAAGCTGTGGAACGCCACACGCTTCGTGCTGATGAATTGCGACGGCAAGGATGTCGGTCTCGACGAGAGTCTGCCGCTGGAATTCTCGGCTGCCGACAAGTGGATGATCGGCGAATTGCAGAAGGCCGAAGCCGAGATGGCGACGCATTTCGCCGACTACCGATTCGACATGGCCGCGCGTGCGGTGTACGAACTGGTGTGGAACACCTATTGCGACTGGTACGTAGAACTCGCGAAAGTCCAAATCGCGAATGGCAACGAGGCACAGCAACGTGGAACGCGCCGCACGCTGGTGCGCGTGCTGGAAAGCATCCTGCGTCTGGCGCACCCCATCATTCCGTTCATCACCGAAGAACTGTGGCAGTCGGTCGCACCGATGGCAAACAAGAAGGGCGACAGCATCATGCTGCAAGCCTATCCGAAGAGCGATGCGAACAAGATTGACCTAGCATCCATCGAACAGATCGTGCTACTGCAGGAGCTCACCAACGCCTGCCGCAGCCTGCGCAGCGAGATGAACCTGTCGCCGGCCGCACGCGTGCCGCTGATCGCCGCCGGCGATGCCGCCACGTTGAACACGCTCGCGCCCTACATCAGCAGTCTCGGCAAGTTGAGCGAAGTGCAGGTCGTCGCCGAGTTGCCGGAAGGCGACGCGCCGGTTTCCATCGTCGGCAACTTCAAGCTGATGCTGAAGGTGGAGATCGACGTCGCCGCCGAACGCGAACGCCTGGACAAGGAAATCGCGCGCCTCTCCAACGAAATCACCAAGGCGCAAGCCAAGCTCGGCAACGAGAGCTTTGTCGCGCGCGCACCGGCGGCAGTGGTGGAACAGGAAAAGAAACGGCTGGAAGAGTTCGGTGCGACGCTGGCGCAGTTGCAGACGCAACGCAAGAAGCTGGGGTAAATGTAGGGTGGGCACGTTTTGAGTGCCCACGCGGTTGCGGAAAGGGTTTCAGGGTGGGCACGTTGTTCGTGCCCACCCTACCGGCGGCGAATCAGGAAAATGAATTCGCCGCCCAGTTCCGTTGAAGACAGCAGCTCATTCCCGGTCTTGCCGCAAAAATCCACAAAATCCCTGGGCGAGCCTTTGTCTGTCGCGACAATTTTCAGTACTTGCCCGGCCTCCATCGCCGACAGCGACTTTTTGGCGCGCAGAATGGGCAGCGGACAGGCCAACTGCCGCACATCAAGCTCCGCATCGAATATGACGTCACTCATGATTCGTCTTTATCGTCGCTCAGCAAACGTGAAATCCGCGTATTCGCCATGGACAAGCGTTTCACCAGCATTCCCAGGAATGCTTCGCTGAACTGGTAGCGGCAGTTGGGCGACGCGCGCGTCAGCACCTCCGGATCGATTTCGATCAGTGTCACATCGGTTTTTGCGAATACGTCGGTGGAGCGACGCGCATCCTTGCCGGAGAGATGCGCCATTTCCCCGAAACAATCGCCCTGGTGCAGCAGACTCAGCAATCTGCCCTGCTTGACCACGCGCACCGAGCCGCTGGCGATGACAAAAAAGTTCACGCCTTCCTCGCCTTCGGAAATGATCGATTCCTCCCCGGGAACCTTGTGCCAATCGCTGATGCGCAGCACCTCCCACAGCTCGACATCGCTGAAATTGCTGAAGAAGCTCAGCGCACGCAGCGTATTGAATTTTTCGGTATCGAAGAATTCATCCTGTTGCGGCACGTTGTAGCTGATCAACGAGACCAGGTCGCGCGTAAACTCGTCCCATGTCTGGTAGCGCTGCGTCAGATCCTTGCTCATGGCGCGCAGCACGATGGCATCCATTTCGCGCGGAATTTCCGGGCGGAAAGTGCTGGGTGGCTGCGGGTCGATGTTCATGATCTGGTAGATCATGCTGTAACTGTTGGCGGCATCGAACGGCAGCTTGCCGGTGAGCAGGCGGTACATGGTCACGCCCAGCGAATAAATATCGGTCTGGTGCGTCAGCGGTTGCTCCTTGATCTGCTCCGGCGACATATAGGCCGGTGAGCCCACACCGCTGACCTGCGTGCTCTGCTGGTTCTCGACCACCGCCGCGCCGAAATCCGAGATCTTGATGTCGCTGTCGCCGCGCAGAAGAATATTGGCGGGCTTGATGTCGCGATGCGTAACCCCCTGGTATTGCGCATATTCCAGGGCTTTGCCGCATTTGTAGATAATTTCGGCGATGCGGCCCAAATCCATGAGGTGGTCGACTTCGCCGTATTTTTCCAGCGTCTCGCCCTCGATGTATTCCATCACCACGTAATTCACATCGCCTTCCATCACCGCATCGTAGATTTTTGCAATATGCGGGTGCGACAGTTTCCCGGCCAGGGATGCCTCGGTAAGTAACAGCTTGCGATAAGCCTTGGCACGATTGGCATCGCGCAAATTGTGCAAATTGAATACTTTGAGTGCCACCTGTTGCTGGCTGAACGGGTCGAGCGCAAGATACACCGTGCTTGTCGCACCGCGGCCCAACTCCTTGACAATCTCGTATTTACCAATCTTATCCATCATAGCCTTGCCTGCGCGCCCCTCTCTCTAACTCTCTGGGTGAAACAACTAGCCATCTGACTAGGCTGTCCAAAGACAACAGCCAAGTCATTGGTTATCCCGCATGCGGGAGAGAGAACAATCGAATCGCTACGCGAGATTAATATTTTCCCGCGCGCATTCTGAAGGCTGGGCGACGACCTGTCCAGCAACCACGAGCTTTACAAGGAATTTCAGCGCCCCGGGGAACTCATCGGAGCGCAGTGTTATCATAGCATCCATGAAAAAATTCCTTTTATCCCTGCTATTTTCCCTGCCGCTGCATGCACACGCAGACGGCCTGCCGGATATGGGCGATATATCCCAGGAAATTATCTCCCCGCAGATGGAAAAACAGATCGGCGAACAAAGCATGTTCCAGATTCGTGCCGACAAGAGTTACATGGACGATCCCGAGATCTCCGATTACCTCAACCAACTGGGCGAACGTCTGGTTTCGAACAGCCCGGAACCGGGAGACATTTTCGAGTTCTTCGCCATCGACGACCGGGCCATCAACGCCTTCGCCCTGCCGGGAGGCTATGTCGGGGTCAACACCGGATTGATACTGCTGGCACAAACCGAATCCGAACTCGCTTCGGTATTGAGCCACGAAATTGCGCACGTTACCCAGCACCACTATGCGCGCATGGTGTCCGGCCAGCGCTACGATTCGCTCGCCGCCCTGGCGACGCTTGCCGTGGCCATCCTGGCCGCGCGCAACAGCCCGGAAACGGCAAATGCCGCCATCATCGGCACGCAAGCAGGGTCGGTCCAGCGCCAGCTCAACTTTACCCGCACACATGAAAAAGAGGCTGACCGTATCGGCCTCAGCATTCTGGAAAAATCCGGCTTCGATACCCGTGCCATGCCGCTGTTTTTTGAGCGCATGCAAAAAGCCACACAACTGGTGGAAGGAAACACCCCCTCATATCTGCGCACCCACCCGATCACCCACGAACGTATTGCCGATGTCGATGGTCGCGTGCAACAAATCCCCTATCATCTTGTACCGGACAGCCTGGATTTCCAGCTGATGCGCGCGCGCCTGATTGCCAATCAAAAACTGGCGCAGGATGCAGTCGATTATTTCGAAGGCGCCCTGGGAAAAAACAAATTCGGCAACCCCATCGCCCAGCGTTACGGCCTGGTGCTGGCATTATTGCGCAACCACCAACCGCAACGCGCCGGGCAGGAATTCGCCATCCTGCACAAACAATCGCCGCTCAACGCGACCATAGAGACGCTGGCCGGGCAGATCAAGCAACTGGACAAGCAGGACAAGGAAATCTTTGCGTTCTATCGCACCGCACTGAAGAACTTTCCGGAGCACCATGCGCTGATCTACGACTATGCCGAATTGCTGCTGCAGGACAGGCGTTACAACGAAGCGCTCAAACTGCTCGATGAACAAGTCAATCGCGACGGCAATGACCCGAAACTCTACGAACTGCAGGCCCGTGCCTATGCGGCCCTGGGCAGGCATCAGGAAGAGCATCACGTGCTGGCTTACAACTACATTCTGCACGGCAACCTGTTCGGTGCGATCGACCAACTGGAATTGGCCAAACGAGCCGGCAATGACTACTACCAGCTTTCCACCATCGAGACCGAACTCAAGCAGTTTCGCGAGATTGCGGAAGCCTACCGCAAAAAGAAATAGGATCGCTGCACTAACCCGGCAATGGCAACAGGAGTCAGGAATACACCGGAACGCCCCCGCTGCCACATGGCAATCGCATTTCAAAAGAATGAACTCATCAGGTGGATTGATGCGCAAACTGACTGAATATGTCGAGATGGCCGCGCTGGAATACTGGCAGGAGACCGGCAAGGAAGTATTGGATTCGCTGTGGCTTGCGGAATTCTTCCAGGATGGCGGCGTGATGGATGATTACCCCGCGCAGGATCTGGTTGGTTTCTACTCTTTGGTACAAAAAGCGCTGACGATCAGAATCGACAAGGCTGAAAAACTGGCCCGTTTGCAACAGGAGAAGTCCAGCCGTTCCGCCAAACGCTAACGACTCCACGTGATCCCGCATATGCGTCCTGTAGCAGGATTTGCCTTTACCTGAATCATTTTCAAACTCACCCGGAAATCACCATGCATGAATTGGCCTACTGGCTTTTGCGAATCGAGAGTCAACTGTTCACCACAACCGAGGATGGCGACGGAATCATTTTCCCGCGCGGACATGCGTCGGATTTCGGGAACCCCGGGGATGTATTGCAGGTGGGTGAATTGCAGGGACTGCCGTGCTATGCGGCCGAACTGGATGAAGTCCCACCCAACGTGCCGGGAGAACTGATACCGATACGCAGCCTGTTCAATTTTGCTGACGAGAAAACCATCTCCCTGGCCAGACGCGCCACGCTGCTTCTGGACTGGCAGAAAAACCACCGCTACTGCGGCAAGTGCGGCACACCCACCAACAGGAAACCGCGCGAGCATTCCATGGCGTGCCCGGCATGCGGCCTGGTCAGCTACCCGAGGATTTCGCCGGCGGTCATGGTGCTGATCAGCCGCGGCGATGAACTGTTGCTGGCGCGCAGCCACCGCTTCAAACCCGGCGTGTTCAGCGCCCTGGCCGGATTTGTCGAAACGGGAGAAACCCTGGAGCAATGCGCGGCACGCGAAGTGCGCGAAGAAGTTGGCTTGGAAATCGCCAACCTGCGCTACTTCGGCAGCCAGTCCTGGCCGTTCCCGGATTCCCTGATGGTCGCCTTTTTTGCCGACTATGCAAGCGGGACCATCCAGCCCGACCCGGCGGAAATCGAGGATGCGGGCTGGTTTCCGCGCAGTGCTTTGCCCGCATTGCCGGAACCGATGAGCCTTGCCTGGCGCATGATCGATGCCGCGTGCCGGGAAACACAGGGATGAGCTGAATGCAGGCTGACCGAAAAGCAACAACGAACCAAACTGGAAAAAATCGGGCTGGACACGTGTTACATCTTCCATCACCTCAAAGCGTCAACCTCAGCGTGACGCGCACTGTTCGCGGTTCGGCGGGATGGGAGTGAATGTCGTCCACGGGCGACGCTTCTGCGGACAATTGCGAAGCATAGTAGTAATCGATGTCGCTCACTTGGGCATTGAACAGATTCAGCACTTCCATACTGATCTTCAGCGGCTTGCTGATGCGGTAACCGACCAGCATGTTGACCAGCGTGGACGACTTGGAGCGCACGCTGTCATCCTCGATGAGCGGGCGCGGGCCAAAGTAGCGCAGGCGCAAACCCGCCGACCACGGTTCGCTTTCCTGCAAACTCACGCCGATGGAAGCCGCCTGTTCGATGGCGCCCGGGATGCGGTTACCGGCAGGATCGCTGTCGGTGAAGCGCGCGCTGGACAGCGACACATCGCCGTCGACCAGCAACCACGCAACCGGATTCCAGTAGTTCGCCCATTCCACACCCTGACGGCGGCTGGGGCGCGAGGCGCTGGTGGTGCCCGCATCGCCTACGAAGACCAGTTCCGAATCGATATCCAGACGCCAGAATGTGAGCGAGGTTTGCAGCCCCGGCAGCACGGCACTGCGCACGCCGACTTCGTAACCGGTGGCGGGAACCAGCGGGCGCACCGGGTCGATGGCGTCGCCGGTGCATTCGCCCGCTTCTCCCGTGCAGCCCGGCCGGGTGCCGGGGCGCGGGTCGGGGTTGGTAGTGATGGTGGTGCCGCGCGCATCGTTGCTGTGGAAGCCGCGCCCCGCGTTCAGGTAATACTCGGTCCTGTCCCACGGGCCGAACACCAGCGACAATTTGGGCGAAACGATGGCATCGCTCTTGTTGCCGGAATTGGCGGCGGTATCGCTGTTCACGTCGAAGCGGTAGCTGTCGCCGCGCAAGCCGAGGATGGAGCGGAATTTTTCGTTCCACTGCATCTGCATCTCTCCCCACAGCGAGACGCTGGTCTGCTTGACCTTGTCGTCGCGCACCGTGCCCCATTTTTCCCGGTTCTGTGTGGAGAACAATCCCACGCTGATGTCGTCGTGGCGCACGTCGGTGCCGATGGTGGTGACGACCGGTATGCCGTGCATGTCCTGCAGCCAGTTGTGCGATGCTTTCGCGCCGACGATGCTGCGCTTGTCGGCCTGCAGGAACTGGTCTCCGTGCACGGTATCGGTGGCATAGGTAAAGTTGGACCACAGGTTCAGCGCGTAGTCGATCAGGTAGACGTTGGCGCGGCTCGCGCCGTCTGCGTCCGCCTCCGCCCACTCGCCGGACAGACTGTAGCGGTGCGTGTTACCGCCGGTGCTGGGATCGAGGCTGCCGTAGCGCCCCACCGTCGCCATCGCCCGTTCGGCGATCTGGTCCGTCGCGTTCCACTTCGCGTCATAGCCCAGCAGCGACACCACCCAGCCGTCGTCGCGCTGCCCCTGCCCGTAGCGCACAACCACGTTGTCCTTGCGCAGATGTTCCGGCACCGTCCACGGCCCGTCGTTGTGGTAACTCTCGGCAGCCAGCAGCAGGTTGCCTTCTTTCACCTCCGGTGATGCCGCCGCCAATGCGCGCGAGAATCCGCCCCCGCCCAGCGTCACCTGCGCGAACGGTTCTTCCACTTTGCGCACATAATCGATGCGTGCCGAGCCCGCAGCCGAGAAATCGCCGTCGCCCGCGTAGTAAGTTCCCTTGCGGTATTGCACGCGCTCCACCAGTTCCGGGATCAGGAAATTCAGGTCGGTGTAACCCTGCCCGTGCGCATGCGTCGGCATGTTCACCGGCATGCCCATCAGCGAGGTGGAGAAATCGGTGCCGTGATCGAGGTTGAAACCGCGCAAATAATACTGGTTGGCTTTGCCGTCGCCCGAGTGCTGGCTGATGATCAGGCCGGGCACGACTTCCAGCACCTCGGCGGGACGCAGCAGCGGGCGGTTCTCCAACTGTTCGGCAGTCACCGTGCCTTCGCTGGAAGTCGAAGCCACGCCGAGTTGATCGGTGGATTTTGCGGTGACGGACACCTCGTCCAAGGTCGGGATACCGGCGGCAAAGCTATTCTCAGACAGCAATATCAACACAATTAAGACGAATTTCTTTTTCTTCATAACTCCTCCGAATAAAAATCTACATCGAACCAATGCAAGGGAAATCAGGCTGGAGCAGATACGCGCTGCTGGGTGTAGCGCGCAAACAGGAAACTGAGGGCGACCACCGCGACGATGGAACAGCCGATGAACAATTCGCGTCCTTCCTGCCAGGACGAGGCTTCGGGGAAGAAGCGGCGCGACAGACCCAGCGCCGCCACGAACAGGCTGAGCAGGGCCACGGTCACGCCCATGATGCGCGAGGCGGCGCGGGCGGTCGCGTCGGCGCGCTGCAGCAGGTGCGAGATCCACAAGCCGTTGGCGGCATCGGTCACCATCATGCCGAGCATGAAACACACCGCCAGCAGGAATGCGGACATGACGCCGCCGTATTGCGTGGCAGTGGCGGAAAACAGGGTGGCTTGAGACAGCGTGTCGAACGAAAACGCGAACAGCGAACCCACCATGGCGATCAGCACGGGATGGCTGGCATGCCTGAGCTGGCCCAGCCAGCGGCCCTTGAGACCGACCATCTGTACCATTTCATGTGCAGGGGTGGAAAACACGGCATACAGGTTGAGTACGCCCAGCGTGACCAGAAAAAAAGCCGACACCCAGGCACCGACATCGTCCATCCATTCCGGCACTGCACCCTGCTGGAATAACAAGCTGGTGGCAACCGCGACGATGCACACCACGATCCCGTGGCCGAGCGAGAACAGGAAACCGCACAGACGCGCCAGCTTCTTGCGTCCGGCAGCGGCATTGAAACGGGTCAGACCGTCGATGGTGGCGAGGTGGTCGGCGTCCATGCCGTGCTTCATGCCGAGCACAACAGCCAGCATGATCAGCGGGTAAATACTGGCATGTACGCTTTCCATAACGCCTCCTGTAAGAAGATTTTATATATTCTCTTACAAGAACCATGCCATGAAAAGCGAATAATCCATGTTGCAGTAGGCCTACTTGCGGTGCGCTCGCAACGCATTAATTCATAACGTCAAAATATTATAAAAATAAACAAATGGGGCTTGCGAAAAGTGGACAGGGAAATCAGGAAGAAAACCACTGGAAAGCTGCCTTCCGATTTGCTTTGAGCCTATTTCCGGTTTGCGCGTGGCAGGCACAACTTGAATTCGGCACCGCCCCCTTCCGCGTTGCTCACCGAAAGCTGCCCGCCATGGCGTTCGATGATGCCGTAGCTGATCGACAGCCCGAGTCCGGTACCCTTGCCGACCGGCTTGGTGGTGTAGAACGGATCGAATATCTTGCTCAGTGCCTGCTCCGAAATGCCCGGGCCGTTGTCGCGGAAACGGATGCAAAGCACCTCACCCACCACCTCGGCCGTAACAGTCAACATCGGATCGGGCATTTTTTCCGTGGCGTCAGATGCGTTCTGCACGAGGTTGGTGATCACCTGCTGAATCTGTCCGGGCGAACCGTAAAACGGCATGTCTTTGGGCAGGTCGATCTGCACGCGGAAATTGGTCGGCGTGGCACGGGTTACCCAGTGCACCGAGCGTTCGATGGTTTCGGCCAGGTTGAACTCGACATTCTCGTCGCGATCCGCGGCGGAGAAGCGCTTCAAGCCGTCCACAATAACGCGCGTGCGTTCCGCCCCTTCTACCGACCCGTCCAGCAGCGGTTGCAGATCGGCCAGAACGTGATCGATGCGCAATTCGGTGCGCAGCTTCTGTAGCACCTCGCGCGATTCGCCGCCGTGGATTGCATCCAGGTAACGTTTCAGGCGCGGCGTATAACGTTGCATCGCATGCATGTTGCCCAGCACGAAACTGATCGGGTTGTTCAACTCGTGCGCCACCCCCGCCACCAGCTTGCCCAGCGAAGCCATTTTCTCGGACTGCAGCAATTGCTGCTGGGTACGCTTGAGTTCGTCGTGCGCTTCGCGCAGCTTGTGATAGGCGCGCCGCAGTTCGCCCACCGGGCGCCCGGTGATCACCACGCCCAGCAATTTCTTGGCGGCGGACAGGCGCGGCGTGAAATTGAGCGCCACCGGGGTGGTGGTGCCGTCGCGCGTGCGGAATTGCAGCTCCACGTCGTTGGCGGGTTCAGTCGTCAGGCTGGAGATCACCCGCTTTGCCGTGGCGCAATCGTTTTCGTCCGCAAACAGCGACGACAACTTTGCGCCCTTCATTTCCTGCTCGCGCTTGCCGGTAAAGGCGAGCAGCGAATGATTCACCTCCTCGATCACGCCGTTGCGGTCGCACACCACCAGCAGGTCGGACATCGACGTGAGGATGCTGAAAATGAATTGCTGCGATTCTTCCAGTTCGGAATTTTTCTGCTCCAGCACCACTTCGTATTGCAGCAGCTCGTTGTACACCTCGTCCATCGAACGCACCACTTCGATCCAGGCGGATTCCGAGAACGGATCCAGCTCGCTCGGGATCGGCAGGCGGGTGGGGGAAGTATGATGGGGACTCATGGCGGTCTGCCGCTGATCAGGACGTCGGATGGCTGTGCACGTGGCCGTGACCGGTATCCGCATCGACCGGCACCAGATTGACCTGGCCGTGGCGCACGCCGCGCTCGGCGATCAGCGCATCGGCAAAGCGCCGCACCACTTCGGTCTTGCCGCGCAGCATCACCGTTTCCAGGCAATTGTCGTGATCCAGATGCACATGCGTCGACGCCACCACCAGATCGTGATGATCGTGCTGCAGTTCGGTCAGCCGCTCGGCCAGATCGCGCTCGTGGTGGTTGTATACATAGGACAGGCTGGCCACGCAGAACGGCGCCTGCGCTTCCTGCAGGCGCAGCGTATCCATCTTGCCGCGCAACATGTCGCGCACCGCCTCGGAGCGGTTCAGGTAGCCGCGCTCGCGGATCAGCCGGTCGAATTCGCTGGCGAGTTTTTCATCGAGTGAGATGGTGAAGCGTTCCATGATTTTCTCCGGTTAATGCACCGTGCACACCATGCACGGATCGAACGACCTGACCACATGCTGCACCTGCAGCGGCGCCGCGTCCCCGCCTTCTTCCGCTTCCAGCCCGACCAGCGCCTGCTCCAGTGCGCCGGGCTCCCCGACGGCATCGCGCGGGGAGAAATTCCAGGTGGTGGGTGCGATGATCTGGTAATTATGGATTCTCCCGTTGCGCACATCCAGCCAGTGCCCGAGCGCACCGCGCGCCGCTTCGATCAGGCCGATGCCGCGCGCATCCTCAAGCTCGTGAGACGGCAAACAATACGTGTCGCCCGGCAGTATCTGCCGCAACCAGGTTTCCATCGCGGGCAGCACCAGCGCAAATTCCAGCATACGCCCGACAATCCTTGCCGTCACGCTGGCACCGTGGAGATTCACCATGTCGCGTACCAGCGGATGCCCGGCCACCATCTGGCGCGCCAGCGCGCCCGTCTCCACCACTTTCCCGGACAGGCGCGGCGCCTTGCACCACGAATAGGCATCCGCCTTGTCCGGATCCGGCTGGGTACGGCCCTCGTGCGGGGCCAGTGCGGCATCGCCCGCCATCCAGCTGCGCGTCACATCCTCGCGGATCGCGCCGATGTCCAATTTATGCAATATTTCTTCCGCCCACACTCCCGCCGCAAACAGGGGAGCCGTGCCGTCGGAATACGCGCCATAGCTGATGAACCGGTCCGTGGCGCGACCCATGTGCTGCAACCCGATATCGCGCGCGATGTTCAGGAAACGCGGGAAGTCTGCGCGCTGTGCGCGCGGCTCCATCCACGCATAAAGTGCGGCTTCGGAATCCAGTGCCGCCACCGCTTCCAGACTATCGCCGAACAAAGTGTTTTCCAGAAATGCACGAAACTCGGCGAGCAGGATTTTCAGGCGCAATTTCTCCGCCTCTTCCAGCGGGCGCGACGAACCGCCGGGCTGCAGGGAAAGCGTGTGCGGCCAGCGGCCCGCCAGATAGCCCATCACATTCATGAATTTGGCACGCACCGGCAATACATCTGCCGTGGCCGAACCCGTCACCGCCTTGAAACGGGCCTGCACGTCGGTAAACCACGCGCGATCGCGATAACCGTCACGCGCAAAATCCGGCATGAAGAACAAATAAAAATGGCTGAGATGGTCTGCCAGATTTTCCGCGGCCAGCGTCAGGTTGGCCGCCAGGCGGCCGTTTTGCGGAGGCTGGATGCCCATGCTTTGCGCCAGCGCCTGTGCCGACGCCGCCGATTGCGCCACCGAGCAAATCCCGCAGATGCGCGGCACAAACACCAGCGCGTCCAGCGGATGCTTGCCCGCCAGGATCTGCTCGAAGCCGCGGTACATGGGCGAATTCACGAAAGCCGCGCGCACGCGACCGGACTCGATATCGAGCGTGACTTCCAGATCGCCTTCAACACGGTTGAACGGCCCAACGATACGGCGGCTCATTTCAATCGCGTCCTCTTGTTCGCCGGGACGACCACCTGATGGTCGGCCACCGCATTCTCTTTCACGCGCCTGGGCGTGGCCGATTTGGACAAGGCCGCCAGCGCGACAAACCATGCTTTCGGCATGTCCGTCGGCAGACCGATGGGAATACCCGCCACTTTGGGCGTGATGCCGAATGCATGACCCGGTTCTTCAAAGCCCGGCTCGGTGCAGGCGATGCAGGCATAGCCGCCGCGCGTGCAGGAACCCTCGCCGTTCCACAAACGGATGTTGCAATCGGCATGCACTTGCGTGCCCTTGCAACCCATGTGTTCCATCAGGCACCCCAGGTCGGAGGGTTTGTGCGCGCTGGCCTTGAATTCATAGAACTCGTTGCGCTTGCAACCGTGATGCACCAGATGGTCCGCATACAGGCGCGGACGCCGGTACACATCCAGGTTCGATTCATACATCTCGCCCTGCGCAATCGCCACCAGCGTTTCCATCACCCAGTTGGGATGCGTGGGACACCCTGCGATGTTGATCACGGGCAAGCCGTCGCCCGCGCGGTAATCTTCGCCGAGCAAGCCGCCCTGCTCATCGATGTCATATTGCATGCCGCAGGCATCGGCCGGGTTGATACCGGCCGCCGTCACCCCGCCGAACGCGGCGCAACTGCCCACCGCCACCGTGTGCCGTGCAACCCCGGCCAGGCGCTCGAGCAGATGCATCATCGACTCGTTGCCCGTGGTGCGGTGGAAACCGCCGCTGCCGAACGGCCCCTTCAGCACTGCTCCTTCCAGGCACAGGATGTCCAGCCGCGTTTCCCCGCTGGCGCACATCTCGAAAATCCTGCGCGCCTCGTCCGCACTCTGTTCGGACAGGGAGGGATGCCACAGCAGGTTGATACCGAAACTTCTCAGCGTGTCGACCAGGTTGCGGCAATCCGCATTCAGCAGCGACAGCGTGCAACCGCCGCAGCCGCCCGATTGCAGCCAGAGCAGGTTGAGAGGTGTTGCCACATCACTCATCCTTCTTCTCCAGCCCGTAGCGCGCCAGTTTGCTGCGCAGACCCACGCGCGACAAACCAAGCTCGGTTGCGGCACGCGTCTTGTTCCAGCGGTGGCGGATCAGGCATTCGCGCAGCACGCGCGCTTCCAGGGCCTCCATGCGGTCCTTGAGGCTGCCGTCCAGCCCGGCCAGCACGCTCATATCCTGCGATTGCTCCTCCGGCGCCGCGCGCAACACCTTGGGCGAGAACAGGTGGGCGCCGATGAATTCGTCGTCGCACAACAGAATGGCGCGCAGGATCTCGTTCTGCATCTCGCGCACATTGCCCGGCCACTGGTAATTGCACAAACATTCCAGCGCTTCCGGTGAAAATCCCTGGATGTCCTTACCCATGGCCGGCGCGGCCTGGCGCAACAGGGAAAGCGCGATCATCTGGTTATCCATCTTGCGTTCGCGCAGGGGAGGCATCGGCAACACAAACTGGGTCAGACGGTAATACAAGTCTTCGCGGAAACGCCCCTTGCGCACTTCTTCTTCCAGGTTGCGGTTGGTCGCCGACAACACGCGCACGTCGATCTTGCGCGAACGCGAACTGCCCACCGGGCGGATTTCGCCCTCCTGCAACACGCGCAGCAATTTGACCTGGAACGACGGCGAGGTGTCGCCGATCTCGTCGAGGAAGATGGTGCCGCCGTCAGCCTGCTCGAACAGACCAACCCTGTCCTCATAGGCACCGGTAAAGCTGCCGCGCTTGTGGCCGAACAGTTCCGATTCCAGCAGTTGATCCGACATTGCACCGCAGTTTTCGATCACGAAAGCGCGCGTCGCGCGCGGGCTGGAATAGTGAATGGCACGTCCCAGCAATTCCTTGCCGGAACCGGACTCACCCGAGATATGCACGGCAATGTCGCAGGTCGCCACGCGCGCCGCCAGTTCGATCACTTCGTTCAAGGGGCTGTCCGTCGCGCGAACGATGCGCGAAAACTCGTAATGTTCGCGCAACTTTTCATGCTTGCTCGCCACGCGCTTCTGCAGCACGGGCTGCATGGTGCGCAGCTCCACGTTCATGCGGTTGCTCTGCTGCTGCAGGTCGTACAACTGCGCGCCGGCGCGCACATTGAGCAACAGCGATTCCGGATGCCAGGGCTTGAGGATGTACTGGTAAATGCCCGCGACGTTGATACCCGCGATGATGTCCTCGACATCGGTATAACCGGAAATGATCATGCGCACCGCATCCGGCCAGCGCTCGCGCACCTCGATCAGGAAATTGATGCCGGTCACACCCGGCATGCGATGGTCGCACAGCACCACCTGCACCGGCTCGCGCTCCATGATCGCGCGCCCCTCTTCCGCATTGGAGGCGGTGAACACGGTAAATTCTTCTTCCAGCGTGCGGCGCAGCGCCTCCTGCGAACGCACTTCGTCGTCGATCACCAGAACGGTGGGCAATATTGCAATCATCAACAGATCCTCGGCAACTGTTCCCCGGCCAGCCAATCCACGACGCGGCGGCCGCCCAGTTTGGTGGTCATCTGCACAAAACCGTGCGCATCTTCCTGCACTTCGCCGATGATGGACGCGGCGCCGCCCAGCGGATGGGCGCGCATCACTTCCAGCAAACGCGCTGCATCTTCCGGCGCACAGATCGCGATCAGCTTGCCTTCATTCGCCACATACAGCGGATCCAGCCCGAGAAATTCGCAGGCCGCCTCGACCGGCTGGTTCACCGCAATGGCCGATTCGTGCAGCATCATGCCCACGCCGGATTGTTTGGCGATTTCGTTCAGCGTCGTCGCCAGCCCGCCGCGCGTCGGATCGCGCAGCACGCGCAGCTTCGCCCCGCTGTCCAGCATCACCGAGATGAGTCCATGCAACGCCGCCGTGTCCGACACGATGGGCGCCGAGAACGTCAACCCCTCGCGCTGCGACAATATCG
The DNA here is from genome assembly GCA_018820925.1 of Gammaproteobacteria bacterium. GTDB lineage: Bacteria > Pseudomonadota > Gammaproteobacteria > Burkholderiales > Gallionellaceae > Sideroxyarcus. Next base: position 14,210 of record JAHJNJ010000039.1, on the reverse strand, counting down.
CCATGCCGTGATCGCCGATGCTGCCGGACAACAATATCTTGTCGCCCGGCTGCGCCAGGTCGCCGGACAGATGAATACCGTCGCGCACCACGCCCACCCCCGTGGTGGTGATGAACACGCCGTCGCCCTTGCCCTGCTCCACCACCTTGGTATCGCCGGTGACGATGGGCACGCCCGCGTCGCGCGCAGCCTGCGCCATCGAGTCGACAATGCGCTTCAGGTCGGCCAGCGGATAGCCCTCTTCGAGGATGAACGACGCCGACAAGTACAACGGCTTGGCCCCCATCACCGCCACGTCGTTGATGGTGCCATGCACCGACAGGCAGCCGATGTCGCCGCCCGCAAAAAACAGCGGCGACACCACATGGCTGTCTGTCGCCATCACCAGATGGCCGTCGGCATGTGGCAACGTCGCGCCGTCATTACCCTGCGCCAGGTATTCGTTATCAAAAGCGGAAGAGAAAAGCTCCGTGATGAGCTGCGCCATCGCGCGCCCGCCAGAACCGTGCGACATGTCGACGCGGCCGTGTTTGATGTCGAGGGCGCGGGTGTAGTTGGGTTTGACTGTGTTCATTACTTTGATTTCCTGTAAATCCGTGTCTGTGCGTAGGGTGGGCACGTTTGTTGTGCCCACGCGGATTCTCGTACATTGCACCGCGTGGGCACAAACAACGTGCCCACCCTACAAATTCATCAGGCAGCTTCCCTGAATCTTCCGTAACTATAGTGCGCCGCACACGCCCCTTCCGACGACACCATGCACGAACCGACCGGATTCTCCGGCGTGCATACCGTGCCGAATATCTTGCATTCCTGCGGGCGTTTCTGGCCTCTCAGGATCGCGGCGCATTCGCAGGCCTTGTTGTCCGGCACCGCCACGTAATCCACCTTGAATTTCAGCTCGGCATCGAAGGCGGCGTACCTGGAACGCAGTTTCAACGCGCTGTTCGGCACGCTGCCCAGGCCGCGCCATTCGAACATGTCGCGCAGTTCGAACACTTCCGCCACCAGCTCCTGTGCTTTCAGGTTTCCTTCGCGCGTCACGGCGCGCGTGAATTCGTTTTCGACGGCGGCGCGTCCGTCGTTGATCTGGCGTACCAGCATCAATATCGCCTGCATCACATCCAGCGGCTCGAACCCGGCGATGACCACCGGCTTGCCGTAATCGTCCGCGAAAGGTTCGTACGGTTTGCTGCCGATCACGGTGGACACATGCGCGGGGCCGACGAAACCGTCGATCTCCACGCCGCCCTCCACCGCCAGAATGGCATGCATCGCGGCGGGGGTGAGCACGTGGTCGCACAGGATGCTGAAATTCTTCAAACCCTCGGCGGCGGCCTGTTTGATCGCCACGGCAGTCGGCGGCGTGGTGGTCTCGAAACCGATGGCGAGGAACACCACTTCGCGCCCGGGATTGTCGCGCGCGGCCTTCAGCGCATCCTGCGTCGAATAGATCATGCGCACATCGGCGCCGTTGGCCTTGGCGCGCATCAATGAAAGATTGTCGGAAGCGGGCACGCGCACGGTGTCGGCGTAGGTACACAGGATCACGCCGTGCTCGCGCGCCAGGCGGATGGCCTGATCCACGCGGCCGATGGGCAGCACACACACCGGACAACCGGGACCGTGGATCATGCGCACATTGGACGGCAACAGGTCGGCGATACCGTAGCGCGAGATGGCGTGCGTATGTCCGCCGCAGAATTCCATTAATCGATAATTACGCTTCGAGTCGGCTTCGCGCGCGATGTTGGCGGAGATGTTCCTGGCGAGTTCACCGTCGCGGAATTCGTCTACATATTTCATGAGGACACCGCCGGAATGACATTCAAGACAGGTGCCAGTTTCATGCTGCGCCTCCGGACAATTCCTCGCGCAACTCTTCCATCTGCCCCATCTCGGCAAATATTTCCAGCGTGCGTTCGGCCTCTTCCTGATCCAGTTTCTGCAGCGCATAGCCGACATGCACGATGACGTAATCACCGGTGGTGGCGTCGTCCACCAGCGCCAGAGAAATTTCCTTGCGCACACCGCCCAGGTTGACGATGGCACTGCCCGGAGTCGTCAGTTCTTCGATGCGGGCGGGAATGGCGAGACACATGTTTAAGCTCCTTGCTTGAGTTGCTGCAGGGCAATGCCGGCCTGCCCCAACGAGATCGCACCGTCATTGGGCGGCAACTGTTGCGCGGTCAGCACGTTCAAACCGTGCGCCGTCAGACTGTCGGTCAACGCTTGCGTCAATATATTGTTGAGGAAACACCCCCCGCCCAGCGCGATGTATTTGATACCGGACCGCCCGGCTGCCCGTTGTACCCATGCGCACAGACCTTCGGCCAGCGTGGCATGAAACAGCGCGGCACCGTAAGGCGCTTCCTTGCAGTCGGCAAGTTTCGCTAGCAGCGGATGGAAATCCAGGTTGTTCTGCGCGGTATGTATGTAGCCTAACGAGAGTGCCGGGACTCTGCCGTGGCGCTCGGCCAGCCCTTCCAGCAGCATGGCCGCCTGCCCTTCGTACCCTTGTATCTCGTTCACCCCCAGCAACCCGGCGGCGGCATCGAACCAGCGCCCCATGCTGCTGGTCTCGGAGCAGTTCAGATTGCGCTGCAGCATATCGGTCACTGTTGCCGCGCCCGCCTGCGCCGGGAAGCGGCGCGCGATCTCTTCGGCACGATTCATCCCGAACAATGCTGCCGCCGCCATGCGCCAGGGCTCGCGTGCGGCGCGGTCGCCGCCGGGCAGGGTCAACGGTGTGAGATGTCCGAGGCGCTCGCATTGCGTGCCTGCAACCTGCAACAACTCGCCGCCCCAAGCGCCGCCGTCCATCCCCAGTCCCACGCCGTCCAGCGCCAGACCGAGCACCGGCTCGGTGATGCGGTGTTCCGCGCAAATGGCGGCGATATGCGCGTGATGATGCTGCACGGCAATGAGCGGCACATTGTGTTGCGCGGCATAGGCCTGCGCGAATTGCGTGCTGTAGAAATCCGGATGCAGATCGTGCGCCACGGCCTGCGGTTTCACATCGAGGATGTCGCTCAGGTAGCCGACGGTTTCTTCCAGCATCTGCCGCGTGCCCGCATGATCGAGATCGCCGATGTGTTGCGAGACAAATGCCTCGTCGCCGCGCGTGAGACACACGGTGTTTTTCAGCCAGGCCCCGCAGGCCAGCACCGACGGTCCGCTGAAAGGCAGCTTGATGCGGCGCGGCGTGTAGCCGCGCGCGCGGCGCACAAAGGTCGGCGTCTTGCCCTGCCACTTCATCACGCTGTCGTCGCAGCGGTGCAGGATGTCGCGGTCATGCGTGAGGAAGGCATCCGCCAGTCCGGACAGCGACACGCGCGCTTCGGCGTCGTCTTTCACCAGCGGCTCGCCGCCGGGGTTGGCGCTGGTCATCACCAGCGCTAGCGGCGTGGGCTGTTTCAGCCAGTCCATGCCGTCCGGCCTGCCCAGCAATTCATGGAACAGCAAATAATGCAGCGGCGTATAGGGCAACATCAGGCCGACGCTGGACAGGCCGGGGGCAATGCCCTGCAACTCCGTGTCGCAAACGGGCGACTGGCGCAACAGCACGATGGGACGTTCGCTCGTCTCCAGCAGCGCACCGTCCTGCTCGCGGAATTGCGCGTAATGGCGCGCGGACTGCACGTTCAACACCATCACCGCGAACGGTTTTTCCTCGCGCTGTTTGCCGCTGCGCAACGTGGCCACCGTCGCGGCATTGCGCGCGTCGCACACCAGGTGAAAACCGCCGATGCCTTTGACGGCCACAACCTGTCCGGACTTGATGCGTTCGGCGCTTACGCCAACCGGATTGTTGGTTGCGATCTGCTGCCACTGCGCGTCGAACACGCTCAAGCGCGGACCGCATTCCGGGCAGGCATTCGGCTGCGCGTGGAAACGGCGCGTGGTGGGCAAGTCGTATTCGCGCTGGCAGGCCGGACATTGCGTAAACTTCGCCATGCTGGTGTTGGCGCGGTCGTAAGGCAGACGCGCCGTCAGCGTGTAGCGCGGACCGCAATGGATGCAATTGATGAATGGATGGAGATAGCGGCGGTCGCCGGGATTGAACATTTCCTTCAGGCACTCCGGGCAGATCGCCATGTCGGGCGCAATGCCGGTCAGCACCTTGCCCTCCTTGCTGTCGGTGATGCTGAAACCGAACAGTCCGGTAATCTTCTGCGTCAGGTCATGCGTGACTTTTTCCACGCGCGCCAGGGAAGGCGGCTCGCTCTGCAACAGCTCGATGAGGCGCATCACCTTCGGCTGTTCGCCCTCGACGGCGATTTCAACGCCCTCGCTGTCGTTGCGCACCCAGCCCGTGAGCCCGAGCTCATGCGCCAGCTTGAAGACGAAAGGCCGGAAGCCTACGCCCTGTACTTGTCCCGATACTCTGATTTGCGCGTGGATCATAACTGCCTTTAAAACCGATTATAGCCACAGAGAACAGAGCGTGTGTTGTTGGGGCTTAAGCCCCTTACAACCACGGCCTGCCCCCTGCGGGTACAGAGCTCACAGAGGAAAGCCGGTGCCGTTTTCTCTGTGATCTCTGTGGCTGATTTTTTGGTTTTGCGATTCATTTTTTTGATGGGTATCGCTGCGCTCCACCCATCCTACGTTTACCTGCCATCTATCGTTTTTCTGTCTACCGCTTTCCTGCAACCCGCCCTGATCCACTCCAGCCATTCTTCCATACCCTCGCCGCTGGTGGCAGAGATGCGGATCACCTTGATATCCGGATTGACGCGGCGCGCATTGGCCACGGCCAGGTCGGCATCGAAGGTCAGGTACGGCAGCAGGTCGCATTTGTTCAACAGCATCAGGTCGGAAGCGAGGAACATATCGGGGTATTTTAGCGGCTTGTCTTCGCCTTCGGTCACGGAAAGTATCGCGACCTTGTGCGCCTCGCCCAGATCGAAGCTGGCGGGACACACCAGGTTGCCGACGTTCTCGATCAGCAACAGGCTGTCGTCCTGCAGGTCAAGCTGGTGAATGGCTTTGCCCACCATGAACGCATCCAGGTGACATCCCTTGCCGGTGTTGATTTGCAGCGCGGGTGCGCCGGTGGCGCGGATGCGCGCGGCATCGTTGTCGGTCTGCTGGTCGCCCTCGATCACCGCAAGCGGCAGGCTGCCGTTCAGCGCGCCGATGGTTTTCACGAGCAGCGTGGTCTTGCCGGAACCGGGACTGGACACCAGGTTCAGGGCGAAGATGCCATGCCCGGCCAGATGGCCGCGATTGTCGTTGGCGTAGCTGTCGTTTTTGGACAGGATATCCTTCTCGATCTTCACCATGCGCGACTGGCTCATGCCGGGCGCATGCGCGCCGGCCGGGCCCAGCCCGTAGTGGATAGTCGCATCGTGTGCATGACTGTGTTCATGATCGTGATCATGCGTATGCGAATGGCCGTGGCCGTGGGCATGATCGTGCACATGCTCGTGTGAGGTGCCGTCCTCATGCAGGTGGTAGTGCACGTGTTTTGCCTGCGCATGGTCGTGGGTGTGATCATGATCGTGGTCGTGATCGTGATCGTGCGCGGTACCGTCCGCATGCACGTGGAAATGACCGCCGTGGCTGTGGCCATGCCCGTCATGCTCCACGGCCTTGCCGTCAATCGTTGTTTCTCCCGCACCGCAACCGCAAACATTACACATTACATCCTCCTATTCCACGTCGAGTTCCTTGACTCGCATTTCATTTCCGCCCGTCACCTGCACCTGATGGCTGCCACACTGGGGACAGGCATCGAACAGGGCCTGCACATGCACGACTTCGGCACAATGCATGCACCAGGCCTGGCCGGGTATTTCGATAATCACCAATTCCGCATTCTCGGCGATGCTGTCATGCACCACCGCATCGAAACAGAACTTCATCGCCTCCACTTCCACGCCCGCCAGTTGGCCGATCTCCAGCCACACGGTTTTGACGCGGCTGAAATCCTGCGTCCTGGCCGAATCCTCAATTAACTGCAAAACGCCCTCCGCCAACGACATCTCATGCATTGCGAATCTCCACTTCGTATGCAACGCAGGGATCGAGCGACAAGGCGGCAATCTGCGCCAGTTGTTGCAACTGTTCCGCGTCTTCGACTTCCAGACCGCGCATGTCCTGCGCGAATGCGCCGTCCGGATGAAAATTCCATTCCGTCGGTGCCACGATCTCGTATTCCTTCACCTGCTCCGCCGCCAATCGCACGTGATGCATCAGCAAGCCGCGCGCGGTGCGCACCACCGCAATGCCTTCGCCCGGCGCCGGGCTGACAACATCCAGCCGCTTCGCGGCACTGCCGCTTGCCATTTCGATCACATCCAGCACCCTGGCCAGCACGCGGATCAATGCTGCCGAACCGCCCTGTTGCCGCACATCGCACAGCAACTTGTCGTCTGCATAGTAAGTCCACGCACCCGCTTCCGCCGCGTTCCCAAGCCATTCAGGGTGGGCGGAGAAATCGGCATTCCATTTTCCGGCACATGCCCGGCTGGCTTCTGTCGCCGTCCAGGCGGGCAACAGCCGGACCGTGTCCGGACGCTTACCGTCATGCTGCAATGCGTCCAGTTTAGACAGCAATTGTGCCACCGGACTATGCGCCTCGCTAAACCCTGTTTGCAACGCGTGATAATCACTGAATAACCGCCATTCCGCAACCGGCATGCCCAGGCTAGCGCGCTCGAACTCATGCAGGAAAATATCCATGGCAGCCTCGCCCGCGCCGATCTTGCGCAACAGCGCATACCACCCCGCGAAACGTTGCTCCTGTTGGGGCAAACCCAGCAACTTGGGCCAATCGAGCAGGATGCGCCACAAGTGTTCCTGTATGGCTTCGCAGACAATTGTCCGCTCTTCCGCAGCCGAAGCAGCCGCATCGCCCTGCCTTGCCGCCTGCAACGCGGCTGCGGCCGCCGCGCCCTGTGCGCGGCCGCACACACTGAACAACAGGGGGACAATCTGCAGAACCTGCGCGGGCGTCTTGCCTTTCAGTATCTGCGCCGCCATCGGGCGCGTGGAACGGATCTCCGTCGCGCTGACCGAATTGCCGTCCCGGATCACACTCAGCGTTAACTTGCCGACATCCACCAAACCTACATCCCCAGGAAATTGCCGCGCAGAAAATCGCGCCGCGAAAGCGGTTTATCCAGCACCGGCTCGCCCTGCATGCGCGCGGTCTCGAATTCCTGTCTGCGTTGCGCATCGCGTCTTTGGTCGGAATTGTCCGCCACGAACAGGGCTTCCATCACCTGCCCGGCAATCGTCACCGCATCCTCGTGAGACGCCACATCGCCCACCGGCGAAATCAGCGAACACACTTGGCAACTGCCCAGCGCCGGTTCGTTCAACCCCATGAACTCGTAATTGCCCGAAGGAAATTCCCAAGTCATCTTCTCGTCCGCGCCCAGCGTCTTGAGCGGGCCTTTTTCACCCGGCATCAGCACCAAGCTGATGGTCCACGGCGTGACCAGCACGCCCACCCAGTGCTCCTGCCACTCGCGAAACCCAACCGCCTGCACGCGCAGCACGGGATTGCAGATGGGCAGCCCCGCCATGCGCGTGTTGGCGATGTCGGTGAATACCTTTTCCAGTTTTTGTTCGATTTCGTTCATTTTGATATCCGCAAATTGGGCGCTTGTAGGTGCGAATTTACCTCGCCGAGGTTCTTGCACCCTGTGGGTGTTCGCACGAACCAGAAGTTATGTGCGAATAAATTCGCACCTACGACAACCGCATTTCACAGGTTCATACGTTTTCCACCATAAACTTGTGCTTGGGCGCATCGCAGTTCGGGCAGGTCCAGTGCTCCGGCAATTGCGAGAACGGGGTGCCGGGTGCGATCTGCCAAACCGCATCGCCCAAGGCAGGATCGTACACCTCCCAGCAGATGCCGCATTCCATCCGCACCGCATCATCCGATAATTTCCTATTGTCGCCCAGAAAAGAGCCCTCGAACATGCTCATATTATTCGTTCATATCTTCCGGCGCCTGCATCACGTGCAGCCATTCGCCCAGGCGTTCGATGCTGTCCTCATAGTCCTCCTGCGAGGCCAGCGCCACTTCCGGCACTTCGCTGACTTCCAGGGTGTTCAGGATCAGCGTGTCCATGCTGTTGAAGTACTGCACCCACCACACATTCGGCAACCGGGTGCTGGTGATGCGGCAATTGCCGTAACCGCGCGAGAGAATGGTCACCGCCCCCACGCCCAGCGCCATCGTCAGGCAATTCATGTCTTCCGGCGACATGGGCAGCAAAGTCAGGTTGACGACATGCGCAGCATCGCCCGACTTGAATGCCCCGGCCTTGCCCACGATCTCCGACAACACCGACAGCGCATTCATGATGCCCGGCGTCTTTTCCGGAATCGGGCACTCCAGCGACACGCCGTCCCGCGCCCACTGAACCACCATGGGCGGAATCGCGCAGGCCATGATGGTATCGCCGATCAGACGCCCGTCGGTCGCGAATTCATGCACGCGCCACACGCTGGCGAACACCGTTTCCTGGATACGGTACTGGCCCGAACCGCGCACCGCGATACTCACCTCGCCCTCGCCCAGGGTCTGGTTCAGCAATTGCACCACCTCGGCATCCACCTCATGCAGCTCGGCTTGCGGAATGTCGGGTGAGCCGAGCGGCGTAACGCGCATCTTGTCGCGCAGTTGCTCCACCACGCGGCAGGCGGCGGCCATCAGGGCGGGATCGGCTTCTTCGTTGAGCACCGGCAGGGCAAACGTCATCATCGAGGCGGGCAGCGGCATGTATTGCAGCGCCTCTTCCTCCGGCTGGGAGCCGGGGCCGATTGCGACCAGGGGGATGGGGAATTCTTTCATCATGGATTGCTCCTTAAATTTTTTTGCCTTCGCCAAATTCTGTGGATACCTGCCTCACGCTCCTTCCCCCTTTAAGGGGGAAGGCTGGGATGGGGGTAAGAACGGACAACTGTCGCACCTTTTTTCTACCCCCACCCTACCCCTCCCCCTGCAAGGGGGAGGGAATCGATAATCTATTAGTGACAAGCCGACGCTTCGCCCACCGCCGTCACCGGAATCCCCACCGACGGCGCGCGCCCCACCGGCTTATCCAGCATCTCCGCGATCTCGCGCGTGTATTCGTCCCAGTTGCGCATGCCTTCGATCGCGCCGACATAGCCGCCGTCGCGCACGAACACCAGCGTGGGCCAGCGCGTGATGCCGAAGCGCGCTTTTTCCTTGCGCGCCAATTCGGGCGAGATGATCGCGGCGCGCAAGCGGTCGCCGGTCAGTTTAAGCACTTCGGGCAGGATCACCGCCACGTCCCAGGTCTCGGGTTGCTGGTCCGGCTCCTGCGTGAACAGCACCATGCCATCATCGCCCTCCATCACAAAGGATTCGAGACCTTCCGCGTCCAGCAACATGATCTTGCTTTGTGCGCGCAAGCGTTCCAGCAAAAGATTAAAACTCTCCTTCATTTCAGCCGCACGTATCGCGGAGAACTCCACCGTCTCGCTCATATCCTGTCCTTTCTCAAAAATTCCGGCAGCGTCGGCTCCCGGTTCACCAGGTCGGCAAAGAACACATCCATATCCACCTCGCTGCCGTCCGACAACGCCTGCAACCCGTCCAGCGCCGCATTCACCAGCGCCGCGCGCTCCGCATCGATCACCTCGCGCCCCGCATCCAGGAAAGTCAGCAGCCACTGCCCGACTTCCACTTTTTCCAGCAGCATGGTGTTGATCAACATCTGCCCGTTGCGGCCTGCGCACAGCGCGGTGGTTTCGTGCACTTCAATAACCTGCATGGGGATACCGAGACACATATCAAACCTGCCCGCTCATGAATCGCTCGTCGCCATGACGGCAAGCCAGTTCGGCCGAGGGCCGTCCCGCCTCGTATTCATCCATCTGCAGCACATGCTGATGTTCATCCACCACGCTCGTGCTGCGCGGCGAATAAGTGAAACCCCATTGCCGGATTTGTTGCAGCGCCACATCCAGTGCGCGCGGAATTTGTTGTTTGACGATGTTGCGCAGGCTGCCGCCGAAATCTTCCAGTTGTTCCGGCTGCACGCCGATGAGCATCATGGATTCTGGCAATTTCTCGCCCAGCGCGGCACAGGCGATGACTTCCTGGAAACCGGTCTGGTGCAGACTCATTTTCTTGGCACCCATGAAGCGCGGCACTTCCTCGTCTTTGGCGATGACCATTTCGCCTGGCGTCTTGCCGTAGTCCACGGCATCGAACACGATCAGGTAGCGCGCTTCTTCGAGAAAAGGCAGCAGGTACAGGCCTTGCGTGCCGCCATCCAGCACGGTCACATCGTCGCCAAACTGGTAAGCGGCATTCAGCGTTTCCACACAGCGCACGCCAAAGCCTTCGTCTGCCCACAGGATGTTGCCGATACCGAGTATCAGCAGTTTGTTTTTATTCATATCTCCTCCTTGTTACGCACTGTGTAACAGCAGGACTCATGCCAACTGCCGAAAACTGGATTATTTATAGAAATTAATGTGTTACTTGCACAGCCATAAATCTGACTGTTTCAATGTGGACATTGGCTGACCGGTTACCGGCTACTCCGGAACGGATATAACCTTACCGTAATACAGTTGCTGCGCCTGATGCAGATCCCAGGCGAACTGCAACTCCAGCCAGAACGCCACATCCGTGCCGAAATGCAAGGCCAGGCGCACGGCGGTATCGGGGGTGATCACGCGCTTTCCACAGACCAGTTCGTTGACGCGGCGACGGGAAATGCCGAGCGCGTCAGCAAGTGCCTCTTGCGAGATCTTGCCGGGCTGCAGATAGCGGGTTTCGAGGAAATGACCGGGATGCACCGGCGTGCGCGGTGCGGCCCAAAAGAAACGCGGGCGATTGCCCGCGTTTGCTTTCAACGCTTGCGACATGGCGTTGTTAACCTTAAGGGAAGGCTGTCGCAAGGGAAGACCGAACCGTTTACTCACGGAACGTCCGCTTGCCATCAATCATCGCGCTGATCATGGTTTGCCGCGACATGATGTCCTCGCGGATCGCCGTGTACACGTGGATGATCACGAAGCACACCACGCCCCAGGCCACCAGGTGATGCCAGGTATGCACCGTCTGGCTTTGCCCGAACAACGGGATCACCCAGCTGGTGAACAGCGTGTGTGACCAGTGTCCTTCCTGTGCACCTTCGCCGTACAGCGCGAAGCCGGTGACGATGAGGAATGTGCCGCTCAGCGTAATGGCGAAGTACATGAACAGATGTCCGAGCGGGTTATGGCCCACATATTTCTTCGGATACTTTTCGAGGAACGCGTACCAGCGAATCTCCTGCAATAAACCGGCCCACCAGTTCTTGTCGGTCACCGGCAGCAGGAACAACTGGCGCGCATGATGATTGCCCACGAACGCCCAGTACAGACGCACCAGCAAGCCGATGGCAAACACATAGCCCGCCGCAAAATGCACGAAGCGGATATTGCCCATGAGGAAGTTTTCGCTCGCTTCTCCGCTCACACTCGGTAGCGGACTGGCGATGAACCAGCCGGTGATCGCCAGCGTCACGATGCTCAGTGCGTTGATCCAGTGCCACGCGCGCACCGGTGCTTCGTACACATACACCGTATTGCCCGCGGCGGTGAGCGCCGAGTCGTCGTCTTGTGTTGTAACTGACATGACAGTCTCCTTTCGTGCGCGTTAGCGAACCGTGACACGGCTCATCTCTTGCCCGTCCGGCGACATCACATGCGTGGAGCATGCCAGGCAGGGGTCGAAACTGTGCAGCGTGCGCAGTATCTCCAGCGGTTGATCGGCCTTGGCCATGGGTGTATTCATGAGCGAAGCTTCGAACGCGCCTATCTGGCCTTTGGCATCGCGCGGACTGCCGTTCCAGGTAGTCGGCACCACGCACTGGTAGTTGTCGATTTTGGTGTCCTTGATCTTGATCCAGTGACCCAGTGCGCCGCGTGGTGCTTCGGTGAAGCCCACGCCCTTGGCTTCCTTGGGCCAGGTGGACGGCTCCCACTTCTCGACGTTGGCCGTGGAGTCGTCGCCGGCCTTGAGGTTGGCCATCAGCTTGTCGAACTGCTGCACTTGCAGGTCGGCGCAATACAACGCCTCGATGCCGCGCGCCGCCGTGCGGCCCAGCGTGGAGAACAAGGCCGTCACCGGCAGGTCCAGTTTCTTCAGCACGCCGTCGATGGTGTCCTTGATGACCGGATATTGCTTGGGCTGCAAATAGCCCAGCACCATGCGCGACAGCGGACCGACTTCCATGGCATTGCCTTTCCAGCGTGGTGCCTTGATCCAGGAGTACTTGGCGCTCTCGTCGAGGTTCTCGATCCTGGTACGCGAGCCCTTGAAGTTCGGACCTTCGGGAGAATAGTTGGCTTCGGTGATACCGTCCCAGGGATGCAGGCCCTTGCTCTCGTCTGCATACTTGTACCAGGAGTGCGAAACGAACTCCTGGATCTCATCCGGATTGCGCAGGTCGATCTCGTGGATCTTGCTGAGGTCGCCGTTGATGACGGCACCGCGCGGCAACAACAGATTGGGCGCGGTGTAATCGTTGGCGTGCTGCGGAATATCGCCGTAGGACATGAAGTTCTTCGACGACAGTCCGCCGCCGTAACCCCAGCCTTTGTAGAACGACGCGATGGCCAGCAGGTCGGGGATGTACACCTTCTCCACGAATTCCTTGCTGCGGTCGATGATGCTCTTCACCAGGTTCAGGCGTTCCATGTTGATCGCGCCGACTGCGCCGACATCGTTCAGGTTGATCGCGCACGGCACGCCGCCCACCAGCCAGTTCGGGTGCGGATTCTTGCCGCCGAAAATGGTGTGGACCTTGACGATCTCTTTCTGGAAATCGAGCGCTTCGAGGTAATGCGTCACCGCCATCAGGTTGGCTTCCGGCGGCAGCTTGTAGGCCGGGCTGCCCCAGTAACCGTTGCTGAACGGGCCGAGCTGACCGGACTCAACGAACTTCTTCAAACGATTTTGCACATCGCGGAAATAACCGGGCGACGATAGCGGCCAGCTCGAGATGCTCTGCGCCAGATCGGAAGTCTTCTTCGGATCGGCCTTGAGCGCGGATACCACGTCCACCCAGTCCAGCGCATGCAAGTGGTAGAAGTGCACCAGGTGATCGTGCACATACAGGTTGAGCTGCATGATGTTGCGGATGGTGTTGGCGTTCTCGGGAATCTGGATGGACAACGCGTCTTCCACTGCGCGCACCGAAGTCAGCGCATGCGTGCCGGTGCACACACCGCAGATACGCTCGGTGAACGCCCAGGCATCGCGAGGGTCGCGGCCTTTCAGGATCACCTCCAGACCGCGCCACATGGTGCCGGTGGAAACGGCATTGCGGATGACGTTGTTGCTGTCCAGATTCACTTCGACGCGCAAGTGTCCTTCGATGCGGCATACCGGATCGACCACCACGCGCTTGCCGCTGTTGTCGAGCTTGAAGCCCTGAGTTTCGTAAGCTGACATGATTATTTATCTCCCTTTTTCTCTTCACTCTTGCCGCCGCGCGCCTTGCTCAGCGCGCTGACTGCCGCGTGTGCCACCACCGCCGCGCCCGCCACTGCCGCCACCGTGCCGCCGACCTTGTCCGCATTCGATTCGACGCCGAACTGCTTGATGTCGGTAACGCGGTTGTAGAACCCGCCCTTGTCCCAGAACCCGTCCTCGGAACAGCCGATACAACCGTGACCGGACTGGATGGGGAAAGACACGCCGCCGTTCCAGCGCACGGTGGAACATGCGTTGTAAGTCGTGGGGCCTTTGCAGCCCATCTTGTACAGGCAGTAACCGCGACGCGCGGCTTCGTCATCCCATTGCTCGACGAACTGGCCGGCATCAAAGTGCGGACGGCGATAGCATTTGTCGTGAATGCGCTGACCGTAAAACATTTTCGGGCGCCCCTGGCGATCCAGCTCGGGGATGCGGTCGAAGGTGAGCATGTAAGTCACAACAGCCGTCATCACCTCGGCGATGGGCGGGCAGCCCGGCACTTTGATGATGGGTTTGTCGGTGATGACTTTGTGTACGGGTGTGGCGCGCGTGGGGTTGGGCTTGGCCGCCTGCACGCAACCCCAGGAAGCGCATGCGCCCCAGGAGATGATGGCTTTTGCGTCTGCTGCAGTTTCTTTCAACACCTCGACGAAGGGACGTCCACCGTGAATGCAGAACATGCCGTCTTCGTTCAGCGGCGGGTTGCCTTCCACTGCGAGAATGAAATTGCCTTTATATTTTT
>JAHJNJ010000038.1 GCA_018820925.1 Gammaproteobacteria bacterium | reverse complement strand
TGGGTGGGAAGATTCTTTAGGAGTCTGTCTCTCGGTTGGAAAAGCAGATGCTGCCGTAAGCCCCTCCACCCCGGCACCTTAACTGTTACATAAGATTGCCGATACCACCAACCCAACCATACAAGCTGCCGTTCGCGAAGGATTGTTCCCAGCCAATAACCGAAGGCTACTAATAGCTCTTCACTTCCGCAAAGCATGCATTGGCAACCATCGCATGGATAGACTTGAAAGTGATGTTCCAACACTGTCTGTCAGATCAAGTGCGCGCTAATGCAAACAAGCCGACGAGACGTCGGCGTTCCCGGTCAATGCAGGGTCTTGTTCGCTGCGACCGCCATGATGTCCATGAACACCGCATCGGCATCCACCCGGTCGAAGACATAACACTGGTTGCAAAACTCGCAGTGCACCTCGACGTCGCCGCGTTCGGCGATGATTGAATCCACCTCTTCCCGGCCTATCATATGCAGCATGCGCGCCACGTTCTCGCGCGAGCAGGTACAACGGAACACGACTGCCTGTGCTTCGAACAGACGGATGTCTTCTTCGTGGTACAGGAGGTGTACCAGTTCCGGGGGAGGAACATTCAGCAATTCTTCGGGTTTGAGCGTGTCGCCGATCATCACCGCGCGCTCCCATGGATCGTCATCCTGAATCTCGTCCTGCCCGGGGAGTTTTTGCAGCAACATGCCGGCGGCATGTTTGCCGTCCGCTGCCAGCCACAGCCGTGTTTCCAGTTGTTCCGAACGGGTCATGTAGTTTTGCAGCATCTCGGCGATGCTCCCGCCTTCCAGCGCAACAATGCCCTGATAGGCCTGATTGCCATCCCGGGGATCAAGCGTGATGACGAAGCGCCCGTCGCCAACCAGTTCCTGCAGCGTGCCGCCGGACACATCGCCATCCCATTTCGCGGTCGCGCGCAGCTCCATATCGCTTGAGCATTCCACCACCAGCAGTTTCACCGCGCCTTTGCCGTGTATCTGCAGCACCATGGAGCCTTGCAATTTGAGTGTCGCGGCCAGCAATACTGTTGCGGCGCACAGTTCCCCCATCAGGTCGCGCAGTACGGGTGGATAGTTATGGCGTTCGATCACGGCCTGCCAGGTCGCTTCGAGATGCACGATCTCGCCGCGTATGGGCGCATATTCAAACAGGAAACGACGCAGGGAATCGGATGCAGTAGTCATGGCGCGCGATGATAACACCACACAGATTGACGTTGAAACAAGAAGGGCAGCCGGGGCTGCCCTTCTTGTTTCAACTTGATGACGACGGTTCAGTCGTAGTCCGGGTAGTTCGGAATGGAAACGGTATCGTTGTCGAAGATACCTTTTTCCGCCTTGGTGTGGCAGGCGTTGCAATAGCTCCGCGACTTCACATCCTTGTTGCCCTTGATCATTTTCTCGGGAATATCGTGGTGCTTGCGCTTGATGTAACGCACCTCGGTAATGCGCAGCGGCGCATCGCCCTCTTCTGTCGCCAGTGCAATCTTGCGCGAACGCTTGAAATTGGACTTCTCTGCCGCGTTTTCCATGGCGTAGTCGCGTATCTCTTTCAGCGTATCGGCATCCAGCGAGGCATTTTCGCCGAAATGGTCATTCAGGCCCTTGTCTTCCAGCAGCTTCGCCCATGATTTGCCCGGCAACAGTCCGGGCGGATAGGCGAAGTGGCACGAACCGCACTCTTCCTGATATGCCTTGTTGGTGACCGGCTGGACTTCTTTCTGGCGCGAGAAAGTGACCAGCCACTGCCAGAAATTACCGTCCGCCAGCGCAGTGCTGCTGCTCAGCAGCAGTGCGATTGCCAAAAGTGTTGCTTTCAATTTACCCGTATTTTTCATGTGTCTCTTCCTTACTGGCTCAACAGAAATGTGAGGATGTCGCCTTTTTCCTGTGCCGTGCATTCGCGACCCAAAACGTCGTTGCAATTACGTTTGAACCATTTTTCGATTTTCTTGGCATCGGTGAAACGCTCCGCGTTGGCGCTGGGCGCCATCGGCTTGATGAGCTTGCCGGTTTTGTGGTGCTTGCCTTCCTTGCCCAGATCCTTGCCGTGGCAAGTGGTGCAGGACATCATCTCGCCGCTCTCGCTCAGTAACTCTTTGGTCCAGACTTTCTGGCCCCGCTCCGCGCTGAAGCCGCTTGCACCCGCAGCTTTGTATTTGGCAAACAGCGTATTGGTCGCCGGCGTTGCCGATGCGGCAGAAGCAGCGAACAGCGCGCCGATCAATGCCATTACAGTGAACAGGTTTTTCATATTTGCGTTCTCCATTACCAGGTTAACTTGATTGCGACCAGCATGCCGACAGCGCCCATTTCGGCGATACCCGCGTGGCTCACCTCGGTGGATGAGTTCATCGATTTATTCACGGCATAAGCCATCAGTGCTGCGCCCGTCACACCCAACATCACGTGCAAATTGTCCGGGTCGGTAAAACCATCGTCCAGATGAAAGTCGTCCCAATGCACAATCAAACCGGTGGCGATCGTCGCCGCCGCCATGGCTACCGTTGCTTTTGCCAGCTTGGCATGGGTACCGTTGGTTTCGCGCGGTGTCGTTGTCGTGCAATTGTCTTCACACTCTTCAGGCGCCGTCAGCGCGGTGAGGCCCGCGCCCACGATGGTCGCCAGCCCCAGATACTGGTGCGCCTTGCTGCCGGTCAGCCAGGAGGGCTCATACTCGCCCTGTTTGATTTCCGGTGCAGCGCTGACGGTCTTTTTCACCGGCATATCCGTTTCGTTCGCAGCCAGCTTGAACGATGCGTAATCCTTGATGTAGACACTGGATGCCGACGGCAAATCAAATGCCGCCTCCTGCGCGTACACAGTTGCGGACAGCGCCGCCAAACCCAGCGTGGCGGCACGCATAAACTTCATTACTTTCATCCCTTTTTCTCCCTGGTTTTTTTATGGTTTGAATCTGTTTGCGATGGCAACGACTTCTTTCCGGTGAGCATCGCCCTCACCAGGTTCTCCTTGTGCTGGATGCTGCCCACGAGCACGCCCAGCAGATGCAGCACGACCAGACCGAGCGCAACGGGCGGCAGGATATGGTGCAGATTGCGAAACACATAACTGGCCTCGTCGCTCACCCGGTTCGCCAGGAAAGACAGCGGGCCTTCGAAATCAATCGTGCCCAGCGACAGCAACCCCGTCGCAAAGATCACCACCAGCAACCCGAACATGGTGAACACCATCAACGCACCGGCCGGGTTGTGCCCGTAATAATGTTTCGGATTGCCCTTGAGCATCGAGCGCAAATAAGTGATTGCTTCGCTGATCGGGAAGATAAATGCACGAAAGCGCGCATATTCGCTACCCTTGAACCCCCAATACACGCGTGCCGCCAGCAGCACGCACAACAGGTAGCCCACCAGCACGTGGAGCGTGGAAGCGTTTGTCTCGCCGGAAATAAACGCGGTCGCAAAGCACGCCACCAGCGTCCAATGGAAAAACCGCAAAAAACGGTCCCAAACCTTTACCGTTGCTGTTTGATCAGTTGTGCCCTGATCCGAATCAGTATGTTGCATACACCACCTGGAAATAGATAACCCTTGGTAATCTGGAGAATCCCCCGCCGATCACTGTGCAGTCGTTGCCCCCTCACTGCGAGCAGTCCGACTGACCCAACTTGTTTTAGTTCTTATCAATGCAGGTATTCTTCAGAACCCTGGCAAAGCGGCCGCGAATTTTACCCGAAGAATTCAGGTTACCAGGACGAATGATGCCGGCAAAATGCTTAAGCCACGCTTAAGCCGCGCGGCCGCGGCCATCCATGATTGGCCGCCAGGCCAATGCCAGCGCCGCAATCACGCAAAACACCACACCCGCGTAGAAGGTATACGATGCACCGAACCGGTCCCACAACAGCCCCGCCAGCACACTGGCCACCAGCATCGCCAGCCCGCTCATCAGATTGAAGAAACCGTAAGCGGTGCCGCGCAAGTCGGCAGGCGTCGCATCGGCGACCATGCGTGCCAGCAATCCCTGCGTGATGCCCATGTGTACACCCCACAGACCGACACCGAGCAACACCGTGATCCAGTGGTTGTTGGTTGCCAATACCAGGTCGGCGGCGATCAGCACCGCAAGTCCCAGCGCCAGCAACTTCGTGTGGCTCATGCCATCGGAGAGCTTGCCGAACGGATACGCGGAGACGGCATAAATCACATTCATCGCCACCATTACCAGCGGCACCAGCGCCACCGGAATGCCGCCCTGCGCTGCGCGCAACACCAGGAAAGCTTCACTGAAACGCGCCAGCGTGAACACCGCGCCGATGCCGACCACCCACCAATAGGCGGCGCCGAGACGCTGCAGATTTTCGCGGCTGATCGGGTTGACCGGCTTGTGCGCCTCGGTTCGTTCCGGCTCATGCACGCCGAACACCAGCAATGCCACCGCCAGCAGTCCCGGTATCAGCGCCACCCAGAACACCGCACGAAAATCGTTGGCCCATAGCAGCATCAGACCGACGCCCAGCAGCGGCCCAACAAAGGCACCCACCGTATCCAGCGACTGGCGCAGGCCGAATGCCGCACCGCGTATTTCGACCGGCGCGATCTCGGACAGCAGCGCATCGCGCGGCGCGCCGCGTATGCCCTTGCCCACCCGATCCAGGAAGCGCGCGCTCAGCACCATACCCACCCCCGACGCCAGCGCGAACATCGGCTTGGTCAACGCGCCCAGCGCGTAGCCGAACACTGCCAGCACCTTGCGCTTGCCGAGGTAGTCGCTCAGAACCCCGGAGAACACCTTCACCAGCAAGGCCGTGGATTCGGCGATGCCCTCGATGATGCCGACCGTAAGCGCACTTGCGCCCAGCACCGTCACCATGAACAGCGGCAGCAGGCTATGGATCATCTCCGACGAGATATCCATCAGCAGGCTGACAAAGCCCAGCACCCAGACGCCTTTGGGAATTTTCGTCAATGCATCTTTGGCCATCCCGGGCATGATTAGCTTGTCTCCAAAAGATGTAGGTGCGAATTTATTCGCACATAACTCATTGAGCGTGCGAATAAATTCGCACCTACCATCCTCAACAGCGGTTTGCAGGATCGAACACCCCGCGTAGCGGGACGCTATCGATGCTTCGCCAGAAACCTGTCCAACTGGTTCGCAAACGCCTGCCGGTCGCTCTGGCTCAAGGTCGGTGGGCCGCCCGTCTCCACGCCGCTGCTGCGCAGGCCATCCATGAAATTGCGCATGGTCAGCCGCTCCTGAATGGTGTCCTTGGTATAAAGTTCACCGCGCGGATTCAACACATGGCCGCCTTTGGCGATCACCTCGGCGGCCAGCGGAATGTCGGCCGTGATCACCAGATCGCCCACCTCGGCCATCTGCACGATCTTGTTATCGGCCACATCGAACCCGGCGGGCACCTGCATGGCGCGAATGAACTTCGACGGCGGGCAATACAGCAGCTTGTTCGCCACCAGCGTGGTCTGTATCCGCAAGCGCTCGGCGGCGCGGAACAGAATTTCCTTGATCACTTTCGGACACGCATCGGCGTCCACCAGAATCTGCATCACTGACTCCCTGCTGCGCTAGCGGCGCCTGCCGGCGAAACGATAAAAGACGAAAGGCGCGACCGCCACCCACAACAGGATGAACGGCCACAAACGGCCGTGCACTATATCGTAATTCGCCAGCAGTTCGGACCACGGATGCCCGGCGGCGTAATGAAAGAACAGGAATTCGAACGCCACTGTGAGCGCCATCCAGAACAGGCCGATGCCCCAAGCCTGGCGTGCCGACTGTGGCGGCCAGCGGCGCACGTAGTGCCGGATCACGACGGCGAACAGGATGATGCCGATTACGCAGGAAACCTGATTGGCGTGCAATTCCGAAAGATATCGACCGTAGGTGAAGTCGCGCGTAGCGCCGTTGACCATGGCCACTGCCAACAGCACGAACCAGGCAGCGAGATAACGGATTTTAATCATGCCATCTTCGAGGGCAATTTGATCGTCTCTCCCGCCACCATGAACACCCCCCTGCCCTGATGGTGTAGCGTGCGCGGTTTCTTCTGCGTCGGGTCTATCCACGCCTGCACCACCTCCAGCACGAAAAAGGCGTATTTGTTCACCATGCGCGTATCCACCACCTTGCACTCCAGATTGGCGTAACACTCGGCGATGAGCGGCGCGGACACCTGCGAAGCGGGTTGCGCCGTCAGTTTGAACTTGCTGAACTTGTCCACCTTGCGACCGGAACAGTTGCCGATGCCCACCACCTGCTTCGCCAGTTCCAACGTCGGGATGTTCAGCACACACTCCTTCGTCTTCAGCAGCACCTCGTAACTGAGGCTGCGCCCGCCGATCACGCACCCCACCAGCGGCGGCTCGAACTCCATCATGGTGTGCCAGGACTGGGTCATGATGTTGGCCTTGCCTTTGTGCGAGGTGGTCAGCAGTACGACCGGGCCGGGTTCGAGCAGGCGGTAGACTTTGGACAACGGAAAGGTTTTCTTGGTCATCGCCATCTCCTCGCATGAAATCCATACCAGCACTATATCTTTGTACCCATCCCTATGCCATATTCCTGCCGAACCTCTTTGCCATGCGTGATACGGGCAATCATTGTGTGGATTTCCGCTAAAATGGCCGCAGCCACATACCAGCAGGAGTACCGCCATGAGACAACTTGATCGTATTACGACAGACCCCGCCGTGATGGGCGGCAAGCCGTGCATCCGCGGGCAGCGCGTGACGGTCGGCATGCTTATCGGGTTGGTCGCCAGCGGCAAAACCACGCCACAGATTCTGGCCTTGTATCCCTACCTCGAAGCTGAAGACATCACCCAGGCATTGCGCTATGCCGCATGGCGCGCAGAAGAAATCGAGTTGCCTTTGGCTGCTGCATGACGCTGCGCATACTCATCGACATGAACCTCTCCCCCTCATGGGTGGAGGTTTTGCGCCAAGCTGGATTTGAGGCGGAGCACTGGTTTCATGTTGGCGCCGCCAATGCGCCGGATAGCGAGCTTTTCGCGTGGGCAAGCAAGAATAGTTTTATCGTGTTTACCCACGATCTTGATTTTGGCGCTTTGCTGGCCGCGACCCATGCCGTTTCCCCCAGTGTTTTCCAGATACGCACAGACGATGTGAGCCCTGAAGCACTTGCTCCGCGCGCCGTCAACCTGTTGCATCGTTTTGCCCCGCAACTTTCTGCTGGTGCGCTGGTGGTAGTGGATGAAATGCGTGAACGGGTTCGTATCTTGCCGCTCGACAACAATTAACCCTTGCAACCACTCCTGAATATCTGAACTGCTCCTTGTGACCACCGAAGTCGAACGTTTCTTTTCCGAACAGAGCCCGCTTGCCACTGAAGTCGCTTCGTTCCGTCCGCGCGCGCAGCAGCGCGATATGGCGCTGGCCGTGGCGGAGGCGATTCGCGACAACGCCATTCTCGTCGCCGAGGCGGGTACGGGTACGGGCAAGACTTTTGCCTACCTCGTCCCCGCATTGCTGGCGGGCGGCAAGGTGGTGATCTCCACGGGCACCAAGAACCTGCAGGACCAGTTGTTCCAGAAAGACTTGCCGATGGTGCGCGATGCCTTGAAAGCACCGGTGTCGGTGGCGCTGCTCAAGGGGCGCTCGAACTATGTCTGCCACTACCATCTGGCGCTGGCGCAATCGAACGGGCTGTTCAAGACGCGCGAGGATGTGAAGCATCTGGCGAAGATCGTGACCTACACCAAGGTGACGCAGAGCGGCGACAAGAGCGGGCTGGCGGATGTACCGGAGAACGCACCGATTTGGATGCACGTGACCTCGACGCGCGACAACTGCCTGGGACAGGAATGTCCAAACCACGGTGAGTGCTTCGTGCTCAAGGCACGCAAGGAGGCGATGGAGGCGGATGTGGTGGTGGTGAACCATCACCTGTTCTTCGCCGACGTGATGCTGCGTGACGAAGGCGTGGCGGAACTGCTGCCCGCCTGCAACACGGTGATCTTCGACGAGGCGCACCAGTTGCCGGAGACGGCGAGCCTGTTCTTCGGCGAAAGTGTTTCCACTTCGCAGTTGTTCGACATTGCGCAGGATGCGCGCATCGAGGCCATGACTTCGGCCAAGGATTTTGCGGCGTTACCGGTGGCTTGCGACGAACTGGAAAAAGCCGGACGCGATTTGCGGCTTGTATTCAAGAGAGAAGGCCGCATGGCGGCGGATGCGACGGAGAATTTCAGGGAGTTTGCACCGGCGTTGAAGACACTCGGCGAGAAGCTGAAGAACCTGTGCGGGTTGCTGGAGAAGCAGGCGGAGCGCAGCGAGGGGCTGGAGAATTGCTGGCAGCGGGCACAGGGGTTGGTAGCGCAACTGAAGCATTGGCAGGACGGCGACGTACCGGAGACGGTGCGCTGGCTCGAAGTATTTCACCACTCTCTGCAACTCAACACCACCCCGCTTTCCATCGCCGACATTTTCTCCAAGCAGATCAGCGGCCATCCGCGCGCGTGGATATTCACCTCGGCCACGCTGGCGGTAAAACAGAATTTCTCGCACTACCAGCACGAGATGGGCCTGACGGAAGCGCGCACCGCATGCTGGGACAGTCCGTTCAATTATCCGGAACAGGCACTGCTGTATGTTCCGCAGAACCTGCCGGAGCCGAATACCGAGGGTTATACCGATGCGGTGGTGCAGGCCGCGCTGCCGCTGATCGAAGCGAGTCAGGGGCGCGCCTTCCTGCTCTTCACCAGCTTGCGCGCGATGCAGCGCGCCTATGAAATTTTGCAGGCCGAATTCGACCGCAAGGGGCTGAAGTATCCGCTGTTGCTGCAAGGCGATGGTTCGCGCAACGAATTGCTCACGCGCTTCCGCGACCACGGCAACGCGGTGCTGCTGGGCAGCCAGTCGTTCTGGGAAGGGGTGGATGTGCGCGGCGAGGCATTGTCCCTGGTCATCATCGACAAGCTGCCGTTCGCGCCGCCGGATGATCCGGTGCTGGCCGCGCGCATCGCCGAGTTGAACCGGCAGGGACGCAACGCCTTCATGGAATTCCAGTTGCCGCGCGCCATCATCAATCTGAAACAGGGGGCGGGACGGTTGATCCGCGACGAGACTGATCGCGGTGTATTGATGATCTGCGACCCGCGCCTGATTTCAAAACATTACGGCAAGCGCATCTGGCAGAGCCTGCCGCCGTTCAGGCGCACGCGCGATGCGGCGGAAGCGGTGGCGTTCTTCAAACCGGCTTAAGCCACTTCGCAGCGGTTGCGCCCATTCTTCTTGGCCCGGTACAGCGCGTCGTCGGCTTCCTTGACGATCTTTTCATAGTCGGGATGCCCGCTGTAGGCCGCCACGCCGATACTCACGGTGACCTCCATGGACTTGCCGTCGCTCACGCGCAGGGGTTCGGCAGCGAAACGCGCGCGAACGGTTTCCGCCACATATTTCGCCTGCTCCAGATCGATCTCGACCAGTACAACCAGCAATTCTTCGCCGCCATAGCGGAAAATGAAATCGCCAACACGTACACAGGAGGTCACCAGGTCTGCCGCCTGTTGCAACACCAGGTCGCCGCTGTCGTGGCCGTGCGTGTCGTTGATATTTTTGAAGTGGTCTATATCGAGCAACAGTACGGCAAACGGCACGTCGCTGCGCCTGGCCAGCGCCACCTCGCGCATCAATATGGTAGGGAGGTAGCGGCGATTCAACAACCGCGTCAGCGTGTCGCGCCCGCTCTCCACTTCGATGAAACGGTCGAACAGTCCGGTCAGCAGGAATTTCACTTCGCCGATGTCCGCCTCCACCAGTTTCATCGCCTCGCGCGCATCGCCCCCGTTGCGGCGTTTCTCGATCAAACCCGGCAAAAGTTTGCGCTCCAGCGTTTCAACACAGACGCGTATGCGCTCCAGTTCCGGCGCGTCGTGGAAAATGATGCTGGCTTTGTGTTGCAACCACATGCCGAATTCGGAATGGCGCATGGCGGGAACATCCGCCCCGCCATCGCCCAGCAAGTGCAACAAAATGTGTTGCGTCCATTCCGACAGGGCGGCGCGCTGCCGCTCGCGTTCGGCGAGCATGTTCTGTCCCAGCGCGAACATGCGGTAGGACTCGTCGGTGCGCACGTTCTTGCCCATGTTGATGATGTAGGAATCGGTCATCGCGGACATGCTCAGTTCCATCACTTCGGAAACGAAGCGTGTCGCCTGCACCAGCCCGATGCGATCCAGTTCCGTCTCCACCAACAATTCGGTAATGGCCTGCTTCAACAAGCGCGTTCCTCGCAACACCAGCGAAATGGGAATCTGGATGCGCGCATGCACCACGCCGACATGGCACTGGTATTGATATATTTCCTTGGGGTCTTTTTGCCGCATGGAGAACAGCTCGCGCAACCATCCCTGCATGGAGGTGTGCAGGCGCTGGGTAACCAGGTCGTGGGTCAGGAAAGGCGATGCTTCCTTGTCCGCCTCCATGTAGTTATAAAACAGGCTCGCCAGGTCGCCCGCATGACTATCCACCTTGTCGCTGACAAGTTGCCGCATCACGCCGGTCATCTGCTGGTGAAGGTTCTGCCAATCGGTGGCGAAGTCATCGCCCTTGCTATGTTTCAACATCTCTTCTCCTCAGTCCGCCCGATAGGCATGCGCCTGCCTTGTATTTTTCGGGGCATTATACCTGCGCGACCCGGCAGCATTCTCCAACAATGGGTTTATCATGCAAGAATAGTTGACTGACAGCTTGGGTTTGTTGTCCACTGTCGTCAAATCAATCAAGAACAAGCGGCAACAATGGCTTACCTGAACAACATCTTCGACAATCTCCGGTTCAGCATCGACGAGAGCAATCTCCCGATGCGCGCGGAACAGTTGCGTGCGCGTTTGCGTTTGTATCCGCTGATGCTGGCGGGACAGATGTTTATCGAGCCGCTGTTCGTGGGCATGATGTGGGATATCTCTCCGCACCGCCATTTGTTGCTGTGGCTGACCGTCGTCTATCTGCTGCATTCCGCCGAAATTGTGGCCTGGCTGAATAAGCGGGAAGACACCCGCACCATCGAAGAGTGTGAAAGCTGGAGCAGTCATTTCTTCTCCTTCGCGCTGGTCATCGGCATGATGTGGGGCTTCGGCACCCTGTTTTTTTTCCCGCATGAGTTGCTGATGCAGGTGCTGCTGGTGTGTGCGATGCTCGGTCTCGCCGGGGCTGCCACCACCATGAACGCGATGCATCCGCCGGCATTTTTCGCCTATTTGCTCGGCCTGATGCTGCCGCTCATTTTCCGGGTATTGGTGGAGCAGGATGAAGTGCATACCGCACTGGGCAGCATGTTGCTGGTGTTCCTGATCGTGATGCTGAGCTCGGGACATTTCCTGAACAAGTTCATCCTGCTGTCGCTGCGGCAGCGTTTCGAAAACGAATCGCTGGCACAGCAACTGGCAACAATGAACGACGCGCTCGAATTGAAAGTGCAGGAACGCACCGCGCAGCTTCAGCACAAAACTGTTGAAGTCTCGCAGATACGCGACGCAACCATCATGGCAATGGCGTCGCTGGCGGAAACGCGCGACAACGAGACGGGAAATCACCTGAAGCGCACGCAGCACTACATTCGCGCGCTCGCCATGCAATTGCGCAGCCATCCCAAATTCAAGAACTTCCTGACCGAAGACAATATCGAGTCGCTATACAAACTCGCGCCCCTGCACGACATCGGCAAGGTCGGCATTCCGGATGCCATTCTGCTCAAACAGGGCAAGCTCACCCCGGAAGAGTTCAGGATCATGAAAATGCACCCGCTGCTCGGCGGCAACGCCATTGCGACGGCGGAGAGCGGACTGCCCACCCCCAACCGTTTTCTGCACATCGCCCGCGAGATCGCCACCGGCCACCATGAAAAATGGAACGGCAGCGGCTACCCGCTGGGATTAAAGGGGGAAGATATTCCCATCTCGGCACGGCTCATGGCGCTGGCCGACGTGTACGATGCGCTGATCAGCCGCCGGATTTACAAGGAAGCGTTTTCGCACGAAGAAGCCGTGGCTCACATCTTGCTTGGAAGAGGTGAGCATTTCGACCCCGCAGTGAGCGATGCTTTTGAGGCAATCCAGGAGGAGTTTCGGCAAATCGCCGAAGAGTATCAAGATCAATGAACCAGAGACTATTAAACCTGCTCGACGGCAATGCAGACGTCTACCCGCATCTGCTGGAAGAAAAATTCCCGCGCGTGTTCAACAAACTGCTCGAGTTGTGGCAGACGCCGCATATCGAAACCTATCTGCAAGACCTGATGGTCGACAAGCGGGTCGGCGAACGCCAGGGCTTCCCGCCCGATGCCGCGATGGAAATCATCCGTCTCAGCAACTATCTTCACGAGCAGAACAACGCAGACAAAGACGTTCAACCGTGGGAAGACATTCCGGAATACAAGCGCGACGAGCTTGAACAGATGGGCTACGAATTCAGCGCCAATGGCCTGCTGAAGTCGGTCGAGGACAACAACCAGAATGCTATCCAGGTGTTCCTCTCCTGCGGTTTCAACCTGGAAGTGCGCGACGATCGCAACTGGACACCGCTGATGGTCGCGGCTTTCAACGGCAACATGGAATCCGCATTACTGTTGATCAAGGCCGGCGCAAAAATTTCGACCCAGGACAAGAACGGTTACACAACATTGCATTGGGCGGCGTACAACGGCCATATCGATATGGTGAAAATGCTGGTCGACAAAGGTGCGGAGCCGAATATGCCAAGCCAGTACGGCTGGACAGCATTGATGCAGGCCGCCACCCGGGGACATCTGCTCGTCTGCGCCTATCTGATTTTCAAAGGCGCTGACGTAAACCTGACCACCAGCGACGGGTGGACGTCACTCCACAAGGCGGCCAACAACGGGCATACCGAAGTCGTCAAACTGCTGCTGGAAAAAGGCGCCAATCCCTATGCGAAATATCAGGACGGCAGCACCCCGATGGATCTCGCCATCAAGGCCCAACATCTGGATATCGTCGCCATGCTGAACAAGGCGCCTGCCCTATCAGCGACGAAGGATGCGAATACTACCTTGCGCTATCTTTGAATCCATTTTTCCGATCACGCACGCAGCGGCGAAACCCTGCGCGTGAAAAGCAGCCAATACCGAATCTGCCTCGTTCGCCTCGCACGCCACCAGCAGTCCACCGCTGGTTTGCGGGTCGCACAACAGTTTGCGCTGCCACTCCGGAAAGTCCTGCGGCAAATCCACGCTTGCGCCATAACTGGCCCAGTTGCGATCTGCGGCGCCCGTGCTGTAACCCTGCTCGGCCAGACGTAATGCTGTTGGCAAAAACGGCAGCGCAGCAAAATCCAGTTCCGCGCCCAGCTTCGAGCCGCGACATACTTCCAGCAAATGACCCAGCAGGGCAAAGCCGGTAACGTCGGTCATCGCATGCACGCAAGCCATGCCGCCCAGCGTCGCGCCGACGCGATTGAGTTGCGTGGTGGTATCCACCATCTGCCGGTAGCCTTCGGCATCCAGTTCGTTTTTCTTCAGCGCCGCGCTTAGCACACCCACGCCCAGCGGTTTGCCGAGAATCAGCACATCTCCGTCCTGCGCGCGGTCGTTGCGTTTGATGTGGTCGGGATGCGCCACCCCCACGGCGACCAGGCCGTAAATCGGCTCGGGCGCGTCGATGGAATGCCCGCCCGCGATCGGGATGCCGGCCGCTTCGCAGACCGAGGCGCCGCCGGCAAGAATGTCGCGGATGGTGTCCTGCGGCAATTTGGAGATGGGCATGCCGACCACGGCCAGGGCGAGGATGGGCGTCGCACCCATGGCATACACATCGGACAGCGCGTTGGTGGCGGCGATGCGCCCGAAGTCGCGCGCATCGTCCACGATGGGCATGAAAAAATCGGTGGTGACGACGATAGCCTGCGATTCGTTGAGTTTATACACTGCCGCGTCGTCGCTGCTTTCGGTACCGACCATCAGGTTCGGGTAAGATGGCGGCAGGGGCAGCGAGGCCAGCATCTCGGACAGGACAGCCGGGGCGATTTTGCAGCCGCAACCGCCGCCGTGGGAATACTGAGTAAGTTTTATTGCTTCTTTCATATTTAAATTCCATATCTGCCACGGATGAACACAGATGAAACACGGATATACCCAGAACCATGCACTATTGAATTCCGCCCGATTTTCGGAGTGCCCATGAATTGGCTTTTCATCCGTGTAAATCCGTGTTCATCCGTGGCTAAATAAATTTCACAAACAATCCATGCAAAATCCGAGGGTCGCCACCGTATCACAATTGTCCGATTTCGACGAAATCGTCGATGTGCGTTCGCCGGCGGAATACGCCGAAGACCATATCCCCGGCGCGATTAGCGCGCCCGTGCTGGACGACGAGCAACGCGCCGAAGTCGGCACGCTGTACACCCAGGTTTCTCCCTTCGCAGCCAAGAAGCACGGCGCCGTGCTGATTGCGCGCAATATCGCTCATCATCTGGACAACCTGTTCAGCGACAAACCCAAACAATGGAAGGTGCTGGTGTATTGCTGGCGCGGCGGCCAGCGCAGCGGTGCGATGGCGCATATCCTGGCGCAGGTCGGCTGGTCGGTCGGCAGACTGGACGGCGGCTACAAATCCTACCGCAGCCGGGTATTGGCAGATATCGAAAGGATTCCGGACACACTCGATTTCCGTGTGGTGTGCGGCCCGACCGGTTCCGGCAAGAGCCGCCTGCTGCGCGTGCTGCATGAACAGGGCGCACAGGTTCTCGACCTGGAAGCACTGGCACAGCATCGCGGTTCACTGCTCGGCAATCTTCCGGACGAGGTACAACCTGCCCAGAAAATGTTCGACAGCCGGTTGTGGGATGTGCTGCGCCATTTCGATCCACGGCGTCCGGTGTTCGTGGAGGCCGAGAGCAAGAAGATCGGCCTCATCAACACGCCGGAAGCGCTGCTGAACAAGATGCGCGCCTCGGAATGCCTGACCATCGAAGCGCCGGTTGCCGCGCGCGTGCAATTGCTCATGGAAGACTACCGGCACTTTTTGAGCGACCCGGCGCTGCTCGTCGAACGCCTCACCCCGCTGCTCCCGCTGCATGGTCGCCAGGTGCTCGATCACTGGCAACAACTGGCGGAGCAAGGGCAATGGGCCGTGCTGGTGGAAAAACTGCTGGTCCAGCATTACGACCCCGCCTATCTTCGCTCCACAGCCCATAACTTCACCCGGCTACCAGGCGCCAAGGTGCTCCAGCTCGACAGCCTGGACGACGCCGCTTTGCAGGCCGTCGTAAGCAGCGCGCTTTAACCCTTGCCGCAATACGTTTACTCGACAAATCCGCCCGCCTGTAAGAGAATACTTAGCAAGCTAACTATTAGTAAAGCCAACGAACTCATGAAACCGCAGGACGAACAATTCGCAGAATCATTGCATCAGACCGCGCATGTCTGGCGCACCGAACTGGACAGGCGCTTGCGCCCGCTGGGGTTTTCGCATTCGCGCTGGCTGTTGCTGCTGCATCTCTCGCGCCATGACGGTTGCACGCATCGCGAACTCGCGCAGCACATGGGTATAGAAGCCGCCACCCTGGTCAAGCAAGTCGATCATATGGAGCAGGAAGGGCTGCTCAAGCGCTGCACCAGTGAAACGGACAGGCGCGTCAAACACCTGTGTCTTTCGGCAACCGGCAAAAAGGCGGTGGAGCGGATTCGCAGCAGTGCGGCCGAACTGCGCAAAGAGATTCTGGACGGAACCAGCAAGGAAGACATCGCTGTCGCTATCACGGTATTGCAAAATATCCGCGCCAAGCTGACCAGGAATCCGTAACAAAAATAAACAACCGAAGGAACCACCCGAAAAACCACTCTGGCTGTGATTCGATCAGATGCAATCGCGCAGCACCCCGTGCCTGCAACCTTCTATAATTACGCATCCTGTCGATTCGGAGACAACCATGTCACACAACCTCTTCAATACCCGCCAATCCTTCACCCAATCCAGCGGAAAAAAAGCCACGCTGTACTCGCTGCCCGCGCTGGAGGCAGCAGGCATCGGCAAGATTTCGCGTCTGCCGGTCTCCATCCGCATCGTGCTGGAATCGGTGCTGCGCAACTGCGACGGCAAGAAAGTCACCGAGCAGCATGTGCGCCAGTTGGCGAACTGGCAGCCGATCGCGGCGCGCACCGAGGAAATCCCTTTCGTCGTGGCGCGCATCGTGCTGCAGGATTTCACCGGCGTACCGCTGCTGGCCGACCTCGCCGCCATGCGTGACGCCGCCGCCAGAATGGGCAAGGACCCGAAGATCATCGAACCGCTGGTGCCGGTGAACCTGGTCGTGGATCACTCGGTGCAGGTGGATTATTTCAACCGCCCCGATGCGCTGAAGCTCAACATGGAACTGGAATTCGAGCGCAACAACGAGCGCTACCGCTTCATGAAATGGGGCATGCAGGCGTTCGACACCTTCAAGGTCGTTCCGCCCGGCATCGGCATCGTGCACCAGGTGAACCTGGAATACCTCGCGCGCGGCGTGCTGCAAAAAGACGGCGTCTATTATCCCGATACCCTGGTCGGCACCGACTCGCACACCACCATGATCAACGGCATCGGCGTGGTCGGCTGGGGAGTGGGCGGCATCGAGGCGGAAGCGGGCATGCTGGGACAGCCCGTGTATTTCCTCACGCCGGACGTGGTCGGCGTGCATCTCAAGGGAAAATTGCGCGAAGGCGTGACCGCAACCGATCTGGTGCTGAGTGTGACCGAGTTGCTGCGCAAGGAAAAAGTCGTCGGCAAGTTTGTCGAATTCTTCGGCGCCGGCACCGCCGCCCTCACCCTGCCCGACCGCGCCACGATTGCGAATATGGCGCCCGAATACGGCGCCACCATGGGCTTCTTCCCGGTGGACAGCGTCACCGTGGATTACATGCGCAACACCGGACGCACCGACGACGAAGTGGATGCCTTTGAGTCCTGGTTCAAGGCACAAGGGTTGTTTGGCGTGCCTGAAATAGGCAGCATCGATTACAGCAGTATTGTCGAACTCGACCTGGCCAGCATCGAGCCCTCGCTGGCGGGTCCCAAGCGTCCGCAAGACCGCATCGCGCTGTCCAGGATGAAAGAGACATTCAACATTCTGTTCAGCAAACCTGTCGCGGAAAACGGCTTCAACAAGCCGCATGACGAACTGGGCAAACGCTATACCACCGCCCTGCCCGACCGCAGCGACGCGGTGTGCATCCCGATCTCCGGCGGCGGCAAACAGGACAACGCGAAATACAACACGGAAATGGCGATGGCGGACGAACACCCCACTGCCTCGGTGCGCCGCGAAACGGCAGACGAAATGTTGCCCCCGCTCGAGATCGGCCACGGCGACGTGCTCATCGCCGCCATCACGAGCTGCACCAACACCTCCAACCCCGGCGTGCTGCTGGCGGCGGGGTTGCTGGCGAAAAAGGCCGTGGCAAAAGGCTTGCGCGTCAAACCGCACATCAAGACTTCGCTTGCGCCCGGCTCGCGCGTGGTGACGGAATACCTGACCAACGCCGGTTTGCTGGAGCCGCTGGCACAACTCGGCTTCGGCCTCGCCGCTTACGGCTGCACCACCTGTATCGGCAACTCCGGCCCGCTGGATGCCATGCTGGAAGACGCCATCGTCAAGAACGACCTGATCGTATCGGCTGTGCTGTCCGGCAACCGCAATTTCGAGGCGCGCATCCACGGCAACATCAAGGCCAACTTCCTCGCCTCGCCGCCGCTGGTGGTGGCTTACGCCATTGCGGGCCGGATGAATATCAACCTCGACACCGAACCGCTGGGCACGGGCAAGGACGGCCAGCCCGTTTACCTGAAGGACATCTGGCCCAACAGCGCGGAAGTGCAGACGGTGATGAAATACGCCGCCGACCCGGCCGTGTATCGCAGACTGTATTCCGACCTGACCAAAGACCTGCCGCTGTGGAACGCCATCAAGGCGCCCACCGGCGAGCTTTACCAGTGGGACGATTCCACCTACATCGCGCGTCCGCCGTTCTTCGACGCCGCCACGCCCAAGGTTGGCGATATCAAAGGTGCCAAGGCGCTGGCGCTCATGGGCGACTCGGTCACCACCGACCACATCAGCCCCGCCGGCAGCTTCAAACCCACCACGCCCGCCGGTAAATATTTGCAGGAACACCATGTGGCCGCGAAAGACTTCAACAGCTACGGCTCGCGCCGCGGCAACCACGAAGTCATGATGCGCGGCACCTTCGCCAACGTGCGCATCAAGAACCTGATGCTGCCGCCCAAAGAAGACGGTTCGCGCGTCGAAGGCGGCTACACGCTGTACAAGGGCGAACAAGTGGCAATCTATGATGCCGCGATGAAATACATCGCCGACGGCACGCCGACCGTGATCTTCGCGGGCGAGGAATACGGCACCGGCTCATCGCGCGACTGGGCCGCCAAGGGCACGCAACTGCTCGGCGTGAAAGCCGTGATTGCCAGGAGCTACGAGCGCATCCACCGCAGCAACCTGGTGGGCATGGGCGTATTGCCATTGCAGTTCAAGGGCGGGGACAGCGCAGTCAGTTTGAACCTGAGCGGCGACGAAACCTTCGACCTGATCGGCATCAACGACAACCTGAAACCGCAGCAGGATGTGACGCTGACGATCACGCGCAAGGATGGCAGCAAGCAAAGCGTCTCCCTGCTGCTGCGCATTGATACGCCGATCGAGGTGGACTACTACAAGAACGGCGGGATACTGCCGTTTGTGTTGAAGGAACTGGTGGGGATGGCGTAAGCGTTCAGTTTACAATGCAAAAAGACTAGAAGCCCGCGAAAGCGGGCTTCTCCTTTTCGGATAACTAATCGACTGCTATTACTCTTATGAATACTGCAACTACTACTCTTGAGCGTCACCACATGCACGTTGATTTAGGGGGAACCGTCAACAAACTTGATTGGAATTTGTAACGTAAACGGTCCGAAAGTTATAGCCAAGTAGGGTGGGCACGTTTTTGTGCCCACGCGGTTAGACAGGGATGATGAAATTGGAATATGCTTGATGCTGTCCGCGTGGGCACCAAAAACGTGCCCACCCTACAGAGGCAATTCCGGTTGTATGCGTGAAATCCTGCGCGCGTTGAAATCAGCAAGTTCAATTTAGCGGGAGAGATATCATGACCACCAGAACAGAACGCGATTCTTTTGGCCCCATCGAAGTCCCCTCCGAACGGCTGTGGGGTGCGCAAACGCAGCGCTCGCTGCAATACTTTCACATTTCCAGGGAAAAGATGCCGGACGAGATCATCGTTGCGTTGGCGGAAATCAAACGCGCTGCCGCACTGGTCAATCTCGGTTTGGATTTGTTGAAAGAGGAGAAGGCCATTGCCATCGTGCAGGCTGCCGACGAAATACTGGCCGGAAAACATGCGCATGAATTTCCATTGTCGGTTTGGCAGACCGGTTCGGGCACGCAGAGCAACATGAACATGAACGAAGTGTTGGCCAATCGCGGCTCGGAACTGCTCGGTGGGGAGCGCGGCAGCAAACGCAAGATTCATCCCAACGACGACGTGAATCTCGGCCAGTCGTCGAATGATGTCTTTCCCACTGCCATGCATGTCGCCGCGGCGACCGCCCTGGTCCGACGTTTGTTTCCGGCGCTGGGCGTTTTGCGCGGCGCGTTGCAACAGAAGTCAGAATCTTTCGCGGATATCGTCAAGATCGGCCGCACGCATTTGCAGGATGCCACTCCGCTGACGCTGGGGCAGGAGTTTTCCGGTTACGTTGCGCAGTTGCAGCACGCGGAAACGGTGATCGGCGCCACGCTCCCGTCTTTGTACCAGCTCGCCATCGGCGGCACCGCCGTGGGCACCGGCCTGAATACCCATGTGCATTTTGGCGACCGCGTCGCCGGCGAGCTGGCGCGCAGCAGCGGCATGCCGTTCAGGAGTGCCGACAACAAGTTCGCCGCACTGGCCGCGAACGACGCGCTGGTCGCGGCGCACGGGGCGCTCAAGACGCTGGCCACGGTGCTGATGAAGATCGCCAACGATGTGCGTTGGCTGGCCTCCGGCCCGCGCTCGGGGCTGGGCGAGATCAGCATTCCGGAAAACGAGCCGGGCAGTTCGATCATGCCGGGCAAGGTCAACCCGACGCAGTGCGAGGCACTGACCATGCTGTGCTGCCAGGTGTTCGGCAACGATGTCGCCATCAACATCGGCGGCGCCTCCGGCAATTTCGAGCTGAATGTGTACCGCCCGATGATTGCGCACAATTTCCTGCAAAGCGTGCGGCTGCTGGCCGACGGCATGGCGAGCTTCGAGGAATATTGCGTGCGCGGCATCGAGGCCAATCGCGCGCGCATTGAAGAATTGCTGGAACGTTCGCTGATGCTGGTGACTGCGCTGACGCCGCACATCGGCTACGACCGTGCTGCCGAGATCGCCAAACGCGCGCACCACGACGGCTGCACACTGAAAGAGGCGGCGCTGGCGCTGGGCTATGTTACGGCGGAAGATTTCGAGCGCTGGGTCATACCTGCAGAGATGGTGCATCCGAGCACGAAATAGTTTACCGATTGCAGGGCACTTCCCGTAGGGTGCGCTTGCGCACCGGCAAACCGCTGATATTCTCCAATCTGGTGCGCAAGCGCACCCTACGTATTATTGCCTTCCGGTTCGGAATTCATGTCTTCGCGCGATATGCCATCTTCATATACGCATCCCCCTTCGCCAGCTCATCCAGCATCTGGGCCAGCCGCTTCTGTTGCGTTTCCGGAAGTTTGGCGCGCGTGATCCAACCGAGGTAGTCATTGCGCTGATACGGCGGGCGGGCGTCGTAGGCGGCAGTGAGTTTTTTCGCTGCCAATGCCTCACGGATGAAATCCGGCATGGGGTAGCGTTCACGTTTCAGGCGGGAAGTCTTTTCCATCTCGGTTCCTTCAGGCGGGTTTCTGTTCGTCCTCGACGCCGACGATTTGAGTGAGGTAATGCTCCAGATTGCGCTCCGGGTGCTGCGGATAATGTTCGGGCAGGCAGTCGATGCGTTGGATGCGGTCGAAGCGGAAGTTGCGGTACTCGTCGCGCAGTTCGCACCAGGCCAGCAGGGTCCAGTGGTCGCCCCAACCCACCAGGCCCAGCGGCCACAACGTGCGTTCGGTTTCCTGCTCTTTCATGTCGCGATAACCGATCTTCACCTTGAGCCGCAGTTCGCAAGCCTTGCGCAGCAGGCCGTGGGTCTCGCGCTCCGGATAGGAGTAATTCGGGATGCGGTAGGGCAGGCGCGAGATTTCGTTGAGCATGGCAGGCGTGAGCACGGCCAGTATCTTGGCTTCCGCACGTCTCGCCGCCTCCGCCAGTGCCGGGTCGGTCCACGCTTGCACCATGCGGTTGCCCGCCAGCAGTGCAGTCACCTCGTCCATCTCGAACATGAGCGGCGGGAGGTCGAAGCCTTTGCGCAGCCGGTAGCCCACCCCCGCCTCGCCGTCGATGGGCACGCCGGAAAGCACCAGTGCCTGGATGTCGCGATACACCGTGCGCACGCCCACACCCAACGCTTCCGCCAATGCCTGCCCGGTCATCGCCGTGCGGCGACCTTGCAGCAGGGTGACCAGTTGGAAGAGTCGTTCGGATTTGCGCATGGATTACGGCTTGGGCTTTTTTGTCGCCTTCTGCGCAAGGACAAGATATTCGCGCACATGCTTGCTCTCGATATCCCGGATCGCGGTGAGCTTGATATGACGGCGCAGCTTGCCTTCCCCCTCAAGCACCTTGTGCTTGTCCGGCAACGCTGCCCCCGCCCCGAACTCCAGCGAGACATGGTTGGCATACGAGAAGATGCCGCAGAACGGCTTGCCCTCGGCGAACAGTATCCCGCCGTATTTGACCTCTTCGCTGATGCCCTCCAGACCGAGGATCAGTTTTCTTAGTGACTGGACTAGTTTGAAACGGTCTTCACTCAACAGGCGGATATCTTCAAGCAGTTTGGTGACGCGATCGATGCTCATGTTCAACTCCGGTTATGTGGTTCAGGGCTA
The DNA here is from genome assembly GCA_018820925.1 of Gammaproteobacteria bacterium. Lineage (GTDB taxonomy): Bacteria > Pseudomonadota > Gammaproteobacteria > Burkholderiales > Gallionellaceae > Sideroxyarcus. The sequence continues at coordinate 95,517 of JAHJNJ010000038.1, read as the reverse complement.
TTTGCCCGCCAGATGCGGGCATTATCCCTTAGCGGCTGATCGCCACCTCGCTGACCTGAATGATCGGCGCGATGTCGGTGTAGTTCGGCATGTCGCCCTGCAACTCAGCCGCATACGGCAGAAACGCCGCCATGAAGTCCTCGGCAGTATCGAACAGGTAGTGGCACATGGCAACATGGGCCGGCGGCGAACCGGGCGTCGCGCCGCCCAGTCCGCGCTCCACCGACACGCCGCGATAGCCTTTGCCTTTGCCCAGCAGATCGATGGAGCGCGGCATGTGCTTGTTGAGGTAATAGTCCATGTCGAAGCGGCCACTGTTGGGGTAGAGGATGCTGATCTTGATCATCGCTTGCCTCCTCAACCGCGCTGCATCACATGCGCTTTGCTGTGGCTGACCACGACGCTGCCAATCTCGATCAGCGGTTCGCAGGTCGGCGCCACCTCGTCGCCGAACTTCGCCCCGGCCGCTCTGGCTGCTTCCAGGTTCTCCCAGTACACCATGTCTATCCACTCGCCGTCGTCGGTCTCGGACAGGCTGCGGAAGCGAAAGCCGGGTTGTACCTTGATCCAGTCGTTGATCTTCTCGTTGGCCTTGAGCCAGTCGGCAGCGGTCTTGTCTTGTTTGAGGCGGAAGCGCACCAGTTCAATCGTGTCGGACATGTTCTTCTCCTTGTTTGTCGCGCCGGGACATCCGGCAGGAGAATGCTATGCGCCTGCTACTGACAACGTATTGGCAGGAGTGTTGCGCCTTCGATCAGCATTAATGTGAGCGGCGTTATTCGCCTTCCCAGAAATTGACGTCCGCGCCTTCTCGACCGGCATCGCCGGGATTGTCAGGCTTTGTGCCTGGTGCGACCGGCTTTTCCGAAAAGACAGTATATTTCCCGGTTTCCGGGTATTCGCAAGTTTCAGGCGAAATTCTCGTACTGATCGCAAGATATTTTAATTCGGTGTTTCCGGTGTTGGTCACGACATGTGCCATTTCTTTACCACCCGCCAGACATGCAACAATATCTCCCGGACGGATCGGATAGACCGTCTCGCCAATGCGTACCTCGCCAGTGCCTTCCAGCACGAAAAACATCTCCTCATTGATCTGGTGATTGTGCGGCGGAAATGCGCGCTTGCCGGGTGGGACTGCGGTGATGTTGTAACCCAGCCTTCTCGAATCCAGCATATTGCCGATCGCGCCCATGCGCGATTCGTAACGTTCTGGAGATCCACCTGTGGGGGCAAAGCCGGAGGGGCGCGGTTTCAATTCAACATCGGCTATGTTGATGACGGGTTTATTCATTTCAACCTCTTCTTATTTTTGCACTGCGCAAACTTTACACCAACATCACTATCACCGTCTCGCTGAAATTGCAGTTCAAGACAATACCACCGGTAGGGATATGACTGTTCATGGCGTTCAGCCGCCTCAAATAAAGCCCCCCGCAGCAAGCTACGGGGGATTTACCCGAAGTGATTCAAACCGTTTCCACCTGTTGTTGCCGTAGCGGCAGCCATACCCGGAAAGTGGAACCCTTACCCACCTGGCTTTTCACTTCGAAACGCCCGTGGTGTTTCTGGACGATGCCGTACGACAGCGACAAGCCCAGGCCGGTCCCCTTGCCGATTGGCTTGGTGGTGTAGAACGGGTCGAAGATACGATTGAGATTCTCGGGCGCAATGCCTTTGCCGGTGTCTTCCACTTCCACCCACACTTCATCCCCGCTCTTGCCGGTACGAACAGTGATGGTTCCCTTTTGATCAATCGCCTGGGCGGCATTCATCAGCATGTTCATGAAAACCTGGTTGAGCTGGGACGGCATGCATTCCACGTCCGGCAACCCGGCATATTGCTTGACCACATCGGCTTTGTATTTGATCTCGTTCGCCACAACATTGAGCGTGCTGTCCATGCCTTGCTCCAGATTGGCGTGCTGCCAGTTGCTCTCGTCCACATGCGAGAAATCCTTGAGATCCTGAACAATGCGCGTGACCCGAGCCAAACCATCCTGCGACTCTTTCAGCAAACTGGGGATGTCTTCCTTCAGGTAATTGAAATCTGCGGTTTTCTTGACTTGGGAAACTTCGGGACAGGTATTGCTGCCCACCCTGGCTTCTGCTGTTTCATAGGCGGCGATCACGCTAAACATGCTCGTAATATATTTGCCCAGCGTCCCCAGATTGGAATTCACGAACCCGACGGGATTGTTGATCTCATGGGCGACGCCGGCGGCGAGTTGACCGATGGAAGCCATTTTCTCGGATTGCAGCAACTGGGTCTGGGCGGATTCCAGCTTCTCGTTCAGTTGCTTCAACTCAACATTGTTGGTTTGCAAATGCTGATTGGCTTGTTCCAGGTCCGAGGTTCGTTCCTTGACCCGCTGTTCCAATTGCTCGTTCAATATGCGCAACGCTTCGTGCTCCGCTTCCAGTTCCTGGTTTTTCTGGATAACCTCCAGCGTCTTGTCGCCAAGCTTGCCGTACATTTCGTTCAAGGCTTCCATCAGCACATTGGCCGACTGGGACATGAAAGCATTCGCTGTCCGGACTGCTTCTTCGTGGCTTTGGCCCGCCTGCAACGCCAGGATTTCCTTTCCCATGCGCGCGTCCGAACCCAGAATATGCTGCACCAGCCAGTTGGTCAGGTATTTCAGCAACGGCGCCACGAGCTGGCTGTTCACGTCCGTGCTGCCCATCAGGATTTTCGCGGCAACCATGACCTGGTCGGTGAAGTGCTTATGCGCTTTGATATGAATGTCCTGATGGTCTGCATCGACCTCGTACTGCTTCATCAGGTCTTCCTCGGTGTTGAAGTGATACACCGTGTAATTCGCCAGTTCGGTCAGGATGGGCCCCAGCGCTTCGGTGCTGGTGAGATGTGCGCTGATGGCGCCCAGGCCGTTGACCAGTTCCACCAGCTTCTGGTGCTGTTGATCCACCACGTCGACACCGGTGTTGTATTTGGCATCCCAGACAAACGCCTCGATTTTTTCTTCAGTTGCGGTTTGCATTGTATTCACCTTTCACTTTCTGCAACACTTTCAATACCCTGTCCCATCTTGTTGAGCACTATCTTTTTGATATCGGCTTTCTTATGTCAAAATTAAGACCGCAATTGAAGAAAGACAATAATCTCAAGCCTGATTCCTCGCTTTGCCTCCCTGAATTATTTTACGGCTGTTTCACCGGCAGCCATACCCTGAACGTGCTGCCCTTGCCGACTTCACTTTGCACTTCCATTCGCCCGTGGTGTTTCTGCACTATTCCATAAGACACCGACAGCCCGAGCCCCGTCCCTTTGCCGACCGGTTTGGTGGTGAAAAACGGATCGAATATTTTCTGCAAATTTTCCGGCGGAATACCCTGTCCGGTGTCGGCGATTTCCACCCAGACTTCTTCGCCCTCGCAGCCGGTACGGACAGTAATAATGCCGCGTTCCTGGATGGCGTGCGCGGCATTCACCAGCAGGTTCATGAATACCTGGTTGAGCTGGGATAACAGGCATTCCACATTGGGAATTGCTCCATACTCCCTGACGACTTCGGCCTTGTACTTGATTTCATTGTTGACAATGAGCAGTGTGCTGTCCAACCCCTGGTGCAAGTTGGCGTAATGCCATTCTTCGGTGGTGCCCGCGTGCGAAAAATCCTTCAAGTTCTGCACGATTGCTTTGACACGGACAATGCCTTCGTTCGATTCGCCCATCAACGCCCGCAGATCCGATTTAAGAAATGCAAAATCCAGTTTTTTTTTGGCCGCCTGAATCCCGCTTAACACTTCCTGGTCGGTGATCCCGGCTTCTGCCTGCTCATATAGCTCGATCATGTGAAAAGCATCCTGCACGTATTTTTCCAGCGTCCCCAGGTTGGAATACACATAACCTATCGGGTTGTTGATCTCGTGCGCAATGCCGGCAGCCAACTGGCCTATCGACGCCATCTTTTCGGATTGCAACAGCTGGCTGTGTATATCTTCCAGTTTCCTGATCAGATTGCGCTGCTCATCCTTTTCTTTCAGCAAAGCCTGTTCGGTGCGCTGGCGCTCCGCCAATTCGCTGCGCAAACCGGCATTGGCTTCGGTCAACTCCCTGGACATCAAATCCAGTGAGCGCTCGATCATCAGGCGGTCGGCGTCGGCACTGGCATAGGCATCGTCTACGGCTGCGATGAACTTCGCCAGTTCAGACGGTACAGTTGCCGTGTCTCCAAGGTGTCGCTTGATCTGGCGCTCGAGCAGTTTATGCACAATTCATCGCTCGGAAAAAGTGGTGATCGTCATGGTCTGGTTGTGCAGTTCGCACCCGGTGATGGCACCGTAAGGACATATTTCGCCATAGGAGTAAAAACCTGCCAGCACCGTGTTTTTTCCCAACACATTGCGCACCCCCTCGACTTCCTCCTCAATGCGCTGCTTCAACACCAGTTTGCGTCCGACACAACTGATGAGCAATGCCAGCTCCGGCTCGTCCGAGCCAAGCATTTCGTGGCTTGCTTGCGCTGCACCTTCGGCGCCATCGATGAGGCGGTCGAAATTTGCCTTCATCAGCCGCGCATAACCCCCTTCCGGCATGTCACCGGCAAAAGTCATACTTTGATCTTCTTCATTGATCGACATCACGGTACGCACCAGTCCAAAACCTTCCTCACCCGAACGCAATGACAGCGGAAACAGCAACGCTTCGGCCGGTCCGGCGTTATTTTCACCAAGGTATTTTTTGTAGAGCTCGAGCGCTGAATGTCCATCCAGTTCATACAGAACATTGCCTTTGGAGCGTGTGATCAGACGTTCCGCGCCGAATGAATCCCATCCGCCAAGAGAACCGTAGCCAACTTTGAGGCGCTCACCATAGAAACCCAGTGCGGCGATCACGCCTTCGCAGGCTGCGCCATCCGCGCTCACCAGTGTTTGTTGAAAGGCGGTGCCATCCCCCGCCAGCCCGCCGGTGACGGCCACTCCTTCCGGCAGATGTTCGCGCAAGCCACGGGCCAACTCGCTACCGTTTACTTTCAGTCCGTCGGAAAGAACAAAGACATGCACCAACTGTTGCTGCGGAAGTGCCTGCGCCAAGCGCTTTCCTGCCTCCAGACTGTCACCTCCCTCGCCGACGACTTCATGCACCAGTTTGAGTCCGGTATGCTCAAACCGCACTGCCGTCACAACAAGAGAATCGTCGCGTACGCGGATACCACAAATCTCGCCCGACGTGGAACAACCGATCAGGTGGGCGCCGGGATAGCGTGCACGCACCTCATCCATCCTGCCTGCATCACCCACCAATGGGGTCGCACCGAAAACCAGCACCAAAGATGCGTCGCCATCCAATATCCCCGCAGATTCCTGTTGCCAGCCTTCACTGCCTGTCCAGTATTGCTGTTCAAGTTTCATAATGTACGGCCCCTGGGTTTTTTCACGGAAAATGCTTTGTCGTAAAGCCTATCAATCGCTGCGCCAAGTACTACTTCTTGTCATATACGTAAATAATCAGTTTATCCCCGAGCTGATCGAAGCTCCTGATCTGTCCAATCAGGGACGCATCCAGGCGGTGATCTTTCGACAGCAGCAATTCACCGTGGCTGCTGATCAAGTCGCGGGACAGCACCATGCCCGACTTGGCCTGTCCCAAATTGACCGCCATTTCCTGAATTGCCTGAACCGTGCTGCTCGCGCCCATCACTTTCATGAACGCATCCACCACTGCCGGATCATAGCGCCGCCCTCTTCCTTCCTGGATATAGAGCACCGCATCGGATTGCTTCAGGCGTTTGTTCAACAGCGTGCCAATCTGTGCCGCGTCGTATTCGTTTGCCAGCGCGATGATTCTCGCGCCAAGCGGAATCTCGAATCCGTGCAATTTATCCGGAAAACCCAGGCCGTCGAAATGTTCATGGTGGCTGCGAATCAGTTTCGCCGCGCCCTGCAATTGTTCCAGCGCCATCAACGCAGTCTGTCCTTTGACCGGGTGTTTCATCACCTCGAGCCGTTCTTCGCCGGTCAGGTTTGCAAGCGGCTTCTCCAGCAGATAATCCGGCAGCCCGATCTTGCCGACGTCGTGCAACAGCGCGGCGAGAAATATATCCTGCACTTCGGTCTCCGGCATCGCCATTTGTTGCGCGATCGCCCTGGACAGTTCGGCCACCCGGTGCGAGTGTCCGGCCATGACGCCTTCGCGCATTTCGATCAGGTTGGAAAACACCCGGATTGAAGTGATAAAACCTTTCTTGAGTTTCTCGTGTGCAACCTCCAGGAAACCCATGGTCTGGCGCACCTCCTCGGTGCGCGCCTTGACTTTCTGTTCGAGGTTGGCGTTCAGATCCTTGAGTTCTTCGTTCTGTTTGCGCGTTAATTCTTCCAGCCCCTGATTGGCTTTTTCCAACTGCTTCTGGCGCAAAGCCTGCTTGATGGCGAGGACAATGTCGTTGTCTTCCCAGGGTTTGGATAGGTAGCGGTAGATATGCCCCTTGTTGATGGCATCGATGGTTGCGCCGATCTCGGAATGGCCGGTCAGCAGGATGCGTACCGTTTCCGGCCACATTTCGTTGACTTTCTGCAGGAATTCCGCGCCGTTCATTTCCGGCATGCGCATGTCGGAAATCACCAGGTCAATGGACTCGTGCGCCATGATTTCCAGCGCTTGTTTTCCGCCCTCCGCGGTGAATATGCGGTAACCGAACGGGCGAAACAAACGCTTCAGGGATGACAGGACGTTCACCTCGTCATCCACGAACAGCAGCGCCGCACTTGGCTCTGGCTCAGACTGCGATGCCGGAATTTCCTGCTTTTCACTCATGTGCATCTCCACCGAATTCAATTAGTGCATGTGTCCTACGCGGACAACATCAGGTTGGCCGCCGCATCCAGCTCATCGCGCTGCGGCATGCAGGGTTCGATGCGTTCCCAGCTGAGTTGCAAACGGTCACACAGTGTTTTGGGCAGGTGGTTTATCAGGTCATCGCCGGTCAGGCCGTTCTCGATCCGCACGGCCACGTGCACCATCCCGGTAATCGGCTCGAACGACACGCTCTCCGGCGTGCGCCAGTAATGAATGGCATGTTCGATCTTGGGCGGGAAGTTCCAGCGTCTGGCCATTTCCGCCCCGATTGCGGCATGGTCGAAGCCCAGCATTTCTCTTTCGATCTCGACCAGACTCGATCCGGTCGCTTTCTGCCGTTTCAGTATCTCGGCAAATTTTTCCGTGGCACAGATGCTCATCACCAGTTGACCAACATCGTGAAACAGGCCGGAGGTAAACGACAGTTGCCGCATCCCGCCCAGACATTGCGCGAGTGCTTCCGTGTACGTCGCCACGCGGAAATTGCGCATCCAGTAGGCATGGCGGTCAAACAAATCATCCGAGCCGGCTTCGAAGAAGGCATGCATGAATCCTGCCGACACTACCAGCGAGCGGACGGTGTCAAACCCCAGCACGGTGACCGCATCCTGTATCGAGCCGACATTGCGTGCGAGGCCGTAAAACGAGGAATTCGCGACCCGCAATACCCTGGAACTCAAGCCCTGATCAAGCTCGATCTTGTGCGCGAGAATGGCGCTGCCGACATTGGGATCCTTGAAACTGCCCATCACTTCCTGCACCACCTGCGGCATGGCGGGAAGCTGGTGCAGTCTGTCCAGGATCGTTTTTTTGTCTATTGTGGTTGGCATATATTCCTTAACAAGGAGAATCCGCCTTACCTGTCGGCATCAATCACGAGCACGACACCTTTTGATGATGAAATTTCCCCCATGGGACTGCACCAGCAATTGGCCGGTTTTCCATCGCCCAGTATGCACTTGTGCTTGCATTCGGGTCGGGGGATATTTTGGTCGGAAATGCAATTCAATAATTCGGCCGGGATAACATCCGAAGCCATCTCGCCCAGCAAAGGCCTGGTTCCGTCTCCCGTAAGCAGACGATGGGCATTGCGGTTGGCGATGGCAATCACGCCGTCATCGCCGATACCGATAACCGCCACCGGCAAATGTTCCAGCACCTCCTGCGATACCTGGAGAATGTTCAGGTTGCGCATCACTTCGTCTGTCTTCTCCTCCACACGCTGCTCAAGCTCGCGGTTTATTTGCTGCAACTCGTCATTTGCATCCTCGAGTTCCCGCGCCAGCCGCGCATTCTCCATCCTCATTTCGTAACGTTGGAATGCCTCTTCCACATTGGCCCGCAGCAGCTCATCCTCCCATGGTTTGGTGAGGAATTTGTAGACCGCGCCGCGGTTGATGGCATCGGTTACCGAATTGAGCTCGGTGTAACCGCTCAGGACGATGCGTATGGTATCCGGATAGTTTTCGCGCACCTTGCTCAGGAATTCCACCCCGCTCATTTCCGGCATACGCTGATCGGAAATGATGACGCCGACTTCATTTTGCGCCAGCAACGCCAGCCCGGCTTCCCCGCTGTTGGCGCTCAGGATGCGATAGCCGTCGCGGCGCAACAGCCGCACCAGTGCGGAGGTGATGTTTTCCTCGTCGTCGACCAGCAGCAGTGTGCGCTCCATCACGCCTCCAGAGGTAGTTGCAGTTTCTCGCCGTTTTGCAGCAGATACGTCATTTCAGATTCGGGCACCGGGCGACTGAACAGGAATCCCTGCATTTCATTGCAGCCTTTATTGCGCAACTGCTCATGTTGCGCTTCCGTCTCCACCCCCTCGGCAACGACCTTCAATCCCAGGCTGTGACCCAGCGCAATGATTGCAGCCACAATCGCTTCATCTTCTTTGTCGCTGGACAGGTCGCGCACGAAAGACTGGTCGATCTTGAGGCTGTTGATCGGGAAGCGTTTCAAATAGCTCAGGCTCGAATAGCCGGTGCCGAAATCGTCGATGGAGAACTGTATTCCCGCTGCATGCAAATTGAGCAGCGTTTCGACCGCGCTTTCCGCATTGTTCATCAGCAGGCTTTCCGTCAATTCCAGCTCAATGGTTCCCAATGCCGGATCCAGCCCGTTTTCCTTCAGGATGCCCAGCACCAGACCGGCAAAATCCGGTTGCTTGAATTGCAGCGTGGATAGATTGACCGCGATATGCACGTCCGGAATACCGGCGGCTTGCCAGGAACGCGCCTGTTTGCAGGCGGCACGCAACACCCACTCCCCGACCGGCAGGATCAGGCCGGTATCTTCCAGTAACGGAATAAATTCGCCGGGGGCCACCAGGCCGCGTTGCGGGCTTTGCCAGCGCAGCAAGGCTTCCACACCGACGATTTTCCCGCTGTCCATATCCACCTTGGGCTGGTAAAAAAGCACAAACTCTTCGCGCTCCAGCGCCCGGCGCAATTCGGTTTCCAGCTTCAACCGTTGCCATGCCGTTGCATTCATTTGTTCGGCGTAGTACTGGAAATTATTGCGGCCTTCGCTCTTTGCCTGATGCAGGGCCGCATCAGCGTTCTTCAGCAATGTCGTCGTATTCAATCCGTCGACCGGATAAATGCTGATCCCGATGCTGAGCGTGATGAAAATTTCACTGTCGATGATGGATATGGGATTGTGTGCGAAAGCATCCAGCAGCTTCTGCGCCACCTCCCCGGCAGCGTGCGTGGTTTTCACCCCCGTCACTGCAATACAGAATTCGTCGTCGGCAATGCGCGCCACGGTGTCGCACGCGCGGATCTGGCTGCCGAGCCGTTCCGCCACGGCCTGCAGCAATTGATCGCCGACCGGATGGCCGAACGAGTCGTTGACCTGCTTGAAACGGTCCAGGTCGATCGATAACACTGCCATCATGCTCTTGTCGCGCTGCGCCCGGGTGAGCTCCTGGTCGAGCCGGTCGAGAAACAGCAGGCGGTTGGGCAGATTGGTCAGCGCATCGTAATGGACGGCGCGGTCGATCTGGCCGTCTTTGAGTTCCATCGCTGCCGCCAGATCGAGGTTGACTTGCGCCAGCAGTTCGTTGGCCGACTGGATTTGCTGTAACAGCTGCCCCTTCTCCCGCACCAGTTCCTGGCGCCAGAATGCTTCCATCACATCGACGCGCAATACGTCGTTGTCCCACGGCTTGGTAAAGAACTTGTAAATGGCGCCCTGATTGATGGCAGCAGTCACCGTATCGAAATCACCCGTCCCGCTGAGTACGATGCGTATCGTATCCGGGTACAGTTCTTTGACCCGGGTCAAGAACTCCACACCCGACATCCCGGGCATGCGCTGGTCCGAGATGACGACACCCGCCTCGTGTTGCGCCAGAATTTCCAGGCCTTGCTGGCCGCTGCTTGCACGCAGAATCTTGTAGCCGTCGTGCCTGAGCAGTCGCTCCAGGGCCGCGCCAACATCTTCCTCGTCGTCAACCAGCAACAAAGTACGTTCCATCGCAACCCCCTGATGTCCTTGCTTGACGGCACTTTAGCACGACGGCCGAAGCCTGGCACCGACTTGGTTAAAGTGCAACTGTACACAGAAGCGGACTGCTTGACTATTCGTCCCGCACTTCCTCGCCGGGAAACAGGGCTTCGTTGAAACCGAAATCTTTCAGGTCGCGGATGCGCATGGGATAAAGGATACCGTCGAGATGGTCGCATTCGTGCTGAACCACGCGCGCATGAAAACCGCTCACCGTACGGTCGATGATCGCCCCGAATTCGTCGCGCCCCTGGTAGCGCAGATGCTTGTAACGCGGCACCAGGCCGCGCATGCCGGGCACGCTGAGGCAGCCTTCCCAGCCTTCCTCCATCGCGTCCGATAGCGGCGTCAGGACCGGATTGATCAGCACCGTTTGCGGCACCGCCTCGGCCTCGGGGTAACGCGGATTACCCGCCACCTCGAAGATCACCACACGCAAACCCACCCCGATCTGCGGCGCGGCCAGGCCGACACCATTCAGCGCATGCATGGTGTCGCGCATATCGGCCAGCATGGTGTGCAGCTCCGGCGTGTCGAACTTGCGCAGTTCGTCCGCCCGCTGCAGCAGGCGCGCATCACCCATGTGCAAGACTTCTCTAACGGACATGACCCATATCCTTTTCCCTCACCCAAAGGGCGAGGGAGCAAACATATCGCTGTGCGATGCTCAAGTTAATCGCCATCGCTGGACACCGCAAATTCAAGGATAGCCTTCACCCGCTCCATCGCCGGATTGATCACCGCGCCGATGGTTTCCAGCGGGATACCATCAATGCTGTTGCCGCGTCCGGCAGCGTGGTTCACCACCACGGCGATGGTGGCGTAGGCCAACCCCAGCTCTCTGGCCAGTGCAGCTTCCGGCATGCCCGTCATGCCGACCATGTCGGCCCCGTCGCGTTCGAGTCGATTGATCTCGGCCGCCGTTTCCAGCCGGGGTCCCTGCGTAACGGCATGCACGCCACCGTCCACGCAAGTCTCGCCTGCGCGCTTCACCGCAGCCAGTATCTGTTGGCGCAACTTTTCGTTGTAAGGCCTGGTGAAGTCAATGTGCGTAACCGTTTTGTCTTTACCGTCAAAACAGGTAAAAGAGCGTCCAAATGTGTAGTCGAGAATCTGGTCCGGCACCGCCAATGTTCCCGGCGTCAGGTCGGAACGAATGCCGCCGACCGAGGTCACCGCAATCACGCGCTTTGCACCCTGGTCCCGCAACGCCCACAGGTTGGCGCGATAATTCACGTCATGCGGCGGAATGGTGTGTCCGTATCCGTGGCGCGCGAGGAACATGACTTCGTGCTCGTTGATGGTGCCGAAGGTCACCGGACCGGAAGGCTCGCCGTAGGGCGTGCGCATCACTTGCCGGTGGGTGATGATAAGGTTGGTCAACCGGGTGAGACCCGTACCGCCGATAATTGCCAGCATATTAGCTTTCCTTTAACGCGTAGATCGCGGGCAGATTGCGCCACGCACCATGCACATCCATTCCGAAACCGAATACAAAACGATTCGGCAATTCCATGCCGACGAAATCGGCACGGAGCGGTTTGTCCATGCCTTTTTCCTTGTCGGCGAACACGGCGCAATAGCATTTCGTTGCGCCCAGTTCCATCACACGCTGTTTGATCGCATGCATGGTCTCGCCTTCATCCAGGATGTCGTCCAGAACCAGCACGACTTTGCCGCGTACATTCTCGCGCGGCGCAACCTTCCAGTGCAACGTTCCGCCCTGTTTTTCATTCCCGTAACGCGAGACATGCAGGTAGTCGAAGTCCAGCGGAAAATCGAGCAATGGCAATAATTGTCCGGTAAATACCACCGCACCGCCCATGACCGACAACACCAGCGGATGCTGATCCGCCAGGGTTGCGTTGACCGCATCTGCCACGCGCCGCACTGCAGCCTGAACTTCGTCTGCAGAGCGGATGAGTTCTGCCTCCTCAAGCAGGGTTCGCGCTTGCCGGTTGCCAAGCATCAAACGACTGTTTTCAGGTATGCGGCAAAGTCGGTATGCAACTCTTCGTGCATCAGCCCGAACGCGACTTGTGCTTTCAAATAACCGAGTTTGGAACCGCAATCGTAGCGGGTTCCTTTGAAACGATATGCCAGCAATTGTTCTTCTTGCATCAGTGCGGCAATGCCGTCGGTGAGTTGGATCTCGCCACCGGCGCCGGGCTGGATATTTTCCAGATGATGGAAGATGCGCGGCGTAAGAATATAGCGCCCGACCACTGCCAGCGTCGAAGGCGCATCCTCGGGTTTCGGTTTTTCGACGATGCCATTCACGCGCTCGATATCCTTTTCCAGATTGGTGCTGCTGACGATACCGTATTGTTTGGTATGCGCACGCGGCACATCCTGCACGCCGAGGATGGAACATTGATGTTTGGCAAACACATCCACCATCTGGTGAATGATGGCCTGCTCGCCGTCGATCAGATCGTCCGCGAGGATCACCGCAAACGGCTCGTCCTGAATAACCGGTTTGGCGCACAACACGGCATGCCCCAGCCCCAACGGCTCGGCCTGGCGGATGTAGATACAGTTGACATTTTTGGGGACGACTTCCTGCACATAACTGAGCAGTTTGAGTTTGCCGCTCGCTTCCAGGGTTGCTTCCAGTTCGTAGGCTTTGTCGAAATGATCCTCGATCGCGCGCTTGTTGCGCCCGGTGATGAACACCATGTCGGTAATGCCTGCCGCCACTGCTTCTTCCACCGCATACTGGATCAGCGGCTTGTCGACGACGGGTAGCATTTCCTTGGCCGTGGCCTTGGTGGCGGGCAAGAAACGGCTGCCCATACCGGCTACCGGGAACACTGCTTTGGTAATCTTCTTCATGATTTTTCGCACTCTTTCAATTGTTGAATTAATTCCGCTTCGTTCCAAACCGGCACATTCAATTCCTGCGCTCTAATCAATTTGCTACCTGCCTCCTCGCCTGCCACGACACAATCGGTCTTCTTCGAAACCGAACCGGCCACTTTCGCACCCAACGCCTCCAGACGCGATTTTGCCTCATCGCGCCCCATGCTGGCGAGTGTTCCGGTTAAAACGAAGGTCTTGCCCGATAGCGGCAATACCTGGTTACTGACACCCTCATGTTCTTCCCAATGTACTCCGCGCTCACGCAGTTGCTGCACGACCTCAATATTGTGCGTTTCACCAAAGAAATCCACGATGCTCTGCGCCACAATCGGCCCCACATCCGGCACAGCCAGCAATTGCTCTGTTCCGGCCTGCATGATGGCGTCCAGTTTTCCGAAGTGTCGCGCCAGGTCCTTGGCCGTGCTTTCGCCGACGTTGCGTATCCCGAGCGCAAATATAAAACGGCCAAGCGTGGTGTGCTTGCTCTCTTCCAGCGCATCAACAATGTTCTGCGCACTCTTTTCAGCCATGCGTTCCAGCCCGGCCAGCGTCTGCAGGTTGATAATGTTCCGGTCGTACAGATCGGCAAGATTGCGGATGACGTTTCCATCCACCAGTTGATCCACCAGCTTGTCACCCAGCCCCTCGATGTCCATCGCGCGGCGTCCGGCAAAATGCAGGATGGCTTGCTTGCGCTGCGCGGGACAAAACAGGCCGCCGGTACAGCGTGCGGCCGCCTCGCCTTCCTCGCGCACCACTTTGCTGCCGCACACCGGGCATAGCGCCGGCATGACAAACGGCCTGGCTCCTGCCGGCCGGCGCTCCTGCAACACTCCAACCACTTCCGGGATCACATCGCCCGCGCGGCGCACGATCACGGTATCGCCGATATGCACGTCCTTGCGGCGAATTTCGTCTTCGTTGTGCAAGGTAGCATTGCTCACCGTGGTGCCGCCGACAAACACCGGCTCCAGCTTGGCCACCGGAGTGAGTTTGCCGGTACGCCCGACTTGCACTTCGATGTCGCGCAGAACAGTGAGTTGTTCTTCCGCCGGATATTTGTGCGCCACCGCCCAACGCGGTTCGCGCGAGACGAAGCCGAGTTTCTTTTGCAAAGCGAGACTGTTGACCTTGTACACTACGCCGTCGATATCGAACGGCAACGCATCGCGTTTGGCAGCGATGTTCCGGTGAAACTCCGCAAGCGCCTGTGCTCCTTGTACCACGGCGCGGTCGGTGCACACCGGCACGCCAAGCGCTTGCAGGCCGTCGAGGATGGCGCTGTGCGTGGCAGGCAAATCCCAACCTCGCACTTCGCCCAAGCCGTAGGCGAAGAATGACAACGGACGCTTCGCCGCGAGTGTCGGATCGAGCTGGCGGATACTTCCCGCAGCCCCGTTGCGCGGATTGACAAGTGTGGGCAATCCCAACTCACGCTGTTTTTCGTTGTAACGGTTGAAATCCTTGCGCGACATGTATACCTCGCCGCGCACCTCAAGCACCTCGGCATCGCAACCTTTGAGGTGCAGCGGAATGCAATGGATGGTGCGCACGTTCTGCGTCACGTCTTCTCCGGTCTCGCCATCGCCGCGCGTGGCCGCCTGCACCAGCACTCCGTGCTCGTAGCGCAGGTTGATGGCAAGGCCATCGAATTTGAGTTCACAAGCATATTCGATCTCGTCCGCCGACCCCAGCGCGTTTCGAACACGAGTGTCGAAGTTGGTCGCACCGCTGGATTCGGTGTCGGTCTCGGTGCGGATGGAAAGCATGGGCAGCGCGTGACGTACTGGTGCAAAACCATCCAGCACCTTGCCACCGACGCGTTGCGTGGGCGAGTCTGCGCTCAGCAGTCCGGGATGCTGCGCTTCGAGCGCCTGCAATTCGCGGAACAGCTTGTCGTATTCCGCATCGGGAACACGCGGCGCGTCTTTCACGTAATACCAGTAGTCGTATTCCGCGATTTGTTTGCGCAACTGGGCAGCGCGGCGTGTTGCTTCTTGACTGACCATCAGGCGAACAACCTCAAAGCTTGCGCGCTGCCCGGTGTGATGTGCCCGACCAGCATGAGTTCTTCGGTGGCGGCGACTTGTGCGCGTATCTGCGCGATGGCGCCATCGCTCAACGCCACGCGCTGATCGTCCACCAGGATCGTGCGCAATGTCTTCGACAATTCCTGCGCCAGCGCCACCATTTTGTCGAAGCAGCGGACAGGTTCGCTCACGCGGGGAATATCGAGCAGCAGCGTCAGGCTGTCCACGCGCGTCTGGTTGAGGGTATGGTGCTGGAAGGAGGTACCGTCGGAGGCGCTCAAGTTGAACAGGGTCACGCCGAATTCATCCGCCAGATGGAAAGTGCCGTCGGACTGCAGGCTCATCCCCAGGCGCTCCGCAACGGCCGACACTTCGGTTCCAAACAGTTTCCGGTCAACGCCTGCCAACAGGTTGATGCCGATCATCTGATCGACATCGGCGCAGAAACGATCCAGTTCCCGGGCGCGTTGCATGGCTTCTTCCACGGAGGGAAGTCGCACCTCAACCTGCAGTTGTCTGGCAATTTCGGTGAGCAGTTCCCTGAATCCGGCCAATCGCACTTCGCTCACGGCGCCGGCCCTGTCCACCAGTTGCAAACTCAGGCGGAACGCACGGTAGGTCTGTTCGCTATCCGGGATCAACCGTTCCCACAGGCCGCTGCCGGTATTCAGCCCGCACGCATGGACGCTTTTGCCGAAATCGAAACGGCGTTGCCACAAGGCGTCCAGTGCATCCGGCGCCAGCGGGTGTTTAAGCAGGAATGTGACCACATAATCGGTGGCATCGTTGAGCAGACCGCAGACTTCGTCCGCCACACTACTGTCGGAGCCACCCTCAAGTCCGAGTAGCGGATCGCGCGGTTCCTCAGGCTGTGTATCCATTTTGCGCGCCTTGTTTGGCGCGACTTGAACGGATGATTCGGTGAACTGCGATTTGAATGATTCGCCCCGGCTGCGGCGATATCGCCATTGTTGCCAGAAGCCGTAAAGATAGACCCCCACCACAACGATGATACCGATGGTCAACAGGCTTAACTGAAATTCACTCATGTTTGAATACCGAGGGGTGTTCCGTGTAGGAAATTCGCGTGAATTATCTCAAATCCATGCTTAGAATGGCAGGACTTATCGCCTTGCGAGCCTGTGTCGCCAACCGGGAGGGTGCTCTTTCGGTCATTTTGGTAGTTGACGAAACAAGCCGGGAAGGCTCTACTAGCGTTGATTGGATACGTAAACCAGCCCCAACACAAGCCACGCCGCACCCAAACACCGCATTCCAACGATGTGGCGAAGTATCCCACGATCCGTTTATAAAGGAACAACCATCATGGCATTCGAAATTATCGGACAAAATACCGGCGCCGCAACGCACCCGAACATCGTGATCATAGACGATGAATTCACCAGCCGCATCATTCTCGACAAGATCGTACGGGGCTTGCAAAAAGAGGTTTCGGTCCAGTCATTCGCATCTCCCCTGGGGGCTTTGGACTGGCTGCGGCTCAACCAGCCGGATCTGATTCTGGTCGACCACCTGATGGACGAGATGTCCGGATTGGAAGCCGTCAGGAAAATCCGGCATATCCCGCATCTGGAGCATGTCCCCATCATCATGGTCACCGTGTCGGATGAAAGCGAGATACGCTACAAGGCGCTGGAAGTCGGCGTCACCGAATTCCTGTCGAAACCTTTCAACCATTACGAATGCCAGATACGCTGCCGCAATCTGCTTGCTTTGCACATGCACCATATGGATGTCATGCGCCGTTCGGAGGAATTGGAAAAAGCCGTATCCGATGCCACACGGCGGATACTGGAGCGCGAACAGGAGACGCTGTTCCGCCTCGCGAAGGCGGGTGAGTATCGGGATTCGGATACCGGCAACCATGTGTTGCGCATGTCCCGTTTCTCACGCCTGATCGCCGAGGGGATGGGATTGGACGAGAATCGCTGCAGCCTGATCGAAATGGCCGCCCCCATGCACGATATCGGCAAGATCGGCATCCCGGACAATATCCTGCTCAAGCCGGGCAAGCTGAATCACGAGGAGTTTTCCATCATGAAGACGCACTCCCTGATCGGCTACCACATCCTCAAAAGCAGCCACTCGAAATATATCAGCCTCGGCGCCGAGATCGCGCTTTCACACCATGAGCGCTACGATGGCAGCGGCTATCCGAACGGCCTGAAAGACAAGGCCATCCCGCTCGATGCACGTATCGTCACGGTAGCAGATGTTTACGACGCCCTGACCTCCGAGCGACCCTATAAAAAAGCCTGGTCAAACCAGGAAGCATTGGATTACATCTATTCCAACAAAGGCAAGCACTTCGACCCAAATTGCGTGGAAGCATTCATGATGCAATTCAGCAAGATCAGCCTGATCCAGCAGCAGTTGCAGGATGTGTCGCCGGAACAGAAAGGACAGGTGTGGAAATGAAAGAGCACCTTCTTCACTTCGCCAAACAGGTCCGTCTGAAAAGCGGAGAACATGAGCAGATTTTGCTAAGGATCGTTTTCACCACACTGATACTTGCCTATCTATTCATCGAACTCTTGCTGGGGAATCCGGAATCGATTTCCAATCATCAAATCTATTTTGCCACCAGCTATCTGGTGTTTTCGGTATTGTTAGCAGCATACGTTTTGTTCAAACCAAATGAATCGAAACGCAGGGTCTTTCTGACAATGATTTGCGACTTGGGCGCAACTTCGTATGTGATGTATATTTCCCAAGAAACCGGGCCAATATTTTTTGGTATCTATCTTTGGGTGATCGTCGGCAATGGAATCCGATTCGGCGCATGGTCTCTCATTACTTCTTATGTGAGCAGTATTATCGGATTCACTCTTGTCGTACTGCTAAATAGCTATTGGCAGTCGAATCCGCGTCTGTCTCTAGGCTTGATGCTCACACTGCTTCTGATTCCTCCTTACATTCTTAAGCTGCGCAATCAACTGAACCATGCCCTGGAGGATGCCAAAAGAGCCAGCAAGGCCAAGAGTGATTTTCTTTCAAACATGAGTCACGAGATGCGCACTCCTCTTAATGGCGTAATCGGCGCCAGCGACCTGTTGATCACTACGCGGCTGGACGACGAGCAAAAGGATCTGGTGGGGGCACTGAAAAAATCGGCGCACCTCCTGCTCAAGCTGATCGACAACATCCTTGACCTTTCAAAAATCGAGAGCGGGAAACTGGTCTCTGAAAAAGTCGATTTCGATCTGCATAAACTGGTCAACAGCACACTGGAAATGTTTTTGCCCCAAGTCGAAAAGAAAGAGATTGGTCTATCCGTCCGGTTCACGCCCGAAACTTACTTTTTGCTGCAAGGTGATCCGCTGCATCTGCAGCAGGTTCTCATCAACCTGATAGGCAACGCTATAAAATTCACCAGCAAGGGGAAAGTCGAGCTCAGAATCAGCACCCCACTGCAGGATGATCAACGTACTCTTCTGCGTTTCGAGGTAATCGATACTGGCATCGGCATTTCATCGCAATCCCAAGCGAAGATTTTTGAGAGCTTCACCCAGGCCGATCAGAGCATTACCCGAATCTACGGTGGTACCGGACTGGGAACAACCATCTCCAAGCAACTGGTTGAGTTAATGGGGGGCAAAATGGGCGTGCAGAGCGAACCCGGCATCGGCAGTATCTTCTGGTTCGAGGCTCCCTTCGACAAACAACCCGCTACCGTTCTCAGTGTCTCCAAACCTGCGCTGGAACAACTGTACTTGCTGACCATCGGCTTGCCACTTAACGAACAACTCGCCGTCACCAGTTATGCAAACACGTGGGGGATCCGTTGTGAACATGCCGCATCGTTAACGCATTTCTTCACCTATTTGATCAATAAGGATGTCACCCGACCTGACCATCTGGCAATCCTGTGCGTCCCCCAGAACATCGGCATGACCGCAATAGACTTCGCCGCGAATATTCATGAACTGCAAGGACAAGAAAAACTATCTCCGATCCTGATCAACCCGGATTTGCACAACCATAGCGAGAAAGACTATCTTGATGCCGGATACTCGTGCCTGTTGCGTACCCCACTCGACAAAACATTGTTGTTCAACGCCCTGCACGGAATCATGGCGCCACGTGCATCCGAGGGTGTTATTTCATTCAAGGAACATTACGAGCGCAGCACGGCAAACAAGCGCGGTGTGAGGATACTTGTCGCCGAAGACAACAGCACCAACCGGCAGATCATCGAAAAAATCCTGATCCACGGAAATCACAAGGTCGACTTGGTGGAGAACGGTGAGCAGGCGCTGGATAAACTGGAAGAGCACGGATATGACTTGTTGATAATGGATATGAACATGCCGCAAATGGGCGGACTTGAAGTCGTCAAGGTCCACCGTGCTCTGTCCAGACAGCCACTGGAAACACCGGTAATTATCCTGACCGCAAACGCCACCCCTGAAGCCAGGCAAGAATGTGAACGCGCCCATATAGATGCCTACCTGACCAAGCCCGTTGACGCATTGACGCTGCTGGATACCGTTGCTCGCCTGACGTTGACTCCGACCAAGACCGATGTTCCAGAGCTTGCTCTTCATGCTCGCCAGCCCGAGCAACAATATACATCCGGTTTTATCAATGAAACCACGCTACACCACTTGGCGCTACTGGGAGGGAATCAGGAAGAATTTTTGAGAACGGTAATCTATGGCTTCCTGTCCGAAACCGACAAGTTGCTTGAAGCCATGCGCATGGCACTGAATAAAAAGGAGTACGCCACATTCAAGGAATTGGCGCATATTTTGAAGGGAAGTTCTGGAAACGTTGGAGCTGAAGTGTTGTTCACAGCTTGTAGCCAGATATTGGCACTCAACGATACTGAGCTGGGACTCTCGGCCGCAGACTTTATGAATCAATTGCTGGATTGCTACCCGGCCACCCATGCTTCTCTATTGCGTTACCTGAACGGTGCCAATCAGGCCACCCTATGAAGTTCAGGCAACGTTGGAAACCTGCAACGGCTGGATTTGCGGTTGCAGGAACAGTTTTTCCTGTGAGCGCACGAAACGATCCATCACCTTGAGGTCTTTTTCATTGAGCTTGAGTGCAGCGTCAACCCATACGGTCGTAATATCCATCAACTCTTGAAGCGTAACCGGACTGAAACGATGGCGTGCTTTCTGAAGTGCCAGAAAACCATTGGAACGTCGTTCCTGTTTCTTGATGTAGTCATTAACCGCTTCGACCCCCTTGCCGTCTTCGGCAAGAATGTCGACCAGGCCAGCTTCATATAACTCCTCCGCACTGTACATCTTCCCACCCAAAATCATCTTCTCGGCGAATTTCGGGTTCACTTTTCTTGCGACCAGACTATATGCTCCCATGCCTGGAAACAGGTTGAACAATATCTCCGGAAACCCCATTTGGCTACGCCGCTCGGCAATAATGACATCGCTTGTCAACGCCGCCTCAAGGCCTCCGCCCAATGCATCGCCTTGTAACAAGGTAATGGTAGCCAATGGAGAACCAAAATGATGAACACGCTGATGGATTACATCTATGCATTTGGTAGCATAGTGCATCAATGCCTCTCTATTGCCGCTTCGAATCAACTCTCTAAAGAGCGCGAGCTGTCCGCCCAAATTGAAAATTCCGGGTGTAAGCGAAGCCAATACCGAATACCGGACTTCATGCCCTTGACCTATGTCCAGAGGACGATTTCCATGAGCCTCAATATCATCATGATGTGCACGAAGCTGGCTCAGCAGGTCAAGATTGAAACAGGGGACATTTTGGGGATCAAGAAGTGTCCACAATACACTCCGCTCTGAATCGTAGCGCACTGACAAGTGGGAATAGTCTTTCTCCAGTGGATGCTGCATGCGGGATACTTTTTGCATTCTTCTCTCCTCATACTCAGATATGGATGAACCTTATCATATTCGCTCAAAACCTAATCGAGAAGCCTGAATTAATTTTTTCACGACAAAAGGAAGGCCCTACTAGACCAACGGTAACTCGCCCTCATGCATGCCGATGCCCGCAACCTCGCGCAAAGCCTTCACAAAGTCAGCATTTTCATGCAATTGCACCAGCGTCCAGGGGTGTGGGCGTCCATGCATTTGCGCCAGCCGTGCCTTGCTTTGTGCGGTCATGTCCCACTTCAACCCGTTCAATAGCTCGTCTGCAGATTCAGGTTTGTTGCACACCAGCACCATGTCGCACCCGGCATTCAGCGCCGATTCGGCACGCTGCACGATACCGCCGGCGACAGTCGCCCCCTCCATGGAGAGATCGTCGCTGAAAATGCATCCCTCAAAACCCAATTCCCCGCGCAATACATCCTTCAGCCAGACTCTGGAAAATCCCGCCGGATTGGAATCGACCTTGGGATAAATGACATGCGCGGGCATCACGGCGGTTAGGCCGAAACTTACCATCTGACGGAACGGAATGAGGTCGCTCAGTTCAATGTCGGTGTAGCTGCGCTCGTCCACGGGAATATCCAGATGCGAATCGGCAGTGACAAAGCCGTGACCGGGAAAATGCTTGCCCACGGATGGCATGCCGCCCTGCTTCAAGCCCATCAAAAGGCTGTGCGCCAGCTCGGCGATGGCTTGCGGCTCGGAATGAAAGGCGCGGTCGCCGATAATGGAACTCGAGCCGTAATCCACATCCAGCACCGGCGTAAAGCTGAAATCCACGCCGCAGGCACGCAGTTCCGAAGCCAGAACGTAGCCTGCCTGTTGCGCCAGATGCCTGGCGCGTTTTGGATGTTCGTCCCACACTCTGCCCAGTTCGCGCATGGGCGGTATCCTGGTGAAACCTTCCCGGAAACGCTGCACGCGCCCCCCCTCGTGATCTACTCCAATGAGCAATGGCGGAGTGCGCAGGGCATGAATGCTTGCAGTCAGCTCGGCGAGCTGGCTTGGCGAATCATAATTGCGTGCAAACAGGATGACCCCCCCTACCAGCGGATGAAGCAGACGCTTTTCATCTTCTTCCGCAAGCGTCTTGCCCAGAACATCCAGCATCACCGGTCCGTTCCCCATCAGTCTTTTCCTTCCAGTACTACAAATGCGACCGCCGTGTCGTGCTCATCGCTCAGACTCAGGTGATGGCGTACGACACCCAGTTTGGACAAATGCGCAGAGAGTTCTTCGTCAAAGAGGAAAGCCGGTTTGCCGAGCTCATCATGGGTAACGGTGATACGTTTCAAGCTCACCGGATAGCGCAAGCCGTGGCCGGTCGCTTTGGCGAACGCCTCCTTGGCGGCAAAACGCTTGCTTAAAAATCGCGCTGGGTGGGACTGGGTGGCATATTCGGCCATTTCCTGTTCGCTCAATATGCGTGCAGCGAAACCCGCGCCGTGTCGCGCACTGGCTGACTCGATGCGTGCCACTGCAACAATATCGGTGCCGATCCCGAAGATCATGCCGTTAACAGCGCCTTCATGTTCTTCACTGCCTGCTCCAGCCCGATGAACACCGCCTCGGAAATAATGGCATGACCGATATTGAGTTCGGCCATGTGCGGAATCGCGACGATGGGACGAACATTGTGGCAATTCAGGCCATGTCCGGCATTCACTTGCAGCCCCAGGGTGTGCGCATGCACAGCCGCATGGTGAATGCGTGCCAACTCTTGTTCGTGAACCGGAATGCTGTCGGCATCGGCATATTTTCCGGTATGTATCTCGATCACGGGCGCACCCGCTTTTTTCGCCGCATCCACCTGCCGTTCGTCCGCGTCGATAAACAGTGAAACGCGGATGCCGGCCTCCGAGCAACGTTGCGTGGCGCGCTGTACGGCGTCGAAATGCCTGACCACATCCAGTCCCCCTTCGGTGGTCAGTTCCTCGCGTTTCTCCGGCACAAGGCAAATATCGTGGGGCTTTACGCGCAACGCGTTGGCGATCATCTCGTCGGTGACTGCGCATTCGAGATTCATGCGCGTCTGCAACATGCCGCGCAAAATGTCCACGTCGGCGTCCTGGATGTGGCGGCGATCTTCGCGCAGGTGGATGGTAATCGCATCCGCGCCGGCTTCTTCGCAGATCAGTGCGGCACGCACCAGGTTGGGATAGCGTGAGCCGCGCGCCTGGCGCAGTGTGGCGACGTGGTCGATATTGAGGCCGAGTTTGATCATAGTTTTTGCAAATCCCTCATCAATTCGCGTGTGTGCAGAATCTTCCCCGCAAGATGATGGTCAAGCAACATACGCATCAATTGTTTGCTCTGGCGGGCGCTGTTCACATCGCGATAATCGTCGGCAGCCATATCCAGTAATGTCTTGCCCGACACCGGCAGGCCTTGCGCTGAATCTGCCGTTTCTGCAATCGCGCCACGCTCAAGTATATAGCGGTAATTCCGGTTCGGCACAATAGGCTTGCCGCCTTCAGCCTCTTTCTCCAGCGACAGTGCATATCCCAGTTCCTGCAGCATGTGTTTTTCAAAACAGCGCAGCGTGAACGCATGATCGTTCTCCTGCGCCAGGCGTTGCAGGGTCTGCTGGTAATAGTCAAACAGGCTTTCATGCGGGTCGTCACGCGCCATGAGGTTTAGCAGCAATTCGTTGAGGTAGAAACCGCATAGCAGCGCCGTGCCCTGCAGCTGCGGCTGTCCGCCTTGCCATTCGGCACTGTGCAAGGTACGCAGTTCGTGCTTGCCGAACCAGTTCAATAGCAAGGGCTGAAAGCCCATCAGCAAGCCGCGCAATGCCGATCTTGGACGCCGCGCACCGCGTGCCACCAATGCTACGCGCCCATGCTGACGGCTGAATACTTCCAGTATCAGACTGGTCTCGCGGAACGGGTAGCTGTGCAGTACAAAGGCCGGCTCGTCCTGAATGCGTTGTTTGGATGGCGCGTTACTCATACCCCAGCGTTTTCAGCATGTGAGCGCTGTCCGCCCAGCCGCTGCGGACTTTGACGAACACTTCAAGAAATACTTTGCCGTCGAACAGTTTTTCCATATCCAGGCGCGCCTGGGTGGCAATCTCTTTGAGCTTTTCGCCCTTGCTGCCGATGAGCATGGCCTTGTGCGCTTCCTTGTCCACGAGGATTGCAGCGTGAATGCGACGCAGTTTTCCCTCCAGTTTGAATTGTTCGATCACCACACTGACCGAGTAAGGCAGCTCCTCACCGGTGAAGCGGAATACTTTCTCGCGCAATAACTCGGCGGCAAGAAAACGTTCGTTACGGTCGGTGATCTCGTCTTCTGCATACAAGTGTTCTCCCTCCGGAATATACGGGCGAATGGCGTCCAGCAAAGTATCGAGTTGCTTGTCCTGACGGGCACTGACCGGAACGATGGCGGAAAAATGGCGCAACGCAGAGATTTTTTCGATCAAGGGTAACAGCTCGGTTTTGTCTGCCAGCAAGTCAGCCTTGTTAATAACCAAAATCACCGGCCGATCCTGCGGTAACAACTCCATTACCTGCTGGTCGCGTTCGTCGAAGTGACGCGCTTCGAGCACAAACAGCACCACATTTACTTCGCGCAGGCTGTTGGTCACCACGCGGTTCATGCCGCGATTCAGGGCATTGGTATGCTGGGTCTGAAAACCCGGCGTGTCGACGAAAACGAATTGTGTTGTGTCTTCGGTGAGAATGCCGGTGATGCGATGGCGCGTCGTCTGGGCTTTGCGCGAGGTAATGCTGATCTTCTGTCCAATCAGGTGGTTGAGCAAGGTCGACTTGCCAACGTTGGGCCGTCCGACAATGGCTATGAAACCGCTGTGAAAATTTGGGGACTCTGTCATGGATTTTCTTTGATTCGTTGATAAGCGCGCTCGGCAGCGATTTGTTCGGCGATGCGGCGACTGGCCCCCTCGCCTTGGGTGCTCAGGCCGAGTTGTGGAATCTCGCAGGAAACGACGAACATCTGTGCATGCGCTTCACCTTTGATTTCGAGCACGTTGTATTGCGGCAAAGCCAATTTGCAGCCTTGCAGGTGTTCCTGCAACAATGTTTTGGCATCTTTGCCCAGTGTTTTCAGATCGGTTCGCGCGATAAAAGGTACATATAGTCCCAATATCACTTTTTCCGCCGCCGTAAAATCCGCGTCCAGCAATACCGCGCCAAACAAAGCTTCCAGACCATCGGCCAAAATGGAAGGACGGCGAAATCCGGCACTTTTGCGCTCCCCGTCACCCAGCAGCAACTGTTCGCCCAGATTCAGTTGTTGCGCCAGGATTGCCAGGGTTTGCTGATTGACCAGATTGGAACGCAGCCGGGACAATTCGCCTTCCGGCAAATCGGCATAAGCAATATAAAGATACTTGGCAATGACGCAGTTCAGCACGCTATCGCCGAGGAATTCCAGCCGCTCGTTATGCGACGCGCTGAAACTCCGGTGGGTCAGCGCACGCTGCAACAATTGCGACTGCACAAATTGATAGCCAAGTTGTTTACACAGCGCAGCGTGCTTCATCGGGAAAATTACGAACTGCTCGGGTTGAATTCAAGCAACAGGGTGACATTACCTGCAAGTGGAATTTTGACTGAATAGCTGGCACTAATGCTTAACTTACCTTCTTCCTTGACGATTTCCAAGTCATCCGCCGTAATATCGCTGATGTAGTTGATGTCAGCGCGTTTGCCGTAAGAAGCCTTGATTTCTGCAATCGTCGCATTTTGCATCTCC
Organism: Gammaproteobacteria bacterium; assembly: GCA_018820925.1. Lineage (GTDB taxonomy): Bacteria > Pseudomonadota > Gammaproteobacteria > Burkholderiales > Gallionellaceae > Sideroxyarcus. The sequence goes on along the minus strand of JAHJNJ010000038.1, from coordinate 69,679 downwards.
GGATCACCCGCTATCGTTTTAAATATCTGTGCAACCTGGGAATTGTGGATATAAGCTGGCACCAGCTTCAAACCAAGTATCGCAACAAAGATCACTCCAGCTGCTATCAAAACTAAACCTACAATACTGACACCACGTTGTCTCTCTGCCAATGCCATCATCATCATTCCTTTCTGCTATCTCCAATTATTCTATCGACAAACCGACACGTTTCATTTCGCCGAAATTCATCCAGATCAGGAATGCTTTTCCGACAATCATCTCATCCGGCACAAATCCCCAATAGCGGCTATCGCGACTATTGTCGCGGTTATCGCCCATCATGAAGTAGTGCCCGGCAGGAACCGTGCAGCGCACTTCTTCCTCGGTGTAACTACACTGTTCATGCAGGGGGAAATTCGCCACATTGCCCAGATGGATCTGCGGCATTTCCGGATTCAGCAACACAATGTGCTTGCGACCACCCAAGTTTTCGATATAACGCTCAGTGTACACAAAACGCAATTCGCTTTCGACGTAAGGATAGTCCCCATCGCGTTGTAACGTCTGCGCCTCGCCGTTAATCCATACTCTTTTATCGCGATAGACCAGTTTATCCCCCGGCAAGCCGATCACGCGTTTTATGTAATCCACCGACGGATTTTCCGGATAGTGAAACACCATCACGTCGCCACGCTGCGGCTGATTGATTTCGACGAACTTCTTGTTAACGATAGGTAACCGCAGGCCATAAGTGTAGCGATTGACCAGGATAAAATCACCCACATGCAATGTCGGAATCATTGATCCGGACGGAATCTTGAACGGTTCGACCAGAAATGAGCGCAGCAGGAAAACGATCAGGATCACGGGGAAGAAACTCTTGGCGTATTCCACCCACCATGGCTCGTTCACGCCCGCAGGACGTTTGGCGCGCAGCAGGAAACGATCCAGCAGCCAGATCACGCCGGTCAGCACCAACAATGCAAACAAGATCAAGGCAAAGGTCATCTCAACTTCCCATTCGGTTATTTGTCGTCCACTCGCAGGATAGCCAGGAATGCTTCCTGCGGAATTTCCACGCTTCCCACTTGTTTCATGCGTTTCTTGCCCGCCTTCTGCTTTTCCAGCAGCTTCTTCTTGCGCGATATATCCCCGCCGTAACACTTGGCCAGCACGTTCTTGCGCAAAGCCTTCACGTTCTCACGCGAAATGATGTTGGCGCCGATAGCAGCCTGGATCGCCACGTCAAACATCTGGCGCGGAATCAGTTCACGCATCTTGGCCGCCACCTCGCGTCCGCGATACATGCTGTTGGCACGGTGCACGATGATGGACAAAGCGTCAACTTTCTCGCCGTTGATCAGCATGTCCACCTTCACCACGTCCGCCGGACGGTATTCCTTGAACTCGTAATCCATCGATGCGTAACCGCGCGATACCGATTTCAGCTTGTCGAAGAAATCCAGCACGATCTCCGCCATGGGCATTTCGTATTGCAGCAACACCTGTTTGCCGTGGTAGGTCATGTCGATCTGCACACCGCGCTTTTGCGTGCACAATGTGATGACCGAGCCGACATATTCCTGCGGCATGTACAGATTTACGTGAACGATCGGTTCGCGAATTTCCTCGATTTTGGATGCATCAGGCAACTTGGACGGATTATCCACCATCAACAGCGTACCGTCGCGTTGCACCACTTCATAAACCACCGTCGGGGCAGTGGTTATCAAGTCCATATCGAATTCGCGCTCCAGCCGCTCCTGCACGATTTCCATGTGCAGCAGACCGAGGAATCCGCAGCGGAAACCGAAGCCCAGCGCCTGCGACACTTCCGGCTCATATTGCAGCGATGCATCGTTCAGCTTGAGCTTCTCCAAAGAGTCGCGCAAAGCTTCGTATTGGTTGGACTCAACCGGAAACAGTCCGGCAAACACTTGCGGCTGCACCTCCTTGAATCCCGGCAATGGACTGCTGGCGGGCTTCGCTGCCAAGGTGACCGTATCACCCACTTTGGCGTCCTTCAATTCCTTGATGCCGGCAATTACAAAACCAACCTGGCCTGCGGACAACGATTCGCGATTTTGCGATTTTGGGGTAAACACCCCGACATGCTCGGCGAAGTGCTGCGCGCCCGTCGCCATGAGCAGAATCTTGTCTTTGGGTTTGAGCGTGCCATTCACAATGCGCACCAGCATCACCACACCGACATAGTTATCGAACCAGGAATCGATGATCAGCGCCTGCAGGGGCGCCGTGACGTCGCCTTTGGGTGGCGGCACTTTCGCGATGAGCGCGTCCAGTACATCCTCCACCCCCTTCCCGGTCTTGGCCGAACAGTGCACGGCATCCTGCGCGCCGATGCCGATGACATCTTCAATCTCGGCTATGGCATTCTCCGGATTGGCGGAAGGCAAGTCGATTTTGTTCAATACCGGCACGACTTCGACACCCAAGTCCAGTGCTGTGTAACAGTTGGCCACCGTCTGCGCTTCCACGCCCTGCGAGGCGTCGACTACCAGTAAAGCGCCTTCGCAGGCAGAGAGTGATCGTGAAACTTCATACGAAAAATCCACGTGCCCGGGGGTATCGATCAGGTTAAGGTTGTACACCTGACCGTCGCGCGCTTTGTAACTCAGCGCTGCGGTCTGCGCTTTGATGGTAATACCCCGTTCACGCTCAATATCCATGGAGTCCAGGACTTGCGCCTCCATCTCGCGGTCGGACAAGCCTCCACACAAATGGATAATGCGGTCTGCCAGTGTTGATTTGCCGTGATCGATATGGGCGATGATGGAGAAGTTACGAATATGCTGCATGAGGCTCAAAATATTTATCCCGTCAAAAGCGGCGGTTTCGCAAAGCGCGAATTCTAGCCGATTTTGACGGGATACGCTGAGCTACAGGATGCGGCTACTTCTCGTCCATCTTGATGGATACGTACACTGTGCCATCACTGCGGCGCACCAGTAAAGCGATGTTGCGGCCTCGTGGAACCTTCTTGAGCACCTCATTGAATTGATTAAGGCTGTGTATTTCAATATTGCCAACAGCGAGAATCACATCGCCGCGCTGCAACTGGCTGCGTGCAGCAGAACCGGTCATATCCTCTACAATCAAACCGCCTTCAACTTGCAATTCCGCTTTTTGCTGGTCGTTCAACTCGCTGACGACCAGTCCAAGTCGGGTCTCACTTACCGAGGATCCGGCAGAATTACCGCCACTGCGCCCCCCGCGCTGGGCAACAACCCCTTCGTCCCGCATCTCTCCAACCACCAATGAAATATCCTTGGTGCCTTTGCGCCACAATTGCACACTGACCTTGGTGCCCGGTTTGATGGCTGCCACAATACGCGGCAAATCAGCGGATGACTTCACCGCCTTACCGTCGAACTTGAGAATCACATCGCTGGGTTGCACGCCGGCTTTGTCGGCCGGCCCACCCTTTTCAACAGCTGATATCAACGCCCCGCCAACTTTAGGCAAACCGAAAGAATCGGCAAGTTCGCGCGTCACCTCCTGGATGGTCACCCCGATGCGACCGCGCGTCACCTTGCCAGTGCTGCGCAACTGGTTGACCACATCCATCGCCACATCGATGGGAATTGAAAACGACAACCCCATGTAACCACCGGAACGGCTGTAAATCTGGGAATTGATCCCAACCACTTCACCCTTCATATTGAACAGTGGACCGCCCGAGTTACCAGGGTTAATCGCCACATCGGTTTGAATGAAAGGTACATAATTTTCTTGCGGCAAGGAACGCCCCTTGGCACTCACAATACCGGCTGTAACGCTGCTATCAAAACCAAAAGGAGAGCCAATCGCCAGCACCCACTCACCTACCTTGACCTGGTCTGGATTGCCAAGCGTGACCTTGGGTAATCCAGTCGCATCGATCTTGAGCAAAGCAACATCGGTACGTTTGTCTGCCCCGATCACTTTGGCCTTGAATTCACGTTTATCAGTCAGGCGGACAGTGATTTTATCTGCGCGATCAACAACGTGTGCGTTGGTCAGAACATATCCATCCGAGCTAATGATGAAACCGGAACCAAGAGATTGAGACTCTTGCTCGCGTGGGACTTGCGGCGCAAAACGATGAAAAAATTCGTAGAATGGATCATTCTCCGGCACATTGGGAATGCCTTGGTACATCTGCGGCGCACGAATGAGTTGTGTAGTGCTCACATTCACCACCGCCGGACCTTGCTGTTCCACCAATTCGGTGAAATCAGGCAAATTAACAGCGGCTACCGACTGTGCAAATAAACCGAAAAATGCAAAAAACACCAATTTCCTCAGCATGATATGCCAATCCTCCTGATATATCGATGATTAAGAAGCGGACCGCGATGAAACAATGGAAGAAGCGACAGCCTGTGCACTTCCGGGGGCCAGCCTGGCCAGAATAAAGCCCAGCAATAATCCGATGACCGCTCCTGTCGCTGCATAAACATCACGTCCAGCCGACTCACCCGCCATGCCAACTCCCGCGATACTGCCAACCAGAAGCAGAATTAATGGAAACACATACATCTTCATGGCACCGCGCAGCAACACGCCGTCGGGAATGGACACTTGAACTTCGTCGCCGACTTTCGCATGAACTTCGTTGCTCACTCTAAAATGGCGTGGCTTATGACTGCAGAACAACTTCGACAATGAGCCACTGCCACATCCGCCCTCACTATTGCAGTGTCCACAACCGCCGGTACTCAAGGGTTGAACCGAGGCTTCCTCCCCATCTACCTGAATGATAATTGCGCGCATCTCTAACATGTTATTTCCCGGCGTACCGAACAGAATCACCCACCTGAATGACTGTCAGCGGCGGCACCTCGCCAACCACAGTAACCAGGGTATCGTCGACAATACGGTTATACACATGCGCTGCACCCTGCCCCGACAATCCGGAATGGATATATGTCGTGCTTTCCGCTTTTTCGATAAAAACCGAGATACCAGCCAACCCATCGGAAAACACCATATGAATAACCGGCTCCTTGTTTCCACGGAAAGGGCGGCGCATTTCGAGTATCTTCCTGAAACCGGGGGGCAACGCATCTACCTGCCATCCACTCGGACCATCCAGAAGCTCAACTTGGGGCAAAGGTAACGGATTACCTTCTTGGGCAACTGCTGTTGCAGAAGTACTTTCCGGGACGATCCATTTGCGGTCAATGTTATCGCCAATGCTCAGTTGCATGAATACATACTGCTCGATAAGGAAGCCGTGATCATCCATCACCACAGCCTTAAGCAACAATCCGGAATCGCTGTCCGCCCACATCTTGCGCGCATAACGCAAGTTATCCCGAGGCAAAAACACGACGGAATGGGCGTGATAACCGGCGATCTCATCATCCTCCGCCTTCATCACGGCGTAATTATCTTTTAGCGTGGAAATCTGCTCCGGCAATAGTGCAGGAAAGGCTTTTTTGACTTGGCGTTTTTCGATCCGTACCTTGTGACCTTCCGAATACAACCAGACCTGATCGTTGTCGCGGATGAGTTCACGCTTAACGCCAACAAGTCCTTCCAAGCGTTCGTGCTCTCCATCTTTGTCCACAACATGCGTAACACGCGATACCTCGACGTTACCGCCTGACTGGTAAACGAACACCCCGCAATAATTGATCTGATGTGCCGCAAACGACATGGTTTTCAGCCAATCCGCCTCCTTGTCCAGCAATGGGTCGGCGAATGCAGTTGCAACACCAAGCTGCAACATCATGAAAAGCAGATATCTGGATTGTTGCATTGAGACTTGCACTATCGGCCTGCCACCGCATGGATATAAGGAGCAGAAACATGCACCTCGGCACTGGGTGAAAACTCCTGATGTGCCATGAGGTAATCGTTCGCCTGCGCGGAAGCCGGCCTGATCGCGTTGTCCTGCTGTAAATTCGCTTCAGCAACCCGGGGGGCGGGTTCGCTACCGACCTGAAGCGACAGCCACGCAACCAAAGCCAGCGCCATCACGGAAGCAACGGCAGAAAGGGCAAAATTACGGACTCGCTGGGAAGTGCGTTTATAGGGGGCAATTACGGTGGGTTCGGCTTGCAATCGCTCATGGAAAGACTCTCCGAAGCTTTTACAAACATGGTCGGGTTGTCGCAAAACATCGCCAATCAGATGATAATTTTCCCAATCCTGCCTTGTCTCAGGATGTCGTTTGAGTTTATCCAGGAAGGCCTCCGCCTGATCCTCAAACATCTCCCCATCCATCAATGCCGAAATTTCCTGTTTCATGGTTACCACCTTGTATTTTCGCTTGTACCCAACAAAGGACGCAGATTGGTAGCGATCGCCTCGCGCGCCCTGAAAATTCTTGACCTGACCGTGCCAATCGGACAATTCATCACAACCGCAATCTCCTCGTAGCTCAGCCCCTCGATCTCGCGCAAAGTCAACGCCGTGCGCAAATCGTCCGGCAACTCTTGCAGAGAAGCATTCACCACCTCAACCACCTGCTTGCTCATCAATTCATTTTCGGGTGTCGCTACTTCGTGCAACAGCGCCGCATCCTCGAAATCTTCCGCCTCTTCCGCGTCAAACGGAGTACTGGTCGGTGCTCTGCGCCCCTGGGCTACCAGATGATTTTTGGCAGTATTGATGCCGATCCGGTACAGCCAGGTGTAAAACGCGCTATCCCCGCGGAACGACGGCAAAGCACGATACGCCTTGATGAACGCATCCTGGGTCACGTCCTCGGCTTCGGCGGCATTTCGCACGAAGCGCGAAATCAACCTGCCCAACCGGCGCTGATATTTTGATACCAGCAACTCGAACGCGTGCTTGTCGCCGCGTTGCGCACGTTCCACCAGTTGCTGATCGACCTCCCTGTCACCCATTCCGTCTTCCGGTTTATTGATTTGAACCGCTGATTAGCGGCTCGCTAGTATAACCGGATGGATACCCTAACGTCAGCCTTGCCAGTTTCAGCCGAATTGACCGCAAGGCTGGAAATAAGTTCACTCTGTCAGCATGGCCCTCGCCCAAGTTTGATATAGTTCGCCGGGTAATCAACCCGATTGGACAAGTAGCGTGTTGCGTTTCGATACTCTCATCATTGGTAGCGGACTTGCCGGCCTGTCACTGGCACTCAAACTGGCCGACAGGCAAAAAGTCGCCGTTATCACAAAAAAATCGCTTCTTGACGGTGCCAGCGCCTGGGCGCAGGGCGGAATCGCAGCCGTGCTCTCGTCCGACGATTCGCAGGATGAACACATCCGCGACACTTTGGTCGCCGGAGCAGGCTTGTGCGATCCAAAAACAACCCGTTTCGTGATCGAACATGGTGCGTCAGTCATTGACTGGCTGATTTCTCAGGGAGTGCCGTTCACCCGCGATTCCAGTTCGGATAGTGGATACCATCTTACCCGGGAAGGCGGACACAGCCATCGCCGTATTATCCATGCCGCAGATGCCACCGGACAAGCCGTGCAGGAAACCATTGCCAACAGAGCTCGCGCACATCCCAATATCACCCTGCTCGAGAACCACATTGCCGTTGATCTTATCACCTGCAAAAAATTGCGAAAAGACGACAATTGCTGCTACGGCGCATATGCACTAAACAGTTTGAACGGTGAAGTAATCACCATTGCAGCCGAAAATACGGTGCTCGCCACCGGGGGAGCAGGCAAGGTATACCTGTATACCACCAATCCGGACACCGCCACAGGAGACGGCATCGCCATGGGCTGGCGTGCAGGCTGCCGCGTATCCAACATGGAATTCATTCAGTTCCATCCAACCTGCCTTTACCACCCCCATGCCAAATCCTTCCTAATCAGCGAGGCAGTGCGCGGCGAAGGGGGTATTTTGAAGTTGCCGGACGGCGCACGCTTCATGCCTTGGCACGACGAACGCGCCGAATTGGCGCCGCGCGACGTTGTAGCGCGAGCTATCGACTTCGAGATGAAGAAGCGCGGTCTGGACTGTGTCTATCTGGACATCTCGCACCAACCCCTCGAATTCCTGCAAGAACATTTCCCGACCATTTACTCGCGTTGTCTGGCGCTGGGAATAGACATTTCCAAGCAGCCGATCCCGGTCGTTCCGGCTGTACATTTTACCTGCGGTGGAATCTTGACCGATTTACACGGACGTACCGATGTGAGAGGACTCTATGCGATCGGGGAGACAGCTTGTACCGGACTGCATGGTGCCAACCGTTTGGCCAGCAACTCGTTGCTGGAATGTCTGGTGTTTGCCGAAGCGGCCTCCCTGGACATCTTGAGCAAAGTACCCGTTAGTATTCCCGAGCTTCCGCATTGGGATGAAAGCCGCGTGACGGATGCAGATGAGACTGTGGTGATCTCGCATAACTGGGATGAACTACGCCGCTTTATGTGGGACTATGTCGGTATCGTGCGTACGACCAAGCGACTACAACGTGCTCAACATCGAATAAAATTACTGCACGAAGAAATAAACGAGTATTACAGCAACTTCCATGTCAGCGCCGACCTGCTGGAACTGCGCAATCTGGTTCTGACTGCTGATCTGATCGTACAAAGTGCACTTTCCCGGCACGAGAGTCGCGGGCTGCATTTCAGCAAGGATTATCCGCAGATACTGCCCGAAGCCGTCCCGACCGTTTTGACACCAAATGGCTATGTAGCGGACTGACCGGCTTTATCGCCCCATTTCAACGCAACGCGCAAACGCCGGAAACTTTCCGCCCCCATGGTATCAGGCAAAATCAACAGGCTGCGGCCTCTGCGCTGTTCGCTCAGTACAACATTCAGTATGACAAGATAGGGAGTAACAAAACTATCCGGAGAAATCCGGCCCGGCAAGTGTCTGCCACTGCGTAATACCATCACGATCTCCGTCTGGCCTTCCATGCGGAATGCCACGCACGAATGCGCCATGCTCAAGCTAGCGTAAAGCAGCAGGCCATAGCCAATCGAACCCAACATTGCCGCAGTCAGCACAAGTAACCAGAAACCGGGCAATGTCAGCATCCATATCGAAACAAGCGACATTGCACAGAGAAAGAAGAGCAGAAGCGCAAGCGCACGGGATGGTCGTAATTTGTAGTATAGCTGCATACCAGCCAGGATCAGGAACGACTAAAACACAAGTGCCGAGATTAGCCCGATCAAAATCAAGGCAATAATAACCATCAAAATAAGGCCTCCGCCCCTGGTCGGCTGCATTTCTCCCTCACGGTGGTGAGTCGAAGAATGCATGGTCTGTGCCTGCGGCGCGGCACGATTAATTGCCTCCGGACTGGGGCGGGCCATCTTGAAGGTTCTGGATAACTCATCCACATCTTCCTGACTGGCCGTCATCGCGGCCAAACGCATGGTCGCCCCGACTGAATCAAAAGAAGGCGACAACCGCATCGTCAAGGCAGAGTCGGATTCCTCTTCAGTATCCGCTTCTCCGGAAGCGGCCTCGGAAATTGAACCAACGATACCAGGCTTGGCCATATCCACTGTAAGCGTGCTGTTCGGCACGGTACCGCGGCATGCACGAAGATCGTTCGCCAGGTCTCTGGCATTCTGGTAGCGATTTTCAATATCTTTGGCCAGCGCCTTGGCAACAATAAAGTTGAGCATATCCGGCACTGCGGGATTCAATGCACTTGGCGGCTGTGGAATCGCATTCAGGGTTTGGTACATGATGGCGTTGACGTTTTCACCCAGGAACGGCGGTTGCCCGGTCAGCATCTCGTACAGCATCACCCCCAGCGAAAAAATATCGGAACGCTGGTCAGTCAGCTTTCCCATCACTTGTTCGGGGGACATGTACTTTGGCGACCCGAGCACCATACCCGTCTGCGTACGCACTGCCGCAGATGCCATGCGTGCGATGCCAAAATCGGTAATTTTTGCATGACCATCGCGCAGCACCATGATGTTGGACGGTTTGACGTCGCGATGGATAATGCCGTGCTCGTGCGCGTAGGCAAGCCCCAACGCCACTTGGGCCACGATATCCAGCACCTGGTCAACCGGCAACAGTTTTTCGTCGTTGAGGATGTCGCGCAACTCCCGGCCCTGCAGGAATTCCATTGCGATATAGGCGATGTCGCCGCTACGGCCAACATCAAAGATGGTGACAATATTGGGATGACTCAGACGCCCGGCCGCCTTGGCCTCCTGGTAAAACCGCCCCTCGTATTCCTCGCGTTCTTCCTGCGCAAGACTCAACGTGATGGTTTTGATCGCAACAATACGGTCGATCAGCGGGTCGGTTGCCTTGTAAACGACCCCCATCGCCCCCTGACCGAGTTCGCCGACAATCTCATAACGCCCCAGATGACTGATCATGTTTCCAGCGAGGAATAGTTATTTGCCAAATTTGGCTTTTGCACTGCGAAACACCGGCCCCCACACCGGATGCCCTGCCTCGGCCGGTGTCAGTTCAAAACGCGGATTCAAAGCCAGTGCCCTGCGGAAAGACTCATAGCACATCTTCTCCCTCCCGGAGACGCAATGAATAAACGCCAGATATTTATACGCACTCACCTTATCATCCCTGTCGGCCAGTTTCGTTTGTAACACATTGTTCAAGGCTTCTACCGAGGCATAATAATTACCTTCTTCGTAGTTTTCGACGCCCTTGGTCAGCTTGTGGCCGGGAGTCCTGTTGTACCACCAGCACTCGTCACAGGTATTCAGAGCCCGACAACCTGCCAGCACCCATACCAACATCACGCCCAGTAAAGTACTACGGCGACCCAACATCCAAATTCCCCTATTCTTTCGATCACCAAACCTACTTGGCGAAGCTATACCTGATTTTGATTTTTTCGCCCGATTTCACCTTGATGACTTTGGTGAACTCCGGGAATGTCGTGTTGCGCACTTTCAACACATGCCTGCCCGCCACAACCTGCAACTCCAGCAGCGGCGGACTGACCCCTTGCATTCTACCATCCAGATACACCTCTCCCCACGGCACAATCACCAGATTCAGCACCGCCGGCGCACCCGTCGTTTCAACCAGAGTTCGCACTCGAGAGCTCTTCTTGACGCCCTGCACCTTTTTCTCGGGAGACGCAGCCTTTTTGTTTGCTGCATCCTCAGTTTTGGCAGACTGCGCCTTGCTATCAGTCAAGGCATTCGCGTTGGCCGCCGATTGGGTATTTTCGTCTGCGAGCTTTGCTTGTGGCGAAGACAATGCTGCAGGTTGCCCTGCCGGACTACTCACCAGCTTGACTGTCAGTACCGTCAGTAATGAAAGCAGGACAACGGACGCAGTTCCGATAATAGCCATGCGCTGCCTGCGGGTTGCGTTTCCGTAAATCTCAATCCCGCGACGCTCCCACTTGGCCATATTGTGCACAAGCCTGTCCCAGTAACTTTCCAGCTTGAACATCACCGCATTCAAGCCCGTCGCTCCGAGGTACTTGGATTGTTTGGACAGACTCCGCTGTGTCGAGGTGAAATCGCCGGGGTAACCGATCGCGTACACCTCATGTTCGCGCACATGTTTGTCGGTACGCGAACCTTGATAGTGGAACATGCCCGCGTATTCCGGCGACAAGCGCGACACCGCGTCGTAGTAGGAACGCGAGACCAGAATCTGTCCGGGATCGGAAAAACCCATCACGCGCTGTGCAACATTGATTCCGTCGCCGACAATATTCGGCTGTCCGTTGATATCCTTGACCAAACGCACCGGCCCGAGATTGACGCCGATGCGCACCAGCAACGGCGGCTCCATACGCACGCCTTCGTTCAACAGGCTGCTGCGCATGCTCAGCGCAGCGTGCAAGGCATCGCTGATATCGCCGAGGAAACTGATGGCCGCACCATCACCGGTATCGAGAATGATGCGGTCGTTGACAGGCACATCACGGATCGCAATGGACAAAAAGGCATTGAAACGCTCTTTCAGCGAAATCTGCCCTGCAACGGATTTCTTTGAATATTCAACGATATCCAGAAAAAATACACTGCAGATGATGGTCTTGTTGCCACGCTCTTCCATTGTTCCCGCTCTTAAATATTAACGGCCAGTTTGCCGTTTTCTCTAACAATACTGCTCAAGTATCGGATTTTAACGACACTTTCGTCAATCTCGCCAGCTTTAATTTTTTCTAATTCGTGCGCGTTGAAGTTTATTGCCTCGTCCACCGTCAACCACCTGCCTGGCAACCCCGGCAGGCAAACCCACCCACTCAAGAATTTTCCTCACCTCTCCATCCTCCAACTCGACCATCATCCCGCGCTTTATGCGCGGTGGCAGATTGACGATCCCGAAGCGCACACGCATCAAACGGCTTACCGGCAAACCCAGCGCCTCAAAGGTGCGGCGCACCACGCGATTGCGCCCCTCCTTGAGCACCAGGCGATACCAGTGATTAAAACCTTCGCCGCCCTCGTCGCTGAGTTTCTCGAAACGCACCAGGCCGTCTTCCAGTTCAATCCCGTCTTTGGTCATCTGATGCATCTGATCCAGCGTCATCTCGCCCTGCACGCGCACCGCATACTCGCGCTCCACCTCGAAACGCGGGTGCATCAGGCGATTGGCCAGTTCTCCCGAGGTCGTGAAAATAAGCAGACCGCTGGTATTGAAATCCAAACGCCCGATGGCAATCCATTTTTGTCCGCGCAATTTAGGCAACGCATCGAACACATTGGCGCGTTCTTTCGGGTCGTCGCGGCTGACAATCTCGCCTTCCTGTTTGTGATACAGCAGAACGCGCGGCATGGTTTGTTCGGCTTGAAGCTGCAAGCGAATCTGGCGTCCATCCACCTGCACTTTGTCGCCCTCGGAGACACGCATTCCCAACTTTGCCACCGCGCCGTTCACGGCGACCCTGCCGGCTTCGATCCAGGCTTCCATCTCGCGGCGCGAACCGATGCCCGCCTGCGCCAGCACCTTTTGCAGGCGCTCGCCCGGTTGCATGCTTGTTTCGGCTTGCTCCATCATTCTGTCACCGCTCTTCTTTCCAGCACGGCTTGCGCCAAGGTCCCGCTATCCACATGTTCCAGCTCGCCGCCGACCGGCAAACCGCGCGCGATACGCGACACCTTGATACCCTGCGCGCGCAACAGCGTCGCGATGTAATGCGCCGTAGCTTCCCCCTCGACCGTGAAATTGGTCGCCAGGATCACCTCGCACGCCAATTCCCGGGCTCGTTGGAGCAAACGCTCCAACGGTAGTTCCCGGGCACCCACGCCATCCAGCGGCGAAAGACGTCCCATCAACACAAAGTACATCCCGCGATAGCATTGCGCCTGCTCCATCATCAACAGGTCTGCCGGCATCTCCACCACACACAGCATGTCGGTCTCGCGCCGCGCCGAGCTGCACATGGAACAAATCTCTTCCTCGGAAAAATTGTTGCACTTGCTGCAGTGCCTGACGCTCTCCACCGCATGATCAAGCGCATGCGCCAGATGCAAAGCACCCTGCCGGTCGCGTTGCAGGAGGTGATAAGCCATGCGCTGTGCGGATTTCGGCCCAACGCCCGGCAGACAGCGCAGAGCGCCGATCAGGTCTTCCAGACTGGACGGTGTATTCATTAAAACGGCAGGCTCATGCCCGGCGGCAGATTCATCCCGGCAGTAAATCCGCTCATGCGCTTCTGCGAAGTCTCGGCCACTTTCTTGTGGGCATCGTTCAGTGCGGCCACGATCAGGTCTTCCAGCATTTCCTTGTCGTCCAGCACGCTCTGATCCAGATTCACGCGGCGCACTTCATGCGCACAAGTCATGGTGACCTTGACCATGCCGGAACCGGACTGCCCTTCCACCTCGACGGTGGCCAGTTCATCCTGCGCCTTCTTCATGTTTGCCTGCATCTGTTGCGCCTGCTTCATCAACCCGGCAATTCCGCCCTTCATCATTTCCACTTCCTCCTGTTATCCCAAGCCGGACAAGCCGGAACCAAAAATCGTAGGATGGGTTGAGCGTAGCAATACCCATCATTATTTCAACATTAGCGATGGGTATCGCTACGCTCAACCCATCCTACACACTTCCTCCGGTGTTGTTATACGGGCCTGATCGAACTCTCGATCACCTGCGCACCCAGGTGCGCCTGTGCTTCGCGCACGAAGCTGTCCTGCTTGATTGCTTCTTCTGCCTGCTGCTGGCGCGTCTGTTTTTCATGCTGCTCAACGGCGGCAGGGGTGGCGACATCCTTCGTCTCGCCCAATTGAACAGCCAGTTTGATCGGCTTGACGAAATACTCGCTGAGCGCCGCCTGCAGCTTATCCTGCGCGATCTTGTTGCTTTGCAGATGTTTGTGCTGCGGTGCCAGGTTCAGCACCACCCGGCCATCAGTAAAACTCGCCAGCACGCTGTTCTTGGCCAGTTCGCGCGCCATGCCTTGCAGGTTGAGCTGAGACAGCAGGGTATTCCAGTCCAGATCGGTGCCGCTTGCCGCAGTCTGCACAGGCACCGACTGCATCACGGGCGCAGGTTCGGCGGCCACGTGTTTGGCCGCAGTGGATGCGGCTTTGGGCATCGTTGCCGGCGCAGTTTTTGGCGCAGCCTGGCAGGCACTCGTTTGCGCGCCTTGCGGTGCAAAGGCCAGCATGCGCAACAAGGTCATGGTGAAACCGGCATATTCGTCCGGTGCCAAGTCGATCTCGTTGCGCCCGTGGATGACAATCTGGTAATTCAGTTGAATCTCTTCCGGCGTGAACTGCTGCGCCAGTTCCAGCAGGCGCGCGCGCTCCGGCTCGTCGTCCGGAATGGCATTGGGGATGGTCTGCGCCAGCGCGATGCGGTGCAGCAAGGTCGCCAGATCCTGCAAGGCTGCCTCGAACGCGATGCTGCGAATCGCCATGTCGTCGGCAATGCGCAACAGACCTGCGCCGTCTCCCGCGCGCAAGGTCTGCAACAGGTCGAACAGGTAACCCTGGTCGATCGCCCCCAGCATGGTGCGCACCAGCGCCTCGTCCACCTTGCCCGAAGAATAAGCGATGGCCTGGTCCAGCAGGCTCAGCGCATCGCGCATGCTGCCTTGGGCGGCACGCGCCACCAGATTCAGCGCACCCATCTCAAACGGGATATTCTCCTGCCCCAGCACGTATTGCAGATGGGTGTTAATCAGCGCGGGCGGTAACTGCTTGAGGTTGAACTGCAGGCAGCGCGACAGCACAGTAACGGGGATCTTCTGCGGATCGGTAGTGGCGAGAATGAACTTCACATGCGACGGCGGTTCTTCCAGCGTCTTCAACATGGCGTTGAAGGCCGACTTCGACAACATGTGCACTTCGTCGATGATGTACACCTTGAAACGTCCGCTGGTCGGCGCATACAGCGCGCTTTCAAGCAGTTCGCGCATATTGTCGACTTGCGTGTTGGATGCCGCATCCAGCTCGATCAGGTCAACGAAGCGTCCGCTGTCGATCTCGGTACAGGCACCGCATACGCCGCAAGGCTCGGCAGTGATGCCGTTCTCGCAATTCAGGGATTTTGCAAAGATGCGCGCGATGGTGGTCTTGCCCACGCCGCGCGTGCCGGTAAAGAGGTAGGCATGGTGCAGGCGGTTCTGCATGAGCGCGTTGGTCAGCGCCTGCACGACATGCTCCTGCCCCGCCAACTGGGCAAAGTTCCTCGGACGCCATTTGCGCGCTAGAACTGAAGTCGCTGACATAACGCCCTACCCTCCGCCTGTCGAGTGCAACACCCTCGATAAATAAGGAGGCGAGCCTTACCCCCGGCACTTGCAACGATTGGCTGTGGCTGCTTCCTTCCGGACCTGACCAGGTTCACCATGTCGCAATGCGGGGAGACCCGCCAATTCGTGAAATCTTTGTCCTGCGGGCGAATAGCCGCCCGAAAACGAGGTCGCATGATAGTCGAAAAGCGGGGATAAATCCATGAAAGGAGTCGGCAAAGGCCCTATCGGGTGCTGCCCCTTTCCTCTTGTGCGCCGCTCCGGCGAAGGCCGGAATCCAGCATTTGTAGGTTGGGTTGAGCGAAAGCGATACCCAACAATCGAAGAGCAAACACCGTCGGGGGTGGTCCGACAGCTTCAGCCGTTCGTGCTGAGCCTGTCGAAGCATGAATGGCTGCAATTAACGATTGCCGGGGGTTGCCCGGCGGCAAGTCACTTTTCTCGTCTTGCCGAGAAAAGTAACCAAAAGAGGACGCCCCCGGTGCGCCGCCCCTTCGGGGTTCCCTCGACATTTCGCAAACAAGCGGGGCTGCGCACAGGGGAGAAAAAAGTCAAAAGCCGAACCCCAAAACCAGCGAGGCGGGTAATGCCCGCCTCGCCAAAACCCCAAAAAAAAAGCGTGCGCGAAGCGCACACAAAACCGCCTTTGACTTTCCTTCCCCTGTGCACCGCCGAGTAGCGCAGGACAGCCGGGGGTAGTCCGACGAATATGTTTGAGCACGTGGCCGCGAAGCGGATCGTGCGAGTTTATGAGGAGGCCCGGCTGTTCGAGCAACGCAGGGAACCCACGCAGTGGGCGGCGCACCGGGGGCGCCCTCTTTTGGTTACTTTTCTCGGCAAGACGAGAAAAGTGACTTGCTGCCGGGCAACCCCCGGCGGTTTTTGATGGGTATCGCTACGCTCAACCCATCCTACGCTTGCTTACTTACTCAAAGCCTCACCACCACATAGATATATGCCATGAGAATGCCAATTGTGGCTGGCGCTGACACAAAGGCAACAACGAATGCGGTTACCGTCTTTTGATTAAATGCAAGAATGAATGCCGATATAAGGCTAACAATACTTGCTAAGGTAACGATGGATATCACGATTGAAGATACTGACAAAATTGCTATAGCAGACGAAATGAAGGCACTTATTGCCCAGATTATGAAGAGCACAATATTGAGCAATGCTCCATTTTGAGGCTGCAAATTCGTAGTGGATTTAATATTTTCCGGTTTGGTACCAGGAAAGTCGCTGAGCGGTACCGAACATTTTGGACACTGATCTGAATTGATAGCCACATCCCAGAGGTTGTCTGCTTCTGTAAAGCTCGACATGCAATTGGGACATTGATAGGTGCGCATAATATTCCACCGGACCTAACGCAATTTAGCCGACATATCACACCGCCCTCACCGGAATCTTCCCAATCCTCCCCTGCCACTCCTTCGGCCCCGTCTCATGCACCGAAGTCCCATTCACATCCACGGCAACAGTCACCGGCATGTCCTGCACGGTGAATTCATAGATGGCTTCCATGCCCAGATCGCCGAACGCCAGCACCTTCGATGCCTTGATCGCCTTGGAAACAAGGTAGGCCGCACCGCCGACCGCCATCAGGTACACAGCCTTGTGCTTCTTGATCGCCTCGATAGCTTCAGGTCCGCGCTCGGATTTACCCACCATGCCGATCAGTCCGGTCTCGGCCAGCATGGTTTCGGTGAACTTGTCCATGCGCGTCGCCGTCGTGGGGCCGGCGGGGCCGACCACTTCGTCGCGTACCGGATCGACCGGACCGACGTAGTAGATGAAACGGTTCTTGAAATCCACCGGCAGCTTCTCGCCCTTCTTCAGCATGTCGGCAATGCGCTTGTGCGCGGCATCGCGGCCGGTGAGCAGCTTGCCGTTCAGCAGCAGCGTTTCGCCCGGCTTGAAGGTGGCGATCTCTTCGCGGGTGATGGTGTCGAGGTTGACGCGGCGCGATTCGGCCGAGGCTTTCCATTCGACTTTCGGCCAGTCGGCCAGCGAGGGCGGCGTCAGCACCGCCGGGCCGTTGCCGTCCAGCGTGAAGTGGATGTGGCGCGTGGCGGCGCAGTTGGGGATCATGGCGACCGGCAGGCTGGCGGCGTGGGTGGGATAGTCCCTGATCTTCACGTCCACCACGGTGGTGAGGCCGCCCAGGCCTTGCGCGCCTATGCCCAGCGCGTTGACCTTCTCGAACAGTTCCAGGCGCAGCTCCTCGATGCGGTTCTTTGCCCCGCGCGCCTGCAATTCGTGCATGTCCACCGGCTCCATCAGCGCCTCCTTGGCCAGCAGCATGGCCTTGTCTACGGTGCCACCGATGCCGATGCCGAGGATGCCGGGCGGGCACCAGCCGGCGCCCATCTCGGGCACGGTTTCCAGTACCCAGTCCACGATGCTGTCGGAGGGATTGAGCGCGACGAACTTGGATTTGTTCTCCGAGCCGCCGCCCTTGGCCGCGAGGATGATGTCGACCTTGTCGCCGGGCACGATCTCGTAGTTGATGACGGCGGGGGTGTTGTCCTTGGTGTTCTTGCGCGCGCCAGCAGGATCCGCAAGCACCGAGGCGCGCAGCATGTTGTCCGGGTGCAGGTAGGCGCGGCGCACGCCCTCGTTGATCATGTCCGACACACCCATGGTGGCGCCGTCCCAGTGCACGTCCATGCCCACCTTGACGAAGACAGAGACGATGCCGGTGTCCTGGCAGAGGGGGCGATGGCCTTCCGCGCTCATGCGCGAGTTGGTGAGGATCTGCGCGATGGCATCCTTCGCGGCGGGCGATTGCTCGCGCTCGTAAGCGCGGCCCAAGGCCTGCACGTAGTCGAGCGGATGGTAGTAGGAGATGTATTGCAGCGCGTCGGCGACGCTGTCGATTAAGTCCTGCTGGCGAATCGCGGTCATATTAAAACTCCAAATTGAGAACCCGCCGATTATGTAAGGGCAGGCTGACCGCGTCAAATAACAGTTAGAATGCGCGCCTCATTTCAAGGGCTGTACGCAAATGGCTATCCAGTGGTTCCCCGGACACATGACCTCGGCGAAGAAAAAAGCGACCGAGACCATGGAGCGCATCGATGTCGTCATCGAGGTGCTGGATGCACGCGTGCCGGAGGCGGGCAGCAACCCGATGCTGCGCGAGATGCGCGAACACCGCCAGCGCCCCTGCCTCAAGGTGCTGAACAAGGCCGACCTCGCCGATCCGGCGGCCACCAAGGCCTGGCTGGATCACTTCAACAGCCAGAAGAACGTGAAGGCCGTCGCCCTCTCGTGCAAGAAACCGGGCGAAGCTGCGAAGATCCCCAAGCTGTGCCTGCCGCTGGCGCCGCATCGCGGCACGGTGCTGAAACCCCTGCGTATGATGGTGATGGGCATCCCCAACGTGGGCAAATCCACCTTCATCAACGCGCTACTGAAGAAACGCACCGCCGCCGTCGGCGACGAGCCCGCCATCACCAAGAACCTGCAGCACTTCGACCTCAACGACCACATGCAGCTCATCGACACGCCGGGCATGATGTGGCCGAAGATTGCCTATGAGAGCGACGGCTACCTGCTCGCGGCCAGCAACCTGATCGGCCGCAATGCCTATCATGAAAGTGAAGTCGCCATTTTCCTCGGCGATCTGCTCATGCAGCGTTATCCGGCACTGATCCAGCAACGCTATAAATCAGTGACGGACAAGATGGACGGGGTCGCCCTCATCGAAGCCATCGCCCAACAGCGCGGCTTCCGCATCAAGGGACAGGAGTTCGATCTGGAAAAGGCGGCCATGACCTTGCTGCAGGATTACCGCATGGGAGTACTGGGACGTATCAGCCTGGAGACACCGGCAACGCGGGAAGAGATGTTGAAGACTGCGACACCGAACAAAGAAGAATCTTCAGAAGATCAGGACTGAAAAAATATCGAATAAGTTCTCCGTTCGTGGTTAACCTATAGGACTATGAACGGAGAACAGTAATCAACAATCGTAGGTTGGGTTGAGCGTAGCGATACCCAACAAATTAGATTTGGATACGATGGGTATCGCGCTGCTCAACCCATCCTACAATAGAGCTTCCTAAGCCTTGTTCCGCATAAAATCCGCCACCTTGCCAATCGCAGCAAGCAGTTCCTTGCGCAACCCTTCATCCTCCACCACATCATTCATCGCCTGCGTCATGCATTGCATCCACTGGTCGCGCTCCTTGTCGCCGATCGCAAACGGCAGGTGGCGCTGGCGCAATTTGGGGTGGCCGAATTTCTCCATGAACAACTGCGGACCGTTCATCCAACCGGAAAGAAACATGAACAGTTTTTCTTCCGAGCCTTTCAGACTGGCTGCATGCATCTTGCGCAGGTCCTGCATCTCCGGCGTCGCGTCCATGATCTGGTAAAAACGCTGCACCAGCGCTCGCACCTTCTCCGCCCCGCCGATGCGTTCGTAATGCGAACGGGTGTCATTGCTGATTTGCATGATATTTCTTCCATAAAGTTGATAAATCGTTGTCCTGCCAGTTATTACACATAACCCGCCCTGGTTAGACAAAGAAGCGTGAGCTCATCTCCTCCAGCCCCACGCTCTGCAACACCTCGGTCAACCGCTCCGCCGCCCGCTTGCGCGGCAGGTTCTTGAAACTCGCAATGATAAGCTCATTCTTCATCGAATGCTCCCATCCCACCAGCTCGGTCACCGTCACCTGGTAGCCGTGCGCCTCCAGTTGCAGGCAGCGCAACACATTGGTGAGATGGCTGCCGAATTCGCGCGTATGGATGGGATGGCGCCACAACTCGGTGAGCGCATCCTTCGCCAGTTGTTTGCCCTTGTTCTTGCGCAACACCGCCGCCACCTCGGCCTGGCAGCATGGCACCAGCACGATGTGCCTGGCCTGCTTCTTCAGCGCAAAGTTGATCGCATCGTCGGTCGCGGTATCGCAGGCATGCAGCGCCGTCACCACATCCACTGTGGCAGGCAACTTGTCCGACACGATGGATTCCGCCACCGACAGATTCAGGAATGACATGCCGCCAAAACCCAGCGATTGCGCCAGTTCGTGCGAATGCGTAACCAGCTCCTCGCGCGTTTCGATGCCGTAGATATGCGAAGCGTCGTTCAATGCCTTGAAGAACAGGTCATACAGGATGAATCCCAGATACGACTTGCCCGCGCCATGGTCCACCAGCGTTAGCGCGCCGCGTGAATTGCTCACCTCCTGCAGCAGAGGTTCGATGAACTGATACAGGTGATACACCTGCTTCAGCTTGCGCCGCGAATCCTGGTTCATTTTGCCGTCGCGCGTCAGGATGTGCAGCGATTTCAGCAGCTCGATGGATTGGCCGGGGCGGATTTCGGGGTATTCGGGAGGTGTTTTTTTCATGCTGCAGCTTTACCTTTTTTTCGAACTCTTGGCAACGGCGCCAGCGCATCCAGCAGAGTTTGTGGCAAGGGTGGTAACTGTCCGCACATCGCGGCGGCGATTATTTCACCCGCGATGCCCGCAGTGAGCAGGCCGCGCGTACCGTGCGCCAGGCTGCAATACAGCCCCGGCTCGACCTCACCCACCAGCGGCGTCGCGCCGGGCACGGAGCAGCGCACTCCGGCGCGTCCGGCCACCACACTCCCTCCCCCTTGCAGGGGGAGGGTTGGGGAGGGGGTAGAAACGTTGGCGTCCTGCAACTCTACCCCCATCCTGTCCTTCCCCCTGCAAGGGGGAAGGGACTGATTCAATGCCTGATGCAGCACTGGCATATGCGCAGCGATCTTGGCGAGGTTGTCGGCATGGTCGGCGTCGCGCAGGTCTGTCACCGCATCGTCGAACGTTGAAGTCGCACCAGCCACGTGCCGACCGTCAACTGCGGGTGCGCAATAGCCTTCGGCGCACAGCACGGCATGCAGGGATTCGCTTGCCGCCGTGGCGGGCAGGATGCTGATCTGGCCGCGCACGGGTTGCAGCGGAAAATCTGAGAACTGGCTGAGATTTTTGGCTTGATGGCCGCTGCACACGACGACCTGCTCCGCTTCGACGGCAAAGCCGTCGCCGCTGGCACACCAGCCGGATGCGGTTCGCTCCAGTGCCGTCACTTCGCAACCGAGTCGCTGCACGATAAGCGGATGATCCGCCAGGCGCGCGCAGACCTGCGGCGGCACGACCCAGCCCCCGCCGGGAAACCACAGCCCGCCGTGCGCCATTTTCATTCCGACCAGTTGCGAAGCGGTTGCCGCATCCACCGCTTGCAGCAAATGAGCCGGCCATTCCTGAGCGGAAAGTTTGGCGATGCGTTTGACTTCTGCGTCCGTGGCAGCGAGTTGCAGCAGGCCGCATTCGGAGCGCAGTACCCCATCGGCCGGCACCGCTTCGTCCAGCAGCGCCAGCGCATGGCCGTAAGCCGCCAGCACAAAGCGATGCAGCGCATTCATGCCTGCACCAAAGCGCGCATGCAGAATGCCGCGCGGATTGCCGGACCCCTGTGTGGCAAGTTGCGGGGCGCGCTCGATCAGGGTGACGGAGATGCCGCGTTGCGCAAGGGCATGGGCAGCGGCGCATCCGGCGATGCCGCCACCGATGACAAGGGCGGTGCTTGGCAATTTCCGTTCACACCCTTCGATACGCTCGCTATGCGCGCTACTCAGGACAGGCTTCGATACACCCTGCTGCGCAGTGCACTCAGTGCGAACGGGAAGGTAATTTGCTTGGACCATTTCCCGCTTGCGCCCAAACCCCTCCACCCTTTCCACCGCAAACCCAGCCTGCTGCAAGCCGCGCCGCACCCAGCCAGCACAGGTGTAAGTAGCCAGCGTGGCGCCATCCCGCGAGGCGCGAGCGATGCCCGTCAGCACTGTCTCGCTCCACATTTCGGGATTTTTTGCGGGCGAGAAACCGTCGAGGAACCACGCATCCACGCAGCACGCAGGCAATTGCGGCAAGGCTTGCTCTGCATCCTCCATCGCCAGCGTCAGCCGCACCCGCCCGTTGGCGAAACTCCAGCGGTTCCAGCCCGGCACGCGGCGATGCCAGTGTGCCAGCAACACTTCGGCTTGCAGGGCCAACTCCGGCCATAGCGCCAACGCGGCGCGCAGTTCGTCATCACTCAGGGGAAATTTCTCGACGCTGAAAAAATTCAGGCTCGCACCCGGCGGCGCGACCTGCTCGAATAATACCAAGGCACAGAGGAAATTCAGGCCGGTACCAAAACCCGTCTCGCCAATGCAGAAGCTCTCTCCAGCCTTCAGCGCCGCGAAGCGTTCCGCCAGCCGGTTGCCCTGCAAAAACACATGGCGCGTCTCCTCCAGACCGGAGTCGTTGGAGAAGTACACATCGCCATAGCGATTAGAAAAGGGTTGTCCGTCTTTCCAGTCGAGCATAAATCCGGTCTCAGAAAACATTCCGGCGGGATATACCCGCCGGAACCAACTACTTCAAGTTATTTCAGTTTAATTCCCGACGACGCCAGCCAGCTTCTTTCAGGCATCCAGGTCTGTGCAGGAAGCATCAATTGCGTTGTTCGCAATGGACAGGCGTTAGCAATTGCCAAAAACCCTTGTACCAGTTGAAATTATAGTGTTACCCGACCAAACCATTGGGAGAAGGTATATACGCATATCTATATCTTTTTGAGTTTTGGCTAGTCCGTTTGGCATATTGACCCCCCACTCACAGTGAGGATACTCCTTCTCAAGCTCGATTGTGATGGAGAAACAAATGGAATCCAAACCAAGTCACCCGCGTTACCCGGCAAACTGGGGGGTGCGTTTCCTTTGCGATTGCAAAGAACAGGGCGAGACAATCAATCTCCACAATGGCGTTGCACAAGAGATATCAACGCACGGTGTGCGCATACTCAGCGACCATCACATTTGCCAGAAAAAGAAAGTCGCCATGCATCTGATGATCCCTTCCAGGCTGAATGACGCCCCCATGAAGGTCGTCAAAATCATCGGCCACAACATCGAAGCCATTTTAAAAGATGGCAAATACCTGTGCGAAATAGAATTTATGCATTTCGAAGAAAACGGACTGAAAGTTCTGGAGAAAAACCTGAACATGTTTTTCGGCCCCCGCGACTATCCGCAAATTGCGCAAAGCGCATAGAAACATAATCGAACCGGAGGAGATACGTAAAAAGGAGATCATCATGGGTTCAGTGATTAGCGTCATCTTTTTTGGTCTAAGTTTGTTGTTCTTGTATGGAATCGGTGTTTTTGCTTTGAGCCTGCATGCCGGGGAAAATTTGATATCGTCCGCGATCCAGGCTTCCGGCTGGTGGATCGCATTTTCCGTGTCACATCTTTTCGGTTATCTGGCGATTACGCTCCACTGAGCTTTCTTCACACCAGTCCACCAACAACGCCCTGACTCGACATCAGGGCGTTGTTTCATACAAAGCCTGTACATCAATACTGAATGGCAACCGCCACCGGATTCAATCCTTTTGTCGCTCCGCCACGACCTCCCGATAAAACCGTGAAGAATTTTTTCCACCCTGTTTTGCCAGGTACATCGCTTCATCCGCTTGCTTGACGAGTTGGACGGAACTTTCGGCATCGTCGGGGAATATGGAGATGCCGATACTGCCTCCCACACGGCTTGGCTGCCCATTTATATCAATAGGTTCGGACAAGGCAGCAAGTATTTTATTGGCAGCAAACGCCGCCTTTTCATGTGATTCGATGTCATCCAGAACAAGGATGAATTCGTCTCCCCCCACCCGCGCCACCGTATCCGAATCACGGATCGTTTCCTTTATTCTTTGGGAAACGCACTGAAGCAAACGGTCGCCCGCATCGTGCCCCAGGGTATCGTTGATTGCCTTGAAACCATCCAGATCCATGAACAAAACGGCCACTTTATGCTTGTTACGCATAGCCAATGCAATCGAATGATCGAGCACATCCAACAACAACGCTCGGTTGGGCAAGTCGGTCAGGTAATCGTAATGCGCCAGATGGGCAATTTTCTGTTCGGCCAATTTGCGCTCTGTGATATCCCGGACGATGCCGATGAAGTAGCGATCTCCACCCAGCATCATTTCCGACGCGGACAGCTCCATGGGAAAAGCTTCGCCGTTTTTCCGCACGGCTGTCACCTCGCGCCCGCGCACCCCCAGTATCCTGGACTGGCTTGTATTCAAATACCGGTTGAGATAGGAGTCATGCGCGCTTCGATCCGGTTCCGGCATCAGCAGGTTCAGATTCCTGCCTATTACTTCCTGCTGCGAATATCCGAAAATCTGCTCCGCCGCCGGGTTGAACCCCTGGATTTCACCGGACTCATTGATCGTAATAATGCCGTCCATCACGTTGCTGATGATGGATTGCAGCTGATTCTGGCTTTTCTCGAGTTCGCCCTTGATTCGCTTCAGATTGGTCACCATCTGCCAGAACAGTTGAACCTCAAGTCCACTGGCCACCCGCCTGTCACCGAACACCTTGAATGCGGCGTCGGCGATGCTGTCGTCGTGCGACAGGTTGTATACGATGCAATCCGGATAATCTTTGCAGGCCTGCAGCGCCTTGGCTGCATCTGAAAAAGTCGGAATCCCGTGGTCTTTGGCCATCCTGATCCCGGGTGCCCCGGCATCCGTATCCGCCATGCCTACAACATTGACCAGACTGTCAGCCATGAACATTTCCAGCAACGCGGTGCCGCCGCGTCCTGCGCCAATGATCAAAACCGGATATCCCGAGGTTCTTTGTACTGCCATGTTCTTTCCTTTTTTCCGGAGCAACGTACAACATCGCCTCCGGCAAATTGTGCAGATTCAGTTCGCTCCGCGCTTTGCGAAATCCTTGAGGCGGAAACCCAGCGCAAACAGCACCGCAAAGTACACCGCCACGCCCAGCACCACCAACCAGGAGAGATGGATAATGCGCGTCCAGCCGTGGCTGGTGAGCCAGTGCTGCTGGCTGCCCATTCCAAACCAGAGTGCCACTCCCAGCGCCAGCAAGGCAATACACAATTTGAGGAAGTAAATTCCCCAACCCGGTTCGGGCTGGTAGATGTCGCGTTTGCGCAGGAAATAGAACAGGATGGCCGAGTTGAAACAGGCTCCGAGACCGATGGCGAGCGCCAGCCCCGCATGATGCAATTGCATCCCGAACACGAACAACAGATTCATCAGTTGCGTGGCAATCAGCGTGGCGATTCCGATCTTGACCGGCGTCCTGATGTCCTGCCGTGCATAGAAACCGGGGGCAAGCACTTTCACCGCAATGAGTCCGATCAGGCCCACGCTATAGCCGACCAAAGCGTAACTCGTCTTCAAAACGTCTTCGGGACCAAACGCGCCGTGCTGGAAGAAAGTCGCCAGCAGCGGTACGGCAATCAAGCCCAGCGCCAGTGCGGCAGGCAGCGTCAACATAAATACCAGACGCAAGCCCCAATCCAGCAATCTGGAATATTCCACCGTACTGTTGTCGGCATGATGCTTGGAAAGCGAGGGCAGCAGAATAGTGCCCAGCGCCGCCCCCAGCATCCCGGAAGGAAACTCCATCAGGCGATCCGCGTAATACAGCCAGGACACACTGCCTGCCACGAGAAATGAAGCAAAAATGGTATTGATGATGAGGCTGATCTGCGCGATGGAAACACCGAACATGGCCGGCCCCATTTGCCTGATGATGCGTCTGACGCCTGCATCTTTCCAGTTGAAGTTCCACTTCGGCAGCATGCCGATCTTCTTCAGGAACGGCAGCTGAAATGCGAGCTGCACCACACCAGCCACGAAAACCGCCCAAGCCATCGCCAGGATGGGCGGGTTACAGTATGGCGCCAGCCACAGCGCAGCCACGATGAAGCACACGTTGAGCAAAATCGGCGCAAAGGCCGGCACCCAGAATTTGTTATGGGTATTGAGTATGGCCGCCGCTACCGCGACCAGCGAAATGAAGAAGATATACGGTGAAGTGATGCGCAGCAGTTGCACGGTAAGCGCAAACTTTTCCGGCTCTTTGGCAAAGCCCGGTGCATTGATGTAGACCAGGATCGGGGCAGCGATGATGCCAATGAGGGTAATGACGAACAGAATAATCGCCAGCAATGTGGTCACATGATCGACCAGCAATTTGGTCTCATCGGCGCTTTTGCGATTCTTGTATTCGCCGAAAATCGGCACAAAAGCCTGCGAAAACGCGCCCTCCGCAAACATGCGGCGCAACAGATTGGGAATTTTGAACGCGACAAAAAATGCATCGGTCGCCATCCCCGCACCGAAGATGCGCGCCATCAGCACATCGCGCACAAAGGCGAGGATGCGCGAAACCAGGGTCAGGCTGCTGACTGCAGCAAGGGCTTTAAGCAGATTCATTTGGTTTGAAGAATATTGATGGCACTGGATCAAGACAGGGACTTTAGCCCTTGTTATTCTCAAAGGGGCGCCATCATACCACCGCGCAAAGTCTTCTCGCGAAATCAAGCCGTTCCGGACATTTTGCGTGTTGACCGCAATCTGACGAGCCGCCAAACCGGGAACCTCGGCGTTGGCCGCACCATGGAGGATTGCCAAACCCGGCCACTCTCCGTCGTCAATGACCAGGGCTGAAATAAAGGCCAAAGCCGCGAATCCCCGGCTTGCGCCCGACTGGCACAAGCCCCCGAAAAAAGGGTTTGCCAAACCTGGCTTGAGCCTCTAGAATGCGCCCCTTTCTGAAAAGCCGAATTCTCAAGGAGTAGTAGTCATGGCAAATAGCGCACAAGCTAGAAAACGTGCAAGACAAGCAGTCAAGCAGAGCCAGCACAATGCCAGCCTGCGTTCCGAACTGCGTACCGCAATCAAGAAGGTCACCAAGGCGATCGAAGCCGGCGACAAGGCTGCTGCACAAGCCGTGTTCCAGGCATCGACCAGTGTGGTAGATTCCATCGCCGACAAGAAGATCGTGCACAAGAACAAGGCGGCCCGCCATAAGAGCCGATTGTCCGCTGCGATCAAGGCGATGGCCTGATTTTATTGCAGACGATAAGTCTGCGACGAAAGGCCGACGAACTGTCGGCCTTTTTTGTTTATAGTTCCTACATCAGAGAAACAACAAGATCGGAAAGCTCGCGATGTCACATTTGATGAACACCTATGCACGACAAAACATCACCTTCACCCACGGGGAAGGGGTTTGGCTATGGGACGTCAATGGCAAACGCTATCTGGATGCGCTGTCCGGTATCGCGGTAAACACGCTGGGACACGCGCACCCGAAGTTCACGGCTGCGCTGTCTGCGCAGATCGGCAAGCTGATCCATACCTCCAACCTCTACCAGGTTCGCGAGCAGGAACTGATCGCCGACAAGCTGTGCGAAATTTCCGGCATGCAGGAAGTTTTCCTGTGCAACTCCGGCTGCGAGGCGAACGAAGCGGCGATCAAGCTGGCGCGCCTGTACGGCAACCAGCGCGGCATCGATACGCCAACCATCATCGTGATGGAAAAGGCATTCCACGGCCGGACGCTGGCCACCCTCTCCGCCACCGGCAACCGCAAGGTGCAGGCCGGCTTTGAGCCGCTGGTAAAGGGCTTCGTGCGCGTTCCCTACGACGATCTGGAAGCCATTCGCCAGGTTGCGGCCCACACACCCAATATCGTCGCCGTGCTGGTTGAACCGATCCAGGGCGAAGGCGGCATCCGCACGCCGGACATCAGCTATCTGCAAGGTCTGCGCAAGATTTGCGACGAGCATGAGTGGCTGTTGATGCTGGACGAAGTGCAATGCGGCCTGGGCAGGACCGGCAAATGGTTCGCCTTCCAGCACACCAACATCATTCCGGACGTGATGACCCTGGCCAAAGGCCTGGGCTCCGGCGTACCGGTGGGCGCCTGTCTGGCTGCGGGCAAGGCAGCAGGTACATTCAAGCCGGGCAACCACGGTTCGACGTTCGGCGGCAATCCGCTGGCCTCGACCGCCGCGCTGACGACACTGAATATCATGGAGCAGGACAAGCTGCTGGCCCATACCGCCAAAGTGGGCGGATGGATCAAGGAACAACTGCTAACACGCCTGGGCGGCTTGAAAGGTGTGGTCACCGTGCGCGGCCAGGGACTGATTCTGGGCATCGAACTCGACAAGCCGTGCGGCGAACTGGTCGCCAAAGCGCTGGAACAGGGCTTGCTCATCAACGTTACCGCCGACAACGTGGTCCGGTTGTTGCCCTCGCTCATTTTTTCCGAAGCCGAAGCACAACAGTTGCTGGATATCCTGTGTCCGCTGGTCACGGAATTCCTGGCACGGGAGTGAGTCATGAGCGGCAAACCCGTCAAACATTTTCTGCAGTTCAAGGATCTGACCCGCGATGAGCTTGAGTACGTGTTCGAACGCACACGCATCATCAAGCAAAAATTCAAGACTTATCATCAATACTGGCCGCTGCAGGATCGCACGCTGGTAATGATCTTCGAAAAGGCCAGTACGCGCACGCGCCTGTCGTTCGAAGCAGGCATGCACCAACTCGGTGGTTCTGCCATCTATCTGAATACGCGCGATTCGCAACTGGGGCGCGGCGAGCCGGTGGAAGACGCGGCACAGGTCATCTCGCGCATGAGCGATATCGTGATGATCAGAACCTTTGAACAGGACATCATCGAACGCTTTGCCGCCAATTCGCGCGTGCCGGTCATCAACGGCCTGACCAACGAATACCACCCCTGCCAGGTGCTGGCAGACATCTACACCTACATCGAGCATCGCGGCAGCATCAAGGGCAAGACGGTGGCGTGGATAGGCGACTCCAACAATATGTGCAATACCTGGCTGCAAGCGGCGGAAATACTGGATTTCAATGTGCATGTCTCCACCCCGCCCGGCTACGAAGTGGAACCGGAACGCGCCGGATTGTTCGGCGAAGATCATTACGAAGAGTTCGCCGACCCGATGGAAGCGGCGCGCGGCTCGGATTTGCTGACCACGGATGTGTGGACATCCATGGGTTTCGAGGCCGAGAACGAAGAACGCATGAAAGACTTCGCCGACTGGCAAGTGGACAGCGACATGATGAGCGTGGCAGCGAAGGATGTACTCTTCATGCATTGTTTGCCCGCGCATCGCGGCGAGGAAGTCTCGGCCGCAGTCATCGATAGTACTCAATCCGTGGTATGGGACGAAGCCGAAAACAGACTGCATGTGCAAAAAGCGCTGATGGAATATCTGCTGCTGGGCAAGATCAACAACTAAATCGGAAAATACGCTATGAGCGAAATCAAGAAAGCCGTCCTCGCCTATTCGGGCGGACTCGACACCTCGGTGATTCTCAAGTGGTTGCAAGACACCTACCAGTGCGAAGTGGTGACATTCACTGCCGACTTGGGCCAGGGTGAAGAGCTGGAGCCCGCACGCCAGAAGGCGCTGAAGTTCGGCATCAAGCCGGAGAATATCTTCATTGACGACCTGCGCGAAGAATTCGTGCGCGATTTCGTGTTCCCGATGTTCCGTGCCAACACGGTGTATGAGGGCGAATACCTGCTCGGCACGTCCATCGCGCGTCCGCTGATCGCCAAACGCCTGGTCG
This sequence comes from Gammaproteobacteria bacterium, assembly GCA_018820925.1. Lineage (GTDB taxonomy): Bacteria > Pseudomonadota > Gammaproteobacteria > Burkholderiales > Gallionellaceae > Sideroxyarcus. The sequence goes on along the minus strand of JAHJNJ010000038.1, from coordinate 39,616 downwards.
ACATTACCAACCTGACCAATGCCGATGCCATCTCGCACGGCGCCACCGGCAAGGGCAACGACCAGGTGCGTTTTGAACTGGGCGCCTATGCATTGAAGCCCGGCATCAAGATCATCGCGCCGTGGCGCGAGTGGGATCTGTTGTCGCGCGAGAAGCTGATGGCGTATGCCGAGAAGAACGGCATCCCGGTCGACATGAAGCACAAGCAGGGCGGCTCGCCCTACTCCATGGATGCCAACCTGCTGCACATCTCCTACGAAGGCCGCCACCTAGAAGATCCTTCCGCCGAGGCCGAAGAAAGCATGTGGCGCTGGACGGTATCGCCGGAAAATGCACCGGACAAGGCCGAATACCTGGATCTCGAATTCGCCAACGGCGACATCGTGGCGCTCAACGGCTCCAGGCTCTCCCCTGCGCAGATCCTGACCAAGCTGAATGAGCTCGGCGGCAAACATGGCATCGGTCGCCTCGATCTGGTGGAAAACCGCTACGTCGGCATGAAATCGCGCGGCTGCTACGAAACCCCCGGCGGCACCATCATGCTCAAGGCGCACCGCGCCATCGAATCCATCACTCTGGATCGCGAAGTCGCGCACCTGAAGGACGACCTGATGCCGCGCTACGCCAGCATGATCTACAACGGCTACTGGTGGAGCCCGGAACGCAAGACACTGCAAACGCTGATCGACCACACCCAGACCTGCGTCAACGGCTGGGTGCGCGTCAAACTGTACAAGGGCAACGTGATCGTCGTCGGCCGCGATTCCAAGACCGATTCGCTGTTCGATTCTACCATCGCGACCTTCGAGGACGATGCCGGCGCCTACGACCAGAAGGACGCAGGCGGTTTCATCAAGCTGAATGCACTGCGCATGCGCATTGCGGCAAACCTGAAGAACCGGAAATAATGGGTATGCGGGCGGGACGCCTGCGATCCCACCAAGCGGAGGCTCGACATGCTTCACGAACTGAACGGCGACATTCTTTTCAGCGGCGCGAAAGCCATAGCCCAGGGTGTTGCGCCGAATGACGATTTCCATCAAGGCCTCGCCCTGCAGCTGCGCGAACGCTTGCCGGCCATGTACAAGGATTTCCGCCACTATTGCCAGACCAAACATCCCAAGTCCGGCGAATTGTGGACCTGGATGAGCGCCGACGGCCGCTACCTGGTCAACCTGTTCACCCAGGATGCGGCTTACGCCCACGGCAGCAAGCCCGGCAATGCCTCGTTACAGCACATCAACCGCAGCCTGCATGCACTCCGCACCGTTGTGCAGAGAGAAAAACTCGGCAGCATCGCGTTACCGCGTCTGGCCTGCGGCGTAGGCGGCCTGAACTGGAACGACGTGAAACCGCTGATCGAAAAGCATCTCGGCGACCTCAATATTCCGGTTTATATTTACGTTAATTACCAAAAAGGCGTCAAAGCCGCCGAACCTTCGAAATAATCCAACGACCCAAAGGAAATCCAAGCATGTCAGACCGAATCGATAATGTCAGCGTTGGCAAGAAAGCCAATGTATTCTTTGACGGCAAGTGCGTATCCCACTCGGTATTTTTCCCCGATGGATCGCGCAAGACGTTGGGCGTGGTTCTGCCCAACAGCCAACTCACCTTCAACATCGGCGCACCGGAACTGATGGAAATCAGCGGCGGCACCTGCCAGGTCAAGATCGCAGGCGAGTCCGGCTTCAAGACCTACGCCGAAGGCAGCAGCTTCAGCGTCGCGGCCAACGGCAGCTTTGATATTCATACGGGCGCGGATGCGGTCCACTACGTTTGCAGTTTTGGTTAACCAATCAACAAGGACTAAACCATGCCCTCTTTCGACATCGTTTCCGAAGTAGAAAAGACTGAAGTCAAAAATGCGGTCGAACAGACCAACAAGGAAGTCAGCACCCGCTTCGACTTCAAGGGTTCCGATGCCCGCGTCGAACAGGCCGAACTGGTCCTGACCGTGCATGCCGACAACGAATTCCAGATGAATCAGGTGCAGGAAATCCTCAACGGCAAACTGACCAAACGCGGCGTGGACATCAAATGTCTGGAGATCAGCGACAAGATCGAAAAAGTCAGCGGCAACAAAGTCAAACGCAATTGCACCGTCAAGGTGGGCGTGGAAATCGAGCTGGCCAAGAAGATCGTCAAACACCTCAAGGACAGCAAGATGAAGGTGCAAGCCAGCATCCAGGGCGACGCCGTGCGCGTCACCGGCAAGAACCGCGATGACCTGCAAGCTGCCATCGCCTTCATCAAGAAGACGATCACCGACTTTCCCTTGCAGTACCAGAATTTCCGCGATTGAAGCAGGTTGTGTTCGGGCAAGGCGGTCTTGCTTCGTGAGCTTGGCCCGGGTCTAATAGGCATCCGCATTGCAGGGAGCTTCTGACATGAAATCCGTTCTCGTCCCACTCGCCCAAGGCAGCGAAGATCTGGAAGCCGTCACTGTTCTCAACATCCTGCGCCGCGCCGGCATCGAAGCCGTCAGCGCCAGTCTGGACGGGCATCCGGTACGCGGCAGTCGTGGCACTATGCTGATTCCCGACACCTCGCTGGATGAGGCGCTCAAACGCAACTTCGACATGGTGGTATTGCCCGGCGGCCAGCCCGGCACCAACAACCTCAAGGCCGATGCGCGCATCATTAAACTGGTGCAACGCATGGCGGCGGATGATCATTTTGTCTGCGCCGTGTGTGCCGCACCCTCGGTACTGGCCACGGCCGGATTGCTCGACGGCAAGCGCGCCACCAGTTTCCCCGGCGCACTCGACGCCTTCCCCAAAGTCCTGCGCCAGCCGCAAGCCGTGGTCGAAGACGGCAAGCTCATTACCTCGCGCGGGCCCGGCACAGCCATGGATTTTGCGCTGACCCTGGTGGAACGCCTGGCAGGGAAGGCCAAACGCGACGAAGTCGAGGCCGGGCTGGTGCGCGGGTGAATTCGCTGCTCAAGAAAGCGCCCCCTTCAATCATCGCATTGCTGCTGCAACTGGCGGCATTTGCGCTTGCCGCACTGACCCTGCGCCTGCTGGCTTTTCAACTCCCCCCTCTGCTCTTTGGCTTGTACTGCGGTACATTGGCCGCCATGTTCAGCCATTTCGCCGGTTTGGCGCGCTGGTGGCTGTTCATCCAGTTTGCCTTCGCCCCGGCACTGGTGTTGATGCTGGCGCTCAATATTCCACCGGGTTTCTTCCTCGCCGCTTTCCTGGTCATGCTGGTGGTTTACTGGAGCACCTTCCGCTCGCAAGTGCCGCTTTACCTTTCCAGCGACAAGGTGTGGCACGCACTGGAAACCAAGCTGCCTGCCGGACAGCCATTTACTTTCGTCGATCTCGGCTCGGGCATGGGCGGCGTGCTGACTCATCTCGCCAACACTCACCCGCAGGGTCGTTACCTCGGTATCGAAACCGCCCCGTTACCCTTCCTGTGGAGCTGGTTGCGCATCAAGTTCGGCGGTTACCGCAACTGTGCCGTGCATTGGGGAAGTTTGTGGGACAGCGACCTGTCGCAATACGATGTGGTGTTCGCCTACCTCTCGCCTGTGCCGATGGATGCCCTGTGGAACAAAGTCAGGCAGGAAATGCGCCCCGGCAGCCTGTTTATCAGCAATACCTTCGCAGTGCCCGGCCACCCGCCGCAGGAAACACTCACTGTCGACGACCTGCATCAGTCGACGCTTTATCTCTGGCGCATGTAAATTTACGGCCTCATCCCCGAATTCGCCGCTTAAGCAATTCTTAAGCTTGCGCTTTTATTCTGCATGCCTCGCAATGCACCCAGGGAGGTAATGAATGTTTCGTACAACTCACGTGTCTATTCAGATGTTTGTGGCTGTCATGCTGCTGACGGGTGGAATGACTTCGCTCGCGCATGCCGAAGACGACGATGACGATGAACGTATGCCCGTTGCCAAGAATACCCTGTGGCAAACCGAATGCGGATCCTGCCACGTGGCCTTTCCGCCGCGCCTGCTTCCTGCCGAATCGTGGCAAGCCGTGATGTCCGGCCTGGACAAACATTTCGGCAGCGATGCCAGTCTGGATGCACCGTCCGCACGCGAGATCGGTGCCTTTCTGGACAAGCATGCAGGCAGGAATCGGCACACGAAGTCCGACAAGCCGCTTCTGCGCATTACCGAGACGCGCTGGTTCGTGCGCGAGCATGACGAGGTGCCCGGTCGTGTGTGGAAAAACCCGAAGGTAAAAAGCGCGGCCAATTGTGCAGCGTGCCACACAAAAGCGGAAAGCGGCAGTTACAGAGAACGCGACATCAGGATTCCGAGATAATATGCCGCCAGAAAATATACCGGGCTGACAAGCGAAAAATATGCGCATATTGGTAATCGAGGACGATGCCCTGCTGGGCGATGCGATTCAGGCCGGCTTGAAACAATCCGGCTATGCCGTGGACTGGATGAAGGACGGCGTATCGGCCGACCAGGCGCTCGGCACCGAACCCTATGCCGCCGCAGTTCTGGATTTGGGGCTGCCACGCATGTCCGGCCTGGAAGTATTGAAGCGTTTGCGCAGCCGCAATATCCCCATCCCGGTGCTGATCCTGACTGCAATGGATTCCGTGGATGACCGCATCAGGGGCTTGGACGCCGGTGCAGACGACTACCTGGTCAAACCGTTCGACATGGGTGAATTGGCGGCACGCCTGCGCGCGCTGGTACGTCGCGCCAGCGGCAAAACATCCCCCGCGCTGCACGTTGCAGGAGTAGAGCTCGAGCCTGCTGCGCACCGCGTGCTTTACCGCGACAAGGCAATTGAGTTTCCGGCCAAGGAGTTCGCCGTGCTGCATGCCTTGATGCTCAATGCCGGCAGAGTGCTGTCGCGCGCCCAGATCGAAGAGCAACTGTATGCCTGGGGCGAGGAAGTCGAGAGCAATGCGGTCGAGGTGTATATCCACCATTTGCGCCGCAAGCTGTTTCCCGAGTTGATTGAAACCATCCGCGGTGTGGGCTATTTGATACCCAATGATAAAAATGTTTGAGAAACGTGTTAATGGTTCGTTAAAGCAACGCCTGTTGGTGCTTGCCCTAACAACCGTCGTCGTCATCTGGCTGGCGGCAACCGCCTTCACCTATTTCGACGCACGCGAGGAATTCGGCGAGATACTGGACGCGCACCTGACCCAATCCGCTGCGCTTCTGGCCACCCAGGCTTCCCATGAACTTAATGAGGTCGAAACCGAGCATACCCCGTTGCTGCATAAGTATTCGCTGCGTGTCGCATTCCAGGTATGGGAGGGCGGGCGCTTGTTACGTCTGCACTCTGCCAACGCGCCGGGCCTGCCATTGTCTGATCGCGAACAAGGCTTCAGCGACAAAGTCATCGACGGACATCGTTGGCGCGTGTTCAGCACGTGGGACGACTCCGGCAAGAACTTGGTCCAGGTAGCCGAACTAACCAGGGATCGCGAAGAGTTATCCCGCGATGTCGCGGGCAATTTGCTCAAGCCGCTGTGGTTCTCGCTGCCCATATTGGCATTGCTGCTGTGGCTGTCCATCACGCGCAGCTTGCGCCCGCTGGACAAGCTGACCGGAGAAGTGGCACAGCGCAAACCGGACAACCTTGCACCGCTGGATGCCGGAACGGCGCCGCGCGAGGTTGTGCCATTGATCGAGCGCCTCAACAACCTGTTCGTCCGCATCGACGCCTCCATGCAGAAGGAACGCCGTTTTACAGCCGATGCTGCGCACGAGTTGCGCACCCCGGTGGCGGGCATCAAAGCCCAGGCGCAGGTAGCCCGCTCGGCTTCAAGCGTCACCGAACGCATGCACGCCCTCGACAACGCAATCATCGGTTGCGACCGTGCCGCCCACCTGATCGATCAGTTGCTGACGCTGGCGCGAATCGACACGCTGGGCGACGAAACCACCGAGCCATGCCAACTCAGGGCGCTTGCCGCAGAAATGATTGCTTCGATAGCTCCAACCGCACTGAGCCGGGATGTGCGGCTGGAATTGATGGAAGGCGAGGAAATACCGGTGCGCGGCAATCCCGTCCTGCTGCGAATATTGTTGCGCAATCTGATCGACAATGGCGTGCACCACACCCCGCCAGGCACAACGGTTCGCATCAACGTCAGCGCTGAAAATGGAATTGCCCGTCTGACGGTCAGCGACGATGGCCCCGGCATTCCCGAAGCGGAACTGGAGAAGCTGGGAGAACGTTTTTATCGCCCTCTGGGTACCGGCGCCAGCGGGAGCGGATTGGGGTTATCGATTGTCAAACGCATCGCGGAGATTCATTCCGCATCCGTGCAGTTTTCTTCGTCAGAGAACGGCAACAGGAACGGATTAGAAGTGATGGTTGTTTTCAGAAAATAACGTCCAGGCCGGTTCGGATTTATCCGCAAAACAACATGAATTTTCCCGCCCCTGTTTTAGCGACGTGAATCGCGAACAACTAAATCCTGCCTTCTCAATGAGTTATAATGTCGCGACCGAAACTCTTCCCAATTACGAATTTTTTCGTTAGGATGCTTCCCGAATTCGGCTGTACATCCAAGCGGCAAAGACCGCACCAAAATAAAAATTTAATCCAAAGCGAGAACCAAACATGAGCGAACATATCCGTTATGTCACCGATGCCACTTTTACCGCCGAGGTGCTGCAGTCACCGCTACCCGTGCTGGTGGACTACTGGGCGGAATGGTGCGGCCCCTGCCGCATGATTGCCCCGATCCTGGATGAAGTCTCGAAAGAATATGAGGGACGCCTGAATGTCGCCAAGCTGAATGTGGATGAAAACCAGCAAACTCCGCAAAAGTACGGTGTACGCGGCATCCCGACGCTGATGTTGTTCAAGAACGGCAATATCGAAGCGACCAAGGTTGGTGCATTATCCAAGTCCCAACTCACCGCTTTCATTGACAGCCACATCTGAACCCTTTAATCTCCGGCCCGCAACTGCCCTGTTTCGTTCTGAAACCCAGTTATACATAATTTAATATACAAAGACATTCAAGGCAGTCCGGCGCGGGCTCTCCCGTAAACACCGTAACACTTCCCTGGCAACTCATCACAACCCGGCGCTAGCGCCCACCATCCACATATGCATTTATCAGACCTCAAGACCAAGCACATCACCGAACTGGTGGAAATGGCCACCACCAACCAGATTGACAATGCCAACCGCATGCGCAAGCAGGATCTGATTTTTGCGCTACTGAAGAATCAGGCGAAAAAAGGCGAAAGCATCTTCGGCGAAGGCACGCTGGAAGTCTTACCGGACGGCTTCGGTTTCCTGCGTTCCCCGGACACTTCCTATCTGGCCGGCCCCGACGACATTTATGTCAGCCCGAGCCAGGTGCGCCGTTTCAACCTGCACACCGGTGATTCCATCGAAGGCGAGATTCGCACCCCCAAGGAAGGCGAGCGTTATGTAGCCCTGGTCAAGGTGGACAAGGTCAACGGCGAACCGCCGGAAAACGCCAAGAACAAGATCCTGTTCGAAAACCTGACGCCGCTGTTCCCGACCGTGCACATGACGCTGGAACGCGACATCCGTGCCGAAGAGAACATCACCGGACGCGTGATCGACATCGTCGCCCCCATCGGCAAGGGACAACGCGGCCTGCTGGTCGCATCTCCAAAATCCGGCAAGACCGTGATGCTGCAACATATCGCGCACTCGATCTCGGCCAACAATCCGGATGCCACATTGATCGTGCTGCTGATCGACGAACGTCCCGAGGAAGTGACCGAAATGAGCCGCACCGTGCGCGGCGAAGTGGTCGCCTCCACCTTCGACGAACCGGCCACGCGTCACGTGCAGGTCGCCGAAATGGTGCTGGAAAAGGCCAAACGCCTGGTTGAGCACAAGAAGGATGTGGTTATCCTGCTCGACTCCATCACCCGTCTGGCACGCGCCTACAACACCGTCATCCCCTCCTCCGGCAAGGTATTGACCGGCGGTGTGGACGCCAACGCCCTGCAGCGCCCCAAGCGCTTCTTCGGTGCAGCACGCAATATCGAAGAAGGCGGTTCACTGACCATCATCGCCACCGCGCTGGTGGATACCGGCAGCCGCATGGACGACGTGATTTACGAGGAATTCAAGGGTACCGGCAACATGGAGATCCACTTGGATCGCCGCATGGCCGAGAAACGCATCTACCCGGCTATCAACGTCAACCGCTCCGGTACGCGCAAGGAGGAATTGCTGATCAAACAGGACCTGCTGCAGCGCATCTGGGTGCTGCGCAAGCTGCTCTACCCCATGGACGAGCTGGAAGCGATGGAATTCCTGCTGGACAAGATCAAGGCAACCAAGAACAACGCCGAGTTTTTCGACTCGATGAAGCGTTAAGCCCTGAAAAAAGGGTTTTGACGGTTGGTTGGGTTTATGTATAATGCGCGGCTCTGAAAATCCACATTTCAGTGGAGGCTAACCTTCAGGTTATGCCGTAACTAAAAACCGCATCTAGCGAGGACGTTATGTACGCAGTAATCAAGACCGGTGGCAAGCAATATCGCGTTGTCGAAGGTGAAACGCTGAAGATCGAATCCATTGACGGCGACGTCGGCGGCGCGATCGTATTGGACAAAGTGCTGATGGTTGGCAATGGCGACAAGGTCTCCGTTGGACAGCCTCTGCTGAGCGGTGCAACCGTCAAGGCGACTATCGTCGCCAACGGCCGCCACGACAAAGTGACCATCTTCAAGATGCGTCGCCGCAAGCATTACCAGAAACACCAGGGACATCGTCAAAACTTCACCGAGATCCGCATCGACGGAATTTCGGCTTAATTCTGAAGGAGCTGCAACATGGCATCGAAAAAAGGCGGAGGCAGTACCAGTAACGGCCGCGACTCGCACTCGAAACGACTGGGTGTCAAGAGCTACGGCGGCGAACTGATCAGCGCGGGCAGCATCATCGTGCGTCAGCGCGGCACACAGGTTCACGCGGGCGACAACGTCGGCATGGGCAAGGATCACACCCTGTTTGCCAAGATCACCGGCAAGGTGGTGTTCGCGACCAAGGGCGCACTGAACCGCAAGACAGTCAGCATCGTCGCTGCGTAAGCACGCAAGCGATTAGAATGAGCCCTATCGCAAGGTAGGGCTTTTTTATTTTCCTTCGATACGCCTTCACGGGCTACTCTGGACGACCGGGCATTAACTGAATGAAATTCATCGACGAATCGAAAATTGAAGTCATCGCCGGCAACGGCGGCAACGGCGCGGCCAGCTTTCGTCATGAGAAGTACATCGAAAAGGGCGGGCCGGACGGCGGCGACGGCGGACGCGGCGGCAGTGTGATCGCCATCGCCGACCGCAACATCAACACGCTGGTGGACTACCGTTTTGCACGCATGCACCGCGCCAAGAACGGCGAACCCGGACGCGGTGCAGATTGTTACGGCAAAGGCGCTGACGACATCATCCTGCGCATGCCGGTGGGCACGGTCATCACCGACATCAATAGTGGCCAGGTCATCGCCGATCTCACCCATGACGGCGAAAAAATCCTGCTCGCCAAGGGCGGCGCGGGCGGACTGGGCAACCTGCATTTCAAATCCAGCACCAACCGCACGCCGCGCCAGTTCACGCCGGGCGAGGAAGGCGAACGCCGCGAACTGCAACTGGAACTGAAAGTGCTGGCCGATGTCGGCCTGCTCGGCATGCCGAACGCGGGCAAGTCCACTTTCATCCGCGCGGTGTCTGCGGCGCGTCCCAAGGTCGCGGATTACCCGTTCACCACCCTGCATCCGAATCTCGGCGTGGTTCGCGTCTCCAGCGAAAAGAGTTTCGTCATTGCCGATATTCCCGGCCTGATCGAAGGTGCGGCGGAAGGCGCCGGGCTCGGACACCAGTTCCTGCGCCATCTGGCGCGTACCCGCCTGCTGTTGCATCTGGTGGACATCGCTCCTTTATATGAAGGCGTCGATCCGGTGCATGAGGCACATGCCATCCTGAACGAACTCAAGAAATACGACGAGGCGCTGTTCAACAAGCCGCGCTGGCTGGTATTGAACAAGCTGGATTTGCTGCAGGAAGAAGACCGCGCCGACAGAGTTGCCGCCTTCCTCAAGGCGTACGGCGAAGACACGCGTCACTTCGCGATCTCCGCCATCAACGGCGAAGGCTGCAAAGAGTTGACATACGCTATCATGGATCATATCAACCAGATAACCGCGCAGGAGCAGGACGCTGTCACCGAAAGCGCGCAGGAAACCGAGATCGACATTTACGACCCGACAATATGACCACCGTCCTGACCCAGTCCAAACGCATCGTCGTCAAAGTCGGCAGCAGCCTGGTGACTAATCAGGGCGCCGGTCTGGATAGGGGCGCCCTTGGCAATTGGGCCAAACAGATCGCCGCCCTGCATGCACAAGGTTGCGAAGTGGTGCTGGTATCTTCCGGCGCCATTGCCGAAGGCATGCTGCGCCTGGGGTGGAAACAGCGTCCCAGCGCCGTACACGAATTGCAGGCAGCGGCGGCAGTCGGCCAGATGGGCCTGGTACAGGCTTATGAAAGCTGCTTCCGCCAGCATCAGCTGCATGCCGCCCAGGTGTTGTTGACCCACGCCGACCTCGCCGACCGCGAACGCTATCTCAACGCGCGCTCTACCCTGCGCACCCTGCTCGGTCTTGGCGTCATCCCCATCATCAATGAAAACGACACCGTGGTCACCGACGAAATCAAGTTCGGCGACAACGATACGCTGGGTGCCCTGGTCGCCAACCTGATCGAAGCCGACGCGCTAGTCATCCTCACCGACCAGGACGGCCTCTATACTGCCGACCCGCGCAAGAATGCAGGCGCCACGCTCATCAGCGAGGCGCAGGCAGGCGATGCCAAACTGGAAATGATGGCAGGCGGTGCGGGCAGCCACATCGGAAGCGGCGGCATGATCACGAAAGTCCTCGCGGCAAAACGTGCTGCACGCAGCGGCGCACACACCGTTATTGCTTCCGGTCACGAACACGATGTATTGCCGCGTCTGCTGCAAGGCGAAAGTATCGGCACATTGCTGACTGCTGCATCGCTCTCCCTGGACGCCCGCAAGCAATGGCTGGCCGACCATCTGCAAGTCAGCGGAAAAGTAACCCTGGATGCGGGCGCAGTGAAAGCGCTGCGCGTCGATGGCAAAAGTCTGCTGCCGATCGGCGTCAAACAGGTGAGCGGAGAATTTCAGCGTGGCGCGGTAGTCGCGATTCTGGACGAAACAGGCAAAGACATCGCACGCGGCCTGGTCAACTACAGCGCCGATGAAGCGCGCCGCATCGCAGGCAAGGCCAGCGGGGCAATCGAAACGATCCTGGGGTATGTGGATGAGCCGGAATTGATACATCGGGACAACTTGGTGTTGCTGTAAGACTGCAACACCAGGTTGCGGAGAAGTACAAATTTATTCGCGCATTTTAAAAGGCGTTGTGCTGATTTATTCACACCCGCCCAAGACGGATGTTTTCAGGCCAACCCCAGGAAACTGGCAACGCCTGCAGCATCGAACGGCCATCCCAATTCCTCCCCGGTATCCATACGCTGCAATACCGGAATGCGTGTGCCATACCGCTCCGCCAGCCCGTCGTCATCCGCAATATCGATATAGTCGGCTTCCACCCCTGCCAAGTGGAGTATGGCCTCCGCTTCCTCACATAGATGACAGAACTCGGTACCGTATAGTTTGATGTCCATGTGGCCGATTCTAAATCCGTTCGTGTCTTTCCTGTCCATGCTGCAACAATATTTCAGTCTGAAGCGCGCACCAGACCGGCCAGCTTCGCCAGACCGGTCTCGGCCTGCGCCTCGCTGGCATGGCTGAAATTGAGGCGTAACCGCCCGCGTCCGCCCGTTTCCTCCGAATAAAAGGGTTCGCCGGGCATGAAGGCGACACCGGCTTCGATCGCTTGCGGCAACAGCAAGCGCGTGTCGATGCTGCGGTTGAGCGTGAGCCAGAAGAACAGGCCGCCGGGCGGCGTCTGCCAACTCGCCAGGCCGCCGAAGTGGCGGCGCAGTGCAAGCTCGAACGCATCGCGGCGTTGTCTGTAGATGTCTGCCAGTTCGTACAGGCGCTGTGCAGATGCCGGATCGTTCAATTGCTGCAACACCAGCCATTGACTCATGCGGTTGCTGTGCAGATCAGCCGCCTGCTTGAGGCGCGTGAGGAGCGGCATCAATTCCGGCGCAGCGGCCAGATAGCCGAGACGCAACCCTGGTGCCAGACTCTTGGAAAACGATCCCTGATAAATCCACGGCGCACGCTCCAGTCGCGCACAAACCGGCGAGCGTTCGCACGGGTCGTACACCAGATCGCGATACGGATCGTCTTCGAATAGCGGCACCAGCGCCTCGTCGCAAGCCGCCGCCAATGCATGGCGTTGCCCCGCATCGAGGCAACGGCCGCTGGGATTCTGAAAAGTCGGGATGGTATAGGCGAATGCCGGCTTCTCCTGCTGCCAGCGCCGCGCATCCACTTCGTCTACATCGAACGCTGCAAAGCGCGCCCCGAAAAAACGGAACACCTGCAACGCCGCCAGGTAGGTTGGCGACTCCACCGCCACTGGCGTGCCGGGATCGATGAACAGTTTGGCAACCAGGTCGATTCCCTGCTGCGAACCGGACAGGATCAGCACCTGTTCGGCAGTGCAACGCAATCCGCGTGAACAGATATCTTCCGCCACGCGTTGGCGCAGCGCCCAATCGCCTTCGCTGGGCCCGTATTGCAGTACCGATTGCGGCATTCCCTCCAGGCTGAAACGCGGAAAACTTTCTGCCGCCGGCAACCCGCCCGCAAACGAAACCATGCCGGGCCTGTCGACCACCGTCAGGATTTCGCGGATCGGCGAAGCGTGCAGATTCCGGGTACGGCTGGAAAAACGTGTTTTTTCCAATTCAATAATGGCATTCATGGCGACCATCCATAAAAGTCAATAAACTTGACCTATAGACAGTCTAGCGACCCCTCGCCTATCATGTCAATATGGTTGACCAATCCACCACCCGCGAATCGCTAGCCGCCATGCCGCGCGAAGAGGCATTGCGCCTGGCCATCGAACAATTCTATTTCGGCTACCGCGCCTTCACCGACACGCCCGACCACATCCTCGAACAGCGCGGACTGGGACGGGTGCATCATCGCATCCTGTATTTCGTGGGGCGCAACCCGCAGATCTCGGTCAACACCCTGCTCGCCCTGCTCAACGTGAGCAAACAGGCGCTCAATGCGCCGTTACGCCAGTTGATCGAGATGAAATTGGTCGCCATGGACACTGCCGAACACGACCGCCGCGTACGCCAACTGTCGCTCACGCCCAACGGCAGCAAGCTGGAAGCCCAACTCACCGGCTCGCAGATGAAACAGCTGCAGGCAGTGTTCGACCAGGTTGGAGGCGAAGCGGAAGCAGGCTGGCACCGGGTGATGCGCAGCCTCGCCGAACAGGGTTAGCGCGGCAACCCGGCCTGGTACCAGCCGGCACTGCGCTTCACCAGATACACCACGCTCAGCATCACAGGCACCTCGATCAACACGCCGACCACCGTCGCCAGCGCCGCGCCGGATTCGAAGCCGAACAGGCTGATGGCAGCGGCCACGGCCAGTTCGAAGAAGTTGGAGGCGCCGATCAGGGCGGACGGCCCTGCCACGCAATGCGCCTCGCCGCTGCGCCGGTTGAGCCAGTAAGCCAGCGCGGAGTTGAAATAGACCTGCAGCGTGATCGGCACGGCGAGCATCAGGATGATGAGCGGCTGCTCGACGATGGCCTTGCCCTGGAAGGCAAACAGCAACACCAGCGTGAGCAGCAGCGCGGAGATGGAGATCGGTCCCAGCGCATGCAAAGTGCGCTGCAGCGCATCCTCGCCGCGCGCCAGCAGCATCTTGCGCCACAGCTGCGCCAGCAGTACCGGGATCACGATGTACAGCACCACCGACACCAGCAGCGTGTCCCACGGTACGACGATTGCCGACAAGCCCAACAGCAGCGCCACCAGCGGCGCGAAGGCGAACACCATGATGGTGTCGTTGAGCGCGACCTGGCTCAGCGTGAACAGCGGTTCGCCGTTCACCAGACGGCTCCACACGAACACCATCGCGGTGCAGGGTGCGGCCGCGAGCAGGATGAGACCGGCGACATAGCTGTCGAGTTGTTCCGCAGGTAGATACGGCGCGAACAGGTGGCGGATGAAGATCCAGCCCAGCAGTGCCATCGAGAACGGTTTCACCGCCCAGTTGACGAACAGTGTGACGCCGATGCCGCGCCAGTGTTTCTTCACTTCATGCAGCGCGCCAAAGTCGATGCGCAGCAGCATGGGAATGATCATCACCCAGATCAGCAGGCCGACCGGGAGGTTGACCTTGGCGATTTCCAGCGTGCCCAGCCAGTGGAACGGCGCCGGGATTATTTGCCCCAGCACCACGCCGACGATGATGCACAGGAACACCCACAGGGTCAGATAACGTTCGAAGATGCTCATGGCTTCAGTCCTTGATACGCCCGATCTCGGCGAGTTTCTCTTTCAGGGTGAGTTTGTCCAGTTTATCGATGGGCAGGCTCAGGAACATCTGGATGCGCCGCGTCAATTGTTCGGCGGCCTTCCTGAAGGCGGCCGGTTGCTCTTCAACATCCTCAACCTGCGCCGGATCGGGAATGCCCCAGTGCGCCGTGGCAGGATGCCCCATCCACAGTGGGCATGCCTCTCCGGCAGCGGCGTCGCATACGGTGAAGATGAAGTCGAACTCCGGCGCGCCGGGCACGGCAAACTCGTCCCAGCTTTTGCTGCGCAGTCCTTCGGTATTCAAGCCGCGCTCCCTGAGCCATTCCAGCGCGCGTGGATTCACCGCTCCGGCCGGATGGCTGCCCGCGCTGTACGCCTTGAACTTGCCCTTGCCCAGCGCGTTGAACAACACTTCGCCCAAAATGCTGCGGGCGGAATTGCCGGTACATAACACCAGCACGTTGTATGCTTTTTCACTCATTCGGATTCTCCATTTTCATTTTCAACAAATTTTCACCGGGGCGCACTGCGCGGCGTCGCCCGCACAACAATGCTCGGTAAGATAGGCAATGAGCTTGTCCATCTCGCTATAGTTGGCGCTATAGATCACGAAGCGTCCCTCGGTGCGCGGTTTGACCAGACCGGCATGCGTCAGCGTCTTCAAGTGAAACGACAAGGTGGCAGGCGGAATGCCCAATTTTTCTCCCAATACGCCCGCCGCCACCCCCTCTTTCCCAGCCCGGATCAGCAACCGAAAGATGGACAAACGCGATTCCTGCGCCAAGGCTGCCAAAGCTTCTACTGCCAATTCGATCTTCATCATCACTCCCGAGCCATAATTCTATATTTCCAATATTATGGAAATATTAAACGGGGCGCAACCCTTTTTTGCGACCAATCCGGGAATGGCATTCGTGCTAGCATGAAACATCCGAACAAGCCGTTCTCACTGCTCGAATTCTGGCATTTACATGTTTATTGAATTGATCATCCTCGCCGTGCTGGTCGCAGTCGTTGTCATCGCGCTACGACCGCCGCGCCGCTGAAACGGCACCAAAACAAAAGGGGGCTTGCGCCCCCTTTGTGTATATTGGCAACCTCTATCAATAGCTGCTGCTGACTTTTCGTACCGAATTTGCTGCTGCCCTCTCCATCCAGTGCTTGATCCGGACAGCATCACCGACGCGGGAGCGTCTGCCCCAGGAGTCCAGCAATACAATCACCACCGGGCGTTGCATGATATTTGCCTGCATCACCAGGCAGCGCCCCGCTTCGCTGATATAGCCGGTTTTGCTCAGGCCGATGTCCCATGACGAATTCCGCACCAGGGGATTGGTATTGTGGAAACGCAGCGAGCGACGGCCGTCGTCCACATCCACGCTATGAGAACTGGATGTCGTGTAGCGCTGGATCAACTCATAGTTTTGCGCCGCCATCACCATCTTCACCAGATCCTGTGCGGTCGAGACGTTTTCGCTGTGCAACCCCGTCGGGTCGAAGAATTTGGTTGAGTTCATTCCCAACTCGCGTGCCTTGGCGTTCATCATCGCCAGCAGCACCGGCGTACCGCCCGGGTAGGTACGGGCCAAAGCCGCCGCCGCACGATTCTCGGAGGCCATCAAAGCCAGCTTGATCAACTCGTCGCGCGTCAGCGTCATCCCGTTGCGCATGCGCGATTTGGTACCCTTCAGACGATCCCGATCCTCGGCGCTGATGCAGATCGGCTCATCCAGCGGCAGTTTGGCATCCAGTATCACCATTGCCGTCATCAGCTTGGTAATGGAAGCGATGGGAACGACGGTGTTGGCATTCTTGCTGTAGATCGGGCGCTGCTCCTGCTCGTCATAGATCATGGCGAATGCGGACTCTAATCTGGGCGCCGGCGTCCGGTTATATGCGGGACTGACCGGCTGGTCGTCGCGTACTACCGGAATCACGCCTCCATTGCCGTCCGCATATGCCAGCAGCACATGAACAAACAAAGCCAGCATAATGATTTTTTTAAACATATTACACTTTCCGCTTTCCGACACGGCACGCAGGATACCCTGAAAAAACAAAGTATTTCAATGTATGTCGCAAAATAGTTAATGTTCTTCCTGCTGCTGCAAAGCCCACATTTGCGAGTACATTCCCTTTTTTTCCAACAAGTTACGATGCGTTCCACGCTCGATAATACGGCCTTTGTCCAATACCAGAATCTGATGGGCGTCAACGACAGTCGACAAACGGTGCGCAATCACCAGCGTGGTGCGGTTCTGCGCGATGCTGCGCAATTCGTCCTGAATGGCTTTTTCCGACTTGGAATCCAGCGCCGAGGTGGCTTCGTCAAAGATCAAGATTGCCGGATTCTTTAGAATTGCCCGCGCAATCGCCACGCGCTGCTTTTCGCCGCCGGACAGTTTCAGGCCGCGTTCGCCTACCAGGGAATCGTAGCCCTGGGGCAAAGACTCGATGAAGGTATGGATATGCGCCGCTTGTGCCGCCGCAATCACCTCCTCGCGTGTCGCGTCGGGACGGCCATAGCCGATGTTGTAATAGATTGTGTCGTTGAACAGCACCGTATCCTGCGGCACGATGCCGATGGCAGCGCGCAAACTGGCTTGCGTTACGCTGCGGATATCCTGCCCGTCGATGGAAATACTGCCCGAATTCACGTCGTAGAAGCGGAACAGCAGCCGCGACAAGGTGGACTTGCCCGCACCGCTCGCACCCACCACCGCCAGCGTGTGCCCGGGAGGAATGTCAAAACTCACGTCCGGCAATATCTCGCGCGCCGGATCGTAGGAAAAACTGACGTGTTCGAAACGAACTGCGGCGCCGTTCAGCTTGAGCGGTTGCGCATCCGGCGCATCCTGCACTTCGCGGCTTTCGTCCAGCAGGCGGAACATTCTTTCCATGTCGGCCAATGCGTTCTTGATCTCGCGGTAGACGAAGCCCAGGAAATGCAATGGCATGTAAAGCTGCAACATGTACACGTTAACCAGCACCAGGTCGCCGATGGTCATCGTGCCCTTCATGACCCCGTCCGCAGCCAGCAGCATGAGCAGCGTCACACCGATGGCAATGATGACGCTCTGGCCCGCATTGAGCGTCGCCAACGAGGTCTGGTTGCGCACCGCCGAGACTTCCCAGCGCAGCATCTGGTCATCGTAACGCTGCACTTCGTATTTTTCGTTGCCGAAGTATTTCACCGTTTCGTAATTGATCAGACTGTCGATGGCGCGCGTGTTGGCTTTGGAATCCATTTCATTCATGGTGCGGCGAAACACCATGCGCCATTCGGTGATGACCAGCGTGAAGATGATGTAGAGCACGAGCGTGGCAAAGGTGATGATGGCAAACCACGGGTTGTATTTGACAAAGAGGATGGCCGCCACCAGCCCGATCTCCAGCAGGGTCGGCAGGATGTTGAACAACAGGAAGGTGAGCAAAAAGCTGATGCCGCGCGTGCCGCGCTCGATATCGCGCGACACACCGCCGGTCTGCCGCTCCAGATGAAAACGCAGACTCAGGCTGTGCAGGTGCTCGAACACCTGCAATGCCACACGGCGGATCGCGCGCTGCGTGACCTTGGCGAACAGCGCGTCGCGCAACTCGCCAAACAGGGTGCTGAACAAACGCAGCAGTCCGTAGCCGACAATCAGGAACACCGGGATCGTGAGCATCGCCTGCGGCTTGCCCATCGCATCCACGATCTCCTTGAGCACAAGCGGCACCGCCACGTTGGTAAGCTTGGCCAGCACCAGAAGCACGATCACCGCGACCACGCGGACTTTGAACTCCAGCAAATAGGGCGTCAAACTGCGGATAACACGCCAATCGGTACGGGTTGGGGCGGAAGGAGTGTGCGAATAGTGATTCTTCATCGGGGCATCGAATTTTTTGACGGGTCGTATTATAGCCGTTGCCATACTTTCCTTTCCCTGCTGAAAAAAAACGGGCATCTGCGAAGATGCCCGGAAGAGGAGGAGAAACAAGAAAGCGGGAGGTAAGGGGAGGGAACCGGAACCGCTCTCACCAGCTATTCAGCAAGCGTCATGCCAGCCCGGAATGATGTTGATTTGGAAAGGATTGTGGATTTCTGCATGTCGCACCACCAGGATCAATCGCGCACCCCAATGTCGCAGATGCACCAATGCTGCGCATTAGACCTTACCGGCAGCGCAGAGTGCAGGGCCGTATAACGCAACCCGGTCGTTCAGAATTACCCGCACCGGCATGGTCTCCAGCAAGGAGCGCATGCGGCCTTTGTTCAGGAAGGACTGCATGAAGATGCCGCGCTGGAATATCGGCAATATCTTGGGCGCAATGCCGCCGCCCACATACAGTCCGCCGCGGCTCATGGTCTTCAATGCGAGATTGCCGGCCTCCGCACCGTAAAGCTGCACAAAGAGCTCCAGCGCTTCGATACAGATATCGTCTTTTCCATCCAGCGCCGCGCGTGAAATGACCGCCGCCGTATCGTTCTCGCGCATCTCATCCGTTTGCCATTGCGGCGCTGCAACTGTGCGATAAGCGCGCAAGAAATCGTGCACGTTGACCAGCCCCATGCCGGAAACCACACGTTCCCAGCTCACATGTTCATAACGCAATTGCAGGTGTCGCAACAATGCGATTTCCAGTTCCGACTGCGGGCTGAAACCGGTGTGCCCGCCCTCGGTTGCATAAGGATGGTGCCCGTGACCGTCCCAGTACATCCCTGCTTCACCCAGTCCGGTACCGGCAGCGATAATGGCCGCGTTACCGCTTGCATTGGCCTCGCCTGCCTGCAAGGTCAGCAGATCCTCACTCCCCAAAGCCGGAAGCCCGTAAGCGGTTGCTTCCAGATCGTTGAGCAATGTGCAGGACTGGAAACCGAAGCGTTGGCGCAAAACATCGGCTTCGATATACCAGGGCAGATTGGTGGTGCGCACCGCCCCGTCCAGAACCGGCCCGGCAATGCCGAATGCCGCATGGGCAGGGGCCTGCACGCCGGCCAGAAAGTCCGCCACCAAGGTTTCAAAGGTGGCAAAGTCGCGGCTGGGATAGCTGACCTCACGCTCAACGCGCACCTGATTGCCGATGACTTCGGCAACCGCCAGCCGCGTCTTGGTTCCTCCAATGTCGCCCGCGACAACCCTGCTCATGGGATGGGCGTATTGTTCGTTGGCTCGATCGGCGCAACATGCCAGACGCGTTCCGCATATTCGCGGATGGTGCGATCACTGGAAAACCTGCCCATGCCGGCGACATTGAGGATGGCGCGTTTCGTCCATTCCTTCGGATCGCGATACAACTCGTCCACTTTTTCCTGGCAGGCGACGTAGGAAGCGTAGTCCGCCAGCAACAAATAACCGTCGCCATGCTTGAGCAGCATATCGACGATTTCACTGTAACGCGTCGTCTCGTCGGGACAGAAAAATCCGGAAGAAATCATGTAGAGCGTCCGCTTCAATTCGTCATTGCCGTTGTAGTAAGTCAACGGATCGTAGCCCTGACGATGCATTGCCTCCACTTCCTCGGCGTTGAGTCCGAACAGAAAGAAATTCTCCGCACCCACTTCTTCGCGTATTTCGACGTTCGCGCCGTCCAGCGTGCCTATCGTGAGCGCCCCGTTGAGCGCCAGCTTCATGTTTCCCGTGCCCGATGCCTCGGTCCCGGCTGTGGATATCTGTTCGGACAGATCGGCCGCCGGAATGATGCGCTCGGCATTGGATACATCGTAATTCGGGATAAACACCAGCTTCAGCTTGCCACCGACCTGCTGGTCGTTGTTGACGATGTCGGCAACATCGTTGATGAGCCGGATGATGAGCTTGGCCATCGCATAGCCGGGTGCCGCCTTGCCCGCGATGATGACGGTGCGCGGCACAATGTCGGGATGTGTGCCGCAGCGAATGCGGTTATACAGCGTGATGACGTGCAGCAGATTGAGTAATTGCCGTTTGTACTCGTGAATGCGCTTGATTTGAATGTCGAACAGCGAAGCAGGATCGACCTCGATTCCAAGCCGTGTGTATATCAACCCTGCGAGGCACTCCTTGTTACCTTGCTTGACGGCGCTGAACTGCTGCTGAAATGTTTTTTCATCGGCAAAATCACGCAGTTTGCGCAACTGGTCAAGATCGGTCAGCCAACTTTTGCCGATACGTTCCGTAATCAGTTTGGCCAAGGCAGGGTTGGCCTGGTTCAGCCAGCGGCGCGGGGTGACACCGTTGGTAATGTTGATGATCTTGCCCGGCGTGACGCGTTCGAAATCGGCAAATATGGTGCGTTTCATCAACTCGGTGTGCAACGCGGCAACCCCGTTCACCGCATGGCTGCCGACGATGGCGAGATGCGACATGCGCACACGGCGCCCGCCGCGCTCGTCGATGATGGACAGGCGCTGCAGCAATTCGCCGTCGCCGGGGAAATGATGCATCACCTGCTGCAAGAAGCGGTGGTTGATCTCATAGATGATCTGCAGGTGGCGCGGCAACATGCTCTCGAACATTGCCACCGGCCAGGTTTCCAGCGCTTCCGGCATCAGCGTGTGATTGGTATAGGAAAATATCCGGGTGGTCATACTCCACGCCTCGTCCCAGGTCTGGTGATGGACATCCACCATCAGGCGCATCATCTCGGCGATGGCAATGGAAGGGTGGGTGTCGTTCAACTGCACGGCCAGTTTGGCCGGCAATTCTGCCCAGCTCTGGTGGTTCTTCTTGTAACGGAACAACATATCCTGCAACGACGCACTGACGAAAAAATATTGCTGTTTCAGGCGCAGCTCGCGTCCCACCTCGGTGGTGTCGTTCGGGTACAACACCTTGGACAGGTTTTCCGATTCGTTCTTGTCGGCGACTGCCTGGATGTAATTACCCTGGTTGAAATACCGTAAATCGAAATCGCGCGACGATTTGGCCGCCCATAGCCGCATGTTGTTGACGGTCTTGCCGCCGTAACCGGGAACCGGCGTGTCGTAGCCCATCGCCATCACATCGTCGGTTTCCACCCAGTGGTGCCGCACCAGACCGTCCTCGTGCTTGTACTCCACCACGCGCCCGAAAAACTTGACCGGATAGAGCAGTTCCGGACGCGGGAACTCCCACGGATTGCCGTAACGCAACCAGTTGTCCGGATGTTCCATCTGTATGCCGTTTTCGATGCTCTGGCGGAACATGCCGTATTCATAGCGGATGCCGTAGCCGTAGCAAGGCAGGTCAAGCGTCGCCATGGAGTCGAGGAAACAGGCCGCCAAACGCCCGAGACCGCCGTTGCCCAGCGCGGCATCTGCTTCGATCTCCGCAACTTTTTCGAATTCCTGCCCCAGTTCGTACAGGGCCGTCTTGCATTGCTCCTGTATCTCCAGATTGAGCATGGCGTTGCTGAGCGTGCGTCCCATCAGGAATTCGAGCGAAAGGTAATACGTGCGCCTGGCGTCCTGCTCGTAATAGCGCTGCATGGTTTCCATCCAGCGCTCGACCAGACGGTCGCGCACGGTCAGCGCGGTAATCTGGAACCAGTCATGGGTGGTGGCATCGGTGTGGTATTTGCTGCTGGTATAGATCAGGTGATCGCCGAGCGCGACCTCGATCGCCTCTTTGCTCATACCCGCATTTCGATGTTGCGGTGTCGCTTTGCTATTCATCGCTCCCCCCATTGGTTGTGCGCGCGTCTAATCGAAGTGTTGCGAGTCCCTTCGTTGATTCTCCGCGCGCTTCAATATAGTGTCAATTCCGGTCATTAGTGTCTTTTGGCAATACCCAACACGCCGATGATGAAGCGTATCAACCCGTAACTCATGCGCGCCAGAATACGCGTAAAAAAATTGGCCCGTTCGAATTCGACGCGCTTCCCGTCACGGTCGATGGCGGTCCGGAGGCTGCTGCGCAACGCCCCGGCAAAGGCCTTGTCGTTTACGACCAGGTTCGCCTCGCGCGCCAGCAGCAGGCTGAACGGATCGATATTGAACGAACCCACCGTCGCCCACTCGCCATCGACCACCGCGACTTTTGCATGCAGAAAACTGGCATGATATTCGTATATTTCCACTCCCGCAGCCAGCAGCCGCCCGTACATCGCAAGCGTGGCGTAATGCTGCAAACGATATTCCACTTTGCCTTGCAACAGCAGCACCACGCGCACACCGCGCTGCGCCGTATGCACCAGGGTGCGCATGAACAGCCGGCCGGGCAAGAAATACGCGTTGGCAACGATGACTTCGCGTTTTGCACCCGCGATGGCGGTCAGGTAAGCGCGCTCGATATCGCGCCGGTGCCGCACGTTGTCGCGCAGCAACAACTGCACATTGGAATCCCGGCGAGGCTTGATCCGATACTTGCGCCAACCTTTTTCCCTGATCCGCTTGCGAAACGCGGCCCATGAAACCATCTCCCATAGACGCTGCATGGCCGCATGCACCTCGCCCGCCAGTTCACCCTGTACCCGCACCGCGTAATCCAGGCGCGGGGCATCGAAGTCCAGTTTCGCCGGGATGTCATTGAGAATATTGATTCCGCCCACGAAGGCCACTTCACCGTCTATCACCGCCATTTTGCGATGCATGCGACGCAGACGCCGCATCCGGCTGCGACTCATGGTAAAGGGAGAAATCTCGCGCCTGAACCATTGCACCTCCACCCCGAATTTGCGCAGACCTTCCAAAAAAGGCACCGGCAATTCCGCCGAACCGAAACCATCCAGCAATACCCGCACCGTCACACCGCGTTCTGCGGCATGCCGCAACGCTTCCGCGACCAGATGTCCGGTTTCGTCAGCGGCAAAAATATACGTCTCCAGATAAACGGAATGTTGAGCAGCATTGATATCCGCGCACAGTTGCGGGAAGAATACCAAACCGTTTTGCAGCAACATCAGTTCATTGCCGGAAACGCGATGGGTGCGATTCATGATTTTTTCAATTGAACCGATAGTGCTGCGTGGTCGGACAGGCGCAGCCATTTCCCGCCGATGTGTACATCGCATTGCTGCACGCTGAAGCCGCGCACATAAATCCGATCCAGGCGGAACAGCGGCACCCTCGATGGGTAGCTGCGCGCCGGTTTACCCTTTTGCAGATCGAACACGTCATGCACATCCAACTGGTCTGCCAGCGTACTGCTCAACTGGTTGCGCCAGTCGTTGAAGTCGCCCGCAATGAGCAGCGGCGCATCGGCAGGTATCTCGCCCAACACATATTCGACCAGCGTGCCGGTCTGCTCGCGCCTTCCATTGGCGAACAGTCCGAAGTGCGCGCAAAGACAATGCACCCGCTGCCCGCCGATCTCCACCTCGCTGTGCAGCAAACCGCGGCTCTCGAAGCGGTGAGCGGAAACATCCCTGTTTGAAGACTGCACGATGGGAAAGCGGCTCAGGATGGCATTACCGTGATGCCCTTCGTCATACACTGCATTCATTCCATAGGCATGGTGCGCCCAGAATTCATCGGCCAGGAATTCATGTTGCGGCACAGTGGGATAATCCGTATGGCGCTCCCGGTGATGCAAATGCTCGCCCTGCACTTCCTGCAGAAACACGATGTCCGCACCCAGTTCGCGCAAACGTTCGCGCAACTCGTGGATTACCATGCGGCGATTGAATTGTGAAAACCCCTTGTGGATATTGTAGGTTGCGATTTTGATCTGCGCATCGGCCGACGCGGTGACGGGTTGCGGCGACACATATTCAGTCTCGTTTCGCCTGCGATCAGCGTGTATCGTTCTGTCATCCAGTAAACGCAAATCATCACCTGAACCCGGTGTTTTCTCGTTACTCACAGAACAGCTCCTTGCATTTTGAAGTCACCACCACGCGACCGCACAGAAGAAGCCGCATGTTTACGCATTCCCTATCCCGCGTGTCGGCAGGTTAATCTGCTTCGCGAAATCAAGCATACGCCGGATGGGCAGCACTGCACGCGGGATGATGGCCGGGTCGACGTGGATTTCGTTGTTGCCGCGCTCCAGCACTTGCGCCAGATTGACCAGCCCGTTCATCGCCATCCATGGGCAATGGCTGCAACTGATGCAGTTCGCCCCCGCACCGGCAGTGGGCGCTTCAAGGAATATCTTGTCCGGGCACAGGGTGCGCATCTTATGCAGGATGCCATTGTCGGTGGCAACGATAAATTCCCTGGCGGACGAATTCTGCGCGGCCTTGATGAGTTGCGTGGTGGAACCGACCACATCCGCGAGTTTGATGACGGCGCGCGGCGACTCCGGATGTACCAGCACGAGTGCGCCCGGATGCTGTGCTTTCATTTCCTGCAACTCTTTGGCTTTGTATTCGTCATGCACGATGCACGAGCCCTGCCACAGCAGCATGTCGGCACCCGTCTGTTCCTGCACATAATTGCCCAGGTGCCGGTCCGGCGCCCACAAAATCTTCTTGCCCTGCTCCTTGAGATGTTTGACCACCGGCAGGGCAATGGAACTGGTCACCATCCAGTCGGCGCGCGCCTTCACCGCGGCGCTGGTGTTGGCATACACGACCACGGTGCGGTCCGGATGCGCATCGCAGAAGGCAGTGAATTCGTCTGCCGGGCAACCGAGGTCGAGCGAGCACTCCGCTTCGAGGTCGGGCATCAGCACGCGTTTTTCCGGATTCAGAATTTTCGCCGTCTCGCCCATGAAGCGCACACCCGCCACCACGATGGTTTTGGCCGGATGCTGGTGGCCAAAGTTGGCCATATCCAGCGAATCGGAAACGATGCCTCCAGTCTGTTCCGCGAGGTCCTGCAGGTCGGCATTCACATAGTAATGCGACACCAGCACTGCATCCTGCTCTTTCAGCAGGCGTTTGATACGTGCGATCAACTCGGCCTTTTCGGCCGCTTCCGGCTCGCGCGGTTTCTTCGCCCAGGCATGCGCGGTACTGCAACTGGTTTGTGCGGTATCGGGGTGATCGTAGGCAATGGAGATAATGTCGTCAGCCATGGTGAATGCGTTCCGGTAATTGAAGAATCGCCGTTCGGTTGCTCGGCGAAAAAACTTTTTCAGCCGCCACATTCCAGGGCAGCCACTGGTAGTGCAGGTGCTCGCGCGGCGAAAGTTGGACTGCGACTTGCTGCGGGAGTTGCAAACCGAACACATGCTCGGTGTTGTGCGTGGTACCGGGTGGATAGCGATAAATCCACTGACGATAAATTTCGTACTCGTTCTGCAACTTCCAGTCCGTCAGCACGTAGCGCGTCGCATCCAGGCCGGTTTCTTCACTCACTTCCCGGATCGCGGTCTCGCGCAAAGTCTCGTCGCCATTCCTGCTGCCCGTCACCGATTGCCAATAACCCGGAAAATCGGCGCGTTCCAACAGCAACACATCGAGCGCCGGGGTGTAAATGACAACGAGCGCGGAAACCGGTTGTTTAAAAGACTGCATTATGCAAAGAACACCCAGAATGCTTTGCCCTGCGTCTTCCAGAACTGTACTGTAGATTGGAGGATGCGATCCAGAACTTCGTCGCCGGGATACTCGCCGTGCAACAAAAGGACAAATCCCGGCGCTCCGTGCCATGAAAGGTCGCCCAGCGCATCGGCCAACGCGTCCCAGTTGTGGCCAAACCAGTCCGGCGCCTTGATCGCGCGCGCCATTTCCGCCAACACCTCGCCTTTGCCATGTGCGGTAGCGAGATCTGCTTCGAAGAAAGCAAAACCGGCCCGTTGCACGGAATCATTCAATGCATCCAGCGAACAATTGAGCCGGAATACACCTGCACCCTTCACATCTTTCAACAGGTAACACAAGTCTTCCATCAGCGTCCCTCCGTAATACGGTAGAAACTGCGATAGTGATCGTCGCTGTAATAACACTCCGGAACGACGCCGCACACAATGCGCCGCGCGCCACGATTATGCGCACCCGGCGTTTTAACAGTGTACTCGTGGTAGTGACCGCGTGGTTGCAGCGGCAGGATACGTTCGTAGTTGCCGAACACTACGCCGTCACGCGGATAAGGAAAGGGGCCGCCCTGTCTGATAAGTTGCATGGTTGCTTGCGCTTCCGGCGGCAATTCGGAGATGGCAATTGCTGAAGGCGTGGCGTCTGCAGGGGCGTGAAGACTGTGTGCCTGCACAAACGGCAAGCACAGCAGCAAGCCGAACAGCAGCCACCACCGTGCTTGTACCACGTGCCGCATGTTATTCCTTGGGAGGCTCGGTCGGCGCCGGTTGACGCAGGCGGATGTGCAGTTCGCGCAACTGCTTTTCATCCACCGGACTTGGCGCCTGTGTCAGCAGGCATTGTGCACGCTGCGTCTTGGGGAAGGCGATCACGTCGCGGATAGATTCGGAGCCGGTCATCATGGTGACGATACGGTCCAGACCGAAGGCCAGGCCGCCATGCGGGGGCGCGCCGTATTGCAGCGCGTCCAGCAGGAAACCGAACTTGAGCTGCGCTTCTTCCGCCCCGATGTTGAGCGCGCGGAACACCTGGCTCTGCACCGCTTCCTTGTGGATACGCACCGAGCCGCCGCCGATCTCGGAACCGTTCAGGGCGAGGTCGTAGGCCTTGGCCAGACACTTGCCCGGATCGCTTTCCAGCATGGACAGGTGTTCGTCCTTGGGCGCGGTGAACGGGTGGTGACAGGCATTCCAGCGTTTGCCTTCGTCGTCGTATTCGAACATCGGGAAGTCCACCACCCACAGCGGTTCCCAGGCCTTGCCGTTGGTGTAGCCCTTTTCGTGGCCGATCTTGATACGCAGCGCGCCCATGGCGTCGTTGACGATCTTGGCCTTGTCCGCGCCGAAGAAAATGATGTCGCCGTTTTGCGCGCCGGTGCGTTCGATGATGGTCTTCAGCGCAGCTTCGTGCAAGTTCTTCACGATGGGCGATTGCAGGCCGGTTTCGTTCAGTTGCGTTACGTCGTTGACCTTGATGTAGGCCAGACCCTTGGCACCATAGATTTTCGCAAGCTTTTCATATTCATCAATTTCGCCGCGTGTGAGCGCAACATCTTTCTTCGGCACGAGCAATGCCGCCACACGTCCATCCGGCGAATTGGCCGGACCAACGAATACCTTGAACCCCACGTCTTTAACTGCATCTGTGACATCGGTGATTTCCAGTGTCACGCGCAGATCAGGCTTGTCCGAGCCGTAACGGTTCATCGCTTCCGCATAGCTCATGCGCGGGAACGGATTGGGCAGCGCCACGTTCAGCACTTCCTTGAACACGGTGCGGATCATTTCTTCCATCAGTTCCATGATCTGCTCTTCGGTCAGGAACGATGTCTCGATATCCACCTGGGTGAATTCGGGCTGGCGGTCGGCACGCAGGTCTTCGTCGCGGAAGCACTTGGTGATCTGGTAATAGCGATCGAAGCCCGCCACCATCAGCAACTGCTTGAACAGCTGCGGCGACTGCGGCAGGGCGAAGAACTCGCCGGCATGCACGCGCGACGGCACCAGATAGTCGCGCGCGCCTTCCGGCGTGGACTTGGTCAGCATCGGCGTCTCGATATCGATGAAGCCCTTGCCGTCGAGAAAACGGCGGAAAGCGCGCGCAGTCTGGTAACGCAGCATCATGTTCTTCTGCATCTGCGGCCGGCGCAGGTCGATCACGCGGTGGGTCAGGCGCACATTCTCGGACAGATTCTCGTCGTCCAGTTGGAACGGTGGCGTAATGGAGACATTCAGCACTTCGATTTCATGGCACAGCAGTTCGATTTCTCCGCTGGGGATGTTCTTGTTCTCGGTGCCCTCGGGACGGCGGCGCACGCGGCCGGTGACCTTGAGCACGTATTCGTTGCGCACCGATTCGGCGATGGCAAACATGTCGGCACGATCGGGATCACATACCACTTGCGCCAAACCTTCGCGGTCGCGCAGGTCGATGAAGATCACCCCGCCGTGGTCGCGGCGGCGGTGGGCCCAGCCGCACAAGGTGACGGTCTGGCCGAGGTTGGAAACGTTGAGTTGTCCGCAATAATGAGTTCGCATAGAGATTCAGTTCAATCAGAAAAACAAAGGGAGGATTACAAGTTGGATCCGGGCAACTGGGCAGCTTCCGGCGAGGTCACCACACCCATCGAAATAATGGCTTTAAACGCGGCATCCACGCTGATGTCCAGTTCGACGGTCTCGGACTTCTTCACGTAAAAATAGAATCCGTTCACCGGACTGGGCGTGGTCGGCACGAATACGCCAACGTATTCGTCGCCTTCCAGCACCCGCGTCACTTCACCCGGCACACTGGTTTGAAAAGCCAGCGACCATGCGTTGGGATGCGGATAGCGCACCAGCAGCACTTTGCCGAATGCATTGCCGTTTTCCGACAGCAACGTGTCGGTTACTTGCTTGACGCTGTTGTAGATGGCGTTGACGAAGGGGATACGGCGCAACATACCGTCCCAATAGGTCAGCAAACGCTGACCGAAGACGTTGCGTACCAGCAGGCCCGTACCCACCACCACCACCGCGGTCAGGATGACGCCCAAGCCGGGAATATGAATACCGAGAAACTCATCCGGACGCCAGTGCGCGGGCAGCAAGGTCAGCGTGCTGTCCAGCGTACCGATAATGAGGTTCAGCACCCACAGCGTGATCCCCAAAGGAACCCACACCAGCAGGCCGGTCAACAGGTATTTCTTCACGAATGCGTACCCGCAGACGGACAATTCGCACAAGCCGAGGGTTCGCACTGGGCAGGCTTGTTCTTGAAATCGGTGGCGTAGTAACCGTTCCCTTTGAGCTGAAAACCCGCCGCGCTAAGCTGTTTGGCGAACGTCTCCTGGCCGCATTCCGGACACTTGGTCAGCGGCGCATCGCTCAATTTCTGCATGACATCTTTTTGTGCACCGCAACTGCTGCAACGATATTCGTAGATGGGCATGACCCGCTCCTGCATTTTGAAAGGCGCGCATTATACCCTGTGCCCCCGCATTGGAAGAAGCTGGTTTAGCGCAACAGGGTCTCCACAATGCGCTGGCTGGCATGCCCGTCGCCATGGGGGGTGCGATGGAAGGAAAAGGTTCTGTAACAGGCGGGGTCATCCAGAAGCCTGGCGCATTCCTGCAGAATGCGGTCGGCATCCCTCTCCGCCAGATCATCGATGGCTCCCGCATCCCGGTATCCAGACAAGTCGCGCATCTCCAGTACCGGCTTGCCCAACGCCAGCACTTCCTTCGGCGTGACGTCCGGACCGGTAATGATGAAGTAGGCGGTCAGCATCAGGTAAACGGAGTGGAGATAGTCCTGCGGCTGGACAAATGTAATATTGGGCAGTCCGGCGAATTTTTCGTCCATGACTTCATCCATTCCGGAATCGGAACATGCCAGACAGACTATTTGCAGGTCGGAACGCATCGCCAGGCATTTCAGTGCAGGGCTCAGACTCGCCATATGTCCGCTCCGGTTTTCATGCCGATATCCGGCAATAAGAATCAAGCGCTTATCCGGATCAAGAAACGGAAAATCGGCCGCCAGCTTCGTTCTCAGTACATCATCATTGCGGATGCGTTCGGCCACCATCAATGCCGCATCGACCTCGGTGCTGTCGGTGAGAAATACATTTTCGGGAGCCACCCCCTCTTCAAGCAGGTTATCGCGCGAAGTAACGGAAGAAACGAAATATCGCGTTGCCGTCAGGTTAATCCCCCTCGGGTTCGCACTTTCCGCACTGTGATGACGCAGTTCATACATGCGCAGTCCGGCCCCGAGGCATCCGAACAGACTGTGCCCACTGAATGACGCCATCGATTTGCATGCGTCTCCATATACCAGCACGCAATCGGGCTTGTGCTTCCCAATCACACGGTCGACACCCGGCGATACGTTTGCATTCAACGTTTGCCTGATCAGTTCCAGCTCTTCGTCCACGAGGAAACCGAAGCTTGCCAATTCTGCAGCAAGCAACTGGCTATCCTGCGCCGCAATACAAACAACCGTTTGCATTGAAGGGACGGCACGCAAGCTGTGAATCAACGGTAACGCCCTGATTGCTTCGGAATCAGTGCCAACCACGACGAGAACCTTGCGCATCTACCCGCCCCGGCAGGGCCTGTGCCAACCCAACTCATCCCCCATGCCGGGCGTTACCGCAGTCAGCCCTTCCTGCGCCGCATGACTCTTGATGGAAAACAAGCCGTACACAAGAAAAAAAACAATTCCCAGCCATACCGGTTTCATACATCCTCCTATTCACGCTCTCCCCTATTTTGGGGAATTATGAATAAGGACAACGCAACAACCATGCCAATGTCTGGAATGCATAACAACTGGGGATTCGACAGATGACCTGATGTAATGTCGGGGATATGAGGACAGCGCTGACGGCTTGCAGACAGCCTTTCGACCACACTTAAAACATGGATTACGCGTTGATATTCAACCACTTTCCGTGTGGGATTCCATCCAGTTTCCAGTCGCCGATTGCATAGCGAATCAAGCGCAAGGTGGGGAAACCCACTGCCGCCGTCATGCGCCGCACCTGGCGGTTCTTGCCCTCGCGGATGGACATCTGCAACCAACTGGTGGGAATGTCTTTGCGAAAACGAACGGGCGGATCGCGTTGCCACAAGCCTGTCGGCTCATCCATGAGACGCACTTCGGCAGGCTGCGCAGTGAAGTCGCCGAGCTTGACCCCGCTACGCAATCGTTGCAGAGCCGCCTCATCCGGCACCCCTTCCACTTGCACCCAATAGGTCTTGGGAAGTTTGTGTTTCGGGTCGGTAATGCGATGCTGCAACTTGCCATCATCGGTGAGCAACAGCAGTCCTTCGCTGTCGGTGTCCAGGCGCCCTGCCGGATAAAATCCGGGCATGGAAATATAGTCCGCCAGCGTGGGGTGCAGTCCGTCACGGCTAAACTGGCAAATCACGCCATATGGCTTGTTGAAGAGTAAAACACGGCTCATTGTCTGGTTCCACGCGGGCAGGAAACTGCAAAATTGAACTCAAAACAAAAAGCCCGCCACTTTCGTGGCGGGCTTTTTGCAACTCAGGCTGGAATTAACCCGCCTGGATGTTGGAGGCTTGTTTGCCCTTCGGGCCTTGAACAACTTCAAAGGTCACTTTCTGACCTTCTTTGAGCGATTTGAAGCCGCTCATGTTGATCGCGGAGAAGTGCGCGAACAGATCTTCGCTACCATCATCGGGCGTAATAAAACCGAAACCCTTTGCGTCATTGAACCATTTAACTGTACCGTTTGCCATGCTTTGCTTCCTTACGAAAAACGACGGGTGGAAGCCCGTCAAATTGTTTGAATTCACAAGATCGCAAATGGGACCGCACATGGCAAAACCAGCACTAGCAGATACTTTGATTCAAACACCCGTGCGCTTTTTACCCCACTTGAACTTGTAACGTCAAGGGTTAATTAAGATTTATTATCGAATTGACTTGAAAATCGCTCGTTAATCGTCAAATATGCAACTGAGCACTGGGTGAGAATAGCGAACAATGGCAACCAAGCAAGAAAACGTAAGTTTATTGGAACGCAGCAAGACCAAGCCACCGAAGCTGTACAAGGTGATTTTGCTTAACGACGACTTCACCACCATGGAATTCGTCATCGAGGTTCTACAGACGTTTTTTTCGATGGGCACGGAACGTGCAACACAAGTGATGCTCAAAATACATAATGAGGGTTCCGCCGTATGCGGTGTGTATCCAAAAGACATCGCCGAGACCAAAGTCACCCAGGTATCGGCGTTTGCAAAGCAGCACGGGCATCCGCTACGATGCCACACGGAGGAAAATTAAATGATCGCGCAAGAATTGGAAGTCAGCCTGCATCTGGCATTTGTTGAAGCCCGCCAGAAAAGGCACGAGTTCATCACCGTCGAGCACTTGTTGCTGGCGATGCTGGACAATCCGTCTGCAGCCCACGTGCTGCGCGCTTGTGGTGCGGATATCGTGGAACTGCGCGCCGTATTGGTGCAGCATATCGAAACCCACACCCCTGTTGTGCCCGGCACAGGTGAAGTGGACACGCAACCGACCGTCGGCTTCCAGCGCGTAATCCAGCGCGCCATCCTGCATGTGCAATCCACCAACAAGAAAGAAGTGACCGGGGCCAACATTCTGGTTGCACTGTTCGGCGAGAAGGAATCGCACGCGGTGTATTTCCTCAACCAGCGCGCCATCACCCGCCTGGACGTGGTGAATTACATCGCCCACGGCATCAACAAGACTGCCGAAGCCAGCCCGGCCACGCAAAAGACCGCAAACGAAACCGACGAAGAGCAGGAAACCAAAGGCGACAGCGCGCTCAAAAACTATACGCTTGACCTCAACGCGCATGCGCTGGCCGGTAAGGTCGATCCGCTCATCGGACGCGACACGGAACTGGAACGCGTCATCCAGACCCTGTGCCGCCGCCGCAAGAACAACCCCCTGCTGGTGGGCGAGGCGGGCGTGGGCAAGACCGCCATTGCCGAAGGCTTGGCGCGCTACATCGTTGAAGGCGACGTGCCGGAGATTCTGAAGGATGCCCATGTCTATGCGCTGGACATGGGCTCGTTGCTGGCCGGCACCAAATATCGCGGCGATTTCGAACAGCGTCTGAAAGCCGTGCTGAAAGAACTGAAGGACGCCCCGAATGCGGTGCTGTTCATCGACGAAATCCACACCCTCATCGGCGCGGGTGCGGCGTCGGGCGGCACCATGGATGCTTCCAACCTGCTCAAGCCCGCACTTTCCAGCGGCGCCCTGAAATGCATAGGCGCAACCACGTACCAGGAATATCGCGGTATTTTCGAGAAAGATTCCGCGCTGTCGCGCCGTTTCCAGAAAATCGACGTGTCCGAGCCTTCCGTGGAGCAGACCATCGAGATACTGAAGGGATTGAAATCGCGCTTTGAGGAACACCACAGCATCAAGTACAGCGCCGCCGCCATCACCAGCGCTGCCGAGCTGTCTTCGCGCTTCATCAACGACCGTCACCTGCCGGACAAGGCCATCGACGTACTGGACGAAGCCGGTGCGGCGCAACGCATCCTGCCCAAATCCAGGCAGAAGAAGATCGTGGGCAAACACGAGATCGAAGAAATCATCGCCAAGATCGCGCGCATCCCGACGCGCACCGTATCGCATGACGACCGCAACACGCTGAAGAACCTGGACCGTGACCTGAAGGCCACCGTGTTTGGACAGGACAAAGCCATTGATGCACTGGCCCGCGCCATCAAGATGTCGCGCAGCGGTCTGGGCAACCCGCAGAAACCCATCGGCAGCTTCCTGTTCTCCGGCCCCACCGGCGTTGGCAAGACCGAAGTGGCGCGCCAGCTCGCCTACAGCATGGGCATGCCGATACACCGCTTCGACATGTCCGAATACATGGAACGTCATGCCGTGTCGCGCCTGATCGGCGCGCCACCCGGCTATGTCGGTTTCGACCAGGGCGGCCTGCTCACCGAAGCCATCAGCAAACAGCCGCATAGCGTGCTGCTGCTGGACGAAATCGAGAAAGCGCACCCGGACATCTTCAACATCCTGCTGCAGGTGATGGATCACGGCACGCTGACCGACAACAACGGCCGCAAATCCGACTTCCGCAACGTCGTCATCATCATGACCACCAATGCAGGCGCGGAAACACTTAACAAGAGCAGCATGGGCTTCACCAAGACCTCTTCGGCCGGGGACGAAATGATGGACATCAAGAAGCTGTTCACCCCGGAATTCCGCAACCGCCTGGATGCCATCGTCTCCTTCGCGCCGCTGTCGAAGGAAATCATCCTGCGCGTGGTGGACAAGTTCCTCATGCAATTGGAAGAGCAACTGCACGAGAAGAAAGTGGATCCCCTGTTCACCGACGCACTCAAGGAACACCTCGCCGAATTTGGCTTCGATCCGCTGATGGGCGCCCGCCCGATGGCACGGTTGATCCAGGACACCATCCGCTCCGCACTGGCCGACGAACTGCTGTTCGGCAAGCTGGCAAACGGCGGCAAGGTCACTGTGGATGTGAAGGATGGCAAGGTGGTCCTGGAATTTGAGGAAGAAGCTGTCGCTGTCTAACCCCGCATACAGGGGGCGTTTCGCCCCCTCCCCCACTGGAGCGCTGCACTTCGGCTCGCTCGTCGCTGCCGTCGGCAGCTATCTCGACGCAAAACATCATCACGGCACCTGGCTGGTGCGCATGGAAGATCTCGATACGCCGCGTTGTGTGGCGGGTGCGGCAGAGGATATTCTGCGCACGCTGGATGCGTTCGGGCTGCAAAGCGACGAGCCTGTCATTTATCAGAGCCAGCGTACGGCAGCTTATGAGGAGGCGTTGCTCAAGTTGCAAGCCATTGATGCGGTATATCCGTGTTGCTGCACGCGCAAGGAGATCGCGGATTCGGCGTTGCACGGCATTGAGGGATTCGTTTATCCGGGGACTTGCCGCAACGGCATGGCACATCAGCGCGTGACACCGGCCTGGCGGGTACGCACCGACCAATACCCTTCTCCCTTCCCTCTTCCCCCTTCCCCGATTGCATTCGTCGATGCTTTGCAAGGCCACATCTCACAAAACCTCGAATCCGAAATCGGCGATTTCGTGGTGAAACGCGCGGATGGTCTGTTTGCCTATCAGTTGGCAGTCGTCGTCGACGATGCGTTCCAGGGCATCACGCATATCGTGCGCGGTGCTGACTTATTGGATTCCACTCCTCGCCAGATATATCTGCAGCGTTTGCTTGGCCTGCGTATTCCACAATATTTACACTTGCCTGTCGCAGTAAACAATGCGAAGGAAAAGTTGAGCAAACAGACGCTGGCTGCGCCAGTGGATGAGACTCATCCCGTCAGGACGTTGTTGCGCGTGCTGGAGTTCTTGCAGCAGCACCCACCCGTCGAACTGGCCGGTTACGACCTGAAAGCCGTTCTGGATTGGGCTATTGCAAACTGGGATGCGACAAAAATACGGGGAATCGGGACGCTTCCCGCACTCTGAGTCTTTACGCCCGCTGCCTGCGATGCCTGATGAATTCGCTGATGGCAGGAACCAGCGAAATGAAGATGATGACAAGAATCATCAGGGTCAGGTTGTCCTTGATGATGGGGATGTTGCCGAAGAAATATCCCGCCAGTATCAGGCTGCCGATCCAGGCCACGCCGCCCGCAATGCTGAACATCAGATACAAACGGTAATTCATGGTACCGATGCCGGCCACAAACGGTGCGAAGGTGCGGATGATGGGCAGGAAGCGCGCGAAAATGATGGTCTTGCCGCCGTGCTTCTCGTAGAAGGCATGAGTCTTTTCCAGATGTTCGTGCTTGATCAGGCGCTGGTTGGGATGATTGAGCAGGCGCAGTCCGAGCAGGCGACCGACCCAGTAGTTGGTGTTGTCCCCCATGAACGCAGCCAGGATCAATAGCGGCATCGCCACTTGCAGCTCCAGCGAACCCATGCCGCACAGCGCACCGATCACAAACAGCAGCGAATCGCCGGGCAAAAAAGGCGCAAAGACCAGGCCGGTTTCCGAGAAAATGATGGCAAACAGGATGGCGTAGACCCAGACCCCGTACTCCTGTACCAACGCCAGCAGGTGCGCGTCCAGGTGCAGGACGATGTCGATGAAACCGGTAAGCAATTCCATTAAGGCAGAACCTCTTCAGCTTCCGTCTTTTCCGGCTTGATGAAGTCTTCGCGCGACACGCCGAACATCAGCAGCAGCGGGCTGGCAACCAGCACCGAGGAATAAATGCTGAACAGGATGCCGATGGTCAGCGCCAGCGCGAAGAAATGCAGCGTCTCGCCGCCCAGGAACAGCATGGAGGTCACCATCATCTGGGTGCTCCCGTGCGTAATGATGGTGCGTGACATGGTGCGGGTGATGGCATTGTCGATAATATGACTGACTTCGGTCTTGCGCATCTTGCGGAAGTTTTCGCGAATCCGGTCGAATACCACCACCGATTCGTTCACGGAATAGCCCAGCACGGCCAGCACCGCAGCCAGCACCGTGAGCGAGAATTCCCACTGGAAGAACGCGAAGAAGCCGAGAATGATGACCACGTCGTGCAGGTTGGCGATGATCGCCGCCAGGCCGAATTTCCACTCGAAGCGCAGCCACAAGTAACCGACGATGCCCAGACTGACCAGCAACAGTGCCATTGCGCCGTTCTCGACCAGGTCCTTGCCGACTTGCGGCCCGACAAATTCGACGCGGCGCATCTCGACACTGGCATCCTGCTGATGCAGGGCTTCCATCACCTGCTCGGAGAGTTTTGACCCCACTTTGTTTTGCTTGAGCGGAACCTGAATCAGCACATCCTTGCTGGAACCGAAATTCTGCACCAGCGCATCGTTCAGGCCGATGCTGCCGAGTTGCGCGCGCACTTTATCCAGTTCGGCGGATTGGGCGTAATGCACCTCGATCACCGTACCGCCGGTGAAGTCCACACCGAAGTTCAAACCCTTGGTCGCGAGGAAAAAGACCGAGAACAGAAATGTCACCAGCGAGATGGTCGTGGTGTAACGCCCATAACTCATGAACGGGATGTCTTTTTTGATGCGGAAAAATTCCATTGTCGTGTTCCCTTAACCAATCGCGACTTTGTTCAGACGCGCTTTGCTGCCGTAAATCAGATTGACCAGGCCGCGCGAAACCATCACTGCGCTGAACATGGAAGTCAGGATGCCCAGGCACAGCACCACCGCAAATCCCTTGACCGGGCCGGAGCCGAACATGAACAGGGCGATACCGGCGATCAGCGTGGTGATATTGGTGTCGAGAATGGTTGCGAACGCATTATCGTAACCCGCATGGATCGCCGTTTGCGGCGGCATGCCATTGCGCAACTCCTCGCGGATACGCTCGTTGATCAGCACGTTGGAGTCGATCGCCATACCCAGGGTCAGCGCGATCGCCGCCATGCCCGGCAGGGTCAGTGTGGCCTGCATCATGGACAGCAGCGCCACCAGAAACAGCAGGTTGGCAGCCAGGGCCAGCACGGAAACTCCACCGAACACCAGATAATAGACAATCATGAAGACCGCAATGGCGGCAAAACCGATCCAGGTGGAATGAAAGCCGCGTGCAATATTGTCCGCCCCCAGGCTGGGGCCGACGGTACGTTCTTCGATGATTTCCATCGGCGCGGCCAACGCACCGGCACGCAACAGCAGCGCGGTATCGGTGGCCTCTTCGGTATTCATCTTGCCGCTGATCTGCACGCGTCCGCCGCCGATTTCCTCGCGGATCACCGGCGCCGTCACCACTTCGCCCCGCCCTTTTTCGAACAGGATGATGGCCATGCGCTTGCCGACGTTTTCACGCGTCGCTTCCTTGAACTTGCGCGCCCCGACCGCATCCAGGTTGATGTGCACGGCGGGTTCGTTGTTGCGGCTGTCAAAACCCGGCTGCGCATCGTTGATGCGTTCGCCGGTCAGGATCACGGTCTTCTTCACCAGCAGCGGTGTGCCGTCCCTGTCCTTGAATACTTCGGTACCGAAAGGCGCGACCGCACCCGCAACATAATGGTGCTCATCGTCCACCATGCGCACTTCCAGCGTGGCGGTACGGCCCAGAATGTCCTTGGCGCGCGCGGTATCCTGCACGCCCGGCAGTTGCACCACGATGCGGTCCGCACCCTGCTGCTGGATCACCGGCTCCGACACGCCCAGTTCGTTCACGCGATTGCGCAAAGTAACAAGGTTCTGTTGCACTGCCGATTCCTGAATGCGCATTTGCTCCTGTTGCTTGAGGGTCGCAAGCAACAGATAATCGCTGCCCGCTTCGCGCGTATTGAACTCCAGGCCGTTGAAACGCTGTTTGAGCTCCGCTTCTCCCTTGCTGCGCGCATCGGCATCGCGGAACTTGGTGGTGATCACACCGGCATCGCGGGTCACGCCGGAGTAGGGGATATTCGCTTCACGCAAAGTGCTGCGAATATCGCCGGAATCCGATTCCAGCGCCTTGTCCAGCGCACCTTTCATATCGATCTGCAACAGGAAATGCACGCCGCCGCGCAAATCGAGACCGAGATACATCGGCAAGGCATTGAGGCTGGTCAGCCATTGCGGTGAACGCGTCAACAGGTTGAGCGCCACCATATAATCTTCGCCGAGCGCGGCACGCAACACATCTTTCGCTTTGAGCTGGGTGTCGGTGTCCTTGAACCGCGCCTTGACGCTGGTGGCATCCAGCGACATGGCGTCGGGATTCAGTAGCGCTGACTTCAGCGCCTCTTCCACGCGCGCCAGCAATGCCGGATCGGCCTTCAGGTTGGAACGCAACGGCAACACTTGCACCGCCGGCGCTTCACCATACAGATTGGGCAGGGAGTACACCAACCCGATCACCAGCGCGACCAGCACCAGCAGGTTTTTCCACAGTGGATAGCGGTTCATAGCAACACCTTGCTTTGCAGCGTGATTAGATGGACTTGATTGTGCCTTTGGGCAGAACGTTCTGAACGGCCGCTTTTTGCACCTGGATGACGACGTTGTCGGCGATCTCAATGGCAACGCTATCTTCTCCAAGCTTGGTCACCTTCCCCATCACACCGCCGACGGTGACGACTTCATCGCCTTTTTGCAGCGCCTCAATCATTGTTTTCAGCTCTTTGGCGCGCTTTTGCTGCGGGCGCATGATAAGAAAATAGAACACGGCCAACAAAGCAACCAAAGGCAAAAACTCCATGAAACCGCCACCTTGCGGTGCCGGAGCGCCACCCTCTGCATAAGCGTTGCTGACGAACAACTGGCTGATTGAAATCATGTCTATCCTCTCAAAAATAAGGGTCAAAAAATTGAAGGTGCGCATTCTATCATGGATGACATGACTGTTTTGCTACGCGCCCGCCCCGTCCTCAATACCATACAAGGCGGCGATTCTATTTCAAACCTGCGCGGGCATGCCGGAACGAGGCCTGGAATTCAGCATAGCGTCCGGCTTCGATGGCTTTGCGGATGTCACTCATCAATTCCTGATAGTAATGCAGGTTATGGATGGAGTTGAGGCGCGCCCCGAGGATCTCATTCAGACGGTGCAGATGGTGCAGATAGGCACGCGTGAAATGGCGGCAGGTGTAGCAGGTGCACTGTTCATCCAGGGGCCGCGTATCCAACCGGTATTGCGCGTTCTTGATGCGCACGTCGCCGAAGCGGGTAAACAGATGGCCATTGCGTGCATTGCGCGTCGGCATCACGCAGTCGAACATATCGATGCCATTGCCCACGGCCTCCACCAAGTCTTCCGGCGTGCCCACGCCCATCAGGTAGCGCGGCTTGTCGGTCGGCAATTGCGGCGCGGTATGCTGAAGGATGCGCAAC
>JAHJNJ010000037.1 GCA_018820925.1 Gammaproteobacteria bacterium | reverse complement strand
GGTCGGACGTGTTCGATTACATCGAGATGTTCTACAACCCGAAACGGCGTCATGGGTACAATAACCGCCTGTCTCCCGTAGAGTTCGAGAGACGGTATTTCGAGAGACTGGAAAGTGTCTAGTGAATCGGGGGCGATTCAGTTATCAAATTTGACACCGCTGAGATAAATAAGGAAAAGGAGTGGCAGCGTAAGGTAGATGAAAAACGTGATGAGTTTTCAAACTTGGGGTCGCAAGCTTACATGCTGACTGGTTTATATTTCCCAAGCATACAGAAAGACATCAAATATATCTGGACAACTTTCGAAAAACTGTACATGGTTTATGCTGAATCTGAGGATGCTGCCGCATATATTCTGGACGCAAAAAGGCATATCGATACCCTCAACAACATATTTGAAGAAACCTTCATAACTCTTTCTAAAATCATGACGGAAACAATGCATTAACCCAAATCAAACAAATCAAAAGGGTCAGCTTCTGGAATGACATGGGGACGGAGCCCAATTCTTTTTGCGCTCACTCATAATTGTGCTCCGGCCCCATGTTGTTCCTTCGCGCAACATGGGGGCGGAGCCCAATTAGTAGAAAAGTATGGGGCTCTGTCCCCATGTTTTTCAGTGCTCCGTCCCACTAATTCGCGAGAGGCAAACGTTTCCGATCGCCCACTTCACCTTTTCGTTCTGCATCATTTCGAAGTGATCGCGGTCGCCGATATGCCGAAGTTCTGTCTTCTGTGCCAAGTAGTGAAGCCTATCAATCCTAGTCCAACCAACAGCATGGCGTAGGTTTGAGGCTCAGGGACTGGTGCGACAACAATTGAGTAAATATTTAGGCGTTCTCCGCCGGTGTCGAGGTGGGTAAAATTCCAACCCAATCCGCTGCCTAAACCATCGAAGCCAAAAGTGAGGGTGTCCCAACCGGTAATTGTATTTGCGGTCAAGAAATCCCAAAAATCTCCGGGTTTGGTGTCATAGCCGTTAATAAAATTAAACTGGATGTTACCGCCAGTAAAACTGGCGTTACCGTTGATGTTCAGAATATCAGATGACTCAGCACCAAATCCGGCTATCGTGAATACAAGCGTTCCACTGTTGTGGAAGTCTCCGTTGATTGTCATCGTACTGGGAGAGTCCCCGCTATTGATACTTGCTCCACTTCCGATGGTTACATCGCCATTTATAGTGCCACTCCCACTCAAATTTCCGCTACGAAAGTCCAACGAGGTCGCAGTCATAGTCCCATTATTGATGGTTTGCCCATCATTCTGAATGTATGTGCCATTACCGATAATCGTCCCACTATTAATAAGGGTGCCGGAATTGTTCAGATAGCCAGTGTTATTCAAGCTGCCTGAGTTGTTTAGCGTGCCGCCAAGGTTGTTATTCAGGGTTCCTTGATTCATTAAGACCATTTCATTGTTCAATGTGCCGGCATTATTGATGGTTCCAGTCGAGTAGTTGTTCAGGTAGCCTATTAAACTTCCGGAGTCTGGTAGGTGGACATTGTTTAGAGTGCCGCCAAAGTTGTTATTTAGGGTTCCTTGATTCATTATGACAAATTCATTGTTCAAGGTGCCGTCATTATTGACAGTTCCACCCGAGTAGTTGTTCAGGTAGCCTTTTAGGTTTCCGTTTGGAATACCGACATTGGTTAGAGTGCCGCCAATGCTAATGTTAAACGTGCCATAGTTATTGATAAAGTGATTGTTAATTATGATTCCGGAATTGTTCAGGGTGCCAGAATTATTCAAGGTACCGCTGACATAGGAAAGCTGTATCGTCCCTCCAGCATTGTTGTTAAGTATGCCGCCCAAGTTGTTGTTCAGGATATTGTAGTTGACATCTAAAGTCCCATAATTATTTAGGGTTCCGGTGTTTTCGACGGTGCTGCCGGCGGTCAATCTCAGAGTACCGTCGACGTTGTTGTTTAGTGTGCCGCCTAGGTTGTTTTCCAGGTTTGAACTGCAAATGGTTATGGAACCAGAATTGTTCACGATACCAGAATTGTTCATGCTTTGATCGCACCCTCCAACGAAACCGATGTTGTTCAGAATGCCATAATTACTAATTGTGCCAAAACCAAGTAGGCTCCCGGAATTGTTTACAGTTCCACCAAGGTTGTTTTCTAGTGATGCGCTAGTTCTGATATTATAAAATTTGCCTGAATTATTCAGAACTCCAGAATTACTTAGGGCGGATGAATTGTTGAGTATGCCGCTCATTTCAATATTTAGAGTTCCTTCATTCAAAAAACTTGAGGAATTCGTTGCATCGAGTTCAATCACATAGATTTCGCCGCTCGTTGGATTTGGATTCGGCGAAATCTCATACGCATGTGCAGACAAATGCGCGCACGCGAGAGAGAGTCCGACTAGGTGTCTGAGTATATTGGTCTTGTACACGATAGTTATCCCCTATTATTGGTTTGTTGTGAGGCTAACTATACGCAGTAAAACAACAAAGTATGCTGTACAAAGGTACATGTATAGTTTTGATCAGGTATTAATCGTTTGACTGAGCTTTGAGTATTTTTCTCCCTGCCGGAATGAGTCTATTATCCTTGAGGATTAAAGGGGCCGTGTTCGAATTATCTTTTCAAACCGTTTAACTTGGGTATAAGCCGCCTGCGCACGAAACAGCCGGTCACGTTGAGCGAAATACACATGCAAGGAAATATTATGTCTTCCGTCATCCACAGGGCGTTCTGGGTCGCCGTTCTCGCAATATCGATGTTGGCTGGTTGCGGTGGGAGCTCTGGAAGTGGCGTGCCGCCCCATCAACCGCTCAACCAACCGCTCAACCCTGTTGTCAGGGTGTATTCCGCTCAGGAAGTCAGGCTGTCATGGACCGATAATTCAGCCAATGAGGACGGCTTTATTATCGAAAGAAGCCTGGACAATGTCACCTTCACGGAAGTAGGCAGGGTCGGAACGGATGCCGTGACCTTTACTGACATGTCAACGGCCAATAACCAGATGCTCTACTATCGGGTGGCTACCTATCAAGGCACAAATGTATCAACCTACTCGGATAGGGTGCATGCGTTTCATTACTATTTCGATGCCTGCGTATCCAGTCCGGTCGTCCAGAACACATCAAGTGGCAAGCTGTATCCGCTGACCATCAGCGGGTTGAATTATTCCTCTGATTATCACAGCTCGGTGACCGATACGAATTCATCGTTTGGTTTCGATGCGAATGCCAACACACGTTTTTCGATTGGCTACATACCGATTGCCAACATTTCTGCCAAGGCGTTTACCAGTACAAATGACCTCGTTGCGGGTATCAGTCTGGGTACAAGCAGCGCAGCCAATGCTGAAATGAATATTCTCAGGTTGTTACTGGCGCTTGATGGCGATGCCAACAACACCAACGGCATCCAGCTTCCCTGCAATCTGAGCACGGCATCCGGGGATATAGATTTCACCTTGGATGAGACCGCATTTGCGAATCAGGCAGACGTTATCCGTTTATTGAATGGCAATGTGCTTCCCACGCAGGCGCAGGCTTTAACGCAATTTCAAAATGCCCGTAACAGATACTATTCAGGGAATTACCGGGTTTCGTACTTCAACTTGTTTCAGGGCTTTATTGTTGTGGCATCCGGCCATATTGATTTCACAATTAATGTGGATGGGACGGTGACAGTGACAGCATTTGTGGATGACAGCTCCAGCAGCAATCTGGATACGGCAAGCTTTTTGCCGGACAGCGCACAGAATCTGTATTTCCAGGGATCAAGATCCGATGTTTTGTACAGCGACCTGAAAATCAATGCCAATATTGATCCTTCCTATGCCATTACCGGCCGATTTGAATTGAATGGTCTTCTCAAATTGAGTGATGATGTCAGTGGGTTTAAACGTTAGCGGCACGGCAGTGGGGGCCGTTCTCGGCGAACTAAAGGGGTTGTTCGAAGGCAATTTTGGGTACGCAATTTGGGCAGCATCGAAATACCTGCCACAATAGAAAGCCCGGCATCGCCGGGCTTTCTATTTGCTGACCAAGCAAAAAAACCGGTTCAGGTTTCACGCCGCCTTGAGCATGAAGTCCACATGGATGGCGTCGTAGGGAAAGACGATCATCCCATCGTCGGTCTTCGACAATATCCCCGCATTGATTAACGCGGTCACGTCGCCGTGCACGGCCTTGACGTCGCGCTCCACACGTCTTGCTGCTTCGCGGATGGACATGGGGCCGGCGCCGGTCATGGCGTTCAGCAGTTCCCAGCGCTTGCAGGACAGGGTCTTGAACAGCAACACCGGCGATTCAAAGCTGATGCGCGGCGCGGAGGTCTTGCCGCTAACTCAGGATGAGCAAAAGATAACCCTTCACCAGGCGATGCGCTGATCGAACTTGAACACAGGTTCCGGCTGGATTGATGAACTCCATTGAGGGACATTGCCCGCCTGCTCAGAAGCCGTTGCGGCCTTCCGTAGCGGTGATCCGCGCGCTGGGGCAATTCTCGGCGGCGGCGAGTCAGGTCAGTTGCCGCAAATACTCTTTGTCGGCGCCATCGACATCGAGCACTCGCACGGTCACTTCCACCGCGCTGTCCTTCAGCGGCGACTCCGCCTTGAGTCGCTCGCTGCGGATGTCGAGGGGGTGCCCGGAGAGGACGATGAAGTCGTCGCCCATGACGCGGAAGACGAGGGCGTCGGGGAATTCGGCCATGAGCGCGGCGGCGAAGCCGGCCAGGGCGCGGCTGCCGATTACCCAGCCCTGGGCCTGGTTGACGCTGCCGAAGCCGTGGATCTGGATCAGACTGGCGTGACGCAGATGGGCAGGCAGGCCGCTGGCCAGGATGAGTTCCAGGTAGCTGGCGTTGTGGGCGCCGGTAAGCTGGTCGTCGAAGAAGTAGGCGAAGCGACGACGCTCCAGCGGCGTCTTGGGCAGTTGATCCGCA
Source organism: Gammaproteobacteria bacterium (assembly GCA_018820925.1). Taxonomy (GTDB): domain Bacteria; phylum Pseudomonadota; class Gammaproteobacteria; order Burkholderiales; family Gallionellaceae; genus Sideroxyarcus. Next base: position 122,716 of record JAHJNJ010000037.1, on the reverse strand, counting down.
ATCGGCGGCGGAACCTCGTCGCGCAAGGCTTCGCAGGCGGCCTCGACGACTTCGGCATCGTAGAACTCCCCGGCCATTTGGCGCAGTTCGGCCAGGGCCACGGGTACCTCCTTGCGCGGTTTGTAGATGCGGTTGGTGGTCATGGCGTCGAATGAGTCGGCGACGGCCATGATCTGCGAGAGGCGGGGAATCTGGCTGCGAAGCAGGCTGCGCGGGTAGCCGGAGCCGTTCTCGCGCTCGTGGTGGGCGCGCATGATCTCGGCCAGTTCCTTGTACATGTCGATCCGTACCAGGGTGCGATAGCCTTCTTCGGCGTGTTCCTTGATGAGTTCGTATTCGAGCGGCGTCAGGATGCCGGGCTTGAGCAGGACGGCGTCGGGAATGGCGATCTTGCCGATGTCATGCAGCGTGGCGGCGCGCTTGAGTTTCTCGATCTCTTCGGCGCTGTGGCCCATTCGGGCGGCGATCAGTTCGCAGTAGTGCGCAACCCGGCGGGTGTGACCGGCGGTATAGGTGTCGCGCTTTTCGATCATATCGACGAGGGAGAGGATGGTCTCTTCGTAGTTGCCGATGCGCTCCCGCTGGAGGCGGCGGGTTTCTTCGCGCTGCCGGAAGGCATGGATGGCGAAACCGATGTCGCCGGCCAGTTGTTCCAGCATTTCCAGCTCTTCCTTGTCGACTCCGGCTTCGCGGCCGGTGAGCACGCACAGGTTGCCGAGGGGATCGGCATAGGCATCGCGGCGCAGCGGCAGGACAACCGCCGCGCGGACGCCGGCGGAGACGAGGTCCGCGCCGATGAATTCGGGGTTGTCGGTGACGACGGTGCGGTTGCCGGCGATAGCTTCGTGGACAGTTTGGCTGTCTGCGGCCGTGGCAATGGCGCGCATGAATTCGGCGGGGCCGTAGGATCTGGCGGCGACTTCCAGCTTGCCTTCGCGCAGCAGGCCCACCCAGGCAAAGCGATAGTCGGTGCCGGCGATCAGGCGGTCGCAACAGGCCTTGAGCATCTCCTCGGGCGAAACGGAGGTGATGAGGATCTGATTCACGTCGGCCACCATTACGACGATGTTGCGCAGGAAATGTTCGCGGCCGAGCAGGCTTTCCACCTCGCGGGTACGGCTGCCCACCCGCTCTTCGAGGGTGGTATTCAAGTCCTGGAGTTCTCCCTGGCTCACGCGCAGGCGGCGATTCATCCGGCCGACGTAGCCGAGGACGATAAAGCCGGCGATGGCCAGCAGGAGCGCCAGCAGCAACCAGCGCCCGTAGGCGGCCAGCACTTCGGCCAGCGTCAGGCGGCGCAGGTTCTCGTAGGGACCGATGCGCAGTTCCTTGAGGGCCTCGTGCACCGACTGGTAGTTGTGCGGAAGCGTCCAGCCGGTAATCAGGCCGGCGCGGGCGGCGGGATCGTCTGCGGGCATTTGCATCAGGGCGATGGCGACCCCGACGGCTAGCGGGTCGGGAACCTGGCGCAGTTTGGCCAACGGCCACTCGGGGTAGAGAGGAGTACTCAGCAACAGCGGAAAACCTTCGACCTGCTGACGATTGAGGACGAAGTAATCCTCCAATTGGATTTTGCCTTCCTCGGCCATGCGTTCCAGGGTATCGGTACGCACCGTGCCGGCATCCACCCGACCATCGCGTACCGCATAGACCACGGCGTCGTGGGTGTGCTCAAAGCTCAGCGGCCGGAAGTCCTGCTCCGGATCGATGCCATGATGCAGAAGCTCGCGCCAGCCCGCGTGCCAGCCGCCGAAGGAGCTGGGATCAACGGCAGCGAATCGCTTCTTGCGCAGATCCGCAAGGCTGCGAATATCCTGACGGTCGGCACGGATGAACAACACGCCGCCGAAAGCGCTGTGGCCCGGCCCGCCATTGAAGCGGTTCTTGAGCGTGGCGACGGCGCTGACGCCGTAGAGGGATTCCAGCTCGACGTAGTAGGACGAATTGGTCAGGACGAAATCGATGCTGCCCTGCCGCACCGCCAGGCGAACGCCGTCGAAATCCAGGGGCACGATGTGGAAGCGATTACCGGGAAGTGCGCGTTCCAGATAGGTGCCGGTGGCAGACCACATCTGCTTCACCTTTTCCGGCCCGCGCAGGGCCAGCACACCGATATTCACTTCGGCGGGAAACGCCGGAAAGGCCAACAGGAGTAGCGCCGCCGACAACAACAGCAAACGACCGGATCTCATTTTGGAGCCTCCCAAGCGGCGACAAACTCGCGCCAATGCGGCGTGTCAATTAAGGATAGGAAATGCAACCTCACAAGTCAAACAATACTTCGGTATGCGCAGAGTGAATCACCCTTCAATCCGATCTTCCCAAACTATGCCAAATTCTGTCATAGGACAATCCCGTCCTGATCGAGTGGCCTGCCTGATCAGATTTTCGTATTGAGAGGTGTGCTGTAAATGCTCAATTACTTTTTTATTGCAACTTAAGGAGCGTTTCATGACTTGGTCAAAGTCCCGCATAGCCAACCTCTTGCGAGCTGCGCAAGGCAAGGATGAAGACGGCATCGACTTCGACAACGTAACGATACAAAGCCACATAGCCGTGCGGGCGATGCCCGATTACCAGTTCTCGTTTGTCGTTAGTCGCGGGGTGGCCAATCAAGGGGTTGTACTCCAGCACGTTGAACGCTTCGATGGACTCCCGAATGTGCAATGCGGGATTCTCGGCCTGGATTTGGGCAAGGTGATTGAGGATGCGATCAAAACCGGCCCCCACTTCCGGTGCCAGTTCGATGCGCGACATTTTCAGCTTCATGCAGGGGCGGCGCTTCAAGCCGGTTTTTTCCAAGGAATGCGTTCCACTGTGCTTGCTTGGTCGCATCGTGCGCGAACTCATCGCCCAATTGCTCGGCGACCAAGACTCCCTCATGCGCAAGCGCGCACATATGAAATTAAAGGGGGCGTGTTCGATTTATTCTGAAAACTGATTCACTCTGTTATTGGTTGGCAGTGCATTAGGGGTCAAGGGTCCGTTTCAGTTATTTACTAGAGCCCGCCCCCTTGTTCTTATCTTTCACTGCCTGGCTCTCCATCGCCTCCACCATGCAATCTTGATGTGTGCGACCCTTGAGACTCTGATCTAAACATTGCACAAAGCTTGTCATCAATCGCGCCTTTCGGCGATAAGCTAACGCTCGCTCTTCTGCTTCATGTCTGTACCTGTCGACACCAGTCGTCGTATGTGTAGTTTGCTTTGGTGGCTCTGTGTTGTATCCGAACGATGTAAACGAAGCATTACTGTTTTTGTGATTTTTCAGGTAGCTGTAATAGCCGCTGGTCCCCGTTCCGGTGTTGTTAGCCTGTCTCAACGCCAGCGCTTGTTGAATCTCACGTCCGCGAACTGGATTTTGCTCGGGCTGCGGGAAGAGACGTAGCAAGCCTTCAGAAGCGGAGTTAAGGTGTTGGAGGAAACTGGTAAGGGATGCATTCTTGTCACTGAGTCGAGCCAACTCGGCATAGTGACTTCCGGCCAGCTCGTATTCAGTTCGAGCCTGACTATATTGACTCTGTGAAAAAAAGTAGTCTCCCATCGCCTGCTTTAGAATACTGCTAAGTTCCAGCCCCTCGGGCGAGCTAATATCGAAATCCGCTTTTGCGCCTTGTTCGTACAAGTATCCGATCAGGTTACTGTCCTGCGCAATGCAAGCGAGCTTCAATGCGGTTGTGCCGTTCTTAGCGATCAATTCGACGTTGGAGCCATTTTTTACAAGCAAGTCGATGGTAGATATTGAATTCGATCTACTAGCGATGGCAAGCATGAGTGCGGTGTAGCCATCGCTTGTAGTGGCGTTGACATTGACGCCACGCTCGAGCAAGTAGCGCACGATGCTGGGTTCGCCTTTGTATGCTGCGATCATCAACGGAGTAAGTCCATTTCGGGTTTGCTGATCGGGCTTTGCGCCGGCGATTTCCAACTGTCTGAGAAATGCAACATCTACTCCCGGTAGATTTACCGCGTAAGTCATTGCATTACAGCTTTCGTCGTCGACTTCGTTTGCGCGGCCACCGATAGCCAACAGTTTTTTTGCGATCTTAATCTGACCGGTTCGCAACGCTGACATCAAGGGTGTCGTTCCCCTATACCCTGCATTAGTTGCGTTGGCTCCGGCTTCCAAGAGCCGATCAATGAAGTACCGATCTTTCTTTTTAATCGATATCAGCAGTGGTGTGTCACGACCAGAATGGGATTTGTTCGGATCGGCGCCCATTTCCATGAGTGCTTCGAATAGCGGGCGTTCTGAATGTGCTACGGCAATCATCAACGGAGTCATACCGTTCTCGCCAGCGTAGTTGATATTCGCACCGCCCCTTGCCAAGGTCTCGACAATTGGAAGGCTGTTCATTTCTACTGCGTGCAAAATCGGAGTGTCGCCGTTGTCTGCAACGTGGTTAGGGTCGGCTCCGTGATCCAGGATATCTTGAACTACTTTTGGTTTTCTCGATTCGACTGCGCAAAACAACGCAGTGCGCCCCCAAGGATCAAGACGATTCACATCGTTTTTCGACCTTAGTGCTTCAGCAACGGCGGGGCGATCACCTGCACGTGCAACTTCGCACAATGAACGGTGACTTGGTGTTTGGGTGTGCCCCTGCGGCGCATTGGTGGCTACCTGCGGTTGCACAGCCCATGACGAACATGACACCCAAAAAACCAGGCTGGCCAATGCATGAGTCGAAAGCGTTGCTAGGACCCTCGGCATCACAATCTGGTTCGGGCTTGCACTACTCATACAGATATTCCTGGATCGAACGGTTTTCAAGAATCTTCAAAACGGTTTCCTGGATCGCCTGAGCCATGCATTCCTTGTTCATTTCTTCGGATTTTTCTTGAACTTCAGCCTCATTCTTATAGTTGATTATCGGCCCACAATTTCCATAAGGACGGTTGACTGCTGAGGCGGAAAACTCTTTGCTGAACGTGTTGCCAGCCTGCACTCGGATTGCAACCATATATTCAAAGCCACTGGTCAAACCCTTGGGCTTGCAGCCAGCATCGGTAGCTTCAAGAGCAATATGCTTTTCTGCGGCGCTATCGATGGATATACCTCGTGCTCTTAGGTGTGCCTCCAAAGTCTGACGCGTAATATCGGCCAAATGGTCAAGATCCACGATAGGCTGGTACAAGATGATCCCACCACCGGGATGCCAGCAAAGCTCAGCCGTGTGCTTCTCTCCTCTTGGAAGGAGCGAAACCGCGACCTTGTTGGGACGGGCATCTGCCGAAGGAATCGTTGCGCTGGGAGGAGCTTTGGGTAAAGGAACAATTATTTGTTCAGAAACGCATGCGTTCAAACTGAAAAGAAAACACACACTGAGGGTTCTGGTGATAACGCTGCTATGCATGATTATTTCCTTTGATTATCGGTTTCTTGACTGATCTTTGGCTCTTAAGGGTACGCAAAACCAAAACTTATTGACGTATCGCTTGGGGCACGGGTGCTACAAGATCACCTGTATCAAAACTGTTATCGCCGCTGGCTTCGTACTCTGACGCCAGCATCCGTCCCTGCTCTTCGGGAATCGCCCGGAGGCGACCACCATCGGAAACAACTGTTGCAGATTGAACGGTATTTCGGTCAGTTGTAGCCAGAAAGAAGTAGCATTGACCTTCTTCTATTGCCGCAAATCGCAGTTCGTCTTTCTCGCTTGCATCGCCTCCCTCATATGGTGACTTCAGTATCGAGGGTAGTTCCAAGAGGTGGGATCTTGGCAGTAACTCAACGTAAAGAAATGATCCAATCGACAATGAACCAAAAAATTTATGATCAATGCTAACTGGGACTACCACGCTACTACGTGAGTCATCCTTAGGACGGACAACGTAGATTCCGACACGATCTGGTGGTGGTCTAAATTGCTTTGCGCGTCTAGCATAGCTATCTGAGGCAGGGCGGACGGACGCGTCTGAACTGACGCATCCAGGCAAGCATTGACATGCGCAAGCCATGAGGAACACATATGTTGCGGTACGATTCGGTTTCATGTGTAACGATCCTCCCTCAAACAACAAGGCCAGAACGCAATTGCGCATAAATGCGCTTTTCTTCCTCTACCAACTGGGTGGCATTCGACGCAAATACCGTCTGAAAAGGATGAATGACACCTGTATTTCTATAACCACTTTCCAATTGTCATTATTGCGGGATTTCCTGTCAACAGGAAGGGCAGGAAATTCAATCAAATATTCAGGGAAGGGCTCTGAGGTTTCCCCGAAAAGTTGCCTTGTTAAGCAGTAGCATGGAATTAAAAGGTACCAATATCCCATTCAAACCTTTTTGCGCGGTTATCTCTTCCATGAACGAATAAGATCGGCGTAGCCAAAACCTGCACGTTTGCGTCGATGGCAGCCCCGCCAACTATTTTTCATCCCGCCTAACCCCGTTTCACGCCTCCCTCCGTTTATAGCAGACATGCTGTGCAATTTCGCACAGTTGTCCGATCAATCGAGATATGAACTGCGAGGATGCGATGAATCCCTTATTTAATAGAACACTGCTTTGCTGCCTGTTGCTGCTGACCGCTTGCAGTAGCCAGACCCAGACAACCACCGGACAAAACTTGCCCACAGGGGCAAGCGTTGCCCAGCCCGAAGTGGATGCCAAAGTTATAAGCGGCAAGCCTGCCCTGAAGAAGGACGAGTTGTCTGCTGCCGGTGCCCTCTTGCCCAACAAGACCATGGATAGCGCGGCTGCGTCCCCTGCTGAAAGCAAGCGGGCGAACCTCGGGCTGATGCGGGAAATGGTTGCGACCGCGCCCGTGGCTGTCATGCCTTATGTGCTGCAGAGCAGGGAAGAGCGCGAGCAATACGGCAAGATTGTCGAGAATCCGATCAAGCTGGTGTCCGAGGCGCCGGTTTCGACTTTCAGCATCGACGTGGATACCGGGGGGTATTCCAATGCGCGGCGCATGCTGAACGAGGGGCGGCTGCCACCAGCGGATGCAGTGCGGGTGGAGGAGATGATCAATTACTTCCCCTATGCCTACGCATTGCCCAAGGACAACGCGCCGTTTGCCGTGCATACCGAAATGGCGCCTGCACCCTGGAACAAGAACCGCACGCTGTTGCATATCGGCATCAAGGGCCAGGACATCGCCAAGACGAGCCTGCCGCCATCCAATCTGGTTTTTCTGGTGGATGTCTCCGGCTCGATGGAGTCACCCAAGAGTTTGCCGTTGTTGAAATCGGCGCTCAAGTTCCTGATCAACCAGCTGCGTCCGCAGGACAGGGTTTCGCTGGTGACTTATGCGTCGGGCACGCAGGTGGTGCTGGAGCCGACTTCCGGCGCGCAGAAAACGAAAATCATTGCCGCACTGGATAACCTGAGGGCCGGTGGTTCCACCAGCGGCGCAGCCGGGATTGCGCTGGCGTACAGCATGGCCGAGCAGTCCTATATCAAGGGCGGCATCAATCGCATCTTCCTGGCGACGGACGGGGACTTCAATGTCGGCATCACCAATTTCGATGAGCTGAAAAACATGGCCGAGGAAAAGCGCAAGAGCGGCGTGTCACTGTCCACGCTGGGCTTCGGCATGGGCAACTATAACGAACAGCTCATGGAGCAACTGGCCGATGCGGGCAACGGCAACTACTCCTACATCGATACGCTGAACGAAGGCCAGAAAGTGCTGGTGGACGAGATGACCTCGACGTTGGCCACCATCGCCAAGGATGTGAAGATCCAGATCGAATTCAACCCCAACGTGGTGAGCGAATACCGGCTGGTCGGTTACGAGAACCGCATGCTCAAACGCGAAGATTTCAACAACGACAAGGTGGATGCGGGTGAAGTGGGCGCGGGACACACCGTCACCGCGATCTACGAGCTGACCCTCAAGGGCAATGCAGGCAGCGTCGATCCTTTGCGTTACGGCAGCGAAAAAGTGTCCGGCGGCGGCAAATCCGGCGAACTGGGCTTCCTGCGTCTGCGCTACAAAGCGCCCGATGGCGATGTTTCGAAATTGATGGAGTGGGCGTTGCATAGTCAGGATGTGAAGCCCGCCTTCGATCAGGCATCGACGGAGTTCCGCTTTGCGGCGGCCGTTGCGGCGTTTGGGCAGCAGTTGCGGGGTGGGAAGCATACCGGCGAAATGGGTTTTGACGATATTGCCAAGATTGCGGGTGAGGCTCGCGGGGCGGATAGCTATGGTTATCGCGGGGAGTTTTTGCGGCTGGTGCATTTGGCGCGGGGGTTGTCGACCGGGACGCCGACGGGTGTTGTGGGGGAACGTTAAGGAAGTAGAGGGAGCTCTTGTAGGTGCGAATTCATTCGCACGCATATCGAGTTATGTGCGAATGAATTCGCACCTACACCATCCTACGGTCTGCTTAAGTGTGTAGGATGGGTGGAGCGTAGCGATACCCATCATTTCCCAACATTAGCGATGGGTATCGCTGCGCTCCACCCATCCTACGATTCTTGTCTACGGGACGTCGGCGCTCCCACAAGGCTTGTTTTCTTGTCATGCTCACCTATACTCGCCCCCATGCGCGAAGAAGTGGCCGACGAACAATTGATGGAACTTTATCGTGACGGTGATGCAGGTGCTTTTGACATCCTGTATCGCCGCCACAAAGGCGGGCTTTACCGTTATCTGTTGCGCCTGTGCAAAGACAAGGGCGTGGCCGACGAGCTGTTCCAGGATGTCTGGAGCAACATCATCCGCAGCCGGGAACGCTACCAGCCCACCGCCAAATTCAGTACCTTTCTGTATCAGGTCGCCCATAACCGGCTGATCGACCACATACGCAAGACGCCTGAAATCCACCTGTCGCTGGATGCCGAAAATGACGACGCGGAGAGTCTGGCTGAGACCATTCCCGCCGATCCCGGAGGCCAGCCGGAAATACAGGTTGAACGTAAACGTCTGATCGAAACTTTGGTCAACAACATAGAGGCGCTGCCCGCCTTGCAGCGCGAAGCCTTTTTGCTGCGCGAAGAAGCGGGGCTGTCGCTGGAAGAGATCGCGCAGGCTACCGGAGTTACTGCGGAAACGGCGAAGAGCCGGTTGCGTTATGCGGTCGCCAAATTGCGTGATGGATTGAGAGGTCTGCGATGAACCAGGATCGTGAATTGGATACCTACCTGCAGGGCAAAACAGAGGTGTCGCGCTTGTACGCCGATGCGCCGCAAATCGAGCCGCCCGACCATCTGGATGCCGCCATTCTGGCGGAAGCGCATCGGGCGGTGAATGCGCGACCGGGTGCGAAACCAAAACGCCGCTGGGCGATACCGCTAGGGATGGTCGCCAGCCTGTTCGCGGTGGTCATGATCGGTTTGCAGTTGCCGCACATGCTGGGCGAGCCCGCGCTGCAGCAAGTGCCGATGGAGGCCAGGGTTGCCGCGTCCATGGATGAAAGTGCCGCAGCACCCGTGCCTCCCGCAAAGCAAGCGCGCAGCAGGAGCCTGGCAATGGACAGCGCCAAATCCGAAAGCGCAGCCGACAAGCCGGCGGCGGCAGCGGCGGAAGCCTATGCACAACCCGCTGCGCCGATGGCTGCCGCGCCCGCGCCGGTCGTTCGGCGCAGCGAGTTGAGGGAAGAGGCTGTGCTTCAAAGTGCGGGGACGCTTGCGAAGGAAAAGAAATCCAACGACGTCGGCGGCAGCAACCTCACCGATGCGCCCGCAGCCGCCGTGCTGGCTTCACCTCCCACCGTCCAGCTTGAACGTGCGCTGAAGAAAGACGAGGCCGACAAAACCAACCTGCGCCCGGAAGACTGGCTTGCGCGCATCGGCAAGCTGAAGCAGGAAGGCAAGCTGGAAGACGCCAAAAAAGAACTGGCCGAGTTCAGGAAACGCTACCCCGAATATCCGGTTCCAAAGGCGCTCGGGCTTTAATCAACCGAAAAACAGCAGTTGAGATGCTTGTAGGTGCGAATTCATTCGCACGATCATCGAATTATGTGCGAATAAATTCGCACCTACACAAGCGTCATCGCGCCATCCGGGTCAGTCCGCTGCTATCCCATGATGTCGGGTTACGCTGCGCTAACCCGACCTACGGCTACTGAAAACCGCAGTTGAGATGCTTGTAGGTGCGAATTCATTCGCACGATCATCGAGTCATGTGCGAATAAATTCGCACCTACAGACGGCTTGGGTGCCGTTCCAGCACCATCAGCACCCAGCCATAGATCACCGGCAGCACCAGCAGCGACAGCACGGTGGCGCTGACCATGCCGCCTATCATCGGTGCGGCGATGCGCTGCATCACGTCCGAGCCGGTGCCGCTGCCCCACATGATGGGCACGAGGCCGGCGATGATGGCGGTGGCGGTCATGGCGATGGGGCGCACGCGTTGGGTGGTGCCGGACAGCACCGCGCCCATGATTTCAGTCGCGCTCAAGTGCCCGCCGCTTTCCGCGCGACATTTCGCGACCGCTTGGTCGATGAAGGTCAGCACCAGCACGCCAATCTCGGCCGACACCCCGGCCAGCGCGATGAAACCTACCGCCACCGCGACCGACATGTTGTAGCCCAGCAGCCACACCAGCCAGAATCCGCCGATCAGCGCGAACGGGATGGACAGCATCACCACCGCCGGTGCGGTGAGGTTGCGGAAGTTGAAATACAGCAGCAGGAAGATGGTGAGCAGCGTGAGCGGCACCACGATCTTCAACCGCGCGGCGGCGCGCTCCATGTATTCGAACTGGCCCGACCACACCAGCGAATAGCCCGGCGGAATCTTCACCGTGTCGTCGACCTGCTGCTTCGCCTTGGCGACGTAGCCGCCGATGTCGCTGGTCTTGATGTCGACGTAGACCCAGGCATTGGGCGTGGCGTTTTCGGTTTTGACGGCGGGTGGGCCGCGGCGCAACTGCAGGTCGGCCACCAGCGACAGCGGGATCTGCGCGCCGGTCGGCGTGGGGATCAGCACGCGCTTGAGTGCATCCATGTTGTCGCGCAGTTCGCGCGGGTAGCGCAGGTTCACCGGGTAGCGCTCCAGCCCCTCGACGGTCTCGGTCACGTTCATGCCGCCGATGGCCGACTGGATCACGTCCTGCACGTCGCCCACGTTCAGGCCGTAGCGCGCGGCTTCTTCACGCTTGATGTCGAAGTCGAGGTAATAACCGCCTGCCGCCTTGTCGGCGAAGGCCGACAGCGTGTCCGGCAAATTCTTCAGCGTCTTCTCGATGTCGCCCGCCACCTTTTCCAGCACGTTCAGGTCGGGGCCGGAGACCTTGATGCCGATGGGTGTCTTGATGCCGGTGGAGAGCATGTCGATGCGCGTCTTGATCGGGTAGGTCCAGGCATTGGCGACGCCGGGGAACTTGATCGCCTGGTCCATCTCGTTCATCAACTGCTTGCTGGTCTTGTCGGGGTTGGGCCATTCGCTTTTCGGTTTCAGGCTGATGGTGGTCTCGATCATCGACAGCGGGGCGGGGTCGGTGGCGGAGTTGGCGCGCCCGACCTTGCCGAACACCTGCGCGACTTCGGGGAAGGTCGCCAGTATCTTGTCGGTCTGTTGCAGCAGTTCCTTCGCCTTGGTGATGGAGATACCCGGATAGGTGGTCGGCATGTACAGGATGTCACCCTCGTCCAGCGGCGGCATGAACTCCGAGCCGATCTTCATGGCCGGGTACACGCTCAGCGCGAGCAGCGCGAGCGCGACCAGGATCGTCAGCTTGCGGCGCAGGATGGCGAGTTCCAGCAGCGGCGTGTGCAGGCGCTTGAGCCAGATGTTGAGGAAGTTGTGTTCCTCGCTCGGAATCCTGCCGCGTATCAACAGGCCCATCAGCACCGGTATCAGCGTCACGGCGAGCAGGGCGGCGGCGGCCATGGAATAGGTCTTGGTGAAGGCGAGTGGCGAGAACAATCGTCCTTCCTGCGCCTGCAGCGTAAACACCGGCAGGAAGGAAACGGTGATGATCAGCAGCGAAAAGAACAGCGCGGGGCCGACTTCCTTGGAGGCGGTGGCGATGGCGTTCCAGCGTGCTTGCAGATTGTCGCTGTGCTCACCGAAAGGTTCGAGGTGCGCATTCTCTGTTTTCATGATCGCTTCTTCTAACGCTATTCCGTTCGCCCTGACCCTTCGACTTCGCTCAGGACTAAAGGCGATATCGAAGGGTGAATGGTCCACCGTGCTGTTGATCTCGTTTTGCGCGCCGTTCGTTCCTTCGACAGGCTCAGGACGAACGGGATTGGAGGGCTCAGGACGAACAGGATTAGAGGGCTCATGGCTAGTGTTGGAGCGAATGGCTAATCGTTCCAGGTGCTTGTGCGCGTTCTCGATCATCACGATCGCGCCATCAATCATCGCGCCGATGGCGATGGCGATCCCGCCCAGCGACATGATGTTGGCCGACAGTCCCTGCCAGCGCATGATCAGGAACGCGATGAGGATGCCGATGGGCAGGCTGATGATGGCGACCAGCGCGCTGCGCGCATGCATCAGGAAGATCAGGCAGATGACGGCGACGACGATGGATTCCTCGATCAGCTTGTGTTCGAGGTTTTCCACCGCGCGTTCGATCAGGTTGCCCCGGTCATACACCGGGACGATCTCCACGCCCGCGGGCAATCCTTTCTTGAGGCTGTCGAGCTTGGTGCGCACGCGTTCGATGGTGGCCAGCGCGTTCTCGCCGTAGCGCATGACCACGATGCCGCCGGCCACTTCGCCCTCGCCGTTCAGGTCGGCCAGGCCGCGGCGCAATTCGGGGCCGTAGTGGATGTTGGCTACCTGTTTGAGATAAACGGGTGTGCCGCTGGCGTCCACGCCGACCGGGACCACTTCGAGGTCATGCAGGCTCTTGATGTAACCGAGGCCGCGCACCATGTATTCGGTCTCGCCCATTTCCACCAGACGTCCGCCGACATCGTTGTTGCTGCGCTGGATTGCCATTTTCACTTTGGCCAGCGGGATGTTGTAGGCGAGCAACGCTTCCGGTTTGACCTCGACCTGGTATTGCCTGACGTAGCCGCCGATGGACGCGACCTCGGAGACGCCTTCCACGGTTTGCAGCGGGTAGCGCAGATACCAGTCCTGTATCGAGCGCAATTGCGCCAGGTCATGCTGGCCGGTCTTGTCCGTCAGCGCATATTCGTACACCCAGCCCACGCCGGTGGCATCCGGCCCCAGCTTGGGCGAGACACTCGCAGGCAGGCGGTCGGCAGCGTAATTGAGATATTCCAGCACGCGCGTGCGCGCCCAGTACATGTCGGTGCCGTCTTCGAAGATCACGTACACCATGGAAAAGCCGAAGAAGGAATAGCCGCGCACCACCTTGGTCTTCGGCACCGACAGCATCGCCGTGGTGAGCGGATAGGTCACCTGGTCTTCCACCACCTGCGGCGCCTGGCCGGGAAAGCCGGTGAACACGATCACCTGCACGTCGGACAGGTCGGGGATGGCGTCCAGCGGCGTGGATTTCATCGCCTGGTATCCGGCGAAAGAGATGAGCAGCGTGGCGATCAGGACCAGGAAGCGGTTCCGGATCGACGCATCGATCAGCGCGCGTATCATGGCTTGTCACCCGTGTTTGTGTTGCCCGCGTCCTGCGATCCCGCCCGCAGCATCTTGGCGGTCGCCTCCTTCAGTTTCGATTCCGAATCGATCAGGAACTGGCTGGAGGTCACCACGGTTTCGCCTGCCTCCACGCCGCTCACGATCTGCGTCCGGCCGTCGGCGGTGACGCCCACGGTGACCTTGCGCGGTTCGAATTCGCCGGGCGCACGCTGGATGAACACCTGTTCCTGCGTGCCGGTGCGCACGATGGCTTCGGCAGGCACCACGACCGCGTCCACCTGTTTGCTCGAATGGATGTCGACGTTGGCGAACATCTCTGGCTTGAGCGCGAGCTCGCGGTTGGCGAATTCCAGGCGGATCTTCACCGTGCGCGTCTTCGCTTCGAGGTAGGGATAGATGTAGGCGACCTTGCCGCTGAACGTGCGGCCCGGAATGCCCGCGACTTCCATCTTCGCGGTGTCGCCGATGCGCACCCAGGGGATGTCGTCCTCGTACAGGTCGACGATCACCCAGACGCGGGTCAGGTCGGCGATCATGTAAAGCTCGGTCTGCGGCGTGATGCGTTCGCCTTCGCGCGCGCCGATGTTCATCACGATGCCGTCGAAAGGCGAATGGATGTGCAGCTCCTTCATCACCTTGCGCTCGGCGGTGAGTTGTTCGATCTGGTGTGCGGGCACGTCGAGCAGTTGCAGGCGTTCTTTCGACGAACGCAGCAGGCTGGCCGCGCCTTCGCGCACGTCGGGGAAGGGACTGTCCTTGAGCGATTCCGCGTTGTTGAGCGCCAGCAGGTATTCTTCCTGCGTGGAGACCAGTTGCGGCGAGTAGATGGCCAGCAGCATGTCGCCCTTGCGGATGCGGTCGCCGGTCTTGTCGATGAACAGTTTTTCCACCCATCCTTCGTATTTCGGGTGCAGGCGCGCGACGCGCTGCTCGTCATAGGTCACGCGGCCGATGCTGCGGATGTCGTGCGACAGCGTGCTGCGCTGCGCGGTGGTGGTACGCACGCCGATGTTTTGCACGATGGTGGGGTCGATCCTGACCGTGCCGCTCGGAGCGCCCGTATCCGCGCCGCCTTCCGGATACACGGGAATGTAATCCATCCCCATCTCGTCCTGCGCGGGAACCGGCGAGGTGATCTCCGGGTTCATCGGGTTGCGGTAGAACAGCGGCTTGGGTTTCTCCGTCGGCTGGTCGTCGGCATATACCGGGATGTAATCCATGCCCATCTCGTCCTGCGCCGGGACGGGCGATGTGATCGCCGGGTTCATCGGGTTGCGGAAGAACACCGGCTTGGGTTTCTCCGCCGACTGCTCGTCGGCATACACCGGGATGTAGTCCATGCCCATCTCGTCCTGCGCCGGGACTGGCGACGTGATCGCCGGGTTCATCGGGTTACGGTAGAACACCGGCTTGCGTTCGGCTGCGGGTGCCGCCGCGACAGGCGGGGCAGACTTGCTGAACGCGATCCAGTACCCGCCGCCGCCGCCGATGATCAGGGCGATGGCCGCCGTTGCCATGAGTTGCCTATTGCCGCTGTTCATTGTTGCTCTCCTTGTCGTTGTTCGTGTTTCCCGCTGCGAGCGGCGTGCCGGTCGCACTCTCCAGTCGCGCCCACGCCTGCCATCCGGCACTGACCGTCTTCCAGTACTGGTTCTCGTTGTTGTAGAGGGCGATCTGGGCGCGCACCAGATTGAGGAAGTCCACCTTGTTCACCTGGTACGCGGCCAGCATGGAGGCCGCCGTCTGGCTGGACTGCGGGATGATGCCTTGCTTGTACAGGGAGGCCTGCTCGCGCGCCGCGACATAGTCGGCCATGGCCTGCTCGATCTCGTTGCCCACCTGCACTTCGGCATCGCGCAGGTTGTATTCTTCTTTCAAAGCCTCGGCGCGACGTTGCGACACCGCCTTGCCCTGGCGGCTGCCCGC
Source organism: Gammaproteobacteria bacterium (assembly GCA_018820925.1). Lineage (GTDB taxonomy): Bacteria > Pseudomonadota > Gammaproteobacteria > Burkholderiales > Gallionellaceae > Sideroxyarcus. The sequence continues at coordinate 107,312 of JAHJNJ010000037.1, read as the reverse complement.
GAACAGCGGCAGGTTCATATTGAGCGTGATGCTGGCAAGGTCGGCGCGCGGCGTTCCGTTGTCCGCATCGCGGCGATAACCGTAGGAGGCGCCGATGCGCAGGTCGGGGTAGTAGTCCTTTTCCGCCAGTTGCGTGCGGCTTCTGGCTGCCAACAAGGCGTTGCGGCGCGACACGATGAGTGGTCGGCTCGCCCCGGCCAGTTCGAGCAGGCGTGCGCCGTCGGGCGCGGGCGGCAGGGTTTCGCTCGCCAGTTGCGGCAGCATGATGGGTGTGTTCGCGCTGCGACCGAGCAGCGCATTCAATGCCGATGCCTGGCTGCGCCGGGATGCCTGCACGGCGATCTCCATATCCAGCAATTTGGACAATTCCACTTGCGCCAGCAGCACATCGGATTGCATGCCCATGCCGGTCTTGTATTTGGTCTCGGCCACGCGGACGAATTCGCGCAGCAGGTTACGGTTGCGCTGCACGATGGCCAGCGCGCGGTCGAGATAGAACAGGTTCCACCAGACCGAGCGCACACTGCGCACGAGCACGAGGCGTTTTTCGTCGACATCGTTGCTGGCGGTTGCCGCTTCCAGTTCGGCCACCTGTTCGCGCAGGCCGAGCTTGCCGGGGAAGGGCAGAGTGAAGCCGATGCCGATCTGGCTTTGCGTCATCGCTTCTTGCGACAGGGAATAGGTGTCGGTCGGCACGCTGAGCACGCCGAGCGTGAGTGTTGGGTCGGGCAGGGTGCCGACCTGCGACGGCACTTCGGCGAGGGCGCGGGCGCGCGCCTGCATGGCGGCGAGGCCGGGGTTGCCGGAGAGGGCGAGGGTCACTGCTTCGTCCATGCCCAGTGTCGCGGACGAATTGTCCGGCTCCGCCCATGCGGCATGTGACAGCAGCAATGCTGCGAGACCCAGGCAGGCGGAATATTGTTTGATCGTCCCTCCGACCCAGTTCCCTCCCCCTTGCACCCGCGAGGAGTAGGCCGTGGTTGTAAAGCCGCTAACGCGGCAACAACCACGCACCAGGGGGAAGGTTAGGATGGGGGTAGAGTCGGTGAGACTCGTAGCTTCTACCCCCACCCTAGCCCTCCCCCTGCAAGGGGGAGGGAATGAAGTGGCTGGCAGATTATTCCGTTTAATAGATATCGTCATTTGATGCACCTCCGGTTGCGGCGACAGCCTTGCGGCTGCCGCATCGCAACAGCTGGATTACTTGGCCGGCGTCACTTCGGTGACGACGAACTTTTTCGGCGCTTCCTTCACGATGCCGAACTTCACTTTTTGCCCCAGCTTCAGGTGTTTCAGCATGGCCGGATCCTTGGCGGTGAAGTCCATGGTCATGGCGGGCCAGCCCAGCGATTCGATCGGGCCGTGGGTGACGTTGAATTTGCCGTGCGGCATGTCGATGCTGTTCACCGTGCCATGTGCCATGTGCGTCTGCATTTGCATCGCTTCGCCCTGCATCTGCATGGTGGAATGATCCATACCCGATCCATGTTTGTCGGCCAGGGCAAGGCCGGATTGGGCGAGGGCGGCGAACAGCAGGGTGGTTGTGATTGTGTAACGCATATCAGTTCTCCTTTTTAGTGAGGTTGGTGGTGGGCGAAAACGGTTGCGCTGCCGTCGGTTGAGACCAGCAAGGTGTCATAGGGAATGCCCTGATCGCTTTCCATGCCGGGTGAGCCGGGTGGCATGGAAGGGACGGCCAGGCCGATGGCTTGGGGATGTTTCCTGAGCAGGCGTTTGATGTCCGCTGCGGGGACGTGGCCTTCAACCAGGTAGTTGCCGACCCTGGCGGTGTGACAGGCGCCGTAGCGCTCGGGCATGCCCAGTTTCTTGCGTGCTGCGGGGACATCGTTCACGTCGTGCAGCACAACTTTGAAGCCGCTTTGCCGCAAGTGGTCGGCCCATGCGGTGCAGCAACCGCACTGCGGGCTTTTGTATATGTCCACAGTCGGCAACGTCTGGGACGGTTGCGCAGTGGCAGATGCTGCAAAGATGAATATGCCGATGCACAGGGCCAGCGTGTGCAGCATGAGCAGCATCAGACGCTGCCGGACGGGAATGCTTTGTTCTTTCGTTTTCATGTCTCGAGTCCTCGAAGGTGACGGAACCGGCAGACGCAATGCGGCTGCCGAACCTTGCAGGACGAGGAGACTTACAGACTATGAAATGTGTAGACGCACCTGTCCCGCATCAAGCGCGGGCGAGGGGCGGCGGGAGCAGCGGTGTGAATGTGACGGAGGTGAATGCGACCAGATAGGGGGTGACTTCACGGGCGGTGGCTGGCACGGCGGACATCACGAGGCCGGGTACCGTGAGGTAACCGGTGCAGGCCAGATGACAGACGCCGCATGTACTGTGTTCGCCCGCAGGAGACGGCATCTCGTCGTGATGCATTTGATGCTCGCCCATGTCCATGCTCATGCCTTCGTGCGACATGGCTGTGTCATGGCAACCGCTTTGCGGCATCGACATCGATACCGACGCCGCCAAGGCGCTGCCGGTAAATACCGGCAGCCACAGCAGCATAAGTACGGCAATGAATTTTCTGGAAGAGCTAAACATGAAAGCAGTGTGGCAAAGTGCAGTTCAATAGTCAACTTACAAGAAATATTGAGCCCATCTTGATGACGCGGGAATATATCCATTGTCAGTACCATGCGCTGGGGTTAAAGTTGGTGCTACATACGGACAACATTAAAAGAGAGTGCGGCAATGGCAATCCTGATCATAGTGGTACTGGTGGTTTTCCTGCTGCTGGCTTTTTTCCGTTCATCCATCTGGGGCTGGTTGATTGCCCTGGCAGTATTTGTGCCATTGATCGCCTACGAGAGTCGCATTACCGATGAAGCCCTGAAGGCCGTGTGCATCGTTCTCGGTATTTTCATTGCAGTTTTCGGTGTTCCCGCTTTGCGCCGTTTGTTGATCAGCGGCTTCATTCTCAAGATTTTCCGCAAGGTATTGCCGCAGGTTTCGCAGACCGAGCAGGAAGCGCTGGATGCCGGTACCGTGGGCTGGGAAGGTGAGCTGTTCAGCGGTAACCCGCACTGGAAGCAAATGCTGGCACTGCCCAAGACCGGCCTCAGCGACCGCGAGCAGGCCTTCCTCGACAACGAAGTCGAGCAACTGTGCTCGATGATAGATGACTGGGACATCACCCATACGCGCCAGGATCTGTCGCCGGAGGCATGGCAGTTCATCAAGGACAAGGGCTTTTTCGGCATGATCATTCCGCAGGAATACGGCGGCCTGGAATTTTCCGCGCAGGCGCAATCGGCCGTGATCACCAAGGTCGCTTCGCGCAGCGGCACGGCGGCAGTAACGGTAATGGTGCCGAATTCGCTGGGCCCGGCGGAGTTGCTGCTGCATTACGGCACGCAGGAGCAGAAGGATAAATACCTGCGCAATCTCGCCAATGGCAAGGAGATTCCGTGTTTTGCGCTGACCGGGCCGTTTGCCGGCTCGGATGCGGGCGCGATTCCGGATCGCGGTACGGTCTGCTACGGCGATTTCAACGGGCACAAGAACGTGCTCGGCGTGTGCATCACCTGGGAAAAGCGCTACATCACACTGGCGCCGGTGGCGACGCTGCTCGGTCTGGCTTTCAAACTCCATGATCCGCAGAAACTGCTGGGCGCGGAAGTCGAGCGCGGCATCACGCTGGCGCTGATTCCCACCGCCACCCCCGGCGTGAAAGTCGGGCGCCGTCACTTCCCGCTTAATTCCGCGTTCCTGAACGGCCCGACCACGGGCGAGGAAGTGTTCATCCCGATGGAATACATCATCGGCGGCCCCATGCGCATCGGTCAGGGCTGGCGCATGCTGATGGAATGCCTGGCGGCGGGACGTTCGATTTCACTGCCGGCCAGCGCGTCGGGCGGAATCAAAATGGCCGCACGTACCAGCGGCGCCTACTGCCGCGTGCGCAAACAATTCCATGTGCCGGTGGGCAAGTTCGAGGGTGTGGAAGAGGCGCTGGCGCGCATCGGCGGACATTTGTATGTGATGGATGCGGCGCGTGTGATGACGGCGCAGGCAGTGGACATGGGCGGCAAGCCTTCGGTCATTTCCGCCATCGTCAAATACCATTGCACCGAGCGCGGGCGCATGGCCATCAACGATGCGATGGACGTGCACGGCGGCAAGGGCATCTGTCTGGGGCCGGACAACTATCTGGCGCGCGCCTATCAGCAGACTCCCATTGGCATCACGGTTGAAGGTGCAAACATTCTCACCCGCAGCCTCATCATCTTCGGCCAGGGCGCGGTGCGTTCGCATCCTTACGTGCTGAAAGAAATGAAGGCGGCCCACGATCAGAATGCCAAACGCGCGGTGGTCATTTTCGACGAAGCGTTGTTTGGCCATTTCAGTTTCAGCTTGAGCAATGCGGTGCGCAGTCTGGTGTACGGCCTTACCGGCGGGCTCATCATCGGCGTGCCGACGGAGCAGCCGACCAAGCGTTACTATCAGGCGCTGACGCGCTACTCGGCCGCATTTGCGTTTGCTGCGGACGTCGCCATGCTGGTGCTGGGCGGCGGATTGAAGCGTCGCGAAAAACTGTCGGCGCGCCTGGGCGATGTGCTGAGCCAGATGTACCTGTGCTCGGCCGTGCTGAAGCGCTTCGAGGACGATGGGCGTCCATCGGAAGATTTGCCGTTTTTGCACTGGGGCATGCAGGACGGGCTGTACCGCATCCAGGTTGCGCTCGACGGCGTGCTGCAGAATTTTCCCAGCCGTATCGCCGCTTGGGTGCTGCACGCCATGATTTTCCCGCTGGGACAACACCGCAAGCCGCCCAGCGATCATGTGGGTCACCAGGTGGCGTCGCTGCTGCTCAAACCCGGTGCGGCACGAGACCGTTTGACGGCCGGCATGTACATTTCGAAAGACGAGCAAGATGCCATCGGTGCGCTGGAATCGGCACTTGCCAGCACGCTGGCGTGCGAGCCGCTGCAGGCCGGACTCGAAAAGGCGCGCAAGGAAGGCAAGCTCAAGACACACGACGAATTGCAGCAGATTGTCGAAGCGCGCGGACTGGGCCTCATCGATGCCGAGCAGGCGCTGCAACTGCAGCGCGATTATGCCTTGCGCCGCAAGGTCATCATGGTGGATGATTTCGCATCGGAGGAGCTGCGCGCGGGGTTGTAGGGTGGGCACGTTTCTGGTGCCCACGCGGTTCGATATATTTGCCTTCTTCTAGCAGCGTGGGCAGTGCGAACGGGTAACGGCGCAGCCGTTGGGTACCCGTCGGCCTCCCCCTTGCGGGGACAAGAAACGTGCCCACCCTACGTTAAGCATCGTGTGAGAATTTGCCTATGAACAATTTGCACAACAAAACAATCTTTATCACCGGTTCCTCGCGCGGCATCGGCCGCGAGATCGCCCTGCGTTGCGCGCGCGATGGGGCCAACGTGGTCATTACCGGCAAGACGGTGGAAGCGCACCCCAAACTGCCGGGCACCATCCACAGCGTGGCGGATGAAGTGGTTGCCGCCGGCGGGCAGGCGCTGGCAATCCAGCTCGACGTGCGTGACGAGCAATCCATCCAGGCGGCTGTCGGGCAGGCTGCGGCGCATTTCGGCGGCATCGATGTGTTGGTGAACAACGCCAGTGCAATCAGCCTCACCCCCACGCTGCAGACGCCGGCAAAGCGTCTTGACCTGATGTGGGACGTAAACATGCGCGCGACCTTTCTCGCTTCGCAAGCCTGCATTCCGCATCTCAAGAAGGCCGCCAACCCGCATATCCTCACGTTGTCGCCGCCGCTGAACATGGAAGCAAAGTGGTTTGCGCCGCATGTGGCTTACGCCATGTCCAAGTTCGGCATGAGCATGTGCATGCTGGGCATGGCGGAGGAATTTGCTGCTGACGGTATCGCCTGCAATTGCCTGTGGCCGAAAACGACCATTGCCACTTCGGCTATCGAGTTCAACTTTCCCGAGGCCGTTTTGCACGCCTCGCGCAAACCGGCCATCGTCGCCGATGCGGCGCATGCCATATTGCTGCGCGACAGCAAGACGTTCAGCGGCCTTTTTTTCATCGATGAGGAAGTGCTGCGCGCATCGGGCGTGAAAGATTTCGAGCAATACGCGGTCAGCCCGGGGGGGCGGCTGTATCTGGATCTGTTTGTGTGGCAACCATAAGAAAACGAGGAGAGAGCGATGACTTCAACAAAATACAGGGATGTAATATCTCCGCAGGAGGCAGGCAGCCTGCACGGATTGTTTCTGGAACGCGTGCGGCGTTCGCGCGACAAGATCGCCTACCGCTATTTCGATGCGCGGCAGTCGGTCTGGGTTGACCTGACCTGGGGGCAAATGCTCGAACAGGTTGCGCGCTGGAAGACGGCCCTGGCGAAAGAAGGCTTGGTCAAGGGCGACCGTGTGGCGCTCATGTTGCGCAACTGCCCGCAGTGGGTGATTTTCGACCAGGCCGCGATGGCGCTGGGGTTGATCGTCGTGCCGCTGTACACGGTCGACCGGGCGGACAATATCGCCTATATCATCAACGATTCGCAATGCAAGGTGCTGCTGTTCGAGACGGCCGAGCAGTGGCAGGAACTTTCGGGCGTGCTCGGGCAGATGGGGTGCGTGCAGCGCTTCATTGCGTTGGATGACTTCGGCGGCAATGACCCGCGCCTGGTGTCCGCAAAACAATATTTGCCTGAAACAGCGCAACTGCAGGCGCCGGTTCCCTGCGAACTCGGCGAACTGGCCAGCATCATCTACACCTCGGGCACCACCGGCAGGCCCAAGGGCGTGATGCTCAGCCATAACAACATGCTGAGCAACGCTTATGACGCGATCGAAACGTTTACCGTGCGCGGCGACGACCTGCTGTTGTCCTTTTTGCCGTTGTCGCATACCTTCGAACGTACCTGCGGCTACTACCTGCAGGTGATGACGGGGGCGACCGTGGCCTATGCGCGTTCCATTCCCTTGCTGTCGGAAGATCTGGTAAACATCAAGCCGACCATACTGATCTCGGTGCCGCGCATCTACGAGCGCATCAATGCCGCCATCAAGGCCAAGCTGGACGAGGCTTCGCCGCTCAAACGCGCGCTGTTCCACCTGGCGGTGGAGGTCGGCTGGGCGCGCTTCCTGCGCGACCAGAAGCGCGGCGGATGGAAGCTTTCTTTCCTGCTGTGGCCGTTGCTGAACGCGCTGGTGGCGAAGAAGATACTGGCGCGTTTCGGCGGGCGCCTGCGCACTGCCGTCAGCGGGGGGGCGGCGCTGCCGGCAGAAATCTCGCATCTCATCGTCGGTCTCGGTGTGCCCGTGGTGCAGGGCTATGGTCTCACCGAGACCAGCCCCATCGCGTGCGGCAACGCTCTGGAGAACAACTTCCCCGACAGCGTTGGCCAGCCGATACGCAATGTGCAAGTGAAGCTGGGTGCGCAGAGCGCGTTGCTGGTGAAGGGGCCGAACGTGATGATGGGCTACTGGAAGAATCCCGAGGCGACTGCGGCCATGATCGATGCCGACGGCTGGCTCAACACCGGCGACATCGCGCACATCAGCGAAACCGGCCATGTCTACATTACCGGCCGCCTGAAAGAAATCATCGTGCTTTCCAACGGCGAAAAAATCCCCCCGGCAGATATGGAAGCCGCCATCCTGAACGACCCGCTGATCGACCAGGTGATGATCTTCGGCGAAGGCAAGCCCTATCTGGTGGCGCTGGCCGTGCTCAATCCCGAAGTGTGGCCGCATGTCGCCGCCAAGGTGGGTGTGCGTCCCGACATGCCGGAATCACTGACCGACAGCAACGTGGAAGCCAAGGTGCTGCGGCGTATCGCGCGCAACATCAGTACATTCCCCGGCTATGCCAAAGTGCATCGCGTGCTGCTGTTGAGCGCCCCCTGGAATATCGACAACGGCCTGCTCACCCCCAAACTGAGCCTGAAGCGCAACAAGGTGGTGGAAATGTTCGGCAAACAGATCGAAGAACTTTACAAAGGACACTGAGATGCACGAAGCACACTCGGCAACTACCTTGCCGCAGCGCGAACCGACCTTGCGTCTGGCCGCAATGCCGTCGGATGCCAATTACACCGGCGATATTTTCGGCGGCTGGCTAATGGGGCAAGTGGACATCGCAGGGAGCATCCCCGCAGTGCACCGAGCCCGCGGCAGGGTCGCCACCATCGCGGTGAATTCCTTTGTGTTCAAACAACCGATCTTCATCGGCGATCTGGTGAGTTTTTACACCCGTATCGTGAAGGTGGGGACGACATCGATCACGGTCGATGTCGAGGTCTACGTGCAGCGCAATCCGTCCAATCCGACCTGTCATAAAGTGACTGAGGCGACGCTGACCTATGTCGCGGTTGGAGAGGATCGCAGGCCGCGCCCGTTGCCGCCGGAACAGTAGCCAGTTTTCCCCTCCCCCTTGCACCCGCAGGGGGTAGGCCGTGGTTGTAAAGCCGCTGAAGCGGCAACAACCACGCACCAGGGGGAAGGAATAATCAGATCGGGAGAAAAAATGAGCGCAAATTTGCGGATTCGTAAAGTCGCAGTCCTCGGTGCTGGCGTCATGGGCGCACAAATCGCGGCGCATCTGGTCAACGCCAATGTCGAGACGCTATTGTTCGAATTGCCCGCGAAAGAGGGCGACCTGAACGGCAACGTCAACAAGGCGCTGGACGGCCTCAAGAAGCTCGACCCCGCGCCCATCTCCAGTCCTTCCAGAATCACTTACATCCAGCCTGCCAACTACGAGCAGCATCTGGAACAGCTGCGCGGCTGCGACCTCATCATCGAGGCCATTGCCGAGCGCATCGACTGGAAATCCGACCTGTACCGCAAGGTCGCGCCGTTCGTGAATGCCAATGCCATCTTTGCCACCAATACCTCCGGCCTGTCCATCAACACACTGGCCGAGGCTTTCCCCGAGAATTTGCGCCACCGCTTCTGCGGCATCCACTTCTTCAACCCGCCGCGCTACATGCACCTGGTCGAACTCATCCCGTGCAAAGGCACCGAGCCGCAATTGCTCGACGAACTGGAAACCTTCCTCGTTTCCACCGTGGGCAAAGGCGTGGTGCGTGCAAAAGACACACCCAACTTCATTGCCAACCGCATCGGCGTGTTCTCGATGCTGGCCACCAAGCATCATGCTGCCGCGTTCAATCTGGGCTTCGATATGGTGGATGCGTTGACCGGACGTTATCTGGGCCGCCCCAAGAGCGCCACCTTCCGCACACTGGACGTGGTTGGCCTCGACGTGTTCGCACACGTGGTCAACACCATGCGCGAGAACCTGACCGAAGATCCGTGGCACAAGCATTTCGAACTGCCAAGCTGGTTCCAGTATCTGGTGGACCAGGGCTCGCTCGGGCAAAAAACCAGGCGCGGCGTCTACCAGAAAATCGGCAAGGAAATTCACGTCCTCGACCTGCACACGCGCGAATACCGGATTTCAGATGCGAAGGTGGACGACGGCGTGAAAGACATCCTGCGCGAGCGCGACTGGGCCAAAAAACTTGCCGGACTGCGCAACAGCCAACACCCGCAGGCGCAATTCCTGTGGTCGACTTTCCGCGACGCATTTCATTATTGCGCGCTGCATCTGGGCACCATCGCCAATAACGCGCGCGATCTCGACTTCGCCGTGCGCTGGGGCTTCGGCTGGGATGCTGGCCCGTTCGAAATCTGGCAGGCCGCGGGCTGGCAGCAGGTGGCAAGCTGGATTGCCGCCGACATTGTTGCGGGCAAGGCGATGGCAACGACACCGCTGCCCCTGTGGGTGACCGATCCCGCCCGGGTTGGCGTGCACAGCATGCAGGGTTCCTTTTCGCCTGTCAGCGGCACTTACCAGGCGCGCTCCGCGCTGCCTGTCTACCAGCGTCAGATATTCCCCGATGCACTCATCGGAGAAACCCGCCACTACGGCGAAACCGTGTTCGAGACTGACGACGTGCGCCTGTGGCACACGGGCGACAGCATCGCCATCCTGAGCTTCAAGAGCAAGATGCACAGCATCAGCAACGAGGTGCTGGACGGCGTGCTGCGCGCGGTGAACGAGGCGGAAGCGCATTTCAGCGCGCTCATCCTGTGGCAGACCGAGCCGCCGTTTTCCGTCGGCGCCAACCTGCTGCAAATGATGCAGGGCCTGCAGGAGACGCCCGACACCGGCATGTTCGGCAAGCTCAAGGGCGCAGTGAGCCGCGTCAAATTTACCGCCGCAGGTGGCGGTGGCCTGGGCGACCTGTTCAACGCCGCCACTGGCAACGTACCCAAGGTGGAAGCCGGAATCGCCAAATTCCAGCAGACCTCGATGCGCCTCAAATACGCGCAAGTGCCTACGATCGCCGCTGTGGATGGACTTGCGCTCGGCGGCGGTTGCGAATTTTCCATCCACTGCTCGCGCATTGTCGCCACGCTGGAAAGCTACATCGGCCTGGTCGAAGTCGGTGTCGGCCTGCTGCCCGCAGGCGGCGGCTGCAAGGAGATGGCGCAGCGCGCCTCGCAGGAAGCGCTGCGCTACTCCAGCGACAACCGCGTGGACATCTTTCCCTTCGTGCGCCGCTACTTCCAGAACATCGCCATGGGCGAAGTCGCCAAGAGCGCAGAGCTGGCGCGAGAGATGGGTTACCTGCGCCAGTCCGACCGCATCGTGCTGAACAGATTCGAACTGCTGTACATCGCCAAGGAAGAAGCCAAGGCAATGAATGCCACCGCCTGGCGTCCGCCGCTGCACCAGCGCCAGATCGCCGTCGCCGGCCGCACCGGCATCGCCACCCTCAAGGCTGCGATGGTCAACATGCGCGAAGGCAGTTTCATCTCCGAGCACGACTACAACATCGGCTGCCGGGTTGCCGAGACGTTGTGCGGCGGGGATGTGGAGGCGGGCAGTATGGTGGATGAACAATGGCTGCTTGATCTGGAACGCAAGAACTTCATGGAACTGCTGGCGACCGAGAAGACGCAGGCAAGGATTGAGCATATGTTGAAGAATGGGAAGCCGTTGAGGAACTAGCCGTTCGCTCCCTCTCCCCACGGGAGAGGGTTTGGGTGAGGGAATATATTCGATCAACCCTGCAGGTTGTTTCCGGACTGGTCTATAATCTGGTCTATTCATTGAGGGGGTAAATATCATGAAAATCGAGATCGGATCTTACGAGGCCAAGACCAAGCTGCCGGAATTGCTGCGTCAGGTGAAAAGCGGCAAGAGCTTCACCATCACCAACCGTGGAGAAGCCATTGCCGACCTGGTACCCAGCATGGGCGCCAAAACGAAAGACAAGGCAGCGGCAGCGGAAAGACTCAAGACATTCATGAGGGCCGACCCGGTGCGCGGCGTGAACATCAAGGCGCTCATCGAGGAAGGACGCGCGTGAATATCGTCCTCGACAACTCGGTGACCATGCGCTGGTTCTTCGGCGACGGCAAACAGCAGGAACTCAGCTACGCAGGGAAAGTGCTGGATGCGATGAAAACCGCCAGCGCCATCGTCCCCGTCACATGGGGATTGGAAGTGGCGAACGTCATTGCCAGGGCGGAAGCAAAAGGCCTGGTGACCGAAGCGCGCAGCGAAACCTTCCTTGAAATGCTTGAAGGCATGGAGATCGAAGCGGACACGGCTACGTTTGCCCATGCCATGTCGCACACACTGCAACTGGCGCGGCGCTACAAACTGTCCGCATACGACGCATCCTATCTCGAACTATCCATGAGGCTCGGTCTGCCGCTGGCCACACTGGACGAGGATTTGCAGAAGGCGGCGAAGAAGGCAGGGGTGAAGCGGTTTGCGTGAGTGGGTAAGGAGCATGGGCTTCAATAGTGCAGGAACTATTGTGATGCCGACCCCGAATCGTGCGAATCGTGTTTGAGGAATAACAAATGAACCGCACTACAACATTGCAATTACTGACCGAGCACAAGAAGGAGTTGATGCGCCGTTTCGGTGTGTCGCGCCTTGCCTTGTTCGGTTCGGTGGCGCGCGATGCCGCGCAGCAGGGCAGCGATGTGGATGTGCTGGTGGCGTTCGATGGCCCGGCAACGTCGGCGCGTTATTTTGGCGTGCAATTCTATCTTGAGGATGTATTGGGTTGCCCAGTCGATCTGGTGACGGAGAAGGCGTTGCGTCCCGAGTTGCGCCCCTACATAGAGAAGGAGGCGGTGCATGTCTAAAGGCGCTGTTCGCGAGTGGCGTTTCTATCTGGATGACATGATCGCTTTCGCGGAGAAGGTAATCTCTTATACCGAGGGGCTTGATCAGGAGCGCTTTGTGGCGAGCGGCCTGAACTACGACGCCACGTTGCGCAATCTTGAGCTGATCGGCGAGGCGGCGACGAACATTCCTGACGAAATGCGCCAGAGATATCCGCAGATTCCGTGGCGCATGGTGGTTGCCACACGCAACAAATTGATACATGGATATTTGGGGATAGACAACGATACCTTGTGGAGCATCATTCAGGACGAGGTGCCTGTCCTGTTGAACGAGTTGCGGAAGTTGAAGGCAAGCAACTAAGCCATTTATTAGGATGATGTGGTGATATGGGGCATAGCAATAATATTCAAGTTGAAGCAATCTGCAAATTTACTTCGGGAGATCAATGATGAGCAATTCTGTTACCGGATTTCGTCGCTTTCTGTTTGTAGTGGCCGTTGCCGCTTTCACTTGTGCGGTTTCGCTTCCGTCCGGCGATGCTTTTGCGGCGGATGCGGTGCAGGCGCGCAAGGACATCAAGGCAATGGGGCTGGAATACAACGGTCAGGCTTTCGCCACGGCGGCGGGCAATGGCGACATGACGGCGGTGCAGCTGTTCCTGGATGCGGGGATGGATGTGAATGAGGGCGGCAGCGCTGCTATCGGTGTGGCTGCGGGCCGGGGCAAGACGGAGATGGTGAAGTTCCTGCTTTCCAAAGGTTCGAAGGCGACCTCCAATGCGCTGCAATATGCGCGGACGCGGGGGCACAAGGATGTCGAGCAGTTGCTGGTTGCAGCGGGTGCCAAGGAGTGATGCGTCGCGGATGGTGGGCTGCTCTTTTCGCATGAGGGAACGGTTTTCGTGACAAGCCCGAACGATCCGAATCGTGAGGATGTGATCGAGGTGGCGCGGGCGCTGGGCGACCTGCGCGACTCGGTGGTGTTTGTCGGCGGATGTGCGGCGGGGTTGCTGGTGACCGAGTGGCATGGGCAGACGATACGCGCGACGCCGGATGTGGATGTGGTGGTACAGGCGGAGTCCGCGCAGGACTATCATGCGGTCGAGGCTTTGCTGGAAGAGCGCGGGTTTGTGCATGATATCCGGGCGGGTGCGCCGATCTGCCGCTGGCGTTATCACAGCATCGCGGTCGATGTGATGCCGTCGGAGCAGGGCGTGTTGAGTGCCGCCAACCCCTGGTATCCGCTGGTGCCGGAAACGGCGCAACAGTTGGTGCTGGTCGAGGGTCTTGCGGTCCGGCTGATCGCTGCGCCTTTGTTCATCGCGACCAAGTTCGAGGCGATCCGCAGGCGCTGGAAGGGCGATCTGCTGGGCGGCCACGATTTGCGCGACATCGTTGCGGTCGTCGACGGCCGCGCTTCGTTGCCGGAAGAAGTGCGGCAGGCGCCGGAAAAAGTGCGCGAGTTTGTGGTTTCGAATTTCGGGGAACTGTTGGCCCGGCCCGCTTTCCCGGATGTGTTGGCGGGGCTATTGCAGGACGATACGGTTGGGCGTCAACGCTTGCCGGAGCTGCGCGCAAGGTTGCGGGAGTTGGCGGAATTGAAGTGACGGTTGCTTGTGCATGCAATCGGTCGATTGCACACTTAAACGGCAGGTTTTCACAGGGAGATGAGCATCATGACCAGACAAGTCCAGGAAGCCTACATCGTCGCCGCCACACGCACGCCCGTCGGCAAGGCGCCGCGCGGCATGTTCCGCAACACGCGTCCCGACGATCTGCTGGCGCATGTGTTGAAGAGTGTGCTGGCGCAGGCACCGTCACTCGATCCGGCCAGTGTGGGCGATGTGATTGTGGGTTGTGCGATGCCGGAGGCGGAGCAGGGGATGAACGTGGCGCGCATTGCGCTGTTGCTGGCGGGGATTCCGGACACGGTGCCGGGGCTGACGGTGAACCGTTTCTGTTCTTCCGGCTTGCAGGCGGTGGCGCTGGCGGCGGATCGCATCCGTCTGGGCGAGGCCGAGGTGATGGTCGCGGCGGGCGTGGAGAGCATGAGCATGGTGCCGATGATGGGCAACAAGATCGCATTCAATCCGGCCATCTTCGAGCAGAACGAGCACTACGGTATCGCGTACGGCATGGGGCTGACGGCGGAGAAGGTGGCGGAGCGCTGGAAGATTTCGCGCGAGGCGCAGGATGCGTTTGCACTGCAGAGCCATTTGCGCGCCATGGCGGGGATCAACAACGGCGAGTTCGAGGACGAAATTACGCCGTACCAGATTACCGAGCATGTGCCGGATTTGCACAGCGGCGAGGTGAAAACGAATACGCGCGAGGCCAAGCAGGATGAAGGCCCGCGCGCGGATACTTCGCTGGAGGCCTTGGCGAAGCTGAAGACGGTGTTTGCGCAAAAAGGCTCGGTGACGGCCGGCAACAGTTCACAGATGTCGGATGGCGCGGGTGCGGTGCTGCTGTGCAGCGAAGCGGCATTGAAACGCTACAACCTGACACCCATCGGCAAGTTCCTCGGCTTCAGCGTGGCGGGCGTGCCGCCGGAGATCATGGGTATCGGGCCGAAAGAGGCGATTCCGCGTGTGCTGAAACAAGTCGGACTGGGTTTGCAGGACATGGGATGGATTGAGCTCAACGAGGCCTTTGCCGCGCAGTCGTTGGCGGTGATCGGCGATGTCGGACTGAATCCGGAGATCGTCAACCCGCTCGGCGGTGCGATTGCCTTGGGGCATCCGCTCGGTGCAACGGGCGCAATACGTACGGCGACTTTGATGCATGGATTGCGTCGCAGGAAACAGAAGTACGGCATGGTAACGATGTGCATCGGGACGGGGATGGGGGCAGCAGGCATTTTTGAAGCACTGTAAAGGAGAGGATGAAAATGAAAAGAATTCTGGTGATGGTCTGTGGTTTGCTGCTGGGCTGGAACGTAAATGCACTGGAAGTGGCAGGCGTCAAACTGGCCGATACGGCGCAGGTTGGTTCGCAACAACTGGTGTTGAACGGGGCGGGCATACGCAACAAGTGGTTCTTCAAGGTTTATGTTGGCGCGCTTTATCTTACACAGAAACAATCCTCGGCGGATGCGGTCATCGCCGATGAGAATGTGCATCGTGTTGCGCTGCACATGCTGCGCGAACTGGGCAGCAAAAAGTTGTATGGCGCTTTCAGCGAGGCGATTGAAGCCAATCATACGCCTGCCGAGCTGGCGGCGATGGATGCGGATCTCAAGCAGATGGCGACGATTTTCGATGCGGTGAAAGAAGTGAAAGAGGGGGATGTCATTGCGCTCGACTACCTTCCCGGCAGTGGCACGCAGATCAGCGTGAATGGCACGGCGCGCGGCACGATAGCCGGGGTTACTTTCAATCGCGCTTTGCTCAGAATCTGGCTGGGCAGCAAACCGGCTCAAGCGGATTTGAAGAAAGCGATGCTGGGTGGTTGATTCGGTTATGTCTGTGGAGGTGAAGGATCACTTCGATGTGGATCATGCGTTCATCGCGCACCTGAACGAAGAATGCTTCGACTGGGCGGGGATGGACAGGGATGCGCTGCACGAAGCGTTGCGGGCGCAGGGCGAAGCCTGGTTCAGTCTGGTGAAGGAACGTTGTCCGCATCTTTTTGCCGAGGCGCCGGTATTCATCAGTGAACTGCAGTTGCAGCAGATGCGCGCAGTGATCGCGGCGGTGGAGGAGGTGGTCGGTACGCCCGAGCCGAATGCTGCGCTGGGTGTGTTCTATGGCTACGACTTCCACCTCAACGAACAGGGTGCCCACCTCATCGAGATCAATACGAATGCGGGCGGCGGCTTCCTGAATGCGTTGCTGGTCGATAGCCAGCGCGAGGCCACCTTGTACGGGGTAGAGGTGGCGGAACAAAATCTCGAACAGGTTATTACCGGGATGTTCCGCAACGAATGGCGCCAGGAGCATGGCGATGCGCCGCTAAAAAGCATCGCCATCGTGGACGAACAACCCGAGGCGCAGTATCTATTTCCTGAATTCCAGTTAGCCAAGGCGATGCTGGAGCGCGCCGGTATATCAACGCATATCGTCGATCCATCGGCCCTTGAGGTGCGCGAAGACGGCTTGTATTGCAGTGGCGAGCGCGTCGATCTGATTTACAACCGCCTGACCGATTTTGATTTGCAACAGCATCCGCAGCTTCGCGCTGCCTGGGAAAAACGGCAGGTCGTCCTGACGCCGAATCCGGCGCATTACCTGCGTTATGCGGATAAGCGCAAATTGGTCCTGTTTTCCAGTGCCGGGAGTCTGCGTGACAAAGGTGTTTCGCAGGCGAGTATCGATTCTCTTGTGCAATGTGTGCCGCAAACAAAATTGGTCAAAGCGGAAGAAGCCGAACTGTGGTGGGCGGAGCGCAAGCACTGGTTCTTCAAACCGGTGAGCGGCTATGGCAGCAAGGGAGCCTATCGCGGCGAAAAACTGACGAAGCGTGTGTTTGAGGAAATCCTGCAATCCGACTATGTCGCGCAAAAGCTTGCTTTGCCGGGCGAACGTAAAGTTTGTGTGAAAGATATTGCGCCGCAGCCACTCAAATACGATGTGCGTTGTTATGTGTATAGCGGCCATATTCAACTGGTTGCAGCGCGCCTCTATCAGGGCCAAACCACCAACTTTCGGACGCCCGGAGGCGGTTTTGCGCTGGTACGCGTCGTGGAATAGCTTTCCGGGTCTTGCATATTGTTTAAGTATATAGGTAAGTATCTAGATATTCGGGCATATTGCTTTATTGGCGGTCTCGTCGCAGTATCGCCATCCGGTCGTAATTCGTCTTGCGGCCGCAGGGGAGAGAGACGATGAATAATTCATATTCCAGTCGACGGTCATTCTGGTTGAACCTGAATGATTCTGTTTTTCGCATAGACCAACAAAACTTGCGTGTGCGAACCGAGCAACTCCGTACGCGGATGACGGTGTATCCGTCTCTCGTATTGAGCCAAGCTGTTCTGGAGGTTCTGTTTCTCTGGATGTTCTGGGATCACGCTCCCCACCAATACTTGCTGTCATGGCTCGCCGTGTTCTACGCAATGCATGCGGTTGAGCTTATCGAGTGGTCCCTGCATCGGGATCAGTTGAATACACTGCAGGAGTGCAGGAACTGGCACGCCTACTTTACGTTTTTCTCCCTGGCTGCCGGAATCCTGTGGGGAGTGGCGGTCATTGCATTTTTCCCTGCTGATATTGCGTATCAAAGCCTGATGATTTGCGTGATGATCGGGCTGGTGGCCGGGGCGGTCACTATCAACCCCGTGCATCCGCCGGCACTATATGCATATTTGTTTGGCATCATGGCGCCGTTGACTGTGCGGGTGTCGCTCGAAAACGATTTTGTTCACTGGATATTGACGGTGATGCTGGTCGTGTATGTGGTGGTGATTGTGCTTGCCGGCCGGGGTTTGAACAAAACATTTGTGCTTTCGCTGGAACAGAGCTTTGAAAATTTTTCCCTGTTGCAGCAGTTGCAGGCGCAGAAGGCGGAGACGGAAGAGGCCCGCAGCCAATTGGAAAAAGCCAATCTTGTCTTGTTGAGCAACGAGTACAAGCTGGAGCAAATGGTGCAGGAGCGCACTGCGCTGCTGCAGCAAAGAACCGAAGAAAATGTGGCGATCAAGGATACGACCATTCTGGCGTTGTCTTCGCTGGCCGAGACGCGCGACAACGAAACCGGTAACCACATCCGGCGTACGCAGCACTATGTGCGCACGCTGGCCATCCAGTTGCGCACCCATCCGCGTTTCAGTGATTTTTTGACCGACGACAATATTGATATGCTGTTCAAGATCGCACCGTTGCACGATATTGGCAAGGTGGGTATTCCCGACCGCATTCTGCACAAACCGGGGAAGTTGACGGAGGAGGAATTTGAAATCATGAAAACGCATACACTGCTCGGCGGGAATGCAATTTCCGGGGCGGAAAACATGTCGAGCGTCCGCAACAGCCCATTCCTGAGAGCCGCGCGTCAAATTGCAATTGGCCATCACGAAAAATGGGATGGCAGCGGTTACCCGTTTGCGTTGCGCGGAGACAATATTCCCATTCCGGCGCGTTTGATGGCATTGGCGGATGTCTATGATGCGATGTCATGCAAACGCGTTTACAAATCAGCCATGAGTCACGACGAGGTGACGAAAACCATTATCGAAGGGAAGGGGAGGCACTTCGATCCCGATGTCGTCGAAGCATTTATTGCTGCAATTGGCGAATTCAAGGTTATTGCCACCAAGTTCAGTGATGACGACACCAGCTTAACCGGATTGAGAATCGGCGGATAAAGAAGTCTTTTGCCCAGCCCAACCAGGTAAATCCTCAACTATTGCCTGCCTATCACCAGCGGGATGCGTTTTCCGCCTGACTTTGCTTCAAATTGGCCGAAGTGTCCCGCCAACCTGGTGCCGCAATACGGACATTCCCCGTTTTCCGTGAGTGAATATTCCCGAATCAGATGCCAGTCGCGCACGATGAGCGGTCGCCTGCATTTTGTGCACAGGGTAGTCCCGCCGCTCAGGTCGTGCACGTTTCCCGTATAGACATGTTGCAATCCGGCAGCATGCGCGATCTGCCTTGCCTCGGTCAGTTTGGATGCGGGCGTGGCGGGGATGCCGGTCATCTTGTAGTCGGGATGGAAGGCGGTGAAGTGCAGCGGCACTTCTGTCCCCAGTTCTTTCGCGATCCATTCGCACATCCTGCCGATCTCGTGTGCGCTGTCGTTCAAGCCGGGGATCAGCAACGTGGTCAGTTCCACCCACACATCGGTTTCCTTGCACAGGTATTGCAGCGTTTCCAGCACCGGCTGCAGGTGCGCGCCGGTCTGTTTGAAATAGAACTCGTCGGTGAACGCCTTCAGGTCGACATTGGCCGCATCCATTTTGGCGTAAAACTCGCGGCGCGGCTGCTCGTGCATGTACCCGGCCGTGACGGCCACGGTCTTCACGCCGACTTCGTGGCAGGCATCGGCCACGTCCATCGCGTATTCGGCGAAGATCACCGGGTCGTTGTAGGTGAAGGCCACGCTCCTGCAGCCGAGTTCGACGGCGGTGGCGGCGATGGCTTCGGGCGTCGCCTGGTCGGCGAGCTTGTCGAAGCTGCGCGCCTTGGAGATGTCCCAGTTCTGGCAGAACTTGCAGGCGAGGTTGCAACCCGCCGTACCGAACGACAGGATGCTGCTGCCGGGATAGAAGTGGTTGAGCGGTTTTTTCTCGATGGGGTCGACGCAGAAGCCGGAACTGCGGCCGTAGGTGGTCAGCACCAGTATATCGCCGACGCGCCCGCGCACGAAACAGGCACCGCGCTGGCCTTCCTTCAATTTGCAGTCGCGCGGACACAGATCGCACTGGATGCGGCCGTCGTCCAGCATGTGCCAGTAGCGTGCCGGGTAGCGCTCTTCGATGCCGATGGGTTCGTCCATGTCACGCACCCTCGCTGAATTTTTGCACGGTATAGCGCGAGAGCCTGATGTCGTCCGACCAGAAGTCTTCCGGCAAGCCCGCTTTCACCTTCAGTTCTTCGACAAAGGTTTGCGGGTCGGGCAGTTGCGCCCACACCTGCGGCAGGTAGGTGGCACGGTGGCGGCCATATTCCAGTATCACGCCGTCGCTGCCGCGATGCAGTTGCGCCAGCGCGTCGGCCTCGCTGGTGAAGCGGATCGGTTCGGGCGTGCCAAGCACGGAGACTTCGATGGCGGTATCGGCGAACTCCAACTCGTTGAGCGGCATGAAGCGCGGATCGCGGAAGGCGGCGGCGACCGCATTGTGGCGCACGTCGTCGATGAGCGGTCGGTGCGCTTCCAGGCTGCCGATGCAGCCGCGCAGGCGCCCGTCCAGCATCAGCGTGACGAAGGTCGCGCCGGGTTCTTCCAGCCAGGCGGTCCTCGGATAATCGTGCGAGTCGAATCCGAGTTCGCTGCCGATGGCCGCGCGTGCCAGACGCAGCAGTACTTTTCCTTTGTCATTGTCGATCATGGTCATTCTCCCCGGTGAAGGCGAAGGCGGCATATCCCACTACCTGATCATGAGACCCGGCCGTGTCGCCGGAGTTGCGCAGGTCGAGCAGGTGCGGGGTGAGATGGTGTTTGCGCGCCAGCACGATCAGGCCGCTGATCGGCGTGCCGCCGCAGGCTTGGTCGTGGGCGACGGGCTGGCGCAGCATGACGATGTCGTCGGCGGTCTTGCCGTCGATGAGTTGCGCGGTCTTGTAGGGCAGATAATGCGACAGGTCTGAGCTGACAACGATCAGCGTCTCCGGGCCGCCCCAGACCATCTCCAAAACTTCTGCGACCTCTTGCGGCGTCGCCATCCCGACGGCCAGCGGCAGCAGGGTAAAGTCGCCCAATACGCTCTGCAGGAAGGGCAGTTGTACCTCCAGCGAGTGTTCTTGTGCGTGGGCGGCGGCACTGACGACAACCTGCGGCAGGTGTGTGATGGATTCCATCGCTTCCCTGTCCAGCGGGATACGTCCGAGCGGGGTCTCGAAAGCGTCGCAGTCCGGCAGGGCCAGACCTTCCACGGCGACGCGGTGGGTGGGGCCGAGCAGCACCACGCGCTGAATACGGGGGGCGACGGCTTTTAACGTGGCATAGGCACTTGCTGCGATTGCACCGGAATAAATGTATCCTGCATGCGGCACAATCAACGCTTTGGCGTGAAAAGTCTGCGGCTGGGCGGCAGCCAGAAATTCTTGCACTTCATACTCAAGCTGGCCGGGATCGGCGGGGTAGAACATTCCGGCTACGGCAGCGGGGCGGACGGCAGGCATAGCAATCTCCCATGTTGGTAATGTTTTCAATATGGCGACTGAAAGCGAACAATCAAGTCATTGTTGGGTGCCGAACCTTCAGCACGCCTGTCAGAATGTTGACAGTAGTTAGCGTATTGCGTTCTCTATTTTTTATTAAGTCCTTGGCTCAAATCAATGCTGTTTGATCTTGCTCGGAGTGGCATAGACCTTGCTGCAGGATTGGCAAATCTTGAAACAGTTCTCTTTGCGCTGAAATGGCAATAACGTAATAACCAGGAAAAGAATGGAATCCGATCCAAACACCGTTGATCCATATGAATCTTGTGGCAGGTGCGGGAAAACCATCAGGATGCGCGATGGCCTCAATACTGTACTTTGTACAGTAATACTTGAAGTAGTCGATGCGGACTATGACGATGTGTGCATACACTATGAAGAGCGCAGCCAGAGAAATGAGTTATCGTTTCCAATGCTTTTCTGATGGCGCTTGGGGGGGGTATAGGTTCGCTTTTAACTTGATGCAATGGGGTGTGATTTCTTAGCACTTTCCAGAATGGCGTAGTCCTCAACAATTCAATCTGAAATAAAATGGCCTGCATCAGGCAGGCCATTTCTATCAGGTGCTACAGATAATTCATAAAGTGCGGGATTTACATCCCTTCACCGTAGTAAAAATCTTCGGCTTCCTCGGCATAATCGGAATCCACGTCCTCCTGCACGCTTGTTTTCCGCAATCTATTTCCCGGTGCAACTGGTGATTCCAGAACAGCCTTGTCCTTCCCGGTTTTTGCCTGTTCGCTGGGGCCGGGAAGGATGTTCAAGGCTTTGTCTGTGCCGGATGCAGGCATATTAAACAGCGTAGCGCTCCAGATTTATCCGCTGGAGATCTTATAAACCGCCGTTATTGCGATAGATGTAATTCTTCAGTTCGGAAGATTTTGCATTCATGTTGCGCACGATGCCATGCACATAGCGCACGATGCCGCGCATGATTTTGTGTGCGGTCATGGGGCGGGAGCAAACCAGCGCATCGAATTTGGCGCTGGACATACTCAGTACCTGGGTTTCGCCCAACGAATAGAGTGCGGCACTATGTTGCGAGGGAGCGCCGCCAACGAAGGTAATGATACCGGCCAGATCGCCCGGTTTAAGTACATGAATTGCCGACTCTCCGTCGCTGCTCAATATTTTCACTTGTATTTCACCCTGCGCAAGAATGTACAAGTTATCGGGCTGTCGTTTATCGCCCGGCTGCACGATCAGGTCGCCTGCTTTATAGCTTTGAACATCAAACAATTCCTCGAAAATCTCGATTTCAGCATCGGTCAATTCCTCGGTAATCGGCGAGACGCGCAGCGTGTTAATTACTAATGACATTTCTTTCTCCTTTGGCTTTTTGTTTTTTATTTCCATTGTGCTGCTTACTTGTTATCTGATCAGAACCGGTAACCCTACACATTAATATCATAACCCGACTGGCGGGAGTAACACACTTTTCAAAACATGCTGCCTGATATATTCAGATAAATAAACGCTGTCGTGCGTCCTCCGAAATATCCATGCCCGTTGCTTGTGCGCGTTGCAGCAGTTCCCAGTAATACCGGTAAGACGCGCGATCGTGAAGTTTGCCCTCATGCTGGATAGGTCCCCAGGCCGCATCCTGGGCGGCGAGCAACAAGGTGGTTGCTTCACTGACTTCCGTAAAATCCGGGCGCATGGATTCGATGATGGGTTTAATCTGGTTGGGGTGGATGCTCCACATACGCAGAAAGCCAAACTCCTGTATGGCACGGCGGGCATCATCCCGCACCACCGTTGTGTCGCGTATCTCGGTAGTGACATTGTGGCTGGGTATGATGCCGTTGCCCAAGGCAGCAGCGGCAATTTCGCACTTGGCGCGTGCGACCAATGGGTGGCTGAACTGGCCGGGTGAGCGCATGGCGGAGGCGGGAATGGCGCCGTGATGGGCCGAGACAAAATCCATGAGGCCGAAATCCAGCGTTTCGACTTGGGGTATGGCGGCGATTTTCCATACCTCATGCAGCGCGCCGGGAGTTTCTATCAATACATGGACGGGAATCTCGCGGGCAATTCCATAACGGTTTCTCAATTCGTCGAGCGCCGAAACTTGCAGCAGAACGTCGTCGGCAATTTCCGGTTTGGGCAGAACCACGTACGCCACGCGTTTTCCGGCCTTGCCGATGATGATCTCCAGCTCGTTGCGCCAATCCGGATGCCTGACATCATGGATGCGCACCCCGACACGGTCGAAGCGATTTCCTTCTGAAAGCAATATCCCGGCGATCATGTCGGCATGTTCACGCTCTTTGCCTGCAGGAGCGCCATCTTCGCAGTCGGCGGTGATGTCGAAGACGGATTGCTGGTTAACCGAATATTCAGCCTGAATCTGCAACGCTTTGTTCAGCATTTTTTCGCTACCGGCGAAATGTTCGCAGGCGGCAAGCTTTGGAAACGGGCGTCCTCCCGCGTAAAGCACTTCGGATGGGCAGGTGGGTTTAGTCATGCGGCATGCCGGGAATTAAGTGCATTTGCTTTACGGGATTTTTTCGTGAAATTTGAACGGTGTTAAGCTTGCCGTACAAATAGAACTTTGGCTCAAGGAGCATAAGAATAGATTGGAATTGCCAATAATTGTAATTTTTTGGGTATTTTCGCGGTGATACCGGAAGCTGTTCCAGATACCAAGCACGATAAATGTACCTTGAATTTCGCAAAGGCGGAATCTTCATGCATGGCAATTTCCGAGAATTTGTGCTTGGTAGTAGATAGATTTAGTAGGTTTTGCGCCACCTGTTCTGCACAATATTTTCATCAAAATTTGCCGCTGAAATGGTTTTTATATTTTTGAAAATGATATCAGTAAAGCGGTATATGGCTATAACTTGTCTGCTTTAGATGAATATTGTGGATTTTTCATGTTTTCAAAAAAGCGCGTTTGAAGTGCTATGAAAGGAGCGTTTGAATGAAAAATTTTCCCCGTGCAAATTCTGTTGTCAATCTCAGAAACTTCTCTATAATCGGCTCCGACAAAAATTCATAATCGGTTGTGCGAAAATTTATAATTAATCGTACATGTTATAGAGACAGGTGCAGCCGGTTGGTCCAATTAAACAACGCTTATTTCAACTTTGGTCGCGGTGCGGCTAAAAAGTTGGGTAGGGGAGACAGCTTATATGAAAAACGCACCGGCTGGGGTGAGTAGTGGTTCGTCGTCTTTGCAAAAAGGCGTTGAGCAAGACAAGGCAGAAGAAAGTCTGATCACGGTTTACATCATGGGCAAGGCCTACGAGGTTCCCGCAAAGGCAACCATCATGGGCGCCATTGAGTATGCCGGGCACCAGATCATCCGGGGTGCCGGATGTCGCGAAGGCTACTGTGGCGCATGTGCCACCATCTACCGCCTGCCCGGCGACTACAAGATTCGCACTGGCCTGGCCTGCATGACCATGGTTGAAGATGGCATGACGCTGGCCCAGATACCTTCGGTTCCCGCCGAGAAGGCGATTTACGATATCGAGAAGCTCAAACCCAACGTTACTGCCATTCAGGAAATGTACCCGACGGTGTTCCGTTGCGTCGCCTGCGGTACTTGTACCAAATCCTGCCCGCAAGGCCTGCAGGTCATGGATTATGTCCAGGCTGCCAAGCGCGGCGACATCGCTGCGGTAATGGATTTGTCCTTCGATTGCGTCGTGTGCGGACTGTGCATGCTGCGCTGCCCGGCCGAAATTACCCAGCCGTTGATGGGCATCATGGCGAAGCGCCTGTATGGCCGCTACCTGCGCAAGGATAGCCCGGAGTTGGCGGAACGCGTCAAGGCCGTTGAAGACGGTGCTTACGAGGCGGAATACGCCGAGATGATGACCATGAGCCGCGAGGCTTTAACCAAGCGCTACTACGCACGAGATTCGGAATAAAGGGGAACACAGATGTATCCAGATTACATGGCAGAATCGTTGCGCAAGGTTGAGCAAACGCGTCCCAAGCGCCTGGAACTGGCGCGCAAGTCCGAACCGGTCTATCCGCTGATGAACGCGGAAGAGCGCCAGAAGGTGCTGGAAGGCTTCCACCCCGACTACGAACCCAGCGCGCGCCGCGCTGTCTGCGTCGGCCCCAACAAGGGGGAGAAGCTGACCACCGAAGTGTCCGACTTGTTGGAGTCCCATTCCTGGTTGACCAGCGAGCAGGTGGATCTGAACAAACCCGATATCGAAACCGACGTGCTGATCATCGGCGGCGGCGGTGCGGGCTGTAATGCCGCGCTGATTGCGATGCGCGAGCACGGCGTGAAATCGGTGATCGCCACCAAGCTGCGCATGGGCGATGCCAACACCATGATGTCGCAGGGCGGCATGCAGGCCGCGGTTTCGCGCACCGACTCCCCGACCCGTCACTACCTGGATGCGATCGGCGGCGGCCACTTCGAGAACAAGCCGGAACTGGTCAAGGCGCTCACCGAGGACGGTCCGGCCGTGGTCAAGTGGCTCGAGGACCTCGGCGTATGCTGGGACAAGGAAGAAGACGGTTCGATGAAGGTCATGCACGGCGGCGGCACTTCGCGCAAGCGCATGATGTCCTGCCGCGACTACACCGGCGCGATGATCATGCGCACCCTGATGGACGAGGTGCGCAACCATCCCGACATGATCACCGTCAAGGAATTCATGCCGGCCGTGGAACTGATCATGGACAGCGAGGGAAAATGCGCCGGGGCTGTCTTATATAATATGGACAGTGAGGAGTTCTTCACCGTCAAGGCAAAGTCCACCATCATCGCTACCGGCGGCTACGGCCGCCTGCACATCCGCGGTTACGACACCACCAACCATTACGGCGCCACCGGCGACGGACTGGTGATGGCCTACCGCGCCGGCGCCAAGCTGATGTATATGGATTCGGTGCAGTACCACCCGACGGGCGTTTCTTTCCCCGAGCAGATCGCGGGCTTCCTGGTCACCGAGGCGATTCGCGGCGCGGGCGGCCAGCCGCTGAACAAGGATGGCGAATTGTTCGTGTTCCCGCGCGAGCCGCGCGACATCGAGGCGTCGGCCATCATCCGTGAGTGCGTACAGAACGGCAATGGCGTTACCACGCCGTCGGGACGCGTCGGGGTGTGGCTGGATTCGCCGCTGATCGACATGCTGCACGGCGCGGGTTACACCGAGCGGCATTTCCCCGCGATGTACCGCCAGTTCATCCGCTACGGCATCGACATCACCAAGCTGCCGATGCTGATCTACCCGTCACTGCATTACCAGAACGGCGGTATCGAGATCAACGAAAAGTGCGAGACCGACATCCCCGGCCTGTATGTGGCGGGCGAGGCTTCCGGCGGCCTGCACGGCCGCAACCGCCTGATGGGCAATTCGGTGCTCGACTATAACGTGTTCGGAATTCGTGCCGGACGATATGCGAGCGAGTACGCCAAGAAGGCCAAGCTGGGCAAACTTTCCGTGGCCCACCTCGATGCCTACGAGAAGCAGTTGAAGGACGCCAACGTCAAGACCGACCTGGTCACGCCCATCCTGCTGCCGTCCTATGCACCCAAGGATGTGAAGAAGCGCCAACTGGTTCGCGGCGGCAATACGCTGCCGGGTGCGTCGGTGTTGCAGAATCGTTTGCACGACGATGCGTTCAGCCCAGCGGGAGCGAAATAAACCGATGAGCCACGTTGACGATAAAGTAATCGAGCTGGCGCGTTCTGCGCTCAGCTTCGCGTTTAGCAGCGAGCCTTTTTTTCGCCATGCTGCCGAGCTGACGCAGAATGCCAGCGGCAAGAAGATGTTTTTGCGTTTGGCGAAAAAAGACGACGAGCGCATGGACGACCTGACCCGCTTGTTCGGCAAGATCATCGGCAATGAATTATGGGTGCGTCTGGTGGCCGAAGCGGCGACGAGCATTGTTCCTTCGGTTGTTGTCGCCGATATGGAAGCCGAAGTGAAACGTCGCGGGCATGGCGTTGTGGCCGACGACACCCAGGCATTGCGTCTGGCCATGGAGTTGCAGAGGCGCTTCATCCATGTGTTCAAGGATCTGGCCATGCAAACCAGCGACAAGGACATCATCAAGCTGGCGGACAAGATGCTGGAAGGCGAATTCTACCGCTATGACAATCTGCAGGCGCAACTGGACAGCGTGCTCAATACCGGTATGTGGCTGGACATGCCCGAGTTCCGCATGGACGGAAAATTCTAAAGGCCAGCCATGAACGATACGACCTTGCGTTTCCTTCCCGGCAAGAACAACGCCTTCACTGCCAAAGTCGAAAAAATCAGCGGCCAGAAACTGCTGGCGTGCTACCAGTGCGGCAAATGTTCCGCCGGTTGTCCGATGGCGGCTTACATGGACATTCTGCCCAATCAGATCGTGCGCATGGCACAACTGGGCATGGAGAAGCAATTGCTGGCGTCGCGCAGCATCTGGACTTGCGTGTCCTGCCTGACCTGCAATTCGCGCTGCCCGAAGGATATCAAGATTGCCGAAGTCATCGAATCCCTGCGCGAAACGGCGCTGCGCAACGGACTGCGCAACGACCGTCTCAATATCTGGGAAATTTCTCCCGAGGTGCGCGCCGACCTGCCACCGATTGCCACGATCAGCGCCATGCGCAAACTGACCTCCTGATGGGAAGCGGAACAGAAATATGAAACTTATTTACTATCCCGGATGTACGCTGAAAAATGCCGCCAGAAACTTCGATGTTTCCACGGTTTCGTCCATGGCGGAACTGGACGTTGAGGTCGAGGAACTGGATCGCTGGAATTGCTGCGGTACCGTGCATGCGCTGGGCGCCGAGAATGTCATGAATCGCGTGGCGCCGGTGACCAACCTGATCCGCGTCAAGGAAACGGCGGCAAAGACCGAGGGTATGGCCAGCGAATTCATGACGTCCTGCGCCATGTGCTACAACACGCTCAAGCGCGCCAATATCGACGTAAAGAAGAATCCGGACAAACTGTCCACGATCAACGCATTCCTGAATCTCGAAACCACCAAATACGAGGGCGATGTGGAAGTGCGGCATCTGCTCGAGTATCTTCGCGACCGTGTCGGTTTCGACAAGGTGGCTGAGAAAGTGAAGAAGCCGCTCACGGGATTGCGCGTCGCCTGCTACTACGGTTGCCTGTTGGTGCGCCCGAAAGAAGTCGCTTTCGACGATGTCGAAAATCCGATGATCATGGAAAACCTGATTACCGCCCTTGGCGCGACACCGGTGAATTTCCCGCTCAAGACGGAATGTTGCGGCGCCTATCATGCCGTCGGTTCTCCGGAAATTGTCGCCGACCGCACCGACAAGATCATGGGTTCGGCCAGCGAGGCCGGCGTGGATCTGGTGGTGGTGAGCTGCCCGATGTGCGCCTACAACCTGGATTTCCGCCAGGACGATGCAAAGCGCCTCAATCCGGATTTCCAGCACCTGCCGGTGCTGTATTTCACGCAGTTGATGGCGCTGGCGCTCGAATGCGGCGATGACGCGCTGCGTTTCGATCTTCACCATATTGATCCGAAGCCGGCACTCGCGGCGCGCGAACTGGCCTGAGGGAGGCAACCATGTATTTCAACGATCTCAAGCCGCTCCATGGAAGGGTCTACGTCAACGAGACCTGGTGCAAGGGCTGCGGCTTCTGCGTACAGTTTTGTCCGACCAATGTGCTGGACACGTCTCCGGAGTTCAACGCCAAGGGCTATCACCCGCCCATTGCCAAGAATCCGGAGAATTGCCGCGATTGCAATTATTGTCAGTTGATTTGCCCCGAGTTCGCCATTTATGTGGAACGGGACGATGCAAACGAGAAAGGGAAAGTATGAATATCAAGACAGTGCCAGCCGATCCCAAAGGGGTTGATTCCGGTCCCCATTTCATGGACGGTGACCACGCCCTGGCCGAAGGCGCGCTGGCTGCAGGTTGCCGCTTCTTTGCAGGCTATCCCATCACGCCTTCGACCGAGACCTTCGAGCGTTTCGCCGAGCGCGCACCCGAAGTCGGTGCGATGTTCATCCAGATGGAAGACGAGTTGGCTGCCATCGCCGCCAACATTGGCGCGGCCTGGGGCGGCCAAAAGGTCATGACCGTAACCTGCGGCCCCGGTTTCTCGCTGATGGTGGAAAACATCGGCTTGGCGGCCATGACCGAAACACCCATGGTCATTTGCAACGTGCAACGTGCGGGTCCGTCGACCGGCGCGCCCACGCTGACTGCGCAACAGGACATGATGCAGGCGAAGTACGGTCCGCACGGCGACAACGCCATGATCGCGCTGTCGCCGGACAGCCCGCAGGAGTGTTTCGATCTTGCCATCGAGGCATTCAACCTGTCCGAATACTACCGCGTGCCCGTTGTCATCCTGACGGATGAGACGGTTGGTCACATGCACGAAAAAGTGGTCATTCCGGCCGCCGACCAGATCAAGGTCGTGCCGCGCAATCTTTACACCGGGCCGAAAGAAGATTTCCGTCCTTATAAATTCGACGGTAAAGGCGGACATCCGATGACGCGCGCGGGCGACGGATACCACTTTCACGTTACCGGCCTCACGCACAATGAAAAAGGCTATCCGGTGGTGACGGCAGACCAGAACAAGATCGTTGTCACGCACCTCATGGAAAAAATCAACGGCAACGCGGATGACATCGTTCGTCTCGACGAAGACCAGATCGAAGGCGCCGATGTTGTAGTGGTGTCCTACGGCATTACCTCGCGCATCGCGGTAAAAGCCATCCAGGATGCACGCAAGGAAGGCATCAAGGTCGGCTCGTTGCGCATGATCACGATCTGGCCGTTCTGCGAAAAACGCATCCGTGAACTGGCCGGCAAGGTCAAGACTTTCGTGGTGCCGGAGCTGAATTACGGGCAGATGGTGCTTGAAGTCGAGCGTTGCGCCGGCGGCAAGAGCAAGGTGATCAGCGTCAACCACTGCGGCGGCGCGGTGCATGATCCTGAGGTAATCCTGGAAGCAATCAGAAAGGGAAACAAATGAGTTCGGACATCGCTCAATTCAAGAAAGACAGCCCCATGTCGGGCACCCTGCGCATGGATCGCATGTCGCATATCTGGTGTCCCGGTTGCGGTATCGGCTCCGAAGTGAACGCGTTTGCCGAAGCGGTCAAGCGCAGCGGCATTGATCCCGACAAGCTGGCGGTGGTTTCCGGCATCGGCTGTACCGGCCGTGTTGCGGGCTACGTCGATTTCGATTCCATCCACACAACACACGGCCGCGCCATTCCGGTTGCAACCGGACTCAAGCTGGCCAATCCGAACATGAAGGTGGTGGTGTTCAGCGGCGAAGGCGACCTGACCGGCATCGGCGGTAACCACTTCATCCATGCGGCGCGCCGCAATATGGACATCGTGGTCATCTGCAACAACAATTTCACCTACGGCATGACCGGCGGGCAGGTGACGCCGACCACCCCGCATTCGGCGATTTCCTCGACCACGCCGTTCGGCAACCACGAATACCCGTTCAATCTGCCGTTCCTGGCCGATGCGGCCGGCGCCACTTACATCGCGCGCTGGACCTCGATGCATTCGCGCAACCTGATCCAGTCGATTGAAGAGGCGCTGTCGCGCAAAGGATTCTCCTTCATCGAGATCATCTCGCCCTGTACCACACTCTATCTGCGCCGCAACCGTCTCGGCGATGGCGTGGATGCGCTGCAGTTTTACCAGGAAAGTGCCG
Source organism: Gammaproteobacteria bacterium (assembly GCA_018820925.1). Taxonomy (GTDB): domain Bacteria; phylum Pseudomonadota; class Gammaproteobacteria; order Burkholderiales; family Gallionellaceae; genus Sideroxyarcus. The sequence goes on along the minus strand of JAHJNJ010000037.1, from coordinate 76,736 downwards.
TGCTGAAGCATGGCGCCGATACACGCGAAGCGGATATCGACTTCCAGGGCAAGATCGTCATCGGGAAATTTGTGGACAAGAACAAACCCACCTATATCGAGGCACTCGACAACCGCTGCGTCAAAGTGGTGGGTGACGACTACGAGCTTTACGGCAAAACGGTTCCGGAGCGTGAGGCCGAAGAAAAGGCCGAGAAGGAACGCGTTGCTGCCCGGCGTGCCGCAGTCATGGCGGAAGAAGAGAAGAAGGCAAAATCCGAAAAGGGCGTGACGAAAATCTCGGCCAAGATTCCGGTCAAGTCTGCAGCGAAAAAGACAACTACAAAGGTCGCGAAAAAAGTCGCGCCCAAGACAACCGCCAAGGCGACAGTAACCAAGGTCAAGGTCAAGGCCAAGTCGACCGCGAAGACCGCTACAAGCAAGGTCAAGGCAAAGACAGCCGCCAAAACGGTTGCCAAGAAATCAGTCGCCAAGACTCCCGCGAAGAAGACCCGTAAGTAGGAAGCGAGCATATGAGCACCCAAGAAATCAGGTTTTCGGGATTCGGCGGACAGGGCATCATCCGTTGCGCCCTGATCACGGGCAAAGCCTTGTCCCTGTTTGACGACAAGTTCGCCACCATGACCCAGAGCTTCGGACCGGAAGCGCGCGGCAGCGCCTGCGCCGCCCAGCTCGTGGTTTCCGATGACCGCGTGTTGTACCCGTACATCACCCAGCCCGGGATACTCATGGCACTGTCGCAGGAAGCCTATGATTTGTATTACCCGGAGTTGCCCAAGGGCGGCGTGCTGATCGTCGAGGAAGACCTGGTCAAGCTGAAATCCGACCATGCCGATCTCGCGCTGAGACGGGTACCGGCGACCCGCTTTGCCGAAGAATTGGGCAACCGCCTGTTCACCAACCTGGTGGCTTTGGGGTTCCTCACCGCCGTGACCAACGTGGTCAGCGCCGATGCGATGAAGAAGGCCCTGCCCGGATTGGTGCCCGACCGTTTTCTGAAGATCAATCAGAAGGCATTCGAGAAAGGCTATGAATACGGCGTCGAGGCCGTGAATGCGGTTGGAGCGACATTATGACCAAGAAGCGCACAGGCGTTTTCGTCTGCCACTGCGGCAACAACATCGCCGCCACCGTCGACGTGAAGAAGGTGGCCGAGGCGATGTCCCACGAGGAGAATGTTGCTTACTCGGAAGACTACGTTTACATGTGCTCGGATCCGGGGCAGAACGCGGTGATCCAGTCCATCAAGGACAACAATCTGGACAACGTGGTGATCTCCTGCTGTTCGCCCAACCTGCATGAAAAAACCTTTCGCGATAACGCCAAGCGCGCGGGCCTGAACAGTTTTACTTGCGAAATTGCCAACATCCGCGAGCAATGCGCCTGGGTACACAAGGACAAGGCAGTCGCCACCGAAAAGGCGATCAAGATCTCGCGCAGCGCCGTGCGCCGCGCCGGACGCGATCAGCCGCTGGAGCCGATTGCCGTTCCCGTGACGCGCAAGGTGCTGGTGATCGGCGGCGGCATTGCCGGCATCCAGGCGGCACTCGACATTGCCAATGCCGGTATTGAAGTGATTCTGGTTGAAAAGCAGGCCACCATCGGCGGCCACATGTTGCAGCTTTCCGAGACCTTCCCGACGCTGGACTGTTCGCAGTGCATCCTGTCGCCCAAGATGGTGGACGTGTCGCGTCACCCGAAGATTCAGTTGATGACCTACAGCGAAGTGCAGGAGGTCAGCGGCTCGGTGGGCAACTTCCAGGTCAAGATCAAGCAGAAACCGACTTACGTCGATCCCGAACTGTGCAAGATTTGCGACGACTGCGCAGCTGTCTGCCCGGTGGTGGTGCCGAACGAACACGATCTCGGCCTGACTGCGCGGCGCGCCATCCATATTCCCTTCGCGCAGGCCATTCCCGCCAGCTATACGCTGGATGAAAGCGCCTGTTTGGGCCTGAACCCCATCCGTTGCGGCAAGTGCAAGGACGCCTGCGATGTGGGCGCCATCAATTACGACATGCTGCCCAAGACGATCACCGAGGACGTGGGTGCCATCGTGGTGGCGACCGGTTACGACCTGTACGCCCAGGAACACATGAACGAGTTGGGCGGCGGCCAGATTGAGGACGTGCTCGACGGACTCCAGTTCGAGCGCCTGTGCTCGGCGTCGGGCGCGACCAAGGGACATGTGCTGCGGCCGTCCGATCGCACCGTGCCCAAGGATGTGGTGTTCATCCAGTGCGTCGGCTCGCGCGATCCCGCGAACCACTGCGCCTACTGCTCCAAGATCTGCTGCATGTACACGGCCAAGCACGCCAGCCTGTACAAGCATCACGTGCCGGATGGCCGCGCCTACGTGTTCTATATCGATATCCGTTCCGGCGGCAAGGGCTACGAGGAATTCGTGCAGCGCATCATGGAAGAGGACGAGGCAATCTATTTGCGCGGCCGCGTTTCCAAGCTGTACCGCAAGAACGGCAAGGTCAGGGTGCTCGGTACCGATACGCTGACCGGACAGAATGTGGAGATCGACGCCGACATGGTGGTGCTGGCACTGGCCATGGAGCCGTCCAAGGGCACGGCGGAAATTGCCAAAACACTCAAGATCGGTCGCGACAAGGACGGTTTCCTGGCCGAGGCGCACCCGAAACTGAAACCGGTGGAGAGTGTGACCGCCGGTATTTTCCTGGCAGGTTGCGCACAGGGTCCCAAGGATATTCCGGAGACGGTCGCACAAGCCGGTGCGGCGGCTTCCAAGGTAATCGGCCTGTTGTCGCAGCCAACGCTGAGCCATGCGCCGACGGTAGCCAAAGTGCGCAATTCGCACTGCACGGGCTGCGAGATGTGCGTGACCGCGTGCCCGTATAACGCGATCAGCCTGGAGAACGGCAAGGCGTTTGTGAACGAGGTGCTGTGCGAGGGTTGCGGCAGTTGCTCCGCCACCTGCGTGCGTGCCGCCATCGAGGTCAAGAATGCCACGGCGCTGCAGATCCAGGAAATGATCGAAGCGTGCCTGGCCTGAGAATTTGGAAAATTGAGGAAAGCAGATGTCGGAACAACAAGCTGAAGTAACTACTGATTACGAGCCCAGGATCGTCGCCTTCCTGTGCAAGTGGTGTTCGTCGGCGGGCAGCGATCTGGCGGGCGTCTCGCGCATCCAGTATCCGGCCAATGCGACGCCCATCACCGTGCCCTGTTCGGGCAGCGTGTCGCCCATGTACATCCTGTCGGCCTTGAAGAAGGGCGCGGACGGCGTACTGGTGTCGGGCTGCCATATCGGCGATTGCCATTACATCGAGGGCAACTTCCTGGCGCGACGCAAGATCCACCTGGTCAAGGAATTACTGGGCTTTGTCGGCATCGAGCAGGACCGGTTCCGCATGTCCTGGGTGTCTGCCGCCGAAGGTGCAAAGTATTCGCAGGTCATCAAGGATTTCGTCGACGACCTCAGGCCGCTCGGACCGCAAACCAAATTGAAGGCGGATCGCTCATGATCAATCTTCAGGATATCCGCGATACGGCGCGCGACATGCTCGCGAAAAACGAAGTGCGAGCCGTCGTCGGTTACCGGCGCAGCAGCAACGGCATGCTGGCCGAACCCGTCATCATCACCACACCGGAGCAGGCGGACGAACTGATCTGGGATCCCACCTGCTTCCACAACCTGTCGCTGTACCTGGTCGAGGACCGCAAGTTCCTGGCGCATGTGCACCAGAACCCGGACCAGCCCATCGCCATCATCGCCAAGGGTTGCGATGCGCGTTCCACCGTGGTGCTGATGCAGGAGAACTATTTCGACCGCAAGGATGTTTACATCATCGGTGTGTCCTGCGAAGGAACCGGTGTGCTGGACGAGCGCAAGCTCGCCAGAAAAGGCATCCGGGCGACCGATTCCGCTTTTGACGGTGACGACTTCGTGTTCACCACCGAACAGGGCGAACAACGCATCCCGGCACGCGAAGTGATGGCGGATCGCTGCCTGGAATGCCGCGAACCGTTCCCCAAGGAGCACAACATCGCGCTCGGCGAAAACAAGACCGGACGCGAACTGGAAGCGCCGTTTGCCGCGCTCAAGCGTTTCGAGGAACTGGAGCCCGCCGCGCGCTGGCAATTCTGGGAGCGCCAGTTCGACCGCTGCATCCGCTGCTTCGCCTGCCGCTCCGTGTGCCCGATGTGCTATTGCGACGAGTGCGTGGTGGACAGCACCAGCTTCCCGGTCACCGGGCAGACCACCGCCGAGGAGAAAGCCAATCGCGTGCGCTGGATCGAGCGTTCGGCAACGCGCCCGGAAAACATGACCTATCACATGACGCGCGTGCTGCACCTCGCCGGACGTTGCATCGATTGTAACGAGTGCGAGCGGGTGTGTCCGGTCAACATCCCGTTGCGTCTGCTCAACAACAAGATGGAACGCGAGTCCCGCGAACAATTCGGCTACGAGCCGGGCGCAAGCATAGGGGGGCCGTCGCTGACAGCCTCATTCCTCGACACCGACCCCGGAAAATTCATCAGGTAATCATGGAAAAGATTCTAGCCAAAAACAAACTGGACGACTGGGTCGCCGCATTGAGCGACTACCAGGTTTCCGCGCCAATAATGGAAGACGACATCTGGTCATACCAGTCCGTCAACGGCACAGTCCAGCTCGAGCACAGCAACACCGTGCAGCCGCCCAAGGGATTTTCCTTTCCGCAGCGCGAAGTGTTTTTCTCGTTCGAGCAGATCAAGGGCGAACCGCCAAAGCTGACGCCAATCCAGCCGAAAGCGGTGCGTCATGCCGTGTTCGGCGTACGTCCCTGCGACGGCGCGGGCGCCGTGCGCATGGATAAAGTGTTCAGCGACAATATCCAGGACAACTTTTATCTGAGTCGGCGCAGCAATGTGGCTTATGTCGGATTGGCCTGCAACAAGCCGCAGGGCATCAATTGTTTCTGCAAATCGGTGGGCGGCTCGCCGGTTTCTTCCGAGGGCATGGATGTGCTGATGACCGACTTGGGCGACCGCTACTTTGTGGCGGCAGTCACCGAAACCGGCAAGGCGCTGATGAGTGCCGGCGGCAAGGTATTCGGCGAACCGAGTGCCGACGACCGGAAACTATTGCAGAAAACCCACGCGGACGCAGTTGCCCAGCCGCAACGCGCCATCAACAATCTCGATGCCGTTCCGGGCAAATTGAAGGCGAGTTTCAATTCCCCGTTATGGGAAGAACTGGCGCGTGCCTGCATCGGTTGCGGCGCCTGTACCTTCCTGTGTCCGACCTGCCACTGCTTCGATATCAACGACGAATCCACGGGATCGTCGCCGATCAAGGGCAACCGCGTGCGCACCTGGGACAATTGCCAGTTCCCCGATTTCACCATGCACACTTCCGGCCACAACCCGCGCGAGAACCAGGGTGCCCGGTTGCGCCAGCGTGTGAACCACAAATTCCAGTATTTCCACGAGAACTTCGGGATGCCGCAATGCACCGGTTGCGGACGCTGTATCACGGAGTGTTCGGTGGGAGTGGATATCGTCAATGTCGTCAATAAGGTCACCGAACATGTCGGATAACATTTACCTGCCAGAACTGGCCCGCATCACACACATCAAGGAAGAGATCGGCGGCGAACGCGCCATCAAGACCTTCCGCGTGGAGCCGGTCGACGGCGGCGGTTTCGAACACACCTGCGGTCAATGCGCCATGCTGTCGCTGTTCGGCCGCGGCGAAATGATGATTTCCATCGCCTCGTCGCCGCTGATCAAGGAATACAAACAGTTCAGCATCATGCGCGTGGGACGCGTGAGTGCCGCTTTCCACGAACTGGAAGTGGGCGAGGTCATCGGCATTCGCGGACCTTACGGCAACAGCTTCCCCATCGACGACTGGCGCGGCAAGAATCTGGTGTTCATCGGCGGCGGCGTCGGCCTGGCGCCGATCTGGCCGGTGATCACGACTGCATTATCGCAGCGCGCCAATTTCAAGAACATTTCCGTGTTTTACGGCGCGCGTTCTCCCAGCGACCTCATGTACAAGGCGGATCTGGAGCGGATGCGCGGGGAAGCGGATATCCAGCTTTCCGTGGACAAGACGGAACCGGGCTGGAAGGAATTCTGCGGTTTCGTTCCCGCCAATGTGCTGGACAAGAAACCTTCGCCCGATAACACGATCGCCATCACTTGCGGTCCGCCGATCATGATCAAGTTTGTGATCCAGAATCTGGCCAAGCTCGGATTCAAGGATGAACAGATTTACACGACGATTGAGAACAAGATGAAATGCGGTGTGGGTAAATGCGGCCGCTGCAACGTCGGCAAGGATTACGTTTGTACCAAGGGGCCGGTTTATTCCTGGGCCGAGCTCAAGGAATTGCCTGAAGAATATTAATTAGCCGAACAAAAACGAACCTGCGCGCAAGTTTCCAGTCCGGAACCGACCGCAAGGGTTCTATAAACACGTGTATTTTACCCTAGTAAATCTGGGGGTTTTTCGGCGATGACAGCCGGTAGCTGTGAGGAATTTCTGGTGCGGCAGGTGAAATTCAAGTGACCGGTTTGAGGGTTAGTCGGGACAGGGTCGCAAACAAAAGTATTTTAATAAGTCGAGCAGCATGTGATTAAAAAGGGAAGAGTGGACTATGAATATCAGTGGAATGCTACACGGTGCGCCGTTGCTCAAGATCGTCGATTTTCCGGTTTCCGAAGTGCTCGGGCCGGAGGCCAGCGATCATGAGATACACAGCCTGATCGAGAAATGCGGTTCGGTTTTCGTCAAACCCATCTTCAAGGGGGGCGTCGGCAAGAAGGGCAAGTCCGGCTTGCTCGGGCGCGCCAAGGATCTGAAGACCGCGTTGGCCGAGAAAGAACGCCTGTATTTTGCCGAACACAAGTCCGGCAACGCGGTCTACAAATCGCGCGGCGTGACGTTTGAAGGCGCCGTCCCCGCCGAGCATGAAATCTATTTTTCGCTGACCGATTCCACCCGTTACCGTGCGCCGGTGATGACGCTCACGCATCACGGCGGCATGGACATCGAAGAGCTGGACAAAACCCAGATCATCGAAGTGCCGTTCGATCCGCTGACCGGCCTCAAGTCGTTCGTCATTTCCAATGCGTTGTCCGACCTGGGTGCGCCCAAGGAAATCGTGTCGCCGCTGGTGCAGCATCTGCCCAAGCTGTGGGACCTGTTCCACCACTACGGCATGTCCACGCTGGAACTCAACCCGATCCGCATGATGGAAGGCCGCAACGGTTCGCTGATCCCGGTGGCTTGCGACTTCAAATGCGGCTTCGACCGCGACGATCCGCGCGTGAACCGCCTGAACCTGCCGGTCGACCTGTTTGTCACCGAAGCCAACGACTTCGAACAGGAGATCAACGAGCTGCGCACCTACCAGGGCCAGAGCGACGTGTACGTGATCAACGAAAAGGGCACCATCCTGGCGCCGACCTTCGGCGGCGGCGCCAACTCGCTGGTCACCGAGGTGCTGGGCAACGACGCCATCATCTCTTCCGATTTCGGCGGCAACCCGCCGTACGAGAAGATGTACGACGTGATGCGCATATGCCTCAAGTATTACCTCAAGCAAACCAACGTGCTGTTCGTGATCGGCGGCAAGGCCAACAATACCGACATTTTCGTCACCTTCCGCGCCATGGCCGACGCCTTGCGCGATTACTACAGCGAACACGGTCCGACGCCGCTGTACGTGGTGATCGGCCGCGGCGGCCCGCAGGTGATACGCGGCATGGGTGTGTTCAAGGACGTGCTCGATTCGTTGCGCATCCCGTACCGTATTTTCGGCTTCGATTCCGCGATGACCGACGTGGTGAACTACGCGCAGGAAGCGAATCGCTGGATGAAGGAAGGCGGCCGCGCCGAAGTGGCGAAGGTGCTGGGACTGCCTCCTGATGCATAAGGTAGGGTGGGCACGTATTTTGTGCCCACGCGTTAGCCAAAATTTAACTCTGTCAGCGTGGGCACAAAAGCGTGCCCACCCTACAACGAACAATGAACAAAGGTGACAAGCCATGAGAAAGCCTGGTATCGAAAAATTTAAGTATTACGTGGGTATCAAGTCGCTGGCCGATATTGCGACCAAGGATGACCGTATCTGCGTGCTGAACATCACCGGCAACGAATCGCGTTCCGTGACCCCGGTCAGCCACGCCTATTCCGGCGGCAACATCGTGTTCGGCACCTCGCCGGGCCGCCGCGGGCAGGTTGTGGAGACACCGGCCGGACCCATTCCCGTGTACAACAACGTGCGCGAAGGCCTGGAAGCCGGGCACAAGTTCAACGTCGGCGTCGTGTACCTGCCGCCGTCCGCCGTACGCGACGGCGTGGCCGAACTGATCCGCATCAATCCCGATGTGGAGAAGGTCATCATCCTCACCGAAAAAACTGCCGTGCACGATTCACGCGAAATACGCGCCCTCGGCCAGCAGCGCGGCGTGGACATCTTCGGCGCCAACTGTCTGGGCGTGGCGGATTCCTGGAATCATGTGCGCATTGGTGGCGCGCTGGGCGGCGACAAGCCCGAAGAGACTTTGCGCAAAGGCTCGGTTGCGGTGTTTTCCAATTCCGGCAACTTCACCACCACGATTGCCAACTACCTGTCCATCGGCGGCTGGGGTACGACCACGCTGATTTCCAGCGGCAAGGACGTGTACATCAATTTCGCCATCCCCGAATTCGCCTATGCCATGTCCAACGATTCGCGCACCAAGGCAGCGGTGCTGTACTCGGAGCCGGGCGGCTACTACGAGCAGCATGTGGAATTCGACAAGCCGGTGGTGGCCTGTGTGGTCGGCCGCTGGAAGGCGAACCTGACCCGTGCCGTGGGCCACGCCGGTGCCATCGCCGGATCGGGCGACGACGCGCGCGCCAAGGAACAGTGGTTCATGGACAAGTTCGGCGTGAAGGATATCTTCACCCCGGAAAACCCCGTGTGCTCGAAAAAAGGCGCGGTGGTGACCAACATTGCCCACATCCCGCTGGCACTGACCGAGGTGATGAAGCTGAATGGCGTGGACAAGGACTTCCCGCCGGAAGGCAACCTGGAATTGAAGCCGTGGTTCGGCGACAACCAGGGCATCAAGCTGCCGCCTTCGCTGGAAATCCCGGTGGTCAAGGCACTGGCGCCCTACGACGTGCAGATTGCCGAGCTGATGAAAAACGTCGGCGCGATTTTCCCGCGCCAGTCCATGAAGGATTGCTCGGGCAGTTCGGTCATGGATCCCAAGACCCAGGTGACCAAGGTCAACGGCATCTCCATTCTCGACTGTTCCAAGCAGCCGCTGGAATCCAACCTGTGCCTGTCCATCACGCGCGAGCTCAACGACGAGAATGACAATGCGTTGTTCAACCTCGCTGTGGCCGCGCACATCAACCTGCACAATGACGCCACGCTGGCCGCGGCCGAAGCCTCGCGCGAAGCCGGCAACGCACCCAACACCGCGATCACTGCGGCGGTTGCACTGCTCGGGCCGAAGCGCGTGGACGCGGCACGCAATGCTGCCGACTCCCTGACGGAAATCTTCGCGCATTCGGGTTTGTTGACTGGCGACGACGAGGCAGCCAAGGTCAATCCTGCTGCGGCCACCGCCGAACAACTGGCTACGCTGGTCGGCGACAAGGCCGATGCAAAGGCCGAAGCCATGCTCAAGGCCTTCGACAAGCGCGGTGCGAAGTCGGTGTTCGTCAAGTATCTGCGCTCGCTCAAGGGCCACCCCACGGCCGATGCCGTGCTGGCTGCGCTGACCACCACCATCGCGTGGGAGCCGCTGATACGCAAGCGCATCTCCAAGCTGACCGTGCGCAACTTCCCGTGGTACGCCAAGCTGTTCGGCGTCATCATCGGCGCCTCCACCGAAAGCAAGCATCACGCGGCTGACAGCTTCTGCGGGGTGGGCAACCAGGAGATCCTGGATTCCTGGACCGTCACGCAACTGGCCTATATCTCGTTGCTGGGCGAACGTCCGACCGCAGCCAGCCTGTTCCCGCTGCAGGTCATCCTCGGCCTCATCATCTCGAACGGTGTCGGCACCATCTCGGCGCAGGGCTGCAAGGGCGCGGTGTCCGCCGACGGTCCGGAGTCGCCGGAGCGCGTGCAGATCAACAAGGGCATGATCGGTTTCCTCACCCACACCGGTTTCGCCCACGGCGGCAACGGTTACGAGGGCATCCAGTTCCTGATCGAGAACTTCAAGGACACCAAGCTGGCCGATGCGGGCGACGCCAAGCACGGCATCGACCTGAAGAAGATCACCTCCGACTTCGCCATCGCCTTCAACAAGGAAAAGAAGACCAGCAAGGCGCTGGGCACCGGTGTGCGCAACATCCCGGGCGTGAACCACCCCGTGTTCAAGGGGCATCCGGTCAACACCGATCCGCGCGAAGTCTATATCTCCCAACTGTTCGCCGAGCGCGGTGAGAAGAACGTGTTCCACGACTTTTACAAGACGCTGGTGCAGTCGCTGTACGACAACGGCGTGACCGCGAACGTGTTCTGCGTGAACATCGACGCCGTGATCGCCGCCTCGCTGCTCAAGCTGTTGTGGCCGCGCTACCGCAATGGCCAGTTCAGCGAGAACCTGATGGAGATGGCCGCGTTCACCGCCTTCCTGTTCGGCCGCATGGCCGGCTGCGCGGGCGAGATCGACGACCATATCAACCGTGGACGCAACATGGATACGCGGACGCCTGCTTCGCAGTGCAACCACGTTTCATAAAGTCTCGTAGGATGGGTGGAGCGTAGCGATACCCATCGGTTTTGTTATCGATAAACGATGGGTATCGCGATGCTCCACCCATCCTACGGGTGACAGTTTCATAAAGGCAATAAAGGGATTCTTTGCAATAACCATGAAAGCCGCATCCGGCAAGCCATAGGCACGAACGGATAGCAGGCAAGTTCAGGGAATAGCAAATACCGGGGAAGGCAGATTCAGATGCGACTGCGAAAGTCGCACTCGGGTCTGGCTTGCTCTAAACTTGCGCCGGTTTAGCGATGTACTCGCGATACACTGGCGCCTGACGGGTTTTACGATTTGATTCAATAGTCAAAATTTTTTTGAGGATATTAATTATGACCGCTCTCAACGTCGCACAAAAAATCCTGCTGGCCAACGCGGCCGGAGGCCTGAAGCAACTGCCCGAACCGGGGCAACCGCTGGAAATCCAGTTCACCCACACGCTTTATCAGGACGCCACCGGCACCGCTGCCGCGCTGGCCTTCGAGAAGATGGGCGTGGATCGTGTGAAGACCACTTCCGTCATTGTGGTGGACCACAAGACGCTGCAGGTCGGCTACATCGACAGCGATGACCATCACTATCTGGAAAGCTTCAGCAAGAAATACGGCTGCTACTTCTCGCGTTGCGGCAACGGCATCTGCCACAGCGTGTTCCTGCAGGACTTTGCGGCGCCGGGCAAATCGGTGATCGGTTCCGACTCGCACACCACCAACGCTGGCGGCATGGGCATGCTGGCGATGGGCGCGGGTGGTACCGACGTCTCCTTCGCCATGGCAGGCACCTCGTACAAGATCGAGATGCCGCAAGTGGTGCAGGTCAACCTCACCGGCGCGCTGCATCCCGGCGTGCTGGCCAAGGACGTGATCCTGAACGTGCTCAAGGTCATCGGCATCAAGGGTAACAAAGGTATTTGCCTGGAATACACCGGCCCCGGCCTGAAGAGCCTGAACGTTTCCGACCGCGCCACCATCTGCAACATGGGCACCGAAGGCGGCGTCGCGTTCTCCATCTTCCCGTCGGACGACATCACCAAGGCTTACCTTGATGGCCGCCAGCGCAGCAAGGACTACCAGCCGCTGGTCGCTGATGCGGGCGCGAAATATTCCCGCACCGTCGAGATCAACCTGTCCGATCTGCAACCCACTATCGCGATGTATCCGCGCCTGAAATCCATGGATACGGTCAAGGCTCACGCAGGTGCGCCTATCGACGCCGTGTTCATCGGCAGCTGCACCAACGCCAACTACGAGAATCTGGCACGCGTCGGCGAGATCCTGCGCGGCAAGAAGGTCAAGGTCGACACCGCCATCGCTCCCGGTTCGCAAGCTATAGCGCGTCAACTGGCGCAAGCCGGTTACCTGGAGATCTTCTACTCCGCCGGTGTGCGCGTCATGGAAAATGCCTGCTCCGCCTGTATCGGCCAGGGCTTCAGCCCGGCCAGCAAAGGCGTGATGCTGTCCACCGCCAACCGCAACTTCGAAGGCCGTTCCGGTACCGAGACCGCTTCCGTGCACCTGGTCAGCCCGGCGACCGCAGCAGCCAGCGCCGTGATGGGTTGTATCACCGACCCGCGCGACATGCTCGGCAGCAATGCGGAACTCGCTTTCAAGCTGGTCCCGCCCGTTGTCGATATGGATTCCTACGTCGCACCTCTGCCAGCAGCAGAGGCAGCCAAGGTGAATATGGTTTACGGCCCGGACATCGCGCCGTTGCCGACGCTGGACCCGTTGCCTTCCAAGCTGTCCGGCGAAATCCTGCTCAAGCTGGGCAACGAGATCACCACCGACCACATCCAGCCCGCCGGCAAGTATCTGTCGCTGCGTTCCAACGCGGATGAGTACGCAAAGCAGGCGACTTTTGTGCAAGTGGACAAAACTTTCAGCAGCAGGGCTGCGGCAGTGCGCGATGCGGGCAAGCATGGCTTTATCGTTGCCGGTGACGGTTACGGCATGGGCAGTTCGCGCGAACACGCCGGTCTGTGCCCGCGCATCCTCGGCATTCGCGCCATCGTGGCCAAGGGCTTCGAGCGCATCCACCTCGCCAACCTTGCCAACTTCGGCATCCTTGGCCTGACCTTCGAGAACCCGGCCGATCTGGATCGTATCCAGCAGGGCGCAGAGGTATCGCTGGACATGGACAGCCTGGACAGCGGCAACCTCAAACTGGTGGTCAAAGGCGATGGAGAGATTCCGCTCAAGCTCGCACAAGGGAAGGAAGATATTCCCATGATCCGTGCCGGTGGCGCGCTGTCCCTGTTTGCCAGCCAGCAGGCGGCTTGAACCCATACTTAATTGAGAGAAAATCATGACCAAACCCATCATTTACTGGACCAAGGTTGACGAAGCACCGGCCCTGGCTACTTACTCCCTGCTACCCATCGTGCAGGCTTTCACCAAGGCAGCCGGTGTCGATGTGCAGACCCGCGACATCTCCCTGGCCGGCCGCGTCATCGCCAATTTCCCCGACAACCTGACCGACAGCCAGAAGCTCAATGACGACCTGACCTGGCTCGGCGAATTGACGCAGAAGCCGGAAGCCAACATCATCAAGCTGCCCAACGTCAGCGCCTCGGTACCGCAACTGAAAGCGGTGATCAAGGAATTGCAGTCGCAAGGCTACAAGATTCCCGACTTCCCCGAGAATCCCCAGAACGATGCCGAGAAGGAACTCAAGGTTCGCTTCGGCAAGGTGCTCGGCAGTGCCGTGAATCCGGTGTTGCGCGAAGGCAACTCCGACCGCCGCGCTGCTTTGTCGGTCAAGAATTTTGCGCGCAAGCATCCGCACCGCATGGGCAAATGGGCTCCCGATTCCAAGACGCACGTGGCGCACATGACTGCCAACGATTTCTACGGCAGCGAAACATCCGTGACGGTTTCCGACGCGGGTCCGGTGCGTATCGAGTTTGTCGGTGCCGACGGCAAGACCACCGTGCTGAAGGAAAAGACCACGCTCAAGGTCGGCGAAGTGATCGACAGCTGTGCCATGAACGTTCGCGCCTTGCGCAAATTCTTTTCCGAACAGATCGAGGAAGCGAAGAAAGAGCCGAACGTGCTGCTGTCGCTGCACCTGAAGGCCACCATGATGAAGATCTCCGATCCCATCATGTTCGGTCACGCCGTCTCGGTGTACTTCAAGGATGTGTTCGACAAGCATGGTGCGACGCTGAAGGAACTCAACGTCAACGTGAACAACGGTTTTGGCGATGTGCTGGCCAAGGTTGCGACCCTTCCCGAGGGTAAGCGCGCAGAGATCGAAGCCGATATCGCTGCCTGCTTCAAGAAACAGCCGCAACTGGCGATGGTAAATTCCGACAAGGGCATCACCAACCTGCACGTACCTTCGGACGTGATCATCGACGCTTCCATGCCACCGATGATTCGCGACGGCGGCAAGATGTGGGGCGCCGACGGCAAGGCTTACGACACCAAGGCCATGATTCCGGACCGCAACTACGCGGGCGTGTTCCAGGCTGTCATCGACGATTGCAAGAAGAACGGCGCGCTCGATCCGGTGACCATGGGCTCCGTGCCCAACGTCGGCCTGATGGCGCAGAAGGCCGAGGAATACGGCTCGCACGACAAGACTTTCGAAGCGACCGGCAACGGCGTGATCCGCGTGGTGGATGCCGCAGGCAAGACGCTGCTGCAGCAGAAAGTGGAACAGGGCGACATTTTCCGCATGTGTCAGGTCAAGGATGCACCGATTCAGGACTGGGTCAAGCTGGCGGTTACCCGTGCGCGCCTGTCCAATACACCGGCCATCTTCTGGCTGGACAAGAACCGCGCCCACGACGCGCAGATCATCGCCAAGGTCGAGAAGTATCTCAAGGATCACGACACCAAGGGTCTGGACATCAAGATCATGGAACCGGCCGATGCATGTCGTGCGACTTTGGAGCGCGCGCGCAAGGGACTGGACACCATCTCCGTTACCGGCAACGTGCTGCGCGATTATCTCACCGACCTGTTCCCCATCCTGGAGCTGAACACCAGCGCCAAGATGCTGTCCATCGTTCCACTGATGGCCGGCGGTGGACTGTTCGAGACGGGCGCGGGCGGTTCCGCACCGAAGCACGTGCAGCAATTCCAGGAAGAGAATTATCTGCGCTGGGATTCGCTGGGTGAATTCCTTGCGCTCGGCGTGTCGCTGGAGCATCTGGCACAGACCTTCAAGAACGCCAAGGCGCAGGTATTGGCCGACGCGCTGGACGAAGCCAACGGCAAGATCCTCGACAACAACCGTTCACCGGCACGCAAGGTCGGCGAGATCGACAACCGAGGCAGCCATTTCTACCTCGCCATGTACTGGGCACAGGCTTTGGCCGCGCAGAGCAAGGACAAGGAATTGCAGGCGAAATTCGCACCGCTGGCCAAGACGCTGACTGAGAACGAGGCGAAAATCAACGCCGAGTTGATCGGTGCGCAGGGCAAGCCGGTGGATATGGGCGGTTACTACCATCCGGATTTCGACAAGACTTCCAGAGCCATGCGCCCCAGTGCAACATTAAACGCGGCACTGGCTTCAGTCGCATAAAGCAAAGCAGCAATCGGACATCCCGGCGTATAACCATACAAACGGGATGTTGTTAGTCGATGACCCGGTTGGTATAGTTTGCCAATCGGGTCAGTCGGCCAGTTGTTTCATCAGCAGTTTCAACCACAAAAAAGGGGGGTCAGCCGGCAGGCTGACTTTGGGACAAGTGGTTTGATTCTGGAAACATGCGCTGGCACCTGAAGCGTATTGGCATATCCAGACCGGTGCAGAGTCACTAAACGGACTCTTCATGAAGGGCGTCAGGCAATACTGAACGACCCTCGGCAAAATGCCCGCACAATAAATAATTAAAAGGAGACAGCATGAAAGCAGCTATTCGTGTCGCTATCACCGGGGCCGCCGGACAGATCGGTTACAGCCTGTTGTTCCGCATCGCCAACGGCGATTTGCTGGGGGCCGACCAGCCCGTGATATTGCAGCTACTGGATATCCCGCCCGCCCAGCAGGTATTGCGCGGTGTGGCGATGGAACTGGAAGACTGCGCTTTTCCCACTTTGCAGCAAGTCATCACCACCGACGACGCGCGGGTCGCGTTCCGCGATGCCGGAGTCGTGCTGCTGGTCGGCGCGCGTCCGCGCGGCAAGGGCATGGAGCGCAAAGATCTGCTGGAAGCCAATGGCGCCATCTTTTCCGAGCAGGGGCGCATCCTCAACGAAGTCGCGGCGCGCAACGTCAAGGTGCTGGTCGTCGGCAATCCGGCCAACACCAATGCACTCATCGCCATGAAGAACGCACCCGACCTGGACCCGCGCAATTTCACTTCCATGATGCGCCTCGACCACAATCGCGCCATCGCGCAAGTCGCCATCAAGCTCGCGCTGCCGACGCGCGACATCAGGAAAATGGTGGTCTGGGGCAACCACTCCGGCACGCAATATCCGGATCTTTCACACGCCGAAATCGGCGGGCGCAAAGTGTCGGACATGCTGCAGGATCATGACTGGGTCGAAAATACCTTCATCCCGACCGTGCAGAAGCGCGGGGCGGCGGTGATCGAGGCGCGCGGCCTGAGCAGCGCGGGAAGCGCGGCCAATTCCGCCATCGCGCATGTCCGCGACTGGATGCTGCAGTCACCTCCCGGCGACTGGGTCACCATGAGCGTGCCTTCCGACGGCAGCTACGGCATCCCCGAAGGCATCATCTACGGTTTTCCCGTCACCTGCAGCAACGGGCAATACCAGATCGTAAAAGATCTGCCGATCAGCGAACTCGGCCGCAAACACATGATGGACAGTTACAAGGAACTGCTCGACGAACGCGAGCATGTGAAGCATCTGTTTGGCTAGACAGCTTTACATGACATCGGCCCAGGGATGTCATGTAAAGTTTGTGCAAATTTCGCCTGTACATAATCAATGTGCCACAGGCTCTCACCCGGTTTTCCAGTTTCACCCCTCTGGATATCTATTGAATTATTCGGCAACGAAACGGTCAAATGCGGCCCATGGCCGTACGTCAAGCCAATTTCCCGAAGCAGTCGCGCGAAAATAACAAATGGGCCGGAATAGGTGGACAAAACCGGATTGGCTGGTTAGGGTATGCGCCATCGCCGGATGACGGATCACCGCCATGCACTCTTGATAATATTGAACACCCCAATAATTCCAATTCCAGGGGAAAATGCAATGAATATTCGTCCGAGCCAATTGGCTCATATTGTTTCCCAAACAGCGCAAGGGATAATCGGGCAGTTTATGGTCATCCTGCTCATGACGCTCCTGCTTCAGAAGTCGGGTTTTTCCGGGAGGACGTTGTTCATTTGGGATGTCTGCGGCATCACACTCCTGATTCATCGCTACCTGAATTTTCGCCCGCTCCACAGGAATGCAGGTAGCAAGGATCAGCGCTATATCGAGCAAAGAATTCTGAGATATAACGTCAATGTATTTTTCATGGGCTTGTTGTGGGCATTTCTGTTCGCTCAAATTATTCTGTACTCATCCAAAGAACTGCAATATTTTTCCATCGCCGTCGCCTACGGATTTGCCGGCGCGTCGATTGCAACACTGGGTACTATTTTCAGGGTCTATATTTCGTTTGTGTTTCCCATGCTGGGTGCTTTGATCGCCGTTTTTTATTTTCAAAGTGCATCTGCCGATAGCGTCGCTGCATTGATCATGTTGGTCGGTTTGGGCTACATGCTTTACACCGCCTACAAATACAGCAGCCATTTTCAGTTGATGCACGAAAAAACGGATCGGCTCCGGGAGTCGGAGATGGAAGCGCTGGTATGTCTCGGCAAGGCGGGTGAATATCGCGATGCCGATACCGGCGACCACGTTCTCAGGGTGGGCTACGCATCTTATTTGCTTGCCAAGGCGGCCGGATTCGCGGAACAGGATGCCGAGACCCTCATGTACGCCAGCCCCTTGCACGATCTGGGCAAGATTGGCATACCGGACAGCATCCTGCGCAAGCCGGGAAAACTGACCGAAGAAGAACATCTGGCCATGAATAAACATACCAGAATAGGTGCCGCAATTCTGAAGCATTCGCAATCGCGCGTGATGAAGATGGCGATGATTGTGGCGTTGAGTCATCATGAAAAATGGGACGGTTCCGGTTTTCCCGACGGCTTGTCCGGCGAAGCCATCCCGATCGAAGGACGCATTGTCGCGATTTGCGATGTGTTCGATGCGCTCGTCTCTTGCCGCCCCTACAAGGAGTGCTGGGCTGATGCGGAAGCAATCGATTTCCTTAGGCAAAACGCGAGCAAACAATTCGATCCCCGGCTGGTCGAACTGTTCATCCAGAATATTCCAAAGATCAAGGAATTCTCCTTGCGCCTGGAAAAACATGAATCAGCTACAGGGCTTCATCCCATTATTCAATTGATATGACAGCGCGTCTGCCGGCACCCTCCTGCGCGCGGTCTGGAATTGCCCGCTCGATTCATTCCGCTGGCGTAAGAAGATGCGCGGTTGCCATACCTTTCAGGGATATCTGTTCGGAAAGCCGTTAACGTTGGCGCAATTCGAGGCTTCACTTAAACAAGCGTTATTGTCTGCTCGCAGAATTGCTCCAGGTGAATACTTCGCCGCATGAGAAGAACGCATTCTGTTATGCATACTGGATGTGTGGTCAATTTCCCATTCTCTCCGTGATGCTCGTCCACCCGGAGATTGTTTTTTCATATTCATTATTGTTTTCTCGCGCCTGACGTAGGTGTAGGATTGCGGCATTGGATTTTTGGTTGTGGAAAAGATGAAATGAATAAATCACGCCCCAAGCATCTCGCGCTGCACAAGATCAAACTGCCTCTCTCCGGTTACGTATCCATCCTGCACCGCGTCAGTGGTGCCATCCTGTTTCTCGCCCTTCCCGTCTTGTTGTTACTGCTCGATCAAAGTCTGCGTTCCATCGAAACTTACACTAACCTGACTGAGTACCTGTCGAATCCGCTGCTGAAGCTGGCATTGTTCGGGCTGATGTGGGCTTTCCTGCACCATTTCTGCGCCGGGCTGCGCTATCTGGCCATCGATTTGCATCTGTTGCCCGACCTTGCCTCGGCGCGCGCCGCCAGCATGTGGGTATTGGTTGTCAGTCTTGCATTGACCGTTGTCCTGGGAGCGAAGCTATGGTGAATCGTATCGTCACGGGCGCCCATTACGGTTTGCGCGACTGGCTGGTGCAGCGCGTCACGGCTGCGGTCATGGCTGTGTATACCTTGGTGGTTGCGGCGTATTTGCTGAGGCAATCGTCGTTCGGCTACGACACCTGGATCGAACTGTTTTCCGGCAACATCATGCGCACGTTTTCGATGCTGTTCCTGTTGAGCCTGTTCTATCACGCCTGGATCGGCGTGCGCGACATCGTGATGGATTACGTGAAGCCGGCGGGCATCCGGCTGTTGATTCATGTGCTGGTCATACTTGCGCTGATGCTGTATGTGATCTGGTCGGTGCAGATTCTCTGGGGACTTTAAATGGCAGTGGCTAAAAGAACATTCGACGTGATTGTGGTGGGGGCAGGCGGCTCGGGCATGCGCGCCGCGCTGACCTTGTCGCATGCGGGACTCAAAGTGGCGGTGCTTTCCAAGGTGTTTCCCACGCGCTCGCATACGGTTGCCGCGCAGGGCGGTATCGCCGCTTCGCTGGGCAACGTCAACGAAGACAACTGGCACTGGCATATGTACGACACGGTGAAGGGCTCGGACTACCTGGGCGATCAGGATGCCATCGAGTACATGTGCCGCGCCGCGCCGGAAGTCGTGTACGAACTGGAACATTTCGGCATGCCGTTCGACCGCTTGGACAGCGGAAAGATCTACCAGCGCCCGTTCGGCGGACATATGCAGGATTACGGCAAGAACCCGGTGCCGCGCGCGTGCGCGGCGGCCGACCGCACCGGCCACGCACTGTTGCACACGCTGTACCAGCAGAACGTCAAGGCCAACACGAATTTCTTCGTGGAATGGATGGCGCTGGACCTGATTCGCGACGAGGCGGGCGACGTGCTGGGCGTGGTGGCGATGGAGATTGAAACGTCCGAAGTGATGATCCTGCAGGCGCGGGCCACGCTGTTTGCCACGGGCGGGGCGGGACGCATCTTTTCCGCGAGCACCAACGCCTATATCAACACCGGCGACGGTCTGGGCATGGCGGCGCGCGCCGGCATTCCGCTGGAAGACATGGAATTCTTCCAGTTCCATCCGACCGGCGTGCACGGTTCGGGCGTGCTCATCACCGAAGGCGTGCGCGGCGAGGGCGGTTATCTGGTGAACAAGGACGGCGAGCGCTTCATGCCGCGCTATGCGCCCAACGCCAAGGACTTGGCCAGCCGCGACGTGGTGTCGCGCGCCATGGCAACGGAGATCAAGGAAGGGCGCGGCTGCGGCCCGCACGGCGACCATGTCATGCTCAAGCTCGATCACCTGGGCGACGAAGTGATACGCCATCGCCTGCCGGGCATACGCGACATTGCGCTCAAATTTGCCCATGTCGATCCGTCCAAGGCGCCCATCCCGGTGGTGCCGACCGCGCATTACATGATGGGCGGCATCCCCACCAATTATCACGGGCAGGTTGTCGCGCCGCACGGAACCGCGCCGGAAGATGTGGTGCAGGGTTTCTATGCGGTGGGCGAATGCGCCTGCGTGTCGGTACACGGGGCCAACCGCCTGGGCTGCAACTCGCTGCTCGACCTGATCGTGTTCGGCCGTTCGGCGGCGCGCCAGATCATCGAAGATCTCAAGAACAATCCCAACCCCAAACCCCTGCCCGCCGATGCGACAGACCGCCCGCTGGCGCGTCTGGCCCGCCTGGAAAACCAGAAGAATGGCGAAAGCGTTGCCGAAGTCGGCGACGCGATGCGCAGAAACATGCAGACGCATTGCGGCGTGTTCCGCTTCCCCGACCTGATGGCGGAAGGTGTGACCAGGATCAACGAAGTGGCGGAGCGTGTGCGCCACACCGAGATCAAGGACAAGAGCAAGGTGTTCAACACGGCACGCGTCGAGGCGCTGGAGCTGGATAACCTGATCGAAGTGGCACAAGCCACGATGACCGCCGCTGCGGCCCGCCAGGAGAGCCGCGGCGCACATGCGCGCGAGGATTTTCCTGATCGGGATGACAAGAACTGGTTGAAGCATTCCTTGTATTACAGCGAAGGGCACCGGCTCGATTACAAACCGGTGCGCCTGAAACCGCTGACCGTGGACACCTTCCCGCTCAAGGCGCGGGTCTATTGATGAAACAACCAGCCATCCCGCCAAGCAATCAAAAGACGATTGCCAAGTGGTTGGTTACAGGACCGATGAGATGAAATTCAGAATCTATCGCTACAACCCGGATACCGATACCAAGCCTTACATGCAGGACTTTGATCTGCAACTGGAGGCGGGCGATGCCATGTTGCTGGATGCGCTGATGTTGCTGAAGGAACAGGACGACAGTCTCGGTTTTCGCAAATCGTGTCGCGAAGGCGTGTGCGGTTCAGATGCCATGAACATCAACGGGCGCAACGGTCTGGCTTGCATCACATCGTTATCCTCGCTCAGGCAACCGATCGAGATACGCCCGCTGCCGGGCCTGCCCGTCATACGCGACCTGATCGTGGATATGACGCAATTCTTCAAACAGTACCACTCGATCAAGCCGTACCTGGTGAACAACGATCCGCCGCCGGAAACCGAGCGCCTGCAGTCGCCGCAGGACCGCCTGGAACTGGATGGCTTGTATGAATGCATCCTGTGCGCCTGCTGCACCACGGCCTGTCCGTCATTCTGGTGGAACCCGGACAAGTTCGTCGGTCCGGCCGGACTGCTGCAAGCCTACCGCTTCATTGCCGATACACGCGACCAGGACACGGCGGCCCGCCTGGACAATCTGGAAGATCCGTACCGGTTGTTCCGTTGTCACACCATCATGAATTGCGTCGATGTCTGCCCCAAGGGATTGAACCCGACCGAGGCCATCGGCAAGATCAAGGACATGATGGTGAAACGCGCGGTATGAAGATGCAGGCTTCAGACGTTCTTGATCCGGTCTCGCTGGAACGCGTGCGCTGGCGCTGCCGGCGCGGTTTGCTGGAACTGGATATCGTGTTGGGCCGTTTTGTCAGGCAACGATACGCGGAAATGGATAACGCGCAGCGCGTGGTATTCGACGAGTTGCTGGATATGCCGGATACCGAACTATGGGATTTGATTACGGACAAGAAGAAGACAGTTCATGCGCATCAGAGCGTGGTACTGGAATGGTTGAAAGCAGCATAAATATAAATTAGTGAGGTGAGTTATGGAAAAGAAACGAGTCGCAACACTGACCCTGGACGACGGGCGCAGCCTTGAGTTGCCTATCCTGTCCGGTACGCTCGGTTCCGATGTGATTGATATTCGCGCGCTGGGCAAACTGGGCGTATTCACGTACGACCCGGCTTTCTTTTCCACCTCGAGTTGTACTTCCACGATCACCTATATCGATGGCGATGCCGGGCTGCTGTATTACCGCGGCTATCCCATCGAGCAACTGGCGAAAAACTCCGATTTTCTGGAGGTCAGCTATCTGTTGTTGAACGGGGAATTGCCGAACGCCGAGCAGTACGAGGCGTTTGACGCGCGCATGACGCGGCACACCATGGTGCACGAGCAGCTTGCCCGTTTCTTCAACGGTTTCCGCCGCGATGCGCATCCGATGGCGGTGATGGTCGGCGTGGTGGGCGCGCTGTCGGCCTTCTATCACGATTCGCTGGACATCAGTAATCCGGAACATCGCGAGCTTTCTGCCATGCGCATGCTGGCGAAAGTGCCTACCATCGCGGCGATGGCGCACAAGTATCACCGCGGCGCCCCGTTCATGTATCCGCAGAACAGATTCAGCTATGCGGAAAACCTCATGTACATGATGTTTGCCACCCCCACCGAGGAATACGTACCGAATCCGGTGCTGGTGCGCGCGCTGGATCGCATTCTGATTCTGCATGCCGATCACGAGCAGAACGCTTCCACCTCCACGGTGCGCCTGGCCGGTTCCAGCGGCGCAAACCCGTTCGCCTGCATCGCTTCCGGCATCGCCGCGCTGTGGGGCCCCGCGCACGGCGGGGCGAACGAGGCCGCACTGAAAATGCTGGAAGAGGTCGGCGACATCTCGCGTGTGAAGGAATACGTGCAGGGCGTGAAGGACAAGAAATACCGTCTCATGGGTTTCGGTCACCGCGTCTACAAGAACATGGACCCGCGTGCGGCGGTGATGCGCGAGACCTGCTACGAAGTGCTCAAGGAGCTGAAGCTGGAGAACAATAAATTGTTCGAGCTGGCGATGGAGCTGGAGCGCGTGGCGCTGAGCGACCCGTACTTCATCGACCACAAGCTGTATCCGAACGTGGATTTCTATTCCGGCATCGTGCTGCGCGCGCTGGGCATCCCGGTCAACATGTTCACGGTGATCTTTGCCGTGGCGCGTACCGTGGGCTGGATCTCGCAATGGAACGAAATGCTGGCGGACGCCGAGCACAAGATCGGCCGGCCGCGCCAGTTGTATCGCGGCGCGACACGGCGCGATTATCTGCCGCTGGCCAAACGCTAAGCTTCCGGAGGTGAATCATGAATGCACCCGAAAATAGTTATCTGCAAACCATGAGGAACACCTCGCTCCTGTCCGGCGGCAACAACGCCTTTGTGGAGGGATTGTACGAAGACTATTTGCGGGATGCGGCGGCCGTTCCGGCAGAATGGCGCACCTATTTCGACAAACTGCAAACGGTCAACATTCAGAACGATGTGCCGCATAGCCCGATCCAGCGCGGTTTCCTGGAATTGGGCAAACGCCTGGCGGAAGCGCCGGTGCATCACGATGAAGCACGCAAACAGGCATCGGTGCTGCAACTCATCAATGCGCATCGATTCCTGGGCGCACACATCGCCGATCTCGATCCGCTGAATCGGCACCCAAAACCCGAGGTGGCGGAATTGACACCTTCCTATTACGGGCTGGGCGAAGCGGATATGGATACCACCTTCTTCACCGGTTCGCTGGTGGGAGGCATGCGCATGACCTTGCGCGAGATCATGCAGCGCCTGCGCCGTATCTACTGCAGCACCGTCGGCGCCGAGTACATGTACATCAACAGCGTGCCGGTCAAGCGCTGGATCCAGGCGCGGCTGGAAGGCCCGGCAGGCGAGACGCCTTATCCCAACAAAACCAAAAAACGCATCCTGGAACGGTTGACCGCAGCCGAAGGCCTGGAGCGTTACCTGCACACCAAGTACGTCGGGCAAAAGCGCTTCTCGCTGGAAGGCGGCGACACGCTGATTCCGCTGCTTTACCATCTGTTGCAGCGCGCGGGCGAGCAGGGAGTCAAGGAGTCTGTCATCGGCATGGCGCACCGCGGCCGCCTGAACGTGCTGATCAATACGCTGGGCAAATTGCCCAAAGATTTGTTTGCCGAATTCGAGGGTATACACACCGAACACCTGACCTCGGGCGATGTGAAATACCACCAGGGCTTTTCGTCCGATATTGCCACGCCGGGCGGCCCCATGCACCTGACGCTGGCGTTCAATCCGTCGCATCTGGAAATCGTCAATCCGGTGGTGGAAGGTTCGGTGCGTGCGCGCCAGCACCGGCGGGGCGACTTCAAAGGCAAGCAGGTATTGCCCATCCTGATCCATGGCGATGCGGCCTTCTCCGGACAGGGCGTGAACCAGGAAACGTTCAACTTGTCGCAAACGCGCGGCTACGGCACGGGCGGCACGGTGCATATCGTGGTCAACAACCAGATCGGCTTTACCACCTCAGATCCGCGCGATGCACGCTCGTCCCTGTACTGCACCGATGTCGCGAAAATGGTCGAGGCGCCCATCTTCCATGTGAATGCCGACGATCCGGAGGCGGTGCTGATGGTGACCGAGATTGCGCTCGACTACCGCATGCAATTCCGCAAGGACGTGGTGGTGGACATGGTGTGTTTCCGCAAGCTTGGGCACAACGAACAGGATGAACCGCTGGTCACGCAACCGCTGATGTACCGCAAGGTGAACCAGCACCCGGGTACGCGCGCGCTGTATGCCAGGCGACTGGTGGAGCAGGGCGTGGTTGCGCAGGGCGAACCGGAAGAGATGGTTGCCATTTACCGGCGCGCCATGGATGAAGGGCGCAATCCCGTGCAGCCGGTGCTGACCGGATTCAAGCTGGAATTTGCGGTGAGCTGGTCGAAATACCGCGATGTCTCGTGGAAAACACCCGCAGAGACCGCTTTGCCGCGCGAGCGCGTGCAGCAATTGGCTGAACGCCTGGTCGCGATTCCGGAAAATATCAAGCTGCACTCGCGCGTGGAAAAGATCATTGCCGACCGCACGGCGATGGCCAAAGGTGAACTGCCGCTGGATTGGGGCATGGCGGAAAATCTGGCCTATGCCAGTCTGGTGGCGGAAGGTTATCCGATACGCCTGTCGGGCGAGGACTGCGGGCGCGGTACATTTTTTCACCGGCATGCCGTGCTGCACGATCTGAACCGCGAAGAATGGGACAGCGGCATCCATATTCCGCTGCAGCACATTGCGCCCGATCAGGCCGATTTTGCCGTGATCGATTCCATCCTTTCGGAAGAAGCGGTGTTGGGTTTCGAGTACGGATACGCTACGGCCGAGCCGGTCACCCTGACGCTCTGGGAAGCGCAGTTCGGCGATTTCGCCAACGGCGCGCAAGTGGTCATCGATCAGTTCATCGCTTCCGGCGAAGCCAAGTGGGGCAGGTTGTGCGGCCTGACCTTGCTCCTGCCGCACGGTTACGAGGGGCAGGGGCCGGAGCACTCGTCCGGCCGCATCGAACGCTACCTGCAACTGTGTGCCGACTACAATATCCAGGTGTGCATTCCGTCCACTGCGGCGCAGATATTCCATTTGTTGCGCCGCCAGATGGTGCGGCCCTATCGCAAGCCGCTCGTCGTATTCACGCCCAAGAGTCTGCTGCGCAGCAAGGAAGCCTCTTCCCCGCTGGAATTGTTTACAGAAGGCACGTTCCAGACGGTGATTCCCGAAACCGATGCCATGGATGCCAAAAAAGTGAAACGCATCATCATGTGCAGCGGCAAGGTGTACTTCGACCTGGTCAAATACCGGCGCGAAAAAGGCATAGCGAATGTTGCCATCGTGCGGCTGGAACAGCTCTATCCCTTCCCGCACGAGGCGTTCTCCGACCTGATCGTGTCTTATCCCAATGCCAGGGAAGTCGTGTGGTGCCAGGAGGAGCCGGGCAACCAGGGGGCGTGGCACCGCATCCAGCATTACCTGCTGCGTCACATGCGTCCCAACATGCGACTCGATTATGCCTTGCGTCCTTCTTCGGCTTCGCCTGCGGCGGGATATCTTGCGGTACACAACGAACAACAAAAAGATGTGATTGCGGCGGCCTTCCGCCCCAATCTCAATATCAAGAACACACCGGGAGCACACTCATGAGCATCGTAGAAGTCAAAGTACCGCAACTCTCCGAATCGGTTTCCGAAGCATCGCTGCTGACATGGCATAAAAAAGTCGGCGAAGCGGTAAACGAGGGCGAGAGTCTGATCGACATCGAAACCGACAAGGTGGTACTGGAACTGCCCGCCATCAAAAGCGGCGTGCTGGTCAAGATCATCAAGGCGGATGGTACGAAAGTCGCCAGCGAGGAAGTCATTGCGCAGATCGATACCGAGGGAGTTGCCACAGTGGCCGCCGCAGCCCCACCTGCTGCACCTGCTGCGGCTAAAGCAGCTGTTGTACCGCCTGCGCCTGCGCCAGCAGCAGCCAAACCGTCTGCGCAGCCCGCCGCAGTCTCACCTTCGGCGCGCAAGCTGGCACATGCGCATGATGTCGATGCCGCCAGCGTACCGGGCAGCGGAAAAAAAGGCTTGGTCACCAAAGAGGATGTACTGGGTGCGGTGCAGCAAGCGACCTCGTTGAATTCTGTCACGCCGGTTGCTGTGCCAACGGGCGACAGGCCCGAGCAGCGCGTGCCCATGACGCGCATTCGCCAGCGCATCGCCGAGCGTCTGCTGCAATCGCAGGCCAACGCCGCCATCCTCACCACCTTCAACGAAGTGAACATGCAGCCGGTGATTGAGCTGCGCAACAAATACAAGGATGCGTTCGAGAAGAAACACGGCGTAAAGCTCGGCTTCTCCTCCTTCTTCGTCAAGGCGGCGGTGATGGCCCTGCAGAAATTCCCCATCGTCAACGCCTCGGTGGACGGTACCGACATCATCTACCACGGCTATTTCGACATCGGCATGGCCATCGGCAGCGAACGCGGTCTGGTGGTGCCCATTTTGCGCGATGCGGACCAGCTCTCATTGGCCGACATCGAAAAGCGCATTGCCGATTTCGCCGCGCGCGCCAAGGAAGGCAAGCTCACCATGGAAGAGCTGAGCGGCGGGACTTTTTCCATTACCAACGGTGGCGTGTTCGGTTCCATGCTATCCACGCCCATCATCAATCCGCCGCAGAGCGCCATCCTCGGCATCCACGCCACCAAGGACCGGCCCGTGGCGGAAAACGGCCAGGTGGTCATCCGCCCCATGAACTACCTCGCGCTGTCCTACGACCACCGCATCATCGATGGCCGCGAAGCCGTGCAGTTCCTGGTTGCCATCAAGGAGGCGCTGGAATTCCCCGGGCGCGTGTTGCTGGATCTGTAAAATGCAGAAATTCAACGCTTACCGCATTTTCGAAGAAAACGGCAAATCCGCCGGGCGCCTCGTCGAGCTGACGCTTGACGATCTTGATCCGGGCACAGTGGTCATCCGTACACATTACTCCGGCGTCAATTACAAGGATGCGCTGGCCGCGACCGGTGCGGGCAAGGTGGTGCGGCGTTTTCCCTGTGTCGGCGGCGTGGATGTTTCCGGCGTAGTCGAATCTTCACAGGATGCGCGCTTCAAGGCCGGTGACCAGGTGCTGGTGACTGGTTATGAAATGGGTGTGGCGCACGACGGCGGCTTTGCCGAATACGTGCGCGTGCCCGCCGATTGGGTGGTACCGCTACCGGTGAACCTGTCCCTGTTCGATGCGATGGCATTGGGTACAGCCGGCTTTACTGCCGCGCTGGCCATTCATCGCCTGGAGCAGAACGAATTGACGCCGGAAAAAGGCAAGGTTGTGGTCACCGGCGCCACCGGCGGCGTGAGCAGTCTTGCGATCCGCATGCTGTCGCAACTCGGTTATCAGGTCGTCGCCATGACCAGCAAGGCCGGTGAGCAGGAATACCTGCGTTCGCTCGGCGCGAGTGAAATCCTGTTGCGCAGTGACATCGATTGGGCCAGCAAGCGTCCCATGGAAAGAGCGCAATGGGCGGGCGCGCTGGATTCAGTTGGGGGCGACACGCTGGCCTGGCTGACCAAGTCCATGCAACAGAACGGCGCGATTGCCAGTTACGGTAATGCGGGCGGGCTGGAACTGCATACTTCCATTTTTCCCTTCATCCTGCGCGGCATAAAATTGCTCGGTGTGGATTCCGCCGCAACCCAGATGCCGCTGCGCAAACAGATGTGGCAGCGCCTGGCCGGCGACCTGCACCTCGAAAGATATGACCAGATCGCCCATCGCATCGCGTTGGCCGATTTGCCGGAAGTGTGCGCGAAGCTGATCGCAAACACCTCGCACGGACGCTCCGTGGTGGAATTCGCGCCGAACTAGAAACCGCTCGGTTATAATGCGCGCCCCTCACGTGCGGAAGTGGCGGAATTGGTAGACGCACTGGATTTAGGTTCCAGCGCCGCAAGGTGTGCAGGTTCGAGTCCTGTCTTCCGCACCAGCCTCAGACGGCAATAGCCTTCCCTTTGTAATGTTTTTCCTGTTACATGCATGTTAATCTTTCCGTTTTGAATTGCTCCGTCCATCCTAAACAGCTATATTGCAACTCAGGAGCCAAACGATGCCAAGCGACGCACAGAACAAGCGCTCCATTCTGGAAGCGCGTCATCATGACCCTTTTTCATATCTGGGGTTACATCAGAACAAATCCGGTTGGGTTCTGCGGGTTTTTCAACCTCATGCAACGGAAATATCGGTGCATGACGGTGATGATTGGCAACCCCTTGATCGCGAACAATCCAGCGGCTTTTATTGCTGGCAGGGCAAACAGGCGCCGCCTGTCCCGTGCCGCCTGAAACTGAATTTTTACAGCCATGTTATCGAAGTGCATGATGCCTATTCATTTGGCAGCAGCATCAGCGACCATGATCTCTATCTGTTTTCGGAAGGACGTCTGGAGCAGGCCTACCGCATGCTCGGTTCGCATCACATGGAGTGCAACGGGGTGTGGGGTGTGCGCTTTGCGGTGTGGGCGCCGAATGCGGAGCGCGTCAGCGTGGTGGGGGATTTCAACGGCTGGGACGGGCGCATCTGCCCGATGCGCGCGCTGGGCAGTACCGGCGTGTGGGAGATGTTCGTGCCCGACATCGGCCTGGGCGAGTTTTACAAATTCGAGATACGCAATCGCTACTCGGGCGAGGTCTTCGTCAAGACAGATCCTTACGGCTTGAGGTTTGAAATGCGTCCGGGCACGGCGGCCAGGGTGGTCGAACTGGACGGATACCAGTGGCGCGATGCCGCATGGCAGGAGCAGCGTGCCGGCCGCGATTGGCTGCATCAACCTTTGAACGTTTACGAGGTACATGCCGGTTCTTGGAAGCGCCACTGGGATGGGCGCTTCTACAATTTCCGCGAACTGGCCGACAATCTTGTTCCGTATGTGCAGGATATGGGGTTCACGCATATCGAGTTGATGCCGGTCAGCGAGCATCCGCTGGATGAATCGTGGGGGTATCAGACGACCGGCTATTTCGGTGTGACCAGCCGTTTCGGCACACCGGACGATTTCCGGTATTTTGTCGATGCCTGCCATATCGTCGGTATCGGCGTGATCCTCGATTGGGTACCCGGGCATTTCCCGAAAGATAGTTGGGCGCTGGCACGTTTCGACGGTACGGCGCTGTACGAGCACGAGGATCCACGGCTGGGCGAGCACCAGGATTGGGGTACGCTGATTTTCAATTACGGCCGCAACGAAGTGCGCAATTTCCTGCTGGCCAACGCGCACTACTGGTTGAGCGAGTTTCATATCGACGGGTTGCGCGTGGATGCGGTGGCCTCCATGTTGTACAACGATTATTCGCGCGAACCGGGGCAATGGCTGCCGAACAAATACGGCGGACGCGAAAACATCGAGGCGATCGATTTCTTTCGCGAACTGAATGTGATGACGAACGAGCGATTCCCCGGCACCTTGACGCTGGCCGAGGAATCGACTTCGTGGCCCATGGTTTCGCGCCCGACCTATCTGGGCGGCCTGGGATTCTCCATGAAATGGAACATGGGCTGGATGAACGACACGCTCAGTTACATCGAGCATGATCCGATATACCGGCGCTATCACCACAACATGCTCACGTTCGGGCAGCTTTACAGCTATACCGAAAATTTCTTGTTGCCGTTCTCGCATGACGAAGTGGTGCATGGGAAGAAGTCGCTGCTCGACAAGATGCCCGGGGACGCCTGGCAGAAGTTCGCCAACCTGCGTTTGCTATTTACCTATCAGTTGACGTATCCGGGCAAGAAGCTCAATTTCATGGGCAACGAATTCGCGCAGGGATACGAATGGAAGGTTGGTTCGGAACTGGACTGGAATCTGCTCGGTCGCGCCCAGCACAGCGGGGTGCAGTCCGCCTTGCGCGACCTGAATCGCCTGTATGCTGCCGTGCCCGCCCTGCATGAGCTGGATTTTTCCCATGAAGGTTTCGAATGGATAGACTGCAACAATGCCGATCAGTCGGTATTGAGTTATCGCCGTTTTGCACGCGACGGTTCTTATGTGTTGGTGTTGCTTAACTTCACACCGATGCCGCGTACGAACTTTCGTGTCGGCGTGCGTCACAAAGGCTGCTACCGCGAGATATT
The DNA here is from genome assembly GCA_018820925.1 of Gammaproteobacteria bacterium. GTDB lineage: Bacteria > Pseudomonadota > Gammaproteobacteria > Burkholderiales > Gallionellaceae > Sideroxyarcus. The sequence goes on along the minus strand of JAHJNJ010000037.1, from coordinate 46,073 downwards.
CAACAGCGACTCGCACTATTATGGCGGGTCGAACATGGGTAACGGACTGGGGCTGGATACCTCGGATATCGGATGGAACGGCGAGATGCAATCGTTGGAGCTCACTTTACCGCCGCTGGCAGGGATCGTATTGCAAAGGATTGGTTGAGCGCACAAGGGGAAACGATGTCTGCATTGACACAATCGAAAGCGTGGCAGGATCTGCTTGCCCATTACGCCGCGAACAGGCAAGTTTCGATGCGCCGCCTGTTTGCCGATGACCCGAACCGGTTCGAGCGCTTCTCTCTGCACCTGGACGATCTATTGCTGGATTATTCCAAGAACATGGTTACCCGGGAAACGATGGGGCTGCTGTTCGCACTGGCGCGCCATGTTCGGGTCGAAACCTGGCGCGACCGGATGTTCGGCGGCGAAAAGATCAATTCCACCGAGCGCCGGGCCGTACTGCATACCGCATTGCGCGCGGCCATCGATCCCGGGCATCCGCCCGTCCTGCTCGACGGCCAGGATGTGCTGCCGGGGGTGCGCCATGTGATGGGCAAAATGCGCAGTTTCAGCGAGCGCGTGCGCAGCGGAGAATGGCGCGGCTATTCCGGCAAGGCCATTTCCGACGTGGTGAACATCGGTATCGGCGGTTCGTTCCTGGGTCCGATGATGGTGTGCCGGGCGTTGCACTCGTACAACGGCCGGGTGAAGTTGCATTTCGTCTCCAATGTCGACGGCACGGATCTGCTGGAAAAACTGGAACAGCTCGATCCCGAGACGACGCTGTTCATCGTCGCTTCAAAGACTTTCACCACGCAGGAAACCCTGATGAATGCGCACTCGGCGCGCGACTGGTTCCTGCGCAGGGCGATCGATACCGGGCACATCGCCCGGCATTTCGTTGCGCTTTCCACCAATGCCAAAAAAGTCACGGCGTTCGGCATCGATGCGGAAAACATGTTCGAATTTTCCGACTGGGTCGGCGGACGGTATTCGCTGTGGTCGGCCATCGGGCTGTCCATCGCGCTGGCAGTGGGCATGGACAACTTCGAAGAGCTGTTGCGCGGCGGCTACGAAATGGACAGGCATTTCCGCTCGGCACCGCTGGAGCAGAACATGCCGGTGGTCATGGCGCTGCTTGGGGTGTGGTACAACAACTTCCACCACAGCACAAAGCAGGCGCTGCTGCCCTACGATCAGGCACTGGAACATTTCGTGCCCTATTTCCAGCAGGCCGACATGGAGAGCAACGGCAAGCGCGTGGATCGCGACGGCAATGTCGTGGATTATGCGACCGGTCCTATCCTGTGGGGCGGTGTCGGCACCAACGGCCAGCATGCCTACTTCCAGTTGTTGCACCAGGGCACGCAGATGTTTCCGGCGGATTTTATCGCGGCGGCGCAGACCAACTATCCGCTGGGCGAGCATCACGAAATCCTGCTGTCGAATTATTTTGCGCAGACCGAGGCGCTGATGCGCGGCAAGGACGCAGACGAAGCGCGCGCGGAACTGCAGGCCTCGGGCATGGATGCAAAAGAGATAGAGTCGCTGCTGCCGCACAAGGTGTTCGTGGGCAACAAACCCACCAATTCCATCCTGTTCCGGAAGCTGACGCCGCGCACGCTGGGCAGGCTGATTGCCCTGTATGAGCATAAGATATTCGTGCAGGGCGTCGTCTGGAACATCAACTCCTTCGATCAGTGGGGAGTGGAGTTGGGCAAACAGCTGGCCACGCACATCCAGGCCGAATTGCACAACGGTGCGGAAATCTCCGCGCACGATTCTTCCACCAACGGGTTGATCCATCACTACAAAGCACTCAAATGAAGATATTGTTCGTCACCTCGGAAATTTTTCCTTTGATCAAGACCGGCGGTCTGGCCGATGTCAGCGGGGCTTTGCCCGCTGCGCTGCAGGCGCTGGAGCAGGATGTGCGCCTGTTGATTCCGGGGTATACCCAAGTGCTGGACAAATTGGAGAGCAAACGCACGGTTGCTTCTTTTGCGGTGTTTCCGGGCCAACCGGAAATCAGACTGCTGAGCGCGAAGATGCCGCATACCGGGGTTCCGGTATATGTGCTGGATGCACCGCAATACTTCTGCCGTGTGGAGGGGCCGTACCAGTACGAGCTTGGCGGCGACTGGCCGGATAACGCCATGCGTTTCGGCATGTTGTCCAAAGTGGCCGCCCTGCTGGGCAGTGCCGCATCTCCCATTGCGTGGCAGGCGGACATCGTGCATTGCAACGACTGGCAGACCGGCCTTGCCCCGGCGTACCTGCAATTGACGCCGGGCAAACATGCGAAAACAGTGATGACGGTCCACAACATCGCTTTTCAGGGCAACTTCGACAGCGACTGGCTGGTGCCGCTCGATCTGCCGCAATCCTGCTTCGACATGCACGGTGTGGAGTTTCACGGTTACCTGTCATTCCTGAAAGCGGGATTGCACTACGCCGACCGCATTGTGACGGTGAGCCCGACCTATGCGCATGAAATACAAACGACCGAGATGGGTTACGGCATGCAGGGGCTGCTTACTGTGCGCAACGGCGATGTGAGCGGCATTCTCAACGGCATCGACGAAGAGGAATGGAATCCGGCAACCGACAAATACCTGGCGGCACAATACGATAACAACGATCTTGCACCCAAAGCGGAGTGCAAACTTGCCCTGCAGCAGTCACTGGGTCTTGAAGCCAATGCACAAGCGCCCCTGTTTGGGGTGGTCAGCCGTCTTGCCTATCAGAAGGGCCTGGATTTGCTGCTCGAGTGTTTGCCGAAACTGCTGGACGGCGGCGCGCAACTGGCCCTGTTGGGCAGCGGAGAGCACGAACTGGAAAGGCGCTATCAGCAACTGGCACAACGCTACCCCGGACGCGTTTCGGTGACGGTGCGATTCGACGAGGGCCTGTCGCACCGGATCATGGCGGGCGCGGACATATTCCTGATGCCGTCGCGTTTCGAACCATGCGGCTTGAACCAGTTGTACGGCATGCGCTACGGTACGCCGCCGGTGGTGCGCAGGACGGGTGGGCTGGCGGATTCGGTGATTGATGCCAAGGCGGCAAACGGTACCGGGTTCGTGTTCGACGAGGCGGACTCAAATGCCTTGTACAAGGCGGTTTTGCGTGCGATCGATAGTTTCCGGAACGACAAGAAGTTCCAGCGTATCCAGCTCAACGGCATGCAGCGCGATGTCGGATGGCGCAGCAGCGCACAGCGTTATCTCGATCTGTATAGAACTATTATATAAAGAGGGTGTTGGGAAGCGGCTTAAATTGGGAGAGAACATCATGGTTCAAGAAATGCGTTCACCAAGATTCATCAGTGCACTGACCAAAAATACCGTGGCTTTGGTGTTGGCCGGAGGGCGTGGCAGTCGCTTGCATAACCTGACGGATTGGAATGCCAAACCGGCGGTGCAATTCGGAGGCAAGTTCCGCATCATCGATTTTCCCCTGTCCAATTGCATCAATTCCGGTATCCGCCGCATTGGCGTGGTGACCCAGTACAAGGCGCACACGCTGATCGAGCATATACAGAAGGGCTGGGGTTTCCTGCGCGGCGAGTTCAACGAGTTCGTTGCCCTGCTTCCGGCCCAGCAGCGCATCCAGGAGGAATGGTATCGCGGCACGGCGGATGCGGTGTTCCAGAATATAGACATCCTGCGCGGATATAACCCGGAGTACATCGTGATCCTGGCCGGCGATCATATTTACAAAATGGACTACGGCGAGATGCTGGCGTATCACGTGAGCAGCGATGCCGATATGACGGTGGGTTGCGTTGAAGTCCCGGTGGCGGAGGCTTCGTCGTACGGTGTGATGACGGTGGACGATAAAGACCGCATCCTCAAATTCAGCGAGAAACCGGCCGATCCGACGGAGATTCCGGACAAGCCGGGGCGTGCCCTGGCCAGCATGGGGATCTATATTTTTAACGCCAGGTTTTTGTATGAGCAGCTGATTCGCGACGCCGATACCAAGAAGTCATCCCACGATTTCGGCCATGACCTTATTCCTTACCTGATCGACCGCTACCGTGTCTACGCGCATCGCTTCGAGAAGAGTTGCGTGGGGACGAGCGAAGGTGTCGATCCGTACTGGCGCGATGTGGGAACAGTCGATGCCTATTGGGAGGCCAACATGGAGATGGTCAGCGTGGTGCCCGATCTCGATCTGTACGACAAGAGCTGGCCGATCTGGACCTACCAGGAACAACTGCCGCCCGCCAAGTTTGTGTTCAACGACGATGACCGGCGCGGCGTGGCGATCGACTCCATGGTTTCCGGCGGCTGCATTATCAGCGGCGCCAGGGTGCAACACTCCTTGTTGTTCTCGGATATACGCGTGGGCGCACGCAGCGAGATCGTTGACTCGGTTATTCTGTCCGGCGCACGCATCGGCGAGGGCGTGAAACTGGACCGCGTCATCCTCGATAACAACTGCGAAATTCCGGACGGGATGCAGATCGGCATCAATCATGAAGAGGATGCGCATCGTTTTCACGTGTCCCCCGGCGGAGTCACGCTGGTGACACCGGATATGCTGGGCCAGTCAATTCACCATATCAGATGACTTAGAAATTTTTTACGGGAAGCATCATGCCGCAAAGCCATACATCACATAATGCCGGCAAGAAACTGCAGCTGATTCTGTGCTGGCACATGCATCAACCGGATTACCGGGAATACCTGCATGGCGAATATGTGCTGCCGTGGACGTATTTGCACGCCATGAAGGATTACACCGACATGGCTTTTCACCTGGAACAGCATCCGCAAGCCAGGGCGGTGGTGAACTTCGTGCCAATTCTGATCGAACAGTTGCAAGACTACGAACAGCAGTTCAAAAGCGGCAATATCCGCGATGCACTGCTCAGGATGCTGGATTACGAAGAGATGGACAAATTGAACGACGAGGCGCGCCAGCATATCCTGGATAGTTGCTTCAAGAGCGAACACGCGAAGATGTTGCGGCCATACCGCGCCTATCAGCATCTGTACGACTTGCAGAAGATGGTGGAGGGGCACGGGCGCGAAAATGTGACTTATTTGTCCGGCCAGTATCTTGCCGATTTGCTGGTGTGGTATCACCTGGTGTGGATGGGCGAAAGCATACGGCGCAGCAGCGAGTTGGTGGCGCGTCTGATGACCAAGGGCAGCCAGTTTACGTATGCAGAACGCAAGGCGCTGTTCGCGCTGATCGGCAAGGTTATCGCAGGTATCGTGCCGCGCTATCGCAAGCTGGCAGAATCCGGGCAGGTCGAAATATCTTCCACGCCATACAATCATCCCATCGTCCCCCTGCTGCTGGATTTCGCCGCAGCACGGGAAAGCGAACCCAATGCGTCCTTGCCGGAAACGTCGCATTATCCCGGCGGAATGTCGCGTGTCCACGCCCATTTATCCAGGGCGATGGAGAATCACGAGAAAAACTTCGGTAGCAGGCCTTTCGGGATGTGGCCGTCGGAAGGCGGAGTATCGCGCGGAACCTTGAAGTTGCTGGCAGAGCATGGTTGCGAATGGACCGCGACCGGGCAGGCCGTTCTGGCCAACAGCCTGCGCCGTGAGATGAACGACAACCCCCTGCCGGGCAGTTCCGGTTATTTGTACAAACCTTATCTGGTCGAGACAGGGGGTGAGTCGATCTACTGTTTCTTCCGTGACGATCGTTTGTCGGACAAAGTCGGTTTCGAGTACGCGAAGTGGAAAGGCGATGATGCAGCCGCCGATTTCGTTCATCATCTGGAAGAGATTCTGCAAAATGCGCCGGGTGACGACGAACCGGTAGTCACCGTCATCCTGGATGGTGAAAACGCCTGGGAGTACTTTCCCTACAACGGCTATTATTTCCTGTCCGAGCTGTATGCCAAGCTGGAAGATCATCCCGATATCCGCACCACCACTTTTCATGAATGCGTGCAGGGTTTGGGCGATCCGGACTCGCGCGTGACGGCGAGTAATTTGCAGCAGTTGGTGGCGGGCAGTTGGGTGTATGGCACATTCAGTACCTGGATCGGTTCGCCGGATAAAAATCGCGGTTGGGATCTGTTGTGCGAAGCCAAGCGCAGTTACGACATCGTCCTGGCGAGCGGGCGGCTGAGTGCCGATGAAATGGAGCTGGCGACCGAGCAGCTTGCCGACTGCGAGGGCTCGGACTGGTTCTGGTGGTTTGGCGATTACAATTCGGCGCAAAGTGTCGCTTCTTTCGACAATCTGTTTCGTCGCAATCTTTCCAATTTGTACCGGTTGCTCAAACTGGATCCCCCCATTGAACTGCAATATGTGATCAGTGTTGGCGGCGGTGTTCCTGCTGTGGGCGGGACAATGCGTCGTTCCGACGTGGTATGACCTGAATGGAGAAGTGCATGGCAAAGTCGATTTCATTGTTGCTCGGAGTTCACGCGCACCAGCCGGTAGGGAATTTCACCCATGTGCTGGACGATGCGCATGCGCGTTGCTACGGGCCGTTCCTGCGGGTGATGCATGGCTACCCGGCGTTCAAGTTTGCCATCCACATCAGCGGCTGGTTGCTGGATTACATACTCGAACACTATCCGGATGACATGGCCCTGTTGCGGGAGATGGTGCGGCGCGGACAGGCGGAACTGGTCGGTGCGGGTTATACCGAGCCGGTGTTGGCGGTGATTCCGGAACAGGACCGGCTCGGACAGTTGCAGCGTATGTCGGATCAACTTGAACAGACTCTGGGGCAGCGTCCGCAAGGCGCATGGCTGACCGAGCGTGTTTGGGAGGCGACTGTGGTGCCGGCGCTGGCGGATTCCGGAATTCGTTATTCGACGGTGGATGACTATCACTTTTTGTGCGCCGGCAAATCCAGTGGCGACCTGGATGGTTACTACACCACGGAAGAGAACGGCCGGCAGCTTGACCTGTTTCCCATTTCCGAAGCGCTGCGTTACCGCCTGCCGTTTTCACCCGCGCAGGACGTGGTCGGTTATCTGGAAAGTCTGGCGAAAGAGGGAGGGGCGCCTGCCGCGATCTATTTCGACGATATCGAAAAATTCGGCATCTGGCCGGAGACCTATAACTGGGTGTATGAACGGGGCTGGCTTACCCAGTTCATCGAGGGGGTGCTGGCTTCGGACATCATCAAGACCGAGCGCTATTGCGACTATCACGCGCGCGCCAAGACGCGCGGCGTGGTGTATCTGCCGACCACTTCCTATATCGAGATGAACGAATGGACGCTGCCGGTTCCTGCGGCGCACCAATACGCCGATCTGGTGCAGGCCTCGAAAGATGCCGGCCAGTTCGAGCAAAACAAGCCTTTCCTGCGCGGCGGTATCTGGAAAAACTTCATGATGCGCTATCCGGAATCGAACTGGATGCACAAGCGCATGCTGGGTCTGTCGCGTAGCTTGCATGCATTGCCGCAGAAGAAACAGACGGCGCAGATGCTGGATGCGTTATTTGAAGCACAGGCCAACGATGCATACTGGCACGGGTTGTTTGGCGGACTGTACTTGCCGCATCTGCGCCGGGCTGTGTACAACGCCATCGTCAAACTGGAGGGGTTGCTGGATGGCGTGGCGCCACGCCAAGCGAAGCAGTTGCTGGACCTCGATCTGGACGGTGCCGACGAGATATTCCTGCAGAACGGGTTGTTGCAGGCGGTGCTCAGGCAGGACGGCAGCGCCGCGCTGTGCGAGTTCGATGCTTATCGCCTGAACCATAACTTCGCCGACACCCTGTCCATGCCGCGGGAGCACTATCATCGCAAAGTGCATGCGCAGCCAATCGAAGAACGGCAGGTCGATGGTATTGCCAATCCGCATGAGCGTGTCAGCCTGAAACACGAGATCACGCCGGAGGATATGGTGATCGACGAACAGCAGAAACTGATGTTTCTGGATCGGTGGTTGTCCGGTGGCGATGAAATCAAACCCTGTTACGCATTGGCGAAGAATGCTGACGTAAAACACGGCACGACCTTTGAGGCGACTTTGGGTGCGGGTACGGTGCGCAAGTCTGTCGTGCTGGACGCTGCGCGTTTGTATGTTGCCTACCACTTTGCGGATGTCGGTGAGGGCGTATTCCGGGTGGTTGTGAATCTGGCCATGCCGAGTTGCGACGGGCCGGCCGGACGTTTCCGGGTGGGCAACGAGATTGCAGGCGGTTTCGGGCAGGTGCTGCAACTGGATGCGATGCAGCGTATCGTGCTGGAAGATGCGGTGTTGGGCGGTAAGCTCAAAATCTCGGTGAACCAACCCGTGTCCCTGCTTTCCAAGCCATGCTTCAGCGTGTCGCAATCGGAAGCCGGCTTTGAAAAAATCATGCAGGCGGTGGTGTTGACTTTCGAGTGTGTCAGGACTGCGCAGGCGGATACGCTGGAGTTCTGTATCGAAGTCGCGTGAATTTGCCGGCACTCACTTAAAGTTTCTGGAACGCAAATGAATCCTATTAACAAACCCTTTATCCCAAAACATCCCAACACGCTGAAAATTCCGCCGCTGGGTATGAATGCCATCGGGCTGGAAGAAGATTTTTGCCGCTATTTCAACCATACCCTGGGCTGGGGCAAGGACAGTGTTTCTTCGCACCATGTTTATGCCTCATGTGCCTTGGTATTGCGCGATCGTTTGGTGGAGCGCTGGCGCCGAACGCAGCGCGCCTACGACGAATCGGGTTGCAAGCAGGCGTATTACCTGTCGCTGGAATTTTTGATGGGGCGCGCCTTGGGGAACGCATTGCTGAACCTGGATCTGGAGGAGGCGAGCGCCGAGGCGATGCGCAATCTGGGTCTGGAACTGGAAGAGGTGCAGGAACTGGAGAGCGACGCGGGGCTCGGCAATGGCGGCCTCGGCAGGCTGGCCGCCTGTTTTCTGGACAGTTGCGCGACGCTGCAATTGCCGGTGACGGGTTACGGCATTCGCTACGAATACGGCATGTTCAGGCAGAAGATCGAGCAAGGATACCAATTGGAAGAGCCGGACCACTGGTTGCGCAACGGCAATCCGTGGGAGATTGAACGGCCCGAATATACGGTCAGGATCAAGTCTGGCGGACGCAGCGAACACTACACCGCCGCCGACGGCAGCCTGCGCATGCGCTGGGTCGATACCCAGGATGTGCTGGCGGTGCCATTCGACATGCCGATTCCCGGTTATCGCAACGGTACGGTGAATACGCTGCGCCTGTGGAAAGCGGCGGCGACCGAAGAGTTCGATCTGGACGAATTCAATGCCGGCAGCTATACCGAAGCGGTCGCCGCCAAGAATGCGGCGGAGCACATCACAATGGTGCTATACCCCAATGACGCCAGCGAAAACGGCAAGGAGTTGCGCCTGCGCCAGCAATACTTCCTGGCCTCGGCCAGTTTGCAGGACGTGCTGCGGCGATGGGTACACAAACACGGCGAGGACTTTTCCGGTTTTGCCGGCCTGAGCTGTTTTCAGCTGAACGACACGCATCCGACCTGTGCCGTGCCGGAGTTGATGCGTTTGCTGATGGACGAGCACGGTCTGGGCTGGGAAGAAGCATGGGATATCACTTCGCAGACGATGGCTTATACCAATCATACTTTGCTGCCGGAGGCGCTGGAGCGCTGGCCGGTGAATATGTTCGGGCGACTGTTGCCGCGACTGCTGGATATTATTTACGAGATCAATGCGCGTTTCATGGAGGAGGTTTCGCGGCGCTGGCCGGGAGATACCGAACGCGAATGCCGCATGTCCCTCGTTGAGGAGTGCGGCGTGCCGCAAATACGCATGGCTTATCTGGCGGTGGTGGCGTGCCACTCGGTGAACGGCGTGGCGGCCCTGCATTCGCATCTGCTGCAACAGCATTTGTTCCATGATTTTTTCGAGTTGTGGCCGCACAAATTCAACAACAAGACCAACGGTGTGACACCGCGCCGCTGGCTGGCATCGAGCAATCCCTTGTTGAGCAAACTGATCGACGACAGCATCGGCGAAGGGTGGCGCACCGACCTCTCCGGGCTGCAGGCCTTGAAGCCGTTTGCCGGAGACAAGAAGTTCCGTGCCGAGTGGTACAAGGTAAAGCAGGCAAACAAGCAGCGTCTGGCGGCCATGGTGGCAAAGGATTGCGGCGTGGTGTTCGATACGTCGGCACTGTTCGATGTGCAGGTGAAACGCATACACGAATACAAGCGCCAACTGCTCAATGTGCTGCATGTCATTCACTTGTATGACCGCATCAAACGCGGCGACACGGCCGACTGGACACCGCGCTGCGTGCTGATCGGCGGCAAAGCCGCGCCGGGCTATGTCATGGCGAAGCGCATCATCCGGCTGGTGACAGCGGTGGCGGATGTCGTCAATCACGACCCGGCAACCAAGGGGTTGTTGCGGTTGGCTTTTTTGCCGGATTACCGCGTCTCGGCGATGGAGGTGATCTGTCCGGCGGCCGACTTGTCCGAACAGATATCCACTGCCGGCAAGGAAGCTTCGGGGACGGGCAACATGAAGTTCATGATGAACGGTGCAATCACCATCGGCACGCTGGATGGCGCGAACATCGAAATTCGCGAGGAAGCAGGGGCGGAGAATTTTTTCCTGTTCGGTTTGACTGCAGATCAGGTAGAGGCGGCACGCGGCCACTATGATCCAGCCGCCATCGTCGCGGCAGATCGCGATCTGGCACGGGTAATACACCTGCTGCAAAGCGGGCATTTCAACCTGTTCGAGCCGGGGTTATTCGATCCCATCGTGCATTCTGTTCTGAATCCGCAAGATCCGTGGCTGACGGCGGCGGATTTCCGCAGTTATGTGGACGCGCAGCAAAGTGTGGCGGTCGCCTACCGCGACCGGGAGCGCTGGACGCGCATGAGCATCCTCAATGCCGCAGCCAGCGGCAAGTTTTCCAGCGACCGCACCATACAGGACTACAACCGCGATATCTGGCACCTGCCGCAAGTGCCTGCCCATCTGGAGTGAGGGGACGGGCGGGCCTTCCCGCCCCGTTTCATGTATCATTCCACCCGCGATATTCGTTTTGTGAAGCCAGCTTAAATTCAAAGGAAGTGTCAGTATGTCAAATGTAGAGACCCTGAGTGGATTGCAACGCCGTTTGAACGCATCCATCCCCCAGCAACAAATACGCGGCGAGATGGAAGCGCGCCTGAAGCGTATCGGCCGTACGGCCAAAGTGCACGGCTTCCGTCCGGGCAAAGTACCGTACAAAGTACTGGAACAACAGTACGGTTCTTCGGTGCAGCAGGAAGTGCTGGGAGAGAGCCTGCAGCGTTCTTTTGCCGAAGCGGCCATGGCCAACAAGCTGCAGGTGGCGGGTTACCCGCAGTTCGAGATCAAGACCGCAGACCTGAACGCGCCGCAGATCGAGTTCAGCGCAACCTTCGAGGTTTATCCGGAAGTCGCTATCGGTGATATCTCCGGCGAGAGCATTGACCGCGTTTCGTTTACGCTGAGCGATGCCGATGTGGAAGAGACCCTCACCACCCTGCGCAAGCAACGCGCGGTGTTCAAAAAGGCCGACCGTGCCGCGCGGAATGAGGATCAGGTGCGTATCGATTTTTCCGGGAAACTGGACGGTGTGGTATTCGAAGGCGGAGAAGCCAGGGATTTCACGGTGGTGCTGGGTTCGGGGCGCATGTTGCCCGATTTCGAGAATGCCATCGTCGGTATGAAGGCGGGAGAAACCAAGTCGTTTGATATGACCTTTCCGGCGGACTATCACGGCAAGGATGTGGCCGGGAAACAGGTTACGTTCACGATCACCGCGCATGTCGTGGAAGAGCCCCACTTGCCCGAGGTCAATGCCGAGTTCGCCAAGGCATTGGGTGCCGCCGACGGGGATGTGGAAAAACTCAAACAGGAGATTCGCGACAATATCGGGCGCGAAGCGGCACGCCGCGTGAAGGGACGCAACAAGGACAACGCGATGGAGGTGCTGCTCAGGATCGCCCAACTGGAAGTGCCCAAGGCGCTGCTGGAAAGCGAGGCGCAGAACCTGATGCAACAGACCCTGCAGGACATGGAAGGCCGCGGCATGAAGATGCCGAAAGGGACGCAACTTCCGACGGATATGTTCTTTGAACGCGCCACCAGGCGCGTGAAGCTGGGGCTGATACTGGCTGAATTGATCAGGAAGCATGAACTGAGTGCCAAGCCGGAACAGGTGAAAGCAATGGTGCAGGAATTTGCCCAGAGCTATGAACACCCCGAAGAAGTGGTGCGCTGGTACAACGCGGATCCTTCGCGCATGCGCGAAGTGGAGAATCTGGTGCTGGAAGACAATGTGGTCGATTGGGTGTTGGCCGGTGCCAAAGTGAACGACAAGACTGTCACGCTGACCGAACTGATGGGGAGTAACTGAATATGCTGCATGACGCCGCCTCGCAAATGACGGAACCGCAGGACATCGGCATGATCCCGATGGTGGTTGAGACCAGCGGGCGCGGCGAACGCGCCTACGACATTTATTCGCGCCTGTTAAAGGAGCGTGTCGTATTTCTGGTCGGTGAGGTCAACGACCACACGGCCAATCTGATCGTCGCGCAGATGTTGTTCCTGGAATCGGAAAATCCGGACAAGGATATTCATTTCTACATCAATTCCCCCGGCGGTTCCATTTCGGCAGGGATGGCGATTTACGACACCATGCAGTTCATCAAACCGCAGGTTTCCACGCTGTGCATTGGCATGGCGGCATCCATGGGCGCTTTCCTGTTACAGGCTGGCGAAAAGGGCAAACGCTTTGCCTTGCCGAATTCCACCGTGATGATTCACCAGCCGCTGGGCGGTTTCCGCGGGCAGGCTTCGGATATCGAGATCCATGCCAAATACATCCTGAGTTTGCGTGAACGCCTGTATGCCCTGATGGCGCATCACACCGGGCGTACCGTGGAAGAAATCGCGCGCGACAGCGAGCGTGATAATTTCCTGAGTGCCAAGGAGGCGGTTGAATACGGCCTGGTGGATCAGGTGCTGGATAAACGGGTTTAAGTATTTAGGCAGGCTGCCGATAGTTTCGGAGCGGAGGTGCAAATGACGACGGATAAAAACAAGGGTGACAAGCTGCTGTATTGCTCGTTCTGCGGGAAAAGCCAGCACGAGGTGCGCAAGCTGATTGCGGGGCCATCGGTGTTTGTATGCGACGAATGCATCGCATTATGCAATGACATCATCCGCGAGGAGACGCAGAGCGGTATTGTCGGGGAGAAATCCGACAAGAACGAATTGCCGGTTCCGCACGAAATTTGCGAGCGACTGGACGAATATGTCATCGGCCAGCGCCAGGCCAAGAAGATATTGTCCGTGGCCGTGTACAACCACTACAAGCGTTTGAAGAATACCGACAAAGACGGCGTCGAACTGGCCAAGAGCAATATTCTGCTGGTCGGTCCGACCGGTTCCGGCAAGACCTTGCTGGCGCAAACTCTGGCGCGCCTGCTCAATGTGCCCTTCGTGATGGCCGATGCGACCACGCTGACCGAAGCCGGTTACGTCGGGGAGGATGTCGAGAACATCATCCAGAAACTGTTGCAGGCATGCGAATACGATGTGGAACGCGCGCAGCGCGGTATCGTCTATATCGACGAGATCGACAAGATCTCGCGCAAGTCGGACAATCCCTCCATTACCCGCGATGTCTCGGGCGAGGGCGTGCAGCAGGCATTGCTCAAACTGATCGAAGGTACCAAAGCGTCTATCCCCCCACAGGGCGGACGCAAGCATCCCAATACCGAGTTCCTGCAAGTGGACACCAGCAACATCCTGTTCATTTGCGGCGGCGCGTTCGACGGTCTGGAAAAGGTGATCCGCAACCGTTCCGAAAAAGCCGGAATTGGTTTTTCGGCCAACCTGTCCAAGCGCGAAGACAGCAAGGATATCGGCAAAGTGTTGCGTGGTGTGGAGCCGGAAGACCTGATCAAGTTTGGCCTGATTCCCGAGTTTGTCGGGCGCCTGCCGGTGGTGGCAACGCTGGAAGGACTGGATGAGGCGGCACTGATCCAGATACTGACCGAACCCAAGAATGCGTTGACCAAGCAATATCAGAAATTATTTGCGATGGAGGGCGTGGAGCTGGAGTTCCGTGAAGGCGTGTTGAACGTGATCGCCAAGAAAGCGCTGGCCCGCAAGACAGGCGCACGCGGATTGCGCTCCATTCTTGAAAATGCGCTGCTGGATACCATGTTCGATCTGCCGTCGACAGAGAATGTGAGCAAAGTGGTGTTGGACGAGAACAGCACGGGCGAAATCAAACCCATTGTAATGTATGCGGATACACCCAAGGCCGCGTAAAGACGCCCCTTGACGGGCAGGGCTTGAATTCTCGGGTCCTGTCCCCATTTCACTGCCATACCTTAAATCATTCGAGTATCTAAATTATGGCCGAAAACGAACTGATCACAACAAACGCCGACCTTTTCCCCTTGTTGCCCCTGCGCGACGTGGTGGTATTTCCGCATATGGTCATTCCGCTGTTCGTGGGGCGTGCCAAATCCATCAAGGCGCTGGAAGCGGCGATGGAGGCGGGCAAGAGCATCGTGCTGGTGGCGCAGAAATCTGCCGCCAAGGATGAACCCGCGACGGAGGACATCTATCGCATCGGCAGCATCGCCAACATCCTGCAGATGCTTAAATTGCCGGATGGCACGGTCAAGGTGCTGGTAGAAGGCACACAGCGCGCCAAGGTACTGCGCATATTCGACGACAAATCGCATCTGGATGCGGAAATACAACCGGTGCCCATCGACGAAGAAATCGGGCATGAAGCCGAAGCGATGCGGCGCGCGCTGATCAATCAGTTTGACCAGTACGTAAAGCTGAACAAGAAAATCCCCCCGGAAATACTGACCTCGCTGGCGGGCATAGACGATGCCGGGCGGCTGGCGGATACCATTGCCGCGCACTTGCCGCTCAAACTGGAACAGAAACAGGAAGTACTGGAGATATTCGATGTGCGCCTGCGCCTCGAACATCTGCTCGGCCTGCTGGAAGCAGAGCTGGACATTATGCAGGTGGAAAAGCGCATCCGTGGCCGCGTCAAGCGCCAGATGGAGAAGAGCCAGCGCGAGTATTACCTGAACGAACAGGTCAAAGCGATCCAGAAAGAACTGGGCGAAGGCGAAGACGGTGCGGACATCGAGGAGGTCGAGAAGAAAATCAAGGCGGCACATATGCCCAAGGATGCGCATGCCAAAGCCGAGGCCGAATTGAAGAAACTGAGACTGATGTCGCCCATGTCTGCCGAGGCAACCGTGGTGCGCAACTATATTGACGTTTTGCTCGGTTTGCCCTGGAAAAAGAAAACCAAGATCGATACCGACCTGAAGCATGCGGAAGATGTGCTGGAGGCGGATCACTACGGCCTGGAAAAGGTCAAGGAACGCATCGTGGAATACCTCGCGGTACAGCAGCGCGTCACCAAGATGAAAGCGCCAATCCTCTGTCTGGTCGGCCCTCCCGGTGTCGGCAAGACCTCGTTGGGGCAATCCATCGCCCGTGCGACCAATCGCAAGTTCATTCGCATGTCGCTGGGCGGAGTGCGTGACGAATCCGAAATTCGCGGCCACCGCCGCACCTACATCGGTTCCATGCCGGGCAAGATATTGCAGAACATGAGCAAGGCCGGTGTAAAGAACCCGCTGTTCCTGCTGGATGAAGTGGACAAGATGGGAATGGAT
Source organism: Gammaproteobacteria bacterium (assembly GCA_018820925.1). Taxonomy (GTDB): domain Bacteria; phylum Pseudomonadota; class Gammaproteobacteria; order Burkholderiales; family Gallionellaceae; genus Sideroxyarcus. Next base: position 30,455 of record JAHJNJ010000037.1, on the reverse strand, counting down.
TTTCGCGGAGATCCCTCGTCGGCATTGCTGGAGGTGCTGGATCCGGAACAGAACCATACATTCGTCGATCACTACGTCGAAGTCGAGTACGACTTGTCAGACGTGATGTTCGTCGCCACCTCCAACAGCATGAATATTCCAGCGCCGCTGCTGGACCGGATGGAGGTTATCCATGTCTCCAGCTACACCGAGGATGAGAAAGTCAACATCGCGACACGCTACCTGTTGCCAAAGGCGATCAAGAACAACGGATTGAAGGCTGAAGAAATCAGCGTTTCCGAGAGCGCGGTTCGGGACATCCTGCGCTACTACACACGCGAAGCGGGGGTGCGCGGTTTGGAGCGCGAACTGTCCAAGATTTGCCGCAAGGTGGTGAAGTCCCTGTTGCTCAAGGGGCGTGAAAGCAAGGTCACGATCAATGCGCGCAACCTGGATAAATATCTTGGTGTGCGTCGTTATAGCTACGGTATCGCGGAAAAAACAAATCAGGTCGGTCAGGTGACTGGCTTGGCCTGGACGGAGGTTGGTGGCGAGTTGCTGACCATCGAGACTGCGGTGTTACCGGGTAAAGGCAAAACAACGACGACCGGCAAGCTGGGCGAAGTGATGCAGGAATCCATTCAGGCGGCCCTGAGCGTGGTGCGCAGCCGTGCACGTACATTGGGCATCGCCTCAAACTTTTACGAAAAGAGCGACTTGCATATTCACTTGCCGGAAGGTGCAACGCCCAAAGACGGACCGAGCGCCGGGGCCGGAATCTGTACCGCAATGGTCTCTGCGTTGACCGGCATCCCGGTGCGTGCGGATGTGGCAATGACGGGTGAGATCACTTTGCGCGGCGAGGTGCTGCCTATCGGCGGATTGAAAGAAAAGCTGCTGGCGGCGCAGCGCGGCGGGATCAAGGTCGTTCTGATTCCCGAGGAGAACACCAAGGATCTGGTGGAGATACCCGATAACGTAAAAAACAAGCTGGATATTCATCCGGTCAGATGGATAGAGCAGGTATTGGAGATGGCTCTGGAGCGAAAGCCGGAGCCGCTTACAGAACCTGAAGTTGCGGCTGTCACTTCGCCTGCCGTCATTTCCGAAACGGGGACATCGCCTGCGATCAAGCATTGACGGGCATTTGCAAGAGGGTGTGAAAATAATAAAGTCTTGCATTTGCTTGACCCCTGCAAAAACCCTTGATATAAAGCCGCTGCAGGGCTTTCCTGTGTTCTCAACTAACAAGCAAAGGGGAATCGCGTGAGTAATAAATCTGATCTGATCGAAGCAATTGCAAAATCCGCTGACATTTCCAAGGCCGCAGCCGGGCGTGCGTTGGACGCGACCATCGAATCTATCAAGAAATCACTGAAGAAAGGTGAACTCGTGAGCTTGGTTGGTTTTGGTACGTTTTACGTGGGCAAGCGCGCTGCGCGCAATGGCCGCAATCCTCGCACTGGCGCCACTATCAAGATCAAGGCTGCTAAAGTTCCCAAGTTTCGTGCTGGTAAAGGTTTGAAGGATGCTGTAAACTAGCCGACTTTATTGCACAGGGTGCTTAGCTCAGCTGGTAGAGCACCGCCCTTACAAGGCGATTGTCGGCGGTTCGATCCCGTCAGCACCCACCAAACAAGTTTTTTGAGTTGCAGTTATTTTTGAATTATGGAGTGGTAGTTCAGTTGGTTAGAATACCGGCCTGTCACGCCGGGGGTCGCGGGTTCGAGTCCCGTCCACTCCGCCAAACAGAGGCGAACGAAAGTTCGCCTTTTTTCATATGGGATGTCCGAAATGGCGTCCGTTCTTTCGGGTAGGTTGCTATGTTCGATTTAGTTCAGGAAAACAGACGGCTGGTGCAGATCGTACTGGCGCTGATCATTGTTCCATTTGCGCTTTGGGGCGTGGATTCGTACCGCAAGTCCGGGGATGGCGCGGCGCTGGCGACGGTCAACGGAGAAAAGATAGGACAACAGGAATTCGACAATGCGCTGAAGCAGCAGCAGCAAAGAATCCGCGAAATGGCGGGGCCAAATTTTGATCCTGCGTTTTTTGACAAGCCCGAGATCAAACATTCCATATTGGACGGGCTGGTTACCCAACATCTGTTGAGTGAAGAAGCGCGTCGCGTGGGACTGAGCCTGACTGATGAGCAAATTGCCCAGATCATTGCCAGTATAGGTGTGTTCCAAGTTGATGGAAAATTCGACAAGAATCGCTATCAGGAAGTGCTGAGCGAAAAAGGGATGAATCGCTTTGAATTCGAGTCTCGTATCCACCAGGATCTGCTTATCAGGCAACTGACCGACGCATATACGCAGAATGGATATGCGTCCGACACCGAAACAGCCAACCTGATTCGCCTGAACGAGCAGCAGCGCGTGGTTGCTGTGGCGAATCTCGATGCCGCAGCATTCATGAAACAGGTGAAATTGCCGGCCAAAGCGATTGGTGACTATTACAACAATAACCCGCAGGAATTTCAGATTCCAGAGCGCGCCAATGTCGAATACGTGGTGTTCTCTGCAGATTCCCTGCTTCCGCAAGTGAAAGTGAGCGACGAAGAAGTCAGGCAGTATTACGAGGATCACCAGGAGGAATTCGGGACGCAGGAACAGCGCCAGGCTGCGCATATCCTGATTTCGGTGGCAAAGTCGGGGTCAGATGCCGAAAAGCAGGCGGCCAAAGCAAAGGCTGAGCAGATTCTGCAGCAGGTCAAACAATCGCCGGGAAAGTTTGCGGCATTGGCGAAACAATACTCGCAAGATCCGGGGTCCGCCGCTGGCGGTGGTGATCTCGGGATGTTCGGGCGCGGCGCGATGGTCAAGCCGTTTGAAGATAGTGTTTTCAGCCTGAAGATCGGCGAGGTGAGTGGTTTGGTGGAAAGCGATTTCGGCTACCACATCATCAAGTTGCTTGCGGTGAAGTCGGGGAAGATGCAATCCCTGAATGAGGTGAAAGGTCTGATTGTTCAGCGCCTGAAGTTGCAGCATGCGAATGACAAGTTCGCCGAGTTGGCGGAGAAATTCAACAACACCGTGTACGAGCAAAGCGACAGTCTGAAGCCGGCGGCGGAATTGGCGAACGTGCCGGTTCAGCGTGGCGTGTGGCTGAGCAAAGGACAGGCTCCGGCAGGATTGTGGACGGACAAGGTGTTACAGGCCGTATTCTCGGATGATGCAATCAAGAACAAGCGCAATACGGCTGCGATTGAGGTTGCCCAAAATACTTTGTTGTCGGCGCGAGTGACCGAATTCAAACCTGAAAGTGTGCGTCCGTTGCCTGAACTCTCGGCCATGATTCAGCAGAAGTTGGTGGCGCTGCAAGCGAAAGAAATGGTGGTGCAGCAAGGCAAGAAACTTCTTGAGCAACTGCAGCGTGGAGAAAAGGCTGGCGTGACCTGGAAGACTGCGCAAGATATTACTCGCACACGGCGCGATATCGACCCCGCGTTATTGCAAGCGATTTTCCGCGCCGATGCCGGCAAGTTGCCGGCGTATGTGGGCGCAAGCAGTCAAAACGGTTATATGCTGGCGCGCGTTGATGCGGTGAAAGACCCGGTGCAAAGTGACGAGCGCAAGCTCGGTGGTTACGAACAGCAGATACGCCAGATTACCGGCGAGGAATTGTTGACAGCCTATCTGGCAGACCTGAAAAAACGTGCCGATATCACGATGAAGGAATTTTCCGCAGAAGAGAAAAGGTAACGTTTGAAACAAGTTGCAACATGAAAAACGCCGCCCGTTGAGCGGCGTTTTTCATGTTGACGCAAATAGCCAAGGGCGGTGCATTTCGGCAAGTATTATCTTGGGTTGTCTTGTTGGGCTATCTCCTCCGGGAAACAATTGGCATGTCAGCATTTGTCAGAATTCGTCGGCGTAAGCAAGTATTAGCCTGAATGCGATGTAATAGAATCAAGTCAAGCGCGGACTTTAGACATTTGCAGCGGGCTGAGTTGTAACCCCCGCTTGTTCGGAAATGTTTGAGATTGCGCAGTGAGCCAGTAATCCAATATTTATATGGCAACAATATGATCGCGGGCGATGATTTTCTGAGCGCTTGCTCAATTCAGAAAAATTCTTCTGATAATTGCGCTTGTATTTGTCGTAGACACGGCAGTCGCAGCTTCTGCCGGAAATGTTGCCGCCAAGCTGAGTGAAGACGGCATGTCTCCGCACGGCAAGAGGTTGACCAACACGGCCGATACCCTGCTGCTTGGTCATTCCAAGGCCATTCCCGCCGATACCCAGTTGGTAAATCGCGGCGAGGTGCCGGATGTGTTCGATACGGACATGTACACCTGCCTGCAAGTGACTACGGAAAAAGGCCCGTTGCGGCTTGCAAGACGGATGTCGTCAAGGGGGCGACTGGCAGGTATTCAAACGGAGTGGCGATGTCCAATTTCTTCAGCAACGCGCTGAACCGTACTTATGAGGTGATCGTTTTTGTGGATTCCCTGGAATTGGTGAAGTAGAAATCAGGCTGGGTGAGCATATGCAAGTCCACCCGGCGTTCAATGTTCGGGTACTTGAGTGAAGCACCCCGATTAATTTAATCGTATATAATTCCCCGCTGTTCATTTCGGATAATTCCTTCATGCTGGAAGTCGGCAATCTCGCGTGCAGTCGCGGCGACCATCGTTTGTTTTCCGGATTGTGTTTTACGCTGCAGCCTGGGCAACTCCTGCAGGTGCAGGGGGCAAACGGCAGCGGCAAGACCAGTTTGCTGCGCACGCTGTGCGGGTTCATTCAGCCCGATGAAGGCGAAATTCTCTGGCATGGCAAGCGCGTCCGCGACCTGGGTGAGGATTACTACGCCGAGTTGCTGTATCTGGGACACTTGAACGCAATCAAGGATGAGTTGAACGCGCTGGAAAACCTGCAGATGAGCGCGGGTCTGGCGGGTTACACGATTTCCGAGAAGCAGGCCGTTTCCGTACTGCGCAGGATGGGCTTGCAACGCCGCGAACATTTGCCGGTCAGGGTGTTGTCGCAAGGCCAGCGGCGCAGGGTGGCGCTGGCGCGGTTGCTGACCAGCGATGCACATTTGTGGATTCTGGACGAACCATTAACCGCACTTGACGTAGGTGCAGTAGGCCTCATGCAGGAACTAATTGGGGAGCACCTGTCGAAAGGTGGCATGACAATTTTCACCACCCACCAGCCGCTGCAAGTCGCGGGAGTGGAAACGAGGCAGTTGACGCTTTCATGAATAAACTGTCCTTGATGGGATTATTCGGGTTGGTGGTGCGGCGCGATCTGCTGTTGGCGATGCGGCGCCGCGCGGATGTGCTGACCACGCTGATATTTTTTGTGATGGTAGTGAGCCTGTTCCCGCTCGGTGTCGGGCCGGAAATTGACATGCTGCGCAAGATGGCTTCGGGTGTCGTGTGGGTTGCCGCTTTGCTGGCTTCCATGTTGTCGCTGCCGCGCATGTTTTCGGCGGATTATGCGGACGGGACGCTGGAGCAGATGATGCTCGCGCCGCAGTCGCTGTCGGTGCTGGTGTTGGGCAAGATCGTGGCTCACTGGATGTTGTCCGGCCTGCCCCTGGCGTTGATCGCACCGGTGCTGGGTTTGCAGTTCGATATGTCCGCTCCGGCGTTATGGACATTGGTGCTGACGTTATTGCTCGGTACGCCGGTATTGAGCATGATCGGTGCGATCGGTGCGGCGCTGACGCTGGGTCTGCGCGGTGGCGGGGTGCTGGTTTCGTTGCTGGTATTGCCCTTGTGCATCCCGGTTTTGATTTTCGGCGCGGGCGCGGTGGACGCGGTCACCAGTGGTATGAGTGTGGCGTCCAATATGTCATTATTGGGTGCGTTCATGTTGTTCGCGTTGGTGTTCACGCCGTTTGTTGCGGCGCAGGCGTTGCGTATTTCGATGGAGTAATAATTTGGCTATCAACTGGTTTAAATATGCGGCACCGACAACCTTCTACGGACTTGCCGGCAAGATGATCCCGTTTTTTGCGTGGCCTGCCGCGATCCTGTTTGTCATCGGTCTCTACATTGGTTTCTTCGTGGCGCCGACCGACGCCGTGCAAAGCGAGGCCTATCGCATCATCTTCCTGCATGTTCCCGCTTCCATCCTGTCCATGTTCGTTTACCTCATCATGGCCGGGTATGCGGCGTTGGGACTGATCTTCAATACCCGGCTCTCTTCCATGATGGCGCAGGCTTTGGCGCCCACCGGGGCGCTGTTTGCTTTTATCTCGCTCTGGTCCGGCGCGCTGTGGGGCAAACCGATGTGGGGTGCATGGTGGGTGTGGGATGCGCGGCTGACTTCGGAATTGATCCTGTTGTTTTTGTACCTCGGCTATATCGCATTGCATGCTTCCATCGAGGATCCGCGCCGCGCGGATCGTGCCAGTGCCCTGCTCGCCATCGTCGGTTCGGTGAACGTGCCCATCATCTATTTCTCGGTGAAGTGGTGGAACACCCTGCATCAGGGCGCCACGATCAAAATGTCCGGCACCAGCATGCAGATCGCGATGCAGCAGGCCATGTTTGCAGTTCTGGCAGCTTGCTGGCTGTATGTTATTGCGATAACGCTGGCGCGCGTGCGCAGCATAATTCTGGAGCGCGAAGCCAACACACAATGGGTGAATGATCTGCCCGAGGTGAAACAAACTAACGGGAGACTGTCATGAACTGGTCTGAATTCTTTGCCATGAACGGCTATGCCTTTTACGTCTGGGGTTCATATGGCGTGGCGGTGTTGGTGTTCGCCATCGAGATTGCGCTGGTGCGCAATCGCAGAAAACAAACTTTGCGCAGCCTGCGTCTGATGCGCGATGAAATGGGAGAGTCGGCATGACGCCAAGACAGAAGAGATTATGGTTTATCGTGGCCGGTGTTGCCCTGGTGGCAGCCGCCGTCGGCCTGGTATTGTATGCACTGAAGAACAACGTCAGCCTGTATTTCACGCCGACGCAGGTATTCAACAACGAAGCACCTCAGGGCCGCAGCTTCCGTATTGGCGGTCTGGTCGAAGTGGGCAGCCTGCAGCGCGAGAAGGATGGTTTGACGGCACACTTCAGCATTACCGATACCCACAAAACCATGCCGGTGGTCTACAAGGGCATTCTTCCCGACTTGTTCAAGGAAGGGAAGGGCGTGGTTGCCCAAGGCAAACTGGAAACGGATAACGTGTTCCATGCCGAGGAAGTGCTGGCCAAGCATGATGAGAACTACATGCCGCCTGAGGCAGTCGATGCAATCAAGAAGGCGGAAGCTGCCAACGCTGCAGCAGCAAAGCCCGGCGGCAGTTCAGCTGCAGAAAAACCCGTAGCCAAATAATTTACTGAAAGCCTTAGCATGATTCCAGAGATCGGTAATTTCGCACTCATCGTAGCCTTGTTCCTGTCCCTCATTCAGGGGGTGTTGCCCATTGCCGGGGCGGCGCAAAATAATCAGGTCATGATGGGCTCGGCCCGCACCCTGGCGGTGGGACAGTTCCTCATCGTTGCGGTCGCCTTCGGTTGTCTGGTGCAAGCCTTCGTCGTCAACGATTTCTCGGTGATGTATGTCGCGCAGAATTCCAATTCCCAATTGCCGCTTCAGTACCGCATCTCGGCGATATGGGGCGGGCATGAAGGTTCGCTATTGTTGTGGACGCTGATCCTCACCGTGTGGACGGTAGCCGTTGCATTGTTCAGCAAGCATCTGCCGCAGGAAATGGTGGCGCGTGTGATCGGTGTGATGGGGCTGGTCTCCACAGGATTCCTGTTGTTCATGTTGCTCACCTCCAACCCGTTCGATCGCTTGTTCCCGGCGGCGATGGATGGACGCGATCTGAACCCGCTACTGCAGGATCCCGGTCTGGTCATTCACCCGCCCATGTTGTACATGGGGTATGTCGGCTTCTCGGTGGCTTTTGCTTTCGCGCTTTCCGCGCTGTTGGGCGGCAAGCTCGATTCCACCTGGGCACGCTGGTCGCGTCCGTGGACGACAGTGGCCTGGGTGTTCATGACCATCGGTATCGCACTGGGTAGCTGGTGGGCGTATTACGAATTGGGTTGGGGCGGCTGGTGGTTCTGGGACCCGGTGGAGAATGCCTCGTTCATGCCGTGGCTGGTGGGCACGGCGCTGATTCACTCGCTGGCCGTGACCGAGAAGCGCGGCGCTTTCAAGAGCTGGACGGTATTGCTCGCCATCGCGGCATTCTCGCTCAGTCTGCTGGGAACATTCCTGGTGCGTTCCGGCGTGCTGTCCTCGGTGCATGCTTTCGCCACCGATCCAAAACGCGGTGTCTTCATCCTTTCTTTCCTGGTGATCGTCATCGGTTCTTCGCTGTTGCTGTTTGCTTGGCGCGCGCCGAAGATCGGGCTGGGTGGGAAGTTCGACGTCATCTCGCGCGAATCCATGCTGCTCACGAACAACGTGCTGCTGTCGGTGGCTTCCGCTTCGGTATTTCTCGGCACCTTGTATCCCTTGTTCATGGATGCGCTGGGTTTCGGCAAACTTTCCGTCGGACCTCCGTACTTCAACACGGTGTTCGTGCCCCTGATGATCCCGATGGTGGTGATGATGGGTTTGGCGCCGGTTGCACGCTGGAAGCATGCGAGTTTGCCCGACATCTGGCAGCGCGTGCGCTGGGCGCTGGCTGCCAGTGCAGTTGTTGCCCTGTTGTTGCCGCTGGTGATGGGGGAATGGACGCCGCTCATCGCGGTGGGGCTGTTGTTGGCGGCATGGATCATTACCACTTCCGCTCTCGACCTGCGCAAGCGTATCGCGGGTAGCGGTACCCTGTTGCAGCGCCTGAAGATGCCCTCGCGCAGCTACTACGGCATGCTGCTGGCGCACCTCGGTATCGCGGTATTCATCATCGGCGTGACCATGGTGAAAGGCTATGAGACCGAACGCGACGTGCGCATGGATGTCGGGGATGTGGTGCAGGCGGGCGGTTACGAGTTCCGTTTTGACGGCGTAAGCGACCAGCAGGGCCCCAACTATTTTGCCTCGCAAGGTCGCGTGACAGTGCGCAAGGACGGAAAAGTCATCACCGTATTGCAACCCGAAAAACGCGTGTACAACGCTTCCGGCATGCCGATGACCGAAGCGTCCATTCGGACCGGCTTCTTGCGCGATTTGTACGTGTCGTTGGGTGAATCGATTCCCGGCACAAATGCCTGGGCGGTGCGGGTCTATATTAAACCGTTTGTGGACTGGATATGGTTCGGCTGCTTTATGATGGCACTGGGCGGTGTCCTGGCGATTAGCGACCGTCGCTATCGTATCCATGCGCGCAAGGTGCAAGCGGCCACTGCAGGCAGCGGGCAATTGAAGGAGAAAACGGCATGATGCGCTTCATATTACCTCTGGTGGTTTTCCTGGTGCTGGCGGCTTTCCTGTTCGTGGGGTTGCGACTTGATCCGCACGAAGTCCCGTCTCCGCTGATCGACAAGCCCGCACCGGCATTCAATCTGCCGCAATTGCACAATCCCGGCAAGAATTTCTCGCCCGAGGAAATGAAAGGCAAGGTATGGCTGCTCAATGCCTGGTCGTCCTGGTGCGTCTCGTGCAAGGAAGAACATCCGGTATTAATGGATCTTGCGCAGCAGAATATCGTGCCGATCTACGGGCTCGACTATAAAGACAAAAGAGAAGATGCACTGATGCAATTGGCCCGCGGCGGAGATCCCTACGTCTTGAGCGTGATGGACAGGGAAGGGCGCACCGGAATCGATTACGGTGTTTACGGCGTGCCGGAGACCTACGTCATCGACAAGCAGGGGATCATTCGCTACAAGCAGATCGGACTTGTCACGCCGCAAAATCTGCGCGAGATCATATTGCCATTGGTGGCGGAGTTGCAGAAAAAATGAAAAAACTACTGATACTGATTTTTTGTTTGTTGCCGACATTTTCCCATGCCGGAGAAGCCAAAGACATGGCAGCCGATCCGGTGCTGGAAAAACGCATGATCGGATTGGCCGAAAATCTGCGCTGTCTGGTGTGCCAGAACGAATCGTTGGCCAGTTCGCACGCCGAATTGGCGGAGGATCTGCGCCGCGAAGTGCGCGAGCAGATGGCGCAGGGCAAGAACGACCAGGAAATCATGGACTACCTCGTGGCACGCTATGGCGATTTTGTCCTGTATAAGCCGCCCGTAAAAAGCTACACCGTATTGCTTTGGTTTGGTCCTTTTGCGTTGCTTCTTGTCGGTGCCGGCGTGCTGGTGTTTCAGTTGCGCAAACGCCGGAAAACCGTTCAGGAAACCGTGCTTACCCCCGAAGCGCAGCAACGCGCAGCCTCCTTACTTAACGAAGAAGACAACAAATGACTTTATTCTGGATCATCTGTGCGGCGTTGCTGCTGGTCGCCATTCTGTTTGTCGCGATACCGTTGTGGCGCGGCACGTCCAAAAACAATTCCGTAGCGCGGGATGCCGCAAATCTGGAAATTCTTCGCGATCAGATCGCAGAAATGGATGCCGACCTGAAAAATGGTTTGCTGACGCCGGAATTGCATGAGCAAGGCAAGCGTGAACTGCAAGCGCGCCTGCTGGAAGAGGTTGGCGATACCAAAGGTGGAGATGCTTCCAGCAAGCCGCACCCGCTCAAGATCACTGCTATTGTGCTGGCAGTGTTGTTGCCGCTGGCGTCGGTAGGGTTGTACCTGAAGATCGGCAATCCGGATGCATTTCAGCCTCACCATGGCGCCATGGCCATGGCGCGTAGTCAGGATGACCTCAAGGCGCTGGAGGAAGCAGTTGCGCAGAATCCGGATAACCCTGAAGCGCTGGTGGTGTTGGCACGCTCCTATGTCGAGTTCGAGCGTTATGCTGACGGATCGCAGATGTATGAAAGGTTGGTCAAGATCATCCCGGACGAACCCATCCTGTGGGCGGACTATGCCGATGCGCTGGGCATGACGCACGGCAGTTTGCGCGGCGCGCCGACCAAACTGCTGGAACAGGCTCTGGCGCTCAACCCGAACCACGAAAAATCGCTGGCACTGTACGGGTCGGCGGCCATGGAACGCGGGGATTATGCTGTTGCCGTTCGCTCCTGGTCAAAACTGCTCAAACTACTGCCTCCGGAAGATACCGAAAATGCCAGAATGATCGGAGACGCGCTCAAACAGGCACGTCAGCAGTTGGCGCAGAGTGGCGGAAAGATGCCTCCCGAACTTGACCAAATCAACGCGCCAGCCCCCCAGGCTGCAGGCAAGGAACGCATCACCGGAACTGTGACGCTGAGCACCGCGCTCAAGGCCAATGCCGATCCGAACGACACGCTGTTTGTGCTGGTACGCGCCGCTCAAGGCCCCAAGATGCCGTTGGCCATCCTGCGTAAACAGGTAAGAGACCTGCCGTTCAGTTTCTCGCTGGACGACAGCATGGCCATGGCGCCGGAAATGAAAATGTCCAACTTTGACCAGGTCGTCGTCGTGGCGCGCGTTTCCAAAACAGGCGATGCCATGCCGCAACCGGGCGACATGATGGGTATGAGCAAGCCGCTCGCCCTGGGAAGTAAAGGTGTCAAAATTGTCATCGACCAGTCTGTTCGTTGAACGGAAGGATCAATAAACGAAAAGGGCTGACGCATGCTGCGTCAGCCCTTGGTTTTTGGCTCCCCGACCTGGACTCGAACCAGGGACCTGCGGATTAACAGTCCGTCGCTCTACCGACTGAGCTATCAGGGAATTGATGAGGGCGCTATACTAATGACTGCGAGCACTTTGGTCAATAAGAGAAATGCTCAGGTGACTGGATTCCGGATTTTTTGCAGCAGTTCATGCGTTTCGAAAATGCGTGATCGATGAACAACTCAAGCGTGGATCATGGATAAGAAAACCGTCTTTATCAAAACAGCCAAGGGCGAACGGGAAGGTGCGGACCTTTCGAGCGACCTCAAACGCATCCTGTCGCTCATCGACAACAAATCCAGGGCAGATGAATTGGCCAAGCGCGCCCCGCCGAGTTTGCGTGACGGCTGGATGGATTTGCTTGCGGAGTTGGTCGAGGATGGATACATCCGCGACAAGGATAGGCCCTTTTCCGAACCCAAGATTACCGCGCCGAAATCTTCGTTGTTGAAGATGTTTACGCCCAAACCTTCGGATGACACGCATAAGGAGGAGTTGGACTATAACACCCCCTTTTCAGCCCCTGCACCGAGTGCGGCGCAACAGGCGGCAAAACTCAAGGCAGACGAAGCCGCCCGGCTCAGGGCCGAGATGGAGGCGGCTGTTTCGATAGCCAAGAACAGGGCGAGTGCTGAAGCAGCAGCCAAGGCGGGAGCCAAAGCTCGGCAGGAAGCCGAAAATGCTGCCCGGGCCAAAGCGCTGGTCGACGCCGAGGATGCAAGAAAGGCTGAATACAAAGCCAGGAAAGATGCCGAAAGTGCAGAACGGGCAAAAGCTGCGGCTGCCGCTGAAGCCAAGGTCAGAGCGAAGCAGGAGGCAGAGCTTCGCGCGCAAGCCGAAATAAAAGCCAAACAAGCCGCTGCGGCAAAGTTGCAGGAACAACAGGAGGCAGCCCGTGCCCGTGCCGCTCTGGAAGCGGCGGCGCGCGTCCGTGCCGAAATCGAAGCGGCAGCACGTGCCCAACAGGTAGCCGAAGCAAAAGCCAGGCAAGAGATGGAGGCGAGAATGAAAGCCGAACAGGAAGCCGCGCGCGTCAAGGCGGCCCTGGAAGCGGCCGCAAAAGCAAAACTTGAAGAAGAGGCACGGGTTCGTGCCGAACTGGAAGCGGCCAAGGCGCGCGCGGAAGCAGAGGCGAAAGCTCTCGCAGAAGCACTCGCCAGAAAAGCCGCTGAGGAAAAAGCCAGGCTGGCGGCTGAGGCGGAAGCAAAAGCGATGGCTGAAGCGTTGGCCAGGAAAGCTGCCGAGGAGAAAGCCAGGTTGGCAGATGCCTACAGGGCGGAACAGGAAGCAACTGCCAGAATACGCGCCGAGGCAGAAATCAAGGCAGCCACGGAAGCGCTTGCCAGGCAACAGCAAGCAGAGGCTGCAAGCGGGTTTGAGATCAATCTGGACGGGTTCCTGGATGGTGCGCAGACAACCCGGGGCGCCGCAGTGCCTGCAGGGCAGTACATGAGGCAGGCAAGTGCCGGGGATGAAACGAAGGAAGAATCTGATGACGCACAGCGTGCGGCAAGCGGTTCAAGAACCGGGACGGCAACAAGATCGGCAAACGATATCGCAGCCGAAATGGCGCGTTTAAAAAACGAGGCGGAGGCTGCACGTCGCCAGTTGGAAGAGGAAGCGCGCAGACAAGCCGAGGAAAAAGCGCTGTCTGAAGAACAATCCAGGGCATGGGAAGAAGCGGAGCAACGCGCCATGGTGCAGGCTGTCATAGACGTCGAGCAAGCAGCACAACAGGCAGCGCTGCAACAAGCCAAATCCGTTCAGACACCCGTGACCAGAAAACATCGCAAGCCGCTGCCGATTGGCAAGATCACTTTCGTCTTGTTGGTATTGGCGCTTGTTGTTGCGGTCATTCTGCCTTATGTCTATCCGCTGAATGACTACATCGTTCCGCTGGAACAGCGCCTTTCTGTGCTTCTGAAGCAACCGGTGCGCATCGGCGGCATGAGCGCGGCTACTTTTCCTCCTACCCTGAAACTGCAAAACGTGACTGTGGGAAGCCAGCAGGAGGTGAAGGTCGGCAACATCAGCCTGAATTTTGATGTATTTTCCCTGCTCTCCGAAATTAGAGTCATCAGCAATGCCCAGCTTGAGGATGTCAGCATCCAGGGCAGCCTGCTTGATAAACAGATTGCAAGCCTGAAACTGATGGGGGGAGATGCGCAATATCCGGTTCATCATTTGACTTTGCAGCGTATACATATTGTCACTGACGAAATTGCACTGCCGGTTCTGAGCGGAATCGCCGACCTGGGGGCGCAGGGCACATTCCACCGGGTTTCGCTGCATAGTGCGGACGACAAGCTCGATATCGATCTGCAATCCAATCCGGAACACTGGCAAGTGAGTTTGAACCTGAGAGAAAGCAGCCTGCCGATCCTGCCGGATCTCGTGTTCAGTGACCTGAGTGCAAAGGGAGAACTGCGTGACGGGGAAATCAACTTCACTGAAATGGATGCGCACATATTCAACGGCATTCTGCTTGGAAAAGCGAAGCTGGGTTGGAGCAAGGGCTGGGAGTTTCAGGGCAGTCTTGAAGCCAAGACTTTCGATCTGGACAAGATGTTCCCAAAATACCACCTCGAGGGAGAGGTATACGGGGAAGGCAAGTTCTCGATGAATGCCAACAAGCTTTCCCAGATGGGTAATGAGCCGCACCTGGACGGATCTTTCTCGGTGAAAAAGGGAACAATCAACCTGGACATGGTCGAGACCGCGCGTTTGTTGAGCCGCGAGAATCTGGTTGGCGGGCGCACGCATTTTGACGACATGATCGGCCTGGTGCAAGTGGATAACGGATCGATCCATTTTCGCCAGATCAAGATTGTCTCCGCGATGTTGAGTTCTCAGGGATCGTTTGATGTTGCGGAAAACAACAGGATCTCGGGTAATTTCAATGCGGAGATCAAGATGCGCGAAGGCAAAAACCCATTGATCCTGTTCGGTACACTGGACGAACCGAAGTTGCGCGCCGGGAACTGATTGCCGGTGCTAAAAAAAGCCGGGCAGCACATCAATGTGCTGCCCGGCTTTTTTATTTCGAGAGCTGCAACTGCTATGACATGGCTTTGGTCATGCGCTCCAGCGCTTTTTTCAAGTTATCCATCGAGGTCGCGAAGGACAATCGAACATAGCCTTCGCTGCCGAACGCCGAGCCCGGCACCACCGCCACCCCGGCTTCCACCAGCAGATATTCGGAGAAGGCAATATCGTTCGCTTCCTTGAGGACGCCCTTCTTGTGCAGCGCGGCAATCGCCTGGCGCGCATCGGGGAAGGCATAAAACGCGCCGCCCGCCATAATGCAGCTCACCCCCGGAATTTTGTTCAACGCGTTCACGATGAACGTGTGGCGTTCGCGGAAGGCTTTCAGCATCGGGACGATGCAGCCCTGGTCGCCGTTCAGCGCGGCTTCGGCGGCAACCTGGGAAATGGAAGTCGGGTTGGAGGTGCTTTGCGACTGTACATTCTCCATCGCGGTGATGATGTTCTCCGGTCCCGCCGCATAGCCGATGCGCCAGCCCGTCATGGCGTAGGCCTTGGATACGCCGTTCAGCACCATGGTGCGCGGGTAAAGATCGGGACAGGCATTCAGGATGTTGACGAACTTCGCATCGGTCAGCGCGATGTGTTCGTACATGTCGTCGGTGGCGATGAAGACGTTCGGGTGTTTGCGCAACACTTCACCCAGTGCCTTGAAGTCTTCCAGCGTATACACCGCACCGGACGGGTTGCTCGGGCTGTTGATCACCAGCATTCTGGTCCTGGGTGTAATCGCGGCCTCCAGTTGGGCGGGCGTCATCTTGAAGCCCTGCTCGATACCGGCCTCGACGATCACCGGCTTGCCTTCGGCGATGAGCACAATGTCCGGATAGGAAACCCAATAGGGCGCCGGGATGATCACTTCGTCGCCGGGATTGATGGTGGCGAGCACGAGATTGAAGAAGCTCTGCTTGCCGCCGCAGGAAACCAGGATCTGTTTTGGCGTGTAGTCCAGCCCGTTGTCGCGCTTGAATTTGGCGATGACCGCCGCCTTGAGCGATGCCGTGCCGCCGACCGGAGTGTACTTGGTGAAACCCTTGTTGATCGCGCCGATGGCAGCGTCCTTGATGTGTTGTGGCGTATCGAAATCCGGTTCACCGGCTCCCAGCCCGATGATGTCTTTGCCTTCGGCTTTCAACTTGGCCGCGCGGGCAGTGACGGCAAGCGTGGGGGAGGGTTTGATGGCTTGAACGCGAGTGGAGAGAGACACGATATTTCCTATGTGGATGAGGGGGCAGGAATTATACCTGCGCGGCAGGAGGTGTGGAGGCTGCAACAGGGGAAATACCCCAGTCGCGAGCTCATTTACTGTCTTCCTCCACGGCGGCCTCAAGCATCTCAAAAATATCCGGGATGGCCGCGATAACCCTGTTCCAGTTGGGGATCAGCGGCGTACTCATCGGGTTTTCCTCGAATACCTGTGCGGCCATGGCGATGGATCGGGTAAAGGTCTCCACGGCCTTGGCTTCCTCGTGCCGGTCGAAATCGAGACCGTTGATCATGGCATCAGCCTCGTACTTCATCAGGGTGTCTTCCGCCTGCCGCAAGTAGGTCACCAACAGCGATTTGAACAAGCCGTCCGAGAATATGACCCCTTCGGAAGCGAGCGTGCGGAAGACGGATTTGCAGATGTCGACCGCCATCTTCATCAGTCCCTTGCTGGCGTCGTCGGGTGAGAGTATCTGGTGTTTGTGTTCGTAGGTGGTCGCGATGTCGACCTGGCACACGCGGCGCGGCGAATAGTTGCGGTGCACTTCTGCCAGCGAGCCAACTTCCAGCCCCCAGTCCCACGGAATCCGGTTGACGCGTGCCAGGTCGGTGGTCATGCAGAATTCGCCGGAAAGGGGATAGCGAAAACTGTCGAGGAAAGCCAGGAATTTATGCGGGCCGACAAGCTGTTGCAGGGAGCGCACCAGCGGAGTTACCAATAGCCGGGTGACCCGGCCGTTCATCTTGTTGGTGACGCGGCTGTAGAAGCCCTTGCAGAACACGTAATCCAGGTTCGGGTTGGCGATGGGATAACACAATCTGGCCAGCAATTCGCGGTTATAGGTGACAATGTCGCAATCGTGCAGGGCGATCACATCCGAGCGGCCGCGCGCAAGCACATATCCGTAGGACAGCCATGCGGAACGTCCCTTGCCCTGAATGCCCACATCCAGCCCGTTGCGTGCCAGCGTTTCGTAAACTTCAGTGATTCTCTTGCCCTTGTTGTGGATGATCCTGACTTCGGTGGGGATAGGCGCCATCATTTCGCGCACCCGCTGAAAATCGCTTTCCGAAGCATTATCGAGCGCCAGCACGATCTCATTCAGGTAACTCACCTTGGCGAGCTCCTTGATGATGCCGGGCATGGCCGGGCCTTCGAATTCGGAATAAAGCGCGGGCAGCACCAGTGCGATCGGGCGGACTTTGGCAAAGCCATGCAATTCCGATTCCAGGCGTTCCAGCGAAGGCTTGCCGAGTTGATGCAGTGTGGTGATGACGCCGGTCTGGTAAAAATCAGTCATGGTGCGAACCTCCTTCAGATGTGATCGATTTCATCCGGCGTTTCATCTTTTTGTCTGTCCAATGACTCCTTTTCAATGATCCGTCTTGCCGCATCAATCCCGCCAACGCCGAAAGCAATGGCAAGGGCGATCACGATGCCGCCGAAGATGATGGTGAAGGCGGCCAGCACGATGCTGGGGGCAATTTGCAACTGCTCCATGACCATGGCCAGGATGAGCACGATCAGCAGGGTCTGTATCGCATCGGCAAGCAATTTGGCGTAGTGGAAACCGCTGTTGGCAGCGGCGATCAACACCCCGCGGCTGATGAATCCGGAAAGTACATAGCCCACGATCAGGATGATGGCGGCGGAGAAGAGGCGCGGAATGTAGCTGAAAAATTCGTGTACCAGATTGTCGATTACCGGGATCTGCAGCGCGTTCATACTGCTCATCAGGGTGACAATGATCAGTAGCCAGAACACGATTGCGCCCAGTATTGTGGAAGGTTTTCCCCACATATCTCCCTTGCGCATGAGCTTGGTGAACCCCATGCGATCCGACCAACTGTCGAATTTGATCGCGGTCAGGAATTTGACCAGGGAGTGCTTGATAATATAAGCGAGCAGGATGCCGACCAGCAAAATGACCAGCATGGCCAGAAAATTCGGAAAAAACACTTTGAACTTCGAGAACAGTGTCGTGAGCGGATCGAGTATCAGGTCGAGAAAGTCTTCCATGGCACATCTCCTTAGTTGTTATTTCCAGTTGCTTACCAGATAGTCCTTGTTGTTTTCAAATTCCATGCAGAGTTTTTCAATTTCGGCTTCCGCTTCGCTTTGGCCCATGTCCCTGGCCTGCAGAATGAAGGAGGCGGTCTTGCCGACGTAGAGCGGGGTCATCGATTTGATCAGGTGTTCGACCGGCAATTTCTTGTTATGGAAAGCGAGGGCGTAATCGTAGATTACTCTCGTCCACAGGCCGATGGGGAAATGGAATTCTGCATCATCCTGCGTCCCCAGCCGCTCGACTTCGCCGAAATCGCCGGCGCCCAGTATCTCGAGCCATATCTCCCTCAGGTTCCTGAGACCTTCGCGGAACGTGGTCAGCATGCGCGCGGTGTTGACATTGATCTGTTCGAGCCCGACGGTGTATTCAAAGCCGAAGGCCGGAACCGGATCCGAGCCGTGCACGGACTTCCAGTTGTCGGCATAATTTTCCATGAGTGCAAAGGTTGAGCTGACCACTTGATAGAGCATGTTGCTCAGGTCGGTACCGGGATCCTTGGCATCGTGGATTTTGGCGCCGAGAAACGACTGCGTGACCTTGAAACCATTGGCGATCGCGGTCGTGGTCATCCAGATATCGATGCCGAAACGGGCCACGTCGGATTCCCACACATCCTTGGTCAGGTAGTATTGCGCCATTGCACCGGAAAAGCCGAAATCGCCGCCGATTGGCTGCCGCACGCGCTTGCCGTAAAGCGCGCGGGTAAGCGGATACACGATGCTGTTGGTGATGGTGCCGTCGAATTTGTGCCGATGATAGAGCGGCGACACATAATCGTATCCGCCCAGCAGAACGGGTTTGATGAGCAGTTCTATCCATTCCGGCGTGATGCTCCTGAGATCGGAATCGACGACTGCGCAGGCTTTTGCATCCAGGATTTCGGCAATCTCGAAAATAGTGCGGAAGGCGCTACCCTTGCCGGGGATGCCGGAATAAGGGAGGGCGATCTTGGCAATCGGTTCCACGCGGTGGTGCAGCAGGATGGCATTGAAATCGTCGATGGACGAATTGTGAACCACCTCCATGGTGCCGTCGCTGGAACCGCCGTCCGAGTTTACGATCACCGCTTTCAAATCCGGAAAGTATTTCGCCAGACCGCCCTGTACCGCCCGCACCACATGGCCGATGGTGTGCGCACTGTTATAGCTGGGGATGCCGACGATGATGTCGGCTTGCCCGATGCGCTCAAGCTGTTCCTTCACTTCCGATCTGAAGGTAGCGGTTTTCATCGCCGGATGTTCTCCTGATAATTTCAGTTTCAGAGTGTTGCAGATTGCGCCCTTTTACCCGTTAACACAATCCGTGCTTAACATTACGACTTGCATATCCATTACGTTGGTGCCGGTCGGTCCTGTCTTGATCAGGCAATGCGTGCCGGCAGCCGTGTCGAGTTGCTTGAAAAAAGTGTATGAATCGTTTTGGTCGAGAGCGCGCTGCGGATCTACCTCTTTACCGCGTGCCAGCGACGCCGTGTTGCCGTCAACGCAAGCTCCAGCCGCATCGGTCGGCCCATCGCCGCCGTCCGTGCCAGCGGAAAGCAGGGACATGCCCGGTATGCCTTCGATCTCGAGCGCAAAGGCCAGTGCCAGTTCCTGGTTCCTGCCGCCTGTTCCGGCGCCTTTTACCGTTACGGTGGTTTCGCCGCCGCACAGCAGACAATGCCGTTCGCGCGGTTTCATCGATGCCAGTTCGGACTGCGCTGCCTGCGCCAGGAAATGCGCGGCCGCGCGCGCCTCGCCCTGCAGGGTATCGGAAATCGTTTTCGCCGCCAATCCGAGCCGGCCGGCCTCGGCTTGTGCTGCGTTCAGGGCCTGACGGTTGCTGGCGATGATCGCATTGTGCGTATTTTCCAGGCACGCATCGTTGGCCTTGACGGTTTCCGGTTCCTGTCCGGCAGAACCACGCCGCAGATGATTTGCGGCGCGCGGCGGCAGCGCATTCTGCAAGCCGAATTTCACGATCACCGACCACGCATCGGAAAATGACGAGTTGTCCGCCGCCGTCGGCCCCGAAGCAATCACGTCGAGCGGGTCGCCAATGACATCGGAAAGAATCAGCGTCACCAGCTGCGCCGGATACGCGGCCTGCGCCAACTTGCCGCCCTTCACCGACGACAGATGCTTGCGCACCGCGTTCAACTCGTTGATGGAGGCGCCCGCACCCAGCAGCAAACGTGTTGTCTCCTGCTTGTCGTGCAGCGTCACACCTTCCACCGGCACAACCAGCAACGCCGAGGCACCGCCCGACAACAGGCAAATGACCAGCGTCTTGTCGTCGGCATCCCGCACCAGTTGCAGGATGCGTTGTGCGCCAAGCAGCCCGGCCTCATTCGGCACTGGATGCGCTGCCTCCACTTGCTCGATGCCGGACAAGGGTACGGTATGACCCTCCTTGACGACGATCAAACCGGCAGAAATGCTGTTGCCGAGCAGCGTTTCGACGGCCAGTGCCATGCGTGCCGTCGCTTTGCCCGCCCCGACCACGACAATGCGATTGAAAGCGGCGAGATCGTATTTCCTGTCGGTGACTATCAACTGATTGTTTTCGACGCGTGCCGATTTGAGTACGGCGTTGAATGGATCCACCGCAGCCAGGGCGGCATTGAAAATTTGCATCAGGATTTGCCGATCCGGCGGTGAGCCAACAATCCTTTCAGACTGTTGCCCAAGCATTTTCAGCAAGGCCTCATTCCAACCTGCGGGACCCGGAAGCCGTGTCTTCAACATATCCGCAATGGTGATGCGTGAATCGTGGCTGCCGTCCGCATGCCCGACCAGCACCGGCCTGTCCACGGCCTGCAGCATGGGCAGATCGTTCAGGCTGTCGCCCAGGCCGATACTGGTCACTTCGCCATATTGCCGCCGGTAAAGCGATATCAGCATCTTCACGGCCCGGCCCTTGTCGTGGTTGCCCATGATGTGGAAGATGCGCCCCTGCGTCCAGCGCAAACCGGCTGCTTCAATCGCATGCAGGAAATGCTCATCCGGCCCATCCTCGAAGATAAACGCCTCATCGAAATCACGTTGTCTGGCCAAGGCTGCTTCAGCCTCGTTAAGGCCGGTTAGTGCCGCGACTTCGGCAACGCTCATGTCAGCAAAGCCGCGAACCCTGGCATGCAATTGATCGCGCAAGCGGACGAACTGCTCGCGGATCTCCGCATAAGGCATGCCGAGCCGGATCAATCGATAGCCATTGCTTTCCTCCGCTTCAAGCGGCCCGGGAAAATAGTCTGGCGGGATAAAAATACCGCCGCCGTTTTCGGAAACAAAAGGGTGGGCGTTGCTCAGGCGTGTACGGTACGCCACCAGCTCCGCACGTGTTTTGCTGGAGCACAGAATCAGCGGAATAGCGGCTGCCGCGACCAGGTTCAAGGCGGGCTGCGCTGCCGTGTATGAGTAATTCACCGCATCCAGCAGCGTCCCATCCAGATCGGTGAAGATGACGTTTTTGTTCATGCGCCTCCCGGGAAAGCGTTGGGCATGTCACGCTTGGCGACATCATAGCCCCAACCCGATGCAGGATGCCACAAAGTTATAGCTGTATAAGGGGGGTGGTTTTATTGAGCGGATCGTGAAAGACGGCGTAAAGAAACGGCATGCCATCGTTATGTCGAATTGTCGAACCGGATAGCAATCGTCTGCCAGAGGGAAGTCAGTCACAAAAAAATTGCTTGCGACTCACGCAAGCAATTTTTCGATTCATTTGAAACGGCTTACGCCAATAGCGACAGCGTGTTGCTGTTTGAATTGCTATCGGAACCGTAGGCCTGCATCAACAACATGATCTGCTGCAAGATTCTGGCCGCCGTGTCGGTTGCAGAGGTGTCCGAAGTCGAGGATGTGTTGTCGCTGCTGCTTGTGGAAGCAGCAGTGGTCGACGCTGATTGCTCGTATGCCATCGCTTCCTGCATGCTGACTTTGCCGTCTTCATTGGTGTCGGCCTCATCGAAGTTGTTGACGATGTTCGTCAGCAAAGCTGAACGTTTGCTGTCAGTGGAGCCGACCTCGTTCAGTTGGGCGGTCAGTTCTTCCTTGGTAAATCCCGCATCGTTTGGCGGCGGCGGGGGAGGCGGCATACCGCCGCTTTGCAGGTTGGCATTGGCCTGGAGCTGGTTTTCGACTTGCTGCAGCGTATCGGTAAATTCCTGCTGGGTGACTTTTCCATCGCCATTGGCGTCGAGTTTGGAGAACAACTCATCCACGTTCGATGCCGAAGAGGTCGAGCCGGTACTTGATGATGCACTATCCAGTGCTGTTTGCAGTGTTGATTTGTCGATATAGCCCTGGCCCGATGTGTCGAGCTGGGCGAAAAGATCCTCCGCCATTTTCTGGCGCATGCTTTGCATCATTGACCACGTGCTACTCCCGTTGATTCCGCTAATGCTGCTCATGGCTTGCTCCTTTTTTGATTGAGGTTCGCGCTGTGCATCACGTTGTGCACATGGGGCAATTATCGTCCCCGCTTGCCATTTCCTGCAGTGCGTGCCGCGTAAATTCAGGTAAAACTGCGTCAAGACAATCCGCGTCAGTTTTTGCGTGGATGCCCTGGCTGTCTGGAAACCTGTGTTCGCTGAACCTCGGAAAGCAGTGCCCATATTTGAGCCTGAATTACCGTGTGCAGATAGGCAAGTTCCGCAAGTGCCTGGCCATGTGCGTCCGCCAAGGATCGCGCTTTTGCGGCATCGAAACGATCGGAACCGGTGAGCTGATGCAGTTGTTGCCGGGTCTTGCGTGCGATCTTTTCGTTTTCGAATATGGCTGGTGCTTTATCGTGCATCAACTTGAAGAGCATATCTTCTTGTGCCTCGGTCATATCAATTCCGGAAAGATAGGGGGGCAACGCAGGTCTCTCCAGGGGAGGCGGAGGGGTTTCCCCATCTTGAATACGAGGGGCATCAGAGTGTTTGCAGGCAGGCGGCGCGGACGAAGAAGGGGGGAGGGCAAATGAGATGAGCGGCAATGCGCAAAGTACGACACTGGCCAGCACATAAGGCAATATGGATAGCATCAAGCCGGCAGAAACCGGGGGGTGGGCGTGTGGATTGGCGTCCTGCATAATGTTTCTCCTGTAATCGGGTTGTCGGCGGGGAGGGGAAATTGCGAACCGTCGGTGTGGCAGAGTGTGCCGGGGATGGCTGTAATGCGCTTTCAAGCAGCGTAAATTTGAGTAAAGAACCGGCTTTCTCCCACAACGGCAGCCGGTGATTGGATAACATTCGGGCCGTTCAAATTGGTGGAGCGGGATACAGGATGGGCGAAAAGATATTACTGGTCGATGACGATGTGGAGCTCGTCGAAATGCTGCGCGACTACCTGACCCAGGAAGGGTTTGAGGTCACCATGGTTCACGATGGCGAATCGGGTGTGCGCGAGGCACTGAGCGGACGTTATGCCATCGCCGTCGTCGATGTGATGATGCCGGGCATCAACGGTATCGAAGTTCTGCGGCGCGTACGCGGCGAGAGCGCGATACCCGTCCTCATGCTGACGGCGCGCGGCGACGACACCGACCGCATCTTGGGACTGGAGCTGGGTGCGGACGACTACGTCCCCAAACCCTGCACAGCTAGGGAGCTGGCCGCACGTATTCGCGCCATCCTGAAACGTACCGGTAATACCGGAGAAGGTGAATCGCGGGCGATCAAGGTTGGTACGCTTGCCGTCTGGCCCGAGAAGCGCAAAGTCGAACGGGAGGGGCAGACTGTCGATTTGACCAGCACCGAATTCGGTTTGCTGGAAGTGCTGATGCGCAACGCGGGGCAAGTCGTCAGCAAGGAAGAATTGTCCGAACACGCCCTGGGGCGTCCGTTGCAGCGTTTCGACCGTTCCATCGATATGCACATGTGCAACATCCGGCAGAAACTGGGGGAAGCATCGGATGGCCGGTCGCGCATTCAGACGGTCATTCGCAAGGGTTACATGCTGATCAGGGAGTGATGTGAGTGCAAACGCCGGTAGCGCCGGCGTCTCGTCGGCTGTTTTGTGCAGGTACGGATCAAGGGTTGGGGTATGGGCAAACTGTTCTGGAAATTCTTTTTCATTTTCTGGCTGGCCCAGATGTTGACTGCTTTCGGGGTCGGCATTGCTGTCTGGGCATTGCGCCCCGGGTTGCAACAGTCATTTGCGCCGCCGCCGGGCGATCAATTCGGGCGAGCGCCTTTTCCTGCAGCGGGGGGCCGTACCAACATGCCGCCTCCGCCACCGGGTGCACAATCCAGCATGTCCCCTCCATTGCCGCCTGCCGGGATGGACTCACAGCGACCGCCGCCGCGCCCCGGCGGATTCATGCCGCCGCTGCTGCCGGTTTTTGCGGGAGGTGTGGTGAGCCTGATCTTCGCCGCGTTGCTCGCATGGTATTTTGCGCGCCCCATCCGTGCGTTGCGCACAGCCTTCGACGCCGTTGCCAACGGCAGGTTCGATACACGCATCGGCTTATCCATGATCGGAAGACGCGACGAGCTGGCCGATCTGGGACAGGACTTCGACCGCATGGCATCCCGTCTGCAGGGATTGATGGAAGCGCAGCGCCGCCTGTTGCACGACATCTCGCACGAATTGCGCTCACCGCTGGCCCGGTTGCAGGCGGCGACCGATTTGATGCAGCAACAGCCCGACCGCGCAGCGGAGTTCATTTCACGTCTGGAACGCGACACGGGACGGATCGACTCGCTCGTGGGCGAACTGCTCACGCTGGCACGTCTCGATTCGGGCATGGCCGGAAACATGGATGAAGCGGTCGATGTGTACGAACTCCTCGATCACATTGCCAACGATGCACGCTTTGAAGCCGAACCCAAACAATGTACGGTCGAGATCGATATTCCCGAGCACATTCGTGTCAAAGGCAACCAGGAACTGCTGTTTCGCGCGCTTGAAAACATTGTGCGCAATGCCGTGTTGCATTCACCCTCGGGTAAGCGCATCTCGCTCTCCGCCAGGCAGGATACGTTCACACGGGAATGGCGAATCGTGGTTTTTGATGAAGGGGCTGGCGTGCCACCGTCTGAGCTGGCAACGATCTTTGAACCCTTCTTTCGCAGCAAGACGGGCGGCAGTTACACTGGCTATGGATTGGGACTGGCGATTTCGCAACGTGTTGTTCAGGCGCACGGCGGCACAATAACAGCGGCGAACCGGCCCGAAGGAGGACTGGCGGTTACAGTTACACTGCCGGCATCCTGAATTTGCATCCGGATGCCGAGCAGCATTCCCTGGTTTGGACAAGGTGGCTTACATGTATATTTTATCGACTTTGTTTCCGGCCAGCTTTTCTGCAAGGGTATGCAGGTTGTCGACGCACATCTCCGCGATTTTTCGCGCATCATTCGGAAACTGGTTCTTGTTCGAATCGAGCAAGGAAGCCGTTGTTGCAATTTGTTTTGCCTGTTCGAAAAGTTCGGTGTTATCCATACTCGTCTCCTCATCAATTCAATCAGTGTCGGGGCTGCATCCAAAAAAAACAGCCCCTGATCTGATGCAGGAATTATTGGATATGGCGAAGTCAATTGCTGTAGGCGGGGAGTAAATTCAGGTAAAAAAGAATGACGTTGCGGCAGGCGCGATACAAACTAAGCATACCAACTCGTTGCATCGTCACCAATTGATGCCGGGATGGAATCAACAATCTGCCCGCTCAAGGAGACTGTATGAAAACATTTTCCTGTCTGCCGCTGCTCTGCTGCCTGATCTGCGGCGGCGCATTCGCAGAATCAACTATGACTACCGATACTTCCGACACGGCACCTGACAAGTCCACGCTGGAAGCGGCGTTGTCGGCTTGTGCATCGTCCGTTGCCAAGGACTCAAACGGATATGCCGATCAGACTGCAATGGATAGTTGCATGACGAAGAAAGGGTTCACCCGCCCCGGCGCTCCACCCCCCGGCCAGGGCCGCAAGCCACCGCCTTGAGGTGATCCATGGTTTGTCGGCTCCTTTTAGGGGCTCACAAATTAAAGCCCCCGGTCGGGGGATATTTACGCGGTACCGCCAGCCAGCAACCGCCACGAAAATGTTGCGCTAGCTCTTGATCGACGAAAATACCTGCACTTTGTCGCGGCCCAGCTGCTTGGCCTGGTACATGGCGATATCGGCAAAGTCCAGCAACTCATTTTCTTTTTCGGCATGCTCCGGATACAGGGCCATGCCGATGCTGCACGAGATATGCAAACTCTGCTGGGCGAGATCGAATGGTTTGTTGAGCGCATTGCGGATTTTTTCGGCCACCATGACGGCATCCGCAGTGCTGTCGATGGAACGCAGCAGCACCACGAATTCGTCGCCACCCACCCTGGCGACGGTATCCGAATCGCGCACGCATTCGCGCATGCGGGTGGCGACCTGTTTCAACAACCAGTCCCCGACGATGTGTCCCAGCGTGTCGTTGATCGGTTTGAAATGATCGAGGTCGACGAACATCAGGGCGACGCGCTGCTTGTCGCGTTTGGCGTAGGACAATGCCTGCTGCAGACGGTCGGTCAGCAACGCGCGGTTGGGCAGGTCGGTCAGCGTGTCGTGCTGTGCCATATGACGGATGCGCTCGTCGTTGAGCTTGCGTTCTGTGATGTCGTGGAATACCACCACTGCCCCCTTGCTTCCACCTTCCACCCAGTTGGGCGAGACCGTGATGGCAACCTGGAAACAGGAGCCGTCCTTGCGCCAGAACCATTCTTCCCCGCTGCGCGTCTTGTCGTCTGCCAGCGAGCGGAAGACAGGACAATCGTGTCCGGGGTAAACGCTTCCATCGGGATGATGATGATGGAACAGTGCATGCTGATCGTTGCCGATGATTTCGTTTTCGCTGAAACCCAGCATCAGCAGCGCGGCGGGATTGATGAAAATGCAGCGTCCGCGATAATCCACGCCATACACGCCTTCGCCCAGCGCATCGAGCAAGCCGTGGCGCAAACGGACTTCATTTTCGAGTTTGATGCTTTTTGTTTTCAGGTTGCGGTTCATCAATAACAAACTCGCCGCCAGCAACAGGATCACCAGGCTGGCACACACCGCCGATATGGATTCCCAGTAATAGCGCGTCCAGACATCGTGCAACGTGAATTTTGGCGTGCTATCGAACGGCGGCAGTCTCAATTCGCGTTGTAGCTCTTCCACCGGCGAATAGTCGCTGGGCGTGGTAAAACCGCGTATGCCAATTGCATGCGTGGTCGCCGTATCTTCTTCCAGTTGGAACAAGGTAGCAGCGACGCGCCGCGAAATATTTTCGTCCACATGCGGCATGGCCGCAAAGGCCCACTCGGGATAGAGGCGCGTGGAGAGCAGCAGGGGGAGCTTCGCAATGTTCTGTTGATTCAGAATCTTGATCTTTGTCAGATCCAGCTTGTGTTCCTTTGTCATTGACTCCAGCAAACCGGTGCGGACAAATCCGGCGTCGGCACTTCCGTCCAGTACCGCATTGACTGCGTTGTCATGCGGCATGCCGACGATCTGCAAAACGGCATTGCCGGGAAGATGCACTCCCGCGAGTGCCAATTCATAGGCCTGCATCTGGTAGCCGCCAAAGGAACCCAATTCAGGCGCGACCAGACGTTTGCCTTTGAGGTCGGAGAGTTGTTTCAGGTCGGTACGCTCGGCCAACGCAAAGATCACACCGCCGAAAGAAGTCAGAGGTATGCCGTGTTCTTCAACGATAAGCGTAGCCAGGGGGGCAGACAAGCCGAGGCGCCTGCTCAACAATACAAAGTGCGCCGGATTGGTGAGGACAAAATCCACCCGTCTTTCGGAAACTGCCTGCTCCAGTTCGGGGTAGTCGAGCGCGACGATCCTGAAATCATGCTGCGGTATGGCGCGCTTCAGCGCCTTGCCCAGCGGCTGCCATTTCTTTGACATTTCCTGTTTGGGGCGAAAAGCGAGAACGCCGATCTCCACCGTTTTTGCCGCAGCAAACGAAGTCGAAATGATGCCTCCCAAGCACAGCATTATCAGGAGATTGCGAACGATCGAACGCATAAATTATTCATTCAAGGTGAGAGGCAGAATTCTGCTTTGGATATAGTATCGACCTTGGGGCAAGGTTTAGCAATCGTAACAATGCCTGTGCGTAATTGATGATGCGTACCAGTCATCAGGACGGGTTTGATTATGTGCGCGCTCTTCATGAGTGCAATGCATCTATTGATCCGGCATGATGAAGTATTCACACCGTTCGGGCTGAGCTTGTCGAAGCCCATTCACCCTTCGACAAGCTCAGGGCGCACGGACTTCAACACCATCAGGCCGAATCAATAGGCATCATGCAGCAGAGTGTTCTGGACTGCGGGGCGATGGGCGTGAGCGACAAACAGCTCAGGCATTTCTTCTTGAAACAAGCAGGAACTGAACAAATCAGGCAAGCAAGCAGGAAGGATTTGATCTTATAGCCGTGCAGCCAAACGTGCACTCTGGTCAATCGCCCGTTTTGCGTCCAACTCGCCCGCCTCCAGTGCGCCGCCGACGATATGCACGGTCTTTCCCTGGGCCGACAATTCATCTGCGAGTTCGCGCAACGGCACTTGTCCCGCGCAAAGGATGACATTGTCGCAGGCAATCCAGGTCGGGTTCTCGCGCTTCTCGCCGAAGGAGACCAGCAGGCCTTCATCGCCGATGCGTTCGTAATTCACGCCGCTCATCATCTTCACCTGTTTTGCTTGCAGGGTCGCGCGGTGTATCCAGCCGGTGGTCTTGCCCAGTCCCGCGCCCGGTTTGCCTGACTTGCGCTGCAGCAGGAACACCTTGCGTGCCGGCGGCTCGACCTTGGGGCCGACGGGGGCCAAACCGCCGCGTGCGACGGATGGATCGGCCACGCCCCACTCGGCACGCCACGCTGCGGCATCCAGCGTGGTGGAGTGTCCGCCGCTCACCAGATATTCGGCCACATCGAAACCGATGCCGCCCGCCCCAACGATGGCAACGCTTGCGCCGACGTCTTTGTTGCCGCGCAGCACGTCGATGTAATTCAGCACTTTCGGATGATCCTGTCCGGGAATCTGCGGGTCGCGCGGCAGCACGCCGGTGGCGATGATGATCTCATTAAAGTCTTTCAGATCGTCGGCCTGCACGCGCTGGCCCAGATGCAGCTTCACGCCGGTGGAGGCTATGCGGTACTTGAAGTAACGCAGCATCTCGTGGAATTCTTCCTTGCCGGGAATGCGTTTCGCCATGTTGAGTTGGCCGCCCGGTTCTGTCGAAGACTCGAACAGATGCACTTCATGCCCGCGTTCGGCGGCAATGGTGGCAGCGGTGATGCCCGCCGGGCCGGCACCGACCACTGCAATGCGCTTGGGCGCGGAGGCGGGTGTGTAGACCAGTTCGGTTTCGTGACAGGCGCGCGGATTGACCAGGCAACTGGTCAGTTTGCCCTTGAAGATATGATCCAGGCAGGCCTGGTTGCAAGCGATGCAAGTGTTGATGGATTGCGGCTGGCCGAGTGCTGCCTTGTTTACGAAAGCCGGGTCGGCCAGCAGGGGGCGCGCCAGCGACACCATGTCGGCGCAGCCATCGACCAATATCTGTTCGGCGACTTCGGGCGTATTGATGCGATTGGATGTGACCAGCGGGGTGCTGATTCTCGCCGCTGAAAATTCTTCCTTCATTTTCCTGGTGACCCAGGCAAAGGCGGCGCGCGGCACGCTGGTGGCGATTGTAGGCACACGCGCCTCGTGCCAGCCGATGCCGGTGTTGATAAGGGTCGCACCGCCCCGTGCCACGGCCATGCCGAGCCGAACGATCTCGTCCCACGTGCTGCCTTCCGGAACCAGGTCGATCATCGACAGACGATAGATGATGATGAAATCCTTGCCGACTGCTTCGCGCGTGCGTTGCACGATCTCCACCGGCAGGCGCATGCGGTTGCTGTAGTCGCCGCCCCAGGCGTCGGTGCGGCGATTGGTTTTGGCGGAGAGAAACTCGTTGATGAAATAACCTTCCGAGCCCATGATCTCGACGCCGTCATAGCCCGCCTCGCGCGCCTTGCAGGCACAATTCACGAAATCGCGTATCTGGCGTTCGACCCCTGCGGCGGAAAGCGCGCGCGGTTTGAACGGCGAGATGGGCGCCTTCAATGCCGACGGTGCGACGGCCAGCGGGTGGAAGGCATAGCGTCCGGAATGCAGGATCTGGCAGACGATCTTGCTGTCTGCTGCGTGAACGCTGTCCGTCACGATGCGGTGGCGGCGCGCCGCGCGCGAACTGGAGAGCCGACCCGCAAAAGGTTTGGTCCAGCCCGCGATGTTGGGTGCGAAACCGCCAGTCACCATCAATCCCACACCGCCCTCGGCCCGTTCGCGGAAGTAAGCCGCGAGCGGTGCGAGATCGCGCCCGTCTTCGAGACCGGTGTGCATGGAGCCCATCAGCACGCGGTTCTTCAATTGGGTGAAGCCAAGATCAAGTGGCTGCAACAGGTGTGGGTAGGGGGAGGTGTTGGTGGTAATCATTATTTTCCTTTTTTATCCCAAGCCGAACGAGCTGGAACCAAAATCGTAGGATGGGTGGAGCGAAGCGATACCCATCGCTAATGTTGAAAATGTTGGGTATCGCTTCGCTCCACCCATCCTACACACTGTTGTAGGGT